>CAVXPD010000008.1:0-333165 GCA_963763575.1 uncultured Acidimicrobiaceae bacterium
CGCCTCGGCCAGCCGATCCACTGTGACGAGGCTCAAGGCCCTTCGCCACCGGTGGCGTGCAGGAAACGGTACCTGGAACTTGTCCAATGCGCTTAAGCGTGTTCGACCGGCGTCAGGTCAGGGCTGCGGCGAGTGCTTTCACCTGTGAAGAGCGAAACGCCTGGGAGACTGCGGCCTTTGGTCGAATGTAGTCGAAACCGTGAAACGCGCCCTCCACGATGTCCAGTTCACACTCCACGTCAGCCCCTCAAAGTGGCTCGCGTAAGCGAGGCCTTCTTGATAGAAGAGATCTAGCGTTCCTACCCGATCCAGGCCGGGGTAGGCCGGATATGTCGTCATAGCGTGACGGGGCGGCAAGTCCACCGACTTCGACCGACCCAGGTGGATGTCCGTGTAGGACTGCCAACCGAAGCGGTTTGCCGCGTTGTTCCACAATCTGAACTTGTTCTCGTCGAGATCAGCACGGGCTGCCGTACGGTCATCGAGCATCGGATATTCCAACAGCTGAAAGGCGAGCTGCACCTCGCCGCGCTCACGCGCCAGCAACGCCACCGCAGCGGCGAGTCCGCCTCCAGCGCTTGCTCCGCCGACCACGATGCGCGTCGGATCGACGTGCGGTTGACGGGCGAGCCAGGCCAGAGCGTCGTGACAGTCGTGCAGGGGGACAGGAAAGCGATGCTCAGGAGCTAGGCGGTACTCGACCGCGGCAACCACGATCCCGAGGCTCTCGGCGAAGTGGCGGCATAGTGCATCGTCCATAGCCGCTGTACCGATCACATAGCCGCCGCCATGAACCCAAAGCAGCGCCGGTAGAGGTCGATCGCTTGACGCCGGTCTGTGCACCCGTACAGATATCGGACCCACGCCATCCACGCTGACGTCGCTCGTCGGTATTCTCGCATGTAACCCGGTGAACATCCGAACTGGCTTGAGCGTCCGCCGACTGACCGCAGCACGAGGCAGCCACCGGGCAACACGTCGAAGATCGGGGCGGAAGGCGTCGACAACCATCGGCAGCGGAGATCAGCCCATCCGTCCAAAGCGGGCTACCTCGTCATTCTCCTCTCGCCCATGACCGGTTCGTCCTCACCGCTCCCGAACCGATGGCAAGGATAGCGAACCCTAACGATTGGTCCGCAGCGGTAGGAGCCCGTTTGCTATGATTCACGACAGCAAAGTGGCACGTTCGACGTCCGCCTCGACCAACAAATATCAGGTACAGCCTGGCGAGGCGTCCTCTTGGCCCAGGCGAGCTTGAGGATGGTAAGCGGGGGAACACAAGCGCGCACGGGGGTGGGAAGCGGGCTACATGGGACGGCGAACACAGATCCGAGTAGTGCTGACAGCACTGGTCGCATTTCTCCCCGTGACGACCATTGTCATGGCACCGCGGGCGAGTGCGGCTCCGGCGCCCATCAAGATCGCGTTGATCACCGACCTCACTGGGCCCGGAGCTCCGATCTATTCCTCCTCTCCTTCCGGTTTCGACGCTCGCATCGGCCTCCAGAACGCCGAAGGCGGAGTGAATGGCCACAAGCTGGTCCCGCTCGTGATAGACGACCAGACGAGCCCGACTGCCGTCGCGACAGCGGTCCAGGACACGCTCTCGAAAGGGGCCTTGGGCATGGTCTCGACGAGCGGCGTCTTCTTCCTCGCCGCGAAGTACCCCCAGCAAGCTGGAGTGCCGGTCACCGGTTCGTACAGCGACGGACCGGAGTGGGGTGAGCAGCCGTACACCAACATGTTCGCCTCCGATCTCGGCAGCATTAGCCCCACCTACCCGGTGAACACACTCGAGGGAAAGATCCTGAAGCATTATGGTGGCACCACGCTCGCGACCTATGGTTACAGCATCTCGCCCATGTCCTCTCAGGAGGCCGTCGCGACGGCACGTTCGTTTGAATACGCAGGAGGCAGAGTCGACTTGGTGGATACAAGCCTTCCCTTCGGCGCGGTGGACTTCACGACACTTGCCCTCGTCGCAAAGCAGAAGCACATAAATGCTCTGTTCCCCACGATGGAGAACAGCTCCAACTACGCTTTGGCCACCGCACTGAAACAGGCAGGAGTGAAGATCAAAGCGGCTGTGTTTGCGACTGGATACCAGCCGAGCGTCGTAAACTCCCCGGCATGGGCCGAGCTTCAGGGTGATTACTTCCTCTCGATCTTCCGCCCTTTCTCGGCTCCGAATGCCGGTACCAAAGAGATGTCGCTAGCGATGCAGAAGTACGCCCACTTCTCTAAGACGCAGTTCCCGACGTTCGGCCAATACGAAGGTTGGGCTGGGGCCGACCTGATGATCAAAGGGCTCCAGATGGCAGGGATTGACCCAACGAACGCTGGCGTCATCAAAGCCCTGCGTGGACTCAAGTCCTACGACGCCAACGGTTTGCTTCCGAACCCCATCAACTATTCGACTGTATTCGGCCACGACCCGCCGAAGCAGTGTGTCTGGGTTCTTCGGGCCCAAAAGTCCAGCTTCGTCCTCACTTCGCCCCAACCGGTCTGCGGGACTGACATTCCCGGAACGTCCACCAAGGGCGCTTAGCGGGCAAATCCGTCGGGCCTGTCGACATGCCGATCTGCAAGGACTCGCGTCCGCGTCGGAACGGAGTCAGTAGTACGCGACGGGCCGTTGTCCCATGCCCCGCCCGTATGTCGAGGACCCATGAGGAATGCACCTTGCCGAAGGTGCGTCCCACTCCCGGCGATAGTTACTGACCCCCCGAAGATTTGCGTGTCGCCAGAGACATGTTTGGTCGCAAATCAGGCCGCCGCGAGATACCTGGCTGGGTAGTCCTCTGCTCGACCTCCTCGATGACTCGGTGTGTCCTCGAAGGTGGGGATGGCCTGAGGTTGCGTCTCGTAGCGGGGCGAACTCGTCGTCGATCGAACGGACCGCGGCGGTGACGTTCCACCCCGACGGGTGAGCTCGATGGTCGATGCGGTGCCCAGGCCTCCGGATGCGCCGGTGAGCAGGACGGTTCGGCTCACCCGGGCACGCGGTCGAAGAGGAGCGGGAGGTGCCCGACCTGGCGGAGCAGCGGGGTGTACTGAGCTCGACACCGTCAGGGATGCGGTACTCAGGAATGCGCCGGTGCCACTCGCCAATGGCGACGCGGAGCTCGAGGCGGGCGAGGTGCGATCCCAGGCAGCGGTGGATCCCCCGGCCGAAGCCGAAGTGGCGGTTGACGTCACGCTTGAACTCGATGACGTCTGCTCGTTCGTGGACACGCTCGTCCGTGTTCGCGGAGCCGATCAGGCACACGACCTGGTTGCCTGCCTTGAGGGGGCAGCCACTCAGTTCGACGTCCTCGGTGACGATGCGCGGGACGAAGGGGACCGGGGATTCGAAGCGCAGGAGCTCCTCGATTGCCGCTGGGAGTATCGCCGGGTCTTCCACGATGCGGCGGCGGAGCTCGGGCTGCCCAGCAAACCGGGCGTAGAAGCACGTGAGACCGTCGGTGACGGTATCGAGTCCGGCCACGACCATGAGCTGGCAGATGCCGAGGAGCTCCTCTTCGCTCAAGGGCTCGCTTCGATCTGGGCGTTGACAAGGTGCGTGAGGAGGTCGTCGCGCGGTACGCGTCGCCGCTCGGCGATGAGCCGGCGGAACCGCTCGTTCGCCCGTTCCTTGGCCTCGAGCAGGAACTCATTGATTCCTGGCCATGGAGGAAGTCGTGCTTCAGCTGCAGGAAGAAGTCGAGCTCATCGGACGGCAGGCCCATGAGGTCGAGGAAGACGCCGCACGGAAGCGGGACGGCGAACTCCTCGAGAAATCGCACTCGCCGCGTTCGATGAACCGGTCGATCAGTGCGTTCGCCCGCCGGGTGATGTCGGGCTCGAGCTGCTCATGGGCTTGGGACCGAAGAGCGGATCGAGCAGCCGCCGGTACTTCTTGTGCTCCGGCGGGTGGATGTTCTCTGGGATCATCGGGAACGGCGCCACCGCCGGTGGCAGGAAATCCGAGGAGAACAGCGCGGGGTTCTGGAGCACGTACTCGATGTCGATGTGCTTGGCGATGAAGACGTTGCTCCGCTCGGATCCATACATGTCCGGTAACCGCATCACCGGGTTTGTGTCGCGCATCTGTCGGTAATACGCGTGTGGCGCCTTGGCGAACTCGGGCTGGAAGAGGGAGTCGAACTCGAAGACCGGCTGCTCCATCAGCCGGCGGGGTCGAGTCCGCTGTAGTCCTCGCCCGAAAGCATCTTCCCGACCAGGCCGGTGTCGAAGTAATCGGTCCAGCAGGTGATTTCGCGTAGCGCACCACGAAGGTGCCCATCACCGGCACGCCGTGGACGCTGCCGTCGAAACCGTTGATTATGTCGACCCGCTCGGTCAGCACAACCTCGCCGTCGCCAGCGATGTTTACCATCCGGTACTCGTAGGTGTCCGGGAACATCGCGAACTGGCCCGCCAGGTCGGCCAACACGTCCTCGACGCCTTCCTTCCCCGGCATCCCCGTGTTTTGGTACACGACGCCGTCGGCCAGGAACTCCCGGAGCGCCTCGGCGTCGCGCTTGCTCATCGCATCGCAGAACGCCTGCACCACATCGATTGGATCGGCCACCGCAACCTCCTCAGCTCGGGCCCGCACGGACATACAGGCAGTATGTGGACCATACTGGCCGCATGGCATCCGGTCAACGAGACAGCGGGACGGTGCGCAAGCCGCCCTCGGTCGCCGTCGCCGAGCACGCCGAAGCCACCCGCAACACGCTCGTCGCTGCCGCCCGCCAGCTCTTCGTCGACCGCGGCTACCACGACACCAGCAGGAGGAGGTCGTCGCACTCGCCGCCGTCGGCACCCGTGGCGCGCTCTACCACCACTTCGCCGACAAGCGCGCCCTGCTCGTCGCCGTGTTCGAAGCAGTAGAGGAGGACCTCGTCGTCGCCGCCGGCGCTCACCTCGTCGAGGCACCACCGCTCGACATGCTCCGAAACGGGCTCCTCGGGTTCCTCGACGCATCCCTGACCCCCGAGGTCCAACGCATCCTCCTCATCGACGGCCCCGCCGTCCTCGGCTGGCAGGAGTGGCGCGCCGTCGAAGCGCGCTACGGCCTCGGCGGAATCCAAGTCATGCTCGAGCTGGCCGTCGCTGACGGCTCGCTCGCCGTGCAACCACTCGAAGTCATGGCCCACCTCCTACTCGCGACCGCCGACGAGGCAGCCCTCTACATCGCCAACGCGGAGGAACCCCGAGCAGCCCGCGACCAAGCCGTCGCCGCGATCGACCGGCTGCTCGCCGGGCTCCGACGCAGTACGTAGCAGCGCACGTTCAGACGGACTCCGGGTGCCCCTGCTCGGCCCGAAGGGTTCTCGGGCGCTGACATGGTTCATTGGTGGTCTCTTCGCGAGCGCAGACTGCCCGTTCTGCGGTTCCGCACCAATCCTGTATTGCCGGATTACCGCTCGGGTACGGGTGCCCCCGTTGTACGTGCCGTACGGGGCGACCCAGTAACGGGTCCACCCGAGCCGGTTTGTGACGGATGCCTCGCGTATCCGCCGGACCCAGTTGCCAGAGGCGAGCGGACCGTGAAATGGATGCAGGGACGCAACCAGGCCGGCCACAGTGGCCGGCCGACTCCATCGTGATCTCCGCGTTCAACCCGGCTTGTCAAGGGCCCGGTGCGGCCTCCGCTTCGCTCCGTGTCCTGCCTGAGCCTTCGGCTTGCCCTCTTGACCAGCCTCGTCGTTCTGGGTTGCGTTTTCATCGAGCCTCAGCACAGTCGGTGTGGGGACCGCCGCAAAATTGTCGGGATAGACGTGGAGATCGTTGCCATGGACGTGGAGATCCCGCTGCTGAGTCCGCGGTTACTCCGCGCTAAGACGGCGGATCTATCCCAACTTCATCCCGACAATTGGGTCCCAGCCCGTCCCGCCGAGTCCCGAAGCGTCTCACCCTCAAAATTGCGCGAGGCCGATGAGCAGGCAAGTTGGCACTCAGCGGGACGCATCGGGACAGAAAGAGATTTTCCTGAGCGCCCTGATAATGCTGAGGTCGCTGGTTCGATTCCAGCTAGCCCCGGGCGCGCCTCGGCCAGCCGATCCACTGTGACGAGGCTCAAGACCCTTCGCCACCGGTGGCGTGCAGGAAACGGTACCTGGAACTTGTCCAATGCGCTTAAGCGTGTTCGACCGGCGTCAGGTCAGGGCTGCGGCGAGTGCTTTCACCTGTGAAGAGCGAAACGCCTGGGAGACTGCGGCCTTTGGTCGAATGTAGTCGAAACCGTGAAACGCGCCCTCCACGATGTCCAGTTCACACTCCACGTCAGCCCCTCGAAGTCGGCTCGCGTAAGCGAGGCCTTCTTGATAGAAGAGATCTAGCGTTCCTACCCCGATCCAGGCCGGGGGTAGGCCGGATATGTCGTCATAGCGTGACGGGGCGGCAAGTCCACCGACTTCGACCGACCCAGGTGGATGTCCCGTGTAGGACTGCCAACCGAAGCGGTTTGCCGCGTTGTTCCACAATCTGAACTTGCTCTCGTCGAGATCAGCACGGGCTGCCGTACGGTCATCGAGCATCGGATATTCCAACAGCTGAAAGGCGAGCTGCACCTCGCCGCGCTCACGCGCCAGCAACGCCACCGCAGCGGCGAGTCCGCCTCCAGCGCTTGCTCCGCCGACCGCGATGCGCGTCGGATCGACGTGCGGTTGACGGGCGAGCCAGGCCAGAGCGTCGTGACAGTCGTGCAGGGGGACAGGAAAGCGATGCTCAGGAGCTAGGCGGTACTCGACCGCGGCAACCACGATCCCGAGGCTCTCGGCGAAGTGGCGGCATAGTGCATCGTCCATAGCCGCTGTACCGATCACATAGCCGCCGCCATGAACCCAAAGCAGCGCCGGTAGAGGTCGATCGCTTGACGCCGGTCTGTGCACCCGTACAGATATCGGACCCACGCCATCCACGCTGACGTCGCTCGTCGGTATTCTCGCATGTAACCCGGTGAACATCCGAACTGGCTTGAGCGTCCGCCGACTGACCGCAGCACGAGGCAGCCACCGGGCAACACGTCGAAGATCGGGGTGGAAGGCGTCGACAACCATCGGCAGCGGAGATCAGCCCATCCGTCCAAAGCGGGCTACCTCGTCATTCTCCTCTCGCCCATGACCGGTTCGTCCTCACCGCTCCCGAACCGATGGCAAGGATAGCGAACCCTAACGATTGGTCCGCAGCGGTAGGAGCCCGTTTGCTATGATTCACGACAGCAAAGTGGCACGTTCGACGTCCGCCTCGACCAACAAATATCAGGTACAGCCTGGCGAGGCGTCCTCTTGGCCCAGGCGAGCTTGAGGATGGTAAGCGGGGGAACACAAGCGCGCACGGGGGTGGGAAGCGGGCTACATGGGACGGCGAACACAGATCCGAGTAGTGCTGACAGCACTGGTCGCATTTCTCCCCGTGACGACCATTGTCATGGCACCGCGGGCGAGTGCGGCTCCGGCGCCCATCAAGATCGCGTTGATCACCGACCTCACTGGGCCCGGAGCTCCGATCTATTCCTCCTCTCCTTCCGGTTTCGACGCTCGCATCGGCCTCCAGAACGCCGAAGGCGGAGTGAATGGCCACAAGCTGGTCCCGCTCGTGATAGACGACCAGACGAGCCCGACTGCCGTCGCGACAGCGGTCCAGGACGCGCTCTCGAAAGGGGCCTTGGGCATGGTCTCGACGAGCGGCGTCTTCTTCCTCGCCGCGAAGTACCCCCAGCAAGCTGGAGTGCCGGTCACCGGTTCGTACAGCGACGGACCGGAATGGGGTGAGCAGCCGTACACCAACATGTTCGCCTCCGATCTCGGCAGCATTAGCCCCACCTACCCGGTGAACACACTCGAGGGAAAGATCCTGAAGCATTATGGTGGCACCACGCTCGCGACCTATGGTTACAGCATCTCGCCCATGTCCTCTCAGGAGGCCGTCGCGACGGCACGTTCGTTTGAATACGCAGGAGGCAGAGTCGACTTGGTGGATACAAGCCTTCCCTTCGGCGCGGTGGACTTCACGACACTTGCCCTCGTCGCAAAGCAGAAGCACATAAATGCTCTGTTCCCCACGATGGAGAACAGCTCCAACTACGCTTTGGCCACCGCACTGAAACAGGCAGGAGTGAAGATCAAAGCGGCTGTGTTTGCGACTGGATACCAGCCGAGCGTCGTAAACTCCCCGGCATGGGCCGAGCTTCAGGGTGATTACTTCCTCTCGATCTTCCGCCCTTTCTCGGCTCCGAATGCCGGTACCAAAGAGATGTCGCTAGCGATGCAGAAGTACGCCCACTTCTCTAAGACGCAGTTCCCGACGTTCGGCCAATACGAAGGTTGGGCTGGGGCCGACCTGATGATCAAAGGGCTCCAGATGGCAGGGATTGACCCAACGAACGCTGGCGTCATCAAAGCCCTGCGTGGACTCAAGTCCTACGACGCCAACGGTTTGCTTCCGAACCCCATCAACTATTCGACTGTATTCGGCCACGACCCGCCGAAGCAGTGTGTCTGGGTTCTTCGGGCCCAAAAGTCCAGCTTCGTCCTCACTTCGCCCCAACCGGTCTGCGGGACTGACATTCCCGGAACGTCCACCAAGGGCGCTTAGCGGGCAAATCCGTCGGGCCTGTCGACATGCCGATCTGCAAGGACTCGCGTCCGCGTCGGAACGGAGTCAGTAGTAACGCGACGGGCCGTTGTCCCATGCCCCGCCCGTATGTCGAGGACCCATGAGGAATGCACCTTGCCGAAGGTGCGTCCCACTCCCGGCGATAGTTACTGACCCCCCGAAGATTTGCGTGTCGCCAGAGACATGTTTGGTCGCAAATCAGGCCGCCGCGAGATACCTGGCTGGGTAGTCCTCTGCTCGACCTCCTCGATGACTCGGGGTGTCCTCGAAGGTGGGGATGGCCTGAGGTTGCGTCTCGTAGCGGGGCGAACTCGTCGTCGATCGAACGGACCGCGGCGGTGACGTTCCACCCCCGACGGGTGAGCTCGATGGTCGATGCGGTGCCCAGGCCTCCGGATGCGCCGGTGAGCAGGACGGTTCGGCTCACCCGGGCACGCGGTCGAAGAGGAGCGGGAGGTGCCCGACCTGGCGGAGCAGCGGGGTGTACTCGAGCTCGACACCGTCAGGGATGCGGTACTCAGGAATGCGCCGGTGCCACTCGCCAATGGCGACGCGGAGCTCGAGGCGGGCGAGGTGCGATCCCAGGCAGCGGTGGATCCCCCGGCCGAAGCCGAAGTGGCGGTTGACGTCACGCTTGAACTCGATGACGTCTGCTCGTTCGTGGACGCGCTCGTCCGTGTTCGCGGAGCCGATCAGGCACACGACCTGGTTGCCTGCCTTGAGGGGGCAGCCACTCAGTTCGACGTCCTCGGTGACGATGCGCGGGACGAAGGGGACCGGGGATTCGAAGCGCAGGAGCTCCTCGATTGCCGCTGGGAGTATCGCCGGGTCTTCCACGATGCGGCGGCGGAGCTCGGGCTGCCCGGCAAACCGGGCGTAGAAGCACGTGAGACCGTCGGTGACGGTGTCGAGTCCGGCCACGACCATGAGCTGGCAGATGCCGAGGAGCTCCTCTTCGGTCAAGGGCTCGCTTTCGATCTGGGCGTTGACAAGGTGCGTGAGGAGGTCGTGGCGCGGATCGCGTCGCCGCTCGGCGATGAGCCGGCGGAACCGCTCGTTCGCCCGTTCCTTGGCCTCGAGCAGGAACTCATTACTGACTTCCTGGCCATGGAGGAAGTCGTGCTTCAGCTGCAGGAAGAAGTCGAGCTCATCGGACGGCAGGCCCATGAGGTCGAGGAAGACGCCGCACGGAAGCGGGACGGCGAACTCCTGCGCGAAATCGCACTCGCCGCGTTCGATGAACCGGTCGATCAGTGCGTTGGCCCGCCGGGTGATGTCGGGCTCAAGCTGCTTCATGGGCTTGGGACCGAAGAGCGGATCGAGCAGCCGCCGGTACTTCTTGTGCTCCGGCGGGTCGATGTTCTCTGGGATCATCGGGAACGGCGCCACCTCCGGTGGCAGGAAGTCCGAGGAGAACAGCGCGGGGTTCTGGAGCACGTACTCGATGTCGATGTGCTTGGCGATGAAGACGTTGCTCCGCTCGGATCCATACATGTCCGGTAACCGCATCACCGGGTTTGTGTCGCGCATCTGTCGGTAATACGCGTGTGGCGCCTTGGCGAACTCGGGCTGGAGGAGGGAGTCGAACTCGAAGACCGGCTGCTCCATCAGCCGGCGGGGACGAGTCCGCTGTAGTCCTCGCCCGAAAGCATCTTCCCGACCAGGCCGGTGTCGAAGTAATCGGTCCAGCGCGTGATCTTCGCGTCGCGCACCACGAAGGTGCCCATCACCGGCACGCCGTGGACGCTGCCGTCGAAACCGTTGATTATGTCGACCCGCTCGGTCAGCACAACCTCGCCGTCGCCAGCGATGTTTACCATCCGGTACTCGTAGGTGTCCGGGAACATCGCGAGCTGGCCCGCCAGGTCGGCCAACACGTCCTCGACGCCTTCCTTCCCCGGCATCCCCGTGTTTTGGTACACGACGCCGTCGGCCAGGAACTCCCGGAGCGCCTCGGCGTCGCGCTTGCTCATCGCATCGCAGAACGCCTGCACCACATCGATTGGATCGGCCACCGCAACCTCCTCAGCTCGAGCCCGCACGGACATACAGGCAGTATGTCGACCATACTGGCCGCATGGCATCCGGTCAACGAGACAGCGGGACGGTGCGCAAGCCGCCCTCGGTCGCCGTCGCCGAGCGCGCCGAAGCCACCCGCAACGCGCTCGTCGCTGCCGCCCGCCAGCTCTTCGTCGAGCGCGGCTATCACGACACCAGCACGGAGGAGATCGTCGCACTCGCCGCCGTCGGCACCCGTGGCGCGCTCTACCACCACTTCGCCGACAAACGCGCCCTGTTCGTCGCCGTGTTCGAAGCAGTAGAGGAGGACCTCGTCGCCGCCGCCGGCGCTCACCTCGTCGAGGCACCACCGCTCGACATGCTCCGAAACGGGCTCCTCGGGTTCCTCGACGCATCCCTGACCCCCGAGGTCCAACGCATCCTCCTCATCGACGGCCCCGCCGTCCTCGGCTGGCAGGAGTGGCGCGCCGTCGAAGCGCGCTACGGCCTCGGCGGAATCCAAGTCATGCTCGAGCTGGCCGTCGCTGACGGCTCGCTCGCCGTGCAACCACTCGAAGTCATGGCCCACCTCCTACTCGCGACCGCCGACGAGGCAGCCCTCTACATCGCCAACGCGGAGGAACCCCGAGCAGCCCGCGACCAAGCCGTCGCCGCGATCGACCGGCTGCTCGCCGGGCTCCGACGCAGTACGTAGCAGCGCACGTTCAGACGGACTCCGGGTGCCCCTGCTCGGCCCGAAGGGTTCTCGGGCGCTGACATGGTTCATTGGTGGTCTCTTCGCGAGCGCAGACTGCCCGTTCTGCGGTTCCGCACCAATCCTGTATTGCCGGATTACCGCTCGGGTACGGGTGCCCCCGTTGTACGTGCCGTACGGGGCGACCCAGTAACGGGTCCACCCGAGCCGGTTTGTGACGGATGCCTCGCGTATCCGCCGGACCCAGTTGCCAGAGGCGAGCGGACCGTGAAATGGATGCAGGGACGCAACCAGGCCGGCCACAGTGGCCGGCCGACTCCATCGTGATCTCCGCGTTCAACCCGGCTTGTCAAGGGCCCGGTGCGGCCTCCGCTTCGCTCCGTGTCCTGCCTGAGCCTTCGGCTTGCCCTCTTGACCAGCCTCGTCGTTCTGGGTTGCGTTTTCATCGAGCCTCAGCACAGTCGGTGTGGGGACCGCCGCAAAATTGTTGGGATAGACGTGGAGATCGTTGCCATGGACGTGGAGATCCCGCTGCTGAGTCCGCGGTTACTCCGCGCTAAGACGGCGGATCTATCCCAACTTCATCCCGACAATTGGGTCCCAGCCCGTCCCGCCGAGTCCCGAAGCGTCTCACCCTCAAAATTCCGCGAGGCCGATGAGCAGGCAAGTTGGCACTCAGCGGGACTTATCGGGACAGAAAGAGATTTTCCTGAGCGCCCTGATAATGCTGAGGTCGCTGGTTCGATTCCAGCTAGCCCCACCCGTAACTTCCCAGGTCAGAGGCTCCTCTTTGGACCCGTTCTGATCTGCCACAGCTCCTATCTCCTTGGAGAAGAATCAAATAAGATTCACGGGATTCACGGGATTCACGGGAGATTCACGGGGATAGATTCACGGGGATTCACGGGGAGACTCACGGGGAGATTCACGGGGGAGATTCACGGGGAGATTCACGGGGAGATTCACCGGAGGTAGCCCCCACCGCTTACAACGCACAGCCGTGGGCCATTCGTTCCATACCCGTCGCCATAGCGGACCTAGATTGATCCATTGCCTTCTGCAGGGAGCTCGGTCCTTTCGACGAGATCGCTCGCGAGGACGCGGTCGCGGTGCTCGGTGAGTCGCCCGCATCCATCGTCCTGATCCTGCGTGAAACGCGGGGGTTTCATCCCATGCGCCATGGCCACAGTCCCTGGATCTCCGGTCGATTGCTGTCAACGTCGGATCGCTCGAGGAGCTGGAGCGGATCGAGTCGGTACTGCGAGGCCGTGATCTCTTTACCTCCCGTGGGCACATGGCAAAGGACGCAGCGGAGCTGCTACTCGGACGCCAGAGTCGAGGTCACGAGGGTCCGCTGCCCGCTCGACCTGAAAAGGTTCCAGCGGGACCGTCGGTCCGACGGTCGCCAATCGGACTGAAAGAGGCGGAGCACCCGGGTCATGCCTCGGACCATGGTGGATCGGACTAGCTAAGCTAGACCTTCCTCTCTTGATGGCCGCCGAACTCGGAACGCAGGGCAGACAGCAGCTTGTCCGCGAGGTCCGCTTCGCCACGTGAGGCGAAACGATTGAAGAGGGCGTTAGCGAGCACCGGCGCTGGTGCCCCAGTGTCGACCGCCGCCAACACTGTCCAGCGACCCTCCCCGGAATCGGACACCCTGCCTGCAAATTCGTCGAGCTGCGGGGAGCGGGCTAGAGCATCCGCTGTGAGGTCGAGGAGCCAGGAGGCTACGACCGAACCGCGACGCCAGACTTCAGCCACCTCGGGAAGGTCGAAGTCGTACTGGTAGGCCCCCGGATCGCGTATCGGGGTGGTCTCCGCGTCGATCTCTTGACCCTTCATGCCTGCGTTGGCGTGGGCCAGGATATTCAGGCCCTCTCCGTACGCAGCCATGATGCCGTACTCGACCCCGTTATGGACCATCTTGACGAAGTGGCCGGCCCCGTGCGGCCCACAGCGCAAATAGCCGTCTTGGGCCGTGCCATCGGTCTCGGTCCGGCTGGGGGTTGCCGGTGCGGAGCTCTGGCCAGGCGCGAGGGTCCTGAACAGAGGATCGAGGTGCTGCACCGTCTCCTTCTCACCTCCGATCATGAGGCAAAACCCTCGGTCGAGGCCGAAAACACCCCCGCTCGTGCCCACGTCCACGTATCGGATGCCCTTCGCCGATAGCTGTTGGGCGCGGGCGACGTCATCGCGGTAGTACGAGTTGCCACCGTCGATCAAGATGTCCCCTGCCTCCATTAGGGGGCTGAGTTGGTCCAGAGTGGATTGCACGGCCGCGGCGGGCAGCATGATCCACGCGGCACGGGGCTTCTCGAGCTTGGCGACGAGTTCTTCGAGAGAGTAGGCACCCTCCGCTCCCTCTGCTTCGAGCTCCCTGACGGGGTTGGGGCTTCGGTTGTACGCCACGCAACGATGGCCGTCGCGCATCAGCCGGCGCACGAGGTTGGCGCCCATCCGGCCGAGTCCAATCATGCCGACTTGCATCGGCTGAGGTGTTGCCATTTTTGGCCCTCCTCATGGGTTTCGCCCAAAATGCTGTACCGGCCCCGCGGTCGGGGGCAAGTCGCGACCTGATGGGTATCGGCACGTTCCGACGGGGCTCGATAATGACGAGATCTGTGCGTTATGCGCTCCTTCGGTACCGCGGATCACCAGAACGGGGCGACACATCGTAGGCAGGCGTATCTCGAGAGGGTTGGTCGACCGATACTAAGCAGGGACGAACGGCTGGTCGTATGGCGCGGCGTTCCGAGCGGCGAGGACGCGCTCAGCGGCGCGCCCAACTGGTACTCGCAGCGGAACGGCGGGCTTCTCCACGAGATCCGCGAGAGTCGCAGCGACCTGCTCCGGGCTGATCATTACTTCTCTGGGGACGCCACCTTGCGTGAACAGCGCGGCGTACGGGTCGTCGGGCAGGTTGTACGAGCGCACATTGTCCAGTGAGCCCGAGCTGACCGGACCGGGTTCGACGAGGCCGACGTCGATACCGAAGCCGCCGAGCTCGATGGCCAGTGCTTCCGCGAAGGCTTCGATTGCCCACTTCGTGGCCGCGTAGGCCGCCTGGCGCGGTGGTGCGATGCGCCCGGCGATGCTGGACACGAACAGCAGTCGACCCTTCCGCCTCTGGCGCATCTGCGGGAGGATCGCCTGGGTGACGCGGATCGCCCCGGCGGTGTTCTGGGCGTACAGGCGCTCGATTTCCGCGATCGGGCTGGCCTCGACAACCGCCGCAAAGATGGCGCCGGCGTTCGAGATGAGGACGTCGATCTCGCCAGCCTGGGCGATGGCGCCATCGACGCTGGCCTGGTCGGTCACGTCCAGGCGCAGTCGCCGGTCCACGTCGAGGTCATCCAGGCTGTGCGGATCCCGCGCAGTGGCGACGACGCGGTGGCCGCGCCGAGCGAGCTCGGCAGCGGTGGCTCGGCCGATCCCCTTGGAGGCGCCGGTAATCAGGATCGAGGACATTGCTTCTGTGCCTCCTTCCTCCAGATAGCTCCGATCTGAAAGCCAACCGTTTAGATGACGGGTATCATCTACGATAGATGATGGGTATCATCCATGTCAATGAGACAGTCGGCTCAAGAGAAGGCAAGGACTCATGAGCGGATCGTCGAGATCGCGTCAGCTCGGATCCGTGAGGACGGGATCGAAGGACCCGGCGTCGTCGAGATCATGCGTGAGGCAGGCCTCACCCACGGCGGCTTCTACAAGCACTTCGGGTCGCGGGAGGACCTAGTCGCCGAAGCCGCGGACGATGCCTTTGCGTACGCGGAACGAACTCTCGACAAGTACGCCCGCGACGAGCGGGAGTCGCTGGCGGCCTGGGTCGATTGGTACCTCTCAACAGACCACCGCGACGACCCCGCTACGGGCTGCCCCGTCGCAGCGTTGGTCGGCGACGTCGACCGCGGAAACGATCACATCCGCGGCGGCTACGACGCTCTGGTCGAGCGATACATCGGCAGCCTTGAGGGCATGCTTGGCGACGGCGACGACGCACGAAGCCAGGCCGTCCTCGCCCTCAGCACGCTCGTCGGATCGCTCGCCCTTGCGCGCGCGATCGACGACGACACGCTCTCCGACGAAATCTTGCGCGTCGTACGTGAAGCTCTGAGACACCGACAGACGCCCACCGAGTGAGGACGCCTGCACGGCTCCTAGCCGGCGAGAACGGGAGCACGTGCCGGCCAACCGGCGCCCCGCCATTCGGAGCAGTGCTAGTCCGTCGATCGAACCTTTCCGATAAAGGCTGAGCAGGTCGTGTATTTCCGTAACCCGTGGGGTGGCGAACAGAAGCTCGCTTCGTTCGGCCACCTCGATTCGATGCCATACGCCCGCAGGGACGATGGCTGCCATGCCAGGATGCAGTGCCAATTTCTCCACCTCGCCTCCGTCCTCGCTGCCAACCACTCCGTTTCGCCGATTGCTGTCGGCTTTGTGGGACTGGGTACCGAATAGCTGACTAGCTGGTCGCGCTGTTGCTGAGGTGCGCCCGTTCCCAAAGGCTTTGTCGCGGGGTTCTCCTGCAGCGAGCGAAGCGGTGGCCGAGTACCTTCTCGCCGTAGGTGGGTATCCGAAACTTGTTGCAGGTCTGATGTCGCCGATGAGCCGCTCCGCCGAGGATCCTCGAGGAGCTGGTCGCCAACCCAAGATCCGTCACTGTGGCGTCTCGAACTACGACGTCAAGCAGATGGACCAGCTGCAGCATGTCAGGACTGAACGGACAGCCGCACGTACTGGGCGCCGCGCATATCCAGATAGATGACTGCCGGTGTCTCCACAATCCGGGCGATCGGATTCTGACACGTCGGGCAGCGGAGCACCACGCCCGGCGCCCGGGTGAAGGCCAACATGGCCCCCATCTCGGTGTCGCGGGCGCAGCTTGCGCAGCGGGCGACGGCCATCGTCATGTCATGACCGAAAATCTCTTGCAACTGGCCGCCGACCGCGTTCCCGTCCAGCATCAACGACGTATTCATGTCCTCGTTGAAGTCATCCATCGTGGTGCCTCCTCAGGGTCCTGTCGGTCCGAAGCGTTCGGTCCGGATCCGGTCGGTTTTGAAGCCCATCTGGACCAGCCCATTGGCAACGCTCTCCACCAGCAACGTGGGTCCGCACACGTAGGTCCGAGCGGACGTTCCAAAAGGTTTTGTGACCTCGCCCAACATGGTCTCGTCGATTCGGCGCTGGTAGCCGGTCCAACCAGCCGGAGCCGCGCGGGTGAAGGTGAAGACCACCTCCAAGGTGCTGTCGCCGTCAGCCAGCTGGTCAAGCTCCTCGCGGTAGATCACGTCGTCGGCCGTTCGGCTGCTGTAGAGCAGACGCGTCGGCACCGTGGATTCCTGCGAAGCACGATGGCGCAGCATCGCCATGAGCGGCACAACCCCCGAACCGCCGCCGATCAGCACCAAGGGGCCGCCCAGAGACACTTCCCACACAAAGTATCGGGCGATCGGGCCCCGGACTTCCAGCTGGTCGCCGGGTATGAGGACGTCGTGGAGGTAGGTCGAAACCTCGCCATCGGGGATTCGCTCCACAGTCAGGTCCAACTCCCCAACGCGCTCTGGGGGCGAGGCGGCGGAATAGCTCCGCTCCGCCTGATACCCGTCGGGAGCGGTCAAGCGGACGTCATAGTGCTGGCCCGGGAGGTTGGGCATCCACTTCGGGAGCGCCAGCGTGAACGTTTTGGTCTGCTCCGTCTCGGGTGTGATTGCCGTGACCGTCCCGGCTTGCCATTCGAGCAATGGCGGCGCGTCAGTCGCCACTGTAGCGTTCCTCTTTCCAGGGGTCGCCATGGATGTGGTACCCAAGCATCTCCCAGAATCCAGGTGTGTCGCGATCCATCAATCGCAGCCCGCGAATCCACTTGGCACTCTTCCAGAAGTACAGGTGCGGCACGACTAGTCGCGCCGGGCCGCCATGCTCGGGGGCGAGCGGCTTGTCGTCGAACTCGTAGGCGACGAAGGCTTGCCCGTTCACCATTTCGTCGAGCGGGACGTTGGTGGTATAGCCGCCATCGCTGTAGGCCGTCACATATCTGGCGGTGGGATCGAGCTCGACCGCCCGCAGCAGCGTGTCGACGGTGACGCCCCGCCACTTCGTATCGAGCTTGGTCCACTTGGTGACACAGCTGATGTCAACTGTGAATGTCTCAGTGGGGAGGTTGAGAAACTCCTGCCAACTCCAACTGGCCGGAGCTCGAACCAGGCCCTCTACACTGAACGACCATCGATCGAGCGGGGTATGGGGCGTTGGTCCCGCTGACAGAACCGGGAAATCGGTGACCAGGTACTGCCCCGGCGGGAGGCGCTGCTCCACCTCCGCTGGCCGCTTACGTCCGAGGAATCCGCGCGAAACAAGTTCGGCCATCGCCACTCCTCCTTTTCGCGCATTATCGCACGCAGGGCTCGGTCCAGGAAGAGCCCGCCGCCGGCGCAGACGCGGTCCCAACGCCGCAGCGTGAGGCGCTGGCGACCACCTTCGGTCTCGGCGCCGGGCCACGCCGTGCAGTGCCAAAATGCATCAGCGGTGGCGCCGGCTTCAGCCGAGACTGCGGCCGAGCCTCAGGAGGGGTCGTATAGGGTCGACCTCTTCGTAAGACCGGAGCGAGAGCCGGTGGACCCCGAAGGTCCGCTCATTTGGTCTGGAAAGCCAATCCGTCCATGAACTTCGAGGCGCACGCCCGGAGCTTGCCCGAGTTGGTCGGCACCGCCGACCGGTGGGTACGGGAACTTACGGCCGTGGGTCCTCTCGAACTTCATGTTTACCTAACCCCTGACAAGGTTCCCTGAACCTGTGGTCGAGTTGCGTGTCGACAGACTGGGAGGGCTCGGTAGCCGTACACCACGCGTTGGCTCCCGTCCCTCGAGAAGCTCGTCACGTCCACCAAGTCGAATTCGTCGAGTCCTCGATCGTGCATATCCACCTCGTTCATGAAGATGACCGTGCGGAGGCCCTTCAGCCCCATACCGGTCGTTGTTGGAGTAGATGGTGGTGTTGAACTGGTCGTGAGAACGGACGGTCATCAGCACGAGCCGCCCCTCGCCAGGGTCCACGTCGTCAGGGAGTTGAGCAGGGGAGAACTCCGCTCGCCCAGAGGGGGTCTCGAACACGCGGTCTCGGGCCAATTGGCGGATGCGGAAGCCGTGTGGGTGGCGTGCCCGCTCGTTGAAGTCTTCGAAGCCGTCGAGCACCTGCGCCAGGCGTCGCGGATCCGGTCGTAGTCCTCCACGTACCCCTCCCACGGGGTCTTGCTCTCCGGAAGGGTGGCCCGGGCAAGGCCGGTGAGGATGGCGCATTCGGAGCGCAGGTGGGGCGAAACCGGATCCTTCATCCCCAAGGAGATGTGGACCATGGACATGGCATCCTCAACGGTCACCCCCTGTTCGCCGTTGGCCTGCCCGTCCTTTTCGGTGCGTCCGAGACAGGGCAAAATGAGCGCCCGCGTCCCGTGGACGACGTGACTCCAGTTCAGCTCGGTGCTGACCTGCACGGTGAGCTCGCAACTGCGCAAGGCCTCGAAGGTGAACGGGAGGTCGGGCGTGGCAAGGGCGAAGTTGCCACCGAGTGCCACCAACACCTTCACGTCCTCCCGGGTGCATCGCTTCAAGGGTGGCTACGGCCTTCAGGCCGTGCTCTCGTGGCGGATCGAAGCCGTACACTTCACCGAGGCGGTCCAAGAAGGACTTTGACGGACGGTGGTCGATGCCCCCAGGTGCGGTTTCCCTGCACATTGCTGTGCCCGCGGATAGGACATGGGCCTGCACCCTCGCGGCCAATGTTGCCCCGCAAGAGTAGCAAGTTGACGACCTCGCGCACAGTGTCGACGCCGTGCTCGTGCTGCGTGATGCCGAGACACCAAGAGATGATCACGCGCTCAGACTTCATGTACGACTCGCCGAGCTTGCGGAGGTCCTCCTCTGCGATGCCGGACTGCGTGACCAGCGTGTTCCAAGGAGTCGCAGCGACAAGGGCTCGGTAGTCATCGAAGCCGGCGTAGAGCTCTTGAGGAATTCGGCGTCCAAGACGCTCGGGTCCTTCTCGGCGGCCTCGAGGACGGCCTTGACCACGCCACGGAGGCACGCCATGTCGCCGCCCATGCGCAATTGCACGTTCTTGGTGCCGATCCGGGTCGTGCGGAAGGTGGCTATGTCGATCATCTCGTGCGGTACGATCGTCGCCTCGACGCCGCCTCGATCAACGGATTGATGTGGACGAGCTCCGCGCCACGGCGGTCGGCTTCAGCCAGGTAGGTGAGCATGCGCGGGGCATTGGTGGCGGCGTTGTCGCCCATGAGCCAGATGGCGTCGGCCGCCTCCCAGTCCCGCAGGTCCACGGTCCCTTTCCCCTTCCCGAGCGCGGCAGTGAGGGCAAGGCCGCTGGCCTCGTGGCACATGTTCGAGCAATCGGAAAGGTCGTTGGAGCGGAACTCGCGTACCCAGAGCTGGTAGAGGAACGTGGCCTCGTTGCTGAGCCGTCCGGAGGTGTAGAAGCAAGCCTGGTGCGGGCTCTCGAGGTCCGAGAGTGTGCTGCCGGCGAGCGCGAACGCGTCCTCCCACGAGATGGGCACGTACTTGTTCGTCGCCGGGTCGTAGGTCATCGGCTCGGCAAGCCGGCCAACGGCTTCGAGGTCGTAATCGCTCCACCCGGCCAGCTCGCTCAGCGTGTGGGCGGCGAAGAAGTCACGGTCGGCCTTCGCCGGGGCCATCTCCCAGGTCACGTGCTTCACGCCGTTCTCGCAGATGTCGAGGTGCCGTCGGGGTCGTCCGGCCAGGCGCAGCCTGGACAGTCGAAGCCACCGTCTTCCTGGTTCATCACGAAGATCGCTCGCGCACCCTCGACGGGCCCGCCGGCGCTCTCGAGCACCCGCGAGACGCTACTGGCCGCTCCCCACCCGGGCGGCGGGGTGATCGTTAGGGTGACGTGAGTAGCCACCCCAAGCCGACGGCCCGCGGCCCGTGGCGGGCTCGCCGGGCACGGTGCCGAGCATCCGCTGCTCTGCGTCGCGGGTTTCAGCGGATTGTGCCATGGCCGGACTCCTTGGCCGCTGCCTCAGAACGATGCCACGACTCCCGCCAGAGAGTCGCCGCCGGAACAGGGTCCCCATCCATTTGTCCCCCAAGGTGGGGTCTTCAAACCAGCCTCAGTCGTCGCGTCGGGACGTGCGTCACACGGCATGAGCCAACGGCGGTCGCGGCACGAGATGGACCCCCCCGGCGGACGCGCGGCTGTGCGAGATTCGCCGGCCAGCCAGGGGCGCGGCCTGTCGCAGAGGAGCGGAGGAGTGACCCTTCCGTGCCGTGGCGAGATCGACGCCGAGGTCCAGGACCACGTCCGGAGCTTCCCTCGCAGCCGTGCGACGTCGCAGGTCCCTCTTGCTACGTTGTGGCGTGGCCCAGTACCGGATCCGCCAAGCGGCGGAGTTGCTGGGGGTGAGTACCGACACCGTTCGTCGCTGGGCAGACGCGGGAAGGGTGAAAACGACGCAGGCGTCAGGGGGCCGGCGCTACGTGGACGCCGGGGACCTTGCCCGGTTGGCCGTCGAGCTTGCCGGTGAGCAGGCCCGCGACCGACCTCGGGGCCAGTCGGCGCGCAATCGGTTCCAAGGGATCGTGACGCGCGTGACGAAGGATGGCGTGGTGGCCCAGGTAGAGGTGCAGTCCGGCCCTCACCGCTTGGTTGCGCTCATCACCCGAGAGGCGGCGGACGAGCTGAAGCTCGAACCTGGGATGATCGCCGATGCAGTTGTCAAGGCCACGAATGTCGGGATCGAGGTACCCGCGGAATCCTGATCGGGCCCTCTGTCAGCGGAGATCGATCACCTCCGGCGGCGACAGCTCGGACGACGAATGCTCGTACGGCGACTGTTGGTACGCCCATACGCTGATCGCTTCACCCGGAAGCTCGACATGACACGGTTGCCCGATCTCGAACCCGCGTCGCTCCAATGTCTGGGCTTGGATCTCCAGTCCGGGCGCGATCGAAATGAACAGATCGACCGAGGTGCCCACGTCGGCAACGTCGGAGAAAGTGCCGGCGAGTCCCCCAGAGTCGAGCAGCGAGACGCGTTCGGGCCGAATGCTCCACAGGACCGGCGTGCTCGGCAACATGTCCCCAGTTGAAACGGCGATCCTGACGCCGTCGGCGTCGATCCATCCGTCGGATTCGACCACTGCCCGATGGAGGTTGGCGATGCCGACCAGTCGTGCCACTTCGGCCGACGAAGGACGCGTAAAGAGGTCTCTGGTGGAAGCAGACTGGAGTGCACGCCCGTCCGATATGACGATCAGCTCGTCGGCTAGGAACGCCGCCTCCTCTGGGTCATGAGTGACCAATACGGTGGCGAGGCCGGTGTCGTGCTGCAGCCGGCGGAGCTCGCGCCGGAGCTCCCTTCGAACGGGCGCGTCGAGCGCGGAGAACGGTTCGTCCAAAAGGAGCAGCTCCGGCGATCTGCACAGAGCCTGTGCCAGTGCCACCCGCTGACGCTGGCCCCCGGAGATCTGGTCCGGATAGCGGTCCTGCAGTCCGTCGAGGTGAAGGCGCTCGAGCCAGTACGCGGCCCTTGCCGGCGTGGCACCCTGGGCGAACAGGAGCTGCTGCCACACGGTGAGATGCGGGTAGAGGGAGAACCCTTGGGCCACATAGCCCACCCGGCGGGACTCGACCGGGACACGCTCCACCGATCGGCCGCCGTACCAGACCGGTCCGGGGGCGGGGCCGTTGAGCCCAGCCAGGCACCGTAGCAACGCAGTCTTTCCGGAGCCCGAAGGACCGAGGACCGCCAGGTTGTTTTGGCCGGACCGGTTCGACACCACCAGGTGGAACGTCCCCACGCGGTAGTCGATGTCGAAGGTGACCGGTGTCGGCGTACCGGCGCCGGGTGGGTCGGGTGCCGGTACGAGTGCGGGGCGGCTCGCGTGGCGCCGTGGTGTGATGCGGGCGAGTGCAACCACCACGGCTGCGACGGCGAGCGCCAAGGCCGTGGGTGCCAGGGTGGTGGGCAGGCCGATCCCGCTGAACTGGTTGTACGTGTACACGGGCAGGGAGAACGGGTGGTAGGCGAGGACGATGACCGCCCCGTACTCACCAAAGGCGCGTAACCAGGCGAGCACCATGCCGGCGCGAATTCCGGGTGCGGCGAGGGGGAGCGCGATGCGGCGGAAGCGGGAGACCTCGGAGTGGCCGAGCGTGGCGGCCATGTCGAGCGTGGCCCCGTCGACGGCGTCGAAGGCCGACCTGGCGGCCACGATGAGAAAAGGGGCCGCACAGAACGTCATTGCGAGGACGATGCCCGTGACCGAGCTGGTGAGACGGCCTCCGAACAGCTGGCCGAGGAAGGTGTAAGGGCCCACCAGGTAGACGAGAAGGATCCCGCTCATCAAGGGGGGCAGCGCCAGGGGTAGGAGCACGACGAGTCCGATCAGTGAGGCCAGGCGGCCCTGAGAACGGGACAAGAGGTAGGCCAGCGGGATGCCGAACAGCGTGATCAGCGCCAGCGCGATCGTGGCGCTTTCGAGCGAGACGAAGAGAGATGGGAACAGCCCGGGCACGTGGAATCCGCGGCGGGGGGCCCCGAGAAAGCGGACGCCGAAGGCGACCAGGGGGACGGCCAGATAGACGACGATCAGGCCGCCCAACCAAGGAAGGGGACTTCGCAGTGCCCCCCTGGTCACTGGGCGAGCAGCGCTGTCAGGTGCTTGGGCACCGTGGATCTCCCGCTCACCTTGGGTGGGGTGGTCGCCACGATGCCATTCTTCTGAAGGATCCTCTGACCGCTTTTGCTTAAGAGGAAGGCGAGGAAGGCGCGGGCGGCTGCCTCATGCGGCGCGCGGTTGAGAACCGTGATGGTGTAGACCCCTGCGAGCTTCGTGCCGGTGAGTGGAACCGTCTTGATGTCGGCCGCAGCGGCCTCGACCCCGTAGAAGAACCCGGCATCGAGCTGGCCAGCTTGCAGCAGCCCGACGAGCGAGGTCTCGGGGTAGACGTTTGACGTCGACGTCGCGATGGCCTTCAAATCCGGGATGTGGTGAGCGTTGGCCGCCTGGTCCAGCGCGGTGACAGCCAGTACACCCTTCGGGTCTGTCGCGGGATCAGTGCGACCAGTGAGAAAGCCGGGCTGGTCGACGACGTCGTACCACGGCTTGGTCCGGAGGTCCCGAGAGAACTTGCTTGACGGGTTGTAACCGAGCAGAAGGGGCGACGAGCCGAACGTTGCGTACCATGACACCCAGTTCCCGTTGGCCGATCCCTCGAGGGCATCGTTAACCGCGGGCGAAGCGCTGATGAATACGTCACCTTGAAGGGTGCCCCCCTTGATGCCATTGGCGAGCGCATCCGAACCCATAGAGGTGTTGTTGAGCGTGTAGCCCGTCGTCCGCTGGAAGGCCGGTCCCACCTGCTGCTGCAGCAGGTCCTGCAACGAGCCGGCGGACAGGACGTCGACTGGGCCCGAGGGCAGCGCGGGAGCAGCGGCGGAGATGGGGATCAGTGCAGCGGTCGCGAGTCCCAGCGACACTGCCACTGCCGCGGTGACCCGCCGTAGCGGTAGAACCCGGGACGCTCGCTTGGAGTACGGGAACATGCTGTCACGGTAACAAAGCCAGGAGGAATTTGCGGCGGTTCAGGACGATTTATGCCGCATGTGATGCTGAATGATGGGATATTGCCTTGCAGATTCGGTTCATATCTTTGACCTGCCGGCGTGCGTCGGCGAGTCTGTCTGCCTGTCCGGCTGGGCGTCCGGACCACTCCTGTGCCATTCCCCGGACCTGCCACCCGATTTGTGCCAGACGGTGAGGTGCTCGATGGACACGTCCGGGTCGAGGTCGAGCAGCCAATCGACCAGGTTGAGTCCTGCAACGGCACAGGCGGCGAGGGCCTCCATCTCCACGCCCGTCCGTTCGACGATCTCGGTGACCGCGGTGATCTCGATCCGATCCGCGGCGACCTGTATGTCCACCGCGACCCGGTCGATCCCAATCGAGTGGCAGAGCGGGATGAGCGAGGACGTCTGTTTGGCACCCTGGATGCCGGCGACGCGGGCTGCCTGCACCGGGTCCACCCCGTCTCGAAGGTCACCGAGGGCCTCGACGGCATTGGCCGTGGTGACGACGGCGCAGCGCGCTACGGCCAGTCGTTGCGTGAGTGGTTTGGCGGTGACGTCGACCATGCGGGCCTGACCGTGCTCGTCCAGGTGAGTCAGGCTTCCGATGCCGCTGCCGCCGGCGCCGCCCTCTGATCGGGTACTCACTCACAGCCCCCGGACACTGGCGGGATCACTGCGACCTCGTCGTCGTCGCCGACCGGAGCATCGAGATCCGCCTCGTCACCGTTGACCCATAGGCGCGATCCATCGAGAACGGTGGAGAACGGCTCTCCGAACCGCGCCCTTGCGCAGGCGACGACGAGGCCGACCGTGTCGCCGGGGACGAGGACGCCGGCCGTCCCTGCCGCCTCCCGCGCTGGCCCGAACAGCCGGAGGCGAGCCATCGCTACCCGCCGATCATCGACATCGAGCGCGCCGGGCTGAGGAAGTCCGGCTCGTTGATGCCGTGGCCTGGGTGCTTGGCCCAGACTGCGGCTCGGAACAGGCGCGAGAGATCGACATCGGTTCCTCCGTTGCGCAGGAGGTCGCGCACGCTCTCTTCGTCGTTGGTGAAGAGGCAGTTCCGCACGGCACCGTCCGCGGTGAGCCGGAGGCGGTTGCACGTCCCGCAGAAAGGTTCGGTGACACTAGAGATGAGCCCGATCTCGCCGACACCATCGGCGAAGCGGAACCGTTCGGCAGGTTGGGCGCCCGTAGCATCGGGTACCGGCTCCACTGCCCAACGTGCGGAGACGCGATCGAGGACCTCTCGGCCCGGTACGAGCCGAGAGCGGTCCCAATCGCCTTGGGCGTCGAGTGGCATGAACTCGATGAACCGTACGATTCGTCCGGTCGCGCGTGCGAAGGCGGTGAAGTCGAGGATCTCGTCGTCGTTGAGACCGCGCAGCAGCACCACGTTCACCTTCAGCGGGGTCAGCCCGGCCGCCTCGGCGGCGTCCATGGCCCCCATCACGTCGTTCAGGGAGCCACGCCGGCGGATGTCCGCGAAGCGATCCGGCCGCAGGGAGTCACAGCTCACGTTGACACGGCGCAGGCCGGCAGAGGCCAACTTCCGCGCCATACCGGCCAGCTCCGTCCCGTTGGTCGTCACCGCCAGGTCCTCGAACCCGAGCGCGGACAGCCGGGCGATCAGCACTGGGAGTCCCTTGCGCACCAGGGGCTCCCCGCCGGTGATCCGCAGCGCCGTCACCCCGAGGCTCCGAGCGACGCCGGCTACCCGCGTGATCTCGTCGAACGTGAGGAGCTCTTCCCGCCGGAGGAAGGAGAGGCCCTTTTCGGGCATGCAGTACACACAACGCAAATTGCAGCGATCCGTTACCGAGATGCGAAGGTCGTCGTGCACGCGCCCGTAGCGGTCGACGAGCGGGCCCTCCAGCGGCATGGCCGGCATCGCATCTTCCCCACGGTTCCGGTGGGGCCGTACCGAGACGGGGACGCGGACGGGAGCGGTCATGCGGCCACCCTCAGCGAACGGGCGACTGGTCGTGGTCGACACCGTCGATCTCGTGCGAGCAGCGAGTCCAGTCGGTGCCGCCGTTCCATGTCTCGCGCTTCCAGATAGGCACGGTGTGTTTGAGGGTGTCGATGCAGAACTGCGCAGCTGCGAAGGCCTCGGCGCGATGCGGTGTCGACGCCACCACGACGACGGACACTTCTCCCACCTCGAGCGTGCCGATCCGGTGGAGCAGCACGAGGCGGCCGATCTCTGCACAGTGCTTCCGGGCCTCATCGGCCACCCGGGTGAGCCGTGGAGCGACCTGTTCTCCATACGCTTCGTACTCCAGCGACGTCACCCCGATCCGGCCCTCGGAATGGTCGCGCACCGTGCCGCAGAAGGTAACGATTCCCCCGCATCCGGGAAGGATCGCCCAGTGCCAGGCCGCTTCGACCGGCAGCGGGGTTGTGCTGACACCGATCCAGTCATCTCCATCGGGAGGACTCAAACCCGTGGGGGTCACCACAGGATTCTCAATGCCCTGCAGAGCGTCCTTCACTGCTGCCCCTTTCCCCGCGTCACGGGAGAGCCACTCAGCACACTAATCAGGACAGGGCGTTCTGCTCCCCGTGTCGGCGTACTTGGGTGCGTCGTGGCGTCTCCTGCGCTCCCTCAATGAGGTCGCCCCCCCGCGAGCAGCTCGAGCGCGTGGCCGAGGACGTCCGTCACGGCCTCGAGCGATTCCATTGCACCCCTGGGGGACCCCGGGACGTTGAGGATGAGGCAGCAGCCGACGGATCCCGCCACGCCGCGGGAGAGTCGCCCGAGCGGGCTCACGGAGCGCATGGCCTCGGCCAGGCCGGGCGCGTCCCGCTCGATCACAGCACGGGTCGCCTCCGGGGTGACGTCGTTCGGCGAGAACCCCGTGCCGCCCGTCGTCACGACCAGTCCGCCGAATCCGCTCGACAGCTCGACGAGAGCGGCCGTGACCGGGGCAATCCCATCGGGGACAACCCGACGATCGACGACGCGGAACCCGTGTCCGACCAGGACACGGGTGAGCTCGTCACCCGATCGGTCCTCGCGAGCGCCCACGCTGGCCGATTCGGAAACGGTGAGGATCTTCGCATCGAGCGTCACGGCGGGAGCGACGCTACCGGGGAGCGAACCATCGCACCGCAGGACTGCCCCCCGCAGGCGGATGCGATACTGCCTCTGTGGCCAAGACCTACGAGGGCATCGACCCGACATTGTCCGAATGGATGTCGGACCAGCCAGTCTTCTTCGTGTCGACCGCCCCGCTCGACCCCGAAGGCTCGGTGAACTGCTCGCCCAAGGGCAACCGTGACGCCGTTCTCGATGAATGCACGGTGGCCTACCTAGACCAGACGGGGAGCGGCGTCGAGACCACCGCGCACCTCAGGGAGAACGGCAGGATCGTCATCATGTTCGGAGCCTTCGCGGGTCCCGCCACGGATCGTCCGACTGCATGGTGTGGGCCGTGCTGGCCGACACCCCGGACTTCGATGACCTCGCCGGTCGCTTTCCCGGCGGTGCGGGGGAGGGGGTGCGCTCGGTCATCGTCGTGGACGTCCGGCGGGTTTCGGACTCTTGCGGTTACTGCGTTCCGCTGATGAGCTTCGAGGGTACTCGACCGACTATGGACCAGTGGTCGGCCCGCAAGGGGAGAGACGGCATACGCCGGTACTGGGCCGAGAACAACGTGGCCAGCATCGACGGCATCAGCGGGATCGATCCCGCAGCGCCGGGGTAGCGAGGAACCACCCGAGGCCTGCGCGCCATAGGTGTGGAAGCGGTCAGGTGGGGCCGAGGGATTCCGCCACGTCCTGCACGGCGGCCAGAGCCTCCGCCGGGGTGAGCCCGGCCGTGGCGGCCAACCGGCACGACAGGGGGGCTGCCGTGCGCTCCGAGGCATGGGCGGCGGCGCCGGCAAGAGCCAATATCGCGTCAACCTCGGCCTGCGACAACGTGCTAACGCCGAGTGCCGCGGCGTAACGATCGATGAAGGTCTGTGAATCACGAGACACTGGACGCGGATCCTATCGATGGCGAATTCACCATGGCGCCTCGGGCGATGCGGACAGCCGGTCGGCGTCGAGGAGGAGCACCTCGACGTGCTCGCCGGAGCTGACGCCGTCGCCATCTGGCACCAGGGCGAGGGCATTGGACTGAGCCATAGCGCTCAGCATGTGAGATCCCTGGCCGCCGGACATCCCGACCCGAACCACCCCGTCAGTTCCGGCGCGCGCCACCACCCGGATCAAATGTAACTTGCCGTCTCGCTGACGGGGAAGGTCGACGTCGGCGACGGCGGCGAGGCGAGCTCGATCGAGCACCGTGCAACCGGCCATCGAGCGAAGCGCAGGCCGGGCGAACAGCTCGTAGGAGACGAGGGCGGACACTGGGTTCCCTGGAAGCCCGAACACCGGCGTCCCACTCGCTTCGAGCACGCCGAAGGCGAGGGGCTTGGCGGGCTTGATGGCGACCTGCATGGAACGCATTGTCGCCCCGCATAGCTTCTCGAGCACGAGCTTCACCATGTCGCGGTCGCCGACGCTCACTCCTCCGCTTGTCACGACGGCGTCGCACCGAGATGCAGCGTCCTTGAGGAGAGCAACAAGGACCGCCTCGTCGTCTCCAGCCATACCGACGTCGAGGGCACCGAAGCCGTCCGCTTCGAGCTGCGCGAGCAGAGCCGGACGGTTGGAGTCGCGGATCGTCCCAGGCGCAAGCGCGCCGGTGGTTGTGACGAGCTCGTCGCCCGTGGAGAGTACGCCAACCGTGGGGCACGGGTGGACGGCTGGTTCTCGGAGCGATCGATCGACTATCCCGTCGTGCGACCTACGGGTCGCCCCGCTCAGGTGCATTGGCACGAGTTCGTAACCGAAAAACCTCGCGTCTCCACCGGATCCCCCTGTGGAGGCAATCCCACCATTGAATCGATCGATGAGGCAACCAGGCTGGCCGTGAAGGCCGGCGCACCCCATTGTGACCTCGCGTTCTCGGCTGGCTGGTTAAGGGCCGGTCCGGGCCGCCGCTTCGCTCCGTGTCCTCCCTAAACCTCCGGCTTGCCCTTGACCAGCCTCGCCCTTTCGGGTCGAGCCTCGGGATTCGATGTTGGGACAGCCACAAAACTGTTGGGAGACGGCGCGGAGATCGTCGCTAGAGGTGGAAACTCCACCGCTATGGCCGGCAATCTGTCCCAACTTTGTCCCAACAATGGGGTCCCAGCGCGTCCCGCAGGGTCCCAATGCGTCTCACCCTCAGATGTGGGTCAGTTCCATCAGCAAAATCGGGATACACCGGGACGCAGCGGGATGGACCGAGATTCTGCTGATCTCCCTGATAATGCTGAGGTCGCTGGTTCGATTCCAGCTAGCCCCACCACTGAATCCGAGTTCAGATGCCCATATTTGTAGTCGACTCTTCCTGTTAGGGCTCTGGGATGACGTCGTCCCAACAGCTGTCCCAACCATTGACATCCCAACCATTGACATCCCAACCATTGACATCCCTGTCGCCCGCCACGCTGATGGGACCACCCTTCCGTCAATGTGAAGGGACCACCTCGGGGTCTGCAGCGTCGGCACGCCGATGATGACCGCTGGCGCGTAGGCGGTCAAGGCCGGCGTCGCCGTCGGGTGGTCCGAGGGGTGGTGGTGCCGACGTCGAGCCCGGGCTTTTGGTGCTTGCGGTAGGACTCGCCGTCGAGGACGAGCTCGTAGGCGGCTGACTGAAGACGGTCGATGGCGGATTGGGCCAAAAGGGCGTCGGCCATCTGGCCGATCCACTCGATGGGCTCGCGGTTCGACGTCACGAGTGTCGAAGCCGCCCGGTGGCGCTCGACGACCAGCTCGTAGATGTCGGCGGTGTCGAGAGGGTCGAGCGGCTGGAGGGCGAAGTCGTCGAGGATAAGCAGGTCGACGCGCATCAGCTTGCGCATCTCGGCGTCGTGGGAGTTATCGAGCCGACTGGCGCGGAGCCGCTTGAGCAAGACGTCGGCCCGGCAGAAGACGACGCTGTAACGGCGCCGCACCGCCGCGTGCCCGAGCGCTGAGGCCATGAAGGTCTTGCCGACCCCGACCGGTCCCATGATCATCACGTTGTGGCCGGCGTCGACGAAGCGCAGTGAGCACAGCTCGTCCCAGACCGCTCGGTCGAAGTTGACCTTGGTTCTCCTCGTCCCAGTTCTCGAGCACCATGTCGGGGTCGAGGCCCGCCGTTCGGGCCCGCAGGGACGCGGAGGAGGTCTCGCGCCGGGTCACCTCGTCGGCGAGCACTAACTCGAGGAACTCGGCGTGTCCCATGTTGCGTGCCTTGGCCAGGGCCAGGCGCTCGGGGAGCGTGTCGAGGCAGCGGCCGAGCTTGACGGCGCGCAAAACCGTCTTGAGGTCGGGCGAGATGACTGGGGGCGGGGCGCTCACGACGACGCTCCCGCTGTAGTCGCCTCTGAGGCCAGATCAGGGTCCGCGGGGGGCTCTGGGTCCTTGCGCCGAACTGGGAGAACGGCAAAGTCGCCGTCGGGTCGGGCGAAGCGGGCCGAGAGCAGGCGACCTTGGATCGGCACCGGCTCAGCGTGGTTCTCGGTGCCGCGCTCGAGCATGCGACCGATCAGGCTGACGCTGTAGGCCTCGGCTTCGGCGGCACGGGCACACGCCGCATCGACGCGACCTGGGCCCCACTTCTTGACCAGGCTCAACAACGCGTAGACCTGGCGCATCTTGGTCCACGGCAGCGGGTGCTCGAGCAGCACGGCCGCGTAGGCGCCGACGGCGGGTCCGTGGGCGGCTGCCATGTTCTTCAGGCGCTCGAGATCGCGCAGCGCATAGACCTCGGTGCCCTGAGGCAGGTCGGCCGGGTCGGTCGAGCGACCGCCGGGAGCCTGACGGGGGTGGACCTTGACCAGCTGGCCCCGGAAGTACAGCTTGACGAGGTCCTTATCGGCCCGGGCGTCGAGGTGCAGGCCCGATCAGGTTGCCCGGCACCGAGTAGAGGGCCTTGGCCACTTCGACGTGGTGGTCGCGAGCAACCTTGGGCGTGGCGTAGTGCGGCAGGTCATAGGGAGCGAGCGGCACGGGGGCGAGGACGGGAGCCTCGAGCGTGGCGAAGTGCTCGGCCGGCCGACACGCCGTCGTGCCATGCACGCGCAGCCCCGCCGTGCGTCGTGCACCAGGTCACGGCTTGGCGCTGGGCGTCGGGGAGGTCGACGAAATGCTCACCGGCGAAGAACGAGCCCCGCACGTAGGGCACCGTGCGCTCGACGCGGGGCTTGTCCTTCGGATGGCGCACCCGCGTGGCGTCGACGAGGAAGCCGCGGTCCTGGGCGTACTCGACGAAGGCGGCGTTGAGACGTGGTTCGGTCGGGTTCGCCTTGTCGACGATGGCGGCCATGTTGTCGGGGATCACCACGGCGAAGATCCCGCCGAAGAACTCCCAGGCCGCCTCGAAACCGCAGATGATGTCGGCCAGCGTCTGGGTGAAGGTGAGCCACACGAAGCAGTAGCGCGACAGACACGGCGTGAAGATGAGCGCGTGCAGGACCCGGCGCCGCTCCGTGTCGGGGTCGTACATGAGGCCCATGCGACCGAAGTCGACTTGGAGCTCGACCCCGGGTTCGCCGTCGGCGACGCGGACGGTCTTCTTCTGACCACGGCGAGGACCGCACAGCTCGGCGCAGAAGCGCTCCACCGTGCGCTTGGGGACGCTCACCCCCTGGCGGGCCAACAGGGTGTGGACCTTGACCACGGTCAAGTCCTCGTCGTCGAGCCAGGCGCGGATCTGCTCTTGATGGCCTTCGAGAATGCGCCAGGACTCTCCTTGACCGTTGGTCCGATGGGGACGGACCCACTCGATCACGGCGGCCAGGACCTCGTCGCTCAGCTGGCCCTCTCCGCCGCCCGCGGTCGACGCCGAGCTCGACTGGCGGCGGCGACATAACGCCGCACCGTCTTGCGGTCGACCCTGCTCAGACGCTCGATGGAGCGCAATCCCTCGCCCCGGAGCCAGAGCCGGAGCACCTCTTTCACCTCGAACACGGGTACCTCCCGGAATCCCATCGCCGCTCCTCAGATCGCGTCTCCGATGGCGGCGAGTGGACCGGATCAGCGACCGGCGCTGGTGGACCCTCGGGGTGGTCCCATTACTGGCGGAAGGGTGGTCCCATGCTGTTGGCGGAACTCAGCTCAAAGTGGTCCCATGCTCGTGGCGGGCGACAATCCCAACCATGCTGCTCCCAACCATTGACATCCCAGCCATTGCTTCGCAACGGGTCGAGGTGGCCTTGCCGAGCGGATCAGCTGCCCTCGAAGTCCACACAAGGACGGGCAATCGTCGCAATGAGAACCAATTCCAGTTCCGTGTGGGCATGTAATTTCCGGCGACCCATGGCGAAATGGCTGACGAGCCAATCCCGCGAGACCTCGTAGGGTCCCGTGCAGTTTCCGTACACGACGTCACGCCTGTGAAGACAGGCGGCCGGTGTTCCAGGTGTGGCCCGGTCGACGGATCGGTGGGGATCGGGTAGGCGACGCTGTAACTGGCTGGCGTTCTTTGGCCATAGGTCGCCCCGCCAAAAAGGACAAGGTCAGGTCCTCAAGTTTGTGCAGGGCTCGAAGGTAGAGATTGCGCCAGAAGCCTGTCGGCTGCGAGCCTTCACCGGGCGGTTGCAGCACAACGGATCGCCGATACCAATCAATCGCTCCGGTTTCCGCGGCGAGAACTGTCCGAGCGTGCGATAACACAGTCATTCAGATCGCCAATCTGTTCCGAGGCCGGTGTCACGTCCGGATCCAACAAATGCTCAGTCGGCGTCAAACGCCCAATCCCGGGATTCCGCGCCCTCCATTACCTCCCGCCATGAGAAGTACGACCATGCCAGAATTGCGACTGTGCCGCGGCGGCAGAAAGTCTCATATCTCCATCGAGTAGTCAGGCGCGTCGAACGTCGGACATGGCCGATCGTGGTCTCGGCTGTCTACGTCATCCTCGGGTTGGGGTTCTGTTTCCGGTGGGGACCGGTCGTCCGAAACGTCCCTTCCCTTTGGATCAGGCCCGCAGACCTGGGGGTCACATATAACGCCGCGACCGCCTTTGCCCACGGTCACTTCGCAGCGATCTATACGCCCGGTGCCGGCTTTCTCTCCTACCCCGCAATATTGGTGGTCTTGGCGCCTCTTGGCGCTATCAATTTTGGCGGGTCGTTCATCGAGATCGCTGTCAACCATCATCTACTTGCTCATCCCGTCTCGCTCACGGCCACCTCCACGTCCATTTCCAGCATGCTCATAGCTGGGTCCCCGACGACTTCGAACGGAGGGGAGTATGTGCTTCACCCAGACGCGTTGGTAGCTCTTATCCCTGCCGCCCTGGTGTTGTCATGCGTCGTACTGTTTGCATGCGATGCACTCGCCGAGCGGCTCCGGGTCTCCAGGTCGCGACGCGCGTTACTCGCTATTGCCGAGGCAATCATTCTGTGGAACATCACAGTCATCTGGGGGCATCCAGAGGATACGGTGGCCGTTGCCTTGGCGATCTATGCGTTGATCTTCGCAATGGATGAGCGCTTTACCGGTGCGGGCTGGCTTTTCGGCGCTGCGCTTGCATTCCAACCGTTGGTCGTCGTGATGTTCCCTATCCTCCTGGTCATGGGGGGCAGAAAGCATGCACTAGGGCTGTTCGTTAGAGGTGTTGTCCCCGCCGCGGCGGTGACCGTCTTCCCCTTGGTCGCGAACTTCCACGACACGGTCCACACGCTTGTGACGCAACCTACCTTTCCGTACAACTTCGAGAATCACCAAACCCCATGGACGTTCCTGGCCGCGAGACAGGGCGGGACTGGGACGGAAACGGCTGTCGGGGCCGGGCCGATGCGGATTGTGGCGCTGGCCCTGGCTGCAGGTGTGGGCTGGTGGGTTCGAAGGTGGCGCAACAGGCTCGAGATCATCGTCTGGGCCGTGTCGTTGACGCTCGCCCTGAGGATGTTCTTCGAGGTGGCGGTGACCGACTACTACGTCTGGCCGGTATTGGCCGTAGGTCTAGTGGTTGCGGCACGGTGCAGTCAGCTTCGATTCGCTGGTTCGATTGCCATTGCGATCCTCACCACCGTCGTTGCTCAGTGGAGCCTCGGTTGGCTCCCATGGTGGTCGATTGACGTGATCGGTGCCGCTGGCTTGATTGTCATCACCTCACGCCCCCTTCCTCTTGCCCTCCCAGTAGAGCAAGGTCCACGGCGCGAACGTGCCCGAGCGGCCGTGGCCGTACAAGGCCGTTCAAGGCCGGAGCGCCCACCTGTCAAAAAGGATTCGCCAGCGGTGGGGCAAGTCCGCTCAAAATCGGGCAAAGGGAAAAAGAAGCCTTCTTCCTCAGCCAGGAAGCGTTCTGGTAGCCGCTGACGTTGGAGTCGGCCGACTCGTCCACACGCCGGTCTCCCGCCCGCATACGAAGCTCGCCTTCGGGACAGGGCGTGGGCTGTGGTCTTTGCACCTCAAAACCGTGTGGTCATAACTTGTTCAATGTCGTCCTCACGGTACGCAATACTCGTCTTCCCAGCCATGCAGGATTGCCAACTTGGTCCCAGTTATCCCAACTATGTCCCAACAATTGGGTACTGGGGGGTCCTAGTGAATCCCGGTCGGTCCCAGGTCCGCCGTTCGGCCGCACCGTGACCAGGACAGATCGGGACGGTACGGGATCGGATGGGACACATCGGGAATCCGCTGACCTCTCTGATAATGCTGAGGTCGCTGGTTCGATTCCAGCTAGCCCCACCATCCGCTCTCGGCTTGCATAGCTGAGAACGCGAGCTCGATTCCCGTCGCCCGCTCTCGACTGAGATCGCAGGTCAAAAACATGTTCCTGTACAACTCAACTGCCACACCACTCGAGACAAACACTGCGTTTAGTCAAGCGGCGAGTTCACGGCGGGTGTGAGCAGGTCACTCAGCTGAGCGATGTCGTCGAGAGTGTCGATGTCGAGGACGGCCTTTTCGATGGTGGCTTGGCGCTCCGCGGAGATGGCACCGCTGGTCAGCTTGGTGTACTTGTCGCGAATTTCGGCATTCGTGAGGATCCGGTCGCCGGTACCGCGCGGGTGGACGACCTTGGCCGTGTGTGCGCTCCCGTCTTTGAGGGTGATGCGCACCCTGGTCGTGAGCCGTTCGTCAGCTGGCAGGTTGTCATAGGCCCGCTCGTGGTGGGTCAGGGTGCGGTCGATCAGGTTCCACACGTCGTCGCTGTTGATCCGGTTCTGGGTGAATTGATCCACGAGCACATCGCCGTCGAGGAGTGCCACCGCGACCGCGTAGGCGACGTTCATCTGGGCACCGATGGTCTCGAGCGGGCGCTCCGCCTTCCAGCCGCCATGTGCGTAGGCGGCTTCGCCCATGTCGATGTCGATTCGCTGGATCTGGCTCACGTCGACCTTGGGCCTTAGCTCGAGGGCGGCGTCGATGGCGGCGTGCAGCAATCCCATGGCCGAGTACGGCTTGACAGCGATTCTTTCGGTCTCCCAGAGGTTCCCCAGTCCCGCGTAGATCTCTTCGGGATAGGTGCGGTGGCACTCGCCGAAGACGGCCAGCCATCCGCCGTATGGGCGCTCGAACACCCGCTTGATGCCCACGTAGCCGACCGCTGCGAGCGCGGCGGCGGTAAGACCGTTGCGCGAGGCGAAGCCGTGTTGCATGCGCTTGACCATCGATTCGTACATGGCTGACATGAGCCCGCAAGACTGGGTTGCCGCCATTCCAAAGGCATCCTCAAACCCAGCGGCGTCGAGCCCATACAGCGTTCCGGCAGCGGCAGCGGCCGGGATGGTGCCGAAGACCACACCGGAGTGCCATCCTCGAGAGAGCATGTCCAGGCCGCCGAGCGCTTGGCCGACCCGGGGGCCCGTCTCGTAGCCGAGGACGGCGCCGAGGAGGAACTGCTCGCCTGAGACACGGCCCAGACGCGGAGCGGCGGCAAGCATGGCGGGGAGGACGAGTGAGTTGCTGTGTAGCGGGGCTAGTGGGTGGTAGTCGTCGAGCTCGAACCCCTGAATGAAGCTGGAGTTCAACATGGCGGCCGAAGTGGCGCTGGTGGCGCGACCGTCCCAGCCGATCAGCCTGCTATCACCGGCACTGTCGAGCTCTGTTACACCCTCGACCCCTTTGCGCGAGACGGGCAGCTGTGCCCCTACGACGGCACAGGCGATGCCGTCGAGCACCAAATGCTTGGCGCGGTCGCGAACCGAGGCGGGAACGTCGTCGAGCGTTGTTTGAGCGACCCATATCGCAAGCCGGCCGGTGGGACCGGCCGGGTCCGTAGGGAGACGGCCGGGATTTTGCTTCTTGCTGACAGAGCTCGGCGCCTTGGTAGCGGTGGTCGATGTCATGGGCTTCTCCTTTTGAGGGAGGGGAGGTGCTAGCTCCACCTTCGGAATTTGGTTGTTCTCCTTGGATGCTCACAACTCCTGGTGTCTCGACGTCCGGCGGTGCGGCGGCTTCTCAGGCGCCTGCCGGTCCATCAAGCCTCGGTATTCGCTAAATCACGTCGCGGGAACCTCGGCCCAAGGTGTGATGACGGCGCGAGCGAGAAGGTGGCCGCCCGAATTAATCGTGAAGCCGACCAGGGCGGGCGTCGAATCGGCCCGCATGCCGATCTTCTCGATGCTCTCGATGTCGAGTGCCTGCACCACAATGACGTAGCGATGACGCGCGTCTCCGGGCGGCGGTCCCCCGCCGACGAACTGGGTCAAGCGGGCGTCGTTGGGGAGATGGAACGCACGTTCGGGAAGGTGGTCCCCGGAGGCGGCTCCTGCGCCGGTGGGGAGTTCAGTCACCGAGGAAGGAATGTCGACGAGGGCCCAGTGCCAGAAGCCGGAACCACTCGGCGCATCCGGGTCGTACATGGTCACGGTGTAGCTCTGTGTCTGTGGTGGGGCTCCCGACCAAGAGAGGTTCGGCGAGACATCCTGGCCACCGGGAACTCCGAAGATGCCAGACATCTGGGCGATAGGCAGCTCCTGGCCGTCCGCCACGTCAGCGCTCGTGACTTTGAAGGTCGGCACGATCGGCAAGCGCCAGAATGGATCGTTCACGGTTGTTACCTCCGCTTGAGTTGACTTCGCTTGAGCCAGCTCGTGGTGGGAATGTGGAGCCGGCCGGCGGTTATGGTTGCCGTACAGGAAATCCCGCCAACCCAATAGCGCCTCCTTCGTGGCACCACTAGAAGTGGTGTACGCCGGGCACAGCACGAAGTCAACTGGCGAGTCGTCTGGAACGGAGGCTCCAAAGGACACCCGCCAGCTTTCCGCCCCCTTTGATCCTGGACAAGGGAACCTGTTTCCCGAGTGCCGGTGGCAATTCCAATTGCATTGGCCATTGCAAGATCTCAGGGATACCAACGGCGACGCCGTGATCGACATGATCGAGTCGCTCCCATAGGGGGCGACTGCGGCACGTTTGTGGGCGTTTACGAATCACGATGTCCTCGCCGTTGTGAAAATCACAAACGCCCAACAGCGACGCGAGATCGTCAAGTCTTCCATCACCGCTCTAGTGGGCTGATCCGCATGCAACCACAGGTTTTTCGGGCAAGTCGTCCCGTCAAACAGGGCGACGTGGCCGGTCAAGCGACGCTCCAGGGTTTGACCTCGTCTCTCCGCCCAACCGGTTCAGGAGGGATACAGCCACGAACGAATCGAATCGCAACCAAGCCGGCCACCATGGCCGGCTTATTCCATTGTGATCTCGGCAGACCCTCCAGCTGATCAAGGGCCGGTCCGGGCCTCCGCTTCGCTCAGTGTCCTCCCTAAGCCTTCGGCTTACCCTTGACCAGCCTCGTGCGTCGCGGTTGCGCGCCGAAACCACCGGCGCCTGCGATCAGGGCGCTTCGCCCGTTGTTGGGACAGCTGGGAATTTCTGGGACAACCGCACAATTCGCATTGCTACGGCCCTGATTTCGTCCCAACTTTGTCCCAACAATTGGGTCCCGGAGCGTCCCGCTCCGTCCCGGTCTATCTCATGTCGGTCGTTCGGTCGCACCGTGACCAGGACAGACCGAGACTGGGTGGGATCCGTTGGGACACAGCAAGAATCCCCTGACCTCCCTGATAATGCTGAGGTCGCTGGTTCGATTCCAGCTAGCCCCACCCATAGCGTCCCAGCTCAAAGGCGGCTGTTTTTGCGGGAAGTGACGGGGCGCTCCACTGTGACGCTCGCGTTCTCCCAACATTTGTCCCAACAACAGTCCCAACAATCTCTGGACGACTGCAGCAGATATCACCAGCTCCTGATGTGCGTGGCGGGGCCAATGTCTGAAAGGATGTCCGCCGGAGTGACCGAGGCGGTCTCCTACCCCTGCGCGATTACCACGACGGGGTATTGGCGATGGGTTGTGCCGAAGGGCAACGCCCAGGGGGTGACGATGAGAACGACCAGGCTCTTGAAGATCGCGGCAGGTACCGGAGCTGCGCTTCTGACACTTGCGGTGGCCCCGATCACGACGGCCTCTGCGGCCCCACCGACTTTCGTGCCATGTTCGAGTGGCGCCGCTGGACTTATCGCGGCAATCAACGCCGTCAACGGTAGCGGTGGCGGCACGATCAGCCTCACCTCGGGATGCACCTATACCCTTACGACCCCCGACAATGGCGAGAACGGCCTGCCGGTGGTCACAACTCCGATCTCGGTGTTCGGCAACGGCGCCACGATCACTGGTTCGGGCGCTGTTCGCATCTTCGAGGTCGACGGCCCGGGCGGCAATCTGTCGCTTCGCAACATAACCCTCACCGGCGGGTCAGCCTCCGACTTCGGCGGGGCGATCTTTAACTCCAGCGGCACGGTCACGCTGAATCAGAGCGTTGTGACGGGTAACTCCGCTGTCACCGCCGGTGGCGGTATCGCCAGCGGTACCTTCGGTCCGAGCAGAGCCTCGCTGACCCTCAACGGCAGCGTCGTGAAGAACAACAGCAGTCCAGGGACCGGCATGGGTGACGGTAATGGCGGTGGCATCGTCAACGCCCAGGGCAACGCCACGCTCAACTTCACCCGGGTGTCGAACAACTTCGCTGGCGGCGCCTCCGGTGGCGGTATCGCCAGCGGGAACTATATGGGTTCGCCCGGCCCGACCAGCAAGCTCACTCTCAACTTCAGCCAGGTGAACAACAACACCGCACCGAACGCCGGTGGCGGTGGAATCCAGAACCTCGCAGGCAATGTCACGCTCAACGTCAGTCAGGTCAACGGCAACACCTCCCTCAACGGTGGGGGCATCGCCAGCGGCAATGGCGCCGGTGGCGGCCCTGGCGGTCCGCCCCCTGGTACTGCTTCGCTCACGGTCTTCTTCAGCCAGGTGAACGGCAACACGTCCACGGCGCCGATCCCGCCTCCGGGAACTGGCCCGCCCATCGCTGCAGGCGGCATCGCCAACGGCGGTAACGCGGTCATTACTGGCAGCGAGGTCGAGAACAACACGGCCACCACCACAAGTGGGGCGGGCATCGTCAACCACGGAACGATGACGCTCAACTTCGCCCAGGTGAACAACAACACGGCCGCTGGAGCGGGTGGCACCGCATCGGGTGGAGGAATCGTGAATGCCAACGTCGGCCCCATCACCGGGGCGCCGGTCAGTGGCATCCTCACCATCAACTTCAGCCAGGTGAACGGGAATAGCGCCGGGGGCCTCGGAGGAGGAATCCTCAATGGGTTGCCAAATCCCAAGATGCCGATCACGGGTACGCTCACCATTAGTCATAGCCAGGTGGACGGCAACAGTGCCACCCTGGGTGGCGGTGGCATTTACAGCGTGACGGGCGGTGTGGTGTCGCTGACATCTACGTCGGTCAAGGCAAACAACCCGGATAACTGTGAGCCGATCTCGAGCATCGCAGGATGTACCGGTTGAGGCTTTCAAGAATCGCGGGGCTGTAGCGACTCACAGGGTGACGGCTGCCGAGGTACGGCCGCCACCCTGTGGTCGCGACGTTGGAGTCTGTAGACCCAATCTGGCGTCCCGGATGGTGCAGTCCCGACAGATGCAGGCGCACCACTGTCGCCAGGAGCCGGCATGGAACGGCGTCTGGAGAGACCGCACCGGCGCAGTTGGTACGTCGGAGCGTGCCGGGAGCATGCGCCGAACGCGACTAGCGGGCCCGAGCGAGGGCTTCTTAGCTGGGTGCTGCCGCCATGATCCGAGCAGGGATCTATCCGGACCTCCTGGACGAGATGTACTGGTGGGGCGCAGACGACCTGTGGAGATATGCCTTCGAGGTTCTCTTGGCAAAAAGCGGCCGGCTGGGACGCGACACGGTTCGACCTGGCTGAAGCGATTGCTCATCTGCCGCCGATTTCCGAAACTCCCCAGGGGCGATCAACGAAATTCCCCAGTTGCCTGACCGGTGAGTTTCATTCATTTTACTCCTTGACCTTGGACACCCCCTTTCGGAGGCCTTCGGTGCGGGCCCGATGGGAGCGCATCCGGTAGCTCTCGCCGTCGATGTTGAACACGACGCTGCGGTGCAGCAGCCGATCGAGCATGGCGGCGGCGACCATGGGATCGTCGAAGATCTTCCCCCACGAGCCGACGCCCAGATTGGTGGTCATGACGATGGAGCTCTTGAGATAGCGCTGGGTGACCACCTGGAACAACGCGGCGGCGGCCTCAGTCTGCAGCGGCAGGTAGCCCACCTCGTCGATGACCAGGAGCCTCGGTCCGGCGAAGAATCGCATGGTGGTGGCCCAGCGTCCTTCGAGAGCGGCGCGATGACAACGAGCGGCCAGATCAGCGGCCGTCGTGTAATACGTCCGATAGCCGGCGTTGATCGACGCCCGGGCGAGACCCACGGCCAGCATGGTCTTGCCGACCCCGGGCGGCCCGATCAGCAGCACGTTGGTGGCGTCTTCGAGGAACCGCAGGGTGCCGAGTTCGTTCATGAGCTTCTTGTCGACCGAGGGCTGGGCGGAAAAGTCGAAGTCGTCCAATGTCCACGGAGACGGCAGACAGGCGAAGCGCTCGAGGCCGGCCCGGCGCCGGATCTCGGTCGCCTTCACCTCGACCTCGAGGAGTCGGTGCAAGAACTCGCTATGTCCGAGCTTCTCGGTCCGGGCATGGTCGAGCTCTCCGGGCAGCGCTTCGGCGGCGGCGCCAAGACGCAGGTAGGCGAGATGACTGCGGATCTCTTGATAGGTAGAGGACTCGCTCATCGTCCCTCCGCGATCTCGTCATAGAGGGAGAGGTCGACGACGGGCTCACGCCCGATGGGCCCGAGTAGTCGGGCTGCTTCTTCGAGCGCCTCTTTGCCCGGCGGACGATTGGCCTTTTTGTCACACGGACGCGCCGTGGTGAACGCGCTGAGCACAGCGGCCTCGAGGGCCTCTTTGTGCTCGACACTGCGCACGAGGGCACCCGATCCGGCCGGAGCGAGGCGATGGGTGACGAGGATCGCTCCCGAAGGAGCCACGACGTCCATCGTCGGAGAGCCGAGGCGGTGCCGGACGAGCAGCGTCGCGCCACTGAGTCCAGGTGGCACCGAGTAGCGGTTGCCCCGAAAGGCCACGGTGGCGTTGTCGGCCACGATGCGTGAGACCTCGGTCGTGGCCGGGAACGGAGCCGGCGGGAGGGCGAGCAGCGGCTCGGTGTCGGCCAGCTCACCGACCGTGGCGCGTTCACCGTTCGGTCCCCGGCGTTCGCGGTCGTCGCCGATGGTGGCGCAGAAGACGTCGAGGGAGCGCTGGGCGTCTTCGGGGTTGTTCGCGGCCATGGTGCGCCACCAACGACCGGAGGTGAAGCGCACGGAGGACTCGACCGCACCCTTGCGGTTCCCGCGCCGGGGTGGACAGGGCTCGACGACAGCCCCGTAGTGCTTGGCGACCGGAGCGAAGGAGGCCTGGACGTCGCTCGTCCCCGGCACGATCACCGTGGCCAAACGATCAGTGCGCCACACCCTCGCCGTTCCGCCCAGGCGCCGCAGCACCTCGTCGATGGCCTCGATGAGGTGGGCCTGGTCCATCTTCTCGGCCAGGACGCCGCGCACCTTGCCCGAATGCGACAGCGTGCCCAACAGCACGTAGGCCGTCCCTCCCCACGGAGCGTTGCGGCGTTCGAACCAGTCCCACTGGATCTCCTCGCCCGGCGGGTGGTCGATCTCGATGGTGTCGCGGCCCTTCACGCCGGCACACGCTTCGCAGTGCGGCCGGAGACCGGCCTGCCTCACCTGACGGGCGAAGCTCGGGTAGCTCAGCGGGTAGCCGAGCCGGACGACCTCGTCATAGAGGGCCGAGGCCCAGACGTGTGGATCGTCGACGAAGCGCGCCGCCAGGTACTTCTTGAACGGCTCGAGCGGGTCCGGCGCCGAGCGAGCCCGGACGCCGGGGACTCTTTCCCCATTGATGTAGCCCCGGACGGTCTTTCGATCCCGACCGAGGTGGCGGGCGATCGCCGAGATCGTCCAGCCCCTGCTCCTCAGTGCATGTGCTTCCACGTCTTCCCCATGTGTGAGCATGCGGAGCGGGTCTCCCTTCGAGCTGGTTGCTTGGTCGCTGTCAGCTTCGAAGGGGACCCACCACCGCGGGTGGATGGTTCAGCTCACCGGGACAGGGTGGGGAATTTCAGTGATCGAGGGCGGGGAGATTCAAAAATCGCGGACAGGTGCTGCCGCCATGATCCGAGCAGGGATCTATCCGGACCTCCTGGACGAGATGTACTGGTGGGGCGCAGACGACCTGTGGAGATATGCCTTCGAGGTTCTCTTGGCAAAAAGCGGCCGGCTGGGACGCGACACGGTTCGACCTGGCTGAAGCGATTGCTCATCGAAGCTGCCCGGGCCGCCGCGCACACAGGGGAGCTACTTCTCGGCTCACTACTCGCGCATCACCCGCCGGCGCGGACCCAACAAGGCGGCCGTCGCCGTGGCCGATTCCATCTTGGCTGTCGCCTGGCACTTGCTCACCAACAGTGCCCTCTACGAAGACACCGGTGCTCGGTATTTCGAGCTCCGCAACGATCCGACCATTGAGGCGAAGCGGCTCCAACGCCGGATCGAGTCGATCGCCTTCGAGGTCACGGTTAGCGAGAAGGCGGCATAGGACCCCTTTCCACACCCGACAATTGCGGCCTCAAAGGACAGGCACCTCGCTCCTCGCGCCTACATCCCATTGCGGACAGGGGCATTACACCCCAGCCTTCGGCTTACTCTTGACTAGCCTGGGCGGTCGTCGGAACGGCTTGTCTCAGCGTCTGTGTCAGCGACGGCCAACCTCCATGGACCTTGGCCAGCTCGCTCAGCGCCCGGTGCGATGGCAGGTGCTACGGCCGCGACTTCGTCCCAACTCTGTCCCAACAATTGGGTCCCGGAGCGTCCTACTGCGTCCCGGAGAATCTCTGGTCGTGCGTTCGGTCACCCGGCGACCAGGACAGACCGAGACTGGGTGGGACCGGTTGGGACTTAGCGGGACTCCCCTGACCTCCCTGATAATGCTGAGGTCGCTGGTTCGACTCCAGCTAGCCCCACCATCCGCTCTCAGCTTGCATAGCTGAGGACGGCTCGAGAACCGGTAGCTTCACTTTGGCCAGAACTAGACGGAATCACCGCCGGCAACGCCTCGGGGGAAAGCCTTGGCACGTGGGCAACAGAGATACCAGGTTGTCGCGGTGTAGCACGCTGCCAGAGTGGAATCCTCCTGTTCCCGGACGTCAGCCGCCCCTCGTGCAGGTCCAAGTGTCCGCGCACACTCTGCCCATCGATTCATCGCCAACCACAATGGCCGCCTTGGGTGCTCCCGAGAATCGAAGGGCGCACGCCCGGTGTTGGCCATTGGTGTAGCCGCCTCCGCCGATAAAGATCGGGTCGTCGAATAGCGACACCAGCCAGTCTCTGTCTCGCTCCGTGAGGTTCGTGCCTTTGGCTGCTCCGACATACTGGTCCTGGTCGCACTGTCCTAATTGATCCAGAATCTCGGCGCTGGTGTTTGCTATGGAGCGCCAGTCTCCGTCATGGCTCCAACATCAGGCCCGATCGTCCGCGTCGAGGGGCACGAATAAAGAGTCGACCAGCAAGTTGTTTCGCGTTGTGGCGGTCGAGCTCGGGAGCGATCGAGGCTTCGATGCGAAACTATCGATCGTAGTGATCGCAACGGGCCGGATGTGTGGCACAGGCAGACGGTCTACGGGGAAGGACTCGAATAGAGGGCGAACGGCCTCGTCCCAATTGCCGCCACCAAGGCTCAGTACGCTTGCATAGAGGTCCTCGTGCGCCGGTAGATCGGAAAGCTTCTGTCCCACCAGTGCCTCGACGGCACCGCGCGAAATGTCCTCCGTCACAAGGCCTTCTCCAGGGTCGATTTCGCTCCAAACTGGTGGATCGCTGAAGTCGGCCAGACGTGAACGAGCACCAGCGAGCCCAGATCGATTCGGAACTCGTCCTCGAGGTACTTGGTGAAGTAATCGTGCCCGTTGTCGATCGACCGTCCGAGGTTGCCCGGGACTTCGGTGAGCACTACGACCGTCTCGGGCGAGGCGCCTATCTGGCGGTAAAGCGCAGCCAAGCAATAGCCGGACCGCCCCAAGCGGGCACCGTTATGAGGCCGTCATGTGGAAGTTCGTAGGGCACTTAGTCAGGCAGCTTGCTGGTCGACGTATTTTGTGAGGACTTCTCGGCGAGAAGATATGTCTGGCCGACGCAAAGATGGACTTCCGACTGCTGAACGTCGGCGTGTACACCCTTGCTGTCGAGCTCGTTCAGGGCACCAATGCGCTTGTCGAAGTCTTCTAGCGAGGTCGTGTGCTCACCATCTTGGTCGGCGGCTGCGAATTTGGCGGGCCAACTCAATGACGCTTAGTGCTGCGTCATTTTGCAACATGTTCCAATTCATGTTCCAATTCCGTGTGGGCACGTTGTGGGCACGAAACTTCGAAGCAAGGAACAGACGCTGATCTTTGTGTGCCCTGACACCAGATTTCCAGTGGTCGGGACCGGCGTCGATCCGGTGACCTCACGCTTTTCAGGCGACAAACCCCAATGGCCCGAAGGGACGCCCGCCGTGGATCGGCCTACATCACCCGCTGACCTCAAGCCGCGACCGAAGCTCGTGGGCCAGCTGGTTCCGGGACCGCACGCCGAGCTTCGTGAAGACCTTCCGCAGGTGGTAAGAGGCGGTGTGCGGACTGACGAAGAGCTGCTCGCCGATCTCGGCGTTGGTCAACCCCTCGGCCGCGAGTTCGGCGACCCGCTGCTCCTGTGGCGTGAGCTGGATTCTCTCGGAGAACCAGTTTGAGCGGCCCAGCTCCCCGGTTGCCCGCAGCTCGGCCGCCGCCCGCTGCAGGAATGCCTCGGCCCTAGTCGCCTCGAAGAAGCGCTCGGCTGAGCGCAATTGGACACGGGCGTCCCGTCGTCGTCGCTGGCGCCGGAGCCATTCACCGAAGACGAGGCTCGAACGGGCCCAATCGGTCGCCACGCCGGCACGACTCAGATGCTCGAGCGACTCGAGGTAGAGCGACTCGGCCCTGGAGTCATCGGCCAGGAGAGCCCGGGCGCGGGCGAGCAACCCGAGGCCCCACGGTGTCCCGCTGGCGCCGGCCCGCTCCTGCAGGCGGGTCAGCGCCGCTGCTGCCGTGCGCCGTTCATCGGCGCGCACCGCCGCCTCGACGACGTCGCCGAGGGACAACGAGCAGACGTAGAGCGGGTCGGTGTCGAGCAGGGTGCGGCCGTGGCCAAGCGCGTCCTCGTAGCGCCCGGTGGCCAGGTCGAGCGTCATGAGGAAGGACTCGACCATCGCCAACGTCATTCCCTGCCCGCGTTCGACCGCCTCGCTCGCCACGGCCTCGGCAAGCTTGCGGGCTTCGGCGTCCCGACCCCGCCATGCGACGAGAGCCAGGCGGACGACGTCGTGGGCCCCTGGTGTCGGCGGGGCGCCGATGGCGTCCGCGATCTCCGTGCTCTCGATGTCGAGGGCGTGCGAACGGTCGAGGTGGCCGGCCAACCGTGCGCACCAGGCTTGGCCGCTCAGGGCACCAGGGAGGTAGATGAGGGCTCCCTCGGCACGGGCCACGCGCACGCGCTCATCGGCGACGGCCGCGTGGCGCTCGAAGTCGAGCATGTCACCGGTGACCAGGAACAGCACCGAGAGCTGCTGGAGGCGAGTGGCGCCGATGGCGTCCCGGGCTCCGGCGCGCACGGCGCCGCCCCACAGGCGGACCGCCTCCCTATAGTCATTGCTTCTGGCCGCGTAGCCCTTCAACAGCAGCGTGGCAGTCCGTTCATGGTCCCCGTCTGGCAGCTGCGCGGTGGCAACCGCGACATCCCTTGCCGTCGTGCCGCTCCCGAGGTCGCCGGCCCACGTGGCCGCTTCCAGCGCCTCGGTCAGGGTGTCGACGGCTGACGTCGGGTCGACCTCGCGGAGAGCCCGTGCCGCGTGAAGAAAGAGCGTGGCCGTTTCCCCGCCCCGGCCCTCGGCGAAGCGGATGGCCGCGTCCAGGCGCATCGCCTGGGCCCTTGCCAACGGGTCGTCGAGTCGGCGCGAGGCGCTCTTCAACAGGTTCCGTGCCTCCTCGTGCGCGCCGGCTTCCAGGTACGCGTCGGCGGCGCGGAGGCAGCGGAGGGCCTGGCACACCGGGTCGGGGGTGAGGTGTGCCGAACGCTCGAGGAAGGCGGCCGCAGCCGCTACTCCACCCCGTTCCTTGGCCCTGCCGGCCGACCGCTCGAGCTCGTTGGCCACGGCGACGTCGGGTCCGATCGCGGCCGCCGCCAGGTGCCAGGCTCGGCGGTCGGGGTCCGTCTCGCGGTTGGTCATCTCGGCGAGGGCCCGGTTGGCGTCCCGGCGGTCCAGCGGCGACGCGGCGCGGTAGATGGCGGACCGCACGAGCGGGTGGCGGAAGCGCAGGTCGGGCCCGACCGCGAGGAGCCCGGCTTCCTCGGCCGGTTCAACGGCGTCTCGGGGGATATCCAGTCGCTCGGCGGCCTGCCAGATCTTGCGGGCATCGCCGAGCTGGTCGGCCGCGACGAGGACGAGCAGCCGCCGGGAGTCGGGCGGCAGGTCGGCCGCCCGGCGCTGAAAGACTTCCTCGATTCGGCGGGTGACCGGGCCGTTGGCCATGGGGGACACGCCCGCCGCGAGTTGAGCCCGTGTGCGCCCTTTGGGCAGTTCGAGGAGGGCGAGCGGGTTCCCTGCGGCCTCCGCCACGATACGGTCCAAGATCCGCGGGTCGAGAGAAGCGTCGACCGTCGGCGACAGCAGCGCTCGAGCATCGTCGTCGCAGAGGCCGTCGACTTCGAGTTCGGGCAAGCCGGCCAGCTCCGGCAACGGGTCACGGGTGGCGAAGAGCAGCGCGACGCGGTCGGCCAGGAGGCGCCGGGCGACGAAACCAAGCACATGGGCGGACTCACTGTCCAGCCACTGGGCGTCGTCGACCACACAGACCAGCGGTTGTCGTTCGGCTGTCGTCGAGAGGAGGCTCAACACCGCTAGGCCGACGAGGAACCGCCCTGGGGCCGGCCCGCTGCGGAGTCCGAGGGCAATTTCGAGGGCGGCCTGTTGTGGGGCCGGCAGCTCGGGGGCCAGCTCGAGGACGGGCGAGCAGAGCTGGTGGAGCGCAGCGAACGGCAGTTCGCCTTCGGCCTCCACGCCGCAAGTGCGAGCCTCCCGGAAGCCGAGGGCAGAGTCGACGGCGAACTCCAGAAGAGCGGATTTCCCCACTCCTGGGTCGCCCCGAAGCACCAGGCTGGCGCCGTGTCCCCCGGAGGTGGCGGACAGCAGCTGCTCGAGCAGGTTGCACTCGTCGTGGCGACCGACCAGCTGCAACGCTCCTCCGTCACGTTGGGGTACCGGCAGCGCATCGTAGGACGGGGTGTCTGGCTTGGCAACGGCACCTGCGGCCGGGCGCGGCCGTCGCCCCGTGTGGCGGTGTCCCTGCCCCCCGAATCGGCCGGCGACAGGACCCCGGATCCGCCTCCTCGGTGGGCACCCGACCGGCCGCGCCGGCGGCAGGAGGCGCGCCAGGTGCCGTGCCGCTACAGGAGGCTCAGCGCGGTGCGCCGCGCCCCATTGCGACGATCACCGCACGTCGTCGCGTGACGATGCGGCGTGCGTCTCCCCGACCAGCCTTGCTAGGTCGACCCTCGAGTTCACGTCGAGCTTGCGGAAGATGTGCCGGAGATGGGCGTCCACCGTGTGTGGTGACATGAGGAGTTCACGTCCCACCTCTCGGTTCGTGTGGCCCGACGCCACGAGGTCGCTGACCGCCCTCTCTGTTGCTGTCAGGCTCTCCCAGCCGAGCGCCGGTCGCGACGCCAATCGCCTGGTAGCGAAGCTGAGCACAGCGCCCACCAGATCCCCGCGGTCCCGGATGGCCTCGGCGACCACGCGGAACTGTCCCCCAGGGCCGCGCACCGTCGCCTCGCGGCGTCGGCCGTGCACGAGCGCCTGCGCGAGGTCCCACATCCCGGCCGCGTCGACCGGGCCGAGGGACTGAGTGGCGGCGGCGTTCGCCCAGACGCTGTCCGGTCCCACGACGACCAGGGGACGGGGGCTCCGGCGCCGCGACGAGAATGCTTGGGTGAGGAGTTCCGCTCGGCGGGCCGCATCCTCGGCCAGCGCGAGCTCGACGTCGCGAGCGACGAGCCGGGCGAGCGGCTCCATGAGTGGATTCGGCTCGCCTCGGGTCCAAGCCAGGATGACCAGCCCGGCCGCCCGGCCTTCAGCCTCCCGCCGGATCGGAGCAGCCACGTAGACGCGTCTCCGGCTGTGCACACCTCCGGGCGACGGGAGCGCCCCGTCCTGCTGCGGACCGTCCCACTCGCCGGCCGTCGTTCCCGACCAGTGGCCGGCGGTCGCCGGGACGACCCCGTCGAGTGTGTCGAGCTCATGCACCGACTCGGCGAAGCGGCCGAGTTCCCGGCCGTCGGCCCCGGCCAGCACGAACGAGATCCCGGTGCCCATGAGGTCGGCGGCCAGGCTCCGGGCGACACGGACCGCCGCGCCGGCGAGTACCGATTCCTCGAGGGAGTAGTCGTGCGCCGTCCATCGGGTGGCCACGGGTGCCGCGCATGTGTCGGCGCCGCCGGACTCGGGCCCCACACCGGCGGTGACTTCGGGCACCGCACTGGTGAATTCGCTTTGGACCGTCATAAGACCAAGGGTAAGGAAGCGGGCTTCCGACGGCATCCCACGCGGCGTGCAGTTGTGCCTCGCACGCCTCCCGCCCCCTCGCGTAGCCGGATCGCGAAAAGCCCTGGTGGATTGGCCGCTAGCGAGATCACCGACCGTTCCAGTTGATGGACAAGACGACCTCTTCCTCCAGGACCCGCAGCCTTTTGGGGGCCCGGCTACCGGACTCGTGAGGCGCGGTGGTCGCACCTCACGAGACCGGTGTGCCGCCGTCGGCTCAGGAGGTGACGAGTAGCCGGTCGACGACCGCTCCGACACCGGGGGCGTTCCACGCGGCTTCTTCGGCCGTCACCCGGGCGACGTACGAGGTGACCTCGCCGTCCAAATAGACCGTGCTGCCCTGGTTGGAGACCTTGATCACCGAGTCGTCCAGGATGGAGCTGCGGCCGATCGCCTTGTTGATCCGGTCGGCGACGTCGGAGGGGATCGGGTTCGGGGTCATCTTGAGCTCGTTCGTGATCCCCGTCACGCCCTGCTGCCAGCTGACCGCGTCCTCGGCGGCATCGCGCTGATAGTGGTGGCGTACGTCACCGGTGAGGGTGACCCAGCCGTCGCGCACCGCGACCGACACGGCACCCTTCGGCACGAACGGGTTCCCGTCCAGCGCCTTTTCGCAGGCCTCGAGCAGCACCGCGTCGGTGACCGCTTCCCCGGCGGAGCCGACCAGCAACTGGTTGTCGATGTCCCGCACGCCCTTCACGTGCTTCGTGTCCTCCAGCGCCTTCAGCGCCTCGGAATAGGTGTGGACGGCACCGCTCAGTGTGACCTTGCCCTCCTTCACCTGCACCATGATCCTGGCGTTGTCGATTGCGTTGTCCCAGTCGAGGGCCTCCCGCACGTCGTCGCCGACCAATCCGTCTGGCTTGTGCATTTCGTTTCCTTTCCGTCTGATGGTTGTTATCACCCACGATCCTGACGGAACACCGATCCGGAGGCATCACGTGACCGCGCATCCGGCAGGGCCGTCCGATGATGTGTCGGCCAACCCATCCGTGGGCGCGTGATGTGAAGGAACCGCTCGAGCCGCATGCTGGGCAACGGTGGAGACTCGAAGCGAACCCCTCGAGACGGATTCGGACCAGCCGGCGACGGCGGCCGAGCTGACCCCCCTCGAGGCGTCTTGGGTCAGACTGCTGCGAAAGACCAGGGCCAAGGGGGTCCCACTCAACACGATCCTGACCACGATCGGCCTGCTCGTCGCCACGTACCTGCTGGCGAAGATCCTCTATGGGCTGCGCGAGGTCGTCCTGCTGTTTCTCGTCGGCGGATTCGTGGCTCTCGTGCTGAATCCCCAGGTGCAGGCGGTGCAGCGCTGGGGTGTCCGCCGGCGGGGTGTCGCGGTGCTGCTGGTGTCGCTGTGGGCGGTCGCCGTGTTCCTCGGCCTCGCAGTCGCCTTCGGGTACCCCCTTGTCAACAGCCTGACGAATCTGGCGAACCATCTCCCCGGCTACATCCACAACGCGCAACACGGGCGCGGCTGGATCGGCCATCTGGTCCGGCGCTACCACATCGCTTCATGGGTCCAACGCAATTCGCCAAAGTTGGCCAGCTTGGCCGGGAGTCTCGGCAAGCCGGCCCTCACCTTCGGGAAGGGCGCCGTCTCGGTCATTGCTGCGGTGGCCACCACGTTCGTGTTCGTGGCGCTCCTCTTGCTCGAGGCCCCGAAGATACGCCTCGCCCTTCTCGCGCAAATGTCGCCGGCGCGGGCGGAGCACTACAGCCGACTCGGACGGGACATCAGTCGAGGCGTGACCGGCTATATGACGGGGGACATCCTGACGTCAATCGTGGCTGGCGTCGTGGTCTTCACCACACTCGCCTTGCTTGGCGTGCCCTACCCGCTGCTGTGGGGGCTCTGGGTGGCCCTCGTTGACTTCCTGCCTATGATCGGTGGAGCGCTCGCCGGCATCCCAACGGTGCTCTTCGCCTTGACCCAGTCCCTTCGGGCCGGCATCGTCACCGCCCTCGTGTTCCTCGTCTACACGCAGTTCGAGAATCACGTCCTCAACCCGGTGGTCATGAGCCGGACCGTCCGGGTTAATCCCCTCCTCGTCTTCGTGTCGATAATCATCGGCGCCAGCATCGGAGCGTGGATCGGTGGGCTGTTCGGGGGCTTCGCCGCCGCCTTGCTGGCCATCCCGGTCGCGGCTGCCATCCAGGTCGTCGCGAAGGACCTATGGGGAACGCACGTCGTCGCCGCCCAGGCGCCGACCCCCGAGAGGACCGACGACCCTCATGCCTGACCTTCCCGTCTTGGCGCTGCCCGTGGGGAAGTCCCGGTTCAAATCCGAATCCACGGCTGCGCCGAAGTGCTCGATCTGCCACACCGAAACGTCCCATGCCGCTGATCTTGCGCTTCTCGTCTTCCACCCGTCGCGAGATACAGAAGACCGCTACGCCATATTTGCCTAGATAAGATAGGGAGGTTCAATGTTGCACTCCGAACTGCACGAGATGACGTCACAACTCTCGCGACGCTGGTGGCTCTTCCTGCTCGCCGGCATCGCCTGGCTGATTATTGCCATCGTCGTCCTGCGTATGGACATCAGGTCGGTGACCACCGTCGGCCTCATGCTCGGCGCAGTCTTCTTGTTCTCCGCCGTCTACCAGTTCGCGCTTGCCGCGATTCAAGGCGGTGGTTGGGCGGTGTTTCGGGTCGCCCTCGGCGTGCTCTTCATTGGGGGGGCCATTTGGTCGTTCGTAAGTCCCTACGACGCCTTCTGGTCACTCGCCGCCGCCTTCGGGTTGCTGCTCATATTGAACGGCACGTTCGACATCATGTACTCCGCGATGGCGCAGCCGATCAACCCTCTCTGGTGGCTCGGCCTCGTCACCGGTATTCTCGAAGTCGGACTCGGCTTTTGGGCGTCACAGCAGTACATAGGCGCCCGGGCCACTCTGCTGATCCTATGGGTCGGTTTCTACGCCATCTTTCGAGGCATCAGCGATCTCGTTCTTGCTTTCGAGGCGCGCTCCGCTCGTTGAGGTCCCGTCGGTTGTCCCACCAACTCCGGGATGCTTCCCGACGTCAGCATCAAGCATGGATTCGGGCCTCTCGGTGTACCCGTAGCGCCGGCGGAACAGCGCGTAGGCGACCGCGCCGGCGACCGTCGGGAGCCAATATTGCGCCAACCGGTAGGCCAGCGTGGCCACTACCGCGCTGCGTCCGCTGACGCCGGCGAGCACGAGGAGGCCGCTCAGGCTGGCTTCGACGATCCCCAGCCCGCCGGGAGTGATCGGGAACAGGGCGATGATCCCAGCCGCCGAGTATGCGAGGAGGACGAGCCAGATGTGGGGCTGGCTGCCGGTCGCGCGCAGGGCCGCCAGAAGGCAGAGATAGTCGAGGCCGAGACGTCCCACGACGAGTAGGAAGATCTGTTTCCATTCCCTTCCCAGGGCCGACCGGATCTCGTTGCGCTGTTGGAGCAACCGAGTCTCGAGTCCCGTCAGCGGAGGATGCGGACGCCGGAGCTTGTTCCAGATCCACTGGGCGGCCCTCCCCAACGTCCGCAGCGGCCGGTCCGCTTCGAGGAGCACGACACCTAGGCCCATGTACACCACGAAGGCGGCCACCCCTATGAAAGCGGCGCTAACCAATGTGTGGTTGAGCCCAGAGTCGCCCAAGACGGTGGGGAGCGTGAGGATCGGGAGCATGAGCAGACCGCCCACCCCGAGGAGCGAAGAAGCTGCGAGCCCTCCGGCCGCGGCATCGGAGTTCACCCCGGCGGTTGCCAGCATCCGGTACTGGACCGCCGCGCCCGCAGCAGACCCGCCCGGGAGCGTGTTGGTCACGGTGTTGCCCGCGAGTCCTGCAGTGACCACGGCGAACCAACCATGGGTTCGCAGGACGATGCGTTGGATCGCAAAGTTGCACACGAAGCTCCCGCATTCGAACAACAGGGCGAGAACGATCCATGCGCCACTCAACGTGGCCAACTTCGGCCATGCTCCGAACACCGCCGAAAGGCTCGGAAGCACGACGTAGATGGCCAGGCCCGTGACGAGGAGCGCGCCCAGACGCGTGATGAGGCGCCTGCGCCTTGACTGGGACTTCCGTCGGTCAGCCATGCCGGAGTCGGCCGAGCTGGGCGTCCCTGGCATCGGACCTGACATCACCGATCCCAGATACTTACGCGGGCGCTCCACATGAATGTCCGCCACCCCGGGCCACATGACAGGCTGAGATGTCGGCGATTCGGAACAGTGGGGCTTGGACTGGGTCTGCGTCCATGCCTGTCGCTCCGGCTCACAAAGACATTTGGCAATCCATCAGCATTGTTGACGCCCGAAGACATTTCCGTGTGACACCCGGCGAGGCGATCGCCTTCGCTTGACGCCACTGGTCCGACAGGTACGGGCCTCACTGTGTCAGGTGGAACGGCACGCTGGTGACGATCACCCCGGGCAGAGCTTGCAGGGCGTGGCGCAGCCGGGTGGCGATTCGCTCGTGAAGAACGGAGTGCCACCAGTGCCGGTCCACGATCTGGGGGACGGTCACTGTCAGCGTGAGATCGGGGCGCTGGCGGTGCAGAGCCCAGATGTAGTTGACCAGGGGCGCCACGACGGCGCGATGTGGCGACACCATGACTTGGAGGGGAAGATGGTCTCCCCATATCTGCCAATAGTGACGGAACCGCTCAGCCTCTTCCGTCGTGGGGCTGACGTGCAGAGCGAAAACGGGCTGGCCCAGTGAGGCCGCATAGGACAGAGCCCGCATGGTCGGCCGGTCCAGGGCGAAGACCGGGATGATCGTCAAGGCATCGATCTGGTCGGGATGCTCCGCTGATTCGGCCATTGAGGCCTGTGGGTCCTCCGCCGGCGCGCTTTGCCCGCCAAATCTGGGGCGCGGAGGTCTGGGGCCGACCGGTAACGCGCGCGGAGCCCTGTCGTGGAATTCGCCGGGGACGAGACGTAAATCCTGGTTGGTGATCTCGTAGTACCGACGCGTACGCAGTGCGGTCAGAACGATCAGTCCGATAAGGACGATGGCGATCCATGCGCCCGAGGTGAACTTTGTGACGGCCGCAATGACGAAGACAATGCCCGACAGTACGGCGCCCGCGGCATTGAAGAGCTGGCTGCGACGCCAGTGAGGCTGGTCGTGGTGGCGCCGCCAATGTACGACCATGCCAGCTTGGGAGAGAGTGAAGGCAAGAAACACTCCGATCGCGTAGAGCGGCAGCAGGGCAGCGGTGTTGCCGTGGAGCACGACGTAGATCGTTGCGGAGGCGGCGGACAACAGCAGGATGCCGGTACTGAAGGTGAGCCGGTCACCAATGTGCAAGAACGAACGGGGTGCCTGCTCGTCGCGAGCCATCAGGAACAGGACCCGAGGGAAATCGTTGAACGCGGTGTTTGCGGCCATGAGCAAGACCGCTGCGGTTGCCAATTGGATGCACAAGTACGCAGGTCCGTTGCCAAAGTCCAGGTGGGCCAACTGGGACAGCATGGTTTCGCCGCTCCGTGGCACCACTCCCGACAGCTTTGCCACCACCAGGATCCCGGCGAACATACTGATCAGCAGTCCGATCATCCAGCTGAGCGAGATGCGGGCATTTCGCCATTGGACCGGCTTGAACGCCGGCACGGCGTTGGAGATGGCTTCGATACCCGTCATGGCTGTGGCGCCCGAGGAGAAGGCGCGGAGGACGAGAAACACGCCGATGCTCTGAACGGCGCCGAGGTGGGGTGGCTGGACCGGATGAAAATCACGGCCGGCCGCATCGACAAGGCCTGCGATGACCAATGCAGCGATGGCGGCGATGAAGGCATAGGTCGGTATGGCGAACAGCGAGCCCGCCTCACGCAAACCCCGCAGGTTCCCGATCAGTAGCACGGCGATGACGACGACGCCGATGACAACAGTCGTCGAGTGCAGGGACGGAAACGCTGACGTGATGGACGCCACTCCCGCGGCGATCGAGACGGCAACGGTCATGATGTAATCGATCAGCAGGCCGGCCGCGGCTATGAGACCAGCTACCCGGCCCAGGTTCTGCCCAGCCACGATGTACGAGCCGCCACCCTGAGGGTAGGCCCGGATCGTCTGGCGGTAGGAGACTCCAACGGCCAGCATCATCAAAATGATTGCGCTGCCGACCGGGAGGGAATACGAGAGCCCCGCGCTGCCGGCCAGGACGAGCACCGCGAGCATTGCCTCCGGTCCGTAGGCGACGGAGGACAGGGCGTCCGCCGACAGCACAGGAAGTGCAACGAGCTTGCGCATGCGCTCCGACGCGATCGCACTGGCGTCCAGTGGGGGCCCGAACAGCGCTCGTCTCAACGTCTGGCCGAAACGTCCGGCTGCAGTGGGGGGTGCCTCGTCAGCGGTGGTCGTCCGGATCGGGGGCAATCGCCCTTCGCTCCCCGCTACGGGCACGAATCTGGTGAAGAGGCCCGGGCGAATCTCGTTCGCGACTGGGTAATGGCCAAGAGCGGGGTCCACCGGCAAGGCTCGTCGCCATACGGACGGACCAGCGGTGGACCGACTCCAGGCCTGTCCCACCTCGCGCAGGCCCCCCAACTCATTTTCGTTCAGGACCGGAAAGAGCACTTCAGGCCGTGGGGTACCTGCAGAGTGCAGCTCATCCGTGCCACGGTCCTCGGCCCGACTGGTCTTCTGCGCCGGGTCGTCTCCCCGTCGCTCACGATGACCGGTCACTCCACCATCTTCCGTTACCGGCTCGCCGGAGAACATCACGCGTGAACCTACGTGTCACGCTCTTCGCAGCACCGAGAGGCGGGCACGGGAGGATCCCGTGCCGACGCCACCGAGAAGGGCAGTCTCGATGAAAGACGCTGAGTGCACGGCGCTAGGTCTGCAGGCAAGACGAGGGCCACGAAGGCATAAAGCGCGCTGACTATGGCGACGAAGCGCCTTTCCGCGTGAGCGGCGGCGGGAGCGGCGCGGGATGACGCCGACCGGCAAGAGTCCGGATGCGCAGGGCCGCAGGGAGCGACTCGAATCGGAGCGGCGGCTGGAGACTGACGGCCTCGCCGTCCAATCCGACGTCGACCATCGCTCCGGAGTCGATCTCGAAGCGAGACGTGGTCCATTCTCGTAATGGGGGCAACGGCGGTCCGTCGGACACGACGACGACTCCCATCGTCTCGTTGTCCATCGTCCCCCGGGTGCCCTGAGTGCCGAGCGCGTCGAGTCGGTAGCGGTTGTTGGACACCAGGACGAGCTGCGCGGTCTCGTATTTGGTTCCGCCCGGGTCGGTGAAGCGCAGGTCAAAGGGCACCGCGTCGGGACCGAGCAGGTCGGGCAGCATCTCGATGACCGTGCGCAGCTTGGCGTCGCGATACTCCGGCGACTGGACGATCTCGCCGTAGAGGCCAATTGAGGCGTTGTTCACGAAGACTCGACCGTTGACCTGGGCCAAATCGATGCGGCGCTCGGTACCTCGGTGGTAAGCGTCGAGGGCCCCGATCACATCGTCTCGGTCCACGCCGACGTCGAGGGCGAAGTGGTTGCGGGTCCCGGCCGGTATGCAGACGTAGGGGATGTCGTGCCTGGAGGCGACGGCGGCCACGATCGCCTGGGAACCGTCGCCCCCGGCCATGCCGATCACGTCGGCGCCCGACGACACGGCGGCGGCGGCCAGCGACGCCAGGTCGTCGCCGTCCGTCATCACGACCGGCTCGATCCCTCGGGAGCGGCACTGAGCGACGAGGTCGTAGCGCTGCGCCTTCCCGCCTCCCGACCTCGGGTTGACGAGGAGAACCGGGTGCTCCGGCCCGGTGGTCGCTGAATCCGTCATCTCACCTCTCCGTCTCGGAACGTCGACAGCCTCTTGACACTCGGTCATCGCTTCTGTAATCTATCATCAGTTCTGTGGTGATGTAACAAAACCAAACGAAACCATCGGTCGCCACAGCTACCACAACCACCGAAAGGAGCTGTCATGTTGAAGTCATTGAGCACATCCCTCATATGGCGGGGCATTCTGGCCGTCGCCATCGGCATCGTGGCGCTGGCATGGCCCGGGATCACCGTCTTGGCCCTGGTCATTCTGTTCGCCATCTACGCGTTCATCGCCGCCGGCATGGAAGCCGTGAAGGCCTTCAGCAGCGAACGGGCCGGTTCCGTGATGGGTCATCTGCTGCTCGGTCTGGTCGACGTCGGCGCCGGGGTGATCGCCCTGGCCTGGCCGGGGCCGACGGCGCTCGTGCTGGTGTTGCTCGTCGGGGCCTGGGCGATGGTGGCCGGCCTGGTCGAGATCTACGCGGGCTTCGAGGCCAGCGAAGCGGCCGGAACCCGTGCCCTCTTGTTCGTGAGCGGGCTGATCTCGATCGCCTTCGGGATCGTCCTCTTCGCCCGTCCTGGCGTCGGCGCGGTGACTCTGGCCTTGCTGTTCGGCCTGTTCAACCTGGTGTACGGGTTCTGGGCGCTCATCGAGGGCATCGACCTGCGCCGGGCTCACCGCACAGTGGATTCGCTGGTCGACGAGCAGGCGCGGAAGCGTAACTCGCTAGCGTCAGTGATGTAGTGATCCCTCAGTAGTGATCAGGGTTCCCACCCTGGCGGATCCGCCCGAGCCTCGGCCGAGCAGAACCGCCGGGGTGAAACCCGTCTACGACGTCAAAGGAAGGAGTCTGATGTGAGCTCGGCATCCGCGAGCACTACACGGAGCCCGACCCGGCTCGACCGGCGCAAGGCCCGGACCCGGCAGGCACTGATCGACGCGGCGGTCCGGTTGATCGCCGACGGGCGCGGGGAACGGGCCAGCATCCAGGAGATCACCGAGGCCGCCGACATCGGCTTCGGGTCGTTCTACAACCACTTCGAGAGCAAGGATCAGCTGTTCGAGACTGCGTTGAGCGAGGTCCTCGAGCGCTGGGGCCGCATGATCGACCGGGCATCCGTAGGGATCGCCGACCCCGCCGAGGTGTTCTCCACGTCGCTGCGGTTGTCCGCCTGCCTCAGCTGGACGCATCCCGAAGTGGCCCGATTCATCACCGGCGCCGGCTTCGATCTCCTCGACGCCCCGGGCGGACTGGCGCCGCGCGCGCTGCGGGACATCGAAGCCGGGCAAGCCGCGGGACAGTTCAGCGTGGCTGACACAGAGGTCGCTCTGAGCGCCGTGGCGGGCGGCCTCATCGGGTTGCTGCGCCTGCACCAGCGGCATCCCGAGCTCGTCGAGGAGACCTCGGTCGACGGACTCGCCGAGGCCTGCCTCCGCCTGCTCGGCCTCCCAGCGGCGAAGGCCAAACGCCTGGCCCGGCTACCGCTACCCGCCACCGAGCCTTGGTGATGCACGCCCCATGAGTGCGCCGCGGACTCGAGTGGAGATGCTCGAAGCCGGGCGGGCGTTGCGCGCTCGAGTTCCCCGCCGTGCTCATGGCCAATGGACGGCGTCCCCCGACCGTCTCGATCCGCTCGAGATCCTGTCCCGGTCCAACGCCAACCGGCTGCCCGAACTGGTTCCCGTCCGGAACGGCCGGATGATGGCGTCACCGTTCGCCTTCTACCGGGGCACCCCGGCGGTCATGGCCGCCGATGTGAGCCGGACACCGTCCACGGGCATTCAGTTGCAGATCTGCGGCGACGCGCATCTTTACAACTTCGGTACCTTCGCCACGCCCGAACGCAACCAGGTCTTCGATCTGAACGACTTCGACGAGACCCAGCCCGGACCGTGGGAGTGGGACGTCAAGCGGCTGGCGGCCAGTTTGGTCGTGGCGGCCAGGACGTCCGGGCTCTCCGATGGCGACGGCAGGGCGGCGGTGCAGGGCTGTTCGGCGCAGTACCGCAACGAGATGGCGAAGATGGCCCAGGTGTCCGCGTTCGAGGTGTGGCACTCCCGTCTAGACGTCGAGTCGATAATTTCCGCCGCTCCCGACAAGCCGGCCCGGTCCCGTGTCGAACAGACCGCGGCCAAGGCCCGCCAGCGCACCAGCCTGAAAGCGCTGTCCAAGCTCACGACGGTGCGCGGCGGCCGCCGGGTGATCGTGGAGGATCCGCCGCTGGTGGTTCGCCTCACCGACGCCCAACTCGAACAGACCCAAGGCTTCGTGCAGGCCTATCTGGCCACCCTCGATCCCGACCGCGACCTCTTGCTGGATCGCTACGAGTTCGTCGACGCCGCCCTGAAGGTGGTCGGAGTGGGAAGCGTGGGTACCCGCTGCTTCGTCGTCCTGCTGTCCGGCAAGGAGGACCTCGATCCCCTGTTCCTTCAGGTCAAAGAAGCCCAGCCCTCGGTTCTCGCTCCCTACGTCGGCCGCTCCCGGTACGCCAACCAGGCCAAGCGCGTCGTGGTCGGCCAGCGCATCATGCAGGCGGCCAGCGATGTGTTCCTGGGGTGGGCTCGCGCCGGCGAATTCGACACCTACGTCCGCCAGCTGCGCGACATGAAGGGGTCGGTAGCGCTCGACGACGCCCGCCCCGAGGGCCTGACGCTCTATGGGCGTCTCTGCGGCGCCGCGCTCGCGCGCGCTCATGCCCGAGCCGGCCAGCCGGCCCTCCTCACCGGCTACATGGGAAGTAGCGCGGCCTTCGACGACAGCCTGGCCGCGTTCGCGGTGGCCTACGCCGACCAGAACTACCGGGACTACGAAGAGTTCCTCGACGCCGTCCGGTCCGGTCGTGTGCCAGCTGAGCCGGGACGTTGACCGCACTGATCTCGATGCTGTTCGTGCAATGACCCGAGAAGAGGAGGCCTATCCCCGTGCTGCTACGCATCAGCCCTGAACCGTTCGTCGCCCCGACCGATCGAGACATGCTGCCCTCGGAACGCCGCCTCTTCGTGCGCACGCACCGCACCTGTGTGCTGGGTTACGGGCGCCTCCATGACGGACCGGCGATGTCCGTCGTGTACTACGTTCCGACGGACGAGGACCACCTGCTCATCTCCACTACCGCCGGTCGGGCCAAGGCTCGTGCCGTGCTCCGTGACCCGAGGATCAGCCTCTGCGTCCTCGACGAGCGCTGGCCGTTCGCGTACCTGCAGGTCTACGCCGATGCAGTGGTCGACCGCGACCGGAAGCTCGCGGTGGACGTCCTCATGGCGGTGGTCGGCCGCATGTCAGGTGAGGCGCCGAGTGACGAGACGCGCCCCTCCTTCGAGTCGATGACCGACCAAGAAGACCGCGTCGTGTTGCGCTGTCGTCCGTACCAGACCTTCGCCCAGCCGCGACCCCACAAGGCGTCAGACGAGACCGTCGTCCCAGGCGTCTCCGGCGACGTACCGTGGGACGCGCCGGATCCGCATTGATCAGCACGCCTCTCAACCGATAGCGAACGACCATGGAACCCGGTAGGGCATTTGAAGTCGGCGTTGTCGGCTGACGGTCCCCCCTTTCTGGGTCGGCCATCCCACCTACCCGATGCTCCTATGGATGATGTCAAGTCCTTTCGAGGGAATTTTCGGGTGTGAAGAGAGCGGACAGACCAATGATGGGCCACTCGTTGAAGAGGGCAAGCTCTTATCAGGTCACGCGTCTTCGAGAGATCGGTGAACCCGGGTCGCGGGCCGGCATATCGGTTACAGGTCAGTCCCGCGGGACGACAGGCGTATTGTGAGCCAAGTCCACGGCCCGAGGACCTAAGCGCGAGGCAAGAAGCGGTACACCTCGCGGGCGACGTAGCGCTTGAGCATGCGGATGCCCTCGCTCTTGGAGCGACCGTCTTTGACCCGGCGTTCCATGTAGGCCTGGGTCCTCGGGTCAGAAGCCAGCCGGGTGATCACGATGTGCCACAGCGCCCGGTTGGCCTGCCGGTCCCCGCCGCGGTTGAGCCGGTGACGCGTGACCTTGCCCGAGGAGGCCTCGAGTGGGGAGACGCCGCACAGGTGGGCCCAGGCGGCCTCTGAGTGCAGGCGCTCAGGGTTGTCGCCGGCGGCGACGAGCAATGCGGCCGCGGTGTCGATGCCGACGCCATAGACGGCGAGCAGCTCAGGCGCGGTCTGCTCGAGGAGCGGCGTGATCATGGCGTCGAGGTCGGAGATTTCCTCTTCGAGGTCGGCGACGCGATGGGCCAGTGAGGAGAGCGCGGCCTTGGTGGCCGCGATGACCACGTCGGGCGAACGAGTCGGGCGCAGTCCTTGTGCGGCCGCGACGAAGGCCGCGATGGGCAGGCCCTTGAGTTTGCTCTGGAGCTGGTCAGGGGCGCTGAAGGTGAGCTGGCGCATCTGGCCGAGCGCCTTGACGCGGGCTCCGCGGGCCGAACGCTTGGCGACGACGAGGACCCGGATGGCCTCGACGCTGCCGTCTCTACTTTTCGCCGTTCCGTGGGCTCGACCCGACTGCGCCGCCCGGGCGGCTTCGAGCGCGTCGAGGGGATCGGACTTGCCGGCCTGTCGCCGGGCCTGGCGGTTCTGGCGGTCCACCTCGACGACGTGGACCCCTGCTCGGGTGAGGAAGCGGGCGATGCCGGCCCCATAGGAACCTGTCCCCTCGACGCCGACCTTTCCGATGTAACCGAACGACTGAAGCCAGGTGAGCAGGGCCGAGTGCCCGTCGGGATCGGCCCCGAAGGACCGGGTGCCGAGCAGGCCTCCGACCTCGTCGAGAGCAGCGGCCACGTGGACCTCGCCGTGGGTGTCGATGCCACCGGTGACGGCGCGCGCGGCTTCTACGATGGTCATGCCATCCCTTCCTTTCCTTAACTCGGTTGAGGGGTGGCACGGCCGTCCCGAGAAGGAGTGACGGTGGAGGTCGATCTGCTGTGAACAGACCGGCCACTCACCCCTCTGGAACGGGGCGCGCCGCGCCTCGATGCATGTGCCCGGAGCTCCGGTCGACGGGTTGTGGACACCAAGACATGCCCAACGTGATCTGGAGTCAGACCGGCAGCTCCGGTGCTCCCGAAACTAACTGACGACCAACCTTGCTGCGGTGGATCCTCACGGAAGCTTCACAACATCATTGGCGTATCGGGATAGGCCCTCCGGACTCGACATCCATCCATGGGATAAGGGTCGTTCTGGTGGAGGCGACGTGCGTCGGTCCTTGACCTTGACACGGTGTGAGGGTTTAGGAATTGGATTCGTCATGTTGAACATCGGGGAGTTCGCACGAATCGGGCAGGTCTCGCCTCGGATGCTGCGCCATTACGACGAGATCGGCCTGCTCAAGCCCAACTTCGTCGATCCACGGACCGCCTATCGGTCCTACGAGGTAGGGCAGTTGGGTCGCCTCCACCGGCTGATCGCCCTTCGAGACCTCGGCTTCACGCTGGACCAGATCCTGCAGATGCTCGACGCCGAACCCTCCGTCGAGCAACTCCGGGGAATGCTCCAGCTTCGCCAGGCCCAGATCGAACGGGACGTGGAAGAAGAGCAGGTGCGCTTGCGCCATGTGGATGCACATCTCCGAGCGCTTGAAGGGAGCATCGCAATGTCCAGCCTCGACGTCGCAATCAAGCCGACCGATCCTGTCAGAGTTGTCGCGACCTCTGCCGTGGCCTCTGGGTTCGGCCACGAGAACTTAGGCCCGATCTTCGGTCGGCTCGTCCCGGAGCTGCTGGTTCATCTAGAAAGCTCAAACGCCCGTCCGAGCATCATGATCTCATGGTACCAGGATCCCTCTGACGACGGAAGCGTCGTCCTCCATGCGGGTTTTGATATCGGGGATCAAACCGTCCTCGAAGTCGACGGATTTGAAGTCGTCGACCTGCCGATCATCACCGTCGCCTCGTATTTCCACCGCGGGCCGTTGGACCACATAACGGAGGTCTATGAGGCACTTGTCGTATGGATCGAGGACAGCGGCTATCAGCTCACAGGGCGAAGCCGCGAGCTGTACCACGAGTGGGATGACGAGAACCCAGAGCGCAGTGTCACCGAATTGCAGATGCCAATCGCATCTTGAGGCCGCAGGTTCTCGCTCCGATCTGCGTCCTAGTCCGACGAAGTGGGCACCCGTCCGTCTGGAAATGGACCCATCACCCCCAGGGTCAAACCTGAATGGCGAACAGCTTCCAGGACCCAGGCACACCTTTGAGTTCGTGCTCGCCACGCTCCATGAACTCGATCCCCGAGCCGACTACCAGATCCTTCACCGTCCCCGAGACCAGGACATCTCCGGGACCGGCCAACGCTGCTACCCGGGCGGCGATATGGACCGCCAGTCCGCCAAGATCATCGTCTCGAACCTCGCACTCGCCGGTGTGCAGTCCCACCCGTAGTCGCACTCCGAGCTTCTCGGTGGCTTCGGAGATCGCCTGAGCGCAGCGAATGGCCCGAGCCGGGCCGTCAAAGGAGGCAACAAAGCCGTCGCCAGTGGTGTTGATCTCTCTCCCGCGAAAGCGCTTGAGTTGCTCGCGCACCGTCTGGTCGTGGGCGTCGAGGATCCCGTGCCACCGCTGGTCGCCGACCGATGCCGCCAGTGCGGTGGAACCGACGATATCTGTGAAGAGCACGGTGGTCAGGATGCGTTCGATTTCTACGACGGGACGGTCCCCCGTGAGGAACTCGGCGACCTCGGTCGCCACTGTCGGGATCGTTCCCGAGTCCCCGCCCGGAAGCTCGATCAAGGTCGCCCCCTTGATGTGATCGGCAATGTAACGACCATGTGCGATTGGAACGAAGCCGTTCTCAGTCGCATGAAGCACCAGGGTTGGGGCCTGGATCAGCGGCAATGCATGGCGCACATCGAAACGCCGCAGCATGTAGTCGTACTGGGCCGCCGCACCCCGAGGTGTAGCCGAGGAGCGTTCTAGCTTCGCGACGAGACGCATGTGCTCCGGGTCGTCGGCCAGGCTAGGGGCGATCAGCCGAGCAAGGTCTCGGGTCCCCCAAGCCGACGCGATCAGCTCCTCCAGGGCATCGACCGCTTCCGACGGCACGCCGATCGAGTAGTCATCGGCCTCCAAGTATCGAGCCGACGTGTTGAGGAGGATCAGTGCCTCCACCGTTTCTGGGTGCATGGCCGCATAGAGGATCGCGATCGGCCCGGCCTCGAGCGTCGCGAGGATGGCTGTCCGTGTCGAGCTGGCCGCGTCGAGCACAGCCGCGATGTCCTCGGTCCACTCCTCCCAGGTTGGCATGGCCTTGAATGAGACGCCGTCTGAGGCTCCCGTACCGCGGCGATCGAAGAAGATGAGCCGACTGAATGCCGCCAAGCGGGTGAGGAACTCGACGTTCCTCGGCACCTCCCACGCGACTTCGATGTGGCTTCCAAGGCCGAAGCAATAGAGGAGATCACGTGGACCGTCACCGACGACCTGGTAGGCAACGTCGGCGTCGCCCACGGCGACGTATCGGGTCTCGGGTGGGTCCATACTGTCTCACCTTCTCACGTCTGTCGCAGGAAGCCGGTGTGTCCGTGCACCACCCACCCGCCATACCACACCAGTCCGTCAAAACGGTATTGAAGGCCTTCATCTGCGAGACAGAGTGCGGCGAATAGCTGGAACGAGTCGACCCGCTGGACGCGACTGCCACCTAGCCCCGAAGTGGATTCGTAAGGGGCGAGCCCAGTCTGCGCTCACAGACGGGTTTGTGATGGAGACCTCCGTTGACCGCCGGACCGAGATGCCGAGGCGTTCTAACTCCGAATGGATCATTCAAGCCCTGGCCGCCGATACAGTGCCGCTCAAGCATTTTGCCGGACCGCGCTACTCCTGTACGTCCCGGGGGAATGCGGTGCGGCGTGCGCCCACGGCGACTGCGGCTAGGCCGCTCCCAGACTCGGCGTCCGTCCGACCAGCTGACCGCTGAGGCGCACCTCCTGGACGATCCTCATGGGCGCGCATACCGTTTCGTCCGTAGGACGTGGATAGGCGGGAGCCTATGGCCGGCACAGAGAACATCACGGTGCTCTTCACCGATCTGGTCAGCTCGACAGAGCTGGCCTCGCGGCTAGCACCCGATGCCGCCGACGAGCTCCGCCAGCAGCACTTCACAGCTCTGCGTCAGGCCGTTACCGCCGCTAGCGGCACGGAGGTGAAGAATCTCGGCGACGGGCTCATGGTGGTATTCGTCACGGCATCCGCCGCCTTGTCGTGCGCGGTCGCCATGCAGCAGGCCGTCGATCTAGACAATCGAACGAGTGATCAGCCTCTCGGCTTGCGCGTCGGGTTGAGTGGCGGCGAGGCCACTCAGGAGGACGGCGACTATTTCGGCGACCCAGTCGTGGAGGCCGCCCGTCTATGCGCCCGGGCCGAAGGCGGCCAGATCCTGACTGCCCGAGTCGTGAAGGCCATGGCCGGCCGGCGGAGCCCACAAGCATTTGTTGAGTTGGGGAATCTGGAGTTGAAAGGCCTGCCCGAACCAGTGGACACCATCGAGGTGGTGTGGGAGCCCGTCCCGGAGTCGGATATGGCGATCAGTGCGGTGCCGTTTCCGCCTCGCCTCATTCAGCGGCCCGGCGTCGGGCTGATTGGACGTGTCCTTGAGCGCGAATTGCTGACTGATGCTTTCAAGCGGGTGGCCACAGGTGAGGGGCGAGAGGTGGTCCTCATCTCGGGCGAGGCGGGCATAGGCAAAACTACTCTTGTCGCGGAGATAGCCCGAGCTGCCTCGGATGTAGGAGCTTGCGTTCTTCTCGGTCGCTGTGACGAAGAACTGAGCGCTCCCTACCAACTCTTCGCCGAATCCCTCGGCTCCTACGTGGCCCACGGGCCCGAGGAGCTGCTCAGGGAACACGTCGAAATCTATGGCACAGAACTCGTCAGGATCGTGCCGGTGCTCGGGCGTCGTCTTTTGTGTGCTCCCACCGAGCAGGACTCAGACCTTGACACCGATCGATACTTGCTGTTTGAGTCCGTGGTAGGCCTACTCGCAAGAGCCTCCGTGACCCAATCGGTCGTAATAGTGCTCGACGATCTGCAGTGGGCAGACAAACCGAGCCTCCAGCTGTTGCGGTATTTGGCTGCCAGCGCTATTCCGATGCGTCTGCTCGTGATCGGTACCTATCGGAACACCGACCTACCACACTCCCACCCCCTGCTGGAGACTCTGGCCCTGCTGCGCCGAGAATCTGGCGTGAGCCGGATCGAGCTAGAAGGCCTCGATGACGTAGGCGTGCTCGCCTTCTTGGAGGCGGCCGCGGGTCAGGTGTTGGACCACACCGGCGTGGACTTGGCCCATGCTCTGTACCGCGAAACGGATGGCAACCCCTTCTTCGTGGGTGAATTGCTCCGGCACCTGTCGGAGACAGGGGTGATCTCCCAGAACGACACGGGACCATGGATGGCACGAGGTGAGCTGGCCGGGATGACCCTGCCTGACAGCGTGCGCGAGGTGGTCGGTGCGCGCGCCACGCGGTTGGGCGAGAGCGCCAGACATGTCCTGTCGCTGGCCGCGGTGATCGGCCGGGACTTCGATCTTGAACTTCTTGCACGGGTGGCCGAGCGTCCCGAGGATGAGCTGCTGGACGTGCTCGAATCTGCTGCAGCTGCCGCCCTGGTGCGCGAACTCGACGATCCCTCCGGGCGCTACAGCTTTTCCCACGCACTCATCCAGCACACCTTGTACCAAGACCTGGGCGCAGCCAGGCGCGCCCGCGCCCATCGCACCGTCGCCGAAGCCCTGGAGGCCATCTGCGGGAATCACCCCGGCGAGCGGGTCTCGGAACTCGCCTACCACTGGTTCAGTGCCACCAAGCCTGCCGATGCCGCCAAGGCGATCTCCTACGCGCGTCAGGCGGCCGACGCCGCCCTGGCGGTCCTAGCCCCCGACGAAGCGGTCAGTTGGCTCGTCCGAGCATTCGAGGTCCACAGCCAGCAGCTCGACCCGGACGACGCCGAGCGCTGCGACATCCTGCTTGCCCTTGGGCACGCCCTGTGGCACAAGGGCCAGCCAGCGTCGGCTCGGGCCAGGTTCCTCGACGCCGCGCAGACCGCACATCGTCTCGGCGACGTCCACCGCTATGCCGAGGCTGCGCTAGGTCACTCGGGGGCCGGGTACCGGTTCTCCCCTCAGGAGACGGGCGCCGTGCAGGACGCAGTTGTCCACCTCCTGCGGCAGGCTACCGCTGCACTCGGCGACGAGAGGTCGGCATTGACGGTCCGGCTCTATAGCGCCATCGCTCAGGAGCTGTACTACGACGTGGGCAGCGACGAAACGCGCCAGCACCTGAGCAGCGAGGCAGTCTTGTTGGCCCGGTCGCTCGACGATCCGACCACGTTGGCCATGGCACTCGGCTCCCGGCACGCCATCCTGCGGCACCCGGCTTATCCTCACGAGCGCCTCGACATAGCCGGTGAAATGATCGCAATCGCCCAACGGACCCATCACCAGTATCTGGAGCTTCACGCCCGGCGCCAGCTCCTCGACGATCTCGCCGAGTTGGGGGACTTCGGTGCCGCTGATGTCGAAGCTGACGTCCTTGCACACTCCTCCACCGGACGCCGGATTCCCCTGTTCCAATGGACGGTGATCTCGTACCAGGGCCTGCGCGCCCTCATGGGCGGCGACTTCGCCGCGGCGGAGCGCCTCATCACCGAGGCAGCTGTCGTCGGCGCGAACACGGTCGACACGGTCGGCACCGACTTCGGCCTGCAACTCGCCATGCTTCGTCTGGCCCAGGGGCGCTGCGAGGAAATCATGAGCGGTGTCCAGGAGCTCGTCGACCAATATCCACGGCTCCTCGCCTGGCGCTGCGCTCTGGCCCTCTGTTTTGCCGAAACTAACCAACTCGATGCTTGTCGCGCAGAGTTTGAGTTGTTGGCCGCCGACGGATTCGCGGGAATACCCCAAGACAACGTGTACCTCGCAGCATTGGCGTGTGCCAGCGAGACGTGCGTCCAACTGGGAGATACCTCCCGAGCTGCCCAGCTCTTCGCGTTGCTCCTCCCCTACGAGGACCTTGCCGTCACGATCTCGCATCTGTTCTACATGGGCTCGGTCTCTCACTACCTCGGCATCCTCGCCGGTGCTATGGGAGCGTTCGACGAAGCGGAGAACCACCTCAATAAAGCCCTCGCTACCTACCTCCGGATTGAGGCGTCGCCGTTCTCTTGCTATGCGCAGTTCGGCCTCGCTCAGATGCTGTGCGGTCGCCGAACTCAAGGAGACCAAGAACTCAGCCACTCGATGCTGCTGACGGTAGAAGAGACTGCTGACCGACTGGGTATGGGCCGAATCGCCGAACGTGCCGGTCATCTCCTGGGTGGAAACACTTGACTCATGGGCCTTGCGATTTTGCGGCCACGAAGACGAGTGCGAGTAACCGCGCTCCCGCTCAGAGTGCCTGCCACCACCGCACGGTAGACGCTGTTTTCCAGATCCTCTTGTCGGCGGCGAGCCACCGGGAGTCTGCCCCACCCGAGCTGAACGCGCCGTTGACGACTCGATCTGCTGTGAACAGACCGGCCACTCACCCCCCTGGAGCAGGGCACGCCTCGATGACTGTGCCCAGAGCTCCGGTCGACGGCTTGTGGCCACCAAGACATGTCCAAAGTGATCCGGCGTCAGACCGGCAGCTCCGGTACTCCCGAAACTACTGACGACCAACCTTTGCAGGGGTGGACCCTCACGGGAGCTTCACAACATCATTGGCGAACTGGGGCACTCTTAGCCGGGTGGAGCGAAGAACTCCAGGGCGATGTTGTCCGGATCTCGGAACGACAAGCCCGAGCCATATGGCGCGTCGACAACGCCACCGTTGGGGATGCCCAGCTCGTTTAGGCGACGTTCCCAAGCCTCTAGCTCGGCGCGATTAGCGCAAGCGAACGCCAGGTGATCCAGACCTGGCCGCCGCTCGTTGAATGGCTCCGCGCTGTGCAGATCCGGGAACTGGTGAATACCGACCAGCGTCCCACCCATCAGCCAGACGACGTGATGGAAGAGACCAGTGTCTTCGTCAAGAACGGGTTCGGAATCAAACAGAGCTCGGTACCAAGGCACGCTCCGCTCGAGACTGGTGACCGTCAGTGCCACGTGGGTGATAGCCGGGAACTCGGGCGTTGTTCTGTCCTTTCGACATTTGCTTGACCTCCCGACCCTATCGGGCAACTCGGGGGATTGCTTGTCCGATCGAAACTCAGGGTCAGCTGTCCGAGAGTGCCTATCCGTCCCCTCAGCCTGGAGGTCCGTAGCCGGCCTGGCGGTCAGAATTGCCGACCGGCATCGCCCAAGTCCGAGTACTGGGACAGTTGGGAGACATCCGGCGTAGCCTTCCTCTGTGACGAAAATGGCAGAGCGACTTCAAGCAGCTCAGATCAAGATCAATATCGCGCGCGACGCTGTACGGGAAGACGATGGGGCGTCGCCGGTGCTTGCGGCCGTGGTCGACGAGTTCGCCAAGAAGGGGGAGAAGGCGGCTCAATTGCCGGACGAGCGCGTGGCCGTCATCGAACTGGAACAAGCAGGTGATAGTGCCAAGGTGGCGGCGGAGGCCGACCCGGGCGTGTCACCCGCCAGCCGGGACGCCGTCTTAGAAGCGCATCTCGCGATCTGCATCGCCAAGAGCAAACTCGATCTCTAACGCCGCAAGGGCAGGGACAAACAGCGTGAGTTGACGTCCCTCTCCCGAGTGTAAGGAGGGCATTTAGCGGGGGTTCATGGCGGAGGGCCGAACGACTCGGATAGGAGGGCCGAAGGCCCAAAAGCCCGACTGGGGGCTCCAGCCCTGGGACCTGGGAATGCAGGCGGCGGAGGCGGCTTGAGTGCGACTCCTGGAACACGGGACGCTCCGACAGGGTCCTAACCCTCAATCCCGCTTGGCACAGTTGCATGCGCCTCAATCCGCCAATTCGTGGGGGCCATGGTTTCGTCAGCACCTGGCCACCCGCCTCATCTCGCTAGGCGACTACACCGCGCGCACGGAGGTCCGCGATCGAGCCGGCGAGCCCGAGCTCTGCCAGGAGCTCGTCCGTGTGCTGGCCGAGAGCCGGTGAGCTACCCCGCAGCGTTGCCGGAGTGGCCGAGAATTTGGTGGGATGGCGAGGCAGGCGAGTGCGCCCGACTACGTCATGATTGGCCTCCACGAACAGACCCATGGCCTGCGCGTGGGGGTCCTCGGGCAACTCCTCGGCCGAAAGAATCATGGCGAAGGGCACCCGCTCGGCCTCGAGGCGGGCCGAGGCCTCGGCCATCGAGAGATTCGCCGCCAGGGCGTAGCACATGTCGAGAATCGGCTCGAGGACATCGCGGTGGCGGATCCGTTCGGCGATGGTGGCTACACGGGGGTCATCGAAACCCACAGCCCCCAACGCCCGACACATCCCGGCGAAGTCGTGGTCTGAGGTCGGAGTGACGATGCCCCAGCCGTCGGTGAAGCGAATTGGAGAGAAGCCCGCCTGGAAGCTCGAGTGCTGGGTGTGATCGGACTCGAGCAGGACCTCGTTGGCCGCCGCGTCGGCCCACAAGAATGTTGTGACGGCATCGACCATCGACAGTTCGAGATGCTGGCCCCCGCGTCCTCGGTCCCGGGCCAGCAGGGCGGCGGTGACGGCTTGAAAGGCGAAGAGCGCGGTCACCTTGTCGGCCGCCGACTGGCGCAGGAACACTGGCACTCCGTCGTCGGGGTCGGCCTGGCTCGCCGCGAAGCCGGCATAAGCCTGGACCACCGTGTCGTACGCGCTGCGGTCGCTGTACGGGCCGACAGTCCCGAAGCCCGAGATGGACGCGTACACCACCTCAGGGTTCACCGATCGAACGTCCTCGTAGCCGAGCCCGAGGCGATCCATGATGCCCGGGCGGAAGTTCTGAAGAACGACGTCGGCTCTCTCGGCCAGGCGGAGGACGATGTCGATGCCCTCGGGTTGCTGCAAGTCGACCGCGATGCTGCGCTTGCCTCGGTTACAGACCAGATAGAGCGAGCTCATCCCGTTGACAGCTACCCCCACCCAGCGAGCGATGTCGCCGATCCCGGGCCTCTCGACCTTGACCACGTCGGCCCCTTGGTCGGCCATCAGCGCGGCCACGTAGGGCCCGGTGAGTGCGATCGAGAGGTCAAGAACGCGCATGCCCTCCATCGGTCCGCCCGAGGACGCGCCGGCCTCGCTCTCCGACATTGGTCAGGCGGACGGACCCAGCCGCAGGGTCACCGGGAGGCGGCTTCAGACAGGACTCCCGATCGAGCGTCAGGCCTCGGTTCGATCCGCCTGGCGAACAACTCGATTGGCATAGGACGACCGGCCTTTCTGGGGGTCAGCCCGTCCCACGAGCCCGACGGCCAGTCAGAAGCTCATGGATCCGGATCCGACTAACACTAGGGCTCAGCGTTGTGCCCCGCCGGAGCTCCTAGATGCCGTAGGACAGCGAAACGCACAGATTGCTCCGTGTGATGCCCCCGTACCCATCCTGTATTGCCGGATACAGCATCGGGGCGGGTGTCTCCGCGGTGCCGCATTACACGGGTCCGTCAGGGGCCTGCTGCGACGGGTTCGTAACTCGAAGACCTCACGTCTCCACCGGATCCCCCTGCGGAGGCAATCCGACTATGTGAATGGATCAGCGAGGCAACCAGGCCGACCATGAGGGCCGGCCCACTCCATTGTGATCTCGCGTTCTCGTCGGCCTAGTCAAGGGCCCGGTGCGGGCCGCCGCTTCGCTCCGTGTCGTCCCTAAGCCTCCGGCTTGCCCTTGACTAGCCTCGGCCCGTTTAGGTCGCACCTCGTCCAGCCTCATCAGCACCCGATGTTGGGACAGCCACAAAATTGTTGGGACGAGCCCGGACAGACGTGGAAATTCCACTGTTGAGTTCGCCGTTACTCCGCGGTAAGAAGACGAATCTGTCCCGACTTTGTCCTAGCGCGTCCCGGCGTCCCGCTGTGTCCCAATGCGTCCCACGCTCAGATCTCGACAAGTCCGATGAGCAGCGAAATCGGGACACAGCGGGACGGGGCAGGATCTACCCAGATTCTGCTGATCTCCCTGATAATGCTGAATCGCAAGTTCGATTCTTGCGAGCCCCACTAATAACCGCCCACTAATAACTGCCTCATCGGATTCTGGCGGGGTCGCGTGCCTCAGCGGACGATGATCGAACTGAGGACCAGTCAGTTCGGGCGCCCGGCTCTTGGGTCAGGTGATGACCGTTACAGGCACATCGGAGGTCGTCGTGGTCCCGTTGCCGAGTTCACCGTCACCGTTGTAGCCCCAGCAGCTCGCTCGCGCCGACGCGAGAACGACGCAGTAGTTGCCATCGCCAGCGTTGCCATTGCCAACCACGAGAGCGTTCGCGCTCGTAACTCCAGTCACGGCCACCGGCACGTCGGATCCGGACGTCGTCCCGTTCCCGAGCTCGCCCTGACCGTTGTACCCCCAGCACTTCAGCTTGCCTGTCGACAGCAGGGCACAGGAGCTTCCGTCGCCGCCCACGACTGTGCTAGCGCCCGTGATGCCCTTCACCGTCACCGGAATGGTCGAACCGGTCGTCGAACCATTGCCGAGCTCGCCGTCATTGTTGTAGCCCCAACATTTCACGTTGGAGGTCGAGAGCAGCGCACAGGTGCCCAAATAGCCGCCACTCACTGCCGTGGCGCCGCTGAGTCCCAGAACCCCGACGGGGAGGTCGGAGTTCGCGGTGGTCCCGTTCCCAAGCTCGCCCTGAGCGTTGTAACCCCAGCAACTCACCTTGGCAGTCGCGAGAACGGCGCAGTAGTACCCGTCGTTGGAGAACCCATGGCTGGCGACTATGGCGCCTACGCCGCTGACCCCGCTCACGGCCACCGGCACGTCCGAGCCGGTCGTGGTCCCGTTCCCGAGCTCGCCCTGACCGTTGTACCCCCAGCACTTCAGTTTGCCCGTCGCCAGCAGGGCACAGGAGCTTCCGTCGCCGCCCACGACTGTGCGTGCGCCCGTGATGCCCTTCACCGCCACCGGAGTGGTCGAACCGGTCGTCGAACCGTTGCCGAGCTCACCGTCCGCGTTGTAGCCCCAGCACTTCACCGCACTCGTCGATAGGAGCGCGCAGTACCCGTAGAAGCCCCGGCTGACCGCTGTGGCATTCGCGATTCCTTTTACCGACACCGGGATGGTGAAGTTGGTCGTGGTCCCGTTCCCGAGCTCGCCGTAGGCGTTGTAACCCCAGCACTTGACCGTTCCCGCTGCGAGCAGCGCACAGTAGCTGCCGTCGCTCCCTCCGCTGCCAATGGCGGATGTGACGGTTGTGGCAGTCGAGATTCCCTTCACCGTCACAGCGACATCGGAGCCCGATGTGGTCCCGTTACCCAGCTGGCCGTAGCTCCCGCCGCCCCAGCACTTGACGGTGCCGCTGGTCAGAACCGCACAAGAGCCGTCGAAACCAGCGACGACAGTGTGCACCGTAGGGAGAGGACCTTCGGAGGCAGCAACATCCGCTGCCCCTGCGGAGAGGGATCCGGCGGCGATCGTGATCGCTCCCACGAGCGTGATGCACCAAATTCCGAAATGTCTCTTCATCGCCAACACCGCCTTGTGTGCCTGCATACCCACGAAGGATGGGCGTTGGCTTGCTACCACTGTTTTCTCGGAGAGTCAAGGGGCGTTGCAGGGGGAGCCCACAATGGCGAGCCGTTTCTCGGGCGTCCTTAGGGCATCGTTCAAAATCGGAGCACGGGCCGGGTTCTGGAACCGGGAGCTCAGCGCGCGTTGGGGGCACTTGCCACGCCGCATGTCTGGAGCATGTGATGCGGTGGGTACGAGCACGACGCACCTTTATTCACGGCGGTGTCCGAACCATCGGCGCTGTCATGGGCGGTGCGGAAATCCCGTTCCTCGTGCGCATTCGGAGATCGGCAATCTGTCCTAACTGTGTCCCAACAATTGGGGTCCCAGCCCGTCTCGTCGAGTCCAGACGAGCCTTAGCCTCACTATTAGTTAGGTGAGACCGATGAGCAGCTGAATTGGCACTATTTGGGACGCATCGAGTCCGGGTGAGATTCTGCAGACTGCTCAGGACCATCCGCTGCATGATCTGCGGCGGTTCTCACGGGCGGGCGTCGCTTCGATGTGGAGTGGCCCACGAGGATGCGTAGACGAACAACGCGCCGATCAACAGCAAGCCAACCAGACATTGCGCTATGGCGAACAAGACAATGACAGCACAAGTCGCTCCGGCGACAGAGAGCAAAACCGCGTTACCCCGGCTAACGAGACACATGTGACGGCGAGCGCCGCGTCAAGAGCGGCAGAGCCGCCATTACTAACCGTGGCGTCGTAGCGCGTCTCAGTGGCCGCGGGAGAGCACGACGGCGACTGGTAGTGCGACTGGACGAGCTTGACGAAAGACACAGCGACGTTTGTCCTCGAGAGCCTTCGATATGAGTGGTGCCCCGCGCGTTGAGCCTGACTCGGCCTGCCTCGACCACCTCATGAGCTGACGGGTTTGCAGAAGTTCGGGCAGCGGCAGAGTCACGAGACTCAAGTCCATAGCGCTTCGGTCGTTATCGGTTGACCCATCCCGCATAGCCGGTAGTTAGCCGGAAGTGGTAGGCGCGTGAGCAGGTGGAACTTGCACGGCCCCGTCGGCGTGAGCAAGTCCCACACCGCCGGCGCTCGGACATCTGGCGTGCCGACGGGATTACAACGTGGTCTTCACCGCTTCAGTCGCATCGGAACTGCCCAAGCTGGTCCCGATCTCCGAGATCAGCGCCGCCACAGGTTCAGTGTGGACGATTCGTGGCCCTCTCAAACAAGCAAGATTTCCCGAAACGCCCGTTGACTTTCCGACGCTCCGTGACGCAGTATGACAACGCGGAGTTCCAAAAGGCGGTGGTGTTCGGGGCAGAAAAGGCTCAACGTCGTATGCGCCCTTCTTGAAAGGTCTACCAAAGTGCCCGAAAGGTCGGACCCCAGCTGCACGCCAGACGATCCATCAACATCCAGTAGCCGTCAGAGACCGAAGAGAGGTGCCTTGCCGACACCCAAATCTGTAATCGAGCGTGCGAAACCGTACATTCCTGATAAGGACAAAGTGGATGAACCTTCGGAAACGGAGAGCGATTTGGAGACGGATGTTCCCGGCGAAGAGGGAGACTGATCGAGACTCCGGACTTCTAAACGCAACCTAGTCAGCACGCTTCAATTCAACGCGAGGGAGACTCAAATGCCTGACCAATCCCCGAAACGAGGCGCGATCCCGTCACCCCGGAGCGCTCTCGCCGCCTCGGTACCCCACGTCGCTTCTATCGGGGCGCCTCCCAACTTTATTGTGATTCCCCAGACGATCTCGTTTTGGGGCAACTACTTTGACGGTGACTGCGTCACAGCCGAAGAGGCGTTCGCCAAGGCGTGCAACAGCCCGGAGATCTTTATTTCGGATGACGAAGTGATCGCGTGGGCAACGGAACACGGTGTCCTCAACGGTGCTTATCTCACCCAGGTGATGGACTCGATGGAGACGGATGGATTCGCCGTCGGTACCTTCGTCTATGACGATGGCCCTTACTTTTCTGTCGATTGGACAGACGCTGCAACTTTGCAGAGCGCCATTTTCAGTGGGCCCGTCAAACTCGGTGTCGCAGCTGACCAGCTCGATGCCGTATGGCTAGCGGCGGGTGGGAGTGAGTCGGGCGGTGTGTCCGGATGGTTCGCTACGGGATTTGTTGCCGATCCCAACGAAGATCACTGCCCTTCACTTTGCGGCTATGGATCTTTGTCCTGGCTGGCACAACAGTTGGGCGTCCTGGTTCCATCGGGGGTGGACGGAACGCAACCCGGTTACGCGATGTTCACTTGGGATTCCATTGGGATCATCGACGTGCCTTCGATGATCGCCATCACACAAGAGGCGTGGCTCCGCCAGCCCACAACGGTGACGAACAGGTTCTCGCCCTGGGCGAACCAAGACCTCACGGCGGCGACGGGTGGCCCCACGGTGCAGGCCGCTAGCGGGCTTTCGAGCTTCGCGGACGGCGCGGGCGAGCACGCCTTCTACGTCGGCAGTGACTCGCACGTCCACCAGCTCTTTTGGAACCACTCGGCGTGGGCGAACCAAGACCTCACGGCGGCGACGGGCGGCCCCACGGTGGAGGCGGGTACCGGGCTTTCGAGCTTCGCGGACGGCGCGGGCGAGCACGCCTTCTACGTCGGCAATGACTCGCACGTCCACCAGCTCTTTTGGAATCACTCGGCGTGGGCGAACCAAGACCTCACGGCGGCGACGGGCGGCCCCACGGTGGAGGCGGCTACCGGGCTTTCGAGCTTCGCGGACGGCGCGGGCGAGCACGCCTTCTACGTCGGCAATGACTCGCACGTCCACCAGCTCTTTTGGAACCACTCGGCGTGGGCGAACCAAGACCTCACGGCGGCGACGGGCGGCCCCACGGTGGAGGCGGGTAACGGGCTTTCGAGCTTCGCGGACGGCGCGGGCGAGCACGCCTTCTACGTCGGCAATGACTCGCACGTCCACCAGCTCTATTGGAATAACTCGGCGTGGGCGAACCAAGACCTCACGGCGGCGACGGGTGGCCCCACGGTGGAGGCCGCTACCGGGCTTTCGAGCTTCGCGGACGGCGCGGGCGAGCACGCCTTCTACGTCGGCAATGACTCGCACGTCCACCAGCTCTTTTGGAACCACTCGGCGTGGGCGGACCAAGACCTCACGGCGGCGACGGGCGGCCCCACGGTGGAGGCGGGTACCGGGCTTTCGAGCTTCGCGGACGGCGCGGGCGAGCACGCCTTCTACGTCGGCAATGACTCGCACGTCCACCAGCTCTATTGGAATAACTCGGCGTGGGTGGACCAAGACCTCACGGCGGCGACGGGCGGCCCCACGGTGGAGGCGGGTACCAGGCTTTCGAGCTTCGCGGACAGTATGGGCGAGCACGCCTTCTACGTCGGCAATGACTCGCATGTCTACCAGCTCTATTGGAGTGGCCCGTAAGGAATATCCAGATTCATCGCTCGACTGGCGCAACCAGGCTACCGACGATCATGACATCGCACTATTCAGTTGAGCGCAAAGGTTGCCAGATGCGGGACAAGGACGGTCCCAGAGGGATATTCGCCAGACGATCGTCCAGTGCGGGCCAGTTAAGAAGCGCAACTATCGAAGAACTGGACGCAATGCTGATCGATGATCTGGACGGAGGGTCAGGCGACGGAGACGCAAGACCGGGACGACCAGCTGGTTGTAATGCGCGGGCAACATCATTCGCTGATCCTTAAATGCGCTACGCAAGTCTGGGGTCGGTCAGCCGTTGCGAAGGTTGTGCCATAAGGGCCGAACCGGACGCGCCGCGAGCTCGGACGCGTTCGGCGGGACTTCGTAGCCGAGTTCCGGATTGCGGTTGCGCACGTCGGATTCACATTGCTGTCCCAACTTTGTCCCAACAGTTGGGCCCAGCTCGTCCCGCTCAGTCCCGCTAGATACCACCAAAGACGTCCTGGGCGCTCGTTGACCAGGACGGAGTGGGAACAAAGCGGGATCGACCGGGACTTAGTGGAATGCGGAGACCTCCCAGATAAATGCTGAGGTCGCTGGTTCGATTCCAGCTAGCCCCACTCGAGATCCCACCGCTACGGCTGCGAATCGGTCCCCGACCTTGTGCCAGCTTTGGTCTGCCGTCTCGTCCCTACGGTGTCCGGTCGAAGCAAGCTCTCTTCCAAAAGGGCGTCGTCGGACCGTTCTGACGATAAGGAAGGTTCCGCTCGCCGCGACATCTATCCCGCCGGCACTGGTGGGGGCGCGCTCCAGATGAACGTGCCCCAGTTCGTGTAGGTGTCCCGGTAACCCGGGGGCACCATCTCGCTCGCCATGAAGACGCGCGTTCCCATCACGACGCCCATGGAGTAGTCGCCCCATCGACATCCCCCGTAGCTGGGGCCGACGAAGGCCGCGTAGCACGTGAATCCGTCTTCCGGAGCCGTACCGGGCGAGGCGACCATCACCGGTCCCGTGGGCCCGTCAATGTTGTAAGAGACGTAGCCCGGGCTCGGGTAGTTGCTCGCACCGCTGAGCGAGAAGAGCAGGTAACCGACGCCCGCAGAGTTGACGACCGTGTACGGATAGAGGAGCGAGGTCCCTTTTACCGCGACGACACCTTCATGGGGCACCGTGGCGGTCAGCGACGTCCCGGACAGTGTCGGCGCGATGATGAACCAGTCCACCGCGTCACTGCCACTGGTCGTTGCCGTGTCGAGCTGCGCGTAGACCTGTCCGTTGACGTAGGTCGGCTCCATCTCCGCGTTGAAGTCCGCCTGAATGCCGCCTGGCGGATCCTGCACCGCCTTCCCCAGCGGCCGCGGGCCCGCCTTCTGCGAGGCGTCGTTGGGGAACGAATAGGGCTGCGCAGCAACGATCGTCCGGTACAACGTCGGCGGCGTCGTCACCCCTGGCGTCGCCAGGGTCGAGGTGTCGTTGAGGGCGTAGACCACGAGTCGGTGGTCACTGAACGCGTTCGAGTTCGACTCCACGAAGTACTCCGTGTTCGGCGCGAATTTGGCTCCCGGAGGAGTGCTCGTCGGAGCCACGATGTAGGGCTGACCGAAGGGGTCCTTCGTCAGGCGGTAGCCGAAGACCGGGGGAAGCGGCACGTTCCCGCCCGCCGCGAGCTCGAGCGTCTCCTTGGACACGGCATACATGATCACTCCGTTGTAGGCACCGGAGGCGATCCCGAATTCGTCCGTCGTGATGTAAATACCGTTGTTGTCGGCGCCGAGCTCGTCGTAGTCGCCGAAGCACGGGCATCCAGCCGTCGACGTGTCGGTCGTCGGGAACGAGTAGATGGTGTAACTGCCGGTCGGATCCGCAGTCGTGCTCACCGCCAGGAATTGGGTGCTAGGCGTCACCACTTTGCCCGAAGCGTTCAGCGTACCGACGTCGAACTCCTGAAAGAACCAGTGCTTCGTCGGCGCGTCGAAGTAGCACCGTGGGTCGGACATGAACGTCCCGGACGGCCGCAACAATGCAGACGCGGACGCGACCGGTGCCATCAGCTGTGCACCGCCCTGGTTGTAGACCGCCAACGCATTGTTGACGAACTCCATGACGTAACTGCCACCAGCGCACAGTCCCTGGTCGGGTGGCTCGAGGTCCACACCACCTTTCGTGCCGGCTTGTTGGACGCCACCCATTGCGCTGAATCCGGATTCACCGGCCACGTTCGTGTTCGTGATCGGTGTCGTCGGCGTGTTGGGCACGTTCGTCCCGGTTCCCTGCGGGGCGTGCGCCAAGATGCTGTTGTCGACTGAGCGGTACGTCTCCGTCGTGGGCGACACAGCGGCTCCCTGGGGCGTCTCCGTAGGCCTGACACCGGCCTGCGCCGCCAAAGCCGACAGGTTCACTTGCCCGACGATCTTCAGTGGCGGCGAGAACGTGGACACAGGGACGACGCTCGATGGGGTGGCTGCACCGGCGCCGGTCGTTGCCTGTCCCGACATGGACGCCCCGGTGACGCCCACCCCGAGTGCTGCGATCACTGCGGCGCCGAGGACACGGATGCGGACAAAGCGGGCTCTCACAGTCGCGACTCCCTTGCCTTGACTCCGCAGCGGGCTGCGAAGCCTTCCTCTCTGCGTGCGCCGCCGACAATACGGCCGGCCACGCGTGATGGCAACAGGCTCACGCAAGCCTTGTGCTCCGGATCACAACGAGGACGTTGGCCTCACTGCCGTCCGAAGAATGGCACGGGTCCGCGCGCTCGATGCGCCACAGCGGTGTCATGAGGCTCACCGCGACGAACGGCCTCGACGGGCTGATCGAGTTCACGGCCACGACCGACGTCGCTGAGGGGTAGACGTCGCCGGCGGCGCCGGATTGAAACGGGTCGTGCTCCGAGGGGACGATATGGGCGTGTCCATGTTCGGGTCCGTCGTGGACCACTACGACGCAGCCCGTCCGAGCCATCCGCCGGAGCTGTACGCCGCGCTCGGTCCGCTGCGCGGCCGGCGCGTGCTCGATGCCGGCACGGGCACCGGCATTGCAGCGCGGGAGCTCAAGGCGCGCGGGGCCCGGGTGATCGCGGTCGACCTCAGCCGCGAGATGTTGGCTCGAGCGCGCTTCCGCGAGCCCACCCTCGCCACCGTGCAGGCTGACGGCGGTGCCCTCCCGTTACTGGCCGCGTCCGTGGACCTCGCGTGCTTTGCGCAATCGTGGCACTGGATGCCCGAGGTCCGGCGGGTCCACGAGGTTTCCCGCGTGCTCCGGACGGGCGGTGAGTGGGCGGCCTGGTGGTCACACGCCCGGGCCGACGGCGCGGGATGGTTCGAACGGCAGTGGCAGATCTTCGAAGCGGCGTGCCCCGGGGTGCACCGGAGCCAACGCGACGTCGAGTGGGGACGCGAGCTCGCGCCATCGGGCCTCTTCGGTGTCGCGCACACGGTCAGTGTGCTCTGGACGCGTCGGGTTGACCTCGTGACGTGGCTGACGGAACTCCGCAGCATCAGCTACCTCGCCGCGCTCGACTCGGCGCATCGCGAGGCGGTGCTCGGCGCAGTGGCCGACGCCATGAGGGTTGACTTCGCGGCCGGAGCGGTCGACGTCCCGTACTCGACGACGCTGTGGACGGCGGTGCGGCTCTAGGTACTCGGACCCGCAGGCCATCGGTCCCGTAGGGTCGTCGCCGGTGGAGTTCAGCAAGGAGCTGCGCGACGACATCGCGGCCGGCGACATTACCGTGTCGTTCCGGCTCTGGCGCCGGCCGCAGGCCAAGATCGGCGGACGCTATCGAGTGGGGCGCGTCGACATAGAGGTGGACAGCATGGAGCTCGTGCCCTTCGCCTCCATCTCGGCGGCCGACGTCCGGCTCGCCGGCGAGCCCGACCGGGAGACGCTGCGCCGCCGCGCCGCCCACGCAGGCCCGATCGCGGACGACACGCTCGTGTACCGCATCGCCTTTCACGTCGTGGCTGCGGGCTCCCGGTAGATCGACGGAAGAAACGAGTGCCCCGCTTGTGCCGCGCTGATGCATGCGTGCCGGGGTCGCCGGTATCGTCGGGTCGAAGTGGACACGACGACCGAGCACCCGAGCTCGGCGACGACCAGGAGGTGCCCATGAAGCAACGCCCCATCGGTGACCGGACCGTGAGCGCCATCGGGCTCGGCGAGATGCCGCTCTCGATCGAGGGCCGGCCCGACCGCAGCCAGGCGCTCGCCACCATTCACGCCTCCCTCGATGCGGGCGTCACCATCATCGACACTGCGGACGCGTACTCGTTGAGCGTCCGCGAGCACGGTCACGGCGAGAAGCTGGTGGCCGAGGCTCTCGCCACCTACGGGGGCGCGACCGACGACGTGTTGGTGGCGACCAAAGGCGGGCATCGCCGGCCCGGCGACGGCAGCTGGACGGTCCACGGCGATCCCGCCTACATCAAGCAGGCATGCGAGGCGTCGCTCAAGGCGCTCGGCGTCGACGCCATCGGCCTGTACCAGTACCACCGGCCCGACTCCAAGGTGCCCTGGGCCGAGTCGATCGGTGCCCTGGCCGACCTGCTCGACGAGGGGAAGATCCTCATGGCCGGCGTCTCCAACGCCACGGTGGCGCAGATCGACGAGGCCCAGCGCGTCCTGAGCGGCCGCCTGGTCAGCGTGCAGAACCAGTTCTCGCCGCGCTTCCGCTCGTCCGAAGGGGAGCTCGAGCACTGCGAGAGCCTGGGCATCGTGTTCATCCCCTGGAGCCCGCTCGGCGGCATCGGCCACTCGGATCGGATCGAGGCCAACCACCCTGCCTTCGTTCAGGTGGCCAACGAGGTGGGTGCGAGCCCCCAACAGGTCACCCTCGCCTGGATGCTCGCCAAGGGCTCCCGCGTCATCCCGATCCCGGGAAGCAGCCGGCCCGAGACCGCCGTCGCCTCGGCCGCCGCGGCCGACCTCGAACTGACTGCGGAACAGGTTGCCCGTCTCGACGCCTCCTGAGCCGACGGCACACCGCCGCCCCGGCGGAACAGAACGCCTTTCCGGCGTGTTGGACCTAGGTCCGCCGGACCAGGTCTGATGCGATGTGTTGGGTGAAGGACCAAGGAGCCGGCCCAGAAGAGAGTGAGTTCGCCATGCCCGCAGTGACCGTCCCCGACAACCTTGTTCTCCCCCGCATCGCCCCCTCGGCCGAGCCCGCCGCGATCCGGCCCGTGAAGAGCGTGACCGATGCCCCCTCGGCCCTGGAAGGCGAGGGGTTCCCGGTCCGCCGCGCCTTCGCCGGGGTTGCCCTGGCCGACCTCGACCCCTTCGTGCACATGGACCAGATGGGAGAGGTCGAGTACGCGCCCGGCGAGCCCAAGGGGACGCCCTGGCACCCCCACCGCGGCTTCGAGACCGTCACGTACATGATCGACGGCACGTTTCAGCACCAGGACTCCATCGGCGGGGGCGGCCTGATCACCAACGGCTCGACGCAGTGGATGACCGCCGGCTCCGGGATCCTGCACATCGAGCGGCCACCCGAACAGTTGATCGCCAGCGGCGGACTCTTCCACGGCATTCAATTGTGGGTGAACCTCCCTTCGGCCGACAAGTGGATCGACCCGCGCTACCAGGGCATCGAGGGAAACAACGTGCTCCTGCTCACGACGCCCGATGGCGGCACGCTCGTCCGCGTCATCGCGGGTGACGTCGCCGGCCACCGAGGGCCCGGCTCCACCCACACCCCGATCTCGCTGGTGCACGCCACGATCGAACCGGGGGCTGAGCTCGAGCTCCCTTGGCCACGTGAGTTCAACGCCTTGGTCTACGCCCTTTCCGGACGCGGCACGGTGGGACCCGACGCGCGGCCGTTCGAGACCGGCCAGCTCGCCGTGCACGGTCCCGGCGATGCGCTGGTCGTACACGCCGACCCGAGGCAGGATTCGCGTCACCCCGCGCTGGATGTCCTGATCCTCGGGGGCAGGCCCATCGGCGAGCCGGTCTACGCCTATGGTCCGTTCGTCATGAACACGCGCGACGAGATCGTCAAGGCCTTCGAGGACTTCGAGGCCGGCAAGCTCGGCACCGTCCCGGCCGACCACATCGGCGACGCGTGACCCGCATCCCCGGCGGCGAGGCCACCGGAGCGCCCACCTGGAGCACGGCCGACGTCGGTGACCTCACCGGGCGCGTCGCGCTCGTGACCGGGGCAAACAGCGGAATCGGCTACGAAACGGCGCGCGCCCTCGCCGAGCACGGGGCCCACGTGATCCTCGGTTGCCGCAACGAGGAGAGAGCGCGCCGGGCGCGGGACAAGATGGAGAGCCAGCTGGAGCGGAGCTCGCTCGAACTGCTCGAGCTCGACCTGGCCGACCTGAAGTCCGTGCGCCGCGCCGCCGGCGCCCTCCTGTCGAACCACGCCCGGCTGGACCTGGTGATCAACAACGCGGGCGTGATGGGAACGCCGTACCGCCAGACGACCGACGGGTTCGAGTTGCAGATGGCGACGAACCACCTCGGGCACTTCGCGCTCACCGGTCTGTTGCTGGACCGGTTGGTGACGACGGAACGCTCTCGGGTCGTTGCGGTCAGCTCCAACATGCATCGTCTCGGGCGGCTGGACCTCGGCGACGTCGCCGGCACCACGAAGCACAGCACGTGGATCACCTACAGCACGTCGAAGCTGGCCAATCTCCTCTTCGTGGCCGAATTGAGCCGGCGCCTCGAGGCGGGAGGGTTCCGTACCCTCGCGGTGGCCGCGCACCCGGGCTGGACGCGCAGCAACCTCGCGGCCAACGGCGTCGCACTGGGGAACAGCCGGGTCCGGCGCCGGGTCGGTCGGGCCGCCGGGACGACGCTCGGGCAGTCAACGGCGGCCGGTGCCCTACCCGTGCTGTGCGCGGCCACGGCGTCGAGTATCAAGACGGGGCAGTACATCGGCCCGGGCGGGCCCTTCGAGCTCTCCGGCCCGCCGGCGTTGGTGCAGCCGTCGAAGCGAGCACGCGACGTGGCGCTGGCCGCGGGCCTCTGGGCCGCCAGCGAGGAGTTGACCGGCGTTCGCTATTCGGTCGGCGCGCCGGTCTGAACGCAGCGGGCGCACGGGCGTCCCGCCCGCTGCTCGTGGGCGGCCCGGCGCAGGAAGGCGGCGTGGGCCGGCACCCGATCGGGACGGAGCACGCGGCCGAGGGCGACGATCACCACGGCCTGCGCCCCTGCACGGCGGAGTGCGGCCGCGGCGCTTTGCGACCGCGCACCGCTCACGTAGGTGTCGTCCAGGAGCAGACAGCGTCCACCTTCGAGCCGCGAGTGCTCGGGCGGCGCGACGCTGAAGGCGCGGGCGTCGGGCCGCATGTGGCCGACGGGCGCCAGATCCCGAAGCAGGGTGCGCGGGGACCAGCGCGCGCCCTCGATCCGCTGACCCACGTCCTCGTCCAGACCGTTGACGCCGGCCAGAGGCGCGCCGCTTGGGCGCGCCGTCGAGGGGACCGGGAGCACGAGGTCGAACGGACCACCCGCGGCAACGGCCAGGCAGGGCGCGTGCGCTGCGAGGAAAGCATCGAGCAGGGCGCGCACCATCGGCGTGAAGCGGCGGCGCGCCTCGCCCACCCGCGCTTCCTTGTACCCCATCAGCACCGCGTACAACGGCCCGGGTAACGGGCACAGCCGGACCGGTACGACCGGCGCAAGCGGGGCGCCGAGCCGCTGGGCGACCTTGCGGCAGGCGAAGCACAGGGCCGAGCCCCGTGTCGCGGGCCCGCAACAGACGAGGCAGACGCCCGGTCCGGGGGCCGGCACCCCGTAGGGGTCAGCCGGTGGAGGCGGGGGCTGGGTCGGGTGCAGGTCGATGCAGCAGAAAGGTCCCGGTGGCGCGGCTGACCAACGCGCCGTCCGCATCGCGGACGGTGGCCTCGCCGTAGGCCACCTGCTTGGCCATGCGCACCACCTCGCCGCGCAAGGAGTAGGTCTCCCCCTTGAGAGCGGGGCGCATGCACTCGGTCTTCATCTCGAGCGTGCCGCGGGTGCGGGCTTTGCCGGGGAGGGCGCCGTTGATGGCGAAATTCATGGCCGCATCGAGCAGGAGGGAGTGGACGCCGGCCTGGGTCACCCCGTGCGGATTGCACGCCATGTCGGTCGGCGTGAAGGTGCCGGCGACCCAACCCAAGTCCTCGCCGTCGACGCCGTAGCCGGTGAACGCGCCCCCGACGACGTCGATGATCGGCATCCCGCCGTCGCCCAGCCAGCGGTCCATGTCCTTGACGGTCCTGCTCATCGAGGCAAACCCTACCGGGCGCCCCGGTGGCCCCCCGGAGCGCTCCGGGTAGGATGTTGTCCGATCTGGACCGGCAAGGCGTGAGGTGCCAGCCGGTTTTGGAAGGAGACACCATGACCACCGCAGTCATCGTCGACGCCGTCCGCACCGCAGGCGGTAAGCGCAACGGAAAGCTCCGGGGCTGGCACGCCGTGGACCTGGCGTCCGAGACCCTCAAGGCGCTGGCCGAGCGCAACGATCTCGACCCGGCCGAGGTCGACGACGTGATCATGGGCTGTGTCATGCAGGTCTCCGAGCAGTCGCTCAACATCGGACGCAACGCGATCCTCGCGGCCGGCTGGCCCGAGTCGGTGCCGGGCACGACGATCGACCGCCAGTGCGGCTCCTCGCAGCAGGCGGTGCACTTCGCCGCCCAGGGCGTGATCGCCGGGGCCTACGACGTCGCCATCGCCGCCGGCGTGGAGAGCATGACGCACACGCCGATGGGCTCCTCGGTCGTGCGCGACTTCGGGCTCCCCTTCGGTCCTCGCATGATGGCGCGCTATAGCGACGAGAACGGCCACAGCCGCCTCAAGGGGCAGGGCATCGGGGCCGAGATGATCGCCGACCAGTGGGGTGTCTCGCGCACCGAGCTCGACGCCTTCTCGCTGCAGAGCCACCAGCGTGCGGCGCGGGCGACCGAAGAGGGCCGCTTCGAGAACGAGATCATCCCGGTCCCCGTCAAGGACGAGGAGGGGAAGGACACCGACGAGCGGCTGACGAAGGACGAGGGGATCCGCCCCGACACCACCTTGGAGGCGCTGGGCAACCTCAAGCCGGCCTTCAAGGAGGACGGCAAAGTCACGGCGGGCAACTCGTCGCAGATCACCGACGGCTCCTCGGCGGTCCTCATCATGAGCGAGGAGAAGGCCAACGCGCTGGGCCTGCGCCCGCGGGCCCGCTTCCACGCCTTCGCATTGGCCGGCGTCGACCCGGTGACGATGCTCACCGGACCCATCCCGGCGACGACGACGGTGCTGGAGCGGGCGAAGCTCACGATGGACGACATCGACGCCATCGAGATCAACGAGGCCTTCGCCTCGGTCGTGCTCGCCTGGGAGAAGGAGCACCACCCGAACATGGAGATCGTCAACCCCAACGGTGGCGCCATCGCGCTCGGCCACCCGCTCGGTGCGTCGGGGGGCAAGCTCCTCGGCACGCTGCTGAACGAGCTGGAGCGCACCGGCGGCCGCTACGGGCTGCTCACCATGTGCGAGGGTGGCGGGCTGGCGAACGCCACCATCATCGAGCGTCTGGGGTAGGAATCCGCATCCCGGCGGGCCCGGGTTGGCGGAGAACCCGGGTGGGCTCGTGCGTCAGCGTCCGCGTCAGGGTCGGCGTCAGCGGTAGCGGGTCGCCAGCAGAAACCCGACGAAGATCATCACGAGGCCGATCACCAGGCCCCACGGCGAACCGTGCGCCAGGCCCGGCAGGCTCGCCAGGTAGTTGACGGTGATGATCACGACGCCCCCGATGAGCAGCACCAGGATGAGCACGCCGAACCAGGGCGGGCTGTGGCGCACGTTCTTGGGGATGGGAGCGGTGTAGCGGCCGCTCTCCTCGGGCGACTTGTAGCGGCCGACCTTCGACGTCGTCCGGCCTCCGGAGGACTTGCCCTTGCGGGATGCGCCGCCCGGCCCTTTCGTGCTGGTTGCCACGGCCGGAGAGGTTAGCGAGGGAAGTGCTGCGGCTCCGATCGGGCGGCCCGGCCTTCAGGCTTGGGTACCATCGGCACCCCATGAGGCCCCGAGTGCTGGTCGTCGACAATTACGACTCCTTCGTCTACAACCTCGTCCAGGAGCTGGGCGAGCTGGGCGCGGACCCGGTGGTCTTCCGCAACGACGCCATCGACGTCGCGGGCATCCGGGCCGAGCGCCCCGACGCCGTGCTCATCTCCCCGGGGCCCGGTCGACCCGAGGACGGCGGCGTGAGCCTCGAGGCCATCTCGAACCTGTCCGGGGAGATCCCTCTGCTCGGCGTGTGCCTCGGGCATCAGTGCATCGGGCAGGCCTACGGCGGCGAGATCGTGGCGGCACCACGGCTGATGCACGGCAAGACGTCGGAGATCCACCACGACGGGGAGGGCCTTTTTGCCGGGCTGCCCAACCCCTTCGTCGCGACGCGCTATCACTCGCTCGTGGTGCGCCCCGATTCGGTCCCGGCCGATCTCGAGGTGACCGCGACGTCGAGCGACGGCGTCGTCATGGGCCTGCGCCACCGGACCTTGGCGGTCGAGGGCGTGCAGTTCCATCCCGAGTCGGTGCTCACCGCGTCGGGGCCGGCGCTGCTGGCCAACTTCTTGGAGCGGCTCGAAGCGGGGACGCCCTCCGTCCGCGCCTGAGGAGATCCGCTCTCCAGTTCGTTCGTTCGTTCGTTCGTTCGTTCAGCCGCCAGGCTTGTCGCGTCCACCGGGGCCGGTGTTCCCGAGCTGCTGCTGACCCGGATTGGGCGTCGTCGGGCCGGTGGTGGTGGTGGGCGCACTCGTCGTCGTGGTCGTGGGCGTGGGCGCCTGGCAGATCGTGATGGCCACCGTGGTGCCGTGGTTCACTTGCGCGCCGCCAGTGGGGTTCTGGCTCTCCACGGTGCCATTTTGGGCAGGGTTCGTGCACGTGGTGTCGGTGGTCGAGCTGGCGACGAGTCCCGCGCCGGACAATTGGCTTTGCGCCTGGCCCTGTCCGAGGCCGACCACGTTGGGGACCGTGGCGCAGTTCCCGCTCGAGATGACGATGTTGACTGCCGTGTTCGGCGGTTCGGGTTGCCCGGGTGCCGGGCTCTGCTGGGCCACCACGCCGGTCGAGTACTGGTTGGAGCAGGAGCTGGTCTGACTCCCGACATTCAGGCCAGCCCTGGTCAAGATGGCACCGGCGTTGCTCGGCGACTCCCCGAGCACGCTCGGTACCGACACCGAGGTCTGCGTGCCCGAGACCGTGAGTTGCACCGGGATGTTCGCCTTGACCGTCGACCCGCCGGCGGGGTTCTGGACGAGCACGTAACCGACGGGCTGGGTGCTCGACTCGTACTTCACCGTGTAGGTCAGGTTGGCTGCCGTCAGCTTCTGGATGGCCGGCGCCAGCTGCTCGCCCGTCACCGTCGGGACCTGCACGGTGGGGATGTTCGGCCCGTTGCTCACCACAAGGTTCACCGAGGAGTTCTTCCCCACCGACGCGCCGGCCGCGGGATTGGTCGAGAGCACGAGGCCCTTGGTGGTGGTGCTGGTCCGGAAGGTGGTGTGGCCCACGGTGAGATTGTCGTTCTGCAGGGTTTGGGTGGCGGCGACCCGGGTCTCCCCGACGACGTTGGGCACGCTCACGTTGCCGCCGAACACCGAGCGCAGCAGGAAGAACGCGATGACGGCCAGGAGCACCAGCAGGGCGATGAGCACGATCACCAGCCGGCGAGTGCGCTTCTTTCGTTCCTCGTCCTCGTTGGCGGCAGAACCAGCGCCAGCGCCGGCGGCGGAAGGCTTGGCCGATGTCGGCACCGCCACCGTCCCGCCGGTGGAGTTCATCACCGACGTCGCAGCCGCCGCGCCCGCCCCGGCGGCCACCGCCCCCATCACTGAGGTCGTCCCCGCGTCGGCCGCCTCGACCGGCCGCCCTTCGGCGAATCGCAGCAGGTCGGCCCGCAGCTCCTCGGCCGACCCGTAGCGGAGATCGGGGTCCTTGGCCATCGCCTTCATGATCACGGCCTCGAGGGCGACCGGCACCCGCGGGTTGATCTCGCGCGGCAACGGAGGGTCGTCCCGCACGTGCTTCGACGCGACCGCCACCGGGGAGTCGCCGGAGAAGGGCGGTCGACCCACCGCCATCTCGTACAGGACCACGCCCAGTGAGTAGATGTCACTCCGGGCGTCCACACCCTTGCCCTCTGCCTGCTCGGGCGAGAAGTAGGCGGCCGTGCCCATGACTGCGCCGGTCTGCGTCAGGCTCTCCTCGGTGTTGACGGCGCGGGCGATGCCGAAGTCGGTGACCTTGACTTCGCCCTCCGGCGTGATGAGCACGTTGCCCGGCTTCACGTCGCGGTGGATCACCCCGTGGCGGTGGGCGAAACCGAGCGCGCTGGCCACGCCGGCGCCGATCAAGGCGACCTGACGCGGATCGAGCTTCTCGGGATCGCGGAGCACGGCCGAGAGCGATCGCCCGTCGATGTACTCCATCACGATGAAGTACGCGCCGTCGTCCTCTCCCCAGTCGAAGACCGGGACGATGTTGGGGTGCGAAAGGTTTGCCGCCGACTGGGCCTCGCGCCGGAACCGCTCCACGAAGGTCTTGTCGACCGAGAGCTCGGGGAACAGGACTTTCAGCGCGACCGGTCGGTCCAATTGACGGTCGACCGCGCGGTACACCTGGGCCATGCCGCCGCGGGCGACCATGTGGGTCAGCTCGTATCGGCCCGAATAGATCCGTGGCGTCTCGACCGGTTGCATGACGCTCCGAGCCTACGCTTCGTGTCCCGCGCGGCGGGGTTCAAACGGCCAGGATTCAGGTGCTTCGCGGCACGTGTTGTACCAGAAGTGAACGTGGCCGACGGGACGACGCGACAGCAGACGGGCGGCGGTCACGGGGCTCCCCCGGCTGCGGTCGTCGTGGTCGTGGTGCTCCCGCCCGGCGCCGTCGTGGTCGTGGTCGTGGTCGTCGTAGTGGTCGTCGTCGTCGGCACCTCGGCGACGAGGTTGGCGACGTAGCTCCGTGCCGCTCTCAAGGACCCCTCTTGGACGCCGGCGGTCACCGGGCCCACGGCGGCCGCGGGGATCTGGCTCGTGGTGTGTCCGGTGCGCTCCACGACCTTCGGGTGGAACCACAGGACGCCGCCCGGTTGACCCTGCTTGACCACGATCTCGTTGCCCTGCGTCGTCACGATCCAATTGTCGTAGGCGAACCAGCGGAGCACGAAGTAGGCGCCGACGACGATACCCGCGACGAGGATGACGAACCCGAGCACCCGGAAGGTGATACGCCGCGGGATTCCGAGCCGGCGCCGCCGTTCGCGCCGAGTCTCCTTTTCGGGCGCCTCGGCGACCGCCGAAGTGCGTTCGGGCGGTACCCGAGTCGTCGCCCGCGCCACGGGCGCCGCGGCGCCCGCTCCCACGAAGAACTCGCCGCTGTGTGGCCCGTCGTCGGCCAGGGACGCGTCCTCGTCGGCGAAGCCCAGATGGGCTCCGGGTGCCAGGGTGTCCGTGTCAGAGGGGAAGGGCGCCGGCTCCTGTGTGCCGCGGCGGAGGTGGAGGACCTGGGTGATATCGCTCTCGGCCGGCGAGCCCTCTGTTCCGAGATCCGGCGACGGCGTCCCGGACGATGCCCCGTTCGCCGCCGCACGCGCGGCAGCCGACACCGGGACCGTCATCGCTGCGGCGGCGGCCCCGATGGCCATGACCTTCGAGTCGGTGCCGGCTTCGTCGTCGCCCGCCTGGACGTCGACGATGACCACCGTGATGTTGTCCGAGCCACCGTGATCGTTGGCCACCTCAACCAGCCGGCGCGCCGCCTCTTCGGGGTCCTCGACCTGGCCGAGGACCTCTGCGATGTCGTCCATGCCCACCTCGTTGGTCAGGCCGTCGGAGCACAGCAGGACCCTGTCCCCGGTTTTGAGGTGGAGCTCCCACATGTCTGCCTCCACCTCGGAGGACACGCCCAAGGCGCGGGTGAGAATGTGCCGTTGGGGGTGGACGGCCGCCTCCTCTTCGGTCATCTCGCCGTGGCGCATCCGTTCCTCGGCCAGGCTGTGGTCGTCGGTGATCTGGACGAGCTCGCCTTGGGAGTACACGTAGGCCCGCGAGTCACCCACGTTGGCGAGGGCGAGGACGTCACGCCCGCCGTCTCCCCCGACCAGTGCGAGCGCAGTGAGAGTCGTCCCCATACCCCGCAGATCGGTCTTTTCCTGGCTCTCGAACCACACCGCGGCGTTGGCGTCGGAAAAGGCCTGGCGCAGCCCGCTGACTGTGGGCGCCCGGTCGAAGGCGTGATCGAGCGTCTCGACGGCGACCCGCGCGGCCACCTCCCCGCCGACGTGTCCGCCCATGCCGTCCGCCACGGCGTAGAGGTTCGGCCGCTCGAGCGGCATGTCCTGATTGATGGTGCGGACTCGTCCGACGTCGGTCGCCGAGCCGGACCGCAAGACCGTCACTTCGACACCTCGAAAACGGTGGAGCCGATCTGCAACAGGTCGCCCTTGCCGAGCCGGACGGCCTGTGCGATCTGCTCCGAATTGACGTAGGTGCCGTTCGTGGATCCGAGGTCTTCGATCCAAAGCTGCTCGTTGTGCCGGAACAGACGGGCGTGGAGCGTCGAGGTGTAGATGTCCTGCGGCATGGCGACACCGCATCCGGGCGACCGCCCGATGGTCAGCTCGTCGTCGAGGTCGTAACTGCGTCCCGATTGGTCCGACGGCTGCACCACGGTGAGGTGCAGCTGCTTGCGCCGCTTCTGCTGCGGTGGCTCCGCGGCGCGCGACGCCGCGCGCTCCTCGCGGCGCTCCTGGCGCTTCTGCCACCGCGGTTTGCGGATGGTGGCGGGACTCATCTCGACCCACACGGCGCGGACCACGCGGAGGAAGAAGAGAAAGATGAGAGCGATCACTCCCCATTGCAAGATGCGGAGCACCGCGTTCAGATTCTGGGTGGCCAACATGACCGCCACCACGTTCCGTGTGGTCACGACATTTCGAAGATGAGCCTCGTCGACCCCACGGTGACCTCGTCCCCGCTGGCGAGGAGTTGCTCCCGGACCGGGGTCCCGTTGACCCTCGTGCCGTTCGTGGATCCCAGATCGGTGACGAAGACCCCGTCGCCCTTCCGCTGCAGTTCGGCGTGTCGCCGGCTCACGTTCGAGTCGGGCAGGACGACGTCACACTCGGGAAGTCGCCCGATGACCACGGGGCGATCCGCGCCCACCGAGACCCGCCGGCCGTCGGGCAGGATCAGCTCGGCCAGGAACCCGCCGTCCTCGCTCTCGTGTACCTCGGCGCTCACGGTGAAACGTCCCGGCTTGAGGTTGGACCCCTCGAAGATCTCGACCTCCACTGGACCCACGAAGGAGTACCCCTCGATCCGGGCGTGCTCCCGTGCAGCGTCGGAGAGCTCGCGGGAGAGGGCGTCGATGAAGTTCGCGAAGCGGTCGACGTCGCCGGGTGACAGCGTCACGGCGAAGGCGTTGGGCGCGATCAAGCCGCGCACGCCGACCCGCCGGTGCAGGTCCATCTCCCGCGTCAACCTACGGCCGATCTCGACCGGCTGGAGGTTGCTTCGAAATGGCTTGGCCAACGTTCCCTCCACGAGCCGCTCGAGTCGCTCCTCAAACTGCTGGAGTCCCATGGTGCCCGAAACATTACCGGCCCCGTGGGCTTCTGAGGGACTCAGCAGGCGTCTGACCTGGTCACCTAGAGCCCGGAGCCCCGGGCGGGCTGGGCTGGGCTCACCACGCCACCGACTACTCTTGTCCGGTCACTCGGGCGAGTGGCGGAATAGGCAGACGCGCAGGATTCAGGTTCCTGTGTCCGAAAGGATGTGCGGGTTCAAGTCCCGCCTCGCCCACCACTCACTCACCTCGGATGGACGTGCATGGCCCCGTCTCCCGGCGCGACGTCGTCGGAGGCATGGGGTGCGTGTCACGGGTGTGGGAGCCGGTTTCCCGCCGTGGCCGAGAACCGGTGGAGCGCTCGGCAGCCGTCGAGCTGGCGGCACCCGGCCTCGGGCCCCGTCGTTCCTCACACCTTCCCTCCGTCGACGGCCTGCGCGGCCGCACCCTTGTCAACCGGGGTTACGGCAACCGGTCAGGCCGCGGGTCGCCCTTGAGGGGTCCGGGTGCGACAGATAGGGCCCCCGGTGTGCCCATATTCCGTTCCCCTTGGCTGGTCCCCTCAGCTGGGCTTGGCACCACGGAAGGGCCCCCGCCCCGAGGGATGCGAAGGGCCGTGGCGCAGCGTACGCGTGGCCAGCGGAAGGGTGCGTTCGTGTTCCCGTCGATGCCGCTCGAGACGTTTGTCCGTGTACCGGCCATAGCGGGTTGCCAGGGGAGACGCGCTCACGCCGTGCAGGAGAACGCTGAGCGCGACGGTGAGGGTGACGGCGGCGAGCACGACCTTGGCCTGCGAAGGTTCCAGCGCGTCGACCGCGATGAGCGCGAAGACGACCGACGCGAGGCCGCGGGGCCCGAACCAGCCGATGAACGTCACCGTCACCCAATCGAGCGCCGAGCCCGTCAAGGCGAGGGCGACCGGGACCATGCGGAGCGCCGTGAGCGCGAGCAGGGCGAAGACCACGTCACGCCAGTCGGCGTCCTCCAGTCCAGGCACGAGCATGACCGCGCCAAAGACGAACCAGACCAGGAGGGACAGCAGCGTCCCGGCCTCTTCCGTGAAGATCACCATGGCCTGGTCGTTGTGCCGGTCCACGGTGCCGAACGCCAGCCCGGCCAGGAACGCTGCAACGAAGCCGTTGGTGCCCGCCACGAGCGCGGTCGAATAGGAGAACAGGGCAAGGGCCAGGATGGCTAAGGGACGGAACCCCGCCGAGCTCCACCGGTGCCGGCGGGACACCGCGAGAAGGGTGGCGCCCACTACGCCGATCCCGATGCCGAGAAGGGCGCCGACGACGAGCTGGATGAGGGCGGAGCCGAGGTGCGTGCCGGCGATGGCGTCCGCGGTCACGGCTCCGGCGATGAAGACGTTGACGAACGGAGTGGCGATGCCGTCGTTCAGCCCGCTCTCGACGTTCAGGGTGCGGCGGACCATGGCCGGGACTCGCTCGTCGCCCAGGATGCTGGCACCGAGCGCAGCGTCGGTCGGGGCGACCATTGCGCCGATCGCTGCCGCCACCCACAGGCCGCTGCTCCCGAAGAGAACCGCGGCAGTCGCGACGCCGGCGGCGATGGAGAGCGGGAGTCCGATGGCAAGGAGCCGCACGGGGATGGCGGCGTCGGCGCGCAGTGCCCGCAGATTGACCCGAGAGGCATCGGCGAACAGGACCACGGCGAGCGTCAGCTCGGCCAGAGATCGGACGGTCGAAGAATGCAGGCTGAAATGGATGAGCGCGGTCGGGCCATGGGTGACGAGCAGGCCGAGGACCACGAAGGCGATCGGAGCCGAGACGTCCCAGCGTTCGAGCCGGCCCGAGACGAGCCCCCACACGATGAAGCAGGCGGAGGTCACGGCGAGCGCGGCCAAATTCAGGTCATGGTCCATGGGCCGTCCGCTATTTTCCGGCGGCGGGGCCGGCCGATGTCAAGGCCAGGGACGCGGCAGGCGGACGGCCGAGCCTCTCGTCGCCGTCAGCAGCGTCAAGAAGTGGCGGTGAAGTTCTCCTTGGTTTCGTGCCGGGCCGAGAGGCGGATCTCCAGGGCGACGAGGTCGACTGCGTCAAGCCGCTCAGGCCGCCGACGTCGACGGACCCGCCGAGGTACGGCGCCCGTCCGGCATGAACCGGCGTCGGCCTAGCCGTCCTCACGATCGTTGTCGGCGGGACCTCGGCGCCGGTCGTAGCTGGGATCGTCCCGGTCACGCCGTGGCTGTGTGTATGCCCCGGGATCGTCTCCCGTCGGCACGGCGTCGGGCACGACGCGGCGGTACGCCAGTCTCCACGCCCCCTCGATGCGGCGGAAGTAGTCCACGTACCGGCCGTGGCCCGACACCTGGGCGGAACCGGCGCCGCCATGGAAGCCGTAGAACGTCTCTCCCCAGGCCTCGTCGCCCCGGACGTCGAAGACCGACTGCCCGAGCAGGTGATGCATCGAGCTCATCGGGCCGGGACGGGACACGAACTCCGCGAAGTCCCCGCCCGTTCCCTTGAACGTGCCATGGTCGTCGAAGGAGTCCTCGGTGTAGCAGGACGCGATGCGCTCTCGATCGGCCCGGTCGACGGCCGAGGAGAGGACGGCGAGCAGCTCCGCCAGCTCCAGCTTGTCGGTCCAGGCCTGGGCGTCGGCGCCGGTTCGTGCGTTGTCCGTCACTCGTCCTCCACGCTGCGTCGCCGGGCCATCACAGGCCCATTGTGCTTGAGTGCCTCAGCTCGCCTGGCGTCGGCACCTCTGGGGGGCTGGTCCCTGCGACGCGAGCACGGGAACGGCCGGACGAGACGGGCCAAGATTACCGTCATGGATCAGAACCCCCGTGGTTCCCGTGATCGGCCCGTCGCGGCGGCCCTGGCCGTGATGCCGCCGGTGCACGCCAGCGTCTTCGCGGATCCCGACTGGGTCGCACCGTTCGCGCGCGAAGCCGAGCGCCTCGGCTTCGAGTCGCTCGTGCTTCCCGAACACGTCGTGTTGGTCGCCGACACCGTGAGCCGCTATCCCTATTCACGGTCCGGCCGGATGCCGCTCCCCCCCGACTGCGCGATGCCCGATCCGCTTGACACGCTCGCCTACGTGGCCGGCGTCACGAGGACGCTGGGCCTCGCCACCGGCCTGCTCGTGCTCCCGCTGCACCACCCGCTCGCGCTGGCCAAGCGGGCCGCCACGGTCGACCGGCTCTCGGGCGGCCGGCTCCGCCTCGGGGTCGGCCTGGGGTGGATGCGAGAGGAGATCGAGGCCGCTGGCGTGGACTTCGCCAGCCGGGGCGAGCGCGCCGACGAGATCATCGACGCCGTCCGCGCCCTGTGGGGCGCCGACCCGCAGCGTGGCGCGCGCTTCGAGGGCCGACACTTCTCGTTCGCCGGCGCGCAGTCGTTCCCCCGCCCGGCGCGACCCGGCGGCGTGCCCATCGACGTCGGCGGGACGAGCCCGGCGGCCATCCGTCGGGCAGCGCGGCGAGGCGATGGATGGCTGTCCCTCGGGCTCCGGGGCGACCGTCTGGAGGACGCGCTGCGCCGCCTCGCCGCCGAGGCAGCTGCGGCGGGGCGCGACCCGCTCGCCGTCGACGTGACCCTCAGCGGGGTGACCACCTCTGCCACCGTCGACCGCGCCTTGCTCGAGCAAGCGGGCGCCCTGGGGGCGCGGCGGGTGCTGATCAACCTTGGCGCCGCGGACCGGTCCGGCGCCACCGACGAACTCCGTCAGGCCGCCGAACGGGCCGGGCTCACGCCGCAGGGCTGACTCAGCGCGCCCGCAACGGCTGGTCGCTCACGACGTCGACCCGCAGCACTCGCTCGCGGATCCGCCAGCCCTCCGCGCCGCGGACGTAGTCGTCGAAGTAACGGATGTGCCACACCAACAGCGTCTCCGCGCCCTCGTCGCCGAGGACGTGGTAGGCGACCATGCGGGTCTCTCCGCTCGCACGGTCGCCGTCGACCGAGGCGAGATGGTTCCCGATGGTGTGCGTGGTCGAGCGGTAGTGCCGGGCCATGCCGATGGCCTTCGTGATCTCGGCCCTCCCGTCGCTGCGACTGGTGGGCTCGGTGGCACCCGGAGTGGCGTACGCGACGAAGGTGCCGTCCTCGGTGAACAGATCGGCGACGGCCTCGGGATCGCGTCGGTCGACCCCCTGGGCGTAGGCGTGCACGAGGTCGGAGATGGCCAGGCGGTCGGCGACGACGTCGTGGTCGGTGGCCACACCCAAGTTGACTCTCGGCGCGCGGACACGGTCAAGTGCGGCCGCCCGTGCGCGTGTCGGGGCGGTTCCGGCGCGCCAGGCGCGGCCGGCCTTCCGGCGAGAGGCGAGAGGCGAGAGGCGAGAGGCGAGAGGCGAGAGGAGCGGCTCAGCGGGTCCGGGGGAAGCCGAGGTCGATCTCGCTGGTGGCCGGGTCGGGCCAGCGGGTGGTCACGACCTTGGGCCGCGTGTAGAAGCGGATGCCCTCGGGGCCGTACATGGCGCTGTCGCCGAAGAGCGAGGACTTCCACCCGCCGAAGGAATGGAAGCCGACGGGCACCGGGATGGCGACGTTGACCCCGACCATCCCGGCGGTGACGTCGCGCTGGAAGCGCCGGGCCGCGCCACCGTCCCGGGTGAAGATGGCGGTCCCGTTGCCGAACGGGCTGGCATTGACGAGCTCGACGGCCTCCTCGTAGTCGGCGACCCGCACGACGCTGAGCACGGGCCCGAAGATCTCGTCGTCGTAGGCACGCATGCCAGGGCGGACGTCGTCGAGCAGGGTGCAGCCGAGGAAGAACCCCTCGGCGGGCGCGTGGGTGCCGGCGTGGGTGCGGCCGTCGACCACCAGGCGGGCGCCCTCGGCCTCGGCGCCGTCGATGTACGAGCGCACGCGGTCGCGGTGTTGCGCCGTGACGAGCGGGCCCATCTGCGACTCGGCGTCGTCCCCGGGGCCGATCACGACGCTCGGGACGCGCCGGACGATGGCGTCGACGAGCGGGTCGGCCACGCCGCCCACCGCGACCACGACGGAGACGGCCATGCAGCGCTCGCCGGCGGATCCGTAGCCGGCCGAGATGGCGGCGTCGGCCGCTGCGTCGACGTCGGCGTCGGGGAGCACGATCATGTGGTTCTTCGCGCCGCCCAGTGCCTGCACGCGCTTTCCGTGTTTCGCTCCCTCTTCGTAGACGTGGCGCGCGATCGGGGTGCTGCCGACAAAAGACACCGCGGCGACGGCGGGGTGCGCGAGGAGCGCGTCGACGGCTTCGACGTCCCCGTGCACGACGTTGAGGACGCCGTCGGGCATTCCCGCGTCGCGCGCGAGCTCGGCCAGCAGGAGCGAGGGTGAGGGGTCGCGCTCGGACGGCTTGAGCACGAAGGCGTTCCCGCAGGCGATGGCGTTGGCCAGCATCCAGAGGGGGACCATGACCGGGAAGTTGAACGGGGTGATGCCGGCGACCACGCCGAGCGGTTCGAGCACGGTGTGCACGTCGATCCCGGTCGAGACCTCGGTGGAGTGCGCGCCCTTCAGCAGGTGCGGGATGCCGCAGGCGAACTCGATGTTCTCGAGCCCGCGCGCCACCTCGCCGGCGGCGTCGCTGAGCACCTTCCCGTGCTCGGCCGTGACGGCGGCCGCCAGGTCGGGCGCGGCCCGGGCGACCAGTTCGCGCAGACGGAACAGGACGGCGGCGCGGGCGCTGAGCGAGCCGGACCCCCATTCGGACGCGGCCTCACTGGCGGCTTCCACCGCCGCGTCGACCTCGGCGGCCGACGCGAGAGGGACGGCCGCTGTCTGCACGCCGCGGGCGGGGTCGAACACCGGCCCGTGACGCCCCGACGTCCCGGCGACCGCCTTGCCGCCGATGAAGTGCTCGAGCTCGCGCATGGCACGATCCTGCCACCGCGGCGCGGGGGCGGCACATCGGCTGCGTCAGCTGACGGCGGCCGGCTCCTCGACCAGCTTGGCCAGCTCCTCGGAGACAATCCGTTCGTGCTCGTCGAGGTCGCGGCGGGCGGCCCGCGGGCTCCAGCGGCCCCGCATGAAGAACACCAGCACGCCGAAGATCGCCATGCCGATCAGGCATACCGTCCACCACCGTTTCCACTCGCTCGGTGAGGTGTGCTGCGCCGGCACGAGCTTCTGCTCGGCCACCAACAGGCCGGCGAGGTTCGGCGAGTACTTGGCCACGCCCGCGATCTGGGCCGGGGTCACCTGCTTGCCGTTTTGGATGTCCAAGGCGAGCGGGTTGAAGGTGTTGAGGCCCAACACGTGGGGGTTGGAGAGGCCGCCGGCGGCCGTGATGGCCTTGAGCAGGTTGTGGGTGCTGTTGCAGGTCTTCAGGATGGTGACGAGGGTGTCGAGCTCGGGCCGCGCCTCGGGGGCCGTCTGCGTACTGGACAAATTGGAGATGACGTTCGCCGGCGCCGGTGTGGTGCTGCACTTCAACGCGGCCGTGTTCGGTGCGTAGGGCTGTGCGGCCTGGATCGCCTGCAAGGTCGAGCCAGCGTTCTGATTGTCCACCAGCACCGTCGAGGTCGTGATCACGTGGGGCAGCACGAGGAACGACAGCGCCACGGTGATGCGCAGGATCCAACCCCAGACGGCGAGTCCCGACGCGGTCAGCGCGGGGTTGTGCGACTCGACCTGCTCCGTGTAGTTGGCCATCCAGGGGGCGTAGGCCAACGAGATCGAGACGGCGAGCAGCACGATCACCAAGACGTTGGCGTAGTACCCGGCATGGGGCTGACCCGTCTGATGGATGAGGAACAACATCATCACGATGCCGGCTGCCGCACCGAAGAGCATGAACGGCTTGCGCACCTTCGCCCAGTCGGACAGGCCGCCGGAGATCACCAGACCGATGGAGAGCGCGGCCGCCAGCCAGACGTTGATCCCGTTGGCCTGGGCGGCGGTCCGGTTGAAGGTCACCACCCAAAAGATCGTGAGCACGCTGACCGACGCGTAGTAGAAGAGCAGGAAGACCGAGATGGCGATCGACGACGAGATCAGGTCGATCTTCATCATGGAGCGGATCGGGTGTGCCGTCGCCTTCTCGACGTCGATGCCCTTGGCCCGCGCCTCGACCAGGGCGCGCTCGCGCTCGGTGACCATCAGCTGGTCGCGTAGCTGCGGTGACAACTCGCGCAGGAAGAAGAAGGAGACGACGACGACGCCCATGCACACGAGGCCCGAGATGATGAACTGGTCCTGCCACGGGTAGAGGTGGTTCAGCGTGTTCGTCGCCACGAGGCTGGCGCAGAGCGCTCCCATGGTTGGCCCGAGTGCCCAGAACCCCATGGCGACGCCGCGGCCCATCTGAGGCGAGAAGTCGCGCATCAGCGCCGGGGTGGACACCAGGATCACGCCTTCGACGAATCCGATCACGCAATAGGACGCCGCGAACCACCACTTGTCCGAGATGTGCGGGATGGCGAACAGCTGGATCAGGGCGACGACCAGCGTGCCGTAGATGGTCAGGTTGGCGCGGCCGATCTTGTCCGAGAGGCCGCCGACGAACGCACTGAACGCGCCGATCGCGTTCGACACCACCAACAGATACAGGAAGAACTGGAACGACATGTGGAAATAGGGCAGCAACCGCGGCGTCACTGCCCCCTCCACGTAGTAGAGGTAGTAGAGCATGATCGTCGTGAGCACGACGATCGCCAGGTATCCGAGCCGCGGCCAGGTGTCCGGGTAGCGATCGAGCTGCCGCTTTCCGAGCGCGTGCGCCAGCCCTCGCCGCGCCGGGACCGCCGCCGTCGCCGTCGTGGTCATCCTCGACCCCCTTTCGCATGCCGCGTTCTCGTGCGGCCGTCCCGCCTCAAGCTGGCGCCGGCGGCGGTGACCGGTGTCCACACGAAATCCACTTCGCTCGATGCTAGAACGGCTCTGCCGTCCAGCCCAGAGCGTTGCGTCCGCCGGTCCGTTGCCCCGGCGCTACGGCGGCGCTGGGCTACGGCGAGACCTACCCGGCGGCGGACTCTAGCGGCACGTGCCAGGTCAGCCGGGTGCCGCCCTCCCGCGAGGTCCCGATCTCCATGCCGCCGCCCATGCGCTCGGCCCGCTGGCGCATGTTCCTGAGCCCGAGGCCGCCGAGGGACTTGTTCGTGCCGTTCATCCCGACCCCGTCGTCGGCCACGACCAGGCGCAGCTCGTCGCCCACGGCGACGGTGATGATCGTCTGGCTGGCCTGAGCGTGCTTCCCGACGTTGGTGAGCGCCTCGCGCAGGACGGCCAGTACCTCCTCGGCCAGCTGCCCGGTGACCACGTGGTCGACCGGACCGCTGAACGACACCTGGGGGTGCAGCCCGAGCACCGACCGCAGCTCGTGCACGAGGTCGAGGACCTTTGGGTTCAGGCCCTCCTTGTTGATCGTCAGCTCGATGTCGAAGATGGCCTTGCGGAGCTGGCGGATCGTGTCGTCGAGCCGGTCGATCGCCTCACCGATGCGCATGACCGCCTCGGGCCGCTCCACCATCCGGGCCGTACCTTGGAGCGACAACCCAATGGCGAAGAGGCGTTGGATCACCGAGTCGTGCAGGTCCCGGGCGATGCGGTCGCGGTCTTCGGTGAGAGTCCGTTCGCGCACGAGCGAGTGGAGCCGCGCGTTCTCGATCGCGATTCCCGCCGAAGTGGCGAGCGCGCCAACGAGCTCCTCGTCGTCGTCGGAGAACTCCCGCGCGTCCCGCTTGTTGGTCAGGTACAGGTTCCCGTAGACCTCGCCGTGCACGCGCACCGGCACGCCCAGGAACGACGTCATGGTCGGGTGCTGCGCGGGGAACCCGAAACTGTCCGGGCTGCCTGCAATGTTGGCGAGCCGGAGCGGCTTGTCGTCCACGATCAACGTGCCCAGCACGCCGCGGCCCGTCGGGCGGGGGCCTATGGCGTGCTCCGCCTCGCTGCTGAGCCCGACCGTGAGGAACTGGTCCAGGGCCAGCCCGTCGGCGGAGAGAACGCCCAGGGCGGCGAACTGGGCGTCGACGAGGTCGCACGCCTCCTCGACGATCCGACGGAGCACCACCGGAACGTTCAGCTCCGCGTCGAGGATGAGGATGGCCTGAACGAGTCGGCGCAGCTTGACGGGGTCGTCGATCTGGTCGAGCGGCTGCACGGAGAGCCAGGCTATCGGCGCGTCTGCTCGCTGCGGCCCCAGGACGTGGGCGCGCCGGACCGCCAAGGACGCCGGGGCCGAAAATGGCTGGCGGACGGCTCGGGCATCGAGGTGTGCCGGGACGTCCAGTCGGCCATTCCGCAGGTCCTGCTCGCGAAGCTCGGCCTGCGCCGGGCGCACCGAGGCGGCGGTCTACGCCGCGGTCCTGGCCGAACGGCAATCGACCGTCACTCGGCACTGAACGGGCCCGGGCCGGTAGTGGCGACTTCCGCCGCCTTTGCCCCTCTGCGGTTGTCGTCGAGCGTCCGGAGGTCGATGCCGCGCTGGCGCAAGGGGAACTTGAGGCGGGCGCGCTCGACCAATGGATTGGCGAATCGCGTCGCATCGCTCTCGATCCCCGGGGCCGCGCCCAACCGGATCAGCACGCGGTCGTGATCGAGCTCGAGGGCGAGATCCTCGACCAGGACGTGACCCCGGTCGCCGCCGTGGCCATGGAGCCTGGCGCGGCACTGCAACAAGATCACGACGAGCTCGTCGCGGGACGTCGGAAGCCGCACGGGGTCCATGTCCGTGCACAGCTCGGAGAGTGCTCCGCACCCGAAACGTCTGTTCGGCGGGAGGGCCCGCCGACGCTCAGCGCTGGCCGACGCGCGTGGAGCGGTCGGCGCGGATCAAGGCGTCCTCCGCCGTCTCGTCGTCCTCGGCCAGCGCGACACGGAGCGTCGCGTGCAGGCGCACCGGACGGCCGCCGACGGCCACCGGCTCGTCGAGCGCGTGCTGGAGGCGACGCATCACCGGGCCGACCGTCTGCTCGTCGGTGACCGTGAGAACCGTCACGAACTCACTGCTGCCGACGCGCCCGACGGTGTCCTCGGTCCGCAGGACCGATGTGAGCCTCCGGGCCATCTCGCAGAGGACCGTCGTCCCGGTCGTGTAGCCCAGCTCGAGGTTGATCTCGCCCAGGTTGTCGAGATCGATGTGGCACACCACGACCTCGCCGCCGTGCCGGCGCCGGCGCACCACCGCCTGAGTCAGGCGGTCCAACACGAGCAGCTGGTTGGCCAAGCCGGTGTGCGGGTCCGACATCGAAAGCTGCCACAGTTGGTCGTACTTCTCCGCGCGCGGCGTGCGACCTCGGGGCTGCGTGTCGGGCCCTCCACGGAACTCCTCGAGCATCGACTGCACGCTCCTCGGGCTCCCGGTGCTCTCTACGTCGCCTGATGCGAGGCCGTTGGCCGGGGGGGTGTCAGTGCCGTCACGCGTCCGCCGCCGCACCGAGCCGTCGTCGCGTCCGCCCCGGCCGAACAGCCTCTTGGCCTTCCTCAACGTCCCCCTCCAAAACCTGTCCATCTCACTCCTAACCGGGTCACCGACCCGGCTCGCGGAGCCAGAGGTCATGACCAGCCAGGCGTGGTTTGCACCTACCGCCCCGCCCGCGGCCGAAACCGGCAGACCGTCCGGGGGGAGCGTACTCCGGCCCGTGTCGGCACCTCAGTAGAGGGGGCGCGTTGCCACCGTCCCGCCACCGTTTTGCACCGGGGCGCGCGATGGTCACCGGCGCCGCGACGGCCAGGCCCGGGTCGCCCCGAGGGCGCTGGCGCGCAGCGGTCGCACCAACGTCCCTGGTGCCGGCGTCATCTCGGGCCTGTCGACCTCGGCGGCGCAGCCCTGCCGGGCGGGGCGAGACTCGGCGTCCTCGTCCTCGCCCTAACGTCACGCCCACGAGTCCGGACACCAGCGCCCTCGACGCCAACCAGCATGAGCCCACCGGGCACGGGATCCCCGGCCGATTCCGACAGTGAGCGCGCCCGCAGCAGAGGTCACCATGGTGGCGGACGCCGGCGGGCTGGCCTCCGTCGTCGCCGAGATGGCGGGTGAGGAGTACTACGCCTTCGACACCGAGTTCCACACCGAGCGCACCTACGTGCCGGACCTCGCGCTGATCCAGCTGGCCTGGGCCGACAAGGTCGCGCTCGTCGACCCGCTGGCGGTGGACCCGGCCCCCCTCGCCGAAGTCTTGGGAGGTCCAGGCACGGCAGTGGCGCACGCAGCGTCGCAGGACCTCGACGTGCTCATGGCGGCCTGCGGGACCGTGCCCGCCACCGTCTTCGACACCCAGATCGTCGCCGGGTTCATCGGCCTGTCCACCCCCTCGCTGGCGCGGCTGGTCGACGTGATGCTGGGTGTCTCGCTCCCTAAGGCGGACCGGCTCTCGGACTGGCTGGAACGGCCGATCTCGGAACGGCAGGTCGACTATGCGGTGAGCGACGTCGCCCATCTACTGGCACTGCGCTCCAAACTCACCGAGCGATTGCGCGCGTTGGGCCGTCTGGAGTGGGCGTTGAGCGAGTGCGACCAGGTTCTCAGCGACCGCACTCCGGCTCGTGTCCCCGAAGAGGCCTGGTGGAAGCTCGGCGACGTGCGGGGCATGTCGCGCCGCTCGCGCGCCGTGGCCCAAGAGGTCGCCGCGTGGAGGGAGCGCACGGCAGCGACGACGAACCGGCCCCGGCGCCATGTGCTTTCGGACCTGGGTCTGTTGGCCATCTCGCAGCGGCCGCCGCGCAACGCCGACGAGCTTCGCCGCACCCGCGGCATCGACGGGCGCCACCTCGCTCAGGGACGGGCGGCCGAGATCCTCCGGGCCGTCCACCGCGGGCTCGAGTTGCCCACCGACCGCATCCGCATGCCGTCGGCGGGCCGTGAGGCGCAGGCCCCGCCCGCGGCGGTGGCGGTGTGTTCGGGTCTCGTGCGCCAGATCGCCATCGACCTCGAATTCGACCAGGGCCTCCTCGCCACCCGGGCCGACATCGCCCAGCTCCTCAACGACGAGCCGAGCCGCCTGGACGCGGGCTGGCGCCGCACCATCGTCGGCGACCCGCTGCGACGGTTGATCGAGGGCAAGGTGGCGGCCGCGTTCGACCGCCGGGGACATCTGGTGCTCGAAGAGCGCTCCGGACGGTCCGGGCAGACCGGGCAGACCGGGTCTAGTTGACCGACGTCTTACGCCCGGCCCAGTAGGGCTGGCGGAGCTTGTACTTCTGCAACTTGCCGGTCGCAGTGCGGTCCAGGCTCTCGCGGAACTCGACGCTCGTCGGCGCCTTGAAGTGGGCCAGGTTGTCGCGGCAGTGCGCGATGAGCTCGGCCTCGCTCGTCGTCGTGTCCTCGCGCACCACGACCAAGGCCTTGATCGTCTCGCCCCACTTCTCGTCGGGCACGCCGATCACCGCCACCTCGGCCACGGCCTCGTGCTGATAGAGGCAGTCTTCGACCTCGATCGACGACACGTTCTCTCCGCCGGTGATGATCACATCCTTCTTGCGGTCCGAGATCACGGTGTAGGCGCCGTCGAGATAGCCGCCATCGCCGGTGTGGAACCACCCGCCCTCGAGCGCCTTGACCGTCTCGGTGGGCTGCTCCCAGTAGCCGGAGAACACGTGGTTGGACCGCGCCAGGACCTCGCCGTCGGTGTCGACCGCGATGCGCACGCCCAGGGCCGGGACGCCGGCCCGGCTCAGCAGCTGAGAGCGCTCGCCCGCGCTCACGTCGTCCCAGTCCGCCGGCGCCCGGTTGATGGTGAGCAGCGGCGCCGTCTCGGTGAGCCCGTAGATCTGGATGAACTCCCACCCCAGCTCGGTCTCGATGCGCTCGATCGTCTTGGAAGGTGGAGGCGCGCCGGCGACGACCATGCGCACCGTCCCGCGCCCGGGCACCGCCCGCGCCTCGGCCGCCCGCGCCTCCGCCGCGCCGAGAATGGCCGCGACGACCGCGGGCGCGCCGCAGAGCAGCGTGACGCCGTGCCGCTCGATTCGCGACAGGATCTCCTCGCCGTCTACCTTCCGCAGCACGACGTGCCGGCCGCCCATCCCGGTCACCGCGTACGGCATGCCCCAGCCGTTGCAGTGGAACATCGGCAGCGTGTGCAGCAGGACGTCGCGGTCACTGACGCCGGTGTGCCAGCCGAACACCGCCGCGTTGAGCCAGCAGTTGCGGTGCGTCAGCTGCACGCCCTTGGGGCGGGCGGTGGTGCCAGACGTGTAGTTGACCGAGCACGTGGCGTCCTCGTCGGCCTCCCACGCCGCCGGCTCCGCCCCCTCGGGCGCCGGCGCGAACAGCTCGGCGTCGTCGGTGCCGTCCAGACGGAACCGGTGGGCGACCTTGATGGTGTCCACCTCGTCGGCGAGATCGGGGTCGTACAGGAGGACCGACGCCCCGGAGTGCTCGACCACGTAGGCGATCTCGTCGCGGGTCAATCGGAAGTTGATCGGCACCAGGATGCGGCCGTACCCGCTGACCCCGAAGAAGGAGGTCAAGAACCGCCCCGAGTTCGGGCTCACGATGGCGACCCGCTCCCCGTGGTCGACGCCGAGGCCGTCCAGCGCCAGCGCCATGCCGCGGGCGCGCGCCGCCACCTCGCCGTAGGTGAGCATTCCCTCCGACCCGGCGACACCCGGCTCGTCGATCACCGCCGGCCGCTGCCCATAGGCGAGCGCGGCCCGGTCGAGGAAGTCGGCCACCGTCAGCGCGACCCGCATGCCATCCCCCCGATCTGTCGTCGTCGGTCCTGCCCCCGGCCGACCCTACCGGACCGGGCGCTGCCGTCTTTGACGACGTCGTGGCCGCTCGGAGGCGCCCGGGTGGCCGCTGGCTAGAAGTGCCCGAGCACGGGGTGCGGCACGTACGCCTTCTCGAGCTGCTCGACCTCGTCGACCGTCAGTTCGAGCTCTTCGGCCGCCAGCGCGTCGTTCAGGTGCATCTTCTTCGTCGACCCCACGATGGGAGCGGAAACGCCGGGCTTCGCGAGGAGCCAGGCCAGTGCGACCTCTGCCGTGGGCACGCCTCTCGTCGCCGCGACCTCGGTGGCAGCGTCCACGACGTCGAAGTCCGTCGGCTGGTCGTAGAGATAGTCGGCGAAGGCGTCGCTGGTCGAGCGGGTCGTGTGCCGGCCACCGTCGCGCGTTCGGTTCCCGGCCAGCATGCCCCGCGCCAAGGGGCTCCACGGGATGCACCCGACGCCCTGGTCGAGGCAGAGCGGGATCATCTCCCGCTCCTCTTCCCGGTAGATGAGGTTGTAGTGGTTCTGCATGGAGACGAATTTCGTCCACCCGTGCATCTCGGCCGTGTACTGCGCCTTGGCGAACTGCCACGAGAACATGCTGCTGGCACCGATGTACCGCGCCTTGCCCGAACGCACGACGTCGTGCAACGCCTCCATCGTCTCCTCGATCGGTGTGCGCGGGTCCCAACGATGGATCTGGTACAGGTCGACGTAGTCCATGCCGAGCCGGCGCAACGAGGCGTCGATGGCCGACATCACGTGCTTGCGCCCCAGGCCGCCCCCGTTCTCACCCGGGGTGACAGGCATGAACACCTTGGTCGCGATCACCGCCTCGTCGCGGGTGAGGTACTTCGGGACAATCCGGCCCGTCGCCACCTCGCTCGCCCCGCCCGAATACGCGTCGGCGGTGTCGAAGAAGGTGACGCCGCCTTCGACGGCAGCCCGCACGATCGGCTCGGCTGCGTCCTCGTCGATCACCCAGGGCCGCTCGCTCTCGTTCCCGAACCCCATCATGCCGAGACAGATCCTCGACACCCGCAGGCCGGACGTTCCAAGGTTGGTGTAGTTCATGGGCTGACCTCGCTGACGCTCCGGCGCATGGCTTACCAGTTGGAGCCAGCGTGCCGATCAGCCGGCATCCCCTCCGCCGACGGCCGGGCCGCCGTCCTCGGCCTCAGCGGTGGACGACCGAATCGCTCAGGCCATCAACCCCTGCACCGGCCCGCGGACGACGGTGCCGTTGCCACCGTCGCCGTGGCCGTGCCCGCCATGGCCGCCGCCACCGTTGGGTCCGTTGCCGCCGTTGCCGCCGTTAGGTCCGTTTCCGCTGTTGCCGCCGTTGGGTCCGTTGCCACTGTTGCCGCCGTTGCCGTTCCCGCTGTTGCCGCCATTGCCGTTGCCGGGGCCGGTGTTGCCGGTGCTGCCGGAGGTCCCTGAGGTCGGCTGGGTGGTGGTCGTGGTCGAGGTCTGCGGAGTGGGCGGCGGTACCGTCGTCGTTGCGGGATTGCCGATACCGGCGAACGTGTAGGCCGGCGGCGGGATCACCCCGGGCGTCGTCGACGCTGTCCCGCCGCTCGGCGGGGTGGAGACTGCGGTCGGGGCGCCGGCGCTGCTGGGCGCGCTCGCCGGCACGGTCGTGCTCGCCGGGGCTGTCCCGGACCCCGACCCCGACCCCGACCCCGGTGACGACGAAGAGGCCCTCTGGGTGGGGAAGTACGGGATGCTGGACGGTACCGAGGGCACCCTCGAAGCGGCACTGGCGGTGCTCAGGGTTTGAGCGCCGGGCCCGCTCCCCACCGCCACCAGCGCGGCGACCACGGACACGGCCGCCGCTGCCGCGCTCAACGCTGCGACAGCCCGGTAACGCAATGTGTGGACACGCGAAGCGCCCGATGCCCAGAGGCCGGCGGCCGTTGCGCCAATTGCAGATGCCGGCAGTGCGGACGCGCGCGCCGACGGCTCCGGCAGCGGATGCCCAAACTCTGGCGACGCAAAGACGTCCTCCAGGGTGGCGTAATCGTCGGCCTCGGCCCAGTCGGACACTACCCCTCCCTCGTTACCCTCCGCGGGAACTGTCCGTTTTGTAGGGGCACTCCGGAGCTCTGTTCTCCGGAAGCTGCTACCCCTCGCTCCCGTCAGTATAACGGCCGGGCCGACCTCGGAGCCAGGACGGCCGAATCTGGTCTCGATGTCCCGAAACGGCCGTTTACCCTGCGCGTGACCTGGCGGCGGTCACCGCTGGCGCACCGATATTGCGGGAGTGCCCCCTGGTTGCGCTAGGTCAGAGCCCCCGTTGCCCTCGCCGCGTTGCCCACTGCGCTGATCATCGAGCCCACGCCCCCGAGGGCGTGGGTGGCTGGCGCCAGCGCAGGGACCGTCTGGCCGAGTTGCCCCGACACCTCGCTCACGGTGGTGCCCGCGGTCGACACCGCGTTGCCGACCACGGAGACGACCGGTGCGAGCACATTGCCCGTGCTCCCACTGGGTGCGGCCTCGGGAGGCAGAGGCGGTCTCGGTGAATCCCTCGGCGCCGACGGAGCCTGGAGCGGCGAGGTGGGGACCACGGTCACTGACGAAGCCGGTGTCGGTGAACCCCCTGGCCCCGAGGGAGCCTGCGGCGAGGTGGGGACCACGATCACTGCGATGCCCGGCGGCAGCGTCGCCACCACTCCGGGCGGGGCGGCCGGCGGCGGCCCGCTTCCGCTGGTTGGCACGACCTCGGACGCCGGCGTGACGGTCAGTCCGCCGGTGGTGAACGTGTCCGCGGGAAGGACCGGCGGACCGTCTTCCGCTCCGGTCGGACCGCTCGCGCCCGTCGAGTGCCCCGGCAAGCTGCCGGGCGCGCCCAGTGCCGAGACGGTGGGCGGTGTCACCGACCGGCCCGAACTCACTGCGAGACCGGCAACAGCGAGGGCGGCCGCGGCGACGCCACTCACCACGGCGATCGCTCGGGAGCCGGACCGGGCCCGATCGAACAAGACGACCACGCCCTCGGGCGCACGGACCTCCACCGGCGGCGGCGCTACGGGCGACGTGGCTCGAGCGACCGGCTGGGCCCGGCCGAACTCCGGCGCGAGGAAGACCTCCTCGAGACAGTGCGTCGCCCCGGCCGCGGGCTGCTGGTCGGACATCGATCCCTCCCGTCTCTCGGATTTCGTCCTACGTGGGTAACGACGGTGCCCTCTCCCTCCTACTCCCCGATCGCAGGTTGGGAGTTTCTCGGCGCTCGGGACACCGCCCTGTCCGGGCGTGTTGCCGACCTAAGGGACCGAGCGCTTGAAGTAACGGCTCAGCGTCTCGACCTGCTGCTGGTACGAGGATCCGATGCCCGCTCCGTAGAGCGCCGCCGGCTCCTCCAACATGCGTTCGAACGTCAGCTTGCAGACGGCTTGCCCGTTCTCCACCATGAACGGCACGTCGTGCGCGCGCACCTCGAGCGCAGCGCGTGATCCCCGAAAGCCGCCGGACGGGTCGAACCCGAAGCCCGGGTCGAAGAAGCCGGCGTAGTGGGTCCGGAGTTCGCCGCTGGTCGGGTCGTAGGCGGTCATCTCGGCCGCCAAGTTCGGCGGGACGCTGACCGCCTCGTCGGACATGAGGAGATAGAACCGCTTGGGTAACAGGACGAGGCGGTCGCCTTCCTCCCGGTACACGGGGTCCCAGAACGCTCGGGGATCCACCTCCCCTCCTGTGGTGAGGTCGAGGAGTGGCGCGCTCCCCCGGGCGCTGTAGCCGACCTGTCCTCGCTCGTCACCCCGTAGGTCGAGACCCAGGAACAAGCCGTTGGAGAGGACGAGCTCGCTGACCGGGACCGGTTCGCCCCCTCTGAAGAGGATCGGTTCCGCCAGGTGGGTCTGTCGGACCTCGTCGTCGCCCAGCCACGGGCGGCCCATGGAGAGCCGCAGCTGGTTCAGCGCCAAGTCCTCCTTCACCCGGACGGCGAAGGACAGGGGCACGACTTCGAGATAGAGCGGGCCGCTGTAGCCGGGCGCCACCTCGTCGAAGCGGTCACTGAAGTCGGTGATGACTCGCGTGAAGACATCGATGCGGCCCGTCGAGCTCTTGGGGTTCGCCTTGCCCCGCAAGCCGGCCGGAAGGTCCAGCCGCTCCTTCAACTCGATGAGGTAGGGGCGCTTCGACTCGAGCATCGCACCGTCGCCGCGCAGGTCGATCTCGTCGAGGATGTAGTCCTTGAGCTTGCGCTCGACCGAGTCCGTCCCCGCAAGGAAGCTGCAACGAATGCGCAGCGCGCGCTCTCCGAGGCGCAGGTCGAGGCTCGCCGGCTGTACGTTCGCTTCGGGGATCTTGAAGCGACCCGCGTCGATGTATCCCGCGTGGATGGCCCGCTCGAGCAGCTGCCCGGGGAGGACCCCCTCCGCCGTCGGATGGAGGCTCAGCAAACTCGGGGCTGGGGGCATTGCGCTGGACTCGACGGCGGCACGATGAGAGCAAAGCACGTGCCGGCGCGGCGCGGAAGGCCCGGGCAGGGGCGTGGTCGGGCACAGGCTGTGGATGACCTGGGGATGATCCAAGGCGACACAGGGGTTTGGCAGGTGGCAACGGCTTGTCCACAGCATCGTGGGTTCCGGGGCCCCCAGTAAGCTGACGGGTCGTCAGATTCGGGCCGCACGGCCGGTCCGGCAAGGCACGTTCGCGGAGGTTCCATTGCTCGACTACGTCATCCGATCCGGCACGCTCCTCGATGGCTCCGGAGAAGCGGCACGCACCGCGGACGTCGGTCTCCGCGGCGGGCGGGTCGTCGCCGTCGGCGACGTGGAAGAGGACGCGGCGACCGAGCTCGACGCCTCCGGGCTCATGGTCGCGCCGGGAGTCATCGATCCCCACACGCACTATGACGCCCAGCTGTTCTGGGACCCGTCCGCGTCTCCGTCGAACGTGCACGGCGTGACGAGCGTCGTCGGCGGCAATTGCGGGTTCACCCTGGCCCCCCTCGATGGCGCCGACGCCGACTACATCCGTCGCATGATGGCCAAGGTCGAGGGCATGCCGCTCGCCGCGCTCGAGAATGGTGTGCCGTGGAACTGGTCCACGTTCGCCGAGTACCTCGACGCGCTCGACGGCAACCTGGGCCTGAACGCGGGCTTCCTGGTCGGCCACTGCGCCCTGCGACGAAAGGTGATGGGTGCCGAGCGCGCCGAGGAGGTGGCGACCGACGAGGAGATCACGGCGATGCGGGTGCTGTTGGCCGAGTCACTCGAGGCCGGTGGGCTCGGCTTCTCGTCCTCCCAGTCGCGCACCCACTCCGACGGCGAGGGCCGGCCCATCACATCCCGGTACGCGGACCGCCGCGAGATGCTCGCGTTCTGCGCAGAAGTGGCGGCCCACGAGGGCACCACCCTCGAATACATCACGAACGGCTGCCTGGACTCGTTCAGCCCGGAGGAAGTCGACCTCATGACCGCCATGAGCGCGACGGCGCGACGGCCGCTCAACTGGAACGTGCTGACGGTCGACGCCCGGTCGGCCGAGCGGATCGACCACCAGCTCTCCGCCTCCTCGGCCGCGGCTGGGTCGGGCGGCCGGATCGTCGCGCTCACCATGCCGACGCTCGTGCCCATGAACATGAGCTTCCGCACGCATTGCGCGCTGTTCCTCATCCCGGGCTGGGGCGAGGTCATGGGGCTGCCGGAGGCCGAGCGTATGGTCAAGCTGGCGGACCCGGCGGTGCGCGCCACGCTCGACGAACGCGCCCGGAGCAAAGAGGCCGGCGTCTTTCGCGGCCTGTCGCACTGGGGCACGTATGTCATCGGCGACACCTACGCCACGGCCAACGAAGGCTGCGCGTTCCGGAGCGTCGCCGAGATCGCCGCCGAGCGCGGGACCGCCCCCTTCGACACGCTGCTCGACATCGTCCTCGCCGACGAGTTGCGGACGGTCCTGTGGCCCAACACGGACGACGGTGACGAGGCCTCGTGGTCCATGCGGAGCGCCATCTGGAGCGATCCGCGAGCGATGGTCGGCGGCTCCGACGCCGGCGCGCACCTTGATCGCATGTGCGGGTCGAACTATCCGACCGCCTTTCTCGGTGACTGCCTGCGCGGCCGCAAGCTCGTCCCGGTGCAGAAGGCGGTGCACATGATGACCGGACAGCCGGCGGCGCTCTTCGGGCTGCGCGAGCGCGGCCTGGTGCGCGAGGGCTACGCCGCCGACCTGTTCGTCTTCGACCCCGCCACCGTGGGGTCCGAGCCCGCGCGTCTCGTCCACGACCTGCCTGGCGACACGCCCCGGCTCTACGCGGGCTCCTACGGGGTCGTGCGCGTGCTGGTCAACGGGGTCGAGACCGTGCGCGACGGCGAGCCCACCGGCGCCCTGCCCGGCACGCTGCTCCGCTCCGGCCGCGACACCGCCTCGGTGATCCCGCGCCCGGCCTGAACTCGAGGGGACGGCGGACCCGTCTAGCCTGCCACCGGTGACCCCCGAACCCCGCGAGCCGGCGCTCGCCGTCCACGAGCCTCCCGCGGGTGGAGGCGGGACCGGCGGGCCTGACGGTGCCGGTCAACCACCGCGCTCGTGGTTCAGATTCCGCTGGCTCCGCGAGGCCGGTGTCATCGTCCTCGTCGCCGTGATCGCCGCGGTGTTGCTCCGCGCGTTCGTCGTGCAGACCTTCTACATCCCTTCGGGCTCCATGGAACCCACGCTCCAGATCGGCGACCGCATCGTCGTCAACAAGCTCAGCTACGAGTTCCATGGCGTCGACCGCGCGAACATCGTCGTCTTCGCGCGACCCCCGACGGAAAACTGTGGCGGGCCTCAAGTGAACGACCTGGTGAAGCGGGTGATCGGGCTGCCCGGCGAGACGATTTCGCTCTCAGGGGGCTACGTCTACATCGACGGGCGCCGACTCGACGAGACCTGGCTGCCCGCGTCGGAACAGGGAACGACGACGCCGGGGCCCAGCGGCACCGCCTATAGCCTCGACCACCCCTTCCACATCCCCACGGGCGATTACTTCGTGATGGGGGACAACCGAGCCGACTCCTGTGACAGCCGGTGGTGGGGCCCCATCTCCGGCTCTCTTATCGTGGGCAAGGTCGAGCTCCGCGTCTGGCCGTTCTCGGCCCTGCACGTCTTCTGAGCGGTCCCGGCGGGTTGCCGGTTCTCAGGCCTCCTCGGGTTCGGCCGCTACCCGGGCAACGGCGGCAACGTCCTGGCCATCGTCGAGGTTCATGACACGCACGCCGGTGGCGTCGCGGCCCTGGGACGCGATCTCCCGGGCCGCCGTGCGGATCACCACCCCGCCCGAGGACACCAACAGGATCTCCTCGTCCAGGGCGATCATGAACGCACCCACGACGTGGCCGCGCGCGCTGGTCAGCCTGATGCCGCGCACCCCCTGACCGCCGCGCGCCTGTCGGTTGAAGCGATCGAGCTTCGTGCGCTTTCCGTAACCCGCGTCGGTGACGATGAGGATGTCCGTGTCGTCCGCCGCCACGTCGCAGGAGACCACGAGGTCGCCCGCGCGCAAACGGATGCCCCGAACACCGGCGGCGTCCCGCCCCATGGGACGCACGTCCTCCTCGTTGAACCGGATGGTCATTCCGTTGCGCGTGACCTCGAAGAGGTCGTCGTGTCCCGAGGTGGCAACCACCTTGACCAGCTCGTCCCCGTCCTTCAGGTTGATCGCAATGAATCCCTCGCGCCGGGACTTGTCGTACTCGCTCATCGCGGTCTTCTTCACTTGTCCCTGCGCCGTTGCGAACACGAGGAACTGTTCGGGCGAGAACTCACGCGTCGCAATGATCGCCGTGACGGACTCGTTCGGCGCCAGCGGCACCAGGTTGACGGCGGCTGTCCCGCGCGCGGTGCGATCCTTCATCGGGATCTCGTGGCCGCGCAGGCGGTAGACCTTGCCCCGGTTCGAGAACAACAACAGATAGGCGTGGGCCGAGGTGTGGACGACCTGGCTGACCAGGTCCTCCTCTTTCAACCGTGCGCCCTGGACGCCCCGGCCTCCCCGGCCCTGGGTCCGGAAGGCGGCCGCCGCCACCGACTTGATGTAGCCGGCCCGCGTCATCGTCACCACGATCTCCTCGTCGTCGATGAGGTCCTCGACGCCCATCTCTCCGGGGTCGTGGGTGATGACGCTGCGGCGCGGATTGGAGTGCTTGTCCCGGATCGCGACCATCTCGGTCTCGATCACGCCCCGCAGCTTGCCGTCGTCGGAGAGGATGGCTTCGAGCTCGGCGATCGTCGCGCGCAACTCCGCCATCTCCTCTTCGAGCTCGGTGCGGCCCAGACGGGTCAGCCGGCCGAGCGTCATGTCGAGGATGTGCGTGGCCTGCACCTCGGTGAAGGAGAACGGTTCCGCCATCAGCGCAGCACGTGCGGCGGGCCGGTCCGCCGAGGCCCGGATGGTGGCGATCACCGCGTCGAGCATGTCGATCGCCCGCAGGAGGCCCTCGACGATGTGCTCGCGGTTGCGCGCCTTCTCGAGACGGAACTCGGACCGACGCCGGATGACCTCGATCTGATGGTCGATGTAGTACGACAGGGCCTGCGCGAGGTTGAGCGTGCGCGGGACGCTGTCGACGAGCGCCAACATGTTGACCCCGAAACTCGTCTGCATCGGCGTCTGCTTGAACAGATTGTTCAGCACGACGTTGGCGTTGGCGTCGCGCTTCAGATCGATCACGAGACGGGGCTGTTGGTTGGCCGAGGCATTGAGCACCGCGCTGATGCCGTCGAGCTCCCCGGACTTGACCAGGTCGCTGATCTTCTGCTCGATCACCTCGACGGAGGTCTGATAGGGGATCTCGGTGACCACGATGCGGTCGCCGACCCGACCTTCCTCGATCTCCGCGACCGCGCGCATCTTGATCGAGCCTCGGCCCGTCCGGTACGCGTCGAGGATCCCCTGGCGCCCGAGGATGAGCGCGCCGGTGGGGAAGTCGGGGCCCTTCACGAACTCCATGAGCTCGTCCGGTGTCGCCTCGGGGTGATGGAGCACGTGAATGGCGGCGTCGACGACCTCCGCCATGTTGTGGGGCGGGACGTTCGTCGCCATGCCGACCGCGATTCCCTGGGACCCGTTGACCAACAGGTTCGGGAACCGTGACGGGAGGACGACGGGCTCGAGCGCCGAGCCGTCGTAGTTGGCGATCATGTCGACGGTTTCCTCGTCGATGTCCGCCATCAGTTCCAGCGCGAGCGGCGCGAGCCGGCACTCGGTGTAGCGCATGGCGGCCGCCCCGTCGTCCGGCCCGCGGCCCCCGAAACTGCCGTGTCCGTCGATCAGCGGGTAGCGGAGCGAGAAATCCTGGACCATGCGAGCCAGCGCCTCGTAGATGGCGGAGTCGCCGTGGGGGTGGTAGGTCCCCATGACCTCGCCGACGACCTTGGCGCACTTGTTGTGGGGACGATCGGGCCGCAACCCGTTGTCGAACATGGAGTACAGGATCCGGCGGTGCACCGGCTTGAGCCCGTCCCGGACGTCGGGCAGGGCGCGGGCGACGATGACCGACATGGAGTACTCGAGGAAGGAGCGCTCCATCTCCTCCTGGATCTCGATGGGTTCGACCGCGCCGCCGTCGCTCGGCCCGGCGCCGTCCGCAGAGTCCGGGGGTGCCGGAGGCGCGGGCGGCGGCGCGTTCCCGTCGCCCGAACCTCTTCTGCCGCGGCTGGTGCCGCGCGTCGACTGACGTGGCATGTCTTCCTTACTCCTCGTCCGGTCGCTCAGATGTCGAGGAAGCGGACGTCTTTGGCATTGGTCTGGATGAAGTGGCGCCGCAGTTCGACGTCGTCGCCCATGAGGATGGAGCAGACCTCGTCGGCCAGGGCCGCCTGCTCCACGTTCACCTGCAGGAGCGACCGCTTCTCCGGGTCCATCGTGGTCTCGCGCAGCTCGGCGAAGTCCATCTCGCCCAGTCCCTTCAGCCGGTTGAAGTCGTGCTTGTGATCGGGATGCTCCGCCAAGAAGGCCGCCCTCGCCGCATCGTCCTTCAGGTAGACCTTCTCCTTGCCCACCAGCGTCGAGTAGAGCGGCGGTTGCGCGACGTACACGAACCCGCCCTCGACCAGCGGCTTCATCTGGCGGAAGAAGAACGTCAACAGCAACGTACGGATGTGACTGCCGTCGACGTCGGCGTCCGCCAGCAGGATCACCTTGTGGTAGCGGATCTTGTCGACGTCGAACTCCTCGGCCAGGCCGGCGCCGATGGCCGAGATGAGCGCCTGGATCTCCGTGTTCTTGAGCATCTTGTCGATGCGCGCGCGCTCGACGTTGAGGATCTTGCCGCGGATGGGCAGGATCGCCTGGGTCACCGGGTTGCGGGCGTCCTTGGCCGAGCCTCCGGCCGAGTTGCCCTCGACGATGAACAGCTCGGACTCACGTGGGTCACGCGACGAGCAGTCGGCCAACTTGCCCGGCAGGCCGGCGCCGTCGAGCGCCGACTTGCGGCGCGTCAAGTCTCGCGCCCCTGGGCCGCGAGGCGCGCCCGGGCGGCCTGCGTGGACTTCTGGACGATCTGACTCGCCTCGCGCGGGTTCTCCTCGAGCCACTCGGTCAGCTTCTGGTTGGTCGTCCGCTCGGTGAGGGAGCGAATGGACGTGTTGCCGAGCTTGGCCTTGGTCTGCCCCTCGAACTGCGGGTCGCGCAGACGTACCGAGATGATCGCCGTCAGGCCCTCGCGGATGTCCTCGCCCTTGAGGTTGTCCTCTTTCTCCTTCAGCAGGTTCCGTGCCCGCGCGTAGCGGTTCACCACGTTGGTGAGGGACTTGGAGAACCCCTCCACGTGCATGCCGCCCTCGATGGTGGAGATGCCGTTGGCGAACGAGTGGATCGACTCGTGGTACCCGGTGTTCCACTGCAAGGCGATCTCGACCTCTTGACCATCCTCGGATTGGTCGAAGGACGCGACCTTGCGGAACAACGACTCCTTCGACGCGTTGAGGTGCTTGACGAAGTCGACGATGCCGCCGTTGTACTTGTAGGTGACCTTGGTCTCGGGGTCCGTCCGCTCATCGAAGAAGCGCATCTCGAGGCCCTTGTTCAAGAAGGCCATGATCTGCATCCGCTCCATGACGGTCTGGGCGCGGAACTCGGTCTCGTCGAAGACGGAGGCGTCCGGCCAGAACGTGACGGTCGTGCCGGTGCGCGGCTGGCCCGTGCTGCGGTCCTTGGGCGCGGGGCCCGTCGCCGTGACCTTGCGCTTGACCCTGCCGCCCTTCTCGAATTCGGCCTCCCAGTGCTCGCCGTCGCGGTCGACCTCGAGCACCAACCGGGAGGACAGCGCGTTGACGACCGACACGCCCACCCCGTGGAGGCCGCCGGAGACCTGGTACCCCTTGCCCCCGAATTTCCCGCCCGCGTGCAGGGTCGTGAGGACGATCTCGGCCGCCGACTGCTTGGGGTACTTGGGGTGGGGACCCACGGGAATACCGGCGCCGTCGTCGCTCACCCGGCATCCGCCGTCGGCCAGGAGGGTCACGTCGACTCTCGTGGCGCGTCCAGCCATGGCCTCGTCCACCGAGTTGTCGACGACCTCCCAGACCAGGTGGTGCAGACCGGTGGGTCCGGTCGAGCCGATGTACATCCCGGGACGTTTCCGGACCGCCTCGAGCCCCTCGAGGATGGTGATGTCGGCCTCGCCGTAGGAGGCGCTCGACCCGCCCACCGTCTTGTCCACTACTGCCACAGGCGCGCCCTTTCAAAACCAGCGTCTTCGCGGTGCGTATCGAATCCCCGAAACGGTGCCCTCCGGCCTTTCGATGCGAACACACCATTCTACCCGAACGGCGTGCCAATTCGGTCATCACGAACGGTCGCGCGGGCGGTCGTTCTGGCACCTTTTACGCCCGCTTCACCACCACCTCGAGGCGCTCGAACGCATGGTCTCCCAACGCCTCCACCTGCGCCAAGATCGTCCCCGATTGCATCCGGGCCCGGGTTGCCCACGCGGGATGATCGGCTGCGACGACGAGCGCTCTCCCGTCGACCCGGACCGGGTGCACGTGCTCGGCGACCTCCGTGCCGACGATCTCCGTCCATCGCGTGAACACGGCCTCCATGGTGGCGGGCGATGCCGCGGCGCCCAGCCGGCCCAGCAACCGGGGCAGTGACTCCCCCACCGGACGAGGACCGTCGCCTCGGGGTTCCCTCACGGGCGCTCCAGGGTCCTCACGTCGAGCACACGGACCACGTCGATCCCCCCCGGCAGCGGCGCCGCGGTGGTGAGGAGGGCCTGGCCGGCCGGGAGCTCGGCCACCAGGGCCTGCGCCCGGCCGGGATCGAGCTCGGAGAACACGTCGTCGAGCAGCAGGGTGGGGACGAGTGGCGTCTCGGTCCGGACCAGCTGGTGGACGCCCAGTCGCAGGGCCAGGGCCGTGCACCGCTGTTCGCCCTGCGACGCGTGCGTCCGGGCCGCCCGCTCGTCGAGCACCACGAGGAGGTCGTCGCGATGGGGGCCGACGGTGCTCACCCCCCGCCGCACGTCGTCGGCCCGGCACGCGCCGAGCGCGTCGAGCAGGTCGCCGGCCCAGCTCCTCTGGTACCGCAGGCGCAGTGTGGCCGGATCGTCCGACCCCGCCAGTCGGCGGTAGGTCAGCGCGACGGGCGACTCGAGCGCCGCGACGAGACGCTCTCGCGCCGCGACGAGCACCTTGGCGGCATCCGCCAGGCGCTGGTCCCAGACGTCGAGCGTGCTGGCCACCTCGGGCGTGAGACGCCCCCCCGCCTGTCGCAGCAGTGCCGCACGCTGGCGCAGCACGCGCTCGGTGTCGTCGGCGGCGTGCGTGCCCTCCTGGTCGAGGAGGCCTAGCGCGTCGTCGAGCAGCTCGCGTCGCCCGCGCGGCCCTCCCTGGACGATGGCGAGGTCCTCGGGCGAGAAGACCGTGCACGGGGCGGCGTCGCCCAGAGCCTTGCGGCTCGTTGCCGTCTTCCGGTTCACCCGGGTCCTGCCGCGGCCCCCCGGCACGATCTCCGCCTCGACCAGTGTCCGGCTCTCCGCGCGCTCGACGTCGGCCCGCACGATCGCGCGCTCGGTGCCCACCCGGACCAGCGCCTCGGGGGGCGCTCCCCGGAAGGAGCGGCCGGTGCCCAGATAGGCGAGCGCTTCGAGCACGCTCGTCTTACCCGTTCCGTTCGGGCCGGTGATGACGGTCGTGCCCTCGGGCTCTGGGGCGATCTCTGCCGCGCGGAAGATGCGGAAATCGGCCAACTCGAGATGCCGGACCCCCACTGGTCGTGGTTCCTCAGGAAACTCGAACGGGCATGAGGAGATAGCGGAACTCGTCGTTCTCCGCACCGCGCACGGTGGCGGCGCGAGATGCGTCGGCCGTCTCCACGATCACTTCGTCGCCGGCCACTGCTTCGACGCCGTCGATGAGGTACGACGGGTTGAACGCGATGACGAGGTCCTCGCCGGTGTAGTCGCCGTCGACGGACTCCGCGGCGTCTCCCACCTCTTGGCTCTGCACGGCAAGGTCGACGCCGCCTGCGCGCATCGACAGACGCACGGGCGTCGTGTTGTCGCGCACGAGCAGCTGGACCCGGCGTAACGCCGAGAGGAAGGTCTCCTTCCCCAGATGCAGTTGGTTGGGGTAGCTGTCCGGGATCAGTTGCTTGTAGTCCGGGTATTTCCCCTCCAACAGGCGCGTGCTGATCTGGACCTTGCCCTGCCAGAAGGTGATCTCGTTGCTGCTGGCGGCCACGCCGACGCGGTTCGTGTCGGACCCCTCGGAGATGATGCTGGCCGGCAGCCGCTGCAGCTCCGACAGTGCCCGGGCCGGCACGAGGAGGTCCTCTTCCCCGGGGAGGCCGTTGGTCCCGGACAGGTCCCGCATGGCCATCCGGTACGAATCGGTCGCCACCATGCGGATCGACCCCTCGACGCGCGACAGGAGCACCCCCGTCAGCAGGGGCCGCCCGTCGTCACGGGACGCGGCGCGAACGACCTGGCGCACGGCTTCGGCGAGGGTCGTCTCGGGCAACTGGGTCGTGGGCTCACTCGTCTTCCCGACGGGCGGGAATTCCACCACGGGATACGTGTGAAGTTTGAAGGTCGAACGGGCGGCCGAGATCGTGACGTGGTCCCCGTCATCCTCGATGGTGACCGCTCCGGGCTCGAGGCGCCGCACGATGTCCGTGCACAGCCGCGCCGGAATCACACAACTTCCGTCATCGATGCCGATCACCTCGTCGGTCACCTGGACCGTGAGGTCGAGGTCGGTGCCTGTGACGCAGAGTTCGTTCCCCGAACACGACAAGAGCAGGCCCATCAAGACCGGTGAGGAACCACCGCGCCCGCCGACCGCCCGGCTGGCGGTGGCCAGCATGTCCACGAGCGCATCGCGTTCGGATCTGAACTTCACCGAGAGTCGTCCTTTCGAGGTTCGTCCCTAGGGCCTCTGGCACGCAGGGAGATGTATGTGGTCTGTAAAGGTAATAAGGCCTGTGGACTGTGGACGACATGCCGTGTGCCCAGCGTGCATGCCGGCCCTGGATCCCCATGGGCTTGTGGGTGGGCCGGGGGCACGAGAGGCACAAGGGGAAGTGGGTGGCCGGACTGGGGACGCGGGTGGCATTCGTCCCCAGCCGAGCGCCCGAGATTCCACAGCCTTTGCCCTCGATGAGTCACAGCCGCCCACGGAGAGGACGTGGATGCCGGGGCCTCAGGCCGAGCCGGCACGGATTTTCTGGATCAATTCCGTGACTTGTTCGTAGATCTGCCGGCGCTCCTGCATCTGGCCGGCGATCTTGTCCACCGCGTGGATGACCGTCGTGTGATCGCGCTTGCCGAAGATGCGCCCGATGGCCGGATAGCTGTAGTCCGTGAGCTCCCTGGTCAGGTACATCGCGACCTGGCGGGCGGTCACCAGTGGACGGGTTCGGCTGGGGCCGCACAGGGCGTCGACCGAGAAGCCGTAGCTGGCGGCCGTGGTCTCGAGGATCATCTGCGGCGAGATCCGCCGGGGCTCGCCGGCCAGCACCAGGTCGGAGAGGACGTGCTCGGCCTGCGTGAGCGAGATCGGCTCGTTGTTCAGCTTGGCGAACGCACAGATGCGGATCAGCGCCCCCTCGAGCTCTCGGATGTTGTCCTTCACGTGCGACGCGATGAACTCCAAGACGTCGTCGGCGACTTCTTGGTGTTCGCTCAGTGACTTCGACCGCAAGATGGCGAGCCGGGTCTCGAGGTCCGGCGGGTCGATCTCGGTGATGAGCCCCGAGAGGAAGCGGCTGCGGAGGCGGTCCTCGAGCGTGTCGATCGACTTCGGCGGCCGGTCCGACGTGAGCACCATCTGCTTCGAGGCGCCCTTGAGGTCGTTGTAGGTGTGGAAGAACTCCTCTTGCAGCCCCTCTTTGCGCTCCATGAACTGGACGTCGTCGATCAAGAGCACGTCGCAGTCCCGGTAGCGCCGCTTGAACGCCAGGGTGGTCGAGGTCCGCAACGAGTCCACGAAGTCGTTCATGAACGTCTCGGTGGTCACGTAGAGCACCTTGCGGCGGGAGTAGTTCTCGGTGACGTAATTCCCGATCGCGTGCAGGAGGTGGGTCTTCCCCAGCCCGGAGTCCCCGTAGATGAACAAGGGGTTATAGGAACGGCCGGGCGTTTCCGCCACCGCCTGCGCGGCGGCGTGCGCCAACCTGTTCGACGAGGCGGCGACGAACGTCTCAAACGTGAATTTGGCGTCCAGCTGGACGGACGGCGACTCGCGGCCCTGCTTGGCCGTGGTCTCGGGCCGCCCCAGCTCGGGACCGGGGTCGGGCGGCAGGCCCAGCACCTCGTCGAAGGAGACGCCCATTTCCGACGGCTCGGGCTCTTGGACCTCCAGGCGTCCGACGACGGGCGACCCGACCTCGTTGGCCAGGGTGTCCTCGATCATGGGCAGGTAGCGCGACTCGACTCGCTCCCGGATCAGGCCGTTCGGGACCGACAGGACGAACACCCCGTCGGCGAAGGCCACCGGCTCGATGCCGGACAACCAGAGCTGCCACGTGCTCTCCGACACCTGGTCGCGGAGCGACCCGCTGCACCTTGTCCAGAGATCTCCAGCCTGCATCACCGCTCCAGCAGATCGCCCTTCTCCCCCCTCGGCGTCCACCCACGCTGCTCGGAACGATCCTCGGTACGGGTAATTGGATGAACGTACACCGTGCGGCCTGATGCGACTAGAGCCGATCCACAAATCGCGCCTAACATGGGAGGACTCGCCGACGCCGGCCGTATTCCCGGGAAGGGCCGAGGCACGGCCCTGCGGTGGTCCGGCTCACCGATGACGCCCAGACGTCACGAAAGGCTGAATTGACGTGAAGCGCACTTACCAACCCAACACCCGCAAGCGGGCGAAGACCCATGGTTTCCGCAAGCGCATGTCGACGCGGGCGGGTCGGTCGATCTTGAAGTCGCGGCGGCTCAAGGGGCGCCACCGTCTCACCGTCTGAGGGTCTCGTGCCTACCCCGACGGTCGGACGAATCAAGGGCCGCGCTGCATTCGCCGAGTTGCAGCGCTCGCGGGCGCGCGGGTCCAGTGGCCCCGTGCGGGCCGTTTTCACCCCGTCAGGCGACGAGGCTGACGGAGTGTTTCCGCAGGTCGGATACGCCATCGGGCGTCGTTGCGGGACCGCCGTCGTGAGGAATCGCCTGCGTCGCCGCGCCCGTGAGGTCGTCCGCGCCGAGGCGCCGAGTCTCCCGCGGGGCATGTTCCTGGTGCGGCTCGAGGCGGGCTCGACCGCACTCACCCCGGCCGAGTTCCGGGCGGACGTGGCCACCGCGCTGCGGCGGGCCGGCCGCGTCCCGAAGGGCCGATGAGCCGATGAGCGCCCCCCAAATTGCGCCGAGGCGTCCCGCCCGAGGGGCGATTTCCCTGGTCAGGGCGTATCAGGGCGCCGCCTCGGGCCGGGTCTCGCCCTGCCGCTTCTACCCCAGCTGCTCGAACTACGCCGTCGAGGCCTTCACGGTGCACGGCTTCTGGCGTGGCCTGGCCCTCACGGCCCGTCGGCTCCTGCGCTGCCGGCCGTTCGGTCCCCACGGGGTGGACCTGGTTCCGCTGCGGCTGCACTCGCATGAGACGACCCGGCCGTGCTGACCCACCCGTTCGTCGGCACTGAGAACGCCCTGTTCCACCTGATCGGGGAGATCTTCCACCCGCTCTTCCTGCTGTTCGGCTACATCCTGGCCGGCCTCTACGCCGTCTGGCCCAACTACGGCTTCGCCATCACCGGCCTCACCGTCATCATCATGGCGGCGCTGACGCCGGTGACGGTGAAGAGCACCAAGTCGATGCTGGCGATGCAGCGTCTCCAGCCCGAGATGAAGAAGCTCCAGGCCAAGTACAAGGGCGCTGAGAACCGCGAGCAGCTCAACCAGGAGATGATGCGCCTGTACAAGGAGAACGGGACCAGCCCATTCGGCGCCTGCCTGCCCAGCCTCTTGCAGATGCCGTTCCTGATCGTCTTGTACACCCTGATCCGAGGACTCTCGACGACGGTCTCCCACGGCCAGAAATAGACGGCCAATCGGTCAATATGTGGCCTGTCCGAGAGTGGCCTGTGGGGCTCCCAGGTACATCCCAACTGACTCGCAAATGCACAGCACGCCTTGTCGTCAGTCAAGGCCAAATGCATTGGTGGTTTGGGATGGACTTGTCGTCGCTCCCGTTCTCAAATCACACGACGAATCCCTTCACGCATGTCGTGACCACGTCGGCCAGCCAGGCCGTTTTGGTCATCCCGTATTTGGTGCTCATTGCGGCTGCGATGTTCTTGCAGTTCTACCAAATGCGGCAGATGAACAGCCGTAATCCGCAGGCTGCAGCGGCGAACCCGCAGATGCAGACCATGCAGAAGTTTTTCCCCATTATCTTCGGTCTCATTTACCTAAGAGTTCCGGCTGGAGCAACCATTTACATGGTGGTGTCTTCGGCGATGCGAATCGGGACACAGGAGGTGATGTTCCGCACCGGCATGGTCGAACCCGTGGCCGCCGAGCGCGAGATCGGCTCGGCCAAGGAGGACAAGCCCCCGCCGAAACCGCCCCCGAAAGAGGCGAAACCGCCCCCGAAGCAGGTGAGGCGCTCAGCGGCGACGGACGGGACGTCGACGGACAAAGGCACGGTGGCCCCGAAGGGCGCCGGTTCGAACGGAAAGACGAACGCGAACGGGCGGAAGCCGGCGCCGCGCAAGACGAACGGCAAGCCCGCCAGTACGCCGCCGCCGCCGCCGAAGCCACAAAACCGCTCGCGTTCGAAACGAACCAGAAAGACGCGGTGACACGTGGAGTGGGTGGAAATCACGGGCAAGACCGTGCAGGAAGCAACCGAGCAGGCCCTCGACCGCCTCGGGGTGGCCGCGGCCGACGCCGAGGTCATCGTCGTCAACGAGCCGAAGATGGGGCTCTTTGGCCGTGTCCGCGAGGAAGCTCGGGTGCGGGCCAGGGTCCGGCCGGTCGGAGCCCGGCCCAAGCGCGAGCGGTCCCGCCGAGGTGGTCGGTCGAGCCAAGGGAGTCGCAGCAACGCTCGGGGTTCGGGGGAAGGCGCCAAAGACAACGCGTCGACCTCGGCGAAGCAGAACGTCCGCAGGGACAGCGATCCGGGACAAGCCGCAGTGGAGGCCGGAGCCCCGTCCGCTAATGGCCGCGAGTCCGCGGCCGACGGGAGCGGGACAGGAGCGAGCCGCTCGGCCCGGCGCCGCCGCAATCGCGGGAAGGCTGCGGCACGCGAGTCTGGGCAGAACGGCTCGACGACGGGGCAGCGCCCGACGCAGACTTCCGGATCGAACTCGGAGTTGAAGGAGACAGTGGACATGGCCGAGGGAATGACGCTCGAAGAACAGGGTGAGATCGGACGGGCGTTCCTGGCCGGACTGCTGAGCGAGTACGGGATCGAGGGGTCGGTCGAAACCCGTCTGCTCGACGAGGAGACGGTCGAGATCGCCGCCACCGGCGACGACCTGGGAATGCTCGTCGGTCCTCGGGGATCGACGCTGAGCGCCCTCCAGGACCTCACTCGGGCGGTGGTGCAGCGTCACTGTCCGTCCCGGACGGATCGGATTCTGGTCGACGTCGCGGGCTACCGGGAGCGGCGCTCGGCGGCGCTCAAGCGCTTCAGCGTCCAGATCGCCGAAGAGGTGCTGGGGTCCGGGCAGGAGAAGGCGCTCGAGGCGATGAGCCCCGCCGACCGTAAGTCGGTGCACGACGCCGTGAACGAGATGGACGGCGTCGTCACGCGCTCGGAGGGCGAGGACCCCAACCGCTACGTCGTCATCGCGCCGGCGGGCTGACCCGCTCGTCGGTGCCCGGTGCCGACGAGTCCGTGCGCTCGCTCGGGGCGGTCCTCGATGTCTTGGCCGATGCCCGCGAGGCCGGATTCCTCGGACCTGGCCCGGTCGAGGCCCAGCTCGCCCACGCCGAAGGTTTCACCAACGTCGCCCGAGGCCTGGCGACGGGCGGAGCGTCTCCACGGGTCCTCGATCTCGGATCCGGCGGCGGGCTCCCCGGCCTGGTCGTCGCCAGCGCATGGCCGGAGTGCACCCTGGTGCTGCTCGAGGCGAACGGGCGTCGCGCCGGGTTCCTCCGACAGTCGATCGAGCGGTTGGGGCTGGAGGGCCGGGTGACCGTGGTCCAGGAGCGAGCGGAGGCGGCCGGGCGTGAGCGTGGGTACCGGGGCGGGTTCGACGGTGTCCTGGCGAGATCCTTCGGCCGCCCGGCGGTCGCTGCCGAATGTGGGGCCCCGTTCCTCCGAGTGGGGGGCTGGCTGGTGGTCTCGGAGCCCCCGCCCGAACCGGGGGTGAGCCCCGATGGGATGGTGACCGGCGAGGGGCCGTCGCCGGCCGCGGGGATGACGACCATCCCGGGGACGACGACCACCATCGCGGGGGCGACGACGACCCCGGGAGGCGAGCGATGGCCGGCGGACGCGCTGGCGCAGCTCGGGCTGGAGCCCGTCGAGGTCGTCCGAGACGGGGCCTCGTACCAAGTACTGCGTCAGATGGTGATGTGCCCCGAGCGGTTTCCCCGGCGAGACGGCGTCCCGGCCAAGAGACCGCTGTTCTGAGTCGTCGGGGGTCCCCGAGACACCCCTCCCGGGTACTAGATCGTGCCCGTTCAGGCCTTCCCCGGCCCTTACCCGAGCCCCTCAAGCCCCCGTCCAACGGCGTTCCACGTGAAACGAGAGCGGGCGTGGCAGACGTCCGGAGCCGACGTTTCACGTGGAACAAAACCTCAAGCCTTGACCTCCGCACCCAACAGCGCCAGGATGGGCGCCGTGCTGCGGCGATTCGGGGTACTCACCTGATGCGCATCCGGCGCAGGGAAAAGCAACCGCCACCGACACCAGCGTCCGCCCAGCCGTCCCCCCCTGACCCTCAGGGTCCCACGTCCGAGGATCAGGTCGAGAGCGTGATCACAGAGACCCCAGCCCCTCCCCCACCCCACCAGACGACCTCTGGGCCACCGACGGCCGAGCCATCGGCCGACCAGCCCCCGGCGGCGCCCCGTCCGTCCCCCCCGGATTCGATCGCACCCTCCGCCCCCGCCCCCGTATCGAATCCAGTGAGCCCGCAGGCCGTGGAATCCTCGTACCCGTCGCCGACGAACGCAGCCGACGAGGCACCGCTCGAGTCCGGGAACGGGGCGACGGCCGAGCGCTCGGCTGCGGGGAGCTCTGCACCCGACACCGCAGCAGAGCCCGAGGATCTTCCCACGTCGATGTCAGTTGAGGACCCAGACGAACCTCGGCAACCGGCGTCACACCGGGACATGGCGACGGAGCGGGTCCGGGACGAGAAACCCAAGACGGTGGATCCGGTGCGGAAGACCAACCAACCGGTCATGCGCCCGCCGGCGATCAGTGACGACGCTGGCGGCCTCTTGAACGGGTCGAAGCCCTCGGCGCGAGACCTGCCGCGCGTCATCGCCATCGCCAACCAAAAAGGTGGCGTGGGCAAGACGACCACGACGGTCAATCTCGGCGCGGCGCTCGCCGAGGAGGGCTACCGGGTGCTGGTCATCGACCTCGACCCCCAGGGCAACGCCACCACCGGGCTGGGTCTCGAGTCCCGCAACTTCGAACTGTCGATGTACGACGTGATCATGCGGGAGCAGGCACTGGAGGACTGCATCGAGCCCACCAGCGTCAAGAACCTCTTCGTCGCCCCGGCCACCATCGATCTGGCCGGCGTCGAGATCGAGCTCGTCCCGGCGTTCAGCCGGGAGCTCAAGTTGAAGCGGGCCGTCGAGACGATCGTGGACGACTTCGACTTCGTCCTCATCGACTGCCCGCCCTCGCTGGGCCTCATCACCGTCAACGGCCTGGCGGCCGCGGACGAGGTGCTCGTGCCGATCCAGTGCGAGTACTACGCCCTCGAGGGTCTGAGCCAGCTCCTGCGCAACGTCAACCTGGTCTCGACCAACCTCAACGAGTCGCTCGAGGTCACGACGATCGTGCTGACCATGTACGACTCGCGGACCCGGCTTTCGGTGGACGTGGCCAACGAGGTGCGCCAGCACTTTTCCGAGCGGGTGTGCCGGGTGATGATCCCCCGGACCGTCCGCTTGTCCGAAGCGCCGTCGTTCGGGCAGCCCATCACGGTGTTCGATCCTTCCTCGCGGGGAGCCGTGGCCTACCGCGAGCTGGCCAAGGAGGTGAGCAATGGCGCGCCGCAGCGGACTCGGTAAAGGGCTCAGCGCCTTGATCCCGGGCGAGGCGGTCGGGGAGTCCGACTCCTTGCTCCGGGTGGTGCCGATCTCGCACATCCGACCCAACAGCTTCCAGCCGCGCCGTAATTTCGACGACGAGTCGATGGCCTCCCTGGCGTCCTCCATCAAGGCGGTCGGCTTGCTCCAGCCGGTGCTGGTGCGTGAGCTGCGCGACGAGACCGAGTCCTACGAGCTGATCGCGGGGGAACGGCGCTGGCGCGCGGCCAGGCGGGCCGGGATGCAGACCATTCCGGTCCTGGTGCAGGTCGCCGACGACGCCGCCAGCCTGGAACAGGCACTGGTGGAGAACCTCCACCGGAGTGGACCTGAACGCCCTGGAGGAGGCGGCCGCCTACCAGCAGCTCATCGACGAGTTCGGGCTCACCCACGAGCAGGTGGCGAGCCGGGTCGGCAAGGGACGGGCCACCATCACCAATACCCTGCGCCTCCTGCAGCTGCCGGCCGGTGTCCAGCAGGCGTTGGCCGAACGGACGATCTCGGCCGGTCATGCTCGTGCCTTGTTGGGCACGCCGGACCGGACCCTGCAGGAGGGCCTGGTGGTGCGGATCGTCGACGAGGGCTTGACGGTCCGGGCGGTCGAGGACCTCGTTCGAAGCGGCGGGTCGGAGCTGCGCGTGGTCCCCGAGCCCGAAGCAGAGGAACCGGGGGACGAGGTCGCCGACGCCGGTACGACCACGGGTAGGACCGATGCGGCGGCACGCAGGGCGTCGGTCCGGAAGCTTCCCGAGCCCGGCGTCGTCGAGCTCGAGGAGCTGTTGTCGACGTACCTGAACACGCGGGTCAAGGTCGACATCCAGAACCGGCGGGGGCGTCTGGTGGTCGAGTTCGCCACCCTCGAGGACCTCGAGCGCATCTACCGGGCCATGCTCGGTGACGGAGGCGTCGCGTAGTTCGCGCAACTGTCAAGGGTCGGTTCAGCTTCATCCACAACCTGTGCATGATGTTGTGGATTGTCACGGTCTTCACGAGAACGCGGGCTTGATCACAGAACCGTCGCTTGGGCCTCAGTAGGTGCCGAGGACGCCGTGGGGGCAGGTCCAACCCCGGAGATTGCCGATTACTGGTAATCCGGTTCGTCCCAGGAGGCGTCGACCCAGTAGCCGAGGGCGACCGTGAGCGCCGCGGCCAGCGAGGGAGCCAGCTCGACCACCGTGCTGGCCGGTCCGACCTCGATCAGGACGGCCGGCATGCGGGTCTCGCGCAGCAAAGGCACGGACATGCCCTGGACGCCGGCGTCGCCGACGCCCAGCGCCACCGGGACCGTTCCCTGCACGAGCTCGGCGAGGCGACGGCCGCCCGGCGACTCGTCGTGGGCGCCCGACCAGAAGGCCGTGCGGCACGAGGAGGCCGACGGGTTCAGTCGAAGGCCGACGAACACGTCGACTCCCAGCTCGTTGGCCTCCTTGGCCTGCACGCTCGCGTCGGGGTGGTGGAGCTCGCTTACCCGCGTCCCGGCCAGGGTCAGACGACGCCGTAGGGCGCCGGTCACGCTGCCGAGCCCGCCGCTCTCGCCCACGGCCACGTGGCGGCCCCGCAACGTGGGAGGAGCGCCGCGCAGCGCGGCGCGCTCCCGCACCGAGGACACCGGGCGCGGGTCGCGGTAGCGGCTCTCGAGGCGCAGCAGCTCGTGAAGCGTCGCCCCACCCACGATCCCGTCGACCGGGAGGCCGGCGTTGCGCTGGAACTCATCGAGTGCCCTGGTCGTGGCGTCGCCGAAGATGCCGTCGACCCGTGCCGTGTCGAAGCCCAGGGTGCACAGGCGCTGTTGGAGCTCGGCGACGTCGTCACCCCGCAGCATGGGGGTCCGGCGGTACAAGAAGCGGTCGCCCAGCCGGAAACCCGCCTCGACCAGGGTGTTCCAGGTCTGCGTGCCGCACACCCCGTCCACCCGGAGGCCGCGCAGGCGCTGAAAGGCCTGGACGGCGGCGCGGGTGGCGGGCCCGAAGATCCCGTCGGCATCGACGGGCGCGCCCGGGAGGATGGCGGTGAGGCGGTGTTGGACGTCCGAGACTGCGGGACCGCGGTCGCCGATGGCGAGCGGCAGGCCTACAGGTAAGCCGAGATCTCCTCGACGAGCGCCCCCTTGGGCTTCGCCCCGATCAGGCGCGCCTTCGGCTCGCCGTCCTTGAACAGGATCAGCGTCGGAATGCTCATCACGTCGAACCGGCGAGTCACGTCCAGGTTGTCGTCGATGTTCAGCTTCGCGATCCGGACCTTCCCCGCGTGCTCCTCCGCGATCTCCTCGAGGACCGGAGCGATCATCTTGCACGGGCCACACCACTCGGCCCAGAAGTCCACCAACACCGGGACATCGGAAGCCTTGACATTCTCGTCAAAGTTAGCGTCGGTAAGGGTCTCGATCTTCTCGCTCATTGCATCTCCTTCTCACTGGGTGCAACTCCGGAGCACCCGATTCTGTTCCCGGCGACCGAACGGTCCCCCGGGGATCCCGACGCCGGGGTTACTCGCCTTTCGCCATCTCCAGCCAGCGCTCGGCGTCGATGGCCGCCATGCAGCCCGAGCCGGCGGACGTCACGGCCTGCCGGTAGTAGTCGTCCTGCACGTCGCCGCAGGCGAACACGCCGTCGACACTGGTCCGGGTGGTGCCGTCGAAGGTCCTGACGTAGCCGTTCTCCTTGAGCTCGAGCTGACCCTTGACGAGGGCGCTGTTGGGTTCGTGGCCGATGGCGACGAAGAGGCCGGTGGCGTCGAGCTCCGACTCCTCGCCCGTGACCGTGTCGCGCAGGCGCAGGCCGCTGACCTTGGTGTCCCCGCAGACCTCGGTGACGAGGGAGTTCCACCTGAACTCGATCTTCTCGTTGTCGCGGGCGCGTTCTTGCATGATCTTGGAGGCCCGGAGTTCGTCGCGGCGGTGGATCACGGTGACCTTGGAGCCGAAGCGGGCCAGGAACAGGGCCTCTTCCATGGCGCTGTCGCCCCCGCCGACGACCGCGATGTGCTGGCCCCGGAAGAAGAAGCCGTCGCAGGTGGCGCACGTCGACACCCCGTAGCCGAGCAGCCGCTCCTCGTTGGGGACGCCGAGCATGAGGCTGCGGGCGCCCGTCGCGACGATCAGCGTGTCGGCGAGGACGGTGGGCTCGTCCGCCTCGGGGTCACCGACCCAGACCTCGAAGGGCCACGGTGCGAGGTCGACCCGGTTGACCTTGGCCGTGCGGATCTCGGCCTCGAAGCGCAGGGCCTGGGCGCGCATCATGCCCATGAGCTCGGGACCCTGGACCCCGTCGACGAACCCGGGGTAGTTCTCGACGTCGGTGGTCAGCATGAGCTGGCCCCCGGGCTGGTCGCTCGTCGACGAGGGCTCGCCCTCGATCACGAGGGGCTCGAGCTGGGCGCGGGCGGTGTACAGGGCGGCCGTCAGCCCGGCGGGCCCGCTCCCCACGATGACGACTTTGCGGCGCTCAGGCATGACGGGCGTCGGGCGTCGGGCGTCGGATGTCAGGCGTCGGGCGGGAGGCCGCGGCGCGCGTAGAGGACGACCCCGACGGCGCTGAAGATCAGCCCGAGCACCATGTACGAGGCCCAGATCCGGTGGCCGGCGATGGTGGTCACGCGGATGAACCCGATACAGAACATGACGACGACCGTGACGGCGACGACGGCGATGATGACGCCGAAGACGATGCTGCGGGCTGCGACGATGGCGGGGCGGACGGCGCGGTCGTTGACGGTCGCCACCACCGTATCGACGGTGTCGAGCGCACGGGCCGACAGCGCGTCGCCGAGGTCGTTTTCAGCCACGGCCCGAGACTACCCGGCCGACTCGTCCGTCCTGGCTGGGACGATGTAGCAGACGCCGACCGTGTGGGGGCCGGCGTGGGTGCCGACGACGGGGCCCAGGTCGACCGAAAACAGCGGGTGCTCGGTGGCGATGTCCTCCAGGCGCGCCATGACGTCGACGAAGTCGTCGCAGGCGCCGTCGGCGACGGCGATGCGCTCGACCGGCGCGTCCGTCTTGACCTTGTCGACGAGGTAGGCGAGCGCCCGGGCCCGGGTGCGCTGCTTGGACTCCTCGGCCACCTCGCCGTCCTTGAGCTGGATCACCGGCTTGATATTGAGGAGCGAGCCCAACAGGGCCCGCGCCCCGCCGATGCGCCCGCCGCGCTGGAGGTGCTCGAGCCCGCCCAGCACGCCGTAGATCCGGGTGCGGCCGATGCGGTCCTTGGTGGCGGTGACGATGTCGTCAAGTTCGGCGCCGCCGGCGGCCTCCTCGGCGGCCGCGATGACCAGGAGGCCCTGCCCCATGGTCAAGGAGTAGGTGTCGACGACCCGCACCGGCTTGGCGTCGAAGGACTCGGCCGCCGTGCGGGCCGAGTCGTAGGTGCCCGACACCTTCGACGAGATGGTCAGGCAGAGGACGGCGTCGGCTCCGTCGTCGACGGCCCGCTGGTACGCCGCCTGGAACGCACCGGGGGAGGGGGCGGCGGTCTCGGGCAGGGCGCCCTTGCCGCGGCAGCGCTCCCAGAACTCGGTCGGGCTCAGCTGGGTCCTGTCCTCGAGCTCGGTCTCGCCGAAGCGGATGGTCAGCGGCACCACCGTGACGTTGTGCTCCTTGACGAGCTGTTCGGTCAGGTCGCAGGCGCTGTCGGTGACGATGCGGACGCCGGGCATGGCAGGGAGTCTGCCACGGTGGGCCCGCCGTCAACAGGTTCTGACCCTGGTGCAGCTGGGGGAGCGCCCCGACGCCGTCAGACGTCGTCAGGACTCGGGGGGCGGCCCGAGCGCCACACCGATCGGACGCGGGGGGCCGACGGTCCGCGTCGGACCAAAGGGGCGAGGTGGTCCCGGGGGCGGTGGCGGTGGCGGTGGCGGCGGTTGCCGGCGCTGCCGCTGCTCGTGGCGACGGCCGAGCCAGATCACGACCGCGCCGAAGGTCACGCCCCCGGCGATCACCGCGCCGACGACGCGCCCCAGCAGCACGGGCGTGCTGGTCGACCCCGACAGGTTGGAGACGACCAGCACGACGACGGCCATCGGGATGGTTGCGATCGCGACGCGGATCAAGGGGCTCCACGTCTCGGCCGGTGCCAAGCGGCCGAACCACTGGTGGAAGACGGCCAGCGCCAGGACGGCGGCCACGGTGTACGCGATCGACAACGACAGCGCGAGGCCGCGGACGCCGAGCGGATGAACGAGCACGATGGCGAAGACGACGTTGAGGCCGTTCTCGACGAGGTAGAGGTAGAAGGCCACCTTCGTGCGCTGCATCGTCTGCAGCACCCGGACGAAGTAGAGGTAGGCGCAGAAGCCGGGCAGTCCCAATGCGAACAGCGCCAGCGAAGCGCCGGTGGTCGCCGTCTCCGCCGGCGTGCTGTGGCCGATGCCGAGCAGTAGCGCGACGGCGGGCTTGGCCAGCAGGAGCGTGCCGACGGCCGCCGGGATGACCAGGGCGAGGATCGCCCGGAGGCCGCCCGTCATCCGGTGCAGGAAGGCCTCGACCTGGTTCGTCGACCATTTCTCCGCGAGGTCCGGGGCGACGACCGACATGATGGTCACGGCGATCACCCCGTATGGGAGCTGGAAGAACGCGTAGGCGTACGTGTACGACGACACCGGGTCCGGCCCCGACACGGTGCCGGCCAACACGGTGACGATGAACAGCGCCACCTGGTTGGCGACGACGAACCCGAACGTCCAGGCGCCGAGGCGGGCGACGGCGGCCAGCGCCTCGTCGCGGGGGTTCCAACGCCACCGGAGAAGCCCGAGGTCTGCCCGGCGCAGGCTCGGGATGAGCGCGACACCCTGCAGCACCACGCCCAGCGAGGTTCCGAGGCCGAGCAAGACGAGCTGCGCCCGGTGTTGCTCGACGCTGGCGAGCGAGGCGGAGTGCCCGGCCCACAAGCCGAACCAGATGAGGATCATGATGCAGACGATGTTGTTGACGATGGGCGCCCACGCGACAGCCACGAAGCGCCGGCGCGTGTTGAGGAGCGCGGTGCCCAGAGCGAAGAGCCCGTAGGCGGCGATCTGGATCACGAACCACCGCAGGAACGTCGTCGCGACCTCGCGTTCGAGCAGGACGCGGTGGACCTGGGACGGGTGGCCGTGGGTGTCGAGGGCGGTCAACGCGTCGATCAGCCATGGGGCGGCGATGAGCGCCGCCACCGTCGTCGTCAGAAGGACGACCACCGACACCGTGACCACCGCGGAGATCGACTCGAACGCCTCCTCCTCGGAACGGTTGGCCAGCCGCTCCACGAAGACCGGGATGAAGGTGGCCGACAGCACACCGCCCAGCACGACGTCGTAGAGCATGTTGGGCGTCGTGTTGGCCAGGTTGTAGGAGTCGGCGAGCGGCGTCTGGCCGAGCGCCCAGGCGAGTGCGACGAAGCGCAGCAGGCCCGTGATCCGCGACACCCCGGTGCCGACGGACACGTAGACCGCGGCCTGCCTGAGGGGGAGGGTGCGCGAGCGCCGAGCGCCGGCGGCAGCGGCCACGGTCAGTGGGCCCGCAGACGCTGCCGGCGGGAGCGGCGCCACGTGCGCGCCCACCAGACCAGCAGCACGGCGCCGGCAAAGACGGTCAGCGCCACCCCCACGAACGAGATGGCGGTCGAGTGGACCGTGAGCACGGTGTGGGCGATGAGGAATTGCCCGTTCGGCGTGTGCAGCGTGACCTCGATCGGAAGGCGGTCGCCCGAGGTCCGGGCGTGCGCGGTCACCCGCACCGACGTCGTCGGCCGATCGAGCAGCAGGGGACGGGTGTTGCCGTCGGGGAACGTGAACTTGTCGCTGGACAGGGTCACGACGACCTGCACGGGGTACGGCGCCGCCGACAGGACCGTGATCGGGATCGACGCCTGTTGCGCGGTGAACGTCACGGTCTCCTCGGTGGCGAGGCTGATCTTTCCCGTCTCGGCGGCAAAGGCCCGTTGGTAGGCGTCCAGCGCAGCGCTGCGGTGGGCCGGGCTCAGCCCCTTGGCCTCGGTGGCGAGCAGGAGGTCCGACAGCGTCGTCAATTCCGGCGGGGATGGCGCTCCTTTGACGACGGTGGCCTTGGCGAAGGACGAGAGCTGTTGGCGGGCGACTGCGATCTTGTCGGCAGCGGTGTGCGAGATGCCGTGGCCCGCCGGTCCGGACTGCAGCGTCCGGTCGTCCGGCTCGTGGTTTCCCCCCACGGGCACGGTGGCGAAGAGCTGGCTGAGCGTCACCGCCTTGAGTGCCGGGTTGTCGGTCAACCCGCCGAGCAGGGTCTCCATGAACAGCGCCGAAGGCTGCCAACCCGGCGCGGGCGTGATCACGACGCCGCGGGGCTCCGTGAGGAACGCGTCCTCGAAGTGGACGAAGGAGAGATCGGCGAGGAGCTGCTCCGCCTCGAGGACGGGGTCCACTGGGTCGGCGGTGAAGCGCGCATCGAGGGTCGAGTCGGACGCCACGGCGGCGACGTTGGTGCCGTGGCCCAGGTCGAGCGTGAACGGCTGGGCGAACGTGTAGTTGCTCTCGCCGCCCGAGGCGAGGTCGTTGTCGCTCAGCACGAGCTGCGATGCGCCGGCCTCCTGCAACCCGGTGGCCAGATCCCCCGCTTCACCCTGCGAGAACGACGAGGACGTGTCCACCCACGTCCCGCTCGCCGGGTGGAAGCCGACCGTGTGGAGCAGCTCGTCGCCACGGAGCACCTGCGCGCTGATCTCGCCCGAGATGCCCGCCTCGGGGAGAGCCGCCACGTTGACCGGCACGAAAGGTGTCCTGAGCACCTCCTCGGCGTCGAGAGTGGCCAGTTGCTCAAGGGCGCGCAGCCCGACATGGGACTGGTTCTGCTCGAGCCCCACCACTGCCGCCGGGCTGACCGCCAGCGTCGTCGGGACGTCGCGGTAGTCCGAGAGCGCGGTCGCCAACGTCGAAGTGCCGTTCGTCCCGATCGGCACGACGACGCCGACACTCAGCTTCCCGCCCTGGCCGATCTCCGTCGGCTCCTGATACGTGAGGAACGTGGTGAACCGCTCGAGCGCCGAGTTCGAGCCTTGACGCGCCAGCACGACCGTGACCGGGTAGACGTCGCCGCAGCTGCCCTTGAGCGGCGTGCAGTCGAGGACGAGGGTGGGGTCACCGGGCGCGCAGACGCCCGGACCGGCCGTCGGCGGGGTGACGCTGGATTCGGGGACGACGGTCACGCAGGCCGACGCGGTCATCCCGCCAGTGCCCGCGCTGACCGGGACGTCGGATTCGTGCAGCAGGGGGTTCTCCGACGGCGAGCCGTTGATCGCTTGCTGCATCTGCGAGCCGCCGTTCGTGCGCCCGTAGAACGTCAGGCTCACGTGGAGGTCCGCCGCCGGGCCGGCGCGAGGAGCGACGCCGAGCGCGAGGTTGAACCAAGGCTGGGTCGGCGTGACCCACGACGACTGGCTCAGCAACGTGAGCAGGGGGGCCTCGGAGGCGGGACGCGGTTGGGCCACGGCCGGCCGACCCGAGTGACCGGTGGCGCTAGCGGCGTTGGCGGAGGTCGCGGTGACCGCCACGGTCGCCAAGAGAACGGGAACAGCCACGGCGAGCGTGCTGAGGGCAGTTCGGGCCCAGCGCGTCGACACAGGGAGAGGCTAGAGGGCGCACTACCGTAGGCGGGTGCAGTCCACGTCCGTGCCCGAACGCTTCCTCCCCTATGTCGAGGCCACCGAGGAGCTGGCGCGTCGCTTCACGGCAGCGGGTCGGACGCTGTATCTGGTGGGCGGATCCGTGCGCGACGCCCTGTTTCCCGGGCCCGGCGGCGCGGGGTCCAAGCAGTCCGACCTCGACCTGACCACGGACGCCCGGCCCGACGAGACCGAGCGGCTGGTACGTGGCTGGGCCGACGACGTCTGGACGCAAGGTGCACGCTTCGGCACGATCGGGTGCCGCAAGGGTGACCACGTCTACGAGATCACCACCCACCGGGCCGAGGTCTACGTGCCCGACTCGCGAAAGCCCGAAGTGACGTTCGGCGACGACCTCACCATCGATCTGTCGCGGCGAGACTTCACCATCAATGCGTTGGCGCTGCGGCTGCCGGATATGGAACTGATCGATCCTTTCGACGGGCTCGGCGACCTGGCGGCGGGCCGCCTTCGCACACCCCTCGATCCAGAGGTGTCGTTCGGTGACGACCCGCTGCGCATGCTGCGCGCTGCCCGCTTCAAGGCGCGCTTCTCGCTCGAGCCCGACCCGGCCCTGACCGAGGCCATCGAACACTTGCACGAGCGTTTGTCGATCGTGTCTGCAGAAAGAATCCGTGACGAGCTCGACAAGATGATCATGGTCGACGTGCCGTCGAAGGCGCTTTGGTACGTCGTCCGCACGGGTTTGGCGGACGAGTTCATGCCGGAACTACCGGCCATGGCGCTCGAGCAGGACCCCATCCATCGACACAAGGACGTGCTCGCGCACACCCTGGCCGTCGTCGACAAGACGTCGAAGAACCGCCTGCTGCGCCTCGCCGCCCTCTTTCACGACGTGGGCAAGCCGCGGACCCGCACCATCACCGAGGGCGGCGTGAGCTTCCATCATCACGAAGTCGTCGGTGCCCGCATGACGCGGGCGCGCATGGAGGCTCTCCGATACCCGAGCGCCGAGGTGGACACGGTAGTCCGCTTGGTCGAGCTACACCTGCGTTTCCACACCTACCGATTGGGGTGGACGGACAAGGCCGTGCGTCGTTATGTGCGTGATGCCGGGCCGTACCTCGACATGCTCAACGAACTGACGCGTTGCGACTGCACGACGCGGAACGCCGCCAAGGCGCGGGCACTGGCGCGTCGGATGGACGAGCTCGAGGCACGTATCGCGGAGCTGCGGGCCCGGGAGGAGCTCGATGCCATGCGGCCCGACCTGTCGGGGGACCAGGTCATGGAACTGCTCGGGATCGGGCCAGGGCCCGCCGTCGGCCGTGCCCTGTCCTATCTCTTGGAGCTGCGGCTCGACGAGGGGCCACTCGGTGAGGACGAGGCGGCCGCCCGCCTGCTGGCGTGGTGGGACGAACAAGCCGGAGGAGGCCCCCCGGCGGCCGGCCCCGCGCAGGGCGGCAGCTGATCGCCCGCAAAGTATCCGTCGAACGGGCTACCGTCAGCGGCATGACGCGGATCGACGCACCTGACAGCGGCATGGGAGAGCACATCGACTGGGCCTTGCTGCGGCCCGAGATGGCGGCCGGGATGGGCAAGCTCTCTGCGGCCGTCTACGAGAACTCCCAGCTGTCGGTGCGCGAGCGCGAGGCGGCGCGGTGGACGATCGCACTGATCAACGACTGCGCGGTGTGCCGTGACACCCGGGCCCGCGATGGGGAGCAGGCCGGAGCCGGTGAGCCGTTCTACGCCGAGGTCACAGACTGGCGTTCGGCGCCGGGACTGAGCGAGCGCGAGCGGCTGGCGGCCGAATTCGCCGAGCGCTTCGCCGTTGACCACCTGGCCATGGACGACGAGATGTGGGGCCGGCTGCACGCGGTGTACTCCGACGCCGAGCTGGCCGACCTGACCATCTGTTGCGGCTGCTTCCTCGGCATGGGCCGCGCACTGGCGGTGGTCGGGGTGCGGGCCCCGGCCGAACGGATCCTGGTCTGACTTCTGCGGCGGCGCCGGCGACCGCGCCGGTCAATCAGTCGGCCGGCCAGGTCTCCTGAGCGTCTCCCGCAGCGAACCCCTCGACCATGGCGTGCGCGACGTCGTCGTGGTACTGCACCGGGGGTGACTTCATGAAGTAGGCCGAAGGGCCGAGCAGCGGGCCGCCAATGCCGCGGTCGAGCGCCAACTTGGCGCAGCGGACCGCGTCGATGATGACGCCGGCCGAGTTCGGTGAGTCCCACACCTCGAGTTTGAGCTCGAGGTTCAACGGCACATCGCCGAAGTTGCGGCCCTCCATGCGGATGTAGGCCCACTTGCGGTCCTTCAGCCACGGCACGTGGTCGGAAGGCCCGACGTGCACGTCATCGTCATCGAGCACATTGTCCTCGATCTGGCTGGTGACAGCCTGGGTTTTGGAGATCTTCTTGGATTCGAGGCGCTCGCGCTCGAGCATGTTCTTGAAGTCCATGTTGCCGCCGAAGTTGAGCTGGTAGGTGTGATCCAGGGCGAGGCCGCGGTCCTCGAAGAGGCGGGTAAGGATGCGGTGGACGATGGTGGAGCCCACCTGGCTCTTGATGTCGTCGCCCACGATCGGCACGCCGGCGTCGCGGAACTTGCGGGCCCATTTGGGGTCCGACGCGATGAAGACCGGAATGGCGTTGACGAAGGCCACACCCGCGTCGAGACAGGCCTGGGCGTAGTAACGCTGGGCCTGCTCGGACCCGACCGGGAGGTACGAGACGAGGACGTCGGCCCGCGTGTCTCGGAGAACCTGTGCGACGTCGACAGGCTCGAACGGAGACTCGTCGACCATCTGCTTGTAGTACTTGCCGAGACCGTCGAGCGTGGGGCCACGCTCCACGGTGACGCCGAGTTCACCTACTTCGGCAAAGCGGACTGTGTTGTTGTGGCTGGCGTGGATCGCTTTGCCGAGGTCGGTGCCGACCTTGGCCAGGTCGACGTCGAAGGCCGCCACGGGGATGAGGTCACGAACGTGGTACCCGCCGAGTTCCACGTGCATCAGCCCGGGCACGACGTCCTCTACGTCGGCCTCGCGGTAGTAGCTGATCCCCTGGACGAGCGAGCTCGCGCAGTTGCCGACGCCGGCAATCGCAAGACGGATGGGCTTGGACATGGACAGGTCTCCTTCTGTATTTCCGATGCTGCGCTGGTCGTCTCTCAGGTCGTGACCGGCTCGGTGCCGACCGTGGCGAGCGCGGCGCGCTCGGCGGCGATGAGGGTGTCGAGCCAGCTGATGTCGCGAGCGACGCCGTCGGCGGTGTGCTGGACGACGGAGCGGGCGTAGACGTCGAGGTCGTGATGGGCGAGTTCGGCCTCGCCGAGGCGCTGGACCAACAGGGCGCGTCGGTGCTCCAGTAGGGCCAGACGAGCCTGGGGAGCGAGATGTCGGGCAAAGGCCAGGCGGAGCCCGAAGCTGCGGGCGTCGTCGGCGGCGCCACCGCCTGCCAACAACTCGGCGAACAGCTGCCGCCCAGCGTCGGTGATCGCGTAGACCTTGCGGCCGCGCCGTCCCCGGGCCGGGGAATGGCGGCGGGAGCGCAGGACGGCCAGTTCGCCGCTGAGCGAACCCGTCGGGGGTGCGGGGGGCGAAGAGGCGGCGGCCCCGGAGGTACCGCCATCGGCGGCTACGACGGCGCCCGACTTCTCGAGCCGGGTCAGTGCCGGGTAGATGGAACCGAACGACACGTTGGCGAGGAGTCCCAGGTGCTCGCGCAGCTGGCGGCGGATCTCGTAGCCGTGGAGGTCCCGCTCCTCGAGGAGGCCCAAGATGGCCATGTCCAACATTACGGATCACTATATCGCTTCGATATAGCGCTCGACGCGCAATGGTCACCGAGACGTCGCGTTCGTGCCTGGATCGGGCCCGTTTGGGTCGTGTGCGAAGGCCCGAGGGGTAGCCTGGCCGCCGTGCCCGTCACCTCGGAGCCGAGGGCTTCATCCCGAGCAGTCAGCCCGGACGTCACGGCCCAGGTGGAGTACCGGATCGTCCGCAACGGCCTGGTCCGAGAGGTCGAGCGGGGGCGGGTGCCGCGTACCGACGTCTGCGACGCCCATCCCGAGCTTCTCCGGGCCGCTCGCAACGTCGGCACTCCGACGAAGGAAGTGTGCCCGATCTGCGACGACGGGCGTTTGGTCACCGTGACCTTCGTCTTCGGCGCCAAACTGCCGCCGGGTGGGCGCTGCCCTGGCACAGCGGCCGAGCTGAAGGCCTTGTGCCGCCGCCCCGAGCCGGTCCTTTGCTACGAGGTCGAGGTGTGCCCGGCCTGTGCCTGGCATCACTTGATGCGCAAGTACCCCGCCGGGGGCCGGACCAAGTCACCGGAGAAGGGGGCGGCCAAAACGGCCAAGAGGACGGTCACGTGACCCAAGCGGCCGTCACCGTGCCATCGCTGCGGGCCCGGAAGCGACGCAACGGTGATGCCCCCATCGTGATGGTCACCGCCTACGACGAGCCGGGTGCCCGCATCGTCTCGGACGCGGGCGCCGACATCATCCTCGTGGGGGACTCGGTGGCGAACAACGTCCTGGGCTATCCCGACACCTTGCACGTCGATATCGAGGTGATGGCCCATCACACGGCTGCGGTGGCCCGGGCGAAGCCGCACTGCCTCATCCTCGGCGACATGCCGTGGATGAGTTACCACTTGTCTCCCGACGATGCCGTCCGCAACGCGGCGACGCTCATCCGGGCCGGCGCCAAGGCCGTGAAGCTCGAGGGCGGACGCGCCCGGTTGCCCGTGGTCGAAGCCATCATCAAGGCAGAGATCCCGGTCATGGGTCATCTCGGGCTGACACCCCAGTCGGTCCTGGCCATGGGCGGCTTCCGGGTGCAGGGCAAGAGCGTGGACGCGGCGACGGCTCTGCTCGACGCGGCGAAGTCACTGAGCGTGGCCGGGTGCTTCGCGTTCGTGATCGAGGGGGTGCCCGACGTGGTGGGGGCGGCGGTCACGGAGGCCCTGGACGTGCCGACCATCGGCATCGGCGCCGGCCCCGCGTGCGACGGGCAGGTGCTGGTCTTCCACGACCTACTGGGGCTGGGGTCGGGGACTCCGCCCAAGTTCGTGCGGCGTTATGCCGAGGTCGGGCGGATCGCCACGGAGGCGATCGCCGCCTTCGCTGACGACGTCCGCAGCGGCAGGTTCCCGAGCGACGACGAGAGTTATCACGCCCCGGAGGGGTTGGGGGACGCTCTCGCCTGAGCGCGGCTACGATGACAACCCGCAACAGACCCTGCTCCTGACCGCCGGGAGCCCGGGTGAGACCCGGTCCAGAGGGAGGTACGCCGCAGATGCGGCCTTATGAAGTCATGGCCATCTTCGAGGCCACCACCGAACCGAGCGTGATCCAAGGTGTCCTGGACCACGCCCTGGAGGTGATTCGCACGACCGGCGGCAGTCCGGGTGCGATCGACCGCTGGGGGAAGCGCACCTTCGCCTACGAGGTGAACCACAAGCGCGAGGGGTACTACGTCGTGGTCGAGTTCACCGCCGAACCCGAGAGCGTGGCCGCGCTCGACCGCATGCTCGGTCTGGCGGACGAAGTCGTGCGGCACAAGGTGATCCGGTTGCCCGACAGGGCACGTGCCGCGGCCCCCGGGCCGGCAGCCGGCTGACGGTCACGGTCGGGCGAGAGGAGCAGAGATGGCAACCGACAACAGCGTGACGCTCGTGGGAAACGTGACCCGTGACCCAGAGCTCCGCTTCACCAACACCGGCCAGGCCAACGTCACCTTCGGGCTGGCGGTGAACCGGCGTTGGCAGAACCGCCAGACCCAGGAGTGGGAGGAGGCCACCTCCTTCTTCGACATCGTGTGCTGGCGAGAGATGGCGGAGAACGTGAGCGAGAGCATCACGCGGGGAGCCCGGGTGATGGTGGCGGGTCGGCTCGAGCAGCGCAGCTGGGAGACGCAGGAGGGCGACCGGCGTTCCAAGGTCGAAGTGGTCGCCGACGAGATAGGGCCGTCGCTGCGCTGGGCCACGGCCCAAATCGTGAAGAACGAGCGCCGAGGCGCCGGTGACTCCTCGGGGCGTGGCGGTGGCGGCCGGGGACAGGCCCCAGCACCGCAGCCGGCTCCCGGTGGCGGTAGTGGTGGCGGATACGGATTCGACGAGGAGCCCTTCTGATGGCACGCAACAACCAACGCGGCGGTTCGACGTCGCGCCGAGCACCCAAGGATCTGGGACGCCGAGTCAAGAAGAAGCCGTGTGCGCTATGTCGCGACAAGATCGAGTGGGTCGACTACAAGGACGTCCCGATGCTGCGCAAGTACATGAGCGACCGCGGCAAGATCCGCTCGCGTCGCGTGACGGGGAACTGCGCCCAGCACCAGCGTGCGTTGGCGGAGGCGATCAAGACGGCGAGGGAGCTCGTACTGCTGCCCTACACGCAGCGCACCGTGACCGAGCGCCCGGGCGGGCGTAGGGACCGTGGAGATCGCGGGCTCGCTGACCAGCCACCGCCGCCGCCATCGGTGACGGTGGAGATCACCGACGAGACCGACGCCCAGGGTGACCCGGAAACCGAGGCCGCGGTGGTCGAGGAGGCGTCCGAGCTGGTCGAGGAGCTCGTCGAAGAGGCCGCGACTGGTGGTGACGCATGAAAGTCCTCTTGCGTGACGACGTCGCGGGAGTGGGACGCCGTGGTGACATCGTCAAGGTGGCGGGCGGGTTCGCGCGCAACTTCTTGCTCCCCGATGGTCGCGCCATCATGGCGACGGACGGCATCGAAGGCCAGGCGGAGCAGATGCGCCGGGGCCGCGACCTGCGCGAGGCGCACGACCGGGGCGCCGCCGAGGCGCAGATGGCACTGCTCGCCGGCGCTGCCATCCCGATCAGCGCCCGGGCGGCCGGCGGTGGCCGGCTCTTCGGATCCATCGGGCCGGCTGAGGTCGTCGAGGCAATTCGGGCGGCCAAGGGCGTCGAGGTGGACCGCAAGCACGTGCTGCTTCCCGACAACATCAAGGAAACGGGGACCTACGAGGTAACCGTGGAACTGTTCCGGGACGTCTCGACCGTCGTCACGATCGAAGTCACGCCCGCCAAGTAGTACGGGTCGGTCCGGTGAGGCCCGTCCCGGCCGCCGGCAAGGGGTAGCGGCATCCGAGGCGGTCGGGTCACCGAATTTGAGACAACCCTGTGCACATCATGTCCGCGTGGTGGCACACGCGGGACGGACCGTTTGTACACGGCTTATCCACACGGCGGGCGTGCTTACACCCACGGTTATTCACATGGAGCGGGGCGGTTTCCCACAGCAAGTTCTCCTTTCGCTCCCCAGCGCCGGACGGTCAGAGTAGGCGGGCCATGGTCCAAGCCTTCGACGACACCCGGCCCCGGCCGCTGCGAGCGGCATCGGCCCCAATCGGGGCGCGGGTGCCGCCTCATGACATCGAGGCGGAGGAGTCCCTTTTGGGGGCGATGCTGCTCTCGAACGACGCCGCTTCCGCCGGGATCGAGAAGTGCTCGACGGGCGACTTCTACAAGCCGGCGCACGGGCACATCTTCGCCGCCATCCAGGCGCTCATGGAGCGAGGCGAGGCCATCGACGCGGTGACGGTCACCGACGAGCTCAAGCGCTCGGGGTTGCTGGAGCAGGTGGGGGACCCGTCGATCTTCATCTCGTTGCAGGCCAACACGCCTTCGATCGCCAACGCCCGGCACTACGCCGCCATCGTCGAGGAGCACGCGTTGCTGCGCAAGCTCATCGGGGTGGCTGGGGAGATCGCGGACATCGGTTACTCGGTCCCCGAGGACGTGAAGGCGGCCGTCGACGACGCCGAGCAGATGATCTTCGACGTGGGCGAGCGTCGCACGGTCGACTCGATGCGCCCGCTGCACGAGCTGCTGGGGGCGGGACTGGACCGGATCGAGGAGCTGGGGCAGCGGGGCTCGCACATCACGGGTGTGGCGACGGGGTACCACGAGCTGGACCGGATCTTGCTGGGGTTCCAGCCGTCCTCCTTGAACATCGTCGGGGCGCGCCCGGGCATGGGCAAGACGAGCTTCGCTCTGGGTGTGCTGGCGCACGTCGGATTGACGGTGCAGCGGCCGGCGCTCCTGTTCTCCCTGGAGATGGGGCACCTCGAGCTCACGCAGCGCCTGCTGGCCTCCGAGGCGGAGGTGAACGGCCAGAGTCTCCAGACCGGACGGATACGTACCCAGGACTGGAGCAAGATCGGCATGGCGGTGACGCGGCTGTCGAGCGCGCCGATCTTCATCGACGACAACCCGAACGTCACGGTGATGGACATCCGGGCCCGGGCCCGACGTCTGAAGAAGTCGGAGGGGGACCTCGGGCTCGTGGTCGTCGACTACCTGCAGCTGATGACCGGCCGGGGGCGGGCCGAGAACCGCCAGACCGAGGTGGCCGAGATCAGCCGCGGCCTGAAGATCCTCGCCCGTGAGCTCGAGGTGCCGGTCGTTGCCCTGTCGCAGCTCTCCCGGAACCTGGAGTCCCGCCAGGACAAGACGCCGCAGCTTTCGGACCTGCGGGAGTCGGGCTCGTTGGAACAGGACGCCGACGTGGTGCTGTTCATCTATCGCGAGTCCGAGTACAACGACGAGGTGCCGATCGACCGGGCGGACGACGCTTTGATCGAGGTGGCCAAGCACCGCAACGGGCCGACGGGGAAGGCGAATTTGCTGTTCTTGAAGCAGTACGCACGGTTCGAGAACCACCGGGGGGTGTAGGACCTAGGACTCCTGAGGGGGCGGTCTCTTCGTGGCCGTCGGGAGGACGAAGCGCTCGATCGCTTTGGCGAACCCCTCGTCCTCGTTGGACGTCGTGATTTCGTCGGCGGCTTCCTTCGCCTCCGGATCGGCGTTGCCCATCGCAATGCTGAGACCGGAGTGGTCGAACATGAGAATGTCGTTCGGCTGGTCACCGATGGTGGCGATCTGGGCCGGCTTCAGGTCGTAGTGGCGGGCGAGGTACTGGGCGACGAAGCCCTTGTTGGCTTGCGGATGGGTCACGTCGAGGTAGTACGGCTGTGAGAGGGCGGCGGTCACGTGCTGGCCGAACTGGTCATGGGCGGCCGCGACCGCCTGCGCCATCGAGTCGTGGTCGTCGCTGACGCCGACGATCTTGATGACGTTGTCGGTGATCCCCTGGAGCCCGTGTTGCATGACTCTCGGCTGGAACTTGACCGTCCACGCCTCGCGATCGACGTGGGGACCCTTGGGGTCGGGGACGTACCAGTCTGCGCCGCGGTAGATCCACACGACGAGCTGGAACGACTCCATCAGCTGGGCCACGGGGACGACGATCTCTTCGGGAATCACTTGCTGTTCGAGGACGTGCATGTCTCGGTCGACCATGAGGCCGCCGTTGAAGGCCGCGATGGGTGTTTGGAGGTCGAGCGGCTCGATGAGCATCTCCATGCCCTTTGGGGGCCGGCCGCTGGTGATGGCGAAGAGGATGCCAGCGTCGTGGAGTCGGTGCACGGCCGCCACGGTGTCGTCGGTGAGCACCTTGTCTTGGGTGACGAGGGTGCCGTCGACGTCAGCCAAGAACAACCGGATGGGTTGGTGAGGCGACGTCCCGCTCGAGGTCGTGCGATGTGCGTCGATGGCGTGATGCTAGGTCGGCCCGGCCTGAGCCCGCTCCGGAGGCGACGACGTGGTGGCCAGGCGGTGAGCAGACGGTGTGCTGGTCGGCTGGTGGGCGACGATCCGTCGGGAGGCGCTCATGGCGCCGATCGTCCCGGCCCACGCGAGGGCCAGCCACGGCGACAACGCTATGGAGACGACGACGCCGGCCACAAGCTCCCAGGCGACGACGAGGGTTCGGGCGCGGCAGTCGAGGGCCATGAAGCGACGGTGAAAGTCCGCCAGCGCAGCCGGGCTCGAGAGGCGGCGCCCGAGGAAGACGGCGAGGCCGCGGACGAGCCCGAAGAGCGTTCCGATGCCGAGCGCCACCCACGGGTCGCCGGTCAACGCGGCGAGCGCGACCACGAGGTAGACGGCACTCGTCTTGATGTACGTCGCCAGGCCGGCGCCGATCTGCCAGCCGAAGCCGGCCCCGTAGACCCACGGCCGGAATTGATCGAGCCAGCGCTCGTTGACCTGGCGGTGGTGGACGGGGAGGTGGAAGGGGATACCGGGAGCATCCGACGCCGCAGCGAGCAGGGCCGCGGCGAGGGCGAGGACGGCGAGGGTGGTCGACGAGAGGCCCGCCGCACCGATTCCGGCGGCCAGGAGGGCGGTCACCAGACCCAAGGACGCGCCTCCAACGATGCTCCCGATGACGAACCACGACGCGGTCGTCCGGTAGCGGTGACCACGGCCGTGCTCGGCGAGCGGCGTGATGCTCGACAGCATGGAGACTCCGCAGGGGGACCAGGTCGAACGGGCCCCGGCGACGACTGCCGTCAGCGCGGCCAGGATGATGAGCAGGGTCGTCATACGAGCTCCCTTTCGTCTCGGTGTGAGGCGGTCATGCCGGTGAACCCAAGAACGGCGCCTGGCCGTAGGAGAAGATGCCGCCGTCCTTGGCGACGAACCAGTAGCCGGCGTCGTGGCCGTACGCGGCCATGCCGACCACGGGCTGGTTCAGGCGGATGGCGCCGGCGGACCCGAAGAAGTTGCCGTTGCCGAACGTGAAGATGCCGCCATCGGCGGCGACCAGCCAGTACCCGTCACCGCTCGATGTCGGGGCCATGCCGACGACCGGCTGGTTGAGGGGCGTGCCGCCCATGGAGCCGAGGAACGGGGCGTCGCCGAAGGCGAAGATCCCCCCGTCGGACGCGACGAGCCAGTAGCCCCGGCCGGAGGGGGTGGACGCCATCCCGACGACCGGCTGGTTGAGGGGTGTGCCGCCCATGGAGCCGAGGAACGGGGCGTCGCCGAAGGCGAAGATGCCTCCGTCGGACGCGACGAGCCAGTAGCCCCGGCCAGACGGGGTGGCCGCCATCCCGACGATCGGCCTGTTGAGCGGGCGCCCGCCCATGGAGCCGAGGAAGGGCGCCCCTCCGTAGTCGAACATGCCCCCGTCGGCGGCGGCGAGGAAGTACCCACCTGTCGGGCAGGTTGCGAGGGCGACGATCGGCGCATCGAGCGGCAGGTTCGACGCGTCACCGTCGTTCGGGAAGTTGCCGAACGTGAAGAGCTTGCCGAACGAGGTGACCAGCCCGTACCCGGCTCCGCTCGACGTCGACGCCATGCCGACCACTTGGCAGTTGGTCGCCGGGCTGGCGCAGGGCGGCATCGGGGGCGCGGGCGTCCAACAGGGCTCGTTCTGCTCGGCCGTGCTGTTGTCGACCGCGACGGCCATGGTGCAGGACGGGTCGACGGTCCACGGCGGCACGCAGGCGACGACGCGGCACACGATGCGGCCGACGCAGGCGACGTTCTGGTTGCACTGGCCGTATCGGAATTGCAGGCAGCCGGTGAGGAAAGAGTCACAGCCGAGGGGCCCACACCCGCAATTGACCCCGTCGCAGCCGGGGTCGCAGAACGGACCACAGCCGGACTCGCAGGCACAGGTGGCGTTGCAGTCCATGTAGTACCGGGGGCCGCCGCAGAAGGAGGAGTTGTCGGCCAGCCACCAGCCGCCCATGACTGTGTTGCCGGGGCAGTAGTTGTATCCAGTGACCTCGCAACAGAACTCGGAGAACCCCGAGCAACACGTGCTGCCGCATCCGCAGCCAGCATTCCCGCACTCGCAGATCTGGCCGTACGCGGTCCCCGGCTTGAGCGCGAGGTCCAGCCCGGACCCGACGGCGACGGCGCTGCCCACGAAGGCCGACCGGTTGATCATGCTGCGGCGCGACAACCGGTTTCCAAGGAAGCCGGCCGTCTTCTCGACGAGGGTGGAGGTGACGGTCACGGGCCGGTTGCTCCGGCTGTGTCGGGCTGGACCAGGCGGCGGGCCCCTTCGAGGGTCGCGAGCGGCGACAGCGCGAGGTAGGTGAGATACAGGCCGACCGCGCTCACGAAGAGCAGGGGCACTCCCGCCCAGGGCTGATGCGAGAGCGAACTGGCGGTGGTGGCGTCGCTCGACGCCCGGACGCCGATAGTGACGGCTGCGGCGGTGAGAAGCACGTTGACCGCGACGTGGAGCCAGGTGGCGGGCGTGTCGGGACGGCCGAAGCAGCCGCACGTCGAGAGGGCGCCTCCGTGAAGCCGCGCATAGAGCACGACCACGGCGAAGAGCGCGTACGAGCACGCGACGAGTGCGGCGGTCACCGGGCGGGGCCAGAGGAGTGCGCACGCTCCGATCGCGGCCTCGGCGATGGCACCGACCCGTACGACCAGGCGGGCGGCGCGCAGCGACGCAATTCGGGAGAGTCGTCCTGGCACGAACTCGAGGAGGGCACGGGCCGTGTCTTCGGGACGGAACGCTTTCGCGATACCGGCCACGACGAGAAGCCCGGACGCAATGAAGAAGAGGCCGATCAGTTCCATTGCGGCCCCGACCCGGACGTCTCGGCGCTCGTATGGCTGACGGTCAGGGACGCGATCAGCGCGTTGACCTTGGGGACCAGGCTGTTGCGAAGTGCGTGGCTGCCGAGGACGGCGTAGAAGGAGAACGGACGTCCTGCTTCGGTGAAGAACCACTGGGTGCCCGACTGACCGATGATCCCCCGGCGCAACATGACCGGTGAGAAGTTGTCGGGTGAGAGCACTGCGGGCATCCCCTGCTGGGCGAAGAGGGCGGTGCCGACGCTCTCGGGTCCGTACTCGAACAGGCAGGCGAACACGTCCTGGGGGCCCATGATCGTGACGGCGCCGCTCCCGAAGTCTCCGATGTCGTCGGGCAGGGGAAACGTCCCGAACTGGGCGACCGGGTACGTCGCGCCCACCCCCGCCGACGGCCGGACGAAGATGCGGCCCTCGAAGCCCGCGGGCAGGCGCGCCATGATCCCGTGCGCACCGATGGTCGCCACTAGTCGGCCTGGGCCGACGGCGTGCCGGCCGATTCGGTAGCGGTGCCGAAGGGGAAGACGTCCTCGAGCGAGGTCGGGTAGAGGCTGGGGTCGCCCGGGTGGATCCCCGCCGCCTGCAGCACGTCGTCGGCGGCTGCAGCGCGTGATGGCCCGTTGAGGCGACCCGGCTCCCGTCGACGGCGTGGGCTCTGGTCGGGCGACCGGTCGTGTTCCGCTCGACGAATGAGCTCGGCGAGCTGTCCGACGTGGCGCGCCACACCTTGGCCGACCATGTGGCCGGTGTGGCCGTCGACGAGCACGAAAAAGGGTGAGCCGGGGATCTTGTAGTCAAGCCACGCGTCGGTGGACATCACGACCGGGATGCGACCGGTGGTCAGGGCCCGTACCTCGCTCGGGACCTCGCGGTCGGGTCCCTTCGTGACGATCGCGACGCGCGTTCCTTCGGGCAGGGTCAAGATGTCGGGTGCCTGGAGCGCTTCCCAGAACCCTGCGCACGTCGCGCATCCAGAGGACAAGAACCCGAGCAACGTGAGCCCGTCGTTGTTGTCCACCGCGATGGCACGCGCGTCACCCGATGGGGTCACGCCGGCCACCGTCGGCGCGGGACCGAGTCCCGGGGCACTCGACGGGGCGGGAGGATCGGCGTCACCCGCCATTGAAACGGGAGCGGACGCAGTGGCCGTGGCTGTCTGAGAGGCCGTGGCAGTGGCAGTGGCCGGGTCCCCAACCCCCACCCCGAGCTCGTGCAGTGACCGCAAGATGTCGGCATGGCTGCGCAGCAGACCTGCGACCAGCACGCCGAGTATGAGGACCACGAACGTCGAGACAACGACAAGAGCGACCACCGGCGCCTCCTTCATTGCGAATGCGTTCACCGCGCCTTCCCATTCAGTATCACCCGCAGGGCGCCGGCGCACAGTCATAGGTCGGCGGCTGACGGGTGACCGCCCGTTTCCTCGGACTCGTCCGGCTGCCTATCCTTGACCGTGGTCGGCGGACTGGAACGCAACTGAAACGGGGATGAGAGATGACCGCAACGGTGACTGTGGGCGACCTCTTTCTCCCTGAACCCGAGCCACGGGAGCGGCGCTACACGGTGATCTCGGTCGACGACCACGTGGTCGAGCCTGCGCACACCTTCGAGGGTCGCCTGCCCAAGGCGTTTCAGGACCGGGCACCCCGGATCGTGGAGACGACAGAGGGGCACCAGGTGTGGGAGTTCGAAGGGGAGCGCTACACACAAGTCGGCATGAACGCCGTGGCGGGACGGCGGCCGGAGAGCTACGGCCTCGAGCCGTTCCGCTTCGACCAGATGCGCCCCGGGTGCTACGACGTCGAGGCCCGTGTACGGGACATGGATATCAACGGGGTGTGGGCGTCAGTCAACTTCCCCTCGCAGATCACCGGCTTCTGCGGCTCGGTCTTCTTCTCGTGTCCCGACCGTGACCTCGGGCTGGCGTGCGTGCGCGCCTGGAACGATTGGTTGTTCGAGGAGTGGCACTCGCGGCACCCAGAGCGGATCGTGCCGCTGGGGATCACCTACCTGGCCGACCCCGAGCTGGCGGCGGCGGAGATCCGCCGTAATGCGGCCCGGGGGTTTACCTCGGTCACCCTTCCGGAGCGTCCCCACGCGATCGGCTTGCCTTCACTGTGGGAACGCAAACACTGGGACCCGATCATCGAGGCCGTGCTGGAAACCGATACGGTGGTGTCGCTGCACGTCGGCAGTTCAGGCTTGGAGATCGGGCCGCCCGGCGGCGCCCCCCTGCAGATCGGCGCCACGCTGTTCGGCCAGCAGTCGTTGACGTCGTGCGCCGAGTGGCTGTGGTCCAAGTACCCCTTGAAGCGTCCGTCCTTGAAGATTGCGATGAGCGAAGGTGGCATCGGGTGGGTAGCCATGCTGATCGACCGTCTCGAGAACATGGTCGACCGCTCCGGGTACGGGCGGGGCTGGGAGATGCGTCCGGCCGAGGTGCTGCGGCGGAACTTCTGGTTCTGTACGCTCGACGACCCCTCGACCATCGACACGCGCCATGCGATCGGCGTCGAGAACATCATGGTCGAGGTGGACTACCCGCACGGGGACGGCACCTGGCCCGACACCCAGCGTGTGATCGAGGAGTACTGGGGGCACATCCCTTCCGACGAGCTGCGAGCGATGTGCTGTCTCAACGCCGCTGGGCTGTACCGTCACCCGTTGCCGGACACGATCCTGCCGGCTTGAGCCGAAAGGAGCTGCGGTGTTCATTCCGACGGCCGAGAAGCTGATGCCAGACCTCACGCCTCGTGAGGAGCTGGTGGTGCTGGCCCGGGCGCTGTGGCGGGAGGGTTACAACGACCACCTGGCCGGGCACATCACGGTCAACCTCGGCGACGGGACACTCCTTTGCAACCCCTGGCTGCTTACGTGGGCCGAGCTGCGGCCGTCACAGGTGCTGCGCATCGACCTCGACGGCCGGGTGGTCGAGGGCGACTGGCCGGCGCCGCTGGGCATCCCCCTCCACCTGGAGCTTCACCGGGCGCGCTCGGACGTCGGCTGGGCTCTGCACAACCATCCGTTGTTCGGAACCGTGTGGGCGGACTTGGCGGAGCTGCCACCGATCCTCGACCAGAGCTCGGCCCTCGGTGGTGGGACCCTGGCCCTGGTGGACGAGTACGACGGGCCCGTCAACGACCGGAACAGCGCCCGACGGGCCGTAGAACAGATGGGCGACGCCGCGATGGCGCTGCTCGCCGGCCACGGCGTCTTCGTGCTCGGCGGGTCGGCACGCGCCGTGCACCAGCGTGCCGTCGCACTCGAGCAGCGCTGCGAGCACGCTTGGTACGCCCGAGCCGCCGGAGGCACCGGTGTGTCGCGGTTGCCCCTGGCGTTCATCGACCTCGTCGCGCGGAGCGACGGTGAGGGTTTCGTCGGCTTCTGGGAGGCGGCGGTGCGCGCCGAGCTCGCGGCGGATCCCGCGCTGCTCGACACGTAGTCGCTCAGGCCGTCCCTGGCGGGAGCGAGGAGCACGCGCTCGCCGACGTCCACAGCGGCGAGGGACGCGAGGTCATGATCCGGCCCGATGGGCCGACGAACGTCAGCTCTTCGTTGGCGTCGCCGGACATGGTCCAGGCTTTCGAGTGCACCAGGTGATGGTGATGCTCGCAGAGCAGGGCCAGGTTTGGTAGGTCGGTCGTGCCCTGGTGGGGTTTCCACCATTTGATGTGGTGGGGGTTGACGAACGTGGCGTTCGCGCAGCCGGGGAACCGGCAGTGGCGGTCCCGCCGCATGATCTCCCGACGCTGCGTCTGCGTCGGATAGCGGTGGGCCCTGCCCTCGTACATGGTGTGGCCCACGTCGTCGTCGACCGCCAGGATGACGGTCGCGTCACATGCGACGCGTCGGACCGTGTCCGCACTGATCAGCCCGTGGCGTTCGAGCTCGCCGGCCAGCTCACTTGCGTCGTCGACGAGGACGTCCAGCGGGGCGTGGACGACGACCGTGTACCTCGAGTCGGCGCTGCGGGGCCTGGTGGCAGAGCGGACCAGCCCGAGGAACGCGTCGCAGAGCCGTTGGTCCCAAGGCGTCTCGCCGTCGGAGGGAATCTGCTTGGCCTCCGCTTCGAGAGCGGTACGGACCTCGGCGTAGGACTCGGCCGGGAGCTGTGCGGTGATCGTCTGGAAGTTGTCATTGAAGCGGAGGAACCTGGTGTCGCGGGTCGTGGCCGAAGATGCCGCCTTGTGGCGGCGGGCGAGCTGGGCCAGCTCGACGGCCGTGCACTCCTCGGCACGGTCCCGCAGCTCTCGATCGGTCTCGGGCGTGGCCGAGTCGATGACCGCGCGCACCTTGTCGAAACTCAATGCGCCGGTGGAGAGACCGGTGGCCAGGTGTGGGAGGTCGAACAGGCGCTCGCCGACGCGGGCGAAGGCCCGGGCCGTCGGGAGGGACAGGCCCATCCGCTCGACCATCCACGCCTCCAGGGACGTGGCACCCTCGCGTCGCCAGCCTTCGCGGCGGCCCAACTCAGCGGTGAGCAGCGCGAAGAGACCCGCCAGGGCGGCCATGTGGTGAGCCGACTCGGCGGCCAGCTCCATGAGCGCACCCGTCGAGAGTGCCGCCACGTCGCCGGAGCCCATGGACTGTGCTGGCGCAATGCCGGAGGCGTCCGGAGTCGTAGAGGTGGTGGTCGCGTCCGTGGCGGGCATCGGCGGGAGAACGGTCGCCGGGGCACGACGCGCTATGTCGGGATTCCTCGGCCCGAAGGCGTCAGGTGCCGAACACGTCCCCCAGCTCGATGGGCACGGGGGTGTCCAGCTGGGCGTACGTGCACGAGTGCGGGTCCCGGTCAGGACGCCAGCGCACCAACGAGGTGGCGTGCCGGAAGCGATCCTCCTGAAGGTGGTCGTAGGAAACCTCACACACCGTCTCGGGGCGGAGGGGCTCCCAGGTCATGTCCTTGCCGGCGTTCCATCGGTTCATGGAGCCCGGGGCGCGCCCTTCGGACTGCGCCTCGGCCCAGCCGGCCCAGGGGTGGCCTTTTAGGGCGTCCTTTCGGTACGGCTTCACCTCGTCGACGAGCTCGCGGCGCCGGGCGACGCTGAAGCCCGAGGCAACGCCGACGTGATGGAGCGTCCCGGCGCTGTCGTAGAGGCCGAGGAGAAGCGACCCGACGCCCGCGCCGTCTTTGTGGGTCCGGAAGCCTGCGACCACGCAGTCCGCCGTCCGCTGGTGCTTGACCTTGAACATGGCCCGCTTGTCGGGGAGGTAATGGAGGTCCGCCGGTTTGGCGACGACTCCGTCGAGGCCGGCGCCCTCGAAGCGCGAGAACCAGTCGGCGGCGACGTCGGGGTCCTGGGTGGCCGGGGTGAGATGCACCGGCGGCTTGGCCTTCTTGAGCAGCTTCTCGAGCATTTTTCGCCGCTGCGCGTACGGCGTCTCCATGTACGAGGTGTCGTCGTGGGCCAGAACATCGAAAGCGACGAACGAGGCCGGAGTGGCTTCGGCGAGCTGGTTGACGCGCTTGGCCGCTGGGTGGATGCGCTGGGACAGGGCGTCGAAGTCCAGTCCCTTCGGGCCCGCGATGACCACCTCGCCATCGAGCACGACACGGTCGGGGAGCTCACGCCGGAGGGCCTCGACGAGCTCGGGGAAGTACCGGGTGAGGGGCTTCTCGTTACGGCTGCCCAATTCGACCTCGTTCCCGTCGCGAAAGACGATGCAGCGGAACCCGTCCCACTTGGGCTCGTAGTACAGGCCCGGGTCACGGGGCAGGTCGCGGGTGAGCTTGGCGAGCATGGGGGCGACAGGCGGACGGACGGGGAGGGTCACGCCGGTCACGCCGCCTCGTCGTGGCCGGCCGCCCAGGCCGCGAGGTCGTCGGCCGACGCGCGGTTGACTACGCGGTCGAACGGCACGCCGGCGGCCACGGCATTGCGGCAGCCACGGCCCAACCATTCCAGCTGCCCGGGCGCGTGCGCGTCGGTGTCGATGGCGAACGAGCATCCCAGCTCGATGGCCTTCCGGAGGAGATCCTCGGGAGGGTCCTGCCGCTCGGGCCGCGAGTTGATCTCGACCGCTGTGCCCGTACGCGCGCACGCCTCGAACACGGCTTCGGCGTCGAACGTCGATTGGGGACGTCCCCGACCGACGATGATGCGCCCCGTGCAGTGGCCGAGGATGTCCGTGTGCGGGCTCTCGATCGCGGCCAGCATGCGGGCTGTCATCGGCTCGGACTCCATCCGCAGCTTGGAGTGCACACTCGCCACGACGACGTCGAGGTGGCCGAGCAGGTCGGGGTCGAGGTCGAGTGATCCGTCCTCGAGGATGTCCACCTCCATGCCGGTGAGAATACGAAATGGTACGAGCTGCTCGTTCAGGGCGCGCACGACTTCGAGCTGCTCGCCGAGTCGCTCCTCGCTGAGACCGTGCGCCACGGTCAGACGTGCGCTGTGGTCGGTCAGGACGAGGTACTGGCGGCCAAGGTCGCGGGCGGCCTCGGCCATCTCGAGGATCGGGCTGCCGCCGTCGGACCAGTCGGAGTGGGAATGGCAGTCGCCCTTGAGCGATTTCAGGAGCTCGGCGCCCGGGCCGTCGAGATCGAGGTCGCCCTTCGTCAGGTCCTCGTCGATCTTGGCGAGGTACGCGGGGACCCTGCCCTCGAGGGCCTCGGCGATGACTTGGGCGGTCGACTTACCGACCCCGTCGATGGTCTGGAGCTTGCCCGCTTGGGCCAGTGCCCTCAACTCGTCATCGGGCACGTCCTTGACGGCCCGGGCGGCCTTGCGGAAGGCCTGCACCTTGAACGTGTCGGCTCCGTTCCGTTCGAGACGGAACGCGACCTGGTTCAGCGCGTCGAGCGGCTTCACTGACCCGCCCCCGACGTGTTCTCCTTCTTGGCCCGGCTCGGGGCGACCCGTGGGGGTTCGTCCGGCATCTTGGGATATTGCGGTGGCCAGGGGGCGTCGGGCAGCCCGGCCTCCCTGTCGCGCCGGGCCATGGCGAGGAGCGGCTCGATGGATTGGGGCGACGTGGCGATGTCCGCCCATGGGTCGCCCCGCCGGTGAACCAGCTCGGGCACCGAGCGGATCGTCAGGTCGTCGGGCTGGACGGACTCGACCTCGTCCCACGCGAGGGGCGTGGAGACCTGGGCGCCCGTGCGCGGCCGGGCGAACCAGGCGCCGAACACCGTCTTGTGGGGCGCGTTCTGGTTGAAGTCGACGAAGACGCGGGTGCCGCGTTCCTCCTTCCACCACTTGGCGGTGATCTCGTCGGGATGACGGCGCTCGAGCTCACGGGCGAGCGCGACGGCGGCGGCCCGGACCTCGATGGAGTCCCAGCGAGGTTCGAGCCGGAGGTACACGTGCAGCCCGTGGCTGCCCGTGGTCTTCGGGTAGCTACGGAGTCCGAGCTCGTCGAGCAGCTCCTTGCACCGTAAGGCGGCGGACCGCACTTCGTCGAAGCCGATCCCGGTGGTGGGGTCGAGGTCGATGCGGAGCTCGTCGGCATGCGCGGGGTCGGCCGCGAGGTAGGGCCACAAGTGGAGGCCGAGGCAGCCGAAGTTGACGGCCCATACGACGTGGGAGATGTCCGCGACGACCAGCGCGTTGGAGGTGGTGCCGTTCGGCGTCGAAACGATGGTCGACTGCAGCCAGTCCGGGGCCCCCGCCGGGATGCGTTTCTGGAAGAAGGACTTGCCTGTGGCCCCTTCGGGGAAGCGTTGGAGGAGAGCGGGACGCCCGCCCGCGGTGTTGAGCAGGTGATCGCCGATGTCGAGGTAATACGACACGAGGTCCAACTTCGTGCCGTCGATGGCGGGAAAGTAGATCTTGTCCGGCCGGCTGACGCGCACCTCGCGCCCGTCGACCTCCACGATGCGTTCGTCGTCACGGGGCATCGACTCGACTCTAGCGAGGGCGCCCTCGAAAAGGCCCAGCGTCGAACAGTGGCGATGTTGGCGAATCGGCCGCTTTCGCAGGCCGGGGACCGGATTGCCAAGGGCCCGCCCCAGGGGTGTCGCGGCAGATCCACCCCCGTCGACGGTGACGGGACAGGGTGCGGGAGCGGCAGAGCGGAGCGGACCCTCTTCAACGGGATGTGAGTACCCGGGCGCCGTCCGTGTGAACGTTGGGTGGAATTTGCACCAACTCGTGCCCGCGGCTTGTCCGGCGGATCAGATGAAGTCCGCCAGGAGCTCCCAGCCCTGAGGTGGGGCGGCCAGCCGCCAAAATTGCTCGGGCACGCGACCGGCCATGCGCGCGGTGAGCGCGTGGTCGCGCTCGAGGGGCGCGATCTGCGACGTGTAGCACCAGATGGCCTGGCGCTTGCGCTCTTCGTCGGGGACGTGGGGGACGATGGCGGGAGTGGGCCAGGGGCGGGCGCGGAGCATCTTGGCGACGCGCCAGGCGAGGAGACCGGGGAGGTGTTTGTACCCGTGGTCCTCGTAGCAGAACCAGTCGCGCTCGGGTTGGCCGGCGCGCACGAGGAGGCAGGCGTCGTGCACCATGACGTGGTCGGGGTTGGCGAGGCCCATCGGGAAGAAGACCGACGTGGGGTCGAGCTCGTCGAGGGTCGCGGCGAGGGTGGGGGCGACATCGGCCGGCGTGGGGCGGTCCGGCGCGGGCAGGTACTGGTGGTCGGGGAAGTCGAGCCAGCGATAGTCGGAATCGAGCACTGCCATGGCCGCGACATCCTCTTGTTGGCGGACGGACACGACGTCGTCGCCGGCCACGAAGCCCCCCAGCGCGTCCCATTCGGTGGGCTCGTCTGGGTAGGCCGGCGGGCGGCCGCCCAGCACGGTGATCACCGTCGTTTCGTCGTAGCTCCCGAGCAGGTGGCCGGCGCCCATGGCCGCGTCGTCGAAGTGGGGCGAGACGACGACGATGCGGGTGAAGGACGCGGGGTCGACTTCGCCCCACGTCGGTTCGGCGTACGCGCTGTAGTCGTCTGAGTCGTCTGAGTCGTCTCGAGTCGGGCACGACCGGATCATACGGGCACGTCGTCGATGTCACCGGCGACGTGATGGCGGAAGACCGGCAACAGCGCGCCGATGATGGCGGCGCCGGCGATGCAGGCCAGGCCGCCCGAAACGACCGAGAACTCGATGCTCGTCAGCGTCGCCACCGCACCCGACTCGAGGTCTCCGAGGCGCGGGCCTCCCTGGACGACCGCCATCTGGATGGACGACATGCGACTGCGGAACCGCTCGGGGACGGTGGACTGGAGGATCGTGTTGCGTAGGACCGCGGAGATGACGTCGGCCCATCCAGCGACGGCGAGGAGGACGAGGGCGATCCACAGCGTGTCGACGAGGCCGAAGACGGCGATGGCGGCGCCCCACACCGTCACGGCGACGATCACGGCCCAGCCCTGACGCCGCAGGCGGTTGACCCATCCGGTGGTGAGGGCGCCGACGAGGGCGCCGGCGCCGGGCGCGGCGTAGAGGAAACCGAGCGTGATGGTGCCGCCGCCGAAGACCGAGCCGGCCATGGCGGGGAACAGGGCGCGGGGCATGCCGAAGACCATGGCGTTGACGTCGATGAGATAGACGCCCTGGAGGGCCTGGCGGGTGCGCAGATACCGGAGACCTTCTTTGGCCGAGTGCCAGACCGACAGCGCCTTGGCGTCGGGGTGGGGCGGGATGGGCTTGAGGAGGAAGGCGGCGACGGCGGCCACAATGAAGGTTGACGCGTCGAGCCCGTAGGCGAGGGGGAGGCCGACGCCCAGGACAATTCCCGAAAGCGCCGGTCCGATCACGGTGCCCAGCTGGAAGGTGATCTGCGTCATGGCCATGGCCGTGGTGAGGTGGCGGCGCCCGACCAGGCCCGGGACCGAGGCCATGCGTGCCGTGTTGGCGAAGCCCATGAAGCCGGCGGCGAGCGAGCTGACGAGGTAGAGCGCGACGAGGGAAGGGTGGGCGGCGGCCGCGTTCACCGCCAGGGCCCCGCTGGTGAGCGTCGCGGCCACGCTCGTCCAGATCATGATGCGGCGTTTGTCGACGGCGTCACCGATGGGGCCCGCGGCCAACGCGCCGGCGAGGAACGGGAAGAGCTGGGCCAGGCTGATGGCGCCGACCTGCAGCGACGAGTGGGTCATCGAGTACACCTGGAACGGAATGGCCACGACGGTGAGCTGGGTCCCGAGCGTGGACACCAGCTGCCCGCTGAACAAGAGACGGAAGTCGCGACTCTCCCGCAGGGGGGTCGTATCGACGAGGATGCGGCCCGGCACGGCTGCGCAGCCTACGGGCGGCCGGGGTTGGGGCCGGGATGGGGTCGGCCGGCGACGGGCGACCGGCGGCGCCGGTCAGGTCAGGACGACAATCGCCGGCCCAGCCCCCGCACAGAGATGTCCCACGCCGCCGGCCAATCCCGCGTGCGCAGGACCGCGTCGCTGCCCCCGTCGCAGAAGAGCACGGAACCGCAGAAGAACGAGCTGTCCGGTCCGAGCAGGAACTCGATCAGAGCGGCGATCTCCTCGGGCCGGCCCGGGCGGCCCAGCGGGATCGGGAGCATGTCGAGGCCGACCGAGGTCTCGGCCTCGGCACGCATGGCGGCCACCATCGGGGTGTCGATCATGCCCGGCGCGATCGCGTTGAGGCGAATGCCGGCACCGGCCCACTCGGGTCCCGTCGCCGCCTTCCGGACCCAGTACGCCACGGCCATCTTGGTCGCGGGGTACGTCGTCAGTGAGCCCTCCTCGTCGGCCAAGCGGGCGGCGCGCTCCTCGTCGTGGCCGAGACACGCCTCCACGAGTTCCGCCGGGATGCCCGGCTGCACCGTGGTCGAGTTGGAACTGATGGCGACCGCCGCCGAGCCGGGAGCCAGCAGTGGGCGCAATCCCTCGAGGACGTCGACGGTGCCGAAGTAGTTCACGTGGGCCAGCAGGGACCCTGCCCGGTCCGGGTGCCAGGCCAGGCCGGCGCAGGTGACGACCCCGTCCAGCGTGCCCCCGCAGCGTTGGGCGACCTCGTCGACGACGCGATGGCGACCCTCGGCCGTCCCCAGGTCGGCGACGACGTCGACGTGGTCGCCGGGGCCGGAGTCCTTGTCGGCGCCGACGACTCGCCAGCCCGCGGCGGCGAGGCGGGAGCACGTCGCGGCGCCGATGCCCGACGCGGCGCCGGTGACGACGACGGCTCGATCAGCCCGGTCAGCCCGGTGGGTCAGCTGGGTCAGCGGGGTCAGCTGGGTCAGTTCGGTCAGTTCGGTCAGGCAGCGGGTCGCGCCTTCAGCAGGGCGAGCGCCTTGTCGGCGTGCGAGCCCATCGAGACCTCGCTGTGGAACACATCGAGGATGGAGCGGTCGGTGTCGATGACGAAGGTGATCCGCTTGTTCGGGAGGAAGCTCACGCCCCGCTTGGCGCCGAGCTGCGCGGCGACGACGCGGTCGGGGTCGGAGAGGAGGGGGAACCCCAGAGACTCCTTCTCGTCGAAGCGTTTCTGTTTGTCCACCGGGTCGGCGCTGATGCCCACCACGTTGGCCCCCACGCCGGCGAACTCGGCGGCCAGGTCGCGGAAGTGGCAGCTCTCCTTCGTGCAGCCGTAGGTCATGGCTGCCGGGTAGAAGAACAGCACGACGGGGCCGTTCGCGAGGAACTCGCTCAGTTTGCGCGGGGCGCCCGTCTGGTCGGGGAGCTCGAAGTCGGGAACGACGTCGCCTTTGTGCATCCGCTCAATGTAGAGCGGCGGCGACTTCAGCGCTCTGAGACTCCGGGAACGGGCGGCGGTGACGGCGACTGCGTCGCCGTCAGGGCTCGAAGCGGAAGCCCACGCCCCGCACGGTGACCAGGTGGCGGGGGTTGGCCGGGTCGGGCTCGATCTTGCGCCGGAGCCGTTTGATATGCGTATCGAGCGTCCGGGTGTCAGTGAGCTCCTGGTCCCACCACAGACGGTCGATGCACCAGTCCCGGGTCACGACCTGGCCGCTGTGCGCCATCAGCAGGGCCAGCAGGTCGAACTCCTTGCGGGACAGGTCGACGGGGACCTCCTCGACGGTCACCTCACGGCGACCGGCGTCGAGGCGCACCGGACCGACGGTCAGCACCTCCTCGTGGTGTTCCGCCACCGCAACGCCACGGCGGAGGACGGCCCGCATGCGCGCCACGAGCTCCCTCAGACGGAAGGGCTTGGCCACGTAGTCGCTCGCCCCGAGCTCGAGCCCCAGCACGATGTCGACCTCGGTGTCGCGCGCCGTGACCATGATGATCGGCACCGGCTTGAGCGCGCGCATCTGCTGGCAGATCTCGATCCCGGACAGGTCCGGGAGCATGACGTCCAGCAGGACCAGGTCCGGGTGCACCCGGTGGAACAGCCGCAGCGCCTCGTGGCCGTCGCCGGCCGCCTCGACCGTGAAGCCTTCCCGGGTCAGCCCGGAGGCCAGCGCCTGGCGGTAGGACTCCTCGTCGTCGACGACCAACACGAGCGGGCGGTTGTCCCTCGTGGGACCGTTGAGCGGTGAGCGGCCCGAAGCCACCGGAACGTTCGTGATCGTCACGGCGTCATCCGCGTCAGGCTGCGTCGCTGGGGGACCGCGATGTGAGGGGGCGAGGGGCAGGCGACGACGGCGGACGGGGGGTAGATCGCACCGACGTCGCCTGAGGGCGCGGGGAGGCGATTTCCCGCACCTTGGTGACCAACGATCCGACGATCCCGGCGCGGTGTGAGCGCTCGGGGTGGCGGATCATGATGACCTCGGCCAGGGCGTCCTGGCCCCAATGGCGACGTCCGGCCGCGGGACCGGAACGGGTGTCCCCACCGGCGTGGCGTATGTGCTGATCCACGGTCGCCATCGATGCCCCACGCTAGAAAGCCGAGGTGAACGGGCCGTGAAACAGGCGCAACCGGCAAGTGTTCTCCAGATGAACTCTTTTCGTTGCGTTCACCGGCGCCGGCACGGCAGTACGCTCCACGGCGCCGCACGCAACACGGGAGGTGCCGACATGACCGAGGCGACCGAGGCGACCGAGACGACCGAGACGACCGAGACGACGCACGCGACCGAGGCGACCGGAGAGGCGGGGTCGCCCAAGCGGATGGGCCACGGGGTGAACCAGCGCAAGCTGATCGAGATGACGCCCGGCGAGGTCGACGCGTTCTTGGCCGAGCGCCGGGCCATGACGATGTGCTCCATCTCCCCCGACGGGTCCATCCACGCCGTGGCGATGTGGTACGGGTTCCTCGATGGGTGCGTCACGGTCGAGACGAAGGCCAAGTCGCAGAAGGCGCAGAACCTGCGGCGCGATCCCCGGCTCACCGTGTTGTTCGAGGCCGGCGACTACTACGAGGACCTCCGAGGCGTGGAGTTGGTCGGCCGGGGCGAGATCGTCGACGACCCCGACCAGCTCTGGAAGCTCGGGCTCAGCGTCTTCGAGCGGTACTACGGCCCGTACAGCGACGAGTTGAAGCCCTTCCTCGAGACGATGCTGCACAAGCGCGTCGCAATCAAGCTGCACGTGGAACGCACCGTCAGCTGGGACCACCGCAAGCTCGGCCTCCCGTCCACCCGGCCGGCCGGCGGCTGAGACGTCCTTCTCGGACCAGTCGGACTACTCGGAGAACTCGGACGCCTTGAGCAGCTGCGTCATCCCCTCCTCGATCCCGAGGGCCAACACGTCAATGTCCTCGGTCGAGTCGTAGTCAGCGGTGATCCCGAAGTTGACCTGCCCGTCGTAGGAGAAGATGGCGATCGCGATACGGATCTGCCCGGCGAGCGGCACGTAGGGGAACGCGCGGACCATGCGCCGCCCCACTGCGTACAGGGGGAACTGTGGGCCCGGGACGTTGGTGGTCACGGTGTTGACGTTGCGCTGCCCCGCCCTCGTCGCCAGGCGCATCCCGAGCGCCAGCAACATCGGCGGCGCGAACCCCGACATGGACGTCAACGCCTCGCCGGCCAGGGCCTGTTTGGACTCCTTGAGGTCCTTCATCTGCTCCGAGATGGCATGGAGCCGGAGCACGGGGTCGTCGATCTCGACGGGGAGCTCGGCGAACATCGCGGAGAGCTTGTTCTCAAAGGTGCCGTCCCCGACGGCCTTGCCGGACTCGTCTCGGGGGCGAACCGACACCGGCACCAACGTGCGGACGACGCGTTCGGTGCTCTCGCCCCTCGACACGAGCAGCTCGCGAAAGCCGTTCGTGATCGACGCCAGCACGACGTCGTTGAAGGTGCCGCCGAGCGCGTGCCGCACCTCCTTGATGTCCGGCACCGACGACGTCGCCCAGGCGTAGCGGCGGTGCGGCCCGAGCGGACCGTTCAGGCTGGAGACCGGCGTCGGCCGCACGAGCCCGCTGAGGGCGATCACGCCGCTGGCCACCTCCAGTCCCTCCTCCACCACCCGGCGCAGCAGACGCGTCTGCGCGCGCGCGGCCCGCATTTGCTCGTAGGGCGACCGCACGATGTTCTCGAGTGCGTCGACGGCGAGCTGCCACCCCGAAGGCTCCGGCCGGGGGAGCCATTCGGCGGGCTCCGGACGCGGCGAGACCGGGCCGAGGTCCATGATGACGGCCAGCAGTTCGGTGCCCGCGACGCCGTCGACCAGCGCGTGATGGGTCTTGGCGAGCATGGCCCATCGCCCGTCTTGGAGCCCCTCCACGACCCAGATCTCCCACAGGGGCTTGCTCCGGTCGAGCTGCTGCGCCATGACCCGGCCGGCCAGCCTCCGCAGCTCGGTGTCGCCCCCGGGCGACGGGAGGGCGGTGTGGCGGAGGTGGTACTCGATGTTGAAGTGCGGGTCGTCGACCCAGACGGGCCGCCCGAGCTCGAAGGGGACGAACTTGACCTTCTGGCGGTAGCGGGGGACCAGGTCCAACTTCGACTCCACCATCGCCACCACGTCGGCAAAGCGCGGCGTCGGGCCCTCGAAGACCACGATCGAGCCGATGTGCATGTGCGACACGCCGTCCTCGACGTGGAGGAACGACGCGTCGAGCGGGCTCAGGCGGTCAGGAGACATCGCGGACCCTCCCTTCGAGGCGTTTCGCCCGGCGACGCTACTACCGGCGACCTCTGGATCGTCCGGGCGACCGCCGGGTAGCGCAGGCCTCGTCAGACCGCGCTGGCGGCACCGGCACCGGCGCCGGCGCCGGCGCCGGCACCGCCGCCGGGCAGTGCCTCCCCGAGCGAGGCGAGGAAGGGTGTCGAGAGGATGCACCGGCGGGTCTCCTCGTAGGCGGCCTCGATCACCCGGGGGCCGCGGTCCTCGGCCATGGCCTTCAGGCCCATCACGGCTCGCGCCTCGGCACCTGGCTCGAGGCTGACGACCGCGGTCCCCGCCTGCTCGAGCCGGGCGATCTCGCGCTCCATGCGGCGGTGCACGGTGCGGCGCAGGAGGCCGTCGACGCCGCTCGCGCTGCCGTGGGCGGCCGACATCGACGATACGACGATCACGAGGTCAAGGCGATCGGATCGGAGCACGTCTGCGTTGGTTGCCGAGTGCACACCTCCGTCGATGTACTCGACACCGTCGATGGTCACTGGTCGGAAGTATCCGGGGATGGCGCACGAGGCAAGCACCGACGAGGCGAGACGCGCCGTTGGCGCGCCGTCGCGGCCGAACACGACCCGGCCTCCGTCGGAACGGCGCACCGCACAGATACGGAGGCCGTCGGGCCAGCGGTCACCGATCAACTCGTCGAGACCTCGCGCCCGATCCGAGATGTCGAGGAGGCCGCGGGGGACGAGGGTCATCGCGGCCACGTCCGGCCGGAAGGCGAGGGGCCGGCGGGCGAGCCGGACGAGGAGGGCCGGGGAGGGAAGGCCCCATGGGCGTAGCAACGCCGCCAGGGTCGGCGTGGGGAGCGGCCCGGCGTCGGTGGGCAGGATCCGTCGCAGGATGACCCCGCCGCGCCGTGACGTGCGCACCCCGTAGAGGGATGCCGCCAGGTCCGAAGCCGGTACGCCCACCCGAAGCGCCGCGCCCGTCACCGAGCCGGCCGACGTCCCGACGATCACACTCGCGTCGCGCGGGTCCCAACCGGCCTCCCGCTCGAGGGCGGCGAGCACCCCGGCCTGGTACGCCTGCCCGACGACCCCACCGGCGCCGAGGACGAGGCCGATGGACGGGCCTTTCCGGCTTCCGAAACCGCCACGGATCACCTTCATCACCCCTCGTCTTACTCGCCCGCCGCCTCTCAATTCGCCGATACGTCGCCGAGCGGCCCAAAAAGTTGTCTCCACCCCTAGAGTCGCCCGCAACCGGGATGAATACGCGGACGGGTGGTTGGGCCTGCGCGCCTGCTCTCTAAGGTGGCGGATCACTCCGGTCCCGGTCACCCCGATGGTCCGGTGGTCCGGTGGGGAGGGCGAATGACGGAGTTCGCGAGGGTCGTGGCCGCAGCGGGCGGCATCGTCCTCATCGTCGGGATTCTCAGCGACGCCGTGGCGACCCTGATTGTCACCCAGGGGAGCAGCAGCTTTTGGCGGCCGACCCGGCTGTTCTACGCGTCGACCTGGCGCCTGACCCGGGCGGTGGCTGCTCGCCTGCCCGACCGCGCCGGCGAGTACGCGCTCAACGTGTATCCGGCGCTGTCCCTGTTGGGCCTACTCGTCCTGTGGCTGGCCGGCCTGATGCTCGGCTGGTCGCTCGTCTACTGGGGGCTCGACCAGCGGCTCGGCGGCACACGGGACTTCGGCACCCTCGTCTACTACGCCGGGACCTCGCTGGTGACCCCGGTATTCGGCTCGGCGCACGGCGGGTTGGTCCGCATGCTCACCCTGCTCGAGACGCTCACCGGTCTGGTGACGATCGCGCTGATGATCTCGTATCTGCCGGCGCTCTACGGCGCATACAGTCGGCGCGAATCGAGGCTGTTGACGCTGGACGACCCGATGGGAGGGAGGATCACCCCGGTGCGCGTGATCGCGTTGAACGCGCCCGGCGGGGACGTCGAGATGCTCTACCGAGCCATGGCTGATTGGCAACTATGGACGGCCGACGTGCTCGAGAGCCACGTCTCGTACCCGATGCTGGCCCTCTTCCGCTCTCAGCACCCGGGCCAGTCGTGGGTGACCGCCCTGGGCGTCGTCACCGATGCCGCAACGCTGACGTGTGCCTGTGTGGATGGGGCCCGGAGCCGGGAGCCGTACTTCGTCTACGGCCGCGGAAGGCGCGCCGTCATCGAGATCTCGGACCGCCTCCACGTCCCGAAGACCGGTAACACCGTGTCCTGGCTGGTCGAGGAGAACTTCGAGATCGCATGGCGTCACCTCGTCGACACGGGGCTGCCACTGCGGGACAAAGCTGCTGCTTGGTCAGACCTTCGGGCCTTGCGCTCGACCTACGGCGACGACCTGGAACGCCTGATCGATTTCCTGGTTGCGCCGCACGGGTTCTGGGGCCACTCCGCCGAGGCGACGGTGGCCCAGGACGTGGCGCAGGCGGCCAACGAGGCCAGGAAGAAGGCTCGGACGGGCTGATGGCGAACAGTGCGGCTGAACGGCCGCCGGGACGCCACCGTTATCCTGCGCGTTTGAAATGGGGAGGACTCGTGCCGACCTCCATCGGCTCAGCGCGCACGTGCTGGGGCGCCGTCGCGCCGCAGTCTCCGGTCACTTCGGCCTGCGGTCGAGTGCCGACGGCATCGCCACGCCGGCGTTCGGCCCCGAGCCCGAGGCGCTGCGCCTCACTCCGACCCACCTGATCCGCGAGGTCGGGTCGAGCTCGTCGGGCGTTCCACTTCAGGGGGCGAGCCTCGACGCGCTCGCGGCCTTCGCTGGCGCGGACCTTTCCTCGGACTACTCCGCGGGCGCCGACACGCCTGGCCTCGGTTCGACCGGCGAACCATTGCAGCTCGATCCGGACGAGCTGGTCCTCGTCTTCGACTGGTTCCAGCTCGGCTGGCGCGTCCTCGACACGGTGGTGTGCGACCTCAGTGCACCGTCGACGCAGTTGACCGTGCAGCTGTGGCCGGAGCATTTCGACGTCGGCACCGCCGTCGACTTCGGCCGTCATGACGGCGTCAAGGGTGTGAACCTCGGTGCGTCCGCCGGGGATGTGTTCTCTGAGGAGCCCTACGTCTACGTGGGGCCGTGGGGGCCGGAACGACCCGGCGACCCCGCCTTTTGGAACGCGCCGTTTGGTGCCGCCGCAGCGCGGTCCGAAGTCGGGGACGAGTCGGCGTGCGAAGCCTTCCTGCGCGCTGGCCTTGCGAAACTCTCGGAGGCGTAGCCCGCCGTGCCGGTACCACTGCCCACGCCCGAGACCGTCAACCTGTTCCCTCCCGACGCAGACGAATCGCAGACGCTGGCGGACGGGATCGCGACCGCAGTGGCGGGCGCCGAGGGGCTGATGCCGGTCCAGTACTCCCTGATCTTGGCGTTGTTTCCCGCCATGACGGGCTACGCCGTCACGCTGGACGGCCGGCCACCCATGGCCCCGGAGGAGCTGGCTGCCGCACTGGCGCGTCGCAACCTCCAGTTCCGCTCTCGCGTCGTCCAGATGATGCTGCTCTGCGCCCTCGTCCGGCATCCGATCCCCGACGACGTGGCCGAGAACATCGCGTCCTTCGCGCGGGAGCTTGGCGTCGAGGAGGGCCTGGTCCCGGTCGCGCGCGAGTTCGCCCACGGGTCCCTGGGCCTGGCGGCGCACGACTTCGCCCGAAACGGTTACGAGGGCACCTGGAACGAGGAGGAGTCGGCGGCCGCGGTGCACTCCACCCGGCCCCTGCACGATGCGTGGGAGTTCTCTGTCCACGACCCCGAGCTGGCCGCCCAGTGGGCGGCGCTGGAGCATCTCCCGTCCGACTCCATCGGGCGGCGGATCTGGGAGATGTACCAGTCGCGCGGGTTCACGTTCCCGGGCACCCCGGGGTCAGCCCCTCCGCTCTTGGCCCAGCACGACTGGGTCCACGTGCTGGGCGACTACGGCACGACCGTCGAGTCCGAGGTCGAGGTGTTCGGTCTGATCGCACGCGCCAATGACGACCTCCACGCCTTCTCGTTGCTGGCCATGGTCATCTCGTTGTTCGAGACCGGCTACCTGGCGACGGGGGCGGGTCTGTTCCAGTCGTCGACCGGCCACTTCTCGTCAGACCCGAAGATGGCGGTCCGGTTGTCGGACGCGATGCGACGCGGCGCCCTCTGCCACGACGACGCCACCGGTTCGGACAGCATCGACTTCCTGAAGCTGGACTGGTTCTCCGTCGCCCACGAATCGTGTGAGGACCTACGGGCACGGTTCCATCTGGTGCCCAAGTCGGACGAGGCCGTCATAGCGGGCTCGGTCGGGCCCTGGCAACCCCACGGCATCAGTCCATTCCAAATGAACGCCGGGCAGGAGATGGCAGCCCGACAGGGGCGGCCGTACGACTCGCACGGCGCCTCCGTGTGAGCGGCTGCCCTCCGAGGTCGGGTTCAGGACTCCAAGAAACGCAGCACCGCCAGCACCCGCCGATGGTCCTTCTCCGAAACCGGAAGGTCCAGCTTGGTGAAGATGTTGGCGACGTGCTTCTCGACAGCGCCCTCGCTGATGACGAGCGCGTTGGCGATGGCTCCGTTTGACCGGCCCTCGGCCATGAGGGCGAGCACCTCGCGCTCACGGGCCGTCAACACGGACAGAATGTCGGAGCGCCGCGTCGCGCCGATGAGTTGGGTGACCACTTCCGGGTCCAAGGCCGTACCTCCTATAGCGACCCGTTCCAGCGCCTCCACGAAGTCGCTGACGTCGGCCACCCGGTCCTTCAACAGGTAGCCGATACCCGCCGCGTCGTTGGCCAACAGGTCGGCCGCGTACCGGGTCTCGATGTATTGGGAGAAGAGAAGAATGCCCAGTCCCTCGTACTTCGCCCGCAGCTCGAGCGCGAGCCGCAGGCCCTCGTCGGTGAACGTCGGCGGCATCCGGATGTCGATCACCGCGACGTCCGGTGGATTTTGGGCGATCGAGCTGCGCAGGGCTCCTGGCTCGGCCACGGCGCCGGTGATGGCGAAGCCGCGGTCGACGAGGAGTTGGACGAGGCCATCGCGGAGAATGGCCGAGTCTTCGGCGATGGCGACCCGCAGCGCGCAAGCCATCAGACCGACAGCGGGAGGTCGACGGTCACCACGGTGGGACCAAAGGGCGGGCTCACGAGGTTGAGCCGCCCGTCCACGCTCCGCACCCGCTCGGTGAGGCCGGCGAGGCCGCTCGATGACGACCCGGCGGTCGGGAGGTGGGCGCCCCCGCGCCCGTCGTCGCGCACCACGAGGCGCAACCACGTTCCCTGCTGCGCACAGGACACCGACGCGCGGGAAGCGTGCGCGTGCTGGGCCACGTTCGCCAGCAACTCGGCGACGCAGTAATAGGCGATGGCCTCGATGGCCGGCGTCGGGCGGTCACGCAGGTCGAACCAGACTTGGGTGGGGATGGCGCTGCGCGAGGCGAGGGTCGTCAGCGCCCCCTCCAGCCCGATGTCGAGGGCCGGCGGGTGGATGCCCCGCGCGATGTCGCGCAGCTCGGTAATGGCCTCCTTGGCTCCCCGGTGGGCCTCCTCGACCAGGTCGCGTACCCGTTCGAGATCGGCATGGTCGGGGTCGTCGAGCTTCTCCTTGGCCATGCCCAGGCGCATGGCCAGCGCCACCAGCTGGGCCTGCGTGCCGTCGTGCAGGTCGCGTTCGATCCGCCGCAGCATGGCCGCCGAAGCATCGACCGTCCTCGTCCTCGCTTGCTCCAGGTTGCGCACGCGGGCGGCGACCGGGTCGGGTCCCAGGAGAGAACGGATGAGGAGGCGGTCCACGTTGACGAATCCCCGCATGACCCACGGTGCGGCGAGGAGGAAGACGAAGCCGACGATGAAGATCGCCACTCCGTGCCAGAAGCTCACCGGTGGTTGCTTGAACGCGCCGGGCAGGAAGATGGTCTGCGCGAGGCCCCAGACGCCCGGCCCGCGGCCGCTCCCCCAGAGCGGTTGGAGCAGGCAGGAGAAGGCGTCCCACCAGAGGCTGAATGCGACATAGCCGCCCAGGATCGTCCACGGCACCTTCACCAGGAGGTAGGCGACGGCCCGCCAGGCGACCCGGTCGCGCAGGGCTGCCTGCAGCCAGCCGAAGAACCCCGGCCGGTTGGTGAAGGGCTCGGGCTCCGGGACCGTCTCGCCGAGAAAGTTGTGGGCCAGGTCGCGATGCCAGCGCCCGATGCCCCGCGCGCTCCGGAGGGAGAGAGCGAGCACCGCCAGCCCGAAGAAGGTGATGGCGAGCACGATCCCGGTGATCATCGTGGCGCCCACGAACGCCAGGCCAACCGCCGCGAGCCCACCGCTGACCAGGTAGAAGGCGAGTTCGGTCCAGGGTCGCTTGGTGAAGGGCTCGCGCACGACGAGCAGCGCGACCTGCTTCATCCGGGCCAGCTGCTCGTCGGTAATGGAGAGCGATGGCGTCCGCCTTCCCTCCGGACGCACCGGCGCCTCGCCGTCCTCCGCGGCAGTGGTCATGCATCCCGCTTGAAGAGCAGCACTGCGCCGGCGATGAGCGCGCCTGTCGTGTACACCACCATCAGCACGAAACCGATTGTGGCCGATAGTTCGTGCTGCTGCGGTACGACGGCGGCCACCGAGCTGGCGAAGATCACGGCGGGGGTGAACCGGTCCGGATGTCCCGAGACGGTCTGCAGGAGGAGCGGCGCCAGCAGCGTGACACCGGCGAAGGTGGCGATGGCACCGGCGCTGTGGCGGATCACCAGGCCGAGACCGAACCCGAGCAGGGCAAAGAGGCTGAGGAAGGCACCGGTAAGGACGACGGCCCGTAGGACACCCGGCTGGCCGAGGCTCGCCGTGGGCGCGCCGCCCCCGGAGAGAATCGCCTTGCCGAAGAAGAAGGCGCCGAAGCTGAGCACTTCACCGAGGACGAAGGTGAAGACAGCCACGACGGCCAGTTTTGCTGTCAGCAGTGTCTCCCGGCGTCCGACCGCGGAGAGGGAGGAACGTATGGTACCGGTGCCGTATTCGCCCGAAATGGTGAGCACGCCGAGGACTCCGAGCGCTAGCGCGCCGACGGACATGCCGGCCAGAGACTGATTCGTCGAGTCGAAGCCTTGGTACCACCGCTGGTTGTGACCGAGGGAGCCGTGCGTCGACAGGAAAGTCACGAGCAGGGTGCCCACGACAGTGATCGCCACGATCCACTTGGTCGAGCGCAGCGAAACGAGCTTGGTCCACTCGGCGGCGACGGCCTGGCGAAAGCCGGCCCGACTCGGCCCTGCCGCCGCCGTCGGGATGTGCGTTGTGGTGAGTGCGACAGTCATGATTGCGTCTCTCGTCTCAGTCGTTCAGTCGTTCAGTCGTTCAGTCGTTCAGTGGTCTCAACGAGCAGCGGCGGGGATCGCCGGCTCCCGTCGGTCGTCGGATGGATGGTCCTGCGAGCGGTACTCGACAGCGTCGCTCGTCAGCTCCATGAAGGCGTCCTCCAGCGACGCGCGCACCGGCATCAGCTCGTGCAGCGTGAGCGAGGCCTGCGAGGCGAGCTCGCCCACCTGTGCCGACGGCACTCCTTCCACCACGATGGCCCCGTCGTGGGTCACGCTGGGGCGAATGCCGGCCCGGGACAGGGCCGACACCATGAGCTGCGGGGTCGGCGTGACGACCCGGACCGTCTCGGACTGGTAGCGCGCCGTGAACTCCTCGACGCTGGTCTCGGCGATGAGCATGCCGCGTCCGATGACGACGAGCCGTTCGGCGGTCAACGCCATCTCGCTGATCAGGTGACTCGATACCAGCACCGTCCGTCCCTCTGCCGCGAGGCCGCGCAGGAGGTGGCGCACCCAACGGATCCCCTCGGGGTCGAGTCCGTTGACCGGCTCGTCGAAGAGCAGGATGCCCGGGTCGCCGAGCAGTGCGCTGGCAATGCCGAGGCGCTGGCCCATGCCGAGCGAGAACTTGCCGGCCCGCTTGTCGGCCACTGAGGTCAGCCCCACGATGTCGAGCACTTCGTCGATGCGCGACAGGGGGAGGTCGTTGGTCTGGGCCAGCCAGCGCAGATGGTTGCGCGCCGTCCGGCCCGGGTGGAACGCTTTGGCGTCGAGCAGCGCACCGACTTCGCGCAAGGGCCAGCGCAGCTCGTCGAAGAGCAGGCCGTTGACCGTGGCGGTGCCGGCGTCGGGCACGTCCAGGCCCATGATCATGCGCATCGTGGTGGACTTGCCCGAGCCGTTCGGACCCAGGAATCCGGTGACGACGCCCGGGGTGACCATGAAGCTGAGGTCGTCGACCGCAAGGGTCTTCCCGTAACGCTTCGTCAGGCCGTGGGTGACGATCATGAGGACTCCTTCGTCAGGGGGGGTACCTGCGCTCTGCCCTCACAGGATGAAGCGAGACGGCGCAACTGAAAATGCCGCTAGCGGGTGTCTCGTTACTGGGGCTAGCCCCCCTACGGGTCGCGGAGGCCCGGCGACCGCTTCACGAGCGGGAGGCGGGCGAGCCCGGCCAGGGCGGGTACGACGGCGCCCGGTCGGGCGGTGAGGCGTAGCTTGTGACGGCCCCCGCCGTCGAGAACATAGGAACGGGACCGTTCGGGACCACCCCGGCCTTGTAGCGGGCCCCGCCGTTGACGTATTCCATCAGGCCGTTGCCCACGACGCCTTCCTCGTCGGGGCCCTTCGCGGCGCCGTTGTACCAGAGGAACGTGTAGTCGGCGGGCGACGAGTAGCTCGGCACGGGGGCCGCGCCCTGGTAGCCGTAGGCCTCGAGCGGTGTGGTCGGACCGCCGCCGACCGGCGGCGCCCGGAACTGCCCCTCGGCGAACGTCTGGGCGGTCAGATCGGGCCCGGCCAGCTGGACCGCCGTCGAAGACCTGCTCGATCCCCGGGAGAATGGCCGGCGCGGCCAGCGACGGGGGGCTCGTCGATGCCCCGTAGTACCAGCGGTACAGGTGGTAGGAGTCGCCGGCGGATATCGGGACCGGCACGGCGAGGCTCGAAACGCCGAACGCGTGCGACCACTGGCTCTGGTCGTAGTAGCGCCCGAGGGTCGAGGTGTCCGTCAGCACGATCCCGGTGATGATCCACTCGGGGAAGTAGTCGATATTCGCGCACGCCTTCGTCAGGTAGATCGGCATGATCGGGTCCCCGGCGAACACGACACTCGTGGCGCCCGACGACTTCAGCTTCTCGGCCAGCGTGGCAGCCTGCGTGGGAAGGGTGCTGAGATTCTCTTCGTAGTTGAGGGAGGGCGGGGACGCCACGTTCACGTGACCCTCTCTCAGCTTGTTGGTCACCAGTGTCGTCAGCTCGGCGGACCCGGTGGTGGGCGGTACCATCGTCGGGCTCACGACGGAGAAAGAGCGCTTGCGCGTGTGCATCGTCGGGTCACCGGCCCAGATGGCGTCCTTGCCGTTGAGCTTGGCGATGACGTAGTCGACCGTCTCGATCAGCGACGTGTCGGCTGTCGGGAGATTGGCCCACTGGTACGGCGCGTTCTTCGTGATCTCGCCGTGGAAGGAGGAGTCGCCGCAGCCCATGCACAGCACGTGAAGGCGCGCCAGCTCCTCTTCGTAGGCCGTCGTCTCGGCCGGCCCCCCGATCGACGCGAAGGCATGCAGCTGCTGCGCCACGGTGACCGCGTCGGCGTGGGCGGCGACCGGGTCGGTGTCGGCCCCGCTGGCCTGGAATGGGATGAGGTTCACATGGCGGCCGTACGTCTCGAAGATGTGGTTGAACATGGTCACGTAGGCCTGGACCGTGGCGAGCGCCTGCGCCGGGGTGCCTGCCGCGTTCGACACGGCAGCCGTCAGCCCACCCGGCTGCGCCTGGTAGTCGACGACGTTGATCGTGGTACCGGTGACGCCAGGCCCGGTGCTGCCGCCGTTGCTCCCCGTGACGACCGGCACGCACGGCGGGGCGTAGACGGTCGGCATCTTCAGCCGGCCGGTGTGGTGGTCACACTGCGGGCCCCAGTCGTAGGCGCCCGTCTTGCTCTCCTTGGCGGCGACGGCGTAGGTGATGGGTACGGACGCACCGGCGGTGGGCGTCGTCGTCGCCGTGCTTGACGTAGTCGTGCTCTCGCGCGTGGTCGCCACGGCCCCGGCGGCGATGAGCGCCGCCACGATCAGCACCACGGGCCCCGCGACACGCAGCCTGCTGACCCGCGGCCATGGTCTTTGAGAGAGCTGCGCCCGTTCCGCCGGAGCCGGTGGCGGCAGGGTGACCTGTCCGTCCTCTCCCGGCTGGCCTCCTGTCGTGGTCTCGGTCTCGCTCATGATGGTCCGTGCCCCGATCGTGAAAGCGCGAGGGGGTCCGACCCGAGGAAGGCCTCGCCCACTTCGGGCAGCTCCAATACGGACGACGGCGTGCCGCTCGCGATGATCAGGCCGCGGTCCATGGCGACCAGGTGGTCGGCGAGCTCGGCGATGAACCCGATGTCGTGTTCGACGATGAGCAAGGTCGCGTCGAGTTGGTCCCTGACCCGGCGCATGAGGCCGAGCATGGCCTCAACCTCGCGCTGCGCGACCCCCGACGACGGCTCGTCCAGCAGCACGACGGACGGCTGATGGGCCACGACCGCAGCCAGGTCGACCAAGCGGCGCGACCCCGTCGAGAGCTCGCTCACCAGGTTGTCGGCGAAGCGTTCGAGGCCGAACATCGCGAGGAGCTCGTTCACCCGCCGGGTGACGGCCGCCTCGGTCCGCACCTGCAGCGGCAGCCGCAAGATCGCATTGAACGGATCACCGACGTCCGTGAACCGTTCGAGCGAGACGGCCAGCGCGTCGCGCACCGTCAACCCGGCGAACAGTCGGGAGTCCTGGAAGGAACGCCCCAGGCCGAGGCGGGACCGGCTCGCTGCCGTGCGGCCGGTGACGTCGACGCCTCCGAGCTCGACATGCCCCGTGTCGGGGCGCAGGAAACCGGAGATGACGTCGAACAGCGTGGTCTTCCCGGCGCCGTTGGGCCCGATGATGCCCACCACCTCCCCGTGGTTCGCGTAGAGCGAGACGGCGTCGAGCGCCGCGTTCCCGCCGAAGCGGACGGAGACCTCGCGGACCTCCACATCGTGGCGATCGCGCCCGTCGGCCAGCGGAGTGGCCGACGCCTGCGCCGCGATGGTGTCCGAGGCCTTCTGCACATAGACCGACCACAGCAGCTCGGGGTGGGCGGCCAGCTCGCCGGCCGGACCGGCGAAGCGCACCGTGCCGGTGTCCATCACGTAGACGCGGTCGGCCACGGCCACGGCGACGTTCATCGATTGCTCGACGAGCAGGATGGCCGTGCCGGCTTGGCGCATCGACTCGATCGCCCTCAGGAGCTGCTCGACGACGATCGGCGACAGTCCGAGCGACAGCTCGTCGATCAGGAACAGCTTGGGCCGGGTGATCGTCGCCATGGCGAGCCCCAGCATTTGCTGCTGCCCGCCGGACAGGTTGCCCGCGCGTTCGGCGCGCCGCGAGGAGAGCGTCGGGAACTGGGCGAGCGCCTCCTCGATCATGTCCGCGTCGCGCTCGCCGCGCCGGCGCCCCTGCCAGGCCGCGGCGCGCAAGTTGTCCTCCACCCGGAGGCTGGCGAAGATCCCCTCGCCCCCGGGGACCTGGGCCACGCCGAGCCGGGCGATTTCGTCCGGCGGCAGGTGCGTGATGTCGCGCCCGTCGAACACGATGGCGCCGTGGTCGGCCTCGACCACCCCGCCGATGGCCCGCAGCAGCGTCGACTTGCCGGCGCCGTTCGTCCCGACGACGGCGACGATCTCGCCCTCGTCGATTTCGACGGCCACGTTCGAGAGGACGGTCACGCCGTCGTAGCCGACGTTGAGCTCGCGCACGGCGAGCAGCGGGAGCCGGCCGGCGCTCCGGTCGGCGAGCATCTGGGCTCGCGTCCGCATCGATGTCCAGACGTCACGCACGTCGCGGGAGATCAGACTGCCGGCACTGGCGACGATGAGTCCGCCGATCGTGAAGATCGGGACGAGGATGAGCAGGCCGTACCGGAAGCCGATCGCGTCGCCGATGGCGCCCACGATCGGGAGGACCAGAAGTCCGGGCAGCACGAACAGCGCGCCGATGGAGAAGCCCACCGCCCGCACACGGGCCGGGATGGCGAGTGACAGTGTGGCAAGGACGCCGGGCCCGACGACGGCGAGCGACATGTCGATCCCGGCGTTGCCGACGAAGGCCACCGGCACGGACGGTGCGAGCGCGAACAGGATGGCGAACCCAGAGGCGAGAACTGAGGCTACGGCGAGCATGCGGAACACGAGGCTGAGGTCGCGCTGCGCCAGCCGGGTCGCGATGACGGCGCCGATGGCCAGACCCAGGAGGTCGAAGACCTGGATGGGAGCGATGAAGTACGCCCGCTCGAGCACGCCGAGGTGGAACGTCTCCTGGTATTGCAGCGACGCCAGCGAGGTGAACCCGGCAATGGAGGCGGACAGGAACGGCAGCGCGATGAAGATCCGACGGAGCGCGCTGATCTTCCAGACCGTACGCCAGGCCTCACCCAGCGACGGCGGGGCCTCGGTCGGGATATCGAGGTCGGGCTGATGAGCACCGGGTGGCGGCGCCGGCACCGTTGCAGCAACGGCCGACACCGTGCGCGCCGACGGCTCGTCGTCGAGCGGCGCCGGCTGACCGAGCTCGGACGCCAGCATCTGCTCGGATAGCTCCGTCTGTTCGTGGCGTCCTCGGGGTGGCTCGCGCAGGCGCGTGCCGATGGCGACGACCACGATGATCGGCACCGCGAACACGAGGAAGGGAGCCCGCCACGAGAACGCGGCGGCGAGGCCCGCCCCGATCAGCACGCCGGCGATGGCGCCGACGCTCAGGCCGGCGCGGTGGGCCGAGTAGATCCGGGGCCGGGCGGGGACGGGGTAGTAGTCGGCCAGCAGCGAGTTGTGGGTGGGGAAGATCACCGCCTGGCCCATATAGACCCCGACCAACATGACTGCCACCACCACGACGGTCGTCGACACCCCAACCCCGATGGAGAAGGCGGCACCGACCAGCGCACCGATCAGGAGGAGGCGGATGCGGTTGGTCCGGTCGGCGAGGACGGCAACGGGCAACGTGAACGCCAGCCCGGCTGCCCCGGCGATGGCGACGATCAAGAGGATGCCTGCATTGGTGAGATGGAAGGCGTCGCGGATATTCGGCGTCAGCACGTTGAAGGCGCTCTGGGTGGCCTGGTCGAGCAGTTGGATCCCGAGGAGCACCCCCAGCGGGAACAGCGACGCGCCGCCACCCAGCTGGCGCCAGCCAGAGAGCCGGCTCATGGGGTGACCGCCGGGCCGATGGGCGCGCCCGCGGCGGGCGTGACGTCTGCGGCGTGGTGGCGACGGCTGAGAGCGTCGACCGCCCAGTCGCGCAGGTCGTAGCAGAGGCCGGCCAGCCCGCGGGGAAAGAGGATGAGCACGATGATCACGCCGAGCGCAGCTGGGAAGAGCTGCCAGCTGGGAGGCAGATAGACCGCGCTGCCCTCGACGATGGCCGCGCCGAGGACGGCGCCGAGGGCCGACCCGAGCCCTCCGACGGCGGTCGAGGTGAACACGACGAGGCTGGCCGACCCGAGGAACGACGTCACTTGGTAGGACTGGTTGAGCACGAGGAACAGACACCCGGCCAGCCCGGCGATGAACCCCGAGAGGGCGAACGCCGTCAACTTGGCCCACGCGACGCGCACGCCGTAGCCCGACGCGGCGCGCTCGTTGGCCGGCAGCGCGCGCAGGACCCGCCCGGTCCGGCTGTGGCGCAGTCCGTGCATCCCCACGAGCACCAGCACGAGGACGCCCAGGCTGAGCTCGAAGACCGACGCCTGCGACGTCACGGAGACTCCGAAGAGGTAGGGCACGCCCAGCTGGCCCTGAGGGATCCAGGAGAACTCCGCCGGGACGAGCAAGTACCCCGATGCCGCCAGCGCGAAGGCGAGCGTGGTGACGGCAGCGAACATCCCGTCGAGCCGCAACGTCGGGATGCCGATCGCGACCGCAACGGCCCCGGCGACGGCACCCGACAGGAGGAGGGCGAGGCTCAGGTCCCAGTGCCAGTCGATCAGCGCGACCGCACCGATCACGCCGCCGACCGCCGCGAACGACATCTGGCCCAGCCCGACCTGGCCCGACCATCCCGTGAGGACGACGACGGAGCAGCCGACGACGGCGAGCGCCACGAGGGAAGAGGCGCGGATGAGCTCGCCCGGACCCATCCAGAGCGGAAGGGTGCACGCGGCGGCGAAAGCGATGAGCGTGCCCGACGGCCTGGCGACGCGCACTTCGATGAGGTCGCGCGCGGACGCAGGGAGGTCGCGCACGCTGCCGGCCAGCGACAAGGTCGACTCCACCTCGCGGTCGGTGCGCCGGGCGAAAAGTTGGCGCACGACGATGGCGGCGAACACCACGGCGGCCAGCACGGCGGTGCCGAGTGCCGGGTTCGTCGGCTCGTTCCACGAGATGCCCTGCTGCAGCACGCCGAGCGCGACGGCGGACGCGGCGATGACCGGAAGTTCGGTGAAATTGCCCAAGGCCAGCGCGGCGAGCGCGGTGACGAGCGCCGTGAGGCCGAAGGTCGGATCGAGCGGGAGGCCGAGGATGGCGGCTTGGAAGAAGATGCTGACGAACGAGAGCGTGCCCGCCACCACCCACGTGATCGACTGCAGCCGGCCCACCGGGATGCCGAGCATGGAGGCGCGGTCGCGGCGGTCCCCGGCGGCCTGCACGGCGATCCCGATGTCGGTCCGGGTGAACCACAGCGACACCCCGGCGAGGCAGGCCACCGACACGATGACGGCCACGAGGTCGTTGGCGTCGAAGACCACGGGGGCGATGTGCCAGGTGAAGTGCCACGGGAAGTTCACGACCGCGCTGGCGATCGGCGTCTGGCCCCAGATGCGCGGGATCAGCAGGCTGATCACGACGAGGAACTGGGACAGCCCGATCGTCACGACCGTGAGGATCAGCCGGGGCGATCGCCGGAAGCGGCGGATGACGAGAATCTCGACGATGGCGGTGAGGAGCACTGCGGCGACCAGCCCCGTGGCCAGCCCGACGAAATAGTTCACGCCGGAGAAGGAGATGAGCCCGACGGCGAGAACTGCGGGCGCGGTGCCCAGGTCGCCCTGCGAGAAGTTGACCACCTTGTTGAGGCGGTAGACGAGCCCGAGCCCGACCGCCATGAGCGACCCGAGCAGGCCGAGGACGAGACCCTGGATCCAGACGCCGACGGGAACCGGGAACAATGCGAGTTGGAGCGCCAGTACCGCGGCGACCGACACCGCAGCCGCCGCCGCCGTCCTGCCCACGGGCCGCCAGAGCTCGGTGCTCAGCGCCTCACGCCCTCGTCATGGCGAACTTGCCCCCCGGTTCGGCTCAGTCGATCGTGTGGGGCCTCAGGGTACCGGTCCGGTCGGGGCGCGCCAAGAGCTCGACGTCCCCAGGGACAGGGGCGTCGCCGCGCCTTGTGTGACGCGGTTTGCCCGGGTCAGAGTGGGTACCTGCTCCCACGGCTGACGAATCGAGGCATCGTGACGCTCACAGACGAAGCGTCGACCCACCAGCGCGAGGCAACCCCCGCCGCGCACGCGGTCGACCTGCGCAAAACGTATGGCACGGGGGATGCGACGGTCCACGCCGTGGCCGGCATCGACGTGACCTTCGAGCGGGCCCGTTTCACGGCGGTCATGGGCCCCTCGGGCTCGGGCAAGTCCACGCTGATGCACTGCATGGCCGGCTTGGACCGGCCCACCTCCGGCAAGACGTACGTCGGCGACCTCGAAGTGGGCAGCCTCGACGACAAGGAGCTCACCCAAATGCGGCGGGACCGCATCGGTTTCGTCTTCCAGTCGTTCAACCTGGTCCCGACGCTGACCGCCGGTGAGAACATCACGCTGCCGGCCGACCTGGCCGGCAGAGAGGTCGACCGGGAATGGTTCGACTACCTCGTCAAGCAGCTCGGGATCACCGACCGCCTCAGCCACCGGCCGAATGAGATGTCGGGCGGCCAGCAGCAGCGGTGCGCCTGCGCCCGGGCGCTCATCAACCACCCCGATCTGGTCTTCGCGGACGAGCCCACCGGCAACCTGGATTCGAATTCGTCGGCCGAAATGCTGGGCTTTCTCCGTCGCTCCGTCGACGACTTCGGGCAGTCGATCGCCATGGTCACCCACGACCCCCGGGGCGCGGCCTATGCGGACCGTGTGGTCTTCTTGGCCGACGGCAAGGTGGTCGACGAGCTCTCGGAGCCGACGGCCGACTCCGTGCTCGAACGTGTGCGCACGTTGGGCACCTGACATGTGGAGGGTCACGATAAAAGGCCTGCTGGCGCACAAGTTGCGCCTCGCCCTGACCGCGCTGGCGATCGTCTTGGGCGTCACTTTCATCGCTGGGACGTTCGTGCTGACCGACACGCTGCACAACGTCTTCAACACGCTGTTCGGCAACATCTACCAGAACGTCGACTTCCAGGTACGCGGGGTTTCCCAGTTCACGACCACCGGGCAGGGCGGCAACAGTCCTGTGCGCAATGCGATCCCCCAGTCGGTCCTCACGACTGTGCGCGACGTCCCGGGCGTCAAGATCGCGGAAGGCACCGTGACCCGGAACGGAGCGCAGTACATCGCCAAGGACGGCACGGCGATCGGCACCGGCGGAGCGCCAAACCTGGGGCTCTCCTTCAACCCCAACTCGCAGATCTCGGCCCTCCGCCTGGTCACCGGGAATGCCCCGACGACCTCGGACGACGTGGTCATGGACGAGGGCACGGCGCAGAAGTACCACTTCTCTGTGGACGACCGCGTCCGCATCATTCTGCCGAACGGCATCCAGACATTCACCATCTCCGGATTGGCGCGGTTCGGGACGGCCAACAACCTGGCCGGAGCGACGCTGGCCGCGTTCAACCTGCCGACCGCACAGCGGCTCTTCGGCGACGTTGGCAAGCTCGATGCGATCAACGTGGTCGCCTCGCCCGGCGTGAACAAATCACAGGTGCAGCGCGCCATCGCCCGCGTCCTCCCGCACGGGGTACAAGTGGTGTCGGCGCAGACGGTCGTCAACGAGCAGACGAACCAGATCAACTCGGCGCTGGGCTTCTTCTCGACGGCCCTGTTGGTGTTCGGCTTCATCGCCCTGTTCGTCGGCGGCTTCACGATTCTGAACACCTTCTCCATCATCGTCGGGCAACGCACGCGGGAGCTGGCGCTGTTGCGGATCGTGGGAGCGAGCCGGCGCCAGGTGTTCCGTTCCGTCATCGGCGAGGCGGCGATCGTCGGGCTGGTCTCATCGCTCATCGGACTCGGGCTGGGCGTGCTGGCCGCGCTCGGACTGGAGGCGTTGCTGAGCGGGTTCGGGGTCACCCTGCCGTCGGGGCCGCTCGCGTTCGAGGCGCGCACGGTTATCGTCTCGCTCCTCGTCGGCGTGGGCGTCACGGTCATCGCGGCCATCAGCCCGGCCCGCCGCGCCGTGCGCATCCCGCCCGTGGCCGCCGTGACCGACCAACAAGTAGAGGACGACATCTCGTTCCGCCGCCGCTTCACCTGGGGGGCGGTGATCACTGTCGTCGCTGCGCTCCTGCTGGCCATCGGCCTGGCCAAGCCGGCCATCCAGCTGGTCGGGCTCGGTGCGGCGGGCATCTTCATCGGGGTGGCCCGGCTGGCGCCGGCTGTGGCCCGGCCCATGTCGAGCGTGATCGGTCGCCCGCTGGCCCGCCTGCTCGGCACGTCGGGGAAGCTCGGTCGCGAGAACTCCATGCGCAGCCCCCGCCGCACCGCGCAGACGGCGTCGGCACTCATGGTGGGCCTCGCCCTCGTCTCCGTCATCGCCGTCTTCGGCGCGTCGCTGTCGCAATCCGTCACCGCCAGCGTGGACAACGCTCTGAGCGCGGACATCATCATCACGAGCGGCAACAACGGACCGGGCGAGTTCAGCAACACGGTGGGGCCGATCGCCGCGGCAGTGCCCGGGGTCCGGGCATCATCGACCGCGTATCAAGACCAGTTCGTCGTCCAGGGCTCGGTCCAGAGCCTCACCGCGGTCTCGACGGCGAACCTCTCGCAAACCGTCAAGCTGCAGATGACGGACGGCTCGCCGGCCTCGCTCGCAGCGGGCGGGCTCCTGGTCGACTCCACGACGGCAGACTCCAAGCACTTCGGAGTAGGGCAGCACATCCCTGTGCGTTTCGCCAAGACTGGGCCCACGACGATGCGGATCGGCGGGGTCTTCAAGGCGAATCAGCTCATCGGCCACTACCTGGTAGGCAACGGGTTCTTCCTCTCCCACTTCGACAACGAGTCGCCGATCGCCGTGCTCCTTGCGACGGACGGGAGCGCCGCGACCGAACAGGCGGTCAAGCATGCGCTTGACGCATACCCGAACCTCAAGATCCAGTCGAGGGCCGAGTACGAGCAATCGCAACGGAACATGGTCAACCAACTGCTCGGCCTGGTCTACGCCCTCCTAGCCCTCGCGGTGATCATTGCCTTGATCGGTGTCGTGAACACGCTGATGCTGTCGGTCTTCGAACGTACTCATGAGATCGGGCTGCTGCGTGCCGTGGGGATGAAACGCGTGCAGATCCGGGCGATGATCCGGTCGGAGTCGGTCATCCTCTCGGTGTTCGGCGCCGTGATCGGGATCATCGTCGGGACACTGCTCGGCCTGGCACTCTCTTGGTCGCTCAAGTCTCAGGGGATCACGAACATCTCAGTCCCAGTTCCAAGCCTCATCATCTTCCTGGTCCTTGCCGCCGTGCTGGGCCTCATCGCGGCGAGCTGGCCGGCCCGGCGGGCGGCTCGGCTGGACGTGCTGGCGGCCATCGCCGCCGAATGATGCAGGGCCTCGGGCGATCCCCTCTCACTACAGTTGCCCGCATGACTGCCTCCGCTTCGACGACCGCGACCACGACCAGTGCCGATCGGACGCCGAGGCCGTTCCGTCTGCCCGGGTATCCGATCGCGGTCGGGCCTTTCACCCACGTCGCCGCGGAGCGGGACCGGCTAGCGCGCCTGCGGTGGCGTCATTTCGACGCGCGCCAGGTGGGTTCGACAGTCGGTGCGGAGATCTCGGGCGTCGACTTGACCGTGGAACAGCCTGACGAGGTGATCGCCGAGCTGCGCCAGGCCCTCTACGACTACAAGGTCATCTTCTTCCGGGACCAGCGCATGAGCCCCGGGCAACACGTCGCGTTCGCGCGACGTTTCGGGGAGCTGGAAGTGCACCCGTTCCTGCCGTCCAACACGGGAGAGCCGGAGCTCGTCCGCTTTGAGAAGACAGCAGAGGTCAGCGGATACGAGAACTCGTGGCATCACGACGTCACGTGGAGGACCTGTCCTTCCATGGGAGCGATCTTGCACGCGTTGTCGGTGCCCGAGCACGGCGGCGACACGCTGTTCGCCGACATGTATGCGGCCTACGACGCCCTGGACGAGACGACCAAGGCAGAGATCGAAACGCTTGTGGCGATCCACGACTTCACCCAGACCTTCGGCCACCAGATGACGAAGGATGAACACAAGAAGGCGCAGGAGCAGTACCCCCAGGTGGAGCATCCGGTCGTGTGCAACCACCCGGGGACGGGCAAGCTGCACCTCTACGTGAACCGGCCTTTCGTGAGCCACATCAAGGGCCTCGACTCGGCCGACAGCCGGGACCTGCTTGACCGTCTGTGCCGCCAGGCCGACGCCCCCGAGCACCAGTGCCGTTTCACCTGGTCGAACGACGCGGTTGCCTTCTGGGACAACCGGGCCGTCCAGCACTACGCCTCGAGTGACTATTGGCCGAACCGCCGGACGATGGAGCGGGCGTCAATCGTGGGGACGAGGCCGGTCCGCTCCTGATCAGCGCGGCGGCTGGCCGTAAGCCGTCACCGAGAGGAACCGCACGGGCAGGCGGTGGAGACGTGCGGGGCCGTGCGCGGCCTCGCCGTCGAACTGAAGCGAGTCGCCGGGAGTCAGCTGGTAGGACGCGCCGGCATAGTCGTATTCCATCTCGCCTTCGAGGACGTACAGGAATTCAGTGCCCGGGTGCTGGTAGAGGGGGAAGACTTCGCTCTCCTTCGTGAGGGTGACCAGCATGGGCTCCATGCGCTTCGCCGGCCCACGCAACGAACCCAGCAGCTGGTAGCGGTGGCCGCTGCGCGTTCCGGGACGGCCCAGCTCGGGTCCGCCCCCGGCCTTGGTGTAGAGCGCGTCGCCCTCCTCGTCGAGGCCCTGGAAGAGCGACGTGACCGGCACCTCGAGGGCATCGGCCAGGCGCGAGATGGTGTCCAAGCTCGGCGAGACCTGTGCGTTCTCGATCTTGGAGATCATCGCCCGCGACAACCCGACCCGCTTCGCCAGCTCCGCCGCAGACAGGCCGATTTCGCGGGCGCGTGTTCGCACGCGCCATCCGATGACCCCCTCCAGATGGGCCGAGCTGGGCCCGGGTGGCGTCTTCGAGATCTCGGTGTCCAGGGTTTGCTCGGGGAGGGACGGGTGAGGGGACCGTATGCCCACTTCGGACGACCGACCGACGGCGCGCGGGGTCACGCCGCCGGGTGAACCGAGGCGTCCTCCGCGAATTCGTCCAACTCGGTCCGGTGGTGCCGCGGCACCGTCTCGTTCGCCTCGGCAGCGCGGTCTTCGCACGTCCTGACCTCGACGCGCCGCACAGTGGTGGCGGCGAGGGGGGCGCGCACAGAGAGCGAACCATGTTGCGCATGGGCGTGCACGCCGTGCAGGTCCCACCGATCACCCAGCCACAGGCGCCGGCGGAAGGTGCCGTGCTGGCGGCCGGACTCGATGACGTCGACTCCGGGCCCCTTGGCAAGTTCACGGCGCAGGGTCACGACGACGGCCTGACCTTCGACGGTCACCTCGATGTCGGACGGTGCGACTCCCGGCGTGTCGAATTCGATGACGAGCTCGTCGCCGGCGCGGTAGACGTCGTACGCGAGCGGGGCCGCCTCGGGCTCGTGGGTCGTGAGTTGCGTGATCTCCTCCTCTCGGAGGGGACGTAGCGCACGTAGCGGGTCTATTACCTGGGTCATCGGGCCTCCCCTCGTCGGGTACCAGTCTGTCCACTTACAGTATCAATGATTAACTAAAAGTCAACAGCCCAGTGGCGAAGGGAGGGCGGGGTCCGGCCCGCGCATCCGAGCCAAGCGGATGTTTCGTGGGCCGGGCCGACGCGCTATTCCTCTGCAGGAGGTCGAACGTATTGTTCGGCCCATGCGTGGGGTTGGACAGTTCGCTCGACGACGACGAGATCGGCACGACGACTTCCTGCCGCTGGCCGCCGGCCCCGTGTCCAACGGGGAATTCGTTCCCGCCGCACCTGCCCAGCGAGACCTTGCGGTCAACGCGTTGATACGGACGACCATCGACGACGCGGCCCGACGCGTCGGGGTGGACCGCCGGCGCTTTCTCCAAGGGGCAGGAGCTGTTGCGGCGTCGCTCGCGGCGTTCGAGTTGGCCGGCTGTTCGTCTGCTGCCCCACCCCACGGCCTGGCGAGCGGTGCCGGGCGACCGCGGGGCGGCCGGTTCAAGACGCCCCCGCCCGAGGACGCCGCCGCGTGCGAGCAGGTGTTGACGGGCTCCGAGTTCATTTTCGACGTGCACACACACCACGTCATCCCTGCCGGTCCATGGGTGGACAACGCGCCCGAGACCGTGTCCCTTGTCCTCTCGATGTTGCCTCCGGACTGCACCGATACCCAACGCCTCGACTGCGTCGACCGGGCCAACTACCTCCATGACCTGTTCCTGGCGAGCGATACGACCGTGGCCGTGCTGACGGACGTGCCGAATTCGGGCCCGACGAACGCACCGATCCCGTTTTCCGAGGCGTTGAGCACGGGGGAGATCACGGCCGGCCTCACCAACGGCGGCGCGAGCCGCGTTCTCGTCGAGAACATCGTGGCCCCCAACGTGGGCCCGGTCGAGGTCACGCTCGAGGAGATGTCGAGCGCAGTCTCCGCCGGACCGCCGGCCGCGTTCAAGGTGTACACCGCATGGAGCCCGACCGGTCAGGGCTACTCGTTGGAAGACCCGACCATCGGCCTCCCGACCGTGCAGCATGCCCACGATCTCGGGGTCAAGGTGTTCGTGGCTCACAAGGGTCTCCCCCTGGTGAACTTCGATCCCGCGTTCAACGGCCCCGAGGACATGGTGGCGGTCTCGCGCCAGTTCCCGGACATGCAGTTCGTCGTGTACCACGCGGCCTGGGATCCCGCCCACGTGGAAGGTCCTTACGATCCGTCCGCGACGATCGGCATCGACACGCTCCTGAGCGCGCTCGACCGCCACGGCGTCCCGCCGGACGACAACGTCTGGGTCGACGTGGCAACGCTGTGGCGCCAGCTGCTCACGCAGCCCGACCAGGCGGCGCACGCGATAGGGAAGCTTCTCCAACGTGTGGGCGAGCGCAGGGTCCTGTGGGGCACCGATGCGATCTGGTACGGCAGCCCGGAACCCCAGATCATGGCAATGCGCTCATTCGAGATCACGGGTGAGTACCAGGACCTCTACGGGTACCCGGCGCTCACCGACGACGTGAAGGCCGGGCTGTTCGGTCTCAATGCCGCCGAGTTGTTCGGAATCGACGCAACCGCTACCCGGTGCGGGCTGACGGCGGATCCCCTCACCCAGAACATCCAAGAGATGGCCCAGTTGCGTGAGGAAGGGGCGCTGTCATCGCCCTGGAGACCGAACGGGCCGACAACTCGCCGGCAAGTCTTGGACTGGCTCGCCTCTTCCACCACGAGATGGGTGCCTTCCTAGCGCCGCGGGCTATTCGCGTGCACGTACCGGGTCCGACACGAGTGAGATTTTGTTCCGGGCATCAGTCGAGCGCTGTCACGTGACGCTCTTCGTCGGCACGTCCGGCTGGCACTACCAACACTGGAGGCCGAGGTTCTATCCCGCCAAGATGGGACCGGCGAAGTGGTTGCAGTTCTATTGCAACCACTTCGGGACAGTGGAGCTGAACAACGCCTTCTACCGCCTGCCCGAGGAATCGACGTTTGAGAAGTGGCGCGACACGACACCCAGCGGGTTCGTGTTCTCAGTCAAGGCGAGCAGGTATCTCACTCATGTCCGGCGCTTGCGCGACCCGGTCCAACCCGTGGAAACCTTGATGCAACGGGTTGCCGGCCTCGGATCTCGCTTAGGGCCCATCCTCCTCCAGCTGCCTCCGACCCTCAAGGCGGACCCCGCCGCATTGGACCTGGCGCTCGCCGCGTTCAAGGACCGAGCCAAGGTCGCGGTCGAAGTGCGCCACGCATCGTGGTTCAGCGAAGAAGTCCGGACCGTGCTCGAGGCGCACCAAGCGGCGCTGTGCCTGGCCGACGGCGGCCCGGTCGACGTGCCGCACTGGCGGACGACCACCTGGTCCTATGTGCGGTTCCATGGCGGGACAGGCAAACCCACCTCCTGCTACACGAGGTCGGCTCTCGACAAGTGGGCCCAAGACCTGACTGCAAGCTGGAAGGCCTCCGAGGACGTGTTCTGTTATTTCAACAACGACCTGAATGGGTGTGCGCTTCGCGACGCTCGTTGGCTGGCGCAGGCCTGTAGCCGGCATGGTTGGACGACGACTCGTGTCCCCAGTCCGAGGGAGGTACACGTCGGATGACTTCTCTGGGGGCGCTGCACTGATCAGGGAAGTCAACGCGGGCCGAGAACCAGTCGGGTGCCCGCTGGCGAGTGACGGCGCGTCGACGTCGTCTGGATGAGGGTTTCCCCGTCAACCGTCGACAGGGTGTTGTCGCAGCCGCCCTCTTGCCTGCTCTGGTAGTGGGTGATCGAGGCACGAACGGGGATCTGCTGCCCCGATCGGGTGACAACCATGGGGTCCGACCACCGCACGGTCACGGACGGATGGTCGCAGTCCGCGAAGACCTCCGACCACACCATCGGGTTCACGAGAGTTTCGTCGGGAACATCCAGGCGGCGGACCAGGGTGTCCCCCACCCAACCGGCCCAGCCCTCGCCGTCCTTCGATATCCGCAGGCGGTACGGGCGACCGGCTTCCCACTCGTAGTCGCGGGTGTTGGGATTGTCGAACGAGCTCGGGAGCGCCGATTGCGAGCCCGACAACTCTCGCCCGTCGGGCCCATAGCCGCCCCAATTGATATGGCGCATGCGGCGCCCCGGGTCGGCGCCCCACTGCAGGCCGAGGTGAGCGCCGGCCCCACTGGGAAACGAGACCTGCAGTGCCCAGAAGTACAGCCGGGGCACGACGGGGGTGTCGGACACGAGGAGCGTCACCGCCGCCCCTGCCAGCGCCACGTTTTCAGGCAGCTCCCAGATCAGGTGGAATGACGACGCTCCGTTTGCCGAAGGTGGGCGCCCGGTGACGCGCTGCGACCCTTGCAACAGTCCCGCGGCCTTGCGCAGGAGCTCTGACCAGCGACCTGGGACGTTTCCCGCCGACTCAGTCATCGACAAGCTCGCTGCCCCGTCCGTCGCCGACTATGTGACGGATCACGCTGAGCAAGTGCCACGAACTGGGCCTCATAGCGCCCGGGTCGGTCTCCTCACGGGCCGGGAGTCTGGTCCGCCAGCGGGGAACTGGGGTCGAGGGCTGCGTAGGCCGCCGCCGTGAAAAGCCTCGTGAAGTGTTCGACGATCTCGTCCACCGACGCATCCACATCACCGTTCGTCCAGTCGAGCAGGACCTCCACCACGGCACCAATGAGCGAACGCGCCGTAGAATTGGATCGAGGCGAAAGCGCGTCCCGCTCGGGGCGAGCGCAACAGCCTCCTCCGCAGTGATCTTCGCCAGCGCGTGGCGAGTTTCACGGCGGAGTCTTTCGAGGCGCTCGCTCACACCGACCACTTCGCGGGCCACAATCCTGGCCTTGCGCGGGTCCTCTGTAACGGTGGTCCATCCGGCACGCAGCCCCGCGCGGGTCTGGTCGACGAGGTCGTGCTCTCGTTGGACCGCTTCAGCGACATTGGAGACGATCTCACCGACGATGCGTTGGTACACGTTGTAGAGGAGGTCCTCCCTGCTTTCGAAGGCCTCGTAGAAGTACCGGGAGTTGAGTGAGGCTTCGGCGCACAGGGCACGCACGGAGCTGTTGCCATAACCCACCGTTGCGAATAGCTCGAGTCCCGCCGCCATGAGCCGCTCGCGTCGGTCGGCACTGCGCTCTGAGGGAGTCAAACCCCGATAGGTCCGGGGGGTCTTCATCGCTGTGGCCGTGGCCAGATCGACGGCCACGAGACGCCCCAGGTCGAAGGTGGGTTGAGCAGCAGCCGATCCAGCAGGCCTTGTTCACCCAACTGGGGGACTGGGCGCACTTTCGAGTCCATCGGGATCATTCGCCTCCCGAGCGAAAGGGCGGCCCCGCCGACGGTAGCCGCCCCCGCGGTTCAGCCAAGGGTGCCATCAGACCGCCGAGCAGGTGGGTTCGCCCGCTCGGGATGTCCCGAAGCAACTGGAGGACCGACGCCACCGTGGGTCCACGGTGCGACCCACCAGATCGAACTCCGGTTCTCTGAGGGCGAATCGACGCTTGACCAAAGAGTAGCACGTCGCTACTCTTTCCGTGGATCAAAGAGTAGCACGTCGCTACTCTTTCCGTATCTCGACTTCGGGAGGGGACGATGTTCCAACGCAGGCACACCTTCGGTGCAATCTCTCTGGTCACTCTGGCAATCACCCTGTTGCTCTCGACCGCGAGCGGCGGAGGCTCGGCAGCCGCACCGCAGGCGAGCAACGCGCCCTGTCTCGGGTTTGGGTGCGGGAACAGCTCTCCAAGCGATCCCCCCGTTCCCAGTCTCAGCCTCATTCCGCCTTCGACCGGCCACGGCTATCCGTACGACTTCGTCCCGCAGTCACCGCTCATCCCGGGAGCGCCCTACTTCAACCTGGCACAGCTCGGATACGTCCAGAACGAGTACCTGATGTCCGGGACCGCCAACGTCTACCAAGAGAACGGCGTCTGGGGCTCGGACGGTCACTGGGGCGTGTCGGTGGGGCAGGCCAACCGGCCCTATACCACCCGGATGCTCGTGCGCTATCCGACGGATCCGTCGAGGTTCAATGGGACCGTCATCGTCGAGTGGTCGAACGTCATTACGGGCGGGGACCAGGACCCCGTCTGGTCCGAGATCGACAACGAGGTGCTCCAAAACGGCTTCGCCTATGCGCTCGTTACGGCGCAGAGCCCCGGCATGAACGACCTGAAGACGTGGGACGCCGGGCGCTACGGAACCCTCGGTGACTCCAACGACGGCCAGTCATACGACATCTTCACCGATGCCGCCGAGGCTCTCAGGACGAACGTCGACGGGGTGCTCGGCAATCTGCATGTAAACAACGTGATCGGCGCAGGGGATTCGCAGTCCGCCTTCCGGGTGGTCACCTATGTGAACGCCTTTCAGCCCTTGTTCCATGCCTTCACCGCCTTCATGGCCGTCGGCCGAGCCGGGCTGGCAGCGCCCGTGACCACCGGCACCTTCGGGACGACCCTCCCTGCGGACGTCCGCACCGACAACACTGCGCCCTTCATCCAGATCGATACCCAGGGCGACATCTTGGAACTGGACGCGCAAACCGCCTGGCAGCCCGACAACACGTACTTGCGCACGTGGGAAATAGCCGGTGCGACTCATATCGACGTCCACGAGGCCACCTACGAGCTGGCGACACTGGCCGTCGAAGAGCCCACGGTGCCGGTCCCGGCATGCACTCTGGGCACGCCGATCTCGGGGAGCATCTCACTCCTCAACGGCATCAACCAAGTCAACAACATGCCGGTCTTCGAGGTCGAGGACGCAGCCATACAGGATCTCCAACGATGGCTCGTCAGCGGAACCCCTGCGCCGAGTGAGTCCTCCGCTCTATCGGCTACCCCTCTGTTCTTCGGGTTGTACTACCTCCCGTCCACGAACCAGTACGGCATCTCGAGCGGTGGGATCCAGCTGCCCGAGGCTCAACTTCCCACCGAGGACTACGGCCAGCTGAACCTGGGCTCGGTGAACATCAACAGTCTGAACCCGATGGCGATCATGAGCGAGCTCGAAAGCATCTTCAGCACGCTCGAGAACAGCACGTTCCCTGCCAACAACCCCACTCTCCGCACGCAGGGTCTGTGCATGCTGTCTGGCTACTTTTACAACCTCAGCCAGTCGCAGCTGAAGAGCCTGTACCCCACGACGGCGAACTACGCCTTCCGTTACGCTGCGGCCGCGGACGCGTTGGTGAAGGAGGGGTTCATGACCCAAACCGATGCCACAGCGGCGATCACCACGGCCGTCGCGGGCCAGGGTCCGACACAGACGCCCCCCGAAACGATCCCGTGAGCTTCGTCAGCCGATGCAGGAGAGTGGGACATCTCTTCGTGAGGAGGCTGGGGCTCGCCCTGTCGGTCGCTCTCCTCGCGGCGGGAACGCTTGTCGTGACCACAGCTCAGGCCGGAGCCGCCACGCCTCTGCCTCAACAGGATCCGTTCTATACCTACACAGGCGTCACTCCGCTTGCGCGGATCGCACCGGGGACGGTGCTCAAGACCCGCACGCTCTCGTACCACGTCGTCGGTCTTGCGCTTGCTGTCGAGGCCGTGCAGTTGCTGTACCGCTCCACGGGGATGCTGGGCAAGCCGACCGTAAACGTCACCTCCGTGCTGGAACCGCCGCTGCGGCTCGGCACCCCACACGTCGTCTCCTACCAGTCCTTCTACGACTCGCTCAATCCCGCCGACGAGCCGTCGTACGCCATCTCCGGTGGGTTGACGTTCGGGGGTCTCATCCCGAACGTCGAGTCAGCGCTCATCGGGCCGGCGCTGCTTGCCGGCTCGGCGGTGGTGGTCCCTGATACCGAGGGTGAGAACGCCGACTTCGTAGCTGGTCCCGAGTACGGGATGAACACCCTCGATTCCCTGCGCGCTGCGATCGCCTCACCCGCAACCGGTTTGGCCGGCACCACGAAGATTGGAATGCTCGGCTATTCGGGAGGCGCGATAGCCACCGAGTGGGCCGCAGAACTGGCGCCGACTTACGCCCCGGATCTGAACCACCTGTTCGTGGGTGCGGCCTTCGGCGGTGTTCTCGTCGATCCTGCGCACAACCTGAATTACGTGAGCGGCAGCCTCCTCTGGTCCGGCGTTCTGCCCATGGCGCTCATCGGCCTCGCACGCTCCTTCCACTTCGACCTCACCCCGTATCTCAACGCCTATGGGCTCCAGGTGTACAACAAGCTTCAGGATGCTTCGATCATCAGCGCACTCGGCGCCTATCCCGGCCTGACTTACACCGAGCTCGTCAAGCCGCGGTACGCAAACCCCGATACGATCCCGGCCTACGTAACCGACGCCAACCAGCTCATCATGGGAACCGGAGGCACCCCGACGGAGCCCCTCCTCATCGACCAAGGCGCCAACGGCGTGCTCGATGGGACCGCGGCGAACACGCCAGCGATCGGCCCCGGCGACGGGGTGATGATCACGGGCGACGTGCGCACCCTGGCTGGCGAGTACTGCGCACGCGGGGTCACGGTCCAGTACAACGAGTACGACCTTCTCGATCACCTCGGTACTGCCGCCGCGTGGATCGTTGATGCTGCGGGTTGGCTCACAGCGCGTTTCGCCGGCCTGCCTGCCCCTCAGGACTGTGCGCAGATACCCGCGGGGAATCCCCTCGCACCTATCAGTGGTTAGCCCACCTCGGAACTGTGCGAGCCGGCCGCGGCTTTAGGCCAGGTGTAACCCCTTAAGGCCTCGGCGTGTTGCCTCCGATGCGAGCTCGGCTCGGCCGGTCACGCCCAGCTTGGCAAATACATGAGCTAGATGCGTCTTCACCGTGGCCCTACTGATGAATAGTCGTTCCGCGATCTCTGGGTTGCTCAAACCTTTGGCCACGAGCTTGACGACCTCGAGTTCTGTCGGGGTGAGACTGGTCCACCCGGAGGAGGGGCGCTTGCGTTCGCCGCGAGCGCGCGTGGCGTAGGCGACTATGGCATCGATGGTGAGCGCCTCGCCTTCGGCCCACGCCTTCGCAAAGGCATCTTCGTCGAGCCGCTGGCGTGCTGTTGCGACGTCTTCTTCATATCGAGACTGGTCCACCGGCCCGCGGACAAAGCCGAGGGAGGCGCGCATGGCCGCAGCCGCACCGAAGACACGAGCGGCCTCCGTCGGGCTCTCTTGTCCGGCGGCAATTCCGGCGAGAGCTTCGAGGGACTCGGCGACGCCGGGCGCGAGCCGGTGTTGATGGCGCCGGGCTAGGGCTCGATGGTGCAGGTCTTCCGCGTCGGCGGGCTCGCCCTGGCGGCGAGCCAATTGCCCGAGGAGGTAGTCGGCTTCGGCCGCGAGCGGCGCATTGTCGATCTGCATCGCCACTTCTTTCGCCGTGTCAAAGGCGGAGAGGGCGCCAGCCTCGTTGTCGGAGGCAACGAGCAGTCGGCCGCGCACAAAGAGGAAGGGGATGCGCAACAGCGGGACCTCGCGTTCAAAGTCGGCGACCCAGGGCTCGACGACGGCCGCGGCGCCGGCGACATCGCCGAGATCCAGCATGAGAGAGCCCAAATCGGGGATCGCCGCGTGGCGGGCCGTGTCGCCCTCCGATGCCACTCCCTTGTGGAGCACCTGCTCGAAGCGAGCTCGGGCCGAGGAGTAGTCGCCGGTCATGGCGTCGACCTCGCCGAGGTAGCAGATGGCCATCCAACGAGTGATCGGGTCGCCGACCTCATCGCAGAGGGCGAGCGCCGTCTCGAGCTGATCGCGGGCGGCGGCGAAGTCGCCCCAGCGGACGGCGGTGTAGGCGGTGCCCACGAAGGCCCAGGCCTGGAAGAACTTATTGCCCAATCTCTGGGCCACCTCGAAAAGTTCCCGTGCCGCGTCAAATCCAGAGTCGTAGTCCCCCTGGCTCGCCCAGGCGATCGTCATCATCTTGAGCCCGTCGGCTACCGCCCACTCGTCCCCGATCGACCGGGCCAGCTCGATGCTGTCGGTGAGCCCGACCAATCCCTCTTGTGGGGCGAACAAGGCCCGGGCGTAATTCATCGTGTTCGCGGCCCGCGCCATCGTGCGGTCATCGCCAACGGCCTCCGCCACGGCCAGCGCTTCTGGAGTCCGCGCGAGGGTGACCGCGACGTCGCCACCGTAAATTCCCATATGGGCGGCAGCCCACAGCGCTCGCGCCCGGGCTACGGACGGTCCGTGGTCGACGGCCAGAGCTCGGGCAAACCACCGCCCACCGATGCCCTGATGTCGATGGCCCCGAGCCTCCCAAAACAGGCTTATAGCCGCGACCAGGCGAAGAACCGTTTCGTGGTCACCGGTGATCTCGGCCCATTCGAGCGCGGATTGAAGGTTTTCATGCTCGACGTCGAGTCGGTCCATCCATGGCGGCCCGCCCGCCGCGCCCAGTTCGGGTTCCGCTCGTTGCGCGAGAGAGAAGAACCACGCCAGGTGTCGGCTGCGAACGTCGTCGGTCTCGCCCGCTTCGAGCAAACGGTCCCGGGCGTAGTGGCGGATCGTTTCCAGAAGTCGGTAGCGGGTCTCAAGCGAGAGGTCGTCGGTCTGGACGAGTGACTTGTCGACCAGGCCGCTGAGTAGATTGAGGACCGAGTAGCTGTCCACGATCCCACCCATGCATACGGCCTCGGCCGCGTCGAGTGTGAATCCTCCACTGAACACCGACAACCGCCGGAATAAGCGCCTGCTCTCCCTCATCGAGGAGATCGTGGCTCCACGCCACCGACGCCTCGAGAGTTTGCTGGCGAGGCTGAGCGGACCGTCCGCCGCCAGTAAGTAGGCGGAACCGGTCATCGAGCGCGGTCATGATGGCCGACGGTCGCATCATGCGGGTACGCGCCGCAGCGAGCTCGATCGCAAGTGGGAGTCCGTCGAGGCGCTCGCATATCCGAGACACAGACTCTGTTTCTGCGTCGTCGGGCGCGAAACCAGGGCGGACCAAGACGGCCCGATCAATGAACAACTGCACACCCGACTCGCTATCCAGCGGAGGCACCCGCCAGGCCAGCTCACCCGCAATCCCCAGCTGCTCGCGGCTTGTGGCCAGCACCGTCAGGCCGGGCGCTGACCTCAGCAATTCCTCGGCCAGACCAGCTGACGGTGTGAGGACCTGCTCGCAGTTGTCCAGGACGATCAATGCATTTTCACCCGCCAGGTATTCAGCCAACGTCTCGACTAGAGACCGCTCCGGCTCAGCGCGCACACCTATCGCGGTAGCGACGGCTGCCGTTACGAGCTCGGGGTCTGACACTCCGGCCAGGTCGACCCACCAGGTGCCACCCGGATGCTCATCGACCAAGTCCGCCGCCAGCTGAAGGGCGAGACGGGTCTTACCGCAACCACCGGCGCCGGTCAGCGCAACCAGTCGATGCAACGCCAGGAGTTTGCGCAACTCCGCCATCTCGGAGTCGCGTCCGACAAAAGCCGTCAACTGAGCGCGCAGGTTGTTCGGAAAGGCATCGAGGGAGCGCAAGGGCGGAAATTCCACGCCAACGTCGGCGTGGCACAGCTGCCACACCCGCTCCGGCCGGCCCAGATCCTTCAGCCGGTGTAAACCGAGGTTCCGCAAGGTTGCGTCATCGGGTAGTACATCGACCACGAGGTCACGCACCGCCTCTGAGACCAGCGTCTGGCCGCCGTGAGCAACAGATCGCAGCCGGGCACAACGGATGATCGCCGGACCAAAATAGTTGCCCGCATCGCGCAGCCGAGCTTCACCGCAATGCAGAGCAATACGAACCTGTACCCGTCGGTCGGTCGGCCACAGCTCTTTGGCGAAAGCTCGCTGGACATCGAGCGCGGCAGCGACTGCATCAGACGCCAACGCAAATGCGGCTACCACGCTGTCACCCTCGCCCTGCTCGACCGGTCTTACCCCTTCATGCGCGGCGATTGCGACGTCAAACAGTTCGTAGTGGCGAGCAATAGCGGCCGCCGCCGCCTCCTCGTCAGCTTCCCAGAGGCTGGTCGATCGCTCGACGTCGCTGAGCAGGAGTGTCACCGTGCCCGTCGGCAGCGACCGTGCTCGCTCGTCTCCGTCGTACAGTCGCAAGACGCCACGTCCCGACTCGGCTGCTCTGTTGGAGAATTGTGCCATATCCATGCCCAGATCGTCCTCTAACTCGAAGCTGACAACATCAGCCACATGGCCGATATGGCCCTGGGGAGCAGAGACGAGGTGAAGCTTCGCCGACCAATATTCCGGGGTGGATGTTGGTCCCGTCGAGGCCTTTTCACGTCGCCGTCGGTACTCACCGAGGCGGAGGCGTGGTGGAACCACGGTGGGCATTCTGAATGGTCTAAGGCTCGAGCCTCGGCCGTCCTGAACTACTTCGTAGAGAACCACTGCGCCCTCGAGGACTCAACATCGGAAGCCGAGAGCGCTCACCTTCAAATGAACAGCGAATTGTTGGAGCACGAAGTCACTCTTTGTTGCGCCGTTTCCAGCGAGCGCGTAGCGAAGCCTCCCGAAGAAACCCGGCTCACCTCCGATGTTTGGAAGGAGGGGCGACGGCAGCGGGCGACGGGAATCGAACCAGGGCGATCACCACTTTGCCGTCGCCGCGCTGGTCGTCGCGCTCGCCGTCGGCTGGCTCAAGCACGCCACTTGGCGTGTTCTTTTCCACGCGGCACTGGCCGTCGGGGCGCTGCTCATGAGCGAGCACGTCGCCAAGCCGCTGGTGCAGCGGACCTATTACGGCGAGCTCACCTTTCCCTCCGGCAGCGTCACCGCAGTCAGCGCGACGGCCCTGGCCCTTTGCTTCGCGCTCGGCCCACGGCTGGGCAGGCCGAGCGCGCAACGTCGCTCTGGCGATCGGCGTTGCCTGGATTGTGCTGATCTCGCTGGCTGTGATCGGCGCTCATTGGCATACCCCTCTCGACGCCGTCGGGTCGATCCTGTTGTCCGTCGGCATCGTCACCGCAGGCGCCGCCATCTTCGAGTCGGCCGGCACTCGAGGACTCCCTACTGGTGCCGGGCGCGCTCGAATTGGGAATCGGGCAGACAAGCAGGAGTCAGGTGCTGTCGCCAGCGGCGAGCCGCCTCGCCCCACTGCGGGTAGCGCATCGAAGAGCCGTCTCCCGCGACGACCGCGTCGCCGTACCGCACCGACACGGGCATGCGAATCACGCGGGCGCAGCGAAGGGATCTCGGGTTCCGCCGTCCGGGCTCCGTTCAGCGGGCGACACTCGGCGTCCAACTGACGCGGCATTGGCTCGAACCGTCCTCCCGCACGGCGAAGTGCAGGAGGTCGCCGGCGTCGAGGTTCACGCCGTTGAGATCGGTGGCGACCCCGACGTCGTCCCCGGCGTGGATGACCTTGGGACCCCAGATCGGCTTCGACGAGCCGGTCTTGGTGATCTCGGCGGTGACGCCCGAGCGACAGCTGGGATTGCTCATCAGGACCCTGCCGCGGATGCTGACCGGGCCCGAGGTGGGCGCCGACCAGGACCGGGCCACCCACGCACTCGTGTCGGACGGGGGCATCTCCTCGAAGTTGCTCACGAAGCCGGATGCGGTTCCTCCGGTGGTCCACTCCTGATCCAAGGTGTCCAGCGCTGTGCAGCCCGAGAGGTCCTTCCAGGCCGAGTGTCCGTGCTCGACTGGTACGACCACCCGTTCGCGCCCTGAGTGGTGCAGCTGAACCCATTCGCCGCGTACCACACGTTGTCCGGACCACCGACGTCGTTGTTGTCCAATTGGGTGATCGCGTTGTAGTTGGCTCCGTAGTGCGTCTGTTCGAAGCCTCCGGTGCCGACAGGCGCGTAGTAGAGGTTGTCGGTTATGGACCCCGTTGATTCGACGAAGCCGGGGAGCCACTCGTCGGTCCAGATCTGACCCAATACCGGGTAGACCGTCGGATCATAGGGGCCCCCTCCGTTGTCGAACAGGACGTTTCCAGAGATGTTGACGTTGGGGATGGCCGCGGGATGATCGAGGAGCTCTATCCCCGGTCCGGTGTTGTGGGCAATGTAATCGTCCTCGATGTTGACCCCACGGTCAGGCCCGTCAGCGGGCTCCAGGTCTATGGCGGAGAAGTCGACCGAACCGAGGGTGAAAGGTACGTCGGCGACGATGTCATTGACAAAGGTGACGTTCGTATCGTTGTCGAGGAAGTTCGCGGTGACCCCTCCTACGGAGTTGCAGTCACCGTCGCCAATCGATTCCGAATTCTCGATCAGCACATTCGATGCCCCCGCACCTAGCGACCAGGAAGTGGCTCCACAATTGTCGAACGAGAACAGGCGGTTGACGATGACGTTGGAGACTGAGCCCAACGACAACGCGAATCCCTGGCAGCGGTTGTAGCGGCAACCTAGCGTGTTGTGTGCTGCTTCGACGTCTTGCACCAGCACGTTGCTGGCGGTGCTCGTGCCGGTTCCCGACGGTGCCTGGATCCCATCGACGTCCCCCGACAGAGAGAGATGTAAGAAGCGGTAGCCGGTCTGGTTCGTGATGTCGTTGATTAGAATGCCGGTAATGGCGTCCTCTATTGCGAGACCTTCGATCTCGACATAGCTGTCGTTGTAGAGATCGATCCCGACAGAGCCCAAGGCGTCCTTGCGGTCGATGACCGGTATCGGCCCGGAGCCGTAGGAGCCCACCGTGACGTACTGCGAGGGCGTACCAGATGCATTGAGCATCATCTCGGTGGTGAAGGTGTCCCCGCGTTTGAGAAGGATCTTGTCCCCCGCTTCGATGACCTTGGACCTGACGGCGCTGAAATTGCACCAGGGGGCGGCCATTGTTCCCGATCCCGGGCAGGGGGCTGTGTTGTCGATGTAGAAAGCGGTCGGGTCGGTCGGGCGGGTCCGGTGAATCCGGTGGTCGCCAGATCCGGCTGCTCCTGGGATCATCAGAAGTCCGACGACGAGAAAGAGGACCAGTCCGAAAACCCCGAAAGGGACCATGCGCCCACCACGCGCACAAATCATTCAACTGCTCCCCGTCTACCGCCTGCTAATTGGCATCAGCGGAATATAGCCGCGGACCCTGGCTCACTTGATTCACCCGACCGGTGGCCCGCTCATCCTTGTCTATGGCTCACCAGGGCCGCCGCGAACATCGTCCCTGGATCTGCCGATGGCCCTTGGCCATTCGCCGTCCTCCTTCGACCCGCTTGGCTAGAAGGCGACACGTCGTAGGTACCATGAACCGAGAGGAGTGCCTCTGCGGCATCGACCTCGCCACCGGGCGCGGCGATCGCGGCGAAGCCGCTCGGCTTCCTCTCGTCGTCCACGGGACCGGCATTCGGATGCGGTTTGGCGCCAGACCAGAATTGGACGTTCGCAGGCTCCGTTCGCCCGGTGGCACCCAGTGGCGCAGAGCAACTCACCGCAGCCTTCACCAGAGCGGTTCAAAAGTGTCTGGGATCCGACGGCCGGTATCGATCTCACCGATCCCCAGGCCTTCCATGCTGAGTCCTCTCCAGGAGAGGTTGCGGCAAGAATTTCGTCCCTGCCTACGCCGACGATTTCTGCTCTCCTTTGCGATGGCGTCTCGCACGGAATGGTCCGGCTCTCTCAGCCTCCTCGTTCAAACCAAATTTGGAAATTCACAGGGTGCGCCGCTGGACTCCCGCCACGCGGGACGCCCGAAGGTCAGAGGTCGCGGGGCTCGACGGGCTGGCCGCCCACCGAACGGCGCACGGCGGCGTGGAGGCTGTTCGGGGTGATGACACCGAGATATCGGCCCTCCTCGATGACCGGGATCCAGCGCACGTCGTGTTGGAGCATCTCGCCGAACGCGGCGCGTAAGGACGTCCCCAGGGGCACCTGGACGTCGAAAGAGACCAGGTTGTCCTCGACCGAACCGGTCAGACTCGGCTCCAGATCGATCCACCCGTGGAGCTGCGACTGCTCGTCGACGACGACCGCCCATCGGCTATCGGCGCCGGCCGCGGCGACCCGAGCGTCGAGCATGCTGAGCTCGGGAGAGACCTCGGGCGGGTGGAAGAGCGAATCGACCTCGATGGGCAGGACCGCGAGCCGCCGCACGCCGCGGTCAGCCCCGACGAAGTCGGCGACGAAGGCGGTGGTCGGACGGCCGAGAACCTGGTTCGGCGTGTCGTACTGCTCGAGGTGCGCTCCCTTGGACAGGACAGCGATCCGGTCGCCGAGGATCGTTGCCTCGTCGATGTCGTGCGTCACGAACACGATCGTCTTTTTGAGCTTGTCCTGGAGCTCGAGCAGCTCCTGCTGCAGGCGCTGACGGGTCACGCCATCCACCGCGCTGAACGGCTCGTCCATCAAGAGAATCGCCGGATCGCCACCGAGCGCTCGGGCCACCCCCACGCGCTGGCGCTCGCCGCCCGAGAGCTCGTGCGGGAAACGGCGCCGATAACTCTCCGGATCGAGACCGACGAGCTCCAAGAGCTCGACGACACGGGCATCGATCCGCTTCTTGTCCCAACCGAGCAGGCGCGGGACGGTGGCGACGTTGTCCCCCACCCGTCGATGGGGGAACAGCCCGCCCTGTTGGATCACGTAGCCGATGCTCCGGCGCAGCCTCACGGGATCCATCTTCAGCACGTCGGTGTCGTCGATGAGGATCCGTCCGCTCGTCGGCTCGATCAGCCGGTTGATCATGCGCAGCGTCGTCGTTTTGCCGCAGCCCGATGGGCCGACAATGACGCACAGCTCACCGTCGGTCACGGTGAGGCTCAGCTCGTTGACGGCGACCGAGTCGGCGTCGTAGCGCTTGGTCACCGCGTCGAGCGTGATCACCGGCACAGAGGTTACCGACCGAGAGTCGCTGTCCGCCCCTGCTCCAGGCTGTGCTCCAGGACGGAAGTGGCGTGGCACGGTAACGTCGGAGTGGTGCTGATCGGGACCAACCCGTTCTTCCGGTGGAGCTACGTCACGAGCAACTGGAGCGAGATCCAAACCGACCTGGTCCAGCACATCGAGCTCAGCGTCATCGCGGTCGCCATCGGAACCGCCATTTCGATCCCGTTAGCCGTGGTGGCCTGGCGCTACCGGCTTGTGCGGCCGCCGGTGTTCGGCCTCGCCAGCACGCTGTACATCATCCCGTCACTGGCCCTGTTCGCGATCCTCGGTCCCATAACCGGGTTCGTGGCGTCGTACCCCACGGCGGAGATCGCGCTCGTCGGCTACACGCTGCTGATCATCATCTGGAACACGGTGGCCGGGCTCAATGCTGTGCCGGCCGATGCACGCGAGGCCGCGACTGCGCTCGGCTACTCGCAGACGGGGGCGTTGATCCGCGTCGACCTGCCCCTCGCGCTGCCCTTTATCTTCGCCGGGCTACGCGTTGCAACCGCAACCGTCATCGGCCTTGTCACGGTGACAGCGCTGATCGGTCTCGGAGGTCTCGGGCAGCAAATCACCTACGGCTTCAACATCGGCTACAACACGCCGATCATCGTGGGGCTGGTCCTCTCGATCGCGCTCGCCGCTGTCGCGGACCTGCTCCTCGTCGGCGCCCAACGACTGGCCGTCCCGTGGGCCCGCAACCGCCGGCCGGGGGCCTGAGAGGGGGGCAAGTTGGGTTTTTTGGCCCACGTCTTCGGGTGGTTCACCACGTCGAGCAACTGGTGGGGACCGGAGGGGATCCTCCTCCTGTTCTGGCACCAGCTCGTGCTGTCGGCGGCGGTGGTCGTCACCGCGATCGCACTCGGGGGCGGTGTCGGCGTCGTCCTCGGCCACACCGGCCGAGGAGGACTTGTCGCGGTCAACGCCGCGAACGCGTTCCGGGCCGTGCCGACGTTAGCCCTCCTCACTCTCCTGGCCATCCAGCCCGCGATCTCCCTCAAGTGGAATGGGTTCCTCGCGTCGTGGCTCGCGCTCACGGTATTGGCCATCCCCCCGATCCTCACCAATACGTACGTCGGCATGCGCGAGGTCGACCCGGACGTCCGCGACGCGGCGCGTGGCATGGGGCTCACGGGCGGCCAGGTGCTGCGGACCATCGAAGCGCCGCTCGCGGTGCCTTTTGTCATGGCGGGCATTCGCACCGCGTCGATCGAGGTCGTGGCCACCTCAACCCTTGCGGCCTACGTCAGCTACACGGATCTCGGCACGTTCGTCATCACCGGACTCAACACGAACGACTCGGTTGTCGCCTTCAGCGGCGCCCTGCTCGTCGCTGCGATGGCGGGGCTGGTGGCCCTCGTGCTCGGCGTCCTGACCAGGGTCTTGACGCCGCGCCCGCTGCGGCGTCGAGGTGCCGGTCGGGCCAGGGACACCTACCTCCCGCAGCCGGTCTCAGGCCTGAACGCGCTGTAGAGCTTGCTATTTGCCAGCGGAGTGGTCAGCATTTCATTCCCGTTACAGTCCCGTCGCCTCCCCGTGGCGGCACGGCCCCCTCAACGAAAGGGCGTCCCAATGCATTTCTCGCGTTCACTGGCCTTCGGAGCACTGACCGCCCTGGCCTCGACGCTCATCATCCCGGCGGCCTTCACCGGCTCGGCGGGCGCATCGTCGAGCAAACCGGCCATCGTGATCGGTTCGACCAACTTCGAAGAGCAGGCCATCGTCTCGAACATCTGGGCCGACGTGCTCAAGAAGGCCGGTTACCAGGTGACCGTGGAACCGGCGCTGGGTACCCGGGCCATCGTGGTTCCTGCGATCGAAAAAGGCCAGATCAACCTCGAACCTGACTACGCCGCGTCGCTGCTTGGCTTCCTCCACGGCGGCACGCCTCAGGCCGCCGGGGACAACATCGCGACCGCCATCCCGGCGGACCAGAAGGCGCTCGCTTCGAGCGGCGTGACCGTGCTGCCTGCGTCGAAGGCGCTCGACACGGACGTATTCGCGGTCACCAAAGACACCGCCCACAAGGACCACTTGACGACCATCTCGAGCCTCAAGCCCTACGCTTCCCGGTTCACTCTGGGTGGGCCACCCGAGTGCCCGACGTTCGCCGGATGTGAGGCTGGTCTGAAACGGGTCTACGGGCTCCACTTCGCCGGCTTCAAGTCACTCGACGAGGCCGGCCCGCTCAGCGTGGCGGCCCTCAAGAACGGCGAGGTGCAGGTTGTCGAGCTGTTCTCGAGCGACGGCAACGTCATCTCGAACAACTTCGTCGCACTCACCGACAACAAGCACCTGGAGGGCGCCGACTACATCGTCCCGGTCATCCGCAAATCCGTGGCCACCAGCGGTGTGGCCAGCGTGCTCGACGAAATCGACGCGAAGCTGACCACCACTGCCATCTCCAAGCTCAACCTTGATGTGACCTCCAAACAGGAGCAGCCGGCTGCGGTGGCGCAGACCTGGGTGTCTTCAGTCGGAGGCTGACGCGCTCCGATCCGCTGTCCCGCAATCGGGCCGTCATTCCTTCGATCCGACGGAGTCTCCGGATGGCAGAGAAGCTGCCAGGTGGGCGACGCTCCGGGTCGGCACCCGGCGTACGGCCGAAGAGGTCGCCTGTGACTGGCACATGGATGTGTCGGGCGCGTACGTCGCCGGCTGTTTGGTCACTTTGCCCAAAGGCGATCCATGCCCGCCGGATTCGTCCGTCGGATCAAGAAGAGTCGTGGAAGAGCAACCCGAGGGCGACGCGCCGCCCGGTGCGGACGACGGAGACGCCGTGACGGACCGGGGCCGCTGTCCAGCCGCGTTGTGACCGCACGGGCCGGTCACGGGTGGTGAACACCAGACCATGCCCGCGGGGTATGGCCATGGACGTGCCTCGTGACTGAGCTCGGGGTCGCTGCTCGACGAGCAGGAACTCTCCACCGCAGTAGTCGATCTCGGGCGCGGTCAAGTTGACCACGACCTGGAGCGGAAAGACCAGCTCACCGTAGAGGTCACGGTGCAAGGCGTTCCAGTCGCCTGGCCCGTACGCAAGCAGAAGAGGAGTGGGCTTGGTCTGTCCGGCCGCGTGGCACATGTCCAGCCAGTCGTCGAGAGTCTCGGGCCATGGCTCCGGTCGGCCCAGTCTGCTGTGCCAATCACGGGCAATCGGGAGCAGTTTGGGGTAGAGCGCCTGGCGTAACTCTTCGACTGGATCGGGCAGTGGCCAGGCGAGATAGCGGTACTCACCCTTGCCGAAACGATGCCGGCCCATGTCGACGGTGGAGCGGAATGCGTCGTCGTTGTCGTAGAGATCGATCAGGCGATCCGCTTCTGCGTTGGTAAGGAACTGGGGAGTCAGCGCGCAGCCGAGCTCGTCGATCTGGGACGCGATCGACGCCCATGGCGCGCCGTCCACCCGCGTCCGCCATGCCGACACGGCCTCGGTGCTGATACTCACGCCGCAGCCTCCAGATCCAGCAGCCGTCGCTTGGTGTCGGTGCCCCCCAGGTAGCCACCGATTCGACCGTCCGAGCGCACCACCCGATGGCAGGGAATTACCAGCGGGAGGGGGTTCGTGGCACAGGCGGCACCAACTGCGCGCACTGCCTTGGGGTTGTCCACCGCAGCGGCGACCTGCGCGTAGCTGGCGGTCGTGCCGTAACCGATCGCAGGCAGATAGCCCAATACCAATCTGCGGAATCCGGAGGAAAGGCTCAGATCGAGACGAAGGTCGAATTGGTGGCGACGACCGGCGAAGTACTCCTCGAGTTGGCGAGTCGCGTCATCGAGACGCTCGGGCATGCGCAAGATGCGGGGACTGACCTTGTCGGCCACGTCCTGGAGCACGGTGTCGAGCCCCTCTTGCTCGTACGCCACGCGGAGCAATCCCGCCGGGGTGGCTGCGACCAACAAGGTCCCGACGGGAGTGTCGAGCGTCCGGTAGGCCACGTCGATCAGGCCAGAGGCCTCGGCTCTGGCCGCCAGGCGGTCTCGAAGAGCCCCGAGGTCCGCCTCGCCAGGCCGGGGCAGCTCCCGCAACAGGTTGATGATGTCGGGATCAGATTGGGGAATGTTCATTGGAGGGCTCCTTGACTCTTGCGGAGGTTGGCGACACCGTCTGACGCGGCCCGACGGGCTGCGTCCGCACTCCCGCCGAGGATGTCAGCGACCTCGTCGTAGGGCAGCCCGGCGATGTAGTGGTACACCACCGAAAGACGCTGCTTGTCGGGAAGGGTGGCCAACGCCCGGGAGAGGTCGAGATCCCTGTCGCCGCCGCCGGCCCTTCCTCCCGGCTGGTCTGGAAGATCGGACATCGGAACCGCTCGGCGACCGGCGCCGCGAATGACGTCGATCGCCTTGCGGTGGGCAATGGTCACCAGCCACGCCTCGACGTTGGCCTCCGCTGGGAGCTTCGGGTAGACCCGCAGGGCGGAGAGGAACGTCTCGGACCAGGCGTCGTCCGCGTCCACCGGGCCCAACATCGCCCGACACACTCGCCACACGGTCGACCCGTGCGCGGAAACCACGTCCTCGAAGGGTTGCTTTACCTTCACACTGAGCAGACGCCCTGGAGGCGCGAAACGTGAGCCGACCGCATCAGCACAGCCTGCCTGCTGCGAAGTCACGACGCGACCATGGCGTCGGTGGGGACCGAACGGTCTCTTCAGTCGCCGGATCAGCCACGCGTCTCTAGGCCAGCCGCTTACCTCGAGGCTCGAGGACGCTTGGTACGTCTGGGTAGCCTGAAGAAGCCACACAGAAGGGTTGGACTATGCCTGGACCGAATTGGGCCGAGCAGGTCACGGCGATCTTCACCGCCGTCGGCGCCCTCGGGCTGCTGGGCGCCCTCGGCGCTGCTGGCTTTGCCGGCCAACAGGTCAAGGAAGCGAGGAAAGCTCGGGAATCCCAAGTTGCAGCGGACTTCTTCCGTCGCTGGAACGAAGATGCGCTCTTAGAGACGCGACGCCTCGTCGCCAGCTTCGAGTCAAAGGAGGCGCTGAGCGAAGCATTCCAGGCCTTCATTGCGTCGAATGCGGATGAGGCCTATGTCTTGTACCGCGAACTCGATTACTTCGAGCAGCTGGCGGCGCTCGAACACGTCGGTGCTTTCGACTTCGAACTGATTAGGTTGCTGCTCGGACGAACGTTGATCGACCGCTGGGAAATGTGGAAGCCGTCCATAGACGCCATGCAAGGAACGGATGGTTATCCCATGTTCGGGGAGCTCGTCGCAAAGATGAAGACCGCCCTTCCGCCGAGATCGACCATTGAGCACGACAGCGTCGATTAGGACGGACGGTTCGTCTTGATGACTCCCCGTTCGTTCGATGGACACCACCACAAGTGCGTTGACAGCGTGAGAGCGAATCGATGTCCGATGCTCGAACGAGGAGGCTTCACGGAAATAGGTGGTCGATGTTGATCCGGCGTTCGAAAAGTGCACGTACGCGCCAACGGGAATGGTAGACGTGGCAGGTGCCAAGTCACACGTTGGAGAGCGAGTTCACAGCGGCGGCCGAGCCTCACCGGCGCGAGTTGCTCGTGCATTGCTATCAGATGCTGGGCTCGGTGCAAGAGGCCGAGGACCTGGTGCAGGACACCATGCTGCGGGCGTGGCGTGCCTATGAGCGTTATGACCCGGATCGAGCATCGCTGCGCACCTGGCTGTATCGCATCGCTACCAACGCCTGCCTCAGTGCACTCGAGACTCGGTCGCGCCGTCCGCTTCCGTCGGGAGTGGGGCAGCCGTTTGACGACACGGACGCCGCCTTCGTGCCGGGGTTCGAGGTGCCGTGGCTGCAACCCATTCCCGATCGCTTGCTCGGCGGCGCACCCGATGATCCGGCGGCTCTGGCCGCAGAACGAAGTGGACTCCGCCTGGCGGTGGTGGCGGCGTTGCAGCTGCTTCCGGCCAAGCAGCGGGCGGTTCTCATCCTGCGCGACGTGCTCGACTTCGCGGCCGCCGAGGTCGCGCTCATTTTGGACATGAGTACTGCGGCGGTCAACAGTGCGCTGCAGCGAGCCCGGGCCACCTTCGCCGGTCCCGGCCTCGATGCCGGAACGCTGAAGGAGCCGGAGCCTGCGCGACGAGCGGTCGTCGACCGCTATATGGCGGCCTTCGAGCGGGCCGACGTGGAAGAGCTGGCCCGGATGCTGGCTGAGGAGGTCGTGTTGGAGATGCCTCCAATGTGGAACTGGTACGTGGGCGCCGCCGCCTATGCCCGGTTCATGGCCCGGGTGTTCGATATGCGCGGACGTGAGTGGAGGACGCTCCCGGTCTCCGCCAACAGGCAACCCGGCATGGTGGCGTATAACCGCCAAGGCGAGCGGTTCCAATTGCACACCCTGCAGGTCTTCTCCGTGGAAGGAGGTGTCATCGACCGGACGACCGTCTACCAGGATCCTGAAGTGTTCGGTCTGTTCGGCCTTCCCGAAATCTGCCCTGATCGCGATGAGTTTGGGTGGTCCGGCCGGTAGATACCTACGAGCCGAGTTGTCCGGATCGCGACAGAGCACTAGGAGCAGATCATGTACCGAACCATCGTCCTCGCCTATTCCACGGTCGACGGGATCATCGAAGACCCTGACGGAACCGATGGGACGCCGAATGGCGGTTGGATGTTCCGTCACGGGCCCGAGCCAGTAGACGGGGACAAGTTCAAGTTGGGCCCCATCTTCGACAGCGGCGTGCTCTTGCTCGGCCGCAGAACCTGGCAGAAGTTCTCTGACCTTTGGCCCAGCCGGATGGACGACTTCTCGGCCGCCATGAACCGCATCCCCAAATTGGTGGCCTCTCACAGCGTGAAAGAGGTGAGCGCCTGGGAGAACTCATCCCTGCTCTCCGGCGACTTGCTCGAAGCCGTCGCCAAGCAGAAGGCGGAGCGCAACGTCGTCGTCACTGGCAGCATCAGTGTCGTGCACACCCTCGCCGAGCGTGACCTGGTTGACGAGTACCGCATCATGGTGATCCCTGAGCTGGTCGGCCGGGGTACCAAGCTGTTCACCGCCGAGATCACTCCCCGCCGGCTACGACAGGCGTCCGCCGACACCATCGGTCAGGCCGTTCTGTTGCGCTACGAGCGTGAGGTCTTTTGATCATGGCCTAGTGTGCAGTGTTTGGGAACACCCGACTACGGACACGCACTGCAGACTGATGTCCCACAACGCGCCCTCGACCAATGGCCGACGATGCGCCGCGGTCGCTTTGACCGGCATTGACCGAAAATCTCATCTCGTGGACATATGAGTTTGGTCGGCTCGACGATGGAATGACTGAAGCGGAGGGTTTACGAAGGGGTTATTGGGCCTCAGCCTGTCGGGGCGTCGTTTGGCGACGTCCCGATGAACGGGGGAGGTGAACGTCACGTCCGAGTCTGGATAATCACCGAACGAAGAGCCGAGAGATGCGGAAGGGAACGCAGTCGTCACCCTTGGCGGCGGGCTCTCGATGCCACCAATCAATCTCACGCAAACACAACTGGCGGGTTCGTTCGAAGAGCGGCGCCAGCAAGGGCGCCGACTCCGATCGATGGCGCCCCGCGGTTCCCACGCCGGGCTCAATCTGACGTCTGAGCGCCCTTGTCGAGACCAACCCTTTCATCTGCGGCCTCGTAACCGCTCGGCGCAAACTGCGGACTCGGCGCGATGGTTGTCCAACTGCGTCCGCCATTGTTCGTGAGGTGCGGAGCGGAACCGACGTCGACCCGCGAGCTCAACGGCGCGACGACATCAAGCCGAGTCTCGAGGTTCCCGGATTCGATCTCCCTGTAGGGAAGGACGGGTTAGAAAATGCCGGACCAGCGAAGTATGTGCGTTCGCATCTAGGCCCTTGCTCCACGTAACGTCAGCCGAATCCCTTGAGCCGCCCTGGTTCACTCACCGCGTGCCCTCTCTGCCGAAACTGGTGACGGATCCAATGGGTCGAAATCCGCCTCGGGCGTGAACTCCACATTGACCTCGACCTCGTCCCGCCTGACCTCCATCACTGCGAGGCGCTCAAAGACAGCTCTGTCCGCTGCGGTGAGCGGTGGTTGGGTCATCGACCGGGGCCAGAGGCGGTACCGCTGTACCACGTTGATCTCCGCGGCAAGAAGGAAAAGCTGAGCTCCCAGGTAGATCCAGGCCAACAAGACGATAACGATGCCAAAGAAGCCGTAGACCTCCGTCGCGTGTCGGAGCTCGCGACCCACGTACCAGCTCCCGACGAGTTGCAGCGTCTGCCAGAACACAGTGGCCAACGCAACGCCAAGGACAACGTCACGCCACGTGAACTTCACTGCGGTCATCACCATGAACGCGATAAAAATGAGCCCGAAGTTCAAGGCGAGAGATCCGACAAGCAAAAGCCCGGTGGAGATCATCCCGTGTGCAGTCAGGGTCGCGAAACCTGTAAGCACCGTCGATCCAATTGTCGAGAAAGCTAGCAGGACCAGGACGATAAACCCTCGAAGGTAGCGCGCAGGGAAGGATGGCCAACGAACATAGGGGATGTTCCACACCCTGTTCATCCCGGTCTGAGTCGCCAGTCCAAGGCCGATGGCGCCGTACAAGAGGAGCAGGCTGCCGATGACGACGGCGAGGGCGCTCCCGGCGAGGCTGTGGACGTGCGGCTGCAACTCAGGACCGATAATCGGGAAACTCCCGAGAGCGCTGTCGACGAGCTGCTTTCGCAGTTGGTCGTCGTTGTGCAAGACGTAGCCGAGTATGGTCGCGAAGAGCATCAACAGTGGGAACAGGGCGAAGAGGCCGTAGTACGCGATGAGCGCTGCTTTGCTGCCTGCCTGGTCGTTGCCGAACTTCTGCAGCACTGCGAACGGAAACCCGAGCGCACCGTGTCTTTGCTGGAACTTGTCCGTGCGGCGGACGAGCCTCTCGATTCGGCCGGGTCGACTCCTCGCGCCCATCTCTGTGCTGGCGTTGCGGCTTTGTTCCTGCGTAGGGGTCGGCGGAGGTTCGGAAACAGTCACGGCACCTAACGATAGGTCTGCGCCTTGCGGACACGAGTCCTGGATTTCTGACACCCATAGACCGAACGGCGACGAATCGGAGGGGGCGACAACATCCAGGCTGGCGTAGTCCGCCAGCACCATTGAGAGGTCCATCTGACCCGAAAGAGTGACGTCACCGGATCGACGCCGGTCCCGACCACTTCGTGCAAACGAAACCGAGAGCTGCGCCGCTCGCTTATCGGATTTGACCTGCGAGGTTGGATGAGAGCTGGCGACCGGATCGAACCCGCGTTCTCAGCTTGGGAAGCCCACTGGAGGGTGCCTCGCGACCTGCGGCGGAGTGAAAAAGTCCAGCTAAACGCTATTCACACCTATCCGCGGTTATTTCCTGTTGTGTCCTTTTTGCTTTTCCGTGCGACACGAAATTGCGCGAATTCGGCCAGTGGCACGCTTGGCACGGGCAGGCTCGTCGTTCTCACCTATGCAAGTTGAAGCCGTTGGATCCGCCGGCATCGGCGGTGATCAACAGCTGGGTGGCGTCGGGAAAGCGGGGCTGTCCCATCGAGTACCACCACCGCCGGATCGCTTCGACCGCGAAGCAGGCCGGTCGGCGGTGTCGCCGACCGAGACCCAGCCCTCGTCGTTGGGTCTTGCTTGTGGGCACGCTGTGGCATGACGGCAGTTTCCTGACTGGAAACCTGAGAACCGCCCACTCAGTTACGGCATCTGACCTGCGACGTTGAACGAGAGCGGGCGACGGGAATCGATCCCGCGTTCTCAGCCTGGGAAGCCCCCCGGGGATGTTTGCTCGTGACCTGCCCCAAAGTGGAAAAGCCCCGCTGGGAGCTAATCCGACTTACTCGCTGTTATTCGCTGGTGCCCCCTTTTCGTCGTTGCGTGTGTGGCACGAGATTGCTCAAATTCGGCGAGTGGCACGCTGTGGCACGGAGCGTCCTGCCTTCCTCAGCCATAAAGCTGAGAACTCGAGAGCGGACCTGTACTCGGGCACTGAACTTCGAGGCCTACAAATGCCAAGGTGTGGATCCGGCGCTCGACCAAGGAGTTCGAAGCCGCCATAACCACTGGGTCGATCACTGGAATGACATCCAAAACCCTAGGTCTGGCAGTGGAGCGCAGACGAGGTCCGATCCAGACTCACCGCTTACGGCGCGACGGTGTTCTGATACGGGTCACTAAGCAGACCTGATCTTCTGCAACCTCTCCAAGTAGATTTCCTGGCTCTCTATGAGATCCGCTGGCACATCCCAGAGAGAGGCGATCCGAGGCCGGGCATTGAGTAGTGCGGCCGCAGTGGCCGACAGGCGGGTGACGAACCATTGCAGAGGTCGAGTTTGACTCGCCCATCCTTCGAAAAGGCCGGATGGGCTAGTTTCGAGGAAAGGGCCAGCAAGGATGAGGTCGACCCAATAGACCAACAGAAACGGGTTGCCATGCATGCACAGAAGCCCACTCGTATCCGTGGAGCCGCCCTAGCCGGATTCGCCGTCACGATCGGTATGACGGTGGCCTTGGTGACCGCGATTGGCACCAGCCCCGCCCAGGCCATTTCGTCGCGGGCCTGGACGCTCTACACGGTCGGTTCGACAGTCACGCCGATCGACACCGCTATTGGTACGGCTGGGACCCCGATCACGGTTGGGTCCGCGCCATGGGCCATCGCCATCACACCGGACGGGGCCACCGCCTATGTGACCAATACCGGCAACGGTACGGTCACACCGATCGCTACTGCGACCAACACCGCGGGAACACCCATCCCCGTCGGCGCGCGGCCGTTTGGCATCGCCATCACGCCAGACGGGGCCACCGCCTATGTGACCAATAACAGCGACGACACCGTCACACCGATCGATACCGCCACCAACACCGCCGGAACCCCTATCCCCGTCGGCACGTTGCCGTTTGGCATCGCCATCACGCCCAACGGGGCCACGGCCTACGTGGCCAACACTAACGACGACACGGTCACACCGATCGTTACAGCCACCAACACAGCCGAACCCCCCATCAACGTTCGAGAAAGTGGTCCCGTCGCCATCGCCATTACGCCCAACGGAGGAACGGCCTACGTGGCGAACTCTGACGGCACCGTTGTGCCCATCGACACGGCCACGAACACCGCAGGAAACCCAATACCGGTCGGCCTCGATCCAACCGGCATCGCCATCACACCCAACGGGGCCACGGCCTACGTGACCAACCAGCTTGACAATACGGTCACGCCCATTGACTTGGCTAGCAACACCGCCGGAACCCCCATCCCGGTTGGAACCAATCCAACCGGCATCGCCATCACGCCCAACGGGGCCACCGTCTACGTTTCCAATACCCGCGACAAGACCGTTACGCCGATCGACACCGCCACCAACACGGCCGGAACCCCCATCCCCGTCCCGGCTGGTCTTGCTGAGATGGCCATCACGCCCGACCAGGCTCCGGTCGCCCAGCTCTCCGTCACCACGGCCCAAGCTGGCCAGCCCACCAGCTTTGATGCCCGTGGTTCAACGGTGGCCTTCGGCACCATCTCGACGTATGTCTGGGACTTCGGTGACGGCTCCACGGCCACCACTTCTACGCCAACCACCACGCACACCTACGCCACACCGGGTCCCTACACGGCCAAGGTCATAGAGACCGACTCAGCTGGCACCTCCACGACCCAGGTCTTTACTGGGCAGACCGTGAGCAGGAACGGGGGATCATCGGCTGTCGCCTCCCAGAGTTTCACCGTGACAGCTGCCGAAGTGTCGCTGCATTTCACCGGAGCCATCACCTATGTGAACTCGGGACCGCTCACATCCGGAGGCTTCACAATCGACCCCGGCGTGGGCACCATCAACTCGCTCACCGGCACGGGCGCAATTCCTGGCCTGAGCGGCGGCTCCGCTCACATCACGGTGAACATCCATCGCATTTGGTTGTGGTTCCTCGGATTTCGGCAAATCTACATCGGTACGATCGATGTCGATGATTCCGGAGCGAATCTCGACACAACGGCTCTTGTGATAACGACCAATCTGACTCGGTCCGGTTCCACGGGTGTGTCGGGAGTGGCTTATGGCTTGGCGACAAACCGGACGGGCTTGATTTATACGTTGGACTGGACCATCTAAGCGTGCGACCGATGCAATTGGGCACCACTGAGTACTCAGCTATGCAAGCCTTTCGAAAAGGGTTGTCGACACCTGCAAAAACGTGGAAGTGAACCGCCCCGGGTTCCATGACTGCTCGGGTTATTGGGTAGCCGCCTCGGCGGCCGGTTGTGTTTGACGGTAGTAGGTCGCTTCGAACTCTGCCGGCGCTACGTAGGAGTTGTCCTCGGTGATCTCACCGTGCAGCCGGCGGTGGTTGAACCAGTCGATGTAGCCGAGCGTGGCGTACTCGACGTCATCGAGGCCGCGCCATGGTCCTTGCGGGTAGATCAGCTCCCACTTGTAGAGGCTGTTGAAGGCCTCGGCCATGGCATTGTCGTAACTGTCACCGCGCGAGCCGACCGAGGCGACGATGTCGTTCTCGTCGAGACGTTCGGAGTATCGAATTGATAGATACTGCACCCCGCGGGCGCTGTGATGGACCAGGCCGTCGAGGACCTGGCCGCCCCGGGTCCGATTCCACACCGCCATCTCGAGGGCCTCGATGGCGAGGTCCGAGCGCAAGGACTCCGAGATCTGCCAGCCGACCACCATGCGCGAGAACACGTCGATGATGAACGCCGCGTAGACCCAGCCGCCATGCGTCTTGACGTAGGTGAGGTCCGCCACCCAGAGCCGGTTGGGCTCGTCCGCGCGAAAGCGGCGCTCGACGAGGTCGGCCGGGCGGTGCTGGCGCTCGTCGAAGCGAGTGGTCACCTTGTAGGTCCGGCCCCGTCGGGCCCCCGAGAGGCCCAGCTCACGCATCAGGCGCTCGACGGTGCAGCGCGCCACGCGGATCCCCTCTCGGTTGAGCTGGGTCCAGACCTTGTCGGCCCCATAGACCTCGAGGTTGTCGCCCCAGACGCGCAGGATCTCGCCCTTCAGCTCATCGTCGCGCACGGCCCGTGCCGACGGTGAACGCTTCTTGGCCACCCAATAGGTGTTCGGGGCGATCTTGGCGCCGTGCTCTGTGAGCACCCGACAGATCGGCTCGACCCCGAAGCGGCGGCGGTGTTCGTCGATGAAGGCGACTAGCGCGGCGGTCGCGGGTCGAGCTCCCGCTTGCTCCTATGTCAAGCGGCAACGAGAAAGTCGTTCGATGAACCGTCCAATTGGGCCGCCTCGTCGTCGAGCAGGCGGCGGAAGACTTCGTCAGAGAGTCGTCGGCGCAAGAGGCGAAGCGCTTCGGTCTTGGTGTCTCCTTTCGACATTCGACGCTCCACGTACTCGCGCCCGATGACGCCGACCCCGCGCAACTGGGTGACGGCTATGCGATGCAGGGCGGCGTTGATCTGTCGGTTCCCGCCACGCGTCAGGCGATGACGGTTCGGGTTGCCCGACCACGCCGGAACCGGAGCGGTGCCGTTCCAGCGGGCGAAGGCAGCCCTGGAGCGGAACCGACGGGCCCCTGCCGACTCGCCGACGATCTTGGCGGCTGACAGTACGCCACAGCCCGGCAAGGAGAGCAATGACGGCGCCAGCACCCGGACGAGCACGGTGATCTCACGCTCGAGCTCGTTGGCACGAACGGTGAGCTCGCGACAGCGGACCAGGAGCTCTCGGGCGATCCGAGCCACGGTGCCGGGGACTCCCTTCAGACGCTCTTCGACGTCGCTCATGACGTGATAGCGCCGCAGCGCCTTGGGAGCGATCTCAAGACCGGGGAAGAGCTCGTGGAGGTGCCAGCGCAGCCTGCTCTGGACCTGGGTTCGCTCTTTGACCAGGTCATCTCGGTGATCGACCAGCAGTCGCAACTCTCGGGCCTCACCGTCGAGGCGGACCACGGGGAGCTCGGGTTCACGCAACGCGGCACGGGCAACCGCGAGGGCATCGATGGGGTCGGACTTGCCCTGCTCGCGCCCACCATCACGAGCTCCTGCCATCAGACGGGTCGGCACCCGCACAGCCGCCTCGCCGGCGACGAGCAGGTCCCGCTCGAAGCGACGAGTCAGATGGCGGCAGTCCTCGAGCGCGAAGACGTGCTCGGGCCACTGCTCGGCCCACACCACCGCCTCGAGATGGCCATCGGGCGTGGCAGCCACCGTTTTCTCGGCCAGCTTGCGTCCAGCTGCGTCTATCGCCACCAGCGTGTGGGTGCGTTTGTGCGCGTCAACGCCAACGACCACCATGTTGCTCAACCTCCTTGATCGCTTCAACGGGGCCGCGCTGGGTCGGCCGGGGACACGCCTTTATTGAGGTGTGCAACCAGGCTCCTATCAAGTCACTCCGGTCAACCCGTCGCGTGCCCGGTGGGCGGCACAACAAGGAACAGCCACGACCAGAATCGGGCAGCGAAGAAACGAGCCAACCCACCGGGCCAGGAGATGGTTACATAAACGCGAAGAAAGCTGAGGCCGCCTTCAAGATCTCATTCGCCCGGCGCAGCTCGAAATTCTCCCTTTCCAGCTCTTTGAGCCGCCCCCGCTCGTCGGTGGTCAGCCCGGGTCGCTCGCCGGCATCTGTCTCGGCCCGCCTGACCCACTGTCGAAGTGTCTCGTGGTTGACCGCCAGCTTCGCCGCGATCGACTCGATGGCCTTCCACTGCGACGGGTACTCGCTTTGGTGATCGAAGACCATCCGCACGGCCCGTTCCCGGACTTCGGGCGGATAGGGACCTCGTCCCGCCTTGCTCTTCTCTGGCATCGCTCCATCCTCTCAAGGGAAGGAGCAGTCACCAATCCCGGGGCGGTTCAAAGCGCCCAGTTCAAGCCGCTTTTGACTTGTCTGTTGGTATTCGCTGTTAGGCACTATTTGCTCGTTCCTTGTGGCACGAAATTGGGCGAACTCGATCAAGGGCACGCAGTGGCACGGAGCTGTCGTCGTTGCTCAGCAATACGAGCCGAGGACTCGAGACCCCGCTGTGAGGGGAAAGAGTGACAGGCTCGATCCATGGAGGAAATCAGGTGGGCGAGCGCTGCGGAGCAACGCCGCCAGCTACAAACAGGCGCACTCAGCGCCAGTGAGCTCGGTCGATCCGTAACCGGGACGATCGAACGGCTCAATCCGATCGTCAATGCCATCGTCATCCCTCTCTTCGACAGAGCTGGATCCGGAGTACCGATCGTCCTCAAGGACGCGGGTCAAGAGCTCGCGGGGACACCGCACTGGGTAGGCGTAGCTGCAATGCGTGATGCGGGCGTGACTTCCAAGAAGACGACGGCTCTTGCGCATCGTCTGGAAGCGGCTGGGTTCGACTTCATCGCGAAGGGAGCCTGTCCGCCACTGTCGAACGGAGTTACGACCGAGCCTCCGGGCTTCGAGCCCACTCGGAACCCCTGGGATCTCTCACGATCGGTTGGTGGTTCGAGCGGCGGGCCGGCCGCCGCGGTGGCATGCGGGATGGTGCCCGTTGCCCACGGATCGGACGCGACAGGGTCGCTGCGGTGCCCGGCCGCTCTGTGCGGGGTGGCCACCTTGAATCCGACCTCCGGCCGGATCGCCAGCGTCCCGCCAGCTGGACAGCCACCCAATGCAGTGTGGCACGACTTCGTGGTGGCCCGTCATACCGAAGATTTGACCACTATTTTTCGCACCCTCTCCAACGCGGTTGAGCCCGCGACACAGACGTCACTTCGGGTGGGTCTCTTGGATCACGACCCCGAGGTCGGATTGGACGTGCATCCCGAATGTGCTCAAGGCGTGCACGTCGCCGGGCGCCTATTGGAGGACCTCGGGCACCGAGTTGAGATCGCTTGGCCCCCAATACTGAGCGGGTTCTGGGAGAGGGCAGCCGACCCGCTGGGCGTGCTCAGCGATGCAACCCGGCCGCATGTCCTACGTTGGCTCGAAGATCGTCTGGGTCGGTCGGTCGAGAAGGACGAACTCGACCGGCGGTTCTTCGATGCGGTGGACCGGGCCACCTCTCGCAGCACAGAGGATGTGGTGCGCTCGCAAGCCCGAATCGACGACGTGGCCGAACTGGTGGTGGGGTGGTGGGACGAATGGGATCTGCTCGTCACCCCGACCACCTTTCAGCCCGCATGGCCGCTTGGGTCGGAGTCGGGATTGGTGCAAATGGGAACGCTTTTGGCCCCCTTCAGCTTGTCGGGGCAGCCCGCCCTTTCCCTGCCTCTGCACTGGAGCGGTGAGCAGTTGCCGATCGGTGTGCAGCTCGTTGGTGCGCCCGGCGCCGACGAGACGCTTCTGGCTCTAGCCGAAGAACTCCAAGGTGTCTTCGACTGGGCCACCCTGCGCCCACCAACGTGCTGACCACCCCAATCTGGTTTCCTGTGTCTCGAATCGAGAGCCTCATCGACCGGACGGTCTCTTAGGATTCGTCCATCGAAGGCGGGCCATTGACAATCCGGTAGTCCGACAGCACCATCGGTTGCTCCCACGATGCAGCCCAAATAGTTCGCGGTTGCAGCATCTACCCGACTCGCCCTCAATTTGGTCAGGCGTTGTCCGTGAGCTGGCGAATCCGCCGGTGATCAGCGAAGAACAATCTGAACAAGAGAGCGACGAGGTTGTAACCCGCGAGGGCACCAAAGAAGATGGTGCTCTCGGTGAAGCCATACGTCGCCGCAAAGACGATGAACACGGTTGTTAAGCTCAGCTGTGCCAACAGGATGAGTCCTAGCCAGTGCCTCTGAAACCAGTGCCTCCGAAACCAGTCGGCGCTCACTCTTGGAGATCTGCGAAACAGGCCAAACCGTGTGTATGGCTCTCCCAGATTCAGCGTCCGGGTCGCGCCTGACTTTTGCTTGTCCGCCATCACGGTCGGGCCACGTCACGATTGTGAGCCGTCATTTCCTGAGGTTCTTGGTCAGGGATGACGATCCCGAAGCTGATGATGCGTTCGGGGTGGATTCGGATCACCGCATTGTCCAGTTCTTCTTGTGTCTGCACGTCTGCGGTGATCGCTTCCGCGAAGCCCCGGATCTCGAGGCAGCGGACCCGCCAAGGGTCGATCGAGGGGACATCGTCGACGACGAACGCCGCCCGGCCGTTCGCTGCCACGTTGCGAAATTTTCGACTTGCCGAGATACGGAACCCGTGGATGTCGAAGGTGTCGAGTTCCGCGTTGTAGGTAAACCCAACCGGATTGACTTGGAGCGTCCCGTATGGCTGGACAGTGGCTAGGCGGCCCACCGATTGTGACGACAAGAAAGCAAGTTCTGGTTCGGAGAACAACATGGTCAAACCTCCCTGAGGGTGATGGTGGACAGCTTGCGGGCTTGATCGATCGTGGTCCCACGAACTCGTCGTATGTGTGAGGCGTAGTGGCGTCGTCCCACACTCCGCCAGGCGAGGCGCGCCACCCGAGGCATCGCGCCGAGCAACGCGGCCCGCTCATCGGGCGTCGCCTCCTCCAAGACAGCTCCGAGGAAGATGAGCAACTGGGCTTTCGGAGTAGTAGCGACAAAGTGCTCGCCCAGTGCAGCCCACTCCGGGCTGGTCAGACGAATGGCGGCAAGCGGAAGCAGATGGCTTTCTTCGTCGTCGAGATGCTCGACGAGCACGCGGCCATGGGAAGACAGGGCGCGGACGAGATCGTCACGCCGATCGGCGGCGGCCGAGGCCTGCCATGCCGGCAGCGTCTCCAGTGCGCGGGCGAGCGTATCGGCCACCTGAGCGTGCTGTCGTTCCATACGGGTCACAATCGCTTCGTCGACGCCGGCGCGCTCGTGGAGTAGCGGCCACAGCAGCTCGTCCTCGCCATGGTGATGATTCGTCAGACCGGCTTGGTACCAAGCCAGGTGCCGAGCGAGGATGGCCGCTCGCTGGATGTCGCCTTCAGGTACGGCGGCAATGAGCTCACCGAGCAGGCGCGATTCCCGACGAAACGCACGATGGATGACCACCATCTCATGGGTGTCAGGCAATTTTGCGGAATCCAAGATGTTGGTCATGACTCTCCTCTCTTAGGTGGCAACAGCGGGGCGCTTTCAGACCGCAACGGGCTGATTCCGCTGAGTAGATGTATCTAACTCTCTACGCTGGCTGATGATTGGTCCAATAGATTCTCTTACTACTCACCATCGATAGAATCGATACATGGAGCTTCGCCAGCTCGAGCACTTCGTGACGGTGGCCGAAGAGCAGCACTTCACGCGCGCCGCCGCCCGGGTCCACGTGGTGCAGTCCAGTCTGAGCGCCTCTATCAAGGCTCTCGAACGAGAACTCGGAGAGTCCCTCTTCGTGCGGGACAACCGCCGAGTCACATTGACGCCGGCCGGACGGGCTCTTCTACCTGCCGCCCGAGCAACTCTCGCTGCGGTGGACGAGGGTCGCGATGCGGTGGCCGGTCTCCGCGGTGTCCTACGCGGCCAGCTGCACGTGGGGGCAATTCAGACGCTTGGCGTAGTGGACTTGGCCGCCCTCCTGACGATCTTCCGCAAGGTCCACCCGGGGGTAACTCTTCGTCTGACCTGGGGTGCGGCCGGCAATCTGGCGCGGGCAGTTGTCGACGGCGAGCTCGACGTCGCCTTCGTCGACGGGCCAATCGACCGGGTCCGGCTGATGACAACGGATCTCGGTCACGATGCGCTGGTCCTCGCGATGCGCCGCGACGACCCGCTGGCGCGTCGTCGGACCATCCGCCTCAGCGATGCTGTCCTCCGCGATCGAGACTTCGTTGAGTACCGCGCTCGATTCCGCCCTGCGTTCGCAGATCGACGCAGCGTGCACCCGCGCCCGACTCGCCCGAAGAGTCGCGTGTGAAGTCGCGAACATGCAGTACCTCGTCGAAATGGTGAGGTGCGGCGCCGGCCTGTCTCTTCTACCACCGATGGCCATCCGGCCAGTAGCCCACGACGTTGTCGGCATTCCTGTCACACCGGCAATACGGCGAGACATGTGTGCAGTCGTCGCGCGAGGTCGCCCACCGCTCGGCGCCGCGCAAGCACTTCTCGATCTGCTGACTTGCCAGTCCAGAACCAAAGAACCCGCACGCCGAAAGTGACAGTGAGAGTTGGTCGTCGCCCCGTTCTCAGCCTCCGTAGCTGAGAACAGGCGCCTTCATGGGGCACGCCGCGTGCGTCGTGGGGCACGTCGTGGGGACGAGAGCGTTCTATATAGCGCGTCTTCGCCCATTGATGAACGGACAGGTCCATCGAGAACCGTGGTGTGACCTGCACCGTCAGTCGAGAGCGGGCGACGGGTATCGAACCCGCGTTCTCAGCTTGGGAACCCCTACAGGCCTGTTTGCTGAACTGGTGGAATGTGAAAATGCGCTGGTCAAGCTGTGAATCAGCCGTTAGCTGTTGTTCCGTAGCGTCCTCTTGTGTCTTCCCTTGCCGTTGCACGAGATGAGTCCGAGTTGGGCTGTTGCACGCAGTTGCACGGCGGGGTTGGCGTTCTCAGCCATGCAAGCCGAGGGCGAGTTTTGAGGCTTCCCTCAATCAGCTGGCCGGTCTTCGGGTTCGTCCTCCGGCAATGCGATTGGCCAGGGGCGTGGGTGTGAGATTCCTTAGATATCACCAAGCAACTGTCGGTTCCGGCCAATTAGGCTCGCTACTTCGATGTTTGGGTTCACGCCGCGTTCCAGGGCGCTTCTAGTACGCGCTCGATCTCCAATCATGGCAGCGTAAATCAGAACCAAATTCGGCCGCCCGGAGCGAACGCCGTCAACTGCCTCGGCCGAGGACCTCGTACGCGTACGCCGAGACACTCTGATCGTTGGGCCTGATCAGTGCGCACAGGGACACCCCTCCACCGCCGCCAAGGCGGATCCGTTTCGCAACGCTGTGGTCCAGATTGATAACGACTCGACCGGTATCCCCGAGTATGGGGCGATCGCCCGGACGTCGGATCTCATCTGACGAGCCAGGTCGGCCACGGCGGGCGGCATCTGTGGACGGCTAAGCCGATGGTTCGGAGTCATACGTGGGATCGGGCTCGAAGAACTGGTGCACAAGCGCCTCGAGTCCGAGGGCAAACAGCGTCCAGTCCTCGTTCTCCCCGTTCGGCCCGGTCGGCCGGGTGACGTACTCGATCTTTCCGTTGATGCGGTGGCGGAGGGAGAATCCCTGGTCCAAGGCCGCGAGCACCACCACGAACTGCGACATGTCCGATTCAGGTCGGATCCGCAATCCAAGGAGGGCTGCCAATGCGGCGAAGCTCTCCTCCCACAATTTGGTGAACGACGTGTATCCCTCGCGGAGGACCAGCAAGATCCGTTCCCGCTGTTGTGTGTGCGAGGTCGTAATGGCCGTCGCGACCACATGCATCCAGAGCGGATAGTTGGGCGACTCGGCCGTGGTGACGGCGTTGGCCTCACCTCCTACTCGGCACACCTGCTGCACGAGCCGGGCTCGTGACTCGGGATTTGAAGGGACCGCCTCCGCTAGAAGTGGTCCCAGGGCATTGAAGATGAGACCGAGCTCCGGCCGGGACAGGTCGTTCGCCACTGCCACAAGTACGTCGGCTTGGAACTCGGCCTGGTTCTCCCAGATTCGCTTGATCACCGAGCCGTTGGTTACTTGGATGCCCGTGCGCACCCGGACCCGGTCGCAGACACGCTTGAAGGTGATGTTCACGGATCCGGTATGAAGACCTTCCTCACGCAGGATCTCGAGTGCCGCCTCGAGGAGTAACGAGCGGAGTTCCGCTCGCGCCAGGCGTGGCTGGCGCGAGCGGCCCGCCGTGTCACCTTGTCCCATTCGTCCTCCACAGTGTGCAAGTCGAGACAGGCTGGGTACCGAAAGAGGCTGTTTCATCGATCGATGGTCGGGTCATCGGCCCAGCTTGACGACAGTAGGTCCCAAGAATTCTGGGCGTGTCACTTGGCGGCGCTGCACTACAACTTCGTGCCGGAGTAGGACGACGTCGATGGCCGGTTCGCGGCGGCCGGAACGCTGATACGGAGGAGTTGTAGCGGTGCCCGGATTCTGTTTGCAACCGAAACAACTCTGGGCGACGGCCTTGGTCAAAGCAATCCGAAAGAGGGCCATTGCAACTGAGGATTGCAAATCTGACGAAAGCGAGAACGCTGGAGCGACGAGGGGAGGGCGGACTCCCGTCGTTGCTCCAGCCGCAGGCATCTGACCTGGAATCTTCGTCAGACGGCGGCTGGTGGATTGGCAATTTGCAACTGTGAGTTGCAACTCTGAGTCCCACCTTCCGCCTCCGTTCTGCACAATCGGTTCCTCCGAATGCAACTCTAAGTCGCAACGGCTAGGGTACTGCAGACACCCAGCAAGGGGGGTAGCGACCGTGCCCATGACCGAGCGGTTTTTCGAGCAAGTGGCGTCCTCGATCAGCGAAATGCGGGGCACGGTTCAGAATGACCTTGACCGGTGCTACTCGGTCAACGGTTCGATCGTTCTCGATCAGCTGACCCAACGCCTGGCCGACGCCTTCGCTGCCCATTACCCAGGCTTCAAGCGGGACGCGTTCCTCAAGGCGACTCATGTCCCTCAAAGCTCAGGTCATCTCACCGACAGCGCGTGTGATGATCCGGGGAACCGCACGCGCATCGTGTACACACGACCGAGACAAACATGCGCGGCGACCCGCCCAAGGCTGACACCCGATCTTTCTTCACCTTCGCGGAGGCCAAGTCCTCGATGACGAGTGAGTTCGACCGCCACGCACGCCGTTACGCTCAGCTCGGCAACGAGACGGGCGTCAGGATGATCGGGCCATTCAGTCCCACCTAAACATCGCGCCGGGTCCCGAGTGGCAGCACTCCGACGGCTCCTGCGAGTTCAATTCACCGGCGAGAATGGTGACTGACCAGAGTCCTCATCTGCATGTCCAAGACTGCCGGAGACGCCACCTGACGATGGCCTGGATCATTTTGCTGACCAAACTGCGCTTGGCCTGTGCAGACCACCGGTGCTGGGATGGTGATCCAACGGTTGAGCCTTAGTGGCTCGTCCGTCGCTGGTGCTCGGCTTCGGTAGCGGAGAACGCGCCTCCTCTTGTGGCAAGCTGTGGCACGTTTGTGGCACGACGGCCGTTTCGTGACTGCGAACCCGAGTGCTAAGCCGCTCCGTTACCGGGCCTGACCTGGAGAGTTGGAAGAGAGCGGGCGACGGGAATCGAACCCGCGTTCTCAGCTTGGGAAGCCAATCGAGCCGTCGAGCGCGACCTGCTGAAAAGCAGAAAAGTCCAGCTGGACGTGTTTCGCACCTTACCCCCGGTGTTCGCTGTTGCACCCTGTTTGTCGTTGCGTATTGCACGAAATGGATCCGAAGCGGCGTGCTGCACGCTGTTGCACGCCGATGGTCGACGTCTTCTCAGCCATACAGAGTGGGACCGTGTTCCGCTTCGTTCAGGTGTTGTAGCGACCGGCCACGTTTGGGTTTCCGCACCTCGACGACGGAGCCGTGAGCCCTGTCTCCGTGGCGACTCTGGTCTGGGACAATAGGGGCGGAGGTGATCAGCTTGGAGGCGGCCGCAGTCGCCGAAGCACTCTCGGTGTCGGTACAGGCAGGCGTCCCCGTGCTGCTCTGGGGGAGTCCGGGGACGGGAAAGACCTCCGTCGTGCGCGCCCTCGGCGAGAGCCTTGGCTGGCCCACCGAGGTCGTGATCGGCTCGATTCGCGAGCCTGCGGACTTTGCTGGTCTGCCAGTCGTCATCGACGGCGCGGTGCAGATGGCCCCACCCCTCTGGGCCAGACGGCTAGCGGCTGCGGGCCATGGTCTGCTCTTTCTCGACGAACTCACCACCGCACCTCCAGCCGTCCAGGCCGCCATGCTGCGAGTGGTGCTCGAGCGGGTGGTCGGCGACCTCACCTTGCCCGAGGGGGTGCGGGTGGTTGCGGCCGCTAATCCGCCCGAGGAAGCAGCTGACGGCTGGCAGCTCTCGCCTCCCTTGGCCAACCGTCTCGTCCACCTCGACTGGCCCGTCGATGCGAGGTCGGTGTCACGCGGCATTGCGCTGGGTTTCCCTCGCCCGTCCTCCTTCGACGGCCAGACGCCAACGGATACCCAGACGGTGGCAGCTCGTGCAGCTGTCGGCGCGTTCCTTGACGTGCGACCCGCTCTGGCCCTCGATTTGCCGACCGTCGCCGAACAAGCTGGTCGAGGCTGGCCCAGCCCGCGAAGCTGGGAGGCCGTGGCGCGTCTGCTGGCTGCTTGCGACGCGGTCAGCGCTTCGGAGGACGCCCGGACACTATTGGTGCTCGGCGCGGTCGGTGATGGCGCGGGCATCGAGTTCCTCTCGTGGTTTGCCAACATGGATCTCCCGGACCCCGAAGTCGTGCTCGCCGACCCCGACGGCTTCGAACTTCCCGAGCGCAGCGACCGCGCGTTCGCGGTCCTGAGCGCCGTCGCCGCCGTCGCGGTGAGCCGCGGCGATGCAGAGTCGTGGACGGCCGCCTGGAGAGTGGTCGAGCGTGTCGCCGATCAGGCTCCCGACGTGGCTGCGCTGGCCGTGCGTAGCTTGGCCAATGCCCGACCTGAGGGTGCATCCCTGCCCAGCGGACTGCTCAAAATGGCTCCGGTGTTACGGGCCGCGGGACTCATCCGGGCGGAAGGTGAGACGTGAAATTGGGCAGGATCGAGCTCCTCGTGGCCGGCCATCGCCGCGTTTGGTCAGCGGCGCGGGTATGGGCCGCCCACCAGGCCCCGTACATGGCGAGCGCCCTGTTGGCCCTCGATCCCGTCGTCGTCGACCAGTCCGCGGACCCTCCCGATGCCCGCTTCGATCTCAGCTCGTTACCGGTCGACGAGCATTGGCACGTCTATCTCGACCCCGATGTGCTGAGCAACACCGACGTCGACGCCGCAGGCTTCTGGCTCATCCACCAGGTGAGCCATCTCCTTCGTCACCATGCGGATCGTTGCCTAGCGGGCGAGGGTGGCGCCTTGAGCGATCCGGTGAGCCGGCGTACCGAGGCACAACAGTGCTGGAACGTGGCGGCCGACTGCGAATCAACGACGATCTGGTGGCGGGAGAAGCAGCTCTACCCTCGAGCGCGGTGAGTCCGCGCACCCTGGGTCTTCCGGACTCATTGACCGCGGAGGAGTACTGGGACCTTCTTGGAGGCGCTCAATCAAACCCGGAGGACGCTGCTGCCGGCGAAAATGCGAGTTCGCAAAGCGACTGCGGCAGCGGGTGCGACGGCGCCAAGCGACCCTGGGACACAGGCTCGCCGGGCGTCGGCCAGACGGGCCGCAGACTGGTCGAGCGCGACGTGGCCCGCCGTATCAAAGAGCACCAGCGCCGGCGTGGGAGCGTTCCTGCCGGCTGGCAGCGCTGGGCGGACGAGGTTCTTGAGCCCACGGTTAGCTGGCAACGACTCCTCGCCTCGGCGGTCCGCCTCGGCGTGGCAGATGTTGCCGGGAGAGTCGACTTCAGCTACCGCAAGCCTTCGCGGAGGAGCTCAGCCGTGCCAGACGTCGTCCTGCCCAGCCTGCGCCAGCCGCTCCCCAAGGTCGCCATGGTCCTCGACACTTCAGGAAGCATGCATGACTACATGCTCTCCCAGTGCCTCGCCGAGGTGCAGGGAGTACTCCGAGGCCTCGGTGTCGGTCGACGGCACCTGCGCATCGTGTGCTGCGACGCAACGGCGTTCGAGGCCCAGAAGGTGCTCGAGGCCCGTGACGTCCAGCTGCTCGGAGGCGGCGGCACGGACATGGGCGCCGGTCTTGCCAAGGCGACCGAGCTGCGTCCGAGGCCCGATCTAATCATTGTGCTCACGGACGGCTTCACTCCCTGGCCGACCGATCCTCCGAAGGGGATCAAGGTGATTGTCGGCCTCATGGATCCCAATGGCGCCGTTCCCGACTGGGCCCGCGCCATTGCGATCGGTCCGCCCGTGGCGGCGTGAGACGAGGGGTGCAAGAGCGCTGAGATGAGTCGAACCGGCGTCGACACCGAAGAGCCCGATGAGCCCGAGGGGATGGGACGCTGGCTGGACGCGGGCTTTGACCGGGAGACGGCCGAATCGTGGCGCCAATGGCGTTTCACCATCTCCAAAGCACAAGGATGGCGTGCGAGCGGCATCGAAGAGGGGATTGAGGCCGCCCAGTGGAAGACCGCCGGCGCGACCCCCGAGACCGTTGGCGACTGGCAGGACGCGGGCATCGACGCTGCCGAGGCCGTGCACTGGCACGAGTACGGCTTCTCGCTCGAGCAAGCGCGCGTCCATAAGCGGCACGATCGCGGTCCGGCGGATGCCTTCAGGATCCTCAACCCTCCAACGCAAAACGTCGTGCTGAGGAGAGCCGGCGGCTGGGTGGCCCATGCTCCACTCGGTGCGCGTGTCATGCCTGCCCGTTTGGGAGGGATGATGCCGGGCGGACCGCTGCAGCGATTCCAACAATCCGGCGCCGATCCTCGGCTTATGCACGGCTACGTCCAGTGCGGGTGGATCGACGATGACGCTGTCGAATGGGCCCGTCACGGCATCGAGTCCCATGACGCTTACACGTGGTTCGACCTTGGATTGAAGCCTTCGGAAGCCGGACGGTTGGTCCTGCAGGGCCGCACCCCGGGCGATGTGGTTCGTGAGTGGTGGAGTTCGGGCATTCCTTTTGAGGAGGTAGCGGAATGGATCGGTGCCGGTCTGAGTGCAGCCGAGGCGCTCGACCAGCGGGCCAACGGCATCACGGCGGAGCACGCGGCGTCACTCCGCGCTCTCCGCCTAGAGGATTCGGAGGCCCAACCTCGGGACCTCGCATCCCACGTCCTGTTTGCTCGTATGGGACCGCCACGAGCCCAGGTGTTCGGGCCCCCACCCGAAGATCAGGAATCGGCCCGGGCGGCAGTCGAGAGCGCCTATGCGGAGATGATGGCCGCGGATGAGAGAGGGAACGTCAGAACGGTGGACGGCGGATCGAACCTGGGTGCTTGTCTCGAAGAGGCACGAGATCGCCATCGCATCAGAGTCAGTGAAGATTTGCCGGGCGCAACTGTGAACGTGGACATGGTCCGATTCGTCAACGACCACGAAGCCCGAGTTCTTTTCACAATCAGCATCGGCCCACCCTTGAATCAGTCCTTTGGTGGGCGTATCGGGCGAGCTGCGCTTATCGATGGTGAATGGAAGGTTGCAAGAGAGACCTTCTGCGAATTCATGGGAATGGCTGGTGTGCAGTGTCCGCCTCGTCCAGATGAGCCTCGTTGGTGACCCCTCACGCTCATTCGCCAGCCGGCACGCGCACCGTCGGTCTCAGCTATGCAAGCTGAGGCCGGAAAAGCTGCTCGAGTCCTCAGCCTGGGTAGCTGAGAACGCGCACATTTTTCTGGGCACGCCGTGCACACGTGGGGCACGAGCTCATTCTTTGTTACGCGTTTTGCAGGGAGCAGCCCGCCGAAGGCTCCGGCGAAAAGAGGCCGTCACCTGCGAGGTTGGTCGAGAGCGGGCGACGGGAATCGAACCCGCGTTCTCAGCTTGGGAAGCCCATTGGCTAGTCCTCAGGGACCTGGGATGAAGCGGAAAACGCCAGGTAGATGGCTGCTCGCACCTACTCGCTGCTATTCCCTATTGCCCCCTGTTCGTCGTTGCTTGTGGCACGAAATCGGTCGAATCGGGCCAGTGGCACGCTGTGGCACGGGAGTCCGTGCTGCTCTCAGCCATGCAACTTAAGAGCGCGTTGGGCTAAATCTTGTGTTGGGGTAACCGCCCTCAACCCTTTCATGCCTCGATCGTCAGGCCCTCGATCAGGTTGCTGTTCCCTCGGAATCTGACACAGACGGTCAAATCTTCACGACACGCTAGGAGCACGAGATCTGCCACCCCACGGTCACAATTCTCCAAGGACTGCCGCTCGCAGCAGTCGTCGAGTTCGAAGCCTCGAAAAGCGCCATGGCAGTCGAAATGAACCTTACGTACTTTCCCACACAGTTCGTGCGGGTGGCGGCGTCCACCGGTCCCTTCGCCAGGAAGGGGTGGATGCCAATCGATCGATGGCGGCACTTGTGCCGGGTCGCCGCCGAAGCCGTGCAAACGCGCCGAGCAATACTTGATGTATCGCTCGATCACCGGTGCCCAACGGTTGCCTGGCGAAAGATTCTCCAGCCGCCACTTCATGATCGCCAGCGTCATCGCCTCGGGATCACGCAGAGGGTCACTCGTGCTCACTGGCACGCGCACGACGAAGCTCCCGACGACATACCGCCACAGGGCGGATCGTTCGATTACGGCCTCGGCTTCCGCCGCCGCGGCCACCGCTGCCCTTTGTTTCCGGTCGAGCTTGCGGGAGGGGGCGGATTGGGTGAGCGAGACTGCTTCGACTGCCCTGACGTACCGGGTCGAAAGGCGCCTTACCAGGACCTCGAATTCTTGTCCGATCGTTATGCCCAGCGGCAGCTCGAGGGTGAACAGACCGGCGAAGTTCTGTCCGACACCTTCCGGTATCGGAATGTAACTTACCCCACCCTCAATTTTGATGGTCAGGGTGTGCGCGTCGCTGGACGAAAGTCCTGCGGTGCCGCCCCAGGTCTGCGCCAGGGCGATCACGTCGGCGGCCGTCACCGCGGGCCAATAGATCGAGGCGGTCGAGCCGACCGGGACCCGACCCCAGTCGATCATGAGCTCGTCGGGTGGCAGGCCCGAGCCACCAGGGGTGCCGATCGCATTGCTCGGGCGGATGTCGAAGGTTTGTGGGGCCCGATGAGTCGCCAGCGGCCCGGGATTCTCGACCACGGTGAACTGCAGATTTCGCTGGGCCAACTGGTCCCACGACATCGGAGACGCCCCGATCGGGATGGGTGCGTCGTCGTAGGCGATCTGCGCCACCACACAGTGGTGGGTGCCGGGTAACCACGCCTCGACCTGCTGCCCGGCGACAACGTTGTTGGGGTCGTAGAAGTTGAGAAAGCAGCCGAAGTACCACCACAGATCGTCTTGGTTCGTCGGGATGGTCAACACTTGAATATTTGGGCCGTTAGCCTGGTAGTCGGTCTGAGTTCCTGCGTTACCGGTGGCAAAGAAGGGCAGCGAAGTCTCCCCGACACCCGGAAGGGGGGTACCCGGCTCATTGGCTGTGTCGGGCAGCGAGGCGTAGGTCCCGTTGGGGTCATAGTCGGTGTCGGGGCTCTGACTCGCGAACACGCGGAAGAAGACGCGCACATTTGATGCAGCACCCGCTGCACCGGATTTGCCCTGAAGGCGCACCCGGGCGAGAGCGAAGTTGTAATTGTTGACGAAGGAAAGAGGGAAGGCGTTCGTCAGTACAAACGGAGCAACGGAACTGTCCGTCTGGCCCTCGCCTTGCTGGTCGGGCAACAGTGAGAACGGGTCCGTGCCCGCCGGGTTCGTGAAATCGGCCTGACCGTTCAGATAGCCCAGCAGCGCTTGGACGTAACTGTATGCTCCGCTCACACTGTCATCGCTGAAGGACGGGCCCCCGGGGAACGGAGTGTTGTCGACCGCCGGCGCTGCGCTGAAGACTCGAAGGTCTTGACTGAGATAGGGCTGATTTCCTTGAGTCGGGTCGATGTTGGTGAAGTACGGGTCGGCCCCGGCAATCAGTTCGAACTCCATCGTGGGGGTCGAGATGCTGATCGTGGAACCGCCGGCGGTGATACTTGTTGTCAGTGTCAGCTCTGAGACTCCCGAGGCCGGAAACTGTCCCAGGATCGGATGCGACAGCGTGATGTCGAATGGGATGCGGATCCGCTGTGGCGACATTGGGTTCACGTCGTTTTGAAATTGAGCTCCTGCCGCATTGGGCGAGATCGTCACGCCAGGCAGGCTAGACATGGAACCGCCGAACGGCGCTACCTGAACACCGAGGTTCTCGAAGGCTTGCCGGCTCATGCCGTCGATGACGACCCAGAATGCGGACGGGATCAGTCCACCCTGATGCTTGATGATGTCCTGGGTCTCGTCTCGTCCGAATGTGTTCTTCTGGGCGTAGAACTCGGCTTGAGCGAGTGGGAACGGATCGTTCGGATTGGTTTCGGTCAGCGAGGCTCGCGTTCCCGGCGGAAACGCATTATTTAGGATGCCGACGAAGCCCGGGAACGGATCACTCGAATCACCCGTCACCGAGTGGTAGCAACTGGCGAGTTGCCCGGAGTAGTTTGCGATGACCTCGTTGATGGTGAAACCGAGCTGGACCGTCAGGTAATAAATGAAGGCAAGAGCGCAGCCGTAGCTCACCGGATCGCCGTCCCCGCTCACACTGACGCCGCCGACGCTGCCACCGGTGAACGTGTGGTTGACCCAATCGGACCGAGCCGTGTTTGGGACGGACGTACCTTGATCAGTCGTGCCATCGCCGTTCAACCAGTTCTCGACGAAGATCTGGTTGCCGCCCGCGTTGTAATAGTCATTGTGGCCCGCGAGGAAAAGCTGTGAGGCGCAGAACTGTGACAGGCCCTCGCCGCTGCTGTCGTTGGCATGCCAAGTACTTGTGAGTGACATCAAGATCTCTGCCCACTCGGCCATCCACAGCATCGAGACAATCGGACCAGCGGTCGCGGTGCCGTTGTTGCTCTGTGAGTCGACGTTGATAGTTGAGCCGTAACCGCTGTTGTTGGCGCCGCTCCCATCCTTCAGGCCCAGGGAGACCTCTTGGCGGTGTGACGTCCCGAACTTCGTGGTGTCAGTGCCGAACCAGCCGGTCGTTGTATTGAAGGCTGCTTCTACCTGCCCCAGCAAGAAGTTGGCGTTCGCGCTGACGTTGCTTTGTTGTGTCGCGGAAAGACCCCCCCAGAAACCATCAGGAGCATCGACTAGAAAGTTCGTCGTGGTTCCGAAGCTGTGGGACATGAGTCACCCCTTCCCAAGAAGACGAGATTGCTCGGCGCTGCATAATCGTTGTTAGTGTCCTTTCCCTTTGTCAACTGGGACGGCGTGACATGGCCCATAACCCTCGACGTCATACGGCGACTACTTCGAGCACCGAGGAATTGACGGGTCCCCTGAAAACAGGTGCAACCCGCTGTGAGTGGGCAACCTCGACCTGATGGCGTCAAGGGCCTGGCCGACGAAAGAGTCCGAGCCAGCGAAGCGCGCGCGGCCGTTATTGTCGACCTTTCGCATGACCACCGTGTCGGTGCTCGGTCGGGAGGACGGTGCGGCCAGGGCCCGGCGATGGACCGACTCGTGGTGGTGGAGCCAGTGTCGCCCACCTGCCGAAGCCGCGTCCGAAAAGTGTTGTACAGGCCTGAGATGCCTGTTGCACGGTGTTGCACGACGAGGTCGATGTTCTCAGCCATGCAAGCTGAGAACGAGTCGGAAGTGTTTTGTCACAGGGCGGACTCTTCGTCGGGCCTGTCCTCGCTGCCAAGTGAGCACAAAACTGCCATCGGGACCGAACTGGTCCTGCTCATACTCGCCTATGATCCATCGGCCGTCTTGGATCAGTCGATGGATGCCCCGACCCACGGCTGTCATCGGAGGCGAGCCTGGACCCATGCCGTTCTCGGTCGTGCCAGTCCAAGTCACATCGGGGTGGAATCGCCGGAGGGCAACCATCTCGTCATCCGCAACGATCGGGAGGGGGACTCGAGTGGCCCAGGTCGATGTCACGGATCCCCGCTGATGGGCTCGCGGTTTTCGAAACCCTCCAGGTGCCAGAATTACGCCAGTAGTGCAATCACCGGGAGACTCCAGGCCCAACATCCAAAGCCGAACAGGAACAGAGCAATGCTGAAGGCGACTGCACAGGCAATACCGATTCGTCTGGTCCGCCGGACGAGGATGAGGACTCCAACGGTGTCCTCGAACACCGCCAGCGACGGAATCAAATACGTGGACCTTCGTCACGAGGCCGATCGCCGGGCGTGACGGAAGTCGCCGAGGTATGAGACGATCGAAACCAACCAGGAAGAGCCACCGGGCGGAAGCCCACTCATCTCACCGTGGACTGGAATCCTTACCTCGACCATTGCCTTTCCCCACGTCGTTCCAACAGCTCGGACGAGCAATCCGTCTACTTCAGAGTGCACCCTCTGGGGTCGCTGCTACAGAGCGGACCGAGACCTCGTAGAGCAGGTGCTTGGCGAGGCCGGGGATATCATCAAGAAGTTGGTCCAGGCCAGCGTGATTGAGATCCAGAACCCGCAGTTCGGTCTCGGCGACCACCGTGGCATTTCGAGGGCGACCCGAAATGACGGCCAGTTCCCCCACGACATCGCCAGCGGTGAGTGTCGCCACGCGCTGTCCATCGCGTGTCACTGACGCGGTGCCATCGAGGAGTATGAACATCTCAAAACCAACTTCACCCTGACGAGCAAGAACCCTCCCGGCGGGGAGGTCCAGTTCAGTAGCTTAGCTACCTTGCCAATCTCCTGAAGCTGCCTCTTGGTGCACTTCGAGAACAGCCGTACAGAGGCAAGGTGTTGAAGGTACTCGTCACGAGCCATCGCGATTCGTCCCTTCTGTTAGCCCGCCACACAATCCACCTTGCGCCGAACGTCATACGACAAGCGTGCGAGTCCCGGAACAGCGTCACAAGGGGACCAAAGTCACCACTCCACGTGACCTTTGCACTCTCATAGGTCACGGACGCCCGACGCGACCATGGAAGAACTGGGGTGGTGAGCGCACAGTCAAACCCGCCGTCATGGCTCGGCCGGAACCTCGCCGTGATCCTCCTGGCGGTCACTGGTGCATGCCTCGCTCTCGGCGGAGCCCTCCACCTAGCCGATGCCGCCACTGCGGGAAACGCCGTCTGGGTTGCGTCCGGCGCCCTGGGGGCCGCCTATTCGCTCTGGACGATGGTGGACAGCTCCGCCGAGGACGCGTCGCGGTGGACCTCATCGCCCTCCTCGCCTCCGTTGGCGCACTTGCCGTCGGCGAGTATCTCGCCGCCGCGGTGATCAGCGTCATGATGGCCAGCGGACGGGCGCTCGAAGCATGGGCAGCCGGAAGGGCCAATCGTGGCCTGCGACGGCTCCTCGAACGCGCCCCCACCATGGCCCACCGCTACGAGGGGGAGGAACTCCGCACCGTCGCGGCGGACGGCGTGGCGCCCGGGGACCGCCTCTTGGTTCAATCGGGGGAACCCGTACCCACTGACGGCATCCTGCTCACGACTGCCGTGCTCGATGAGTCGGCGCTCACCGGAGAGGCGCTGCCGGTCACACGAGAGCCGGAAGACCCCGTGCGCAGCGGCGTGCTCAACGCCGGGTCGCCCTTCGACGTGCGCGTGACCGCCCGTGCATCAGAGAGCGCGTACGCCGGCATTGTCCGCTTAGTCGCTGAGGCCGAGTCGTCGCAGGCTCCATTCGTTCGGCTGGCCGACAGTTACGCGATCTGGTTCCTTGTCATCAGTTTGGTCGTCGCCGCCGGAGCCTGGATCGCCGCCGGCCCGGCCAGGGCCGTTGCCGTCCTCGTCGTCGCCACACCGTGCCCGTTGATCCTCGCTGCGCCGGTGGCCCTCGTGGGAGGACTGTCACGCGCGGCGAGGCGGGGCGTCGTCGTCAAGGGCGGAGCCGTCCTCGAGCGCCTGGCGCAGTGCACGACACTCCTGATCGACAAGACGGGGACCTTAACCAGCGGCCACCCGGCGCTCACGACCATCGTGCCGTCGGGGATGCTGGCCCCTGGCGACGTGCTTCGCCTCGCCGCCTCCCTTGACCAGGTTTCGCCGCACGTGCTCGCCCACTCGGTAGTCAAGGCGGCGCGAGTGAGGGGGTGTGACCTCGAGCTCCCAGATCGGGTCGAAGAGGTTGCTGGCTCGGGCATTCGAGGAGTTGTCGGCGACCACGGCGTGACGCTCGGCAAAACGTCGTGGATCGGGCTCGAGGGGTCGCCGGCCTGGGCCAAGACGGCACGCCGACGGGCCGACTAGACGGATCGTTGACCGTGTTCGTTGGCGTGGACGCTCAGCCCGCGGGCGCGCTGGTTTTGGACGACCCGTTGCGTCGTGACGCCCCGGGGACGATTCGCTCGCTGCGCAGCAACGGCATCGAACGAATCGTGATGGTCACGGGAGACCGCCCCGAGGTGGCAGATGCGATAGGTGCCGTCATCGGAGTCGACGAGGTGCTCGCCGAGCGCTCGCCCACAGACAAGTTGGATATCGTGCGCGCCGAGCGGCGCCGAGCGGCGATGATGATGGTCGGGGACGGTATCAACGACGCCTCAGCCCTAGCGCTTGCCGATGTTGGCGTCGCCATGGGTGCCCAGGGTGCGTCAGCCTCGTCTGAGGCCGCCGACGTGGTCCTGACGGTCGACCGGTTGGACCGGTTGGGAGAAGCCCGTACCCTTGCACGCAGAAGCCGTCGTATCGCGATTGAAAGCGTGCTGGCGGGCATGGCGATGTCAACCGTCGCCATGGGGTTCGCGGCTGTCGGGCTCCTCCCCGCGGTGTGGGGCGCCATCCTCCAAGAGGGAATCGACCTTCTCGTGATTCTCAACGAACTGAGGACTCTTCGCCCGCCGAGCCAGGGCACGCACCTGGACGAGCCGGCATCTCTCCTGACTCAACGGTTCCAGACCGAACACCTGGTGATCCGGGCGGACCTCGATCGACTGCTCTCGGTCGCGGACGCTCTGGTAACCATGGACCAGGCGGATGCCGTGGCCGAAGTGCGTGCCGTGCAGAAGTTCCTGGTGGAAGAGGTAGGACCCCACGAAGAGGCCGAGCAGGAGATCGTCTACCCCGCCCTCGAGCGTGTCTGGGGGGCCGCGAGCCCACCGCACCCATGAGCCGCGCCCACGTCGAGATTGCCCACCAGATCAGGCGGCTTGGGCAGCTGATCGATGACATCGGCGTCGACGGTCCCGACGACGAGGACATTGAGGAGATCCGTCGACTCCTCTATGGCCTACACGCCATCCTCCGTTTGCACACACTGCAGGAAGAGGAGAGCTACCTCTCGCTCGGGGACGAACCGGCTTTCCCAGCTCATGGACGACCCGTGGCAGTGTGACCAGAGAGTGTCCGAACGAATTCCAGTGACCGCTGATTCAATTGGCTACACGCGAGGCACCGCCGAGACGGCTGGGCGCACGTGATGCCGATTCGGCAAGGGGATCGGTGCCGAATGCGGCGAGTCCGGCATCGAGACGCGACCCTCCGCAGCTGCCCACGGAAGGTGGCTTTACCTTCGACGCTCTTCATGGCGATGATCGTGCTGAGTAACTGCACGAGCGGAACTTCGATAACGCTGCCGAATCTGCAGTCGCCGATTCGGTATCCGTCGAATTCGGGCGCCGAGGGCGCTATCAGCTCACCCGGTGGTCCGTTCCTCTACGACCAACAGGGTCGCGTCGTCTTCTTCCACGGGGTGAACGCGGTATACAAGCACCCGCCCTACGAGCTCTACCCTGCCCCTGGCAAGCCGTGGGACCTCGGCGCCGCCGACGCGTCGCTGATGGCGAGGCTCGGGTTCAACGTCGTTCGACTTGGGATGACCTGGAAGGGTCTCGAGCCGGGGATCGCTCCAACCAACGACCCCGCTATCTGTACGCCCGGCGCGCCGCATGATCCGGGCCAGTTCAGTCAGGGAGTCCTCGACTCCTACCTCAGAAAGGTGAAAGAGACCGTCGACGTGCTCGGTCGCTTCCATATCTACACGCTGCTCGACATGCACCAAGACGTGTACAACGAGCTGTTCGACGGAGAGGGAGCGCCGAACTGGGCCGTGTGCACCGACGGAGCACCGAACACCGAACCGCCCGGACGCTGGTCCCAGAACTACGGGACCGCCGCAGCGGGAGCGGCCTACCGCCACTTCTGGACCAACGACGTGGTCGGTGACCTCCAAGGGGAGTACGACCGGGTCTGGGCCGCGGTGGCGAGCTACTTCCGGGGCGATCCCTGGATCCTCGGATACGACCCGTTCAACGAGCCGTTCTCGACCTCGCTGGTCACGTCAGGAGACGAGAAGTTCGACGGCCAACTCGAATGCTTCTATACCGGCCGGTCGTTCGTGGGTGCCCCCTCTCACGGTGCCCCGTCGATCACTTGCCCCCCGGGCGATCCGCTCGCCGGCGTCGTCCCGGCGATTCAGACGGCCGATCGCGGTGCCTTGGTCTTCTACGAGCCGGACATCTACAGCAGTCGCGGATCCACGAACTTTGTCGGTCCCATGACTTTCCCTAACCTTGTCCTTAACGTGCACGTCTATTGCGGACAGCGAAGCGGGAAGACGGGGAATCCGACCGACATCGCCGCCTGTGCTGCTCAGGAGCAGCATTCGCTCACGACGCGCTCGGAGGACCGAGGAGACCTCGGCTCGACGGCTCAGCCCGGGGGTCCTGCCTGGTTCTTGAGCGAGTTCGGTGCCACGTCCAACGCAATCCTGCTCGATCGGCTGACTTCCGAGGCCGACCGGAGCATGGTCGGCTGGACCTACTGGTCGTGGAAATTCTACGCCGACCCCACGGGAAGCTCGGCGGAGGGACTCGTTGCCGCGCACGGATCGCTCCGTTCGACCGCGTCGGTGCTCTCTCGTACGTATCCCCAAGCGATCGCCGGCCGTCCGACGTCCATGTCCTTCGACCCGTCAAATGGGGCCTTTCACCTGGCTTACGTTCCGGACCACACTGTTCACGCACCGACCGCGGTGTTCGTCCCGACACAGATTCATTACCCAAGCGGGTATTGCGCCAAAGTCTCCGGCGGGACCATCATCTCGAAGCCCGGTAAGGAAGTCCTTCTGGTCGAGAACGCCAGTGCCGGACGGTCGGTGTCAGTGTCGTTGACCTCGGGATCATGCTGAATGGCGTGATAACTGGCTGGCCCACGAAGAGCGGGGCTCGACGGTTCCCTGCGGTACCAGCCGTTCTTGTCGGCACCGAGCGGACAACCATTACCTGGTCAACGATAGGACCGGCGCGGCGAAGCTCGCTGACTTCACCGATCTCGATGCCGACAGCCACCTCTCGGATTTCACGATCGCTGGCTTGCCAATCGGGCCCCGATAAGTGATTGCCTGCGGCGTCGGTACAGCCAATCTGGCGAAGTGTCCCACCCTCTAGGGGTCAGTTGGGCCGGTCAGTTTTCGGCTGCAATTACTCTCCGCCGTTCGATACCTCAGCTTCGAGCATCGTCTTCAGTCTGGTTCATGTTGCACGCTTCTGGCGACGACCCATCGACGAAACGATAGCCGACTGCTACACAATCAATGGCACCCACTTGCCTCGGACTACGGGGGACTATGTCAAGGTGTGCTCACGAGATGTCCTTGCGCTCGAGGAATGGGCAAGCACGCTGGGTGGTTCGCTTAAGAAGTGCGACAAGTGCTGGGGCTGACAACGTGTCCCGTTCATCGGCGTGAGGTTCGGAATGAGGGGTCGAACTCATTCCTGAGTGCGGTGATATCGCTCTGCATCTGTGCCACAGCATCGGGGGCATCGTGGCTGTCACACGTCTGCCTTGGTTCGGAGCCCTCGCAGGAGACCCGATGGTCCCTCACTACAGTGCAGTCTCTGGAGAACTTGTACCCCTCAAGTCCTCCCGCCGGACTGGTTCCGGCACGCAAAGTGTCTCTTGGTCTCCTGGTCGCCATTCCTCTCGGTTTCGGCGGTGATGGTGCCCTGGCATGCCCACGAGCATTGAGCCGACTGCTGTTGGGTTTGGGCGTTGCGTCGCCGATCTTGGTGGCGCTCGTCGTGCCCGAATTGATCACCAGAGTGCCGTTCGATGAGGCGTCGTACGCCGAGATCGACTGGGGACCAATCGCCGACCTTGGGTCAGCGGTGCTGTCCTCGATAGGAGCCTGGTTTGCTTGGGCAAAGTGGAAATATCCGGACGGGTGAGGGCTGGAGCTTTGACGAAGTAGCCGCTCCTTGACCTCTATGCGTCGATGATGACGATGAAGGTTCCGAATGACCGTCCTCAGCTTCGGTAGCTGAGAACGCGCACCTCCGTGTGGCACGTTTGTGGCACGACGGCCGTTTCGTGGCTTCGAACCCGAGAGCTGCGCTACTCAGTCACTGACCCTGACCTGCGAGGTTGGACGAGAGCGGGCGACGGGAATCGAACCCGCGTTCTCAGCTTGGGAAGCTGATGTTCTGCCTCTGAACTACGCCCGCGGGCCGCCGCCACACTATCCTCTGACCCCGCTTGCGATTCCCCAGGTGGCGCTCGCACTCCGCCACCGATCGCTCGACGTACTGCAAGTCTGAGGGAGCATTTGTGCCGGTCAGGATCATTCTGGGCATTGGCATCACGGTGATCGGGTTCGGGATCGCCGCCCGGCGGTTCCACTGGCTGTCCCGGCTGATCCGTGCCGGCAAGCCCGACCCCTCCCGCACCCGGGGCAGCATCGTCCCCAAGGCGGAGGCCGAGGTGACCGAGGTTGCAGGCCAGCGCAAGCTGCTCCAGTGGACGGTGCCCGGCCTGGCCCACTTCTTCACGATGTGGGGCTTCACCATCCTGCTGCTCACGATCATCGAGGCCTACGGCGACCTCTTCGACACCGACTTCCACATCCCGGGCATCGGCACCTGGAACTGGGTCGGCTTCATCGAGGACTTCTTCGCCTGCGCCGTCCTGCTGGCCCTCATCGTCTTCTCGATCATCCGCATCCAACAGGCGCCCCAGCGGCTCGAGCGCAAGTCGCGGTTCTACGGGTCGCACACCGAGGCCGCCTGGATGGTCCTCCTCATGATCGCCGGCGTGATGATCACGCTCCTCCTCTATCGGGGCGCGCAGGTCAACACCGTCCCGAGCCAGTTCCCATACGGCGAGGGCGCCTTCGCCTCCCACGCCGTCGCCTCGTGGCTGCACCCGCTGGGATCGGGCGTCAACTCGGTCCTCGCCACCGTCTTCCTCATTCTCAACATTGCCGTCATCTCGGGCTTCATCGTCTTCATCGCGTACTCGAAGCACCTGCACATCTTCCTGGCCCCCATCAACGTGGCCTTCTCTCGTCGTCCCCGGGCGCTGGGCGCGCTCGGGACCACGCCGGACATGGACATGGAGAATGTCGACGAGGACACCGTCTTCGGCGTGGGGGAGGTCGGCCAGTTCACCTGGAAGCAGATGCTCGACTTCGCCACCTGCACCGAGTGCGGCCGTTGCCAGTCGGCCTGCCCGGCCTGGATCACCGACAAGCCCCTGTCGCCCAAGCTCCTCATCATGGACCTGCGCGACAACATGTTTCACTCTGCCGGCCCGTTGCTCGGTGGCGAGGGCGAGCAGACCGCGCTGGTGCCGAACGTCATCGACCCCGACGTGCTCTGGGCGTGCACTACCTGCGGTGCCTGCGTCAACGAGTGTCCCGTCGACATCGAGCACATCGACGCCATCGTCGACATGCGGCGCTACCAGGTGCTCATGGAGTCGGACTTCCCCTCCGAGGCCGGCCTCATGCTGCGCAACGTCGAGAACCGAGGCGACCCATGGGGCTTGGGCCAGGCCAAGCGGGCCGAGTGGACCCAGAGTCTCGACTTCGAGATCCCCGTCGTCACCGGCACCATTCCCGACGACGTCGAGTACCTCTACTGGGTCGGATGCGCCGGCGCCCTGGACGAGCGCGCCCGCAAAGGCGTGCAGGCCACCGCGCGCATGTTGCATCGGGCGGGTGTCACGTTCGCCATCCTCGGCCCCAAGGAATCCTGCACCGGTGACCCGGTTCGCCGCCTGGGCAACGAGTACCTCTATCAGGAGCAGGCCAAGCTCAACATCGCCACCCTGGACGAGGTCGGGGCGAAGAAGATCATCGCCAGCTGTCCCCACTGCTTCAACACGATCAAGAACGAGTACCCGGCCCTGGGCGGCAACTATGAGGTGATCCACCACGCGCAGCTCCTCGAGCACCTGGTCGAGACGGGACGCCTGACCCCCGGCTCGGGCTACTCGGGCAAGGTCACCTACCACGACCCGTGCTACCTCGCCCGCCACAACCGCGTGATCCAAGAGCCGCGCACCGTGCTGAGCGCAATCCCGGGTGTCGAGCAGGTGGAAATGCGGCGCTGCAAGGAGCGCGGTTTCTGCTGCGGCGCCGGTGGCGCGCGCATGTGGCTCGAGGAGACCATCGGCAAGCGGATCAACATGGAGCGCACCGACGAGGCCCTCTCGACCGGCGCCGACGTCGTCTCGACGGCGTGCCCCTACTGCATGATCATGCTCGATGACGCCGTGCGCGCCCACAACAAAGAGGACGACGTCCGCGTCCTCGACCTGTCCCAGCTGGTCGAGGAGTCACTCGGCCAGGCGGGCGGCAACGGAGCCGGCACGCAGTCCACCGAGCCCGAACCCCAGCCCGCCGGCTGAGCTCGGGCGCCGCGCTCCGGCCCGGCCCGACTACCCCGCCCCGACCCCCAGGCCGTAGGCCCGTTCGGGCCGCAGAGTCAGCACCAGCCGGCGGTCCGAAACCATGGCCGCCCGGTACTCGTCCCAGTCGGGGTGCTCGCCCTGGCCGGCGCGGTAGTACCCGATGAGCGCCTCGACCGTCTCGTCCCTGGGATCGGCCGCCACCGGCGACAACTCGGCCACCGCCTCGATGACGACGTACTGGAAGAAGGTCTCGCCCATTACGTAGAGCGAGGCCCGGGGGTCGCGCCGCAGGTTCTTCGTCTTGGCGCGGTCGTCCGTGAGCGAGATGAGGAGCGAGCCCCGGTCGCCCGGAACGAACATGATGTTGGACAGCTGGGGCCGCCCGTTGGCCCGGATGGTGGCCAGGACGCCCTGTCGGCGGTTCCGAGCGAAGGCGAGTGCGTCGGTCAGATCCATGGATCCGACCGTACCGGTTTATGCGGGCGCCGGATCCGGCTGCTCGGTGACCGGGCCGGCCGGCTCGTCCTCGGATCCGTAGGTCAGCAGCAGGTGAATCAGGGCCGCCACGATGGCGCCGACCAGCGGCGCCACGATGAAGAGCCAGACCTGGCTGAGCGCAGTACCCCCGACCACGAGGGCCGGGCCAAGGCTGCGGGCGGGATTGACCGACGTGCCGGTCAGCGGGATGCCGATCAGGTGCACCATCAGCAGCGCAAAGCCGATGGCGACGCCCGCCGCGCCCTGGATCGCCGCCTTGTGGGTCGCGAAGAGGACGACCAGCACGAACACTGTCGGTCAGCACGACCTCGATGAGAAACGCTCCCCCCTGGCTCACGAACAGGTGCGACTCGCTCCCATACCCGTCGGTCCCGAGACCCTGCACACTCTTGTGGTACAGCAGGGACGTCGTGAACATCCAGTAGAGGAGATAGGCCCCGGCGATGCCGCCGGCGAACTGCGCCACCCAGTAGCCGACGCCCTCCACGATCTTCATCCGTCCGGATGCGACGAAGCCCAGCGTGACGGCCGGGTTGACGTGGCACCCCGAGATCGGGCCAATGGCGTACACGAGCGCCACCAGCACGAGGCCGAATGCCATGGCCGTCGCCACCACGCCGGCGGCGTAGCTCAGGCCAAAGAGTTTGAAGCCGAATGATTCGGTGGCCACGCCGACGGCGATGACGACCAGCACCAGGGTGCCCAGGAACTCCGCCACCAGCTTCCTGATGTCAAACATGTGACCTCCAGTGTCCAGGCGAGGGAAATGGACAACGGGAAGTCTGGCAGCGTCTCTTGATGCAATCGCGGATCCCTGAGGCGTCCGACCTGGGCAGATCCGTCGCAGCGGTCGGCGTCGGCGACGCCGTCGGCCGGCGCCCTAGATGTTGGCGTTCGCCTTCTCGTCCGCCTCCCGCAGCCGGGTCGCCATCGCCGCCAGCATCTTGCGGGCGAGCGCCGGCACCGCGTCGAGCACGCCGTTGAACTGGCGCTGCCCGAGCACGAGAAGGGTCATGTCGGTCTCGGAGGTGACCGTGGCCGAGCGGGGGCGTCGGTCGAGCAACGCCATCTCCCCGAAGTACTGGCCCGGTCCGAGCGTGGCCACCTTGCGGTTGTTGCGTCGCACCGCCGCTTGGCCCTTGACGATGAGGAAGAACTCCCGCCCGATCGTCCCCTGCTCGGTCAGCATCCGCCCCGGCGGCACCGTCACCTCTTCGAGCGCCCTCCGGATCGTCCGCAGGTCCTTCGCCGACGACGTGGAGAACAGCCAGATCTTCGAAAGGTCCAGGTCCTTAGCCATGGGCGCCAACAGTAGCCCTCGGTTCTCGTCGCGTGCGGGTCCGAGCCGCGTTCCCACGCGCCGTCCTGAACGGGTCCGAACCGCCCTTCGGGCGCCCGCTGCGCCGGCCCGCCACCCGTCGGGACGGCAGCACCCGCCGGCTCAGACCGCGTCGGCCCCGCGCTCGCCGGTGCGCACGCGCACCACCGTCTCGGCCGGCACGACCCACACCTTGCCGTCGCCGATCTTGCCGGTGGCGGCGGAAGACACGATGGCGTCGACGACGGCCTCGGCGCGGTCGTCCTCGACGAGCACCTCGACCCGGAGCTTGGGCACGAAGTCGACCTGGTACTCGGCGCCCCGGTAGTTCTCGGTGTGACCCCGCTGGCGCCCGTATCCCTGCGCCTCGGTGAGGGTCATGCCCTGAATACCCATGTTCTTCAGGACGTTCTTGACGTCGTCGAGCTTGAACGGCTTGACCACCGCCACTACGAGCTTCATCGCTGTGCTCCTCCGATCGGCCGGGCCTCGCCGCCCACACCGGGCACCCTACCGAGGGGTCCCGGGCCTGGCACCACGGGCGAATTCACACCGCCGTAACCTGCTCGAAGCGAGCCGTTCGCGAGCCGGGGGTAGCCTGCGACGATGCCCTCGCCACGCCGCAACGGCGACTTTGGGGACGATGCCCCCACCATGACCCGCTGGGAGCGGCTCAAGTACACGCTCGTCCGCGCGGAGGAGGAGCCCGACGACAAGAGCCGGGCTGAGGACCGCGCCGTCGAGGACATCGAAGAGGACATCCGTCAGTCCAACGACAGGGAACGGGCCATCGGGCTCGCGGCGGGGCCGATCGCCGCCCTCGTGGGCATCGTGATCGGCTCGTCCTCGATCGACTACGCCCGATCACATCACGAGAGTCTGGGGACGTTCGAGACGCTCACCTACGTGCTGCTGGGCCTCGCGGTGCTGATTCTGGTGTCTTCCCTCAGGCGCAAGCGGTTGTTTCAGGGGATCACGCTGGCGCTCTACGGCTTGGCCGTCTTCAATCTGCACTACTGGGGCTTCGGCATACCGTTCGTCATGGCCGGCGCGTGGTACCTGGTGCGCGCCTACCGCTTCCAACAAGAGTTGAAACGGGCCGAGGCGGCCAGCACCGGGGCGCCGCAATCGAAGGGCGTGGCAAACGGGGCACGGCCCCGCCCCAGCAAGCGCTACACGCCCCGCGCCTGAACAGGTTTGGTCGAACGCCGCTCGGTGCGGGCGCGCCACACGACGACGGACACGATGAGGACGAAGGCCGCGAACAGGATGACGGGGAGGATGTAGACCTTCCACGACGCGTGTTCTGACTCGACGATCCTGACCGGCGACACGAGGCCGGGATCGCCGGGTACGGCAATGGCGTGCACCGTTGCTCCGGGCGCGAAGAACGCGGTGCCGGGAAGCGGTTCGTCGTGAGTGTGCCCGTCGAGCTGGTACGTACCCCGGCAGGCGTAGCCGGCGCCGTTGCTTCCGCTGCCTCCGAGCAGTCCCTGGCACTTGGTGACGGTGAAGGAGACCGGAACACCTTGGCCGCGCAACTCGTCGATCTGCTGGTTCTTGTCGACTCCGGCGATGGCGAAGACGATGACGAGAACGGCCAAGGCGGCCAAGACGAGCCCGACCGCGACCTTGGCCACGGTGCGCCCATCGACCTGTGCGCCCGCACCGCGCAGCGTGGACACCGGTCCCTCCGGGGTATGCGCGGGGTGCGGCACCATCGGGTCTTCGTGCGGTGCAGCGTTCGTCGGGTCGGGCTGAGTCAACAGGTCGCCTTGTGCCAAAGCGGACATCGTAGTGGGGACCCACCTCCGTCCACCGAGCGCGGAGCACACGCCGCGTACCGAACTCCCGAACACGTCCTCGGCCGGGATTTTGAGTCCCTCGGTGGATTAACGCGACCGAAACACAGCGGTGACGATGTGGAAACTCCTGGCCTGCATCCTTTCTGCGGCGGGGAGAACCGTCTGAAGCGGCTGCCGTACCTGAAGTTCTGTGACTCGTGCACAGGGTGGAGCGAAGGGGCGGCGGCGACGACAGTGAGGAGAGAACTTAGTGATCCATCTAATAGGAGCTACGGTTCCCGTCCCCTATCCGAGTTGGCTGAATCCCGCCGACAACACGTGGCAGATCACCGCCGCGACGTTCGTGGGACTGATGAGCCTCCCCGGCCTGGCCGTGCTCTACGCGTCGATCGTGCCCAAGAAGTGGGCCGTCAACGTGTTGGCCATGATGTTCGCGGGCTTCTCGCTCGTGCTCATCGCCTGGGTGCTCTGGTCCTACAAGATGGGATTCGGCGCGACGTCGATCGGCGGGGGTGTGCGGGACGGAGTGCAGACCCAGTTGAGTGGTGTCGGATGGTTCAAGCACTTCTTCGAGAACTTCGTCGGCAAACCGGGAGGCATCACCAATAGCTACGGTGAACAGGGGCAGGCGGTCTCCGCAGCGAACACCCTGATCCCCTTCCACTTCCCGACGGCGAGCCTGGCGTACTTCCAGTTCGTGTTCGCCGCGATCACGCCGCTGCTGTTCTTGGGAAGCGTGCTCGGACGCATCAAGTTCTTTGCCTGGTGCCTCCTCGTCCCGCTGTGGTCGACGTTCGTCTACGGGGTCGACGCGTTCATGCTCTGGGGCGGCGGCTACTTCGCCCAGGAAGGGGCACTCGACTTCTCCGGCGGTTACGTCATCCACATGTCGGCGGGTGTGTCCGGCTTCGTCGCCGCCTGGGTGCTCGGACCGCGGCTCCTCCGAGATAGACAGCACGCCTTGCCCAACAACCTGGTCATGGCGGCCGTCGGCGCCGGCATCCTGTGGCTCGGCTGGAACGGCTTCAACGGTGGTGACCCGTACTACGCCGGCGCCAGCGCGGCTGGCGCGGTGATCAACACCAACATCGCCACAGCGACGGGTGTCATCGTCTGGATGATCCTCGATGCCTGGCTGACCAAGGAGAGGAAACCGACCTTCCTGGGCGGTGTCAACGGCATGATCTGCGGCTTGGTCGGCATCACTCCCTGTGCCGGCTGGGTCAACGGCCGGGGCGCCATCTACGTCGGTGCCACCTGCTCGGCCGTCGTGTGGGTGGCGTGGAACTACCTGTCGAAGGTGCGACCGTTCTCGAAGGTGGACGACGCGCTGGGCGTCGTCTACACCCACGGCATCGCCGGATTCATCGGTGGCATGTTGCTCGGCATCTTCGGGGATCCCAACATGATCGAATACGGGTGCGGCCACCTGAGCGCGTCGGGCCAAGTGGTGGCCACAGGTCCCACGACCTACGCGACGGGCACCGCGCACTGTGTCATCACGTCGGTGAACGGTTTGATGTACACGGGCTCGGCGCACCAGCTCTGGGAACAGTTCCGGGCGGCCATCTTCGTCATCATCTGGTCCGCGCTGATCACCTTCATCCTGATGAAGATCATCGGCTGGGTCCTCCGTGGCGCCCGCTACAAGGACGACGTCCTCGAAGTCGGCGACCTTGCGATCCACGGCGAGGAGGCGTTCCCCGAAGACGAGTTCGCCACCCGCAGCGACGGCGCCTTCGCCCTGGCCGGCATCGCCGACCACGGCTCGAGAGAACCTGAATCGTCATTGCCCGATGCTCGGTGGCGGTGGCGGTGGCGGTTCCTAGGCCCGGACACTCAGGACGAAAGGAGATCGACAATGAAGCTGATCGTGGCAGTCCTCAAGCCCTTCAAGCTCGATGACGTCAAGGAAGTCCTCAAGGGCAGGGGTGTCCAGGGCATGACCCTCACGGAGGCGCAGGGTTTCGGGCGCCAACGTGGGCACACCGAGGTGTATCGCGGTGCGGAGTACGAGGTGGACTTCGTCCCCAAGATCCGCATCGAGGTGCTCGTCGACGACGGACAGGTCGACGACGTGGTCGACGCCATCGTCGGCGCGGCCGCCACCGGGAAGATCGGTGACGGCAAGGTCTGGGTGGTGCCCGTCGACACCGTGGTGCGCGTGCGCACCGGAGAACGCGGGGTCGACGCCGTTGTAACACGACGCGTCGTGTCCTGTGGAAGGTCGGAAAGGCCGGGGTGCGGCGAGGTACCCCGGCCTTCCGCCGTCCTTCGGCGTGCCCAAGGGAAGGTGTTTACGCAGAGGCGGTGCGGTCGATCCAGTAGCGGCGGAGTGGCGTCCCGTCCCCGGTCGTCACCACCGACTCGAGGAGGCCGCCGCACCGTTCGATGACGAGCGCCGAGGCGGCGTTGTCGTCGTCGCACGTGACCAAGATCCGCGCCACGCCCCGGTCCTCGAGGATCGCGACGGCGCGGTGCAGGAGCTCCGTGGCGTAGCCGCGCCGGCGAAAGCGCGGCACCACGGTGTAGCCGACATGGCCTCCCTGGGCGGCCAAGAAGTCGTTGAGCACGAATCGCACCGAGAGCCGGCCGACGATCTCGCCGTCCGCCTCGGCCAAGAGGAAGGTGGAGGGCACGAAGTCGTGGGGGACCGCACTGCCGTCGCGTAGCCCATCGAGCAGGTCGACGTAGTCAGACCAAGGCCGATCCGGATCCCACAGCAGAAGGAACGGATAGTCGGTGAGCTCGGCCTGCGCGCGACGGCAGGCCGACTCGTCACCCCGTTCGGGCGGCCGTAGCACGAGTCCGCCGGGCGGGACGGAGGGGCTCGGCGACGGGCCGCGCCTGCTCAAGCCGGCGTGTCGCCCTGCCGAGCCACCGCCGCGGCTGCGGCGGCCGCCGCCTGGGGGTCACCGAGGTAGTCGGCGGACAGCACCGTGAGGTCGTCGTCGAGCAGCATCCGGTAGGGGATGCCCGTCGGGATCTCGAGCGCGGTGATGGCGTCGTCGGCGATGTCCTGCAGGTGCTTGCGGAGGGCGCGGATGGAGTTGCCGTGCGCCGCGACGAGGACGGCCCCGCCCTTGGTCGCCGCGGCGCGGAGGTCGGGCACGATTGCTGACTTCCAGTAGGGCACGGCACGCCGCACGACGTCGGCCAGGCACTCGGTGCGCGGGACGTCGCCGGGATCCACGTCGCGGTAGCGAGGGTCGTCGGCCACGTCGTAGGGGTTGTCGGCAGCCAGCGGGGGTGGCGGGGCGTCGTAGCTGCGGCGCCAGAGCATGAACTGTTCCTCGCCGAACTTCTGCTTGATCTCCGCCTTGTTCTTGCCCTGCAGATCGCCGTAGTGGCGCTCGTTGAGCCGCCAGTCCCGGCGCACGGGGAGCCAGCTGCGGCCGGCGGCCGCCAGGGCGATCTCCGCCGTGCGGATGGCCCGGGTGAGCACCGAGGTGTGGAGCGTGCGCAGGTCGAGTTGCCTGGAACTGGGGTTGCCGGAGTCGGCGGGGGCAGCCGGGCCGGCGGCCTCGGCCAGGAGCAGGCCGGCGTAGCGGGCCTCGGCCTCGCCGGCCGGGGTCAGGTCCACGTCGACCCAGCCCGTGAACAGGTTCTCGGCGTTCCAGGTGGACTGGCCGTGGCGGAGCAGGACCAGGTCGAGCACGCCTTCGATGGTAGGTGGGTCCGGCGGGGAGGCGGTAGTCCACCTGTTCGGGGCGGTGGGAACAGGGGTGGTAGATTAAATCAAGAATCTTGACATAGAAGCACTCAACTTTGCTACAATGGTGCACAGCAAAGGCACGACAGCTGGTAGACGATCAGGCGTCGCCTGAGTTGGGCCGGCAGCAGTCGCAGGACCGGCGGTGTCGCCGCACGACAACCGCAACACATCAATCGGGCGGCGGGAGCCGCAGGACGAAGCAGAACTCAAAGGACCGGAAGGACGGCAAAAATGGCCAAGGCCGTAGGAATCGACCTGGGAACCACCAACTCGGTGGTCAGCGTGTTGGAGGCGGGCGAGCCCACCGTGATCCCGAACGCGGAGGGGAGCCGGACCACCCCGTCGGTGGTGGCGTTCTCCAAGACCGGCGAGGTGCTCGTCGGCGAGGTGGCCAAGCGTCAGGCCATCACGAACCCCGACCGCACGGTGCGCTCGGTCAAGCGCCACATGGGCACCAAGTGGACGATCGACATCGACGGAAAGGCGTACACGGCGCAGGAGATCTCGGCGCGCATTCTCGGGAAGCTGAAGAGGGACGCCGAGTCGTATCTCGGTGACACCGTGACCCAGGCCGTCATCACCGTGCCCGCGTACTTCGACGACGCGCAGCGCACGGCCACCAAGGAGGCCGGGAGCATCGCCGGCCTCGAGGTGCTCCGCATCATCAACGAGCCGACCGCCGCCGCGCTGGCCTACGGGCTGGACAAGGACGAGAAGGACCAGACCGTGCTCGTCTTCGACCTGGGCGGTGGGACCTTCGACGTCTCCGTCCTCGAGATCGGCGAGGGCGTCTTCGAGGTCAAGTCGACCTCGGGCAACACCAAGCTGGGTGGGGACGACTGGGACGACAAGATCATCGAGTGGCTCGTGACCGAGTTCAAGAACACCGAGGGCGTCGACCTGTCCACCGACAAGATGGCCATGCAGCGCCTGAAGGAGGCGGCGGAGAAGGCGAAGATCGAGCTGTCCTCGGTGCAGGACACCCAGATCAACCTGCCGTTCATCACCGCCACGAGCGAGGGCCCCAAGCACCTCGACATCAAGTTGACCCGGGCCAAGTTCAACGAGCTCACGGCCGACCTGGTCGACGCCTGCCGCGGCCCGTTCGACGCCGCCATCAAGGACGCGAACCTCAAGACGTCCGACATCGACCACGTGGTGCTGGTCGGCGGGTCGACCCGCATGCCGGCGATCCAGGACCTGGTGCAGAACCTGACCGGCAAGGAGCCGCACAAGGGCGTCAACCCCGACGAGGTCGTCGCGATCGGCGCCGCCGTGCAGGCCGGCGTGCTCAAGGGCGAGGTGAAGGACGTCCTGCTGCTCGACGTCACGCCGCTGTCGTTGGGCATCGAGACCAAGGGCCAGGTGATGCACCGGCTGATCGAGCGGAACACGACCATCCCGACCAAGCGGTCGGAGATCTTCACCACGGCCGAGGACAACCAGCCGTCGGTCGAGATCCACGTGCTCCAGGGTGAGCGCGAGATGGCGATGTACAACAAGACGCTCGGCAAGTTCCAGCTGGTCGACCTGCCTCCGGCACCGCGCGGCGTCCCGCAGATCGAGGTCACCTTCGACATCGACGCCAACGGGATCGTGCACGTGCACGCGCAGGACAAGGCGACGGGCAAGGAGCAGTCGATGACGATCACCGGCCAGTCGTCGCTGGCCAAGGACGACATCGAGCGCATGGTGCGCGACGCCGAGGCCCACGCCGAAGACGACCGGGCACGCCGCGAGGAGGCCGAGGTGCGCAACACCGCGGACACCCTCGTGTACCAGACCGAGAAGCTGCTCAAGGACCAGGGCGACAAGTTCGAGGGCTCCGAGAAGGACGACGTCGAGAACGCGCTGAAGGGCGTGAAGGACGCCCTGGCCGGGACCTCGGTGGAGGCCATCAAGGACGCCACCGAGAAGCTGGTCGGGGTGTCGCAGAGCTTCAGCCAGCGCCTGTACGAGCAAGCGTCGGCCTCGTCGTCGGCCGGCTCGGCGGGTGACGGGTCGGCCGCCTCGGGCGACGGCGCCACGTCCGAGGAGGGCGCGTCCGACGACGACGTCGTCGATGCCGAGATCGTCGATGAGCAATGAGCTTCTTCGGCGAGGGGTTTCCCCGGCGCGAGCCGGAGGAGGCCGGCGAGGATCAGCATCCTGACGCTCCCGGGCCCGTCCCGGAGTGGCCCGGTGCGGACGCCGTCGAGCACGGCTCCGCACTGGCCGAGGAAGCGGACCCCCGGGAGCTGTTGGCGCGCGAGCGGGACGAGTACCTGCTCGCGCTCCAGCGCACCCAGGCCGACTTCGAGAACTACCGCAAGCGCATCGCGCGCCAGCAGAGCGAGCAGTCGGCGCGGGCGGCGGCCGACCTCGTGTCCAAGCTGTTGCCGGTGTTGGACACGCTCGACCTGGCCGAGGCGCACCTGAACGAGTCGCTCGACCTGAGCGAGGACGGCAAGGCGCTGCGCGCGGCGCACGCCATGCTGAGCGACATCCTGGCCAAGGACGGCCTCGATCGGCTGGACCAGCGCGGCGTGGCGTTCGACCCCTCGGTGCACGACGCCGTCGCGCACACCGAGCGCGAGCCCGGCGAGACCGGCGAGCCCGTCGTCGAGGACGTGCTGCGCGCCGGCTACCGCTGGAAGGGACAGGTGCTGCGGCCGGCCATGGTCCGCGTGCGGGGGTGAACTGAGCCATGGCGGCACAACGAGAGTGGTTCGAGAAGGACTACTACAAGGTCCTCGGCGTCGTCCCCACGGCGACCGACAAGGAGATCACGCGCGCCTACCGGAAGCTGGCCAAGGAACACCACCCCGACGCCAACCCCGGCTCGGAGGAGCGGTTCAAGGAGATCACGGCCGCGTACGACGTGCTCGGCGACGCCGAGAAGCGCAAGGAGTACGACGACGTCCGGGCCCACGGGCCGGTCGGCGGCTTCGGTACGCCGGGCGGCGGGGGCGGCGGGACCTTCCGCATGGAGGACATGGGCGACCTGAGCGACCTCTTCGGGGGGCTGTTCGGGGGCGGCGGCCGGACGCGGACCACCCAGCGCGGCCCGCAGCGGGGCGCCGACATGGAGGCGCAGCTGCACCTGTCCTTCCAGGACGCGGTGCACGGCGTCACGACGTCGGTGAACGTGCCCCAGGAGGTCCGCTGCTCCAACTGCCGCGGCTCGGGGGCGGCCCCCGGCACCGCGACCCACACGTGTCCGCGCTGCGGGGGCACCGGGAGCCTCAACGACAACCAGGGCCTGTTCTCCCTCAGCACGGTCTGCCCCGACTGCATGGGCCGGGGCACGCTGTTCGACTCGCCGTGCCCGGTCTGCCACGGCACCGGGTCCGAGCACAAGGTGCGCTCGGTCAAGGTGCGGGTCCCGCCCGGGGTGACCGACGGGCAGCGCATCAGGGTGCGCGGCCGTGGCGCGCCGGGGCAGGGCATGGCGCCGCCCGGCGACCTCTACGTGGTCGTGCACGTCGGTGCGCACCCGGTCTTCGGGCGCAGCGGGCGCAACCTGACCATCACCGTCCCGGTCACCTTCCCGGAGGCGACGCTCGGCACGACGATCACCGTGCCCACGCTCGACGGCAAGGTGACGCTGAAGGTCCCGCCGGGAACGCAGTCGGGCCGCACGCTGCGCGTGCGCGGGCGCGGGGTCCCGGCCGGCGGTGGCCGCAACGGCGCCAAGCCGGGCGACCTGCTGGTCAGGATCGAGGTGCTGGTGCCGACCGAGCTGAGCGAGGAGGAGCGGGCGGCGGTCGAATCGCTGGCCGCCGTGACGCCCGAGGCGCCGCGGCTGTCGGTGGACTCGTGATTGGGGTGGTGAGGGCCGATGGCCGAGCGTGAGACAAGCGGACGCATGAGCCCCGGTGAGAACGGCGCCGCCGTGCGCCCGGTGCGCGACGCCAACCAAGCGGTGTACGTGATCTCGGTGGCCGCCGAGCTCACGGGCATGCACCCCCAGACGCTGCGCATCTACGAGCGCAAGGGCCTGCTCGACCCGTCGCGCACCAGCGGCGGGAGCCGGCGCTTCTCCGAGAGCGACCTCGAGCGCCTGCGCCACATCCAGGAGCTGACGGCGACCGGACTGAATCTCGAAGGGGTGCGCCGGGTGCTCCAGCTCGAGGCCGAGCTGACCCGCCTGCGCGAGGAGCTGGTGGAGGTGCGGGCCCAGGCGCTCGACGCGGTGGCCGCCACCCACCGCCAGTACCGGCGGGAGCTGGTGCCCGTGCGCCAGGCGCCGGTGCCCTACCGGGCGGCGCGCCGGCGGGGCCGGGCGTGAGGACGGGCGCCGCGCTGGGCATGAGCCCGGGTACGAGCCCCGGCACACGTACGACAGACAAGACCACGACGAGGACGAGCACGAGGACGGCACCATGCCGATAGACCCAGAACGCTGGACGAACAACACGAAGGCCGCGTTCAGCGCGGCGACGGGCCACGCCGCGTCGGCGAACAACCCCGAGCTGACGGCGGCCCACCTGCTCGACGCCCTGCTCCAGCAGCAGGACACCATGACGCGCCCACTGCTCTCCCAGGTCGGGGTCGACCCCGACGTGCTGGCGGGCAAGGTGCACGACCAGCTGCGGCGCCTGCCCCAGGCGGCCGGGGGCGCGGAGCCCGGGCTGTCGCGCGACGCGCGCGAGGTCCTCGAAGCGGCCGACCAGAACCGCCGCGACCTCGGTGACGACTACGTCTCGGTCGAGCACCTCATCCTGGCGCTGGCCGACCAGATCGGGGTCACCAAGGACGCGCTCCTCTCCGCCCTGCGCCAGGTGCGCGGCAACCACCGCGTCGCGACGCCCGACCCCGAGCAGACGTACCAGGCCCTGGCCAAGTACGGCCGCGACCTCACGGAGGCGGCCCGCGAGGGCAAGCTCGACCCCGTCATCGGGCGCGACGAGGAGATCCGCCGGGTGATCCAGGTCCTGTCGCGGCGCACGAAGAACAACCCGGTCTTGATCGGCGAGCCGGGCGTCGGCAAGACGGCCATCGTGGAGGGGCTGGCCAACCGGATCATCGACGGCGACGTGCCCGAGGGCCTCAAGGGCAAGCGCGTCGTCGCGCTCGACCTCGGCTCCATGGTGGCCGGGGCCAAGTACCGCGGCGAATTCGAGGAGCGGCTCAAGGCGGTCCTCAAGGAGATCACCGACGCCCAGGGCGAGATCGTCACCTTCATCGACGAGCTGCACACGCTCGTCGGCGCGGGCGCCGCCGAAGGGGCCATGGACGCCGGCCAGATGATCAAGCCGATGCTGGCGCGCGGCGAGCTCCGCATGATCGGGGCCACGACGCTCGACGAGTACCGGACGTCGATCGAGAAGGACGCCGCGCTCGAGCGGCGCTTCCAGCCCGTGTTCGTGGGCGAGCCCTCGGTCGAGGACACCATCGCCATCCTGCGTGGGCTGAAGGAGCGCTACGAGGTGCACCACGGCGTGCGCATCCAGGACTCGGCGTTGGTGGCGGCCGCGGTGCTGTCGGACCGCTACGTGACCGGGCGCTTCCTGCCGGACAAGGCGATCGACCTGGTCGACGAGGCGGCGTCCAAGCTGCGCATCGAGATCGACTCCATGCCGACGGAACTCGACCAGATCACGCGGCGCATCCGCCAGCTCGAGATCGAACAGGTGGCGCTGGAGAAGGAGACGGACGAGGCCTCCAAGGAGCGCCTCGAGCGGCTTGCAGCGCGAGCTGGCCGAGCTGCGCGAGCAGCGCGACGCCATGACGGCGCACTGGCAGCAGGAGAAGACGGCCATCGACACCATCCGCCAGCTCAAGGAGGAGCAGACGACGCGCGCCGAGGAGGCGGCGCGGCTCGAGCGCGACGCCGACCTGGCCGGCGCAGCGGCCATCCGCTACGGCGAGCTGCCGGACCTGGAGCGCCGCGTCGACGAGGCCACCGAGGAGCTCTCCAAGCTGCAGACCGGGACGCGGTTCCTCAAGGAAGAGGTCGACGCCGAGGACATCGCCGAGGTCGTGTCGCGCTGGACCGGTGTGCCGGTGTCGCGCCTCATGGAGGGTGAGGTGCAGAAGCTCGTCCGGCTCGAGTCCACACTGCACGAGCGGGTGGTCGGGCAGGACGAAGCGGTGGCGGCCGTGTCCAACGCGATCCGGCGCAGCCGCGCCGGCCTCAGCGATCCCAACCGGCCCATCGGGTCGTTCCTGTTCCTCGGGCCCACCGGCGTGGGCAAGACGGAACTGGCACGGGCGCTGGCCGAGTTCCTCTTCGACGACGAGCGCGCCATCGTCCGCATCGACATGAGCGAGTACATGGAGAAGTACGCGGTGTCGCGACTGGTCGGCGCCCCGCCGGGCTACGTCGGGTACGAGGAGGGGGGCCAGCTCACCGAGGCGGTGCGGCGCCGGCCCTATTCCGTCGTCCTCCTCGACGAGCTGGAGAAGGCGCACCCGGACGTCTTCAACATCTTGCTGCAGGTGCTCGAGGACGGGCGCCTGACCGACGGGCAGGGGCGCACGGTCAATTTCACCAACACCGTCTTGATCATGACGTCGAACCTGAAGGGCGATCCGGCGGACTACTTCAAGCCGGAGTTCATCAACCGGATCGACGAGATCGTGGTCTTCAAGGCGCTGAGCATGGAGGACCTGGAAACCATCGTCGAGATCCAGCTGAACAAGCTGCGGGCGCGCCTGGCCGAGCGCCGGCTCACCCTGGAGGTGACGAAGGCGGCCGAGGACTGGCTGGTCCGGACCGGCTACGACCCCGACTACGGGGCCCGGCCGCTGCGGCGGGTGCTGCAGCGCAACATCGAGGACCCGCTGGCGCTGGCGCTGCTCGAGGGCCGCTACCTCGATGGCTCGACGGTCACGGTCGACGTCGAGGACGACAAGATCGTCCTGCGCTAACCGCTGGGCCAGCGGCCTTATCCCCTTCGGATGTCGAACGAGCCGTGCAGGCCGAACCGCGCCACGACGGCGCGGCGAAGGGCCGGGAGGCCCACCTCCGCCTGGAGCGTCGGACCTGCGGTGCTCGCGATCCCGACGACTCCGGCGCCCAGCCCCCCGCCAGTGGCGCTCCCCTCGAACTGGGCGTCGCCGAACCCGAAGACGCCGCCGTCCGACGCCGCGAACCAGTAGCCACTGCCGGTGGGTGACGGTGTGATGCCGACGATCGGGTCGTTGAGGTGGATCGCCCCGGTGGACCCGTAGAACTGAGCGTCGCCGAAGGCGAACACGCCGCCGTCGGACGCCACCAGCCAGTACCCGCCTCCGCCTGGCGTCGTCGCCATGCCGACGATGGGCTGGTTGAGGTGCATCGCCCCGGTGGACCCGTAGAACGGCGCGTCACCGAAGGAGAAGATCCCGCCGTCGGCGGCCACCAGCCAGTACCCGCCGCCGTCGGGCGTCGTCGCCATGCCGACGATGGGCTGGTTGAGGTGGATCGCACCGGTCGACCCGTGGAACGCCGCGTCGCCATAACTGAAGATCCCGCCGTCGGAGCCGACGAGCCAGTAGCCGCCGTCGTCCGGCGTCTGGGCCATGCCCACGATGGGCTTGTTCAAGGCGAGGCTGCCCGTCGACCCGAAATACCCCGCGTCGCCGTAGTTCAAGATTCCGCCATCGGAGGCAACGAGCCAATAGCCGCTGTCGTCCGCGGTGCTGGTGATGCCGACGATGGGCCGGTTCAACGGCTCGCCCGAAGCGTCGCCCAGGGCCTGCGCGTTGCCGTAGCCCAGTACGGTTCCGTTTGCGGCGCCCAGCCAATACCCCATCGTGCCGATACCCGTCACGGTGACCGTCGCCGAGTCCCGGGTCGTGCTGTCGTTGAACGTGAACGTGGCCTGGCGGCGGCCGGCGGCGCCGGGGAGAAAGCCAAGGAGGACGGTGCACGAGCCTCCGGGCCCGATGATGCAGTCCCCCTCGGTGAAGACGCCGAAGAAGTCGTCGGGATCGGCGCCGCCGAACGTCACGTTGGCCGCTTCGATGTCCATGATCAACCCCGAGTTGTTCGTCAAGGTGACCGCAAACGGGCCCGAGACCGTGCCCACTCCCACGTCGCCGAAGTTGGCGTCGATCGGGCTGGCCGAAAGGCCGCCGCTGGTGAGCGGGCGGACCGCCGCCGCGGCCGGTGCAGCGGCCGCCGGTACCACGGCGGGAAGAGTGGCCGCACACAGTGGCACGACACACGCAGCGACCACCGCACAGAAACCGAAACCCCTCGACCCCCTCATGACACCGCCTTTCCCCCCCGACCGAAGCGGGGACGCGCCCGGTGGCTGGCGCAGGCTAGCGGCTGCGAACCCGAGTGGGGGAGTTCCGCCGGAGCGCGAGCGAGTGAACCGCGTCGGCGTTGCCGACCAGCGGCCACCGCGGCCCGGTGTTCAGGCGGGCACGCCGGCCGAAGCGCACACGTCGACGAGCTTTTCGCAGAACAGGTCGAGGTCCTCGGGCCCCCGGCCGGTGACAAGGGTGTTGATGCCCTGCCGGCACACGATGACGTCGCGGTCGACCCAGTAGGCGCCGGCATTGCGGAGATCCGATTGCAGGCTCGGCGACGAGGTCACCGTGCGCCCGGCCACCAGGTCCCCTTCGATGAGGGTCAGCTGGCCATGGCAGATGGCCGCGACCGGCTTGCCGGCCTCGAACATCGCCATGAGGAGGTCTACCGCGGCGGCGTCCGTGCGCAGCAGGTCCGAGTTGGCCAGCCCCCCGGGCAGGACCACGGCGTCGTAGTCGAGCGCCCGTGCCCGATCGGTGACCTGGTCGACCGGGAAACGGCCGGCCCGGTCCAGGCCGTGCATCGTCTCGACGGTGCCCGGCTCCGGCGCCACCAGCTGGGGCACCGCCCCGGCGTCGGCCACGGCCTGCCAAGGCCGCAACAGCTCGCTCTCTTCGACCCCCTCGTTGGCCACCACGAAGGCGATCCTCGTGTTCAGTAGCTCGTAGGCCACTCGCCTGCTCCTTTCACTGCCTCTTCTCCTCCCCCTTCCCTTTGTCTCCCGCTCGCCTCTTTCTCTTTCCCCTGTCTCTCTCTTCCCCCGTCGCCCCGTTCGCATTCGGGCCCGGGTCGGTGCTGCCTTCTCGGGGCGCCGTTCGCAGGGGCGTCAGCGCGGGGCCGATACCCCTGGCGCGTGCCCGCCAAACAGGGCCTTTCCGCCGACCCCCGTTTCCGTGGGGGGTACAATGGTGCGTAATCCGAGTACTGAGCGAACGGAGAGACGCGTGCCCGCAACCGTGGTGGTCGGGACCCAGTGGGGCGACGAGGGGAAGGGCAAGCTCACCGACCTCCTCGGCAGCGAGATGGACGTCGTGGTGCGCTACCAGGGCGGCCACAACGCGGGCCACACCATCGTGGTCGACGGCGAGGCCTTCGCGCTGCAGCTCGTTCCCAGCGGCATCCTCTACGGACACATCACGCCGATCATCGGGAACGGGGTGGTCATCGACCCCGCCGTGCTGCTCGAGGAGCTCGACGGGCTGGCCGCCCGGGGGATCGACACCGGACGGCTGGTCGTGAGCGGCAACGCCCACCTGATCATGCCGTACCACCAGGAGCTGGACCGGGTGACCGAACGCTTTCTCGGAAAGAACGCGCTCGGGACGACCAAGCGCGGCATCGGCCCCGCCTATGCCGACAAGGCCACTCGGGTGGGGCTGCGGGTGCAGGACCTCTTCGACCCCAAGATCTTCCGCCAGAAGCTCGACGTCGCCCTGAAGGAGAAGAACGCCGTCCTCGCCAAGGTCTACAACCGACTGCCGCTGTCCGCCCCCGACATCGCCGAGCGCTACCTGACCGAGTACGCGCCGCGGATCGAGCCCATGGTGGGCGACGCGGTCGGCATCGTCCACGACGCCCTCGACAAGGGCCGCCAGGTCCTCCTCGAAGGCGCCCAGGCCACCTTCCTCGACCTGGACCACGGGACGTATCCCTTCGTGACCTCGTCCAACCCAGTGGCCGGCGGCGCGTGCACCGGCTCCGGGCTCGGGCCGCGCGACATCGACCGGGTCATCGGCATCGCCAAGGCCTACGTCACGCGGGTCGGGGCCGGGCCCTTCCCGACCGAACAGGAGAACGACGTCGGCGAGCTCCTCGTCGAGCGCGGGCACGAATACGGCACCAACACCGGCCGAAAGCGCCGCTGCGGGTGGTTCGACGCCGTCATGTTGCGCCAGGCCGTGCGGCTCAACTCGCTGACGGAGGTGGCGCTCACCAAGCTCGACGTGCTCGATACGTTCGAGACCGTGAAAGTGTGCGTCGCCTACGAGGCGGACGGCATCCGCTACACCCATCTGCCCTACCACCAGTCGACCTTCCACAAGGCCGCTGCGGTGTACGAGGAGCTGCCCGGGTGGCGCACGGATCTCACCGCGGCCACCTCACCCGACGAGATGCCGGCCGCGGCGCGCGACTACATCAACTTCCTCGCCGAGCAGATCGGCGTCCCCGTCCGCCACGTCGGGGTGGGCCCGGGGCGCGAGCAGACCGTCTCGTTCGCCACGGCGTGAGGGTCTGCGTCGTCGGCAGCGGCGGACGCGAGCACGCGCTCGCCCACACCCTGGCGCGGACGTCCGAGGTGGTCGTCACGCCGGGCAACCCCGGCATGGCCCCGCCCATCAGGGTCACCGACGACCCGGTGGAGGAGGTGGAGGCCGACCTCTACGTGGTCGGACCCGAGGCACCTCTCGTTGCGGGCCTGGCCGACATCCTGCGCGCCCAGGGCAGAGCCGTCGTCGGCCCGGGTGCCGACGGGGCCCTCTTGGAGGGGTCGAAGGCGTTCATGAAAGACGTGCTCAGCGCGGCCGGCGTCCCCACAGCCCGTTTCGCCACCTTCGACGCCCTCGAGCGCAAGGACGCGCTCGCCTACCTGGAGACCATGGCCGGGCCCTGGGTGATCAAGACGGACGGGCTGGCCGGCGGCAAGGGCGTGCTCGTGGCCGAGACCCTGGAAGAGGCGCGCGCCGACGTGACGGCCAAGCTGTCGGGCGCGTCGTTCGGCGACGCGGGGCGGAACGTGGTGATCGAGGAGGGGTTGGCCGGCGAGGAGTGCTCGCTGCTCGTGCTCTGCGACGGCATTCGGGCCGTACCGCTCGTCCCGGCCCAGGACTTCAAGCGGATCGGCGACGGTGATGCCGGCCCCAACACGGGCGGCATGGGCGCCTACGCGCCGATGCCCGACGTGACGCCCGACGTGGTCGGCCGGCTGATGGACACCGCCGTGCGGCCGCTCGTGGCAGAGCTGCAACGGCGCGGCATCGACTACCGCGGGGTGCTCTACGCCGGCCTCATGCTGACGCCGGAGGGGCCGAAGGTGATCGAGTACAACGTGCGCTTCGGGGACCCGGAGGCCCAGGTCGTCCTCCCGCTCCTGGCGTCCGATCCGGCCGAGCTCCTCCTCGCCGTGGCCAACGGGGACCTCGACGCCGTGGGACCGCCCGCCTTCTCGGGCGACGCCGCCGTGTGCGTCGTGTTGGCCTCGCCCGGCTATCCCGGGCAGCCGCGCGTCGGCGACACCATCGAGGGCCTGCTCCCCTCCGGACAGTCCGTGGCCGCGATCGACGGGGCCGTCGTGTTCCATGCCGGCACGGGCCGGCACAGCGACGACGGCCCGTTCCACACCGCGGGCGGCCGTGTGCTCGGCGTCACCGCCGTCGCGCCCTCGCTCTCCGAGGCGCGGGCAAAGGCTTACGCGGCCGCCGCGCCCATCGAGTGGGACGGGCTGCAGATGCGCCACGACATCGCGGCCGGCGCGGCCGCCATGACATCGCAGCCGCGCCACCGGCGCCGCGCGGCGTGGGAGGGGGCCTCGTGATCCCCCGCTACTCGCCACCGGACATGGCGGCGCTCTTCAGCGACGCCGCCCGCCTCGCGCTCTGGCTCGAGATCGAGCTCCTCGCCACCGAGGCGCAGGCCGCGCTCGGCGCCGTCCCGGCCGACGAGGCGGCGGTCTGCCGGGCCAAGGCGCCCGCCGTCGACGACGTCTTCGTCGACGAGGTCTTCGAGCGCGAGAAGGTCACCGAGCACGACGTGGCCGCCTTCGTCGACGTGGTGCAGGAGCGCATCGGCGCGCCGGCCGGCTCGCACATCCACTACGGGCTGACCTCCTCCGACGTGGTCGACACCGCGCTGTGCGCCACTCTCACCCGTGCGGCCGACGTGCTGCTGGCCGACCTCGACGCGTACATCGCCGCGCTCAAGACCCGCGCCCTCGAGCTGCTGCACGTGCCGGTCACCGGCCGCACCCACGGCATGCACGCCGAGCCCACGACGTTCGGGGCCAAGTTCGCGCTGTGGGCGCTGCAGGCCGACCGGGACCGCCGGCGCCTGCGGGCCGCCCGTGAGAACATCGCCGTCGGCAAGCTCTCGGGTGCGGTCGGCACCTACTCGAACATCGACCCCGCGGTCGAGGCCCGCGTGTGCGCCGCGCTGGGTCTGACCCCGGTGGCCGCCACCCAGGTGATCTCGAGGGACCGCCACGCCGAGTACCTCTACGCCTGCGCGTCGATCGGCGCCACCGTCGAGCTCATGTGCACGGAGATCCGCCTCCTCGCCCGGAGCGAGCTGGGCGAGGTGGAGGAGCCCTTCGCCCCCGGCCAGAAGGGCAGCTCGGCCATGCCGCACAAGCGCAACCCGGTCCTCTCGGAGCGCCTCTGCGGTCTGGCCCGTCTGCTGCGCGGCTACCTCGGCGCCGGCCTCGAGGACGTGGCGCTCTGGCACGAGCGCGACATCTCGCACAGCTCGGTCGAGCGCGTCGCGCTGCCCGACGCCTCGCTCCTGGCCTGCTATGTACTGCGCAAGGCGACGGGCCTCGCCGCTGGCCTCGTCGTGCACCCGGACCGGGCGCTGCGCAACCTGACCGAGGGCACGCTGGGACTCGTGTTCTCCCAGTCGGTCCTGCTGGCGCTCGTCTCGGCCGGCGAGACCAGGGACGAGGCGTACCGGATCGTGCAGCGTGACGCGCGCGTGGCCTGGTCGGACCAGCGCCACTTGCGCGCCGTCCTCGAGGACGACCCCGAAGTCACACTCGACGCCGCGCAGCTCGATGCCGCCTTCGACCTCTCGCGCACGCTGCGTCACGTCGATCGGTTCGCTGACGCGCTGGCGGCGTTGTGACGGACGCGCTCGAGCTGCCCCGCGTCCACTCGGGCAAGGTCCGCGAGCTGTACGATGCCGGCGCGGGCCGACTGCTCATGGTCGCCTCGGACCGGGTGAGCGCGTTCGACGTGATCATGGCCGAGCCGATCGCGAACAAGGGCCGCGTCCTCACGGCGATGACGTGGTTCTGGTGCGAGGAGATGGCCGACGTGGCGCCGGGCTGTTTCTTGACCGCGGATCCGACCGAGATCGAGGCGGCGCTCGGCGGCTCTTCCCTGCCCACCGGCTGGGCCGGACGGGCCACCCTGGTGAGCCGGGCCGAGATGCTCCCGCTCGAATGCATCGTGCGCGGCTACCTGGCCGGGCAAGCCTACGAGGAATACGAGAAGTCGGGCACCGTGCACGGCACGGCCATGCCGAAGGGGCTTCGGCTGGCCGACAAGTTGGCCGAGCCGATGTTCACCCCCTCGACCAAGGCGACCGAGGGCCACGACCTGAACATCGACTTCGCCGCCGCGGTCGACCTGGTGGGCCGCGAGACAGCCGAGGCCGCTCGCTTCGTCTGCCTCGAGCTCTACAGCCGGGCGGCGGCCCGCGCCGCGACCGCCGGCTTCGTGCTGGCGGACACGAAGTTCGAGCTCGGCTACGTGGACGGGGCGCTGTGCCTGTGCGACGAGGTGTGCACGCCCGACTCGTCGCGGCTGTGGCCGGCCGACCAGGTGGTCGCGGGGACGACGCCGCCGGCCTTCGACAAGCAGCCCCTGCGCGACTGGCTGGCGGCACAGCCGTGGGACCGCAGACCGCCCCCGCCCCCGCTCCCGCCCGAGGTGACGTCGGCGATGTCGCAGCGCTACATCGCGGCGTACGAGCGTGTGAGCGGACGCTCGTTGGCCGACTGGTACGGTGCGACGCGATGAGGTCGACGTGAGGTTTCGCGCGCGGGTGGAGGTGCAGCTGCGACCCGGGATCTCAGACCCCGAGGGCTCCACGATCGAGCGCGCGCTGCCCGCGCTCGGCTTCGACGGCGTCGCCCACGTGCGCGCGGGACGCTCCTTCAGCTTCGAGGTGGACGCGCCCGACGAGGGAGCGGCGCGCACCACCGCCGCCGAGCTGGCCGACCGCCTTCTGGCCAACCCGGTGATCGAAGAGAGCCGCCTCGAGCTCGAGGCGATCTGAGTGGCCCCGCGCGTCGGCGTCGTCGTCTTCCCGGGGACCAACTGCGAGCACGACGTGGTGCAGGCGGTCGAGGCCGCCGGTGCCGACGGGGTGCTGCTCTGGCACGGCGACGCCCAGCTCGGCGCGGTGGACGCGGTCGTCTTGCCGGGGGGCTTCGCCCACGGGGACTACCTGCGGCCGGGCGCCTTGGCCCGCTTCTCCCCGGTCATGGAGGCGGTGGCCGGGTTCGCCCGGGCCGGCGGGCCGGTCGTCGGCATCTGCAACGGGTTCCAGGTGTTGACCGAGGCCGGGCTGCTCCCGGGCGCGCTGCAGAAGAACGGGAGGCTGCGCTTCCTGTGCGAGCCGGCTCGGCTCCTCGTCACCTCGACGGCGTCCGTGCTGACCGCCGGCTCCGCCGTCGGCGACGAGCTCATCGTCCCGATCAACCACTTCTCGGGCAACTACACCTGTGACCCCGAGACGCTGCGCCGCCTGCAGGCCGAGGACCGGGTCGTGCTGCGCTACGCGGACAACCCCAACGGGTCGGTGGACGCCATTGCGGGCATCGCCAACGAGGCCGGCAACGTCGTCGGCCTCATGCCGCACCCCGAGCGAGCCAGCGACGCGCTGCTGGGCTCGACGGACGGGCTCGTGCTCCTGCGCGCGCTGGTCGGCGCGGCCGCCGCCCGGCCCGCGGCCTGAGCCCGCGGCCTGAGCCGCGACCGTCCTCCACGGATGTACCCTCCGGGTGCGGCACGACGCCGTCCCGGGTGACGACACACGGCGTCGGCGGTTCCATAGGGTGTGGCGTATGCCCCGGGCCACCGTGTACGGCGACGACCGGTCGGCCGGTGGTTTCTGGCACGCCCGCCGCGGCGTGGTGCTGACGGTTGCGGCGTTCCTGGTCGGCGCCCTCGCGTTGGTCGCCCAGTCCGCGCCGGCGGGCGCCGGCGCCCGCCTCTCGGGGGTGCGCGCGACACGATCCGGCGCAAGGGCGACGGACAAGGCCCGGTCGGTCGACGCGACGCTCTTCGAACCCGGTGCCTGCCAGGAGTTCCCGCCCACCAGCGGGAACCGGCACCGAACGGTCTTCCTCGATGCGGGGCACGGGGGCATCGACCCCGGCGGCGTCGGGGAGGACGAGAACGGCAACACCGTCTACGAGGCCAACGAGACGTTGCCGGTCGAGCTCGACGCGACGGCGCTGCTGCGCGCCAAGGGCTACACGGTCGTCGTCTCGCGGACGGGGAACGAGACGGTGAGCCGTCCCCAGCCCGACGACGTCGACGGCGGCGTGTTCACCGCGCAAGGCGTGCACGACGACGTGGCGGCGCGCGACACCTGCGCCAACATGTCCAAGGCGAACGTGCTCGTGGGCATCTACTTCGACGCGGGCGACTCGTCGTACGACGCCGGCAGCGTCACCGCCTACGACAGCGCGCGCCCGTTCGCGTCGCAGAACATGAAGCTGGCCACTTTGGTCCAGAACGACGTGCTGAACGCGATGAACGCGCAGGGGTGGGGGATCCCCGATCTCGGCGTGACGAACGACAGCCAACTGGGCGGCCCGCCGCTGACCGCGGCCGCCGGGGACTACGGCCACCTTCTGTTGCTCGGTCCCGCGGACCCCGGCTGGTTCTCCGCGCCCAGCGGCATGCCCGGGGCCCTGATCGAGCCGCTGTTCATCACCGACCCGTTCGAGGCGAGCATCGCCGAGAGCCAGTCGGGTCAGCAGGTCATTGCGGCCGGCCTCGCGCAGGCCGTCGAGCAGTACTTCAGCTCGCCCGTCACAGGGGTCGACAAGAAGGCGAAGGACTGACCCGGCTACACGGCAATGTTTCGCACGCGGCCGTTCGGGGCTCGGCGGAAGTTCGTTGGTACATGGACACGCCACAAGGACCCAACGGCTCCGGCGATTTCTTGCACGACGGACAGCTACTCACGGGACAGAGGGGATCGGCTCCTCGGCCGGCAGAGTCGTGATGCCGACCACCGGATTGTTGAGCGGTTTCCCGGCCATGGACCCCGCGAACTCGGCGTCGCCGAAGGTGAAGACACCGCCGTCAGAGGCAGCCAAGCGGTACCCGAGATCGTCGGGCGTTGCCGCGATACCAACGACCGGAGCGTTGAGCCGGGTCCCGCCGGTTGACCCGAAGAACGGTGCACCAAACGAGAACACCCCTCCGTCACCAGCGACCAACCAGTAGCCGAACGTGGCATCGTCCACGGCCATGCCCACCACGGGGTGGGTGAGCAGTGACTGCCTCCCATCGAGCCCTGGAACCGGGCATCACCGAAGGCGAACACCCCGCCGTCGGCGGCGACGAGGTAATAGCCCTGGCTGTCCGGGGTGATGGCCATGCCGACGACCGGGGCGTTGAGCGACGTGCCTCCCATGGAACCCTGGAAGCGGGCATCACCGAAGGCGAACACCCCGCCGTCCGCCGCGACCAGGAAGTAGCCAGCGCCATCGCCGGTCGCTGCGATGCCGACGATCGGGGCATTGAGGCGGATACCGCCCAGGGATCCGAAGAACGGGGCACCGAAGGAAAACACGCCACCATCGCTGGCGGCCAGCCAATAGCCGTTACCGAGGTTCGGGGCTATGCCGACGACGGGGGCACTGAGGTGAAGGTTGCCCGCCGAGCCAAGAAACGGAGCCCCGCCAAATGCGAACACTCCGCCGTCGGCGCTCGCCAGCCAGTAACCCGGAAACTCCTCTGCCGGGGGCGCCGGGGGCTCCGGAGGCACCTCCGTTACCGGGCCTGTGACATTCTCGGCCCACCCACTGAACGTGTTGCCGCTCAGCGTCGCGCACGAGTCGTCGTCTACCGACACGCCTGTCCCGACACGGGGAGGGCCCTCGCCGGTTCGTCCGATCTTGTTGTTTGAGATGGTCGCACAGGCACTTGGGAGAGGAGGAGTGGAGAAAAAGGTGTCCGTCCGTGACGGCGATGCCGATGTCGGTGTCCCCTGTGATGGTGCTGTTCGCGACGGTGACGGGTCCAGCCCCGGTCAGCAGAATGGCCGTGCTCACGTCGGGGCCCGGCAGGAAACTGCTGCCGATGATGGTGCTGTTGGTTATCGAGCCACCCGCCCCGAAGGTCCCGAATTGTATGCCGTTCTGCCCTACAATGTGGCCAAGGTTATCCGGCGGTCCGATCGTCGATCCCGACACGTTCATTGTCATGTTTCCCGTTGCGACCAGTCCACCCCTTTGATAGCCCGAGATCGTGCTGTTGGTGATCGTCACGGTGTAACCGAGTTGGGCTATCCACCGCCCTCGCACGAATGCCGATTCCGTCCGTGGATGCCGTTGCCCATGGTGATGCCGAGAACCTTGACTCCGCTCACCGATCCGCCCGCGTCGTTGAAGAAAATCCCGACCAGAGGCGACGAATTGGCGAACCCCGTTCCTTGAATGGTCAGGTTCTCGACATTCATGGATGTCCCGCCGTTGTACAAGACCCCAAGATTCGCCACAGTGTTGAACGGGTTGCCGTGGGCCGTGATGGTGAAGCCGCCCCCATCAATCGTCTGTCCATCGGGCACTTCGAGCGGCACCGTGGTGTCGCAATCAGCCGTGAGCGTATAGGTCGAGCTGGTCAGCGTGCCCGAAGGACAGGCTTGCTCAACCGTAGGGTCAGTCGCCGCGGCTGCCGACTCGTAGCCGAGGGGCACATCTAGAGCAGTGATCACGAAGGGGATCGACAGAACGCTCGTGAGCCGGAGGACCAGAGAGGCGCGTCGCCGTGGCATTTGTCACTTCCTCGTTCGGAACGAAACCATCCGACAAACTTTTCCAGCTGACACCTCTGGCGGACACTTCGTCAAGTGACCTCTGGCCGCCGACCCTACCGCGAGAGGTGCGAAGCACCCAGGGTGAGGGGCTCTTCGAGCGTTGGAGAGCAAGTGGGATTGCCAGCCACAACCTCGGCAAGGTTCGTTTGTACCTGACCGACTCCGATCGTGGCCGGTGGCGACGAACAAGCGCGTCTAATCGAGTGAGCCGCCACGCGCCTCGCACGCGCGCACAGAGCGCCGGGGTCCCGAAGCCGCCGCCGGATCGTTGTGGCCTCATGACATCGGTTGCAGGTCGAGAGGACATAGCGTGACATTCAGAACCCGAGAACGACGGGGGTGGTTGACGAGATGTCCGGCACTCGTAGGCCCGGCGGAACCGAGTAAGTGCACCCCGTCACCGCCGTCGTCGGCCGAGGATCGGTCTCCCGTCGTCTGTCCAGGACCGAACTCGATCCCGGCGCCACGACGACCTGTACCGCCACCTGCACCATCACGGCGGCTGAAATGACCCGGGGCACCCTAACCAATACGGCCAGCGCGACCGTTATCCCGTCGGTCGGGGATTCGCCTCCGAGCACGTCCACCGCGATGATCCCGGCCGTGAGCCAACCATCCACGGGGGGTCGACGACAACAATGCGCGCCGCTGAGCTCGATCACTACGACCCCCATCCACGTGACAGGGTGACTTCTATGCGGCGGTCTCGACACTCGGCCGCGACTATCCCACCGGCACGAAAGGAGCTCAGCAGGAATGGCCCAGATTGGTCGTTCACCGAGGCTTGGATCTCGCGGTTGGACGCCGGGATGGCAATGGCGGACTCGCCGTTGTCGGGGTCGGAGCCATCGCACTCGACGGATGCTCGTCGGGGTCTGGCCCGTCGGGATCCAGTTCCGCCACCACTGCCACCATTGGTGCGTCCAACAGCACTACCCCAGTGTGAGCGTGCCGCCCTCCAAGGTTGCCCACGACGTGCGGCAAGACGTTGCGTCACGAAGAACGGTGACGTGATGGCGACACTCGTCGTGAACGTGGGTCCGGTAGCTCCTATCGCGTCAGCAAGTTGGTCCACTCCGCCTGCCGGGCGGGGTCAGTCGGACCTTACCTGCGTCAACCGGCAATCACTGTGGTCGTAGGGAATACTCGAAAGCGCGCCCTGGCGTTGCGGTGGCGGTTGCGATGGCAGGTGCTGTCCTCGCGGCCTGCGGGGGAGGCAACGTCTCTCGGGAGGGAGCCAGCCGACAGCCGCACTCCGCTTCCGCGACGCGGCCTGAGAACGGCGCGGATTCATCGGGAGTGACCCTCGTCGCGACGACACACGGCTCCATCCCGGGCTTTGCCGCTCCAGGTGGCGCGCAATCGGGAACCGTGCCGGGGGAATGGCAAGGAGCCCCCTCGATCCTGCCGGTGATTGCATCGAGCCCGGGGTGGTACGAGGTCCGACTGGCCCAGCGACCCAACGAATCGACCGCATGGGTGCTCGCGCAAGACGTAAGTGTGGCGACGACGCCATACCGCATCGTGATCGACTTGGCCTCCACCCACTTGACGCTCTGGCAAAACGATCGTCCGGTGTTCTCGACGCCGGTCGGTATCGGCACGCCCCAATACCCCACCCCTACCGGGCAGTACTTCGTCGCGTTGTTCGCCGCGCCACCGACCCCAGGCTACGGGGCATTCGTCATCGTGACCTCTGCCCACTCCGACACCATCACCGACTGGGAACGCTCCGGAGACGCCATCATCGCCATCCACGGACCGCTCGGCAGCGATCAAGAGATCGGTACTGGAGGGGCAGCCATTTCCCACGGCTGCATCCGACTCCACGAGCCGGACCTCCTTCGGCTCCGGGACGTGCCTGCCGGGAGCCCCGTCGACATCGAAGCAGCGTGAGCAACCCCGCTGCGCATCACTCCCGGCCGTGAGTCCGGCTGCAGCCGCCGCCGGGACGACGCTGAGATCGGGTGCGCCCGGGTAACGGACGAAGTTGGTCAGCCCCGGGAGCGGGGGATCTCCGCCTTCTGCAAGACGGCCGCGCTCACGCCGGCGGCACGCCACGTGGCATAGGTGATGCCCTTACGCTCGCCGTAGGCCTTGGCCACCTTAGTGAACTGCTTCTCCAACGCAGAGAGGTCCTTGACCTGGTCGACCCGGGACCGCTCCTCCATCAAGTCCTTCTGCTCTTGCAGGAGATGGAGCCTCGTGAGGGCGTCCGCGCTGGCCAGCTGCGAGTCGATCGTGCCGAGGCGCCGGTCGATGGAGGCCGGCGTGCGCTTGCGGCCCCGCTTAGGCTTGGACGTCTCGAGCGCCTCGAGATAGTGGCGAACGTTTGCGCTCTCGGCACGCCCCCGGGCCAGCGCCGCCTTGTGGCCGGTGCTCATGGGCTTGCGGGGAGCCGATGTCTTTCCCTTTGTTGCCATGCCTTCATTCTGGCGCGTCGGCGGGGGCCATATACCTCAATTCCGCAATTTATTCAGCGTTTCTTCTCCACTGAATCCCAGAAATGTGTTCGTCGTCATTTCGACACAAAACTGGGCACTCGATGGGAGAAATGTCAGGGGTTGCGCACTGCCTATTGAAGGCCTGCCCGGGCAGCAATTGCCGAGGCCGGGGGGCTACCGTGCAGCCGTGGCCACCACCGCACCCGCCACGGTCGACCAGCGCAGCCGGCGGGCTATGGCGACCGTGCTGTTGGTGGCCGCACTGCTCATCGTGGCCTACTGGCTGGCCTGGGCGACCCATCGCTCGCTGGTGGCCTCGGAGACCTCGCTCTCCTACTACCAATTCGAGGACGCCTTCCCCCTGGCGGACGCCTGGCTCGCGGTGTGCCTGGTGGCCGCCTCGTACAGCCTCGTGACGTCCCGGCGGGCGGCCCTGTTCTGGCTCCTGGCCGGGGGCGGCGCCGGGCTCTATCTCTTCGGCATGGACGTGCTCTACGACCTTCAGCATGGCGTATGGGGCAAGGGTGGGAACGGTCTGATCGAGCTCGTGATCAACCTCTTGACGCTGGGGCTGTCGCTCTTCGTCTTGCGCTGGACGTGGGTGCGCCGGGACGCCCTGCTCGGCCGATGAGCCAGTTCCATTTCGACCCGGCCACCTACATGGAGTTGATGCGGGAGGAGGTGCCGGACTACGAGCGGTTGCAAGAGGCGGTGGCCGCGGCGAGCGAGGGGATGGCGGTGTCCCGCGTGCTCGACCTGGGGACGGGCACCGGCGTGACGCTGGCGGCCGTCCTGGCGCGCCACCCCGGAGCCGGCGCGGTCGGAATCGACGAGAGCGCCGCCATGCTCGAGGCCGCCCGCGCCCACCCCGAGCTCGACCGGCCAGGAGCGGTCGAACTGAGGGTGGCCGACCTGGCCGACCCGCTGCCGGTGGGACCGTTCGACCTCGTCGTCTCGGCGCTGGCGGTCCACCACCTCGACGGCCCCGCCAAGGCCGACCTCTTCCGCCGGGTGGCCGCCGTCGTGGATCTACCGGGACGATTCGTGCTCGGCGACGTGGTCGTGCCCGAGGACCAGGCGGACGCGGTGACGCCCGTGAGCGACGACTACGACCGCCCCTCGAGCGTGGCCGACCAGTTGGCATGGCTGGAAGAGGCGGGGTTCAACTCGGTCGTCGTCTGGTCCGGACGCGACCTGGCGGTGCTGCGGGCGGACCGACGGGCCTGACCGGGGCGGCAACCCGGCGCGCCCGACGTCCGGAACGCCCACTGCGGCCCTTTGCAGGTGTGATCGGTCTCCTCTATTGGTCTCTTGGCCAGTAGCCGTCGCCGGACATCCTGAGGCTCGTCTACGCGTTCCGCCCCATTGTCGGGGACGTGCTGCCGTACCCGCTTACCAAACGAGGGCACACGCGATGAGCCTGGGACCTCTGCCCTCTTCACGATCAGGAACCCAACTGAGCCTGCTACATCCGTTGCGAGACCTGACGTGAGAGGCGCGCTGGATTGCTCAGTGTGGCGCCAGGTGGGCGCGAGCAGCTCTCACCTGCGACAGGTGTGGGGAGGGCCTTATCGGACCGGTTGGAGGGCCTCCATTAACCGACTGTCGACGGGGCACGACATTCCCGGCGGGCACCCCGGAACGATCTTTGGAAACGATCCGCTCGTTGGTGTCTAGCCGCTGACGAGGGCCAGGTTGGCTCCTTCGTAGTCGACGATGATTGCGCCGTAGGTGCCCAGCACGTCGAGGCCGATGGCACCAACGATTCCGGTGCGCTGCGGGCCGCTGATCTTCACTGCACGCAGCGCGTGCGTGGTCGGTGGCGCAATACCAATCGCCACCGAGGTCGGCACCAAAGTGGGTACGGTGCCCCTGCACCCGACCCCGCCCGGCGCAATGCCGGTTCCCTTAGCCGTTGCCAGGTGAATCCCGGTCGCGGCGGAGATGGACGACGTCGGCGAGCCAGTGTCCACCAAGAACGGATACGGTCCCTGGTTTGCGACCGATACGTTCGTGAACATTGCGATGGTCCCAGGCGACTGCACGATGGTGAGCGGCACTGTGACGGCTGGTGGTCCGGTCAGCAGAGATGCTGGCAGGGTCGCTCCGGCCTTCCCAAGGATGAGCGCATGGCTCACGGGCGCGGGACCCTCCGCCCCGGCGAAGCTCAGGGTGCGCTTCGGCAGATCGAGCTTGATCGCGCCGAACCGTCCAAGAATGTCTGACCCCAGCACACCGTCGACGTGCTTCCCACTCCAGCTCGAGAGGTTCGCCCTGACCATCTGCTGAGCAGCGATCGCGACGGCCTGCAGGTGGAGAATCGGCGTCTTCACGAGACTTCCGGTAGTCGAACACCCAGAACCCCCGAGCGCAACCGTGCCCGCCCTTTTGAGATGCAGACTCGAAGCCAAACCCGAGGCGATGATCGACCTCGTGGAGCCCGTGTCCACCACGAACGGATACGGACCGCTCTTCCCGATGCACACCCCGACGGTTACGAGCATGCCGCGCGAAGTGGACTTCCCGCTGGACGTTCGATCGGTCACCGCACTTGCGCGAGAGAGAGTCGAGATCCTCACAGGAACGGTTGCCACCGCCGGCTGAGAGGGCGGTACGTGCCGACAGGTGATCTTGCCCGTGAAGGGAGCCGCCGGATGGTGGGTCGAGGCGGTCGACGCCGGATGCGAACTGGTCGTCGAAGGATCGGGATGCTTCGTCGTCGCCGCATCGGCGGACACGCTCAAACTCAAGGTGGCGGCCGCCACCACGCCAATTGCAATGGCTCGAAGCGCTCGAGTCCGGACACGTCTTGACCATCGGTCTGACCGCGAGCGCTGTCTTGACAAGGCCAACCGCGCCTCCTCCGTCGTCATGCGAGACCACGATCCGCCCGGCTCCAAGCCCAGGTGGCGCGTTTTGGTTTCACGTCGACTCTACGCACTGAGAGCGTCGCAGTTGATTCACCGAGGCGGTTGGACCCCCCGCTGTTCAGTCGAGGTCCAAGTTGCGATGCAGGCCCCCCGGGACCCCGCCTAGCCTCGGGCCCGGCGGAGCCTCAGCAAGAGTCGTACACGAAAACACCGGTGCCGCAGGATGGGATATCACCGACCGGTTTGAGATCACCACTCCGTTCCCGAGTAGCCATCGGTCGGACGACATGAGACATGAGTTGCTACGTCTCCTTCGACGCGAGCTTGCCATCCGAAGCCACCTGGATGGGTGGAGATCGCCCGTAGGGACATGGCGCTGTTCGCAGAAATCATGAGGCGCAGCCGGCAAGGTTCTCACGTCTCGACCTTCGTCCGTGCCGAGTACGGCCTCAGGAACGTGACGCGCCTTGCACCTTGGGTCGAACGTCGTCGTCTCCTGCGCTCCTTGTGCCACGCGCCTGTGGTGACGGCCTTCCCCTCGGATGCCTATCGGAGGCTCCGAGTCGCCGTCAGCGAGCCCCGCCGCTGCCACCGACGTCCCCGAGCCGATGCGGTTCCGCTCGGCTCCCAACGCCGCCGTTATGGCACGGCCGAACCAACATGCGAACCAAGTTGAATGATGTCCGGAGCGCCTCATCGAGGCCTCTGGGGGTCTGGCCGAAACGGCCATTTCAATGCTGATCCTCCCGCCACAGAAATGGGGATATCGATTTTCCGGCTTGAGTCGCGCGATGCTGATGACCATCGTTGCAGGTCAACGCCTGACCTGAGGAAGTGCCAGGTGCTGTGTGAGTCGGCGATCGATTGCGAGCTCATGGCTATCCAGCGCAGGGTTTCGGCGCGGGCGGCATCGACCACCTCGACGGCCGTTCCGTCCCTCCGTCGGGCTGACAGCCATGGCGGCCGGGGCGTTCCTGGCCTTTGCCGCCGCTGGAGCCACGGCTGCTGCGCCGCCATCAACCGCGCCGACCTCTACCACGACCACCACTACAACGACTCCGGGCGAGGCCTCGACCACGACTACGACCACGGCCTCGCCATCGACGACCACGACGACGACCACGCCGCCGTCAACCACGACGACAACGACGCCTCGGACCGTCAATAGCCCTGTCTCGACCGCCCCCGTCACGCCGGCGACCACAGCTGCGAGCGATCCACTCAGTTGCACCGGCGGGACGATTTATGAAGTCCAGCGCGGGAGTGGCAGTAACGGCATCCTCAACGCACTTGCGGTCGGCGCGATGTCCGGCACGACTCCCGTCACCGCCACGCAAGTGAGCACCACGCTCCCCAACAACATGCCGAACGCTCTCGGGGTCTCCCCAGGAGGGACAGCGGCGTGGGCTCTTGCTCCCCAGGCTCCGACTGCGAGCGGAAACGTCCTGACCTTCCAGGTGCGGTCGTACAACGCCGGGACAGGCACGTGGACTACTCAATCGGCGGTCGTCGATACCACGGGCAAGCTGCCCTCCGGCGTCACCGCAGCCAGCATCGCGTCGGGCGGCATCGTCGCTGGTGCGGTCGACCCGCTCAGCGGCAACTTCTACTGGGCGAGCTACGCCAACGCCCCCGGCGGGACGCTGACCATCTTCGGCTGGAACACCACGACGAACACGTCGATCGGTGTCGTGGCCAACTCCAAGCTTCCCGAGCCGCTACCGGCCACCGGATCGTCGAACGGCGATCTCGCCTTCGACCGCAACGGGAACGTCTATGTCGTCAGTTCGATTGGGACGAGTGCCGCCACAGGCGTTATCCCGGGCCCCCTGCCGACGACCCCGCAAACGAGTCCGCCCACCCTGCCCAACACCACGCTCGCCACCTACGCCAATCCGAATTCGAATGCGTACAACGGCATCGCTTTCGACAACGCGGGCAATCTCTTTCTCGAATACTCCACCTCAAGTAACGGTACCGACATCGACAAGATCAATCCGAGTTCCGGTGCCGTGATCGCCGGACCGGCGCCGGTCAACTTCACGGGCAGCGGCGGCACGATCGGCGTCGACCTCGGCGCCTGCTCGAATCCGCCGGTCTTGCAGCTGCAGAAGAACGTGGTCAACCGCCAGTCGGACACCGACCAGTTCAACCTCTCGATCACCGGCGGGGGCCTCTCGTCCGGTAATACCGCCACCACGACCGGCACAGCGACCGGTGTGCAGTCCGCCAAGGCCGGACCGGTGCTGGGGACCACCGACACCACGTACACGTTCGCCGAGACCGGCGCCGGGACGACCACAATGGCGAACTACACGACGACATACCAATGCGTGGACCAGGGCCAGAACAATCTGGTGGTCGCATCGGGCAACACGCAGTCGTTCAACTTCACGCTGCCACCCCCCGCACCGACGGAGACCGGACAGTTCATCGCCTGCACCTTCACCAATAGCGCGCCGAGACTCGTGGTCAGCAAGTCGGTGGTGCCCCCTTCGAATACATTCGTCAACCCAGGTCAGTCGCTCACCTACACCTTGACCTTCGACAACAGCGGCGGGGGACAGCCGGCCACGGTCAACTACACCGACAACCTCACCCAGGTCCTCGATGACGCCACCGTCACCACCCCACCCGCCCTCGCCACCGGTACGGGGTTGACGGTGGGGCCGATCACGAACGGCACCTTCCCGGTCACCGGAACCCTGGCCACCGGGGCCACCGCCACGGTCACCTACACGGTCACGGTCAACAACCCCGACACCGGCGACCACCAGCTGGTCAACTTCGTCGTCCCTACGGGCACCTCCCCGCCCCCGACCTGCCTGTCCACCAACCCCGCCTGCACTATCAACTTTGTCGCGGCCACGCCCGGTTTCACCACGACGGTCGTTCCGCCGAGCGCCACCGCGGTCGGCAACCCCTGGGGCGACACGGCCACGTCGCGGGCAACTCGACCGGCGGGCCCCCGACCGGCACGGTCAGCTGGACGCTGTGCCAGGAGAGCGCGCCCTCGACCCCCTGCACCGGCGGGACCAGCATCGGCTCGACCGGCACCTCGACGACCAGCGGGAACAACTCGACGTTCACCTTGCCCAACCCGCAGACCCCGACGGTCGGCACCTGGTGCTTCAACGCGTCCTACGCGTCCACGCCGGGTGGCAACTACCTGACCGTTCCCCAGCAGACCGGCACCGAGTGCTTCAGCGTGACCCCGGCGACCTCGTCGAGCAAGACCACCGCCTCGCCGGCCTCGGTCGTCATCGGGCCCACCGGCACGGCCACCGACTCGGTCACGGTCACGGGCAACGCGACGGGGGGCGCACCGACGGGCACCGTCGCCTTCACCGTGTGCGGCCCCTTGCCGGGCCCGGCGCTGTGCCCATCCGGCACCGCGGTGCCGCCGACGCCGGTGAGCTTGAACCCCGGCACGGGGATCACCTCGAGCGCCACCTCGGGCACCTTCACGCCGACCTCGGTCGGCACCTGGTGCTTCGCGGCCGTCTACACGCCGGCGACCGGGTCCAACTACACGGGTTCGAGCGACAACGTCTCGGGCACGGCCGACCCCGCCGAGTGCTTCAGCGTCACCGCGGCCACGCCCGGGTTCACCACGACGATCCTCCCGCCGAGCGCCACCTCGGTCGGCAACACCTGGGGCGACACGGCCACGGTCGCGGGCAACTCGGCCGGCGGGCATCCCACGGGCACGGTCAGCTGGACGCTGTGCAAGGAGAGCGCACCCTCGACCCCGTGCACCGGCGGGACACGCATCGGCTCGACCAACTCGCCGACTCCCAGCGGGAACAACTCGACGTTCACCTTGCCCAACCCCCAGACCCCGACCGCGGTGGGCACCTACTGCTTCAACGCGTCCTACGCGGCCACGCCGAGTGGCAACTATCTGGCCGTTCCCCAGCAGACCGGCACCGAGTGCTTCAGCGTGACCCCGGCGACCTCGTCGAGCGCGACCACCGCCTCGCCGACCTCTGTCGTCATCGGGCCCACCGGCACGGCCACCGACTCGGTCATCGGTCACGGGCAACCCGACGGGGGGCGCGCCGACAGGCACCGTCGCCTTCACCGTGTGCGGGCCCTTGCCGGGCCCGGCGCTGTGCCCGAGCGGCACCGCGGTGCCGCCGACGCCGGTGAGCTTGAACCCCGGCACGGGGATCACCTCGAGCGCCACCTCGGGCACCTTCACGCCGACCTCGGTCGGCACCTGGTGCTTCGCGGCCGTCTACACGCCGGCGACCGGGTCCAACTACCAGGGCTCGGATGACAACATCTCGGGCACGGCCGACCCTGCCGAGTGCCTCAGCGTCACCGCGGCCACGCCCGGTCTCACCACGACGATCCTTCCCCCGAGCGACACTTCGGTCGGCAACGCCTGGGGCGACACGGCCACGGTCGCGGGCAACTCGGTCGGCGGGCCCCCACGGGCACGGTCAGCTGGACGCTGTGCCAGGAGAGCGCGCCCGCGACCCCGTGCACCGGCGGGACCGCTATCGGCTCGGACAACTCGCCGACTCCGAGCGGGAACGACTCGACGTTCACCCTGCCCAACCGCCCAGACCCCGACGGTGGGCACCTGGTGCTTCAACGCGTCCTATGCGGCCACGCCAGATGGCAACTACACGGCAGTTCCCCAACAGACCGGCACCGAGTGCTTCAGCGTGACCCCGGCGACCTCGTCGAGCGCGACCACCGCCTCGCCGACCTCGGTCGTCATCGGGCCCACCGGCACGGCCACCGACTCGGTCACGGTCACGGGCAACGCGACGGGGGGCCGCCCGACGGCACCGTCGCCTTCACCGTGTGCGGCCCCTTGCCGGGCCCGGCGCTGTGCCCGATCGCGGCACCGCGGTGCCGCCGACGCCGGTGAGCTTGACCCCCGGCACGGGGATCACCTCGGGCGCCACCTCGGGCACCTTCACGCCGACCGCGGTCGGCACCTGGTGCTTCGCGGCCGTCTACACGCCGGCGAGCGGGTCCAACTACACGGGTTCGAGCGACAACATCACGGGCACGGCCGACCCCGCCGAGTGCTTCAGCGTCATCGCTGGCCACGAGCGGGCTCACCACGACGATCCTCCCGCCGAGCGCCACCGCGGTCGGCAACACCTGGGGCGACACGGCCACGGCGCTGGGCAACTCGGCCGGCGGGCCCCCCACGGGCACGGTCAGCTGGACGCTGTGCCAGGAGAGCCGCCCCCGACACCCGTGCACCGGCGGGACCAGCATCGGCTCGACCGGCACCTCGACTCCCAGCGGGAACGACTCGATCTTCACCTTGCCCAACCCCCAGACCCCGACGGTGGGCACCTACTGCTTCAACGCGTCCTTTGCGGCCACGCCCGGTGGCAACTACGGCGACGTGGCCCAGCAGACCGGCACCGAGTGCTTCAGCGTGACCCCGGCGACCTCGTCGAGCGCGACCACCGCCTCGCCGGCCTCGGTCGTCATCGGGCCCACCGGCACGGCCACCGACTCGGTCACGGTCACGGGCAACTCGACGGGCGGGCCGCCCGACGGGCACCGTCGCCTTCACCGTGTGCGGGCCGTTGCCGGGCCCGGCGCTGTGCCCATCGGGCACCGCGGTGCCGCCGACGCCGGTGAGCTTGAACCCCGGCACGGGGATCACCTCGAGCGCCACCTCGGGCACCTTCACGCCGACCTCGGTCGGCACCTGGTGCTTCGCGGCCGTCTACACGCCGGCGAGCGGGTCCAACTACACGGGTTCGAGCGACAACGTCATCGGGCACGGCCGACCCCGCCGAGTGCCTCAGCGTCACCGCAGCCACGCCCGGGTTCACCACGACGGTCGTTGCCCCGAGCGACACCTCGGTCGGCAACACCTGGGGCGACACGGCCACCGTCGCGGGCAACTCGGCCGGCGGGCCCCCGACGGGCACGGTCAGCTGGACGCTGTGCCAGGAGAGCGCGCCCTCGACCCCGTGCACCGGCGGGACCGCCATCGGCTCGGACAACTCGCCGACTACGAGCGGGGACGACTCGACCTTCACCCTGCCCAACCCCCAGACCCCGACCGGTGGGCACCTGGTGCTTCAACGCCTCCTATGCGGCCACGCCGGGTGGCAACTACATCGACATAGCCCAGCAGACCGGCACCGAGTGCTTCAGCGTGACGCCGGCGACCTCGTCGAGCGCGACCACCGCCTCGCCGACCTCGGTCGTCATCGGGCCCACCGGCACGGCCACCGACGCGGTCACGGTCACGGGCAACCCGACGGGGGGCCGCCCGACGGCACCGTCGCCTTCACCGTGTGCGGCCCCTTGCCGGGCCCGGCGCTGTGCCCATCGGGCACCGCGGTGCCGCCGACGCCGGTGAGCTTGACCCCCGGCACGGGGATCACCTCGGGCGCCACCTCGGGCACCTTCACGCCGACCTCGGTCGGCACCTGGTGCTTCGCGGCCGTCTACACGCCGGCGACCGGGTCCAACTACACGGGTTCGAGCGACAACGTCACCGGCACGGCCGACCCCGCCGAGTGCCTCAGCGTCACCGCGGCCACGCCCGGATTCACCACGACGGTCGTTGCCCCGAGCGACACTTCGGTCGGCAACACCTGGGGCGACACGGCCACGGTGGCGGGCAACTCGGCCGGCGGGCCGCCCACCGGCACGGTCAGCTGGACGCTGTGCCAAGAGAGCCGCCCTCGACCCCCTGCACCGGCGGGACCGGCGTCGGCTCGACCGGCACCTCGACTCCGAGCGGGGACGACTCGACTTCACCTTGCCCAACCCCCAGACCCCGACGGTGGGCACGTACTGCTTCAACGCGTCCTTTGCGGCCACGCCCGGTGGCAACTACAGCGACGTTCCCCAGCAGACCGGCACCGAGTGCTTCAGCGTGACCCCGGCGACCTCGTCGAGCGCGACCACCGCCTCGCCGGCCTCGGTCGTCATCGGGCCCACCGGCACGGCCACCGACTCGGTCACGGTCACGGGCAACTCGACGGGGGGGCCGCCCGACGGCACCGTCGCCTTCACCGTGTGCGGCCCCTTGCCGGGCCCGGCGCTGTGCCCGATCGGGCACCGCGGTGCCGCCGACGCCGGTCACCTTGACCCCCGGCACGGGGGACACCTCGAGCGCCACCTCGGGCACCTTCACGCCGACCTCGGTCGGCACCTGGTGCTTCGCGGCCGTCTACACGCCGGCGAGCGGGTCCAACTACCAGGGTTCGGACGACAACATCACGGGCACGGCCGACCCCGCCGAGTGCCTCACGCGTCACGGCGGCCACGCCCGCGTTCATCACGACGATCCTTCCGCCGAGCGACACCGCGGTCGGCAACACCTGGGGCGACACGGCCACGGTGGTGGGCAACTCGGTCGGCGGGCCGCCGACGGGCACGGTCAGCTGGACGCTCTGCCAGGCGAGCCGCCCCCGCCACCCCCTGCACCGGCGGGACTCCCATCGGCTCGACCGGCACGTCGACTCCGAGCGGGAACCACTCGACTTCACCCTGCCCAACCCCCAGACCCCGACGGTGGGCACCTACTGCTTCAACGCCTCCTACGCGGCCACGCCCGGTGGCAACTACAGCGACATGGCCCAGCAGACCGGCACCGAGTGCTTCAGCGTGACCCCGGCGACCTCGTCGAGCGCGACCACCGCCTCGCCGACTTCGGTCGTCATCGGGCCCGCGGGCACGGCCACCGACGCGGTCACGGTCACGGGCAACCCGACGGGCGGGCCGCCCGACGGCACCGTCGCCTTCACCGTGTGCGGCCCCTTGCCGGGCCCGGCGCTGTGCCCGAACGGCACCGAGGTGCCGCCCGTCGCGACCTTGGCCCCCAGCGGGGCGATCACCTCGAGCGCCGCCTCGGGCACCTTCGCGCCGACCTCGGTCGGCACCTGGTGCTTCGCGGCCGTCTACACGCCGGCGAGTCTGGGTCCAACTACCAGGGCTCGAGCGACAACGTCACGGGCACGGCCGACCCCGCCGAGTGCCTGAGGGTGACAGCGGCCACGCCCGCGTTCATCACGACGATCCTTTCGCCGAGCGACAGCGCCTCACCGACCTCGGTCGTCATCGGGCCTTCCGGCACGGCCACCGACGCGGTCACGGTCACGGGCAACGCGACGGGCGGGCCGCCCGACGGCACCGTCGCCTTCACCGTGTGCGGCCCCTCGCCGGGCCCGGCGCTGTGCCCATCGGGCACCGCGGTGCCGCCGACGCCGGTGACCTTGAGTCCTGCAACGGGGAGCACCTCGGGCGCCACCTCGGGCACATTCACGCCGACCTCGGTCGGCACGTGGTGCTTCGCGGCCGTCTACACGCCGGCGAGCGGGTCCAACTACACGGGCTCGAGCGACAACGTCATCGGCACGGCCGACCCCGCCGAGTGCCTCAGCGTCACGGCGGCGACGCCGGGGTTCACCACGACGGTCGTTGCCCCGAGCGACACCGCGGTCGGCAACACCTGGGGCGACACGGCCACGGTGGCAGGCAACTCGGCCGGCGGGCCCCCCACGGGCACGGTCAGCTGGACGCTGTGCCAGGAGAGCGCGCCCTCGACCCCCTGCACCGGCGGGACCGGCGTCGGCTCGACCGGCACCTCGACTCCGAGCGGGGACGACTCGATCTTCACCTTGCCCAACCTCCAGACTCCGACAGTGGGCACCTACTGCTTCAACGCGTCCTTTGCGGCCACGCCCGGTGGCAACTACAGCGACGCTCTCCAGCAGACCGGCACCGAGTGCTTCAGCGTGACCCCGGCGACCTCGTCGAGCGCGACCACCGCCTCGCCGACGTCTCCTATCGTCATCGGGCCCACCGGCACGGCCACCGACTCGATCATGGTCACGGGCAACCCGACGGGGGGGCCGCCCGACGGCACCGTCGCCTTCACCGTGTGCGGCCCCTCGCCGGGCCCGGCGTTGTGCCCATCCGGCACCGCGGTGCCGCCGACACCCGTGACCTTGGCGCCCACCGGGTCGGACAACTCGAGCGCGACCTCGGGCACCTTCACGCCGACCTCGGTCGGCACCTGGTGCTTCGCGGCCGTCTACACGCCGGCGAGCGGGTCCAACTACCAGGGTTCGGATGACAACATCTCGGGCACGGCCGACCCCGCCGAGTGCTTCGCCGTCACGCCGGCCACTCCCGCGTTCATCACGACGATCCTCCCGCCGGGCGACACCGCGGTCGGCAACCCCTGGGGCGACACGGCCACGGTGATAGGCAATGCGGCCGGCGGGCCCCCGACGGGCACGGTCAGCTGGACGCTTCTGCCAGGAGAGCGCGCCCGCGACCCCTTGCACCGGCGGGACTCCCATCGGCTCGACCGGCACGTCGACTCCGAGCAGGAACCACTCGATCTTCACCCTGCCCAATCCCCAGACCCCGAGCGCGGTGGGCACCTGGTGCTTCAACGCCTCCTATGCGGCCACGCCGGGTAGCAACTACATCGACATAGCCCAGCAGACCGGCACCGAGTGCTTCAGCGTGACCCCGGCGACCTCGTCGAGCGCGACCACCGCCTCGCCGACGTCTCCTATCGTCATCGGGCCCACCGGCACGGCCACCGACTCGATCATTGTCACGGGCAACCCGACGGGGGGGCCGCCCGACGGCACCGTCGCCTTCACCGTGTGCGGCCCCTCGCCGGGCCCGGCGTTGTGCCCGATCCGGCACCGCGGTGCCGCCGACACCCGTGACCTTGGCGCCCACCGGGTCGGACAACTCGAGCGCGACCTCGGGCACCTTCACGCCGACCTCGGTCGGCACCTGGTGCTTCGCGGCCGTCTACACGCCGGCGAGCGGGTCCAACTACCAGGGTTCGGATGACAACATCTCGGGCACGGCCGACCCCGCCGAGTGCTTCGCCGTCACGCCGGCCACTCCCGCGTTCATCACGACGATCCTCCCGCCGGGCGACACCGCGGTCGGCAACCCCTGGGGCGACACGGCCACGGTGATAGGCAATGCGGCCGGCGGGCCCCCGACGGGCACCGTCAGCTGGACGCTGTGCCAGGAGAGCGCGCCTGCGACCCCTTGCACCGGCGGGACTCCCATCGGCTCGACCGGCACGTCGACTCCGAGCAGGAACCACTCGATCTTCACCCTGCCCAATCCCCAGACCCCGAGCGCGGTGGGCACCTGGTGCTTCAACGCCTCTTATGCGGCCACGCCGGGTAGCAACTACATCGACATAGCCCAGCAGACCGGCACCGAGTGCTTCAGCGTGACGCCGGCCACGCCCGGGTTCACCACGACGGTCCTCCAGCCGGCCGACACCGCGGTCGGCAACCCCTGGGGCGACACGGCCACCGCCCTGGGCAACTCGGCCGGCGGGCCGCCCACCGGCACGGTCAGCTGGACGCTGTGCCAGGTGGCCGCTCCCGCGACGTCGTGCACCGGCGGGACCGGCATCGGCTCGACCGGCACCTCGACTCCGAACGGGGACGACTCGACCTTCACCTTGCCCAGTCCCCAGACCCCGACGGTGGGCACCTGGTGCTTCAACGCGTCCTTTGCGGCGACGCCCGGTGGCAACTACGGCGACGTTCCCCAGCAGACCGGCACCGAGTGCTTCGCCGTCACGCCGGCCACGCCCGGGTTCACCACGACGATCCTCCCGCCGATTGCTCGCACCGTCGGCAACCCCTGGGGCGACGAGGCCACGGTGGCGGGCAACGCGGCCGGTGGGCCCCCCGCCGGCACCGTCAGCTGGACCTTCTGCCGGGTGGCCGCCCCCGCCACTTCTTGCACCGGCGGGCCTGAAGTCGGCTCGGACGACTCGCCGACGACGAGCGGGAACGACTCGATCTTCACCCTGCCCAACCCGCAGACCCCGATAGCGGCAGGCGACTACTGCTTCAATGCCTCCTACTCGGCTACGGACGGCGGCAACTACCTGTCCGTTCCCCAGCAGAGCGGCACCGAGTGCTTCACGGACCCCTCAACCACCACCACCACCAGCGCATCACCGAACTCGATCGTCGTCGGGCCCACCGGCACGGCCACCGACTCGGTCACGGTCACGGGCAACCCGCTGGGCGCACCGACGGGCACCGTGGCCTTCACCGTGTGCGGCCCGTTGCCGGGCCCGGCGCTGTGCCCATCCGGCACCGCGGTGCCGCCGACGCCGGTGAGCTTGAACCCAGCCACGGGAAGCACCTCGAGCGCCACCTCGGGCACCTTCACGCCGACCTCGGTCGGCACCTGGTGCTTCGCGGCCGTCTACACGCCGGCGACCGGGTCCCCCTACTTGACGTCGAGCGACAACATCACCGGCACGCCTGCCGGCGCTGAGTGCTTCACGGTGAAGGCGGCCACGCCCGGGTTCACCACGACGGTCGTTGCCCCGACGGACACTGCGGTCGGCAACCCCTGGGGCGACACGGCCACCGTCGCGGGTAACTCGGCCGGCCGGGCCCCCAGGGGCACGGTCAGCTGGACGCTGTGCCAAGAGAGCGCCCCCCCTACCCCCTGCACCGGCGGGAGCAGCATCGGCTCGACCGGCACGTCGACTGCGAGCGGGGACAATTCCACCTTTATTCTGCCGAACCCGCAGACCCCGACCGCGGCGGGCACCTACTGCTTCAACGCGTCCTACGCGGCCACGCCTGGCGGCAACTACAGCGACGTGGCCCAACAGAGCGGCACCGAGTGCTTCACGGTGACGGCGCCCAACTTCACGGTGATCAAGACCGTGGCGGGAGGCAACGGCACTCCGGTGAGCCCCGGGGCGGCGGTCACCTACACCATCCTCATCGAGAACTTGGGTGACGCGACTGGTTCGGCGGTGGTGACGGACACCATGCCGTCGCAACTCACGCTCACGACCTCGCCGTCTTGCGCAGTCACCACGCCCGACGTCTGCACGGTCGCAAACCCGACCGGGAGCACCTGGACCTTCAGTGTCACGCTGGCGCCGAACGACAGGGCGACGGTGACCGTCAGCGCCACGGTGGCGGCCGCCGCGACCGGCACAATCGTGAACATGGCGACGATCACAACCGGGTCGTGCATGGTCTCCGATGCGTGCTCTTCGAGCGTGTCGAACCCGATCAACGTGGCCCCGCCTGCAAATGTCAGCCCGATCACTCCGACGCCGGTTCAGGTGACAGGATGAACTTGCGGGATGCGGAACTCCAGCACATCTTTCGTATTCGGACTTCGACGCGGTGGAGTTCATTCCCAGCCTGAAACGACGGCGATGGCCCCGTCGTCGAAGTATGTCCGTCGGCGACAAACACCTCCGCAACGTGGTGAACTCCTGCTATCGGGCTTGGCCATACGCCCGTCTCCGTCAGCCGCCACGACCGATGGGCCTGAGGAGTAAAGCTTCGACGCGTAACCAAGATCGCGGCCGTGGTGGGGATGACCACGCACGGCCGTCTCCCGGCCTTTGCTGCTCCGGGCGGCCCAGCGATTGGCAGCATTGCCCGACGAATCGTGAGGAACGCGCTCAATCTCGTCGTCTCGGTGCCGGCGGTCCACCACCTCGACGGCCCGGGCAAGGCCGACCTCTTCCGTCGGGTGGCCGCCGTCGTGGGCCCACCGGGACGGTTCGTGCTGAGCGACGTGGTCGTGCCCGAAGACGCGGCGGACACGGTGACCCCCTGAGCGACGACCACGACCGCCCCTCGAGCGTGACCGACCAGCTGGCCCGGCTGGACGAGGCGGCGTCTGAGGCGGCGGCGGTGTGGTGCGAGGGCGACCCGGCCGTCGTGGTGGCGGACCGGCGGGCGCGACCGGCTGCACGATCGGGCCGTTCGACGTGCGGAAACGCCCGCTGTGACCTCTATCCTGGAGGATGCCATGACTCCCCCGGCCGAGGCGACGGTGCCGCCCGACCATGCGCCAGACGAGGAGTCGTTGCACCGGGCGCTCGGCCTGACCGACGACGAGTTCGAGGCCGTCGGCAAGATCCTGGGGCGCCCGCCCAACCACCTCGAGCTGGCGCTGTACGCGGTGATGTGGAGCGAGCACTGCTCCTACAAGTCGTCGCGCCTGCACCTGCGCCGGCTGCCCACCGAGGGCCCGCGGGTGTTGGTCGGACCCGGGGAGAACGCCGGTGTGGTCGACGCCGGCGACGGCATCGCGGTGGCGATCCGGATCGAGAGCCACAACCACCCCTCGGCGATCGAGCCCCACCAGGGCGCGGCGACGGGCGTGGGCGGCATCTTGCGCGACATCTTCACCATGGGCGCGCGCCCCCTGGCGGTGATGGATCCGCTGTTCTTCGGGCCGGCCGACGACGCCCGCCAGCGCTGGCTGGTCGAAGGGGTCGTGGGTGGGATCTCGGCGTACGGCAACTCGGTCGGCGTGCCGACCGTCGGCGGCGAGCTCACCTTCGATCCGTGCTACGCGCAGAACCCTTTGGTCAACGTGCTGTGCATGGGCGCGCTGCCGAGGGAGCGCCTCGTGCTCGGCGTCGCGTCGGGCCCAGGCAACCTGGCCGTGTTGCTCGGCTCGTCGACCGGGCGCGACGGCATCGGCGGCGTGAGCGTGCTCGCTTCGGCCGGCTTCAGCGGTGAGGAGTCGGGCGCAGCCGACGACACCAAGCGGCCGAGCGTGCAGGTGGGTGACCCCTTCGAGGAGAAGCGGCTGATCGAAGCGTGCCTCGAGCTGCTCGACACGAGGCTCGTCGTCGGGATCCAGGACCTGGGCGGCGCGGGGCTGGCCTGCGCGACGAGCGAGACGGCGGGCCGCGGCGGGGTCGGCATGGACGTCGACGTCTCCGCGGTGCCGCGGCGCGAGGAGGGCATGGAGCCCTGGGAGGTCATGACGAGCGAGAGCCAGGAGCGCATGCTCGCCATCGTCACCCCCGAGGCGTGGCCCGGGGTCGCCGCCATCTGCGCCAAGTGGGAGGTGCGCGCCGCGGTCATCGGCACCGTGACGGCGCCAGACCCCGACGGCGGCGGGCGCCTGCGCATCCGCGACGGTGCCGGCGGGCCGGTCTTGGCCGACGTCCCCGCCGCCTCGCTGTCCGACGACGCGCCGCTCTACGACCGGCCACGGTGCGCGCCGGCGGGTGCGGGTACGCGTGCGGGTCCTCGGTCGGGCGACGAGGCCGAGCCCGGCGTCCCCACCGACTGCGCCGCCGACGTGCTCGCGCTGGTGCGCTCGGCGCGCTGGGTCTACCGCCAGTACGACCACCAGCTGTTCTTGAACACGGTCGTCGGCCCGGGCGCGGACGCGGCCCTGCTCCGCCTCGCCGGGCCGGGGCTGCCGCGGTCGGACCGAGGGGTCGCCCTGAGCACCGACTCCAACCCGGGCGCCTGCGCGCTCGACCCTCGAGCGGGCACGGCGCTCGTGCTGGCCGAGAGCGTGGCCAATCTGGCCTGCGTGGGTGCCGAGCCGGCCGCAGTGGTGAACTGCCTCAACTTCGGCAACCCGGAGCACCCCGAGGTCATGTGGCAGCTCTCCGAATGCATCGACGGGCTGGCGGAAGCCTGCCGCGCGCTCGACCTGCCCGTGATCGGGGGCAACGTCAGCCTCTACAACGAGAGCGGGGGTGCCGACATCGAGCCGACGCCCGTGCTCGGCGTGCTCGGCCTGGTCGAGGCGGTCCACGCGCGGCCTCCCGGGTTGGCGTGGACGGAAGGCGACGCGGTCGTGCTCCTCGGGGCGCGTGCGACGCGAGACGGGTCGTACCCGCTCGCGGGTTCCCGCTGGGCGCGCGAGCGACGGGACCACCGCGGCGGCGCCGTGCCGCCACTCGACTACGCGGCACACCGGGCGGTGTGCGCACTGGTGGCCGCCCTGGTGGCCGCCCAGGTCGCCGGCGCCGACGGGGGCGACGACGTCCTGCACGCGGTGCACGACGTGTCCGGGGGCGGGCTGGCCGTCGCGGTGGCCGAGATGGCGGCGGAGTCAGGCGTGGGGTGCGTCCTCGAGGTGACGGGAGCCGCCGCTGAGCTGTTCACCGAGTTGCCGTCGCGCTTCGTGGTGGCGACGGGGGCGGCCGAGGAGCTGTGCGCCCGGGCGGCGGCCGCCGGGGTGCCCGCGGCGATCCTCGGGCGGGCTACGGGCACGCGCCTGGTGCTGGGTGACGCGGTCGACCTCGTCGACCTGCCACTCAACGACGTGGTGGCGGCCTACGAGGGCAACCTGACCACGGCTCTGGCGGAGTCGTCATGATGGCGGGCTGTGCGAGAATGGGTGCCGCGTGAAGGAAGCGTGCGGTGTCTTCGGCGTCTACGCGCCCGGCAAGCGGGTGGCCAACCTCACCTTCGACGGACTCTTCGCCCTGCAACACCGTGGGCAGGAATCGGCCGGCATGGCCGTCAGCGACGGCGACACCCTCACGGTCGTCAAGGACATGGGCCTGGTCACCGCCGTCTTCGACGAGCGCACGCTCTCGGGCCTGCAGGGCCATCTCGCCATCGGCCACACGCGGTACTCCACCCACGGCGCGTCGGACTGGGAGGGGGCGCAACCGGTCTACCGCCCGGTCGGCCGGGCCGGCTTCGCCCTCGGGCACAACGGCAACCTGACCAACACGCGCGCGCTGGCCGAGAAGGTCGGGATGTTCCCCGGCTCGGTCTGCACCGACAGCGACGTGGTGGCCGAGCTCCTGGACCGCTCGTTCCCCGAGACCGAGAACCTGGCGAGCGCGCTCCAGGCGGTCCTGCCCATCCTCGAGGGCGCGTTCTCCTTCGTCCTGTTGAGCTCGGAGCGGCTCTTCGGCGTGCGCGATCAGTACGGCTTCCGGCCCCTCTGCCTCGGCCGCCTGGGCCCGGCCGACGCCCCCGAGGGCTGGGTCCTGGCCTCGGAGACGCCGGCGCTCAGGATCGTCGGCGCGACGTTCGTGCGCGAGGTGGCGCCGGGCGAGATGATCGTGATCGACGCGGACGGGCCGCAGAGCATCGAGGTGCCCTGGCTGCGTGAGGTGGAGCCGCGGCTGTGCATCTTCGAGTTCGCCTACATCGCGCGGCCCGACAGCCGGCTCTACGGCAGGGAGGTCCACGAGACGCGCTGCCGCATGGGCGAACTGCTGGCCGAGCAGGCGCCGGCGGACGCCGACATGGTGATGGGCGTCCCCGAGTCGGGCGTGCCCGCAGCCGAGGGCTTCGCCCGCGCCAGCGGCATCCCCTACGGGCAGGGGCTGGTCAAGAACCGCTACATCGGCCGGTCCTTCATCGCGCCCGGCCAGCAGGAGCGCGCCGACGCCGTGCGGCGCAAGCTCAATCCCCTCGCCGACACGGTCGCCGGCAAGCGCTTGGTGGTGGTCGACGATTCCATCGTGCGTGGCACGACGCAGCGCTCGGTCGTCCGCATGCTGCGCGAGGCGGGCGCGGCCGAGGTGCACCTGCGTATCTCGTCGCCGCCGTGGCGCTACCCCTGCTACTACGGGATCGACACGCCGTCGCACGAGGAGCTCCTCGCGACGGACCGCTCCGTCGACGAGATGGCCACCGAGCTCGGGGCGGACTCGCTGGCCTTCATCAGCATCGAGAACCTGAAGAAGGCGATCGGCGCCGACGGCGGGTTCTGCGACGCCTGCTTCAGCGGCGACTACCCGACGCCCGTCGCCGCCTCTGCGACGCCCGTCTCTCTCGGGCGGCCCGAGCCCGTCGCCGCCACCGCGCACCAGGCCGCGCTGCCCGGGGTCTGAGCACCGATGGCTGAGGGCGGCGCCTCCTACGCGGCGGCCGGCGTCGACATCGCCGCCGGCGACGCCGCGGTGGAGCGGCTGCGCGCCATGGTCCCGGGCATCGGCGGCTTCGGGGGCCAGTTCCCCCTCGACCTCGAGCGCTACCGCCGCCCGGTGCTGGTCGCCTCGACGGACGGAGTGGGCACCAAGCTGGAAGTGGCGCGGGCGACCGGCCGTTACGACACCGTCGGCGTCGACGTCGTCGCCATGTGCGTCGACGACCTGGTCTGCGTCGGCGCCGAGCCCCTCTTCATGCTCGACTACATCGCGACGGGCAAGGTCGACCCCGAGCGCATCGCCATCGTCGTCGGGGGCGTGTACGAGGGCTGCCGCCGCGCGGGCTGCGCGCTGATCGGCGGCGAGACGGCGGAGCACGCCGGGGTCATGGCGCCCGACGACCTCGACCTGGCCGGGTTCGCCGTCGGCGCGGTGGAGGACGGGACCCAGCTCGGGCCCGGACGCGTCCGCCGCGGCGACGCCGTGGTGGGCCTGCTGTCGCCCGGCCTGCGCTCGAACGGCTACACCTTGGCCCGCCACGTCTTGCTCGAGCGGGCCGGCCTCGACCTCGGTGACCCGGCCTGGGAGGGCGCGGCGCAGAGCGTGGCCGACGAGCTGCTGCGCCCGTCGGTGATCTACGCCCCCGCGGTTCTGGCGGCTCGGGGGGGGCTGGGGGATGCGTTGCACGCCTGCGCGCACATCACCGGCGGGGGCATCGCGGGCAACCTGCCCCGCGTGCTGCCCGAGGGCCTCGGCGCGGTGGTGCGGCGCGGCTCGTGGGAGGAGCCGCGCATCTTCGCCGAGATCAGGCGGCTCGGTGCGGTCGACGAGGCCGAGATGGACCGTGTCTTCAACCGGGGCATCGGCATGGCGCTCATCGTCGACGGCGCGAGGGCGCACGTCGCGCTGGGCGCGTTGGCGGATGCGGGGCAGGCCGCCGTCGTGATCGGCCAGGTCGCCGAGGGCGCCGGCGTGCGCTTCGCATGACCGCAAGCGCGAGTGCCGAAGGGCCCTACGCCGAGCTGCGCGCCCACCTGCTCGAGCATTCGGTGAAGCGGGGGCACTTCACGCTCAAGTCCGGTCGCAAGAGCTCGTGGTTCATCGACTCCAAGCAGTCGGTGTGCCGGCCCGAGGCCATGCTCCTGGTGGCCGACGCCGTGCTGTCCGTGCTGCCCGCGGAGGCGACGGCGATCGGGGGGCTCACCATGGGTGCGGACCCGGTGGCCTTCGTCACCGCAGGCGTCGCCGCCACGCGGGGCCGCCTCCTCAAGGCCTTCAGCGTGCGCAAGGAGGCCAAGGATCACGGGGCGGGCGGGCGCATCGCCGGCGTGCTCGATCCCGGCGACAAGGTGGTCGTCACCGAGGACACGGTCACCCGGGGCACCTCGTTGCTCGAGGCCGCGCACGCCGTCCGGGACGCCGGCGGCGAGGTCGTGCTGCTGGTGGCGGTCGTCGACCGCGGCGGGACCGTCGAGGCCATGGCGGGCGCCGAGGGTCTGCCCTTCCGGGCGATCCTCACCGCGCCCGACCTGGGCTTCCCCTACGAGGGGGGCTAGGAGGCTGCCCCATGGTGGGCCCCGATCGTCAAGGCTGGTTCTGGTGCTGCCTGGCGAGTTCCTGGAGGAATCGCGGCATACGGCCGGCACCGAAGTCGTAGTAGCGCACCCAGCGCGGCGTGATCGCGATGCGCGCCATCTGGCCGTACATCGAGCGGACGTTTCGCTCGAACTCGGCCGCGGCTTGAGCGTCCATGGTCATTCTGGCGGCGGCGAGGTACTCGGGCACGACGCCGTCGACGATCTCGACGCTGGCCCGTCCGCGTATGGAAAGCGCTCGCGCCTGGTCGGGCGTGTCGCCTGCGTCGATGGTGAGGGCAACGTCGGGACGAGCCGACAACGCCGCGACCTTTGGTGAAGTCGTTGCCGTGGCGACCACGACACGATCGCCGGTCCAGAAGAACCCGACCGGAATCACCCGCGGGGTTCCGTCCTTCCCGATATAGGCGAGGTGAGCGGCCGAGGTGGACGTGAGCAACTCCCGCGCCCCGGTCGTGGACAGTTCGGCCTCGATGTCACGACGATCCATCAAGCGTCTCCCTCCGTCGAGCGCGGACGCTACCGCCTCACGCCCTACTCTCAACCCACCTCGATGCAACAGCCGCTTGAACCCGCCTTAGTCAGGGGCCAGTGCGGGCTTCATCTCGACGCCGGCCACGGTGGCGGGTCGGTCGGTCACGAAGACCGCGGCGACCAGCGACGCCACGACGAGCAACCCGGCGCCCACGGCGAACGCGACGGAGTACCCGTGGACGAGTCCAGCCGGGGCCGAGGCCGGGCCGTTGGCGCTGATGTAGCTCGCCGTCGCCGTCGCCGCCACGGTGTTGAGGAGCGCAGTGCCCAGTGACCCACCGACCTGTTGCGTCGTGTTCACCATCGCGCTGGCCACGCCCGAGTCGGCGGGCCGCACGTTGGTGAGGGCGGTGTTGCTCAACGCGGGGAAGGCGAAGCCCAGGCCGACGCTCATGAGGATCTGAGGACCGAAGACGTAGAGCCAGAACGAGGTGTGCACGCCGATCTGGGTCAGCCACCCCAGACCCAACGCGCCGACCAGGAGACCCGAGGCCATCGGGATCCGCGACCCGATCCGCGGCACGATGGAGGACGAGGCCCCTGCAGCCACGATGATCCCGGCGGCGAACGGGAGGAACGCAATTCCGGCCTTGAGGGCCGAGTAGTGCAGCACCGTCTGCATGTAGTAGCTGAGGAACACGAACATGGCGAAGAGGCCGGCGCCCAGGAGGAACGAGGCCAGGAACGAACCGCCACGGTTGCGTTCCGCGACGACCCGCAGCGGCAGCAGCGGATGCGACGTCCGGCCCTCGACGACGACGAACGTCACGAGCAGGACCGCGGCGACCGAGAGAAGGGTCAGCGTGGGTGCCGACGCCCACCCGTCGGTGCTTGCCTTGGTGAAGCCGTAGACGAGGCTCACCAGGCCCAAGGTCGACAGCAGCGCACCCGGGACGTCGTAGCGGGTCGTTCCCGTCGCCCGGCTCTCGCGGACGATCCGCCCGGCGGCGAGCGCGGTGACCAGGGCGAGCGGGACGTTGACCAGGAGGCACCACCGCCACGAGGCGTACTGCGTCAGAAGGCCGCCGGCCAGGACGCCGATCGCACCCCCGGCCCCCGACACGGCGCCGTAGGCGGCGAACGCCTTGGCCCGCTCCGCCGGATTGCTCTGGAAGGTGATGGTCAAGATGGACAGTGCCGCCGGTGCCATCAAGGCGGCGAAACCACCCTGGAGAGCGCGCGCTCCGAAGAGCATGCCCTGGTTCACGGCCAGCCCGCCGAGCGCGGACGCGGACGCGAACCCGATGAGCCCGACGGTGAACATACGTTTTCTTCCGCCGTAGTCGGCGATCCGGCCGCCGAGGAGGAGAAGACCACCGAACGCCAACGTGTAGGCCGTGATCACCCATTGACGGTTGGCGACCGAGATGTGCAGGGCGTGTTGCGCCGAGGGCAGTGCGATCGTCACGATGGACGCGTCCAGGACCACCATCAGCTGTGCGACGACGACGACGGCGAGAATCGCCCAGCGCCTGGGGTCGAGCTCCTCCGACCCGATCCCCTGCTGCCCACCGAGTTGCGCTTGACTCACGGGACCTCCCGCTCAGCTCTCTTGGGCGCGACGGGCCCTGAGACGGCTTCGACACTCACTCGTGCGTTGCCCGACGACCCTAAAGGGAACGGTCCCAGAACCGCGCGTGATTCTGGATCATCCGATCCGGCGTGCCCGGGATCGGACGCGGCCCCCTAGAACACGGCGATCGGGTTGACCGGCGACGCGGTGCCCCGGCGCAGCACGAGCGGCGCCACCACGAACAGGAACTCCCAGCGCGCCTCTTCGGCGCAGGCCGTGGCGAGCGCGTCGAAGTCGAGGTTGTCCAACAGGTGCAACCCCAGGACCACGAGGGTCACCGTGTGGATGGGCATCGTCACGCCCTCGACGCGAGACGGGAGGACGTCCGACACCCCGTCGCTCCCGAGCGTGGCCACGTCGCGCTGGCGCAGCCACGGCAGGCACGAGGCGTCGAGGCCGGCCGCCCGGCCGCCGAGGTCCCAGGGACCGTGTTCCGCGCGCCAGCGCCAGCGGCCCGTCCGCACCAAGAGCGCGTCCCCGGCGCGCACCCGCAGCCCTGCCCGTTCCTCGGCCGCCTCCAGGTCCTCGGGGAAGACGGGCTCGCCTGGCTCGAGCGCGTCGACGCCGTGCAGTGCGGGCAGGTCGAGCAGCACGCCGCGGGTCACGACGCCGGATTTGAGGTGGTGGATGCCCAGGCGCGTCGCGCCGTGGGCGGTCACCGTGTCGGCGGAGTACCCGTTGAAGATCTTCCCGTCGAAGAAGACGTGGCACAGGGCGTCGATGTGGCTGGTGGCGAAGCCGTGGGGCGAGATGGCGAAGTAGTCCGCGCCCCAGCCCTCGGTGGCGGTGCCGGTCATGTGATGGGCCACCGGGGAGGGGTTGTCGGGCGACGCCACGGTGTCGAGCTCCCGGGCGCACGACACCGTCCGCCCCGCCCGCACCGTGGCCGCGGCGGCGGCGGTGACCTCGGGCGTGATCAGGTTCAGCGCGCCGAGCTGGTCGTCGTCGCCCCAGCGCCCCCAGTTGGAGAGCGTGCCGTGGAACGCGAGGACCTCGGCCGGGGACAGGGGGTCGCGGAGCACGCACGGACAGTAGCGGCGCTCGCGTACGCTCGCCTCATGACCACACTCCAAGGTGACTACGAGCCCAGCCCCTGGGACTGGGTCCGCGACCAGGTAGCCGAGTACGAAGCCTCGGGCGGGCAGCGGGCGAACACGCTGCGCGAGACCGACATGCCCATCGTCGTGGTGGCGACACGGGGGGCCAAGAGCGGCAACATCCGCAAGAACCCGGTGATGCGCGTCGAGCACGACGGCGCGTACGCCCTCGTCGCCTCGAAGGGCGGGACGCCGGAGAATCCCGAGTGGTACCACAACCTCGTGGCCCATCCGGACGAGGTCACGATCCAGGACGGTCCGCAGCCGTTCCGGGTGCAGGTGCGCGAGGTGACGGGCGGCGAGAAGAAGGAGTGGTGGGAGCGCGCGGTGAAGGCCTACCCGCCCTACGCCGAATACCAGCAGAACACGACGCGGCAGATCCCGGTCTTCATCGCCACGCCCGTCGCCACCTGAGCGGTCCCGTCAACGGGCGTGGCCGAAGGCGTCCACCACGGCGGCGCGCCACGGCGGCAGCTCCTCTGCGCGCTCGAGGGGCGTCTTGCCCAGGCGCACGAGGACGAGGTCGAGGCCCGGGCAGACCGTGATGGTCTGGCCCTCGTACCCCGAGGCGCGGAACACGCCCCACCGGTTGGGGGTCTCGAGCGTGTCGCCGGTCTGTCCCCACCAGTGGGCGCCGTAGGGCGTCCCGTCCGGATCGACCGTGACCATGGTGCGGGCGTAGTCGACCCAGCCCCGCGGCAACAGGCGCGTGCCGTCCCACATCCCGTCGCGCAGGTAGAGCAGCCCGAAACGTGCGTAGTCGCGAGCCGTGGCCCGCACGTAGGACGACGCCACCCACGTGCCCGCCTCGTCGAACTCGGGATCGGCGCTCTTCATGCCGATTGGCGCGAACAGCCGCGAGTGCAGATATTGCGCGTACGCCTCGCCGCGGCCCACGGTGCGCGCAACGGCGCCCGAGACGATGTTCGAGGTGCCCGACGAGTAGTTGAAGCGCGTGCCCGGAGGGGCGCCCAAGGGGCGGTCGGCCGCGAAATGGGCCATGTCGGGCTGGCCGTCGCCGAAGAGCATCTGAATGGTGTCCGACACCCGGTCGTCGGTGTAGTCCTCGGTGAAGTCGAGCCCGTCGAGCATGGCCAGAAGGTGGCGCAGCGTGATGGCGTGGCGGGGGTCGCCCGGGTCGGCCCACTCCGGCACGTCGGCCGGCGCGTCCAGGTCGAGGCGACCGTCGCCGACGACCAGGCCGACGACCGCGTGGAGCATCGACTTGGCCATCGACCAGCTGAGCAGCGGGGTCTCCGCGGTGACCGGGGTGGGCGCGCGGTCGAAGTGCTCGAGCGCGCCGTGGTAGCGCTCGACGACCAGCCCCCCGTGGTGCACCACCAGGACGGCGTGGGTGATCGCGAGCGGGCTCTCGTCGTCGAAGGCCTCGTCGAGCAGCGGCGCCAGGTGGGCGTCGACGCCCGCCGGCAGTGCGCCGGTGGGCCAGTCCTCGATCGGCCAGCGCACGCCTTCGGGCTGCGCGGGCAGCGCGACGAGGCCGCTCATCGGGTCGCGGCGAGGAACTCCAACAATGCGGCGTTCGTCTCGGCCGGCCGCTCCTGCTGGACCCAGTGGCCCGCCCCCTCCACCACGGTGGCGCCGCCGAAGTCGGGGAGCTCCTCTTTCATCGCGTCGATGCCGTTGGGCTGCATGAAGACGACGGGGTCGAGCGAGCCGGTGAGGAATCCCGTCGGCATGGAGTAGAGCGACGCCGGCAGGTCCTTGGAGCGTCGCCAGTTGGCGTCGAGGTTGCGGTAGAAGCTGACCGGGCCGAAGAGCCCACTGCGGCTCAGTCCCTCGGTGTACACGTCGACGTCGTGCTCGGTGAGCCAGGCGGGCAGCACGTCGGGCGCCGGCCGCAATATGTCCAAGAAGCGCGTGCCCTTCGCAGGTGCGTCGCCCAGCAGTGCCGGCCCCTGCGCCATGCCCTCGCCGCCGGCTGAGTAGAGCATGGTGCGGACGTATCGGCGCGGGTCGGCGTCGAACTCCGCCTCGGGCGGGCCGACCTCTTGGAAGTAGAGCATGTAGAAGAACCTGTCCCCGAAGAGCTGCTTGAAGATCTCGGTCGGGGGCCCCGACGCGTGCGAGTACGGAACGCTCATGTTGTAGATGGACGAGACCCGTTCGGGGCGGAGGCGCCCCATCTCCCACACCACCATGGCGCCCCAGTCGTGCCCCGAGAACGCCGCCTGCTCGTAGCCGTAGTGGTCGAGCAGGCCGCACAGGTCGCCGGTCAGGTTGTCCGACCCGTAGTCGCGCACCTCGGTCGGCGCCGAACTGCCGCCGTAGCCGCGCAGGTCGGGCGCGAAGACGCGGTAGCCGGCGTCGCCCAGGGCACCCAGCTGGTGGCGCCAGGAGTACCAGAGCTCGGGGAAGCCGTGGCACAGCACGACCGGCCGGCCGTCGGATGGTCCCGCCACCGCGACGTGGAGCTCGATCCCGTTGGCCGGGATCTGCTGGTGGGTGATCTCAGCCACCTGGCGTCACCTTCTCGCCTGCTTCGCGGCTCTGACGCTCCGCCTCCGCGGCAGTGCGTCCGGCCTTCTCCGCCTTCTCCTCGTGGTGCTTCTGGATGGCGGACATCACGGCGCTGCCCGCGGCGCCGATGAACTCGGGGCGGTTCTCGGCGGCCCAGTCGCGGCTGGCGGTGAGCGACTCCGACGAGCCCTGGAACCGGGGCGCCACGTAGCGGGCGATGAGCTCGTAGGAGTGGCGGGTGGCCTCGGTGTCTGCCCACTCGTGGCCCATGAGCAAGAAGGTGCCGAACCCGCCGGACTGGACCCGTAGCCGCTCGATCTGGGCGATGGCGTCGTCCACCGTGCCGATCACGGCGAAGCCCGAGGCGTTGAGCGCGTCGACCAGCGATTCGAAGTTCTCGGTGTTCGGCGCCAGCGGCAGCGCCGCCACCCGCTGGAAGTAGTCGACCCACTCCTCGAGCCCGAACGCGACATCGGCCAGCGCCTGCTCCTTGGTGTCGGCGATGTGCATCGGGCCGACGAGGCGCCAGCGGTTCCGGTCGACGGTCGTTGAGAACTCCTCCGCCCGCTCCTCCATGACGTTCCAGTGGATGCTGAGCGCGTCGAAGCCGCCGGCCGAGGTGGCGCCGATGGAGAGGAGGCTGCAGCCGAAACGCCCCGCTGCGCGGGGCCCGGCGGGCGAGATCTGCGCCGCCACCGCCACCTCGGGGAACGGATGCTGGTAGGGGCGCAGCTGCAGGCGGGCCTTGACCAGCTTGAACCACTCGGTCTCCATGGAGACGGTCTCGCCGGCCAGCAGCTGGAGGATGGCGCCGAGCGCCTCCTCCATCATGTCGCGTTGCTTGGCCGGGTCGATGCCCATCATGAACGCGTCCGAGGGCAGGGCGCCCGGTCCGACGCCGATCATGACGCGCCCGCGGGTCAGGTGGTCGAGGAGCACCATGCGGTCGGCCAGCATGAACGGGTGGTGGTACGGCAGCGACGACACGCCGGTGCCGAGGCGGATCTGCCGGGTGCGCTGCGCCGCGGCGGCGATGAAGACCTCCGGCGACGCGATGATCTCGTAGCCGGCGGAGTGGTGCTCGCCGAACCACGCCTCGTCGAAGCCGAGCTCGTCGAGGTGCTCGATCAGCTGGAGGTCGCGCTCGAGCGCCAGCGTGGGGTTCTGGCCGACCGGGTGGAACGGGGCAAGGAAGATCCCGAACTTCAGGCGGCCGTCGGCGGCAATGGTGGTCATGCGTCTCCGTCTCTGTGTGTGGCGTGGGTGGCGTGCGTGGCGGGCATGGCGGGCGTCGTGGGTGTGGTCATCACGGCTTCACCAGGATCTTGCCGTGCTCGCCCGGGCTGCGCAGCGTCTCGAACGCGCCCGGCGCGCCACCCAGGTCCACCGAGGAGGTGACGAGCAACTCGGCCCCGGGGACACCCGCGCCCAGACGGGCCAGCGTGGCGGCGAACTCGGCCGGCGTGTAGCCGAAGGAGAAGCGCAGCTCCATCTCCTTGGTCACCGCCATGAACGGCTCGATGGCGTCGGTGTGCATGCACACCCCGACGACGACGATGCGGCTGTGCGGTGGCGCGTCCGCGATGAGCGACTGCAGGATGCCGGGCACGCCGACGGCCTCGAAGACGACCGGGTCCTTGACCGCCCCGCCCAGCATGGACGCGGCCGCCCGCTCCATCACGGTGCGCGCGACGCCGAAGGCCGCCCAGCGGTCGTGCGGCGACTCGGCCGCGGGGTCGATGACCTCGTCGGCCCCGAACGCCTCGGCCAGCCGGCGCCGGACGGGCGAGAAGTCCGCGGCGAGCACGGGACCGTGGCCGCGTCCCTTGAGGGCGGCGATCACCGCCAGCCCGACCGGCCCGCACCCGACGACGAGACACGGCTGGCCTTCGGTGAGGTCGGCCAGCCCGACGGCGTGCTCGCCGACGGCGAGCGGCTCGGTGAGCGCGGCGAGGTCGGTGGTCAGCTCGTCGGGCACCGGGAGCAGCAGCATCTCCTGGAGCACCATGTGCTCGGCCAGGGCGCCCGGGTAGGCGTTCGAGTAGCCGATCTGTTCCACGCCGGTCGGGCCGACGACGATCGGCACCGAGCAGACCCGGGTGCCCACCGGGAGCGTCGCGGCGGTGTCTGGGCCGTGCTCGACGATCTCGGCGCAGAACTCGTGGCCGAAGACGCAGTCCGCCGCCGGGTCGAGCGCGGGCACGCCGACGGAGTCCATCAGCCCGGTGAAGTGCGCGAAGTCGGCCAGGGCGTGCAGGTCCGAGCCGCAGATCCCGGTGGCCAGCGACTTGGCCACCACGTGGCCGGACGAGGGCATTGGTTCGGCGACCTCGCCGACGACCAATTGCCCGCCCCGCGTCACCGCCGCTCTCATAACCTCTTGCATTCCTCGGACAGCGCGCCCGTCGGGATTCGTCCCACGATTGTCCGGTCTTGGACCGCGGCCAGAAAATTCGTGCGATTCGTCTCGCGTCGGAACGAACTCACGGTCGCCATGCGCGCCAGTTCCTCGACCTCCCAACGGTCTCGCTGCACTGATACTCGCCTTGCCGAAGAATGGGCTGTCCGAAGCCGGCTGACAACTGTCTCCTTTTATCAGAAGGTGATTCCGACCTATGGTGTGGCCGGTGCAGCTTCGAAAGCGGATTGTAGACGAGCCCGGGTCGATCGGCGCCCGATTCCGGGCCCGGCGGTGGACGCAGGTGACCGAGCACTTTCCGGACTTTGGGAACTACCGGGTGGTGGACCTCGGCGGCACCGCATCGTGGTGGCTGGCGGCACCGATCCAGCCGAAGGAGCTCGTCATCGTCAATCTCATCGATTCCGAACTGAGCATCGGCGTCGCGCAGGATGTTCCGGACTGGATGCATCTGACAGAGGGTGACGCCTGTGAGCCCCCCGATCTCGGCGCGTGTGACTTGGTCTTCTCCAACTCGGTGATCGAACACGTCGGGGGTGCGGCGCGTCGAGCCCAGTTCGCGAACGTTGTCCATAAACTGGCACCCCGACACTGGATACAGACGCCGTATCGGTATTTTCCGATCGAGCCACACTGGATCTTTCCCGGTTTTCAGTTCCTGCCATTGAACGCCCGAGCCTGGTTGACGACGCGTTGGCCGCTTATGCATACGAGATCGACGGACCGCGACGAGGCCATTGGTACCGCCCTCGGCGTCGAGTTGATCGGCGTCACCGAGATGAAGCACCTGTTTCCACGGTCGAGCATCGTCCACGAACGGCTGGGGCCGCTGACCAAATCGATCGTCGCGGTCGGCAGCTGAGACTCGCCCCCCGTCCTCTCACGACTCGGGCTGAACATCGTGTCGGACCTTGCGGCAGACCATGAGTCTCACCAGAGCGCGGAACGTCCGTTCGCAGGCCAGGTGGCGCTCGTCACGGGTGCGGCGCGGCCGCGCGGCATCGGGCGTGCCGCCGCCCTCGGCCTGGCCCGCGGCGGCGCCGACGTGGCGTGCCTCGACATCGCCCGGCCCTACGACGAGGCGCCGTTCCACGGCACCGCGACGGCCGACGACCTGCGGTCGCTGGCGGACGAGGTCGAGGCGCTCGGGGTCCGTGCCGCGACGGCGACGGCCGACGTGTCGGACGAGAGAGTGGTGGAGAAGGCGGTCGACGCGGTGACCGAGCAGCTCGGGACCGTGACGCTGGTGGCGAACGTCGCCGGCGGCAGCGGCCCCGGCTTCGGGTTCGGCCCGCTGCTCGGCGTGCCGGCCGAAGAGTTCCGCCGCGTGCTCGACGTGAACGTCGTCGGCACCTGGCTCGTCTCCAAGGCCTGTGCGACGCGCATGGTGGCGGCCGGCGCCGGCGGGCGGATCTGCAACGTCTCGAGCCAGGCGGGCAAGCGGGCCTTCCCGTTCCTCGGCGCCTACTGCGCGGCCAAGGCGGGAGTGATCCTGCTCACCCAGACCATGGCGACCGAGCTGGGGCCGCAGGGCATCGCCGTCAACGCGGTGTGCCCCGGCACCGTGGACACCGACCTCCTCAACAAGGACGCCGCGTTCGAGGGTCTGATGGGCGGCCCCGAGGGCCTGGCCGCCTACATCGCCCGCGAGATCCCGCTCGGCCGCCTCCAGTCGGCCGACGAGATCGCGGCGGCCATCTGCTGGCTGCTCTCCGACGGCGCCCGGGGGGTAACCGGCGAGGCGTTGAATGTCAGCGCCGGACAGACAATGGTTTGACCATGCCGATCCTCGATGCCCGACACGACCTGGCCCACCCGGTTGAAGGCGACAGCGCCTGGAGCGAGTCCTATTACTTCAACGCCTACGACCCCGGAACGGACTCGGGGTTCTTCACCCGCATCGGCATCCGGCCCAACGAGGGCACCATGGACGTCGGGATGTCCCTGTGGCTCCCGGGCGGCGAGCTCGGTGAGTACCGCTGGGTCAAGGACCAGCGCGAGATGGTGGACTCGGTGCTCGAGGTGGGCGCCGTCCGCTACGAGATGCTCGAGGCGCTCCAGTCGTGGCGCCTCACCATGGACGACGTCGTGCAGGCGCGCCCGTGCGGACCGGGCTCGCGCACCGAGGCCGGGACCCACCCGGTCAAGGTTGCGCTCGACGTGCGCTTCGACGCCATCACCCCCGCCGTGGGCACCGACGGGCAGCCGAGCGGCGGCCCCAAGTCGGCCGAGGCGGCCGCTGCGGCGGGCACCGTCGGCAAGGGGCATCTCGAGCAGGCCGGGCGCTGGACCGGCACGCTCACCGTCGACGGCGTGCCGTACGAATGGCGCGGTGCGCACGGCAACCGCGACCGGTCCTGGGGACCGCGCCGATGGGGTGGGCCGACGATGTGGCGCTGGTTCTCCATCAACCTCGGCGACGACATGCACTTCGGCGGCATCCGCCTCGGCACCGGCGCCGGCGACCTGCACCGCGGCTGGGTGTGGGACGGCGAGCGGGCCACCTCGGTCGCCGAGTGGAGCGTCGAGACCGAGCTCGAGGACGACGGCGTCACCCACCGCGTCGTCCACCTCGAGGTGGTCGACAAGGCGGGGCGCCGCCACCCGTTGCGCGGCGACGTGCTGCGGGTCGCCAACATCGGCCAGGCCGGCGGCACCTTGGTCAACGAGGGGCTGGCTCGCTGGACCTCTGAGGCCGACGGCACGGCCCGCACCGGCTACGGCATCTGCGAGTATCTGCACCAGCTCGACGACGCCGGGAGGCCAGTCGTCCCCGTCGAGTAAGCGGCCGGCGATGCCCACCCGCCTGAGCGGCGACGAGCTGGCCGCCGCCCTCGAGGCGCGACTCGGCGGCCGCGTGCGCGGCCAGCGGCGGTTGTCCGGCGGCGCCTCGCGGGTCACCAGCGCGTTCGACCTCGAGCCCGCGGCGGGAGGCGCCACGCGGCCGCTCATCCTCCAGGTCGACCGGGCCGGCGACGCGGCCGGCGAGGCGAAGGTGCGCCTCGAGCGCGTGCTGCTCGAGGCCGCGCGCACCGCGGGCGTCCCCGTGCCGGCGGTGGTCGCCATGGGCGAGCGCGGCACCCTCGGCGCGGCGTGGCTGGTGGTCGAGCGCCTCGAGGGCGAGACGATCCCGCGCAAGATCCTGCGCGACCCCGAGTGGGCCGGCGCGCGTCGCGCTCTCACCGCCCAGTGCGGTCGTGCCCTGGCCGCCATCCACACCATCGACCCCGAGACGATCGAGGGCCTGCCGCAGGCCGACCCGCTGCGCGACCCCCTCCCGCTCCTCGATTCGCTGGGCGAGGTCCGTCCCGCCCTCGAGCTCGGCGCCCGGTGGCTGGCGTCGCACCGGCCGGCGGGCGAGTCCCGGGTGACCGTGCACGGCGACTTCCGCATGGGCAACCTCCTGGTCGGGCCGGACGGCTTGCGCGGCGTGCTCGACTGGGAGTTGGCGCACGGCGGTGACCCGGCCGAGGACGTCGGGTGGCTGTGCGCGCCGGCCTGGCGCTTCGGCGGTCACGGTGACGTCGGCGGCGTGGGGTCGTTCGACGAGCTACTCGGTGCGTACGAGGCGGCGGGGGGGAGCGCATCGACCCGGCCCGGATGTACTGGTGGCAGGTGTACGCGACGGTCAAATGGGCGGCCATCTGCGCGCTACAAGCGTCCGCGCACCTGAGTGGCGCGACCCGCTCGGTCGAGCTTGCCGCCATCGGCCGCCGCGTCTGCGAGAGCGAGTGGGATCTGTGCGCGCTGCTCGGGGTGACGCCGCCCGCCGACTCCCCCCAGCCGGTCGCGGCGGACGGACCCTTGCCGCCCTTCGGCCGCCCGACGGCGGCCGAGTTGGTCGAGGCCGTGCGCGAGTACCTCGACGGCGTCGTACAGCGCGACGAGGGCGCCGCCCGCTTCGAGGCCCGGGTGGCGCGCAACGCGCTGGGCGTGGCCGAGCGGGAGTTGCGGCTCGGCCCCTCCATCGCGGCCGCCCACGCCGCGCGGCTGGCGTCGCTCGGCTTTGCGGACGACGCCGCGCTGGCGGCGGCGCTGCGCGCCGGAGAGCTCGATGACCAATGGGACCGGGTGGCGCCGGCGCTGGCGGCGTCGGCCCGGGACCAGCTGCTGGTGGCGAATCCCGCCTACTTGCCCCCGCCAGAACCCTGAGTCGTCGGTGTCGCGTCCCGCTCAGCCGAGGGTGGAGCGGAGCGCCGTGGCCCCCCTGACCACAAAGGCCACGCCGGTCTCGTCCGCGGCGCGGCGGGCTTCGTCCGCTTCGCGCGCCGCATCGGCGTTCCGGCCCGCGCGGGCCAGCGCCCGCGCGTAGGCCAACCGGGTCTGCGAGACGAGCGTGGCCGACCCGAATCGGAGTTCGAGCTGTAGGGCGGTCGCGAAAGCGTCGAAGGCCGCATCGAATTCACCCTCGAGCGCGAGCTGCATAGCCAGGTAGCGGTCGGCGGCTCCGAGCGCGGCGATGTATCGCATGGTGACCAATCGACCCGCCAGCGGTGCCATCCGCTCCCGGAGCCCTGCGGCGAGAATCGGGTCGTCCAGGGCGAACACGGCTTCGGTGACCAGCGCGAGCACCGCGTTCGTGTAGGTGTCGTCCCTGAGGCGCAAGGCACCATGGGGTGCCAGCGGCTCGAGGGCAGACATCGCCCGTGCCCGGTGCCCCGATGCTGCGAGCACGATGGCGAGGCCCGCCCGAGGAGCATCGAGATCGGGCTGTATCTGCACCAAGGCCTCGTACGACGCGATGCTGAGGTCGAACTGGTCTCGCCACCACAGAACGATTCCGAACTGAGCGGCGGGCTCGCCCAATTTCGCCTCCTCGATGCCCTTGAGCGCGAGGTTCTCGGCGACGTCGAGTTGGTCGAGGGCGAGCGCCTGAAAGGTGTCGAAGCGCAACTCGTCGCACTCCGCGACCTCGCGGCGCATTGTCTCGGCGTCTCCAGACTCCGTCGCCAGGACGACTCGATGACGATGCACCAGCTCCAGGTCCGCCCGTGAGCCCGTCGCCGCCGCCAGCTGTGCGTATTCCTCGACCCAGGCCCGACGGTCCTCGATGGGCACGCCGATGAACGATGCAAGGTGCGAGCTGAGGGCGTAGCGGAGAGCAATGGGGTCGCGGAGTTGGCGGGCAAGGTGAAGCGCTGCGCCGGTCAGGCGTCGGCCCTCGGTGGCGTTTCCTGCCGCGTGCGCGAGGTATCGGCCACGCGCAGCCAGAAGCAGCGACCGCTGAGCGGCTAGTTCCGGCGAGTGTTCGAGGAGAGCGAGGCATCGCAACTGTTGCTCCAACAGCCTGTGGTCGCCGCTTGCCGTCACCGTCGCTCCAGAGATCTCAATGACCGCCCGCGTCGCCCGTGCGACATCGGCCACGTCCTCGGCCCGGTCGACGACGCTCCACAAGTCGGCTATCCCCTGTTCCCAGTGGCGCGCGCCCGACGCCGCGCCGGCCCGTCCTCTCTCGTAGAGCAGGTCCATGCGGCGCGACGCGTCGTCGTGGCCCATGTCGTCGAGCGTTGCGAGCGCGGTGTCCATCTCCTGGATCACGGCCTCAAAGGCGAGACGCTCCCACGCCCGCTGGCCAGCTGCGAGTGCGTAATCCATACCCTTCGATCTCCTGTTCGAGTCGAGGGCGCGGGAGTAGTGGTAGGTCAGAGCCGGGAGTTTCGACTCCGTTGCCGGCTCTCCCTCGAGGGCGTCACCGACAAGGCCGTGATAATGCGCGACACGACTCGCACTCAAGTCCGAATAGAGCGCTTCCCAGATCAGGTCGTGCGAGAACCGGAAGCGCCCAGGCCCAGTCTCCTCGACGAGTTGCGCGTGCGCGCATTCCTCGACGACGTCGAGGAGCTCTGCCACGGTGAGCCCGGTCACGTGCGCCAGCACGTCGAGCCCGAACTCCGACCCAACGACGGACGCCGCCGACAGGGCCGACCGAGCCTGTCGACCGAGCGCGGCCGATCTGGACGCCACGAGGTTGGCCACCTGCTGCGGCTGATCGGTCAGATCCCCCGCCGTGAAGAGTTGGCGCAACAGAAACGGGTTTCCCCCGCTCAGTCGGTGCAGGGAACGCGCCCCCTCGTCTCCCTCGGAGGTCAGGAACTGGGCGACTTCGTCCGTGCTCAGGCCGCCGAGCTTGACGATCCGCACGTCGGGGGTCAGCCGCAATGCGGAAAGCGCTGATTCGAACGGGCTGTCACGTTCGACCTCGGTGTCGCGGTAGATCACGACGATGAGCGCTGGAAACGCACCACCTCGGTGGGTGAGCTCGTTCAGGAGGTGGACGCTCGAGGCGTCGGCCCATTGCATGTCGTCGAGCACGAGGAGCATGGGCGTGCCGGCGGCCACGGCCGAGAGCAGGGCGGAGAGACCGTGCAGCTGGTGCAGTCGGTGCAGACCTGGCTCGGAGACAGGCGGCATGGGCTTCACGTCGAACCGCGCGACGAGGTCGGGCAGGAGACCGCACAGGTAGGCACCCCACCGGTCGACGATCTCTTGTACCTCGTCGTCTGAGGCGCTGGCCGTCCAGAGCGTCAGCGCGTCGGCGAAGGACTGATACGGAACGGTGAGGCCCTTGCGACTGCGCCCGTAGAGGACCGTCGCGCCCTCGGCAAAGACGCCGGTCGCCAATTTCCCGGCCAGGGTCGTCTTGCCGATGCCCGCCTCTCCGGCCACGAGCGCCACACCGATTCGTCCCGCCCGTGAGGTTTGCCAGGCCTCGTGCAGGGACACCAGCTCGTCCGAGCGGCCTACGAACGTCTCAGTGTCGAGTTCGACCGGGAATCTCCGGTTGAGCGCTGACCGCGCCCGGACGGGCGGAAAGTTGGCCTGAAGATCGTCGTGGCGGAGCTGGTGGAGCTCCATCGGCTCCTCCACGTCCTTGAGGAGGAACGCGCCCAGATTCCACGTGGTGACACTGGGCACGAGCGCGGCGGTGCGCGCAGACAGCAGGACCTGGCCGCCGTGCGCGGCTGACATCACCCGCGCCGCCTCGTGCACGGTGAGGCCGACCAAGCCTTCGGCCGGGTCGGGCACTGCGGGACCGGAGTGAATGCCCATGCGCACCCGCAGGGCAGACCGGTCGCCCAGGTCGATCGCGGCAAAGGAGCGTTGCGCTTCCAGGCAGGCGGCGATGGCCTCCGAGGGATCGGCAAACGCCATGAACATGCCGTCCCCGCTCGTGCCGAACTCGCGGCCGCCGTGGCGCCGCAGTGCCTCTCGCAGCGCGGCGAAGTGCTCGTTGACGACGCGCTGGTAGCGAGCTGGCCCAAGGCTCCGCAGCAGCTGAGTGGACCCCTGGATGTCGGAGAAGCAGCAGGTCACATCGACCCACTCCGCGCTGATCACTGCGAGTGAACTCTACTGACGCCGCCCCCGCTTGAGAGCTGGCCGGTCGAGGGTCAGGTGGGCCTGCGCGTGCTAGTCGGCTCCCGCCAGGGCGTAGGTCGTGTGCTGCTCGGCCGGTTCGGCCGTGAGGGACGAGTCCGCCACCTCGCCGGCTTTACTGCCGATCCCTTGGAGGACTCCGCCGGCCAACAGGCCGCAGGCGATCATGAAGATCCAGGCGTGGTGGAACGCGGTGACCGCCGACACGCCGGTCGCCGTACCGAGGATGGCGACGAGGCAGGCCACGCCCAGGGCGACGCCGATCTGCCGGGTCATGGCGTAGAGGGCGGACCCGGTCGCGAAGCGTTGTGGGGGCAGCGGCGCGGTGGCCGCACCGCCCAGCGAGGGCAACATGAGCCCAACCCCGAAGCCGCCCAGCAGGCTGCCGGGGAGGTAGGCGCCGGCCCAGTCCGGGGTGGCGCCGACGTGGGTCACCCACCAGGCACCGCCCGCTGCGAAGCACAGTGCGCCCGTGGTGCCGACGATGCGGTGCCCGAACCTGGCCCCGAGCAGTCCGCCCGGGAAAGCCGTGAGGCCGGCCAGCAACGGGCCCGGGGCGATCATGAGGCCGGCACGCAGGACCGACTCGTGCCACACGCCGGTCAGGAAGAGCACGCCGCCGAGGACCATGGCGCCGAAGCCGCCAAAGAAGACGAGCGAGCTCACGTCCGCCAGCGCCACGGCGCGGTGGCGGATCACCGCCGGCTCCACGATGGGGAAGGGGTGGCGCAACGAGCGCAGCACCAACCAGGCGCCCGAGACGGCCGCGAGCGCGAAGGCGCCGACGATGCGCCCGCTTCCCCAGCCCCAGTCGGAGCCCTCGACGATGGCGGCGACGAGGCTGGCCACCGAGACGGACAGGAGCGCCGCGCCGAGCAGGTCCGACTTGTGCGCCACCGGGTCCCGCACCTCGCGGAGGAGCCGGACGCCGAAGACCAGCGCGAGCAGGCTGAAGGGAAGGTTCACCAGGAAGACCCAGCGCCAGCTGACCTGGACGAGCAGGCCGCCGATGGGGGGACCGAAGGCGGCGGCTGCTCCGCCGACGGCCGACCACAGCCCGATGGCGGCACCCTTGCGGGCGGGGCCGAACGCGGGCAGCAGCAGCCCGAGCGAGGTCGGCAGCATCAGCGCGCCGCCGGTGGCCTGGACGACCCGCGCTCCGACGAGCACGCCGAGAGACGGCGCGAGGGCGCACACCGCCGACGACGCCGTGAAGACGGCCAACCCGATCAGGAACGCCTTCTTGCGGCCGGCGCGGTCGGCCCACCGCCCGGCCGGGACCAGGGCGGCGGCGAACACGATGGTGTAGGCGCTGAGCACCCAGGACAGGGAGCTCAGGCTCTCGCCGTGGAAGCTGGCCGAGATGCTCGGGAAGGCGATGTTGACGATGAACAGGTCGAGCGAGGAGAGGAAAACGCCGGTCAACACGATGAGCGACGTCACCGTGGGGTGCGTGCTGCTTGGCGGGGCCTCGGCGGGATCGCGACGTCGGCCAGCCGTAAGTTCTGTCACGAAACGAACCCTATCCGAAAGAGTTTTATTAAACAACCCTATGGCGACAATTGCGCGGTATGCTGGACGGATGCTGAACCGCGACTACCCCAACCAGTACTGCCCGGTGGCATCGAGCCTCGAGGTGGTGGGTGAACGGTGGACGCTGCTGATCATCCGTGACGTCTTCTTGGGCATCCGGCGCTTCGAGGACCTGCAGCGGGATCTCGGGATCGCGCGCAACGTCTTGCAAGCCCGGCTCGAACGATTGATCGAAGAGGGGGTGCTGGTGAAGCGCCCCTACCAGGAGCGCCCGCTGCGCTCTGAGTATCGGCTCACGGAGAAGGGGGCCGACCTGTGGCCGGTGCTGGTCGCGCTGCTCAAGTGGGGCGACCGCCACGGACTCGAGGGCGATCGGCCCCTGATCCTCCAGCACCGCGGGTGCGGCGGGGAGCTCGACGACCGCCGCCGCTGCACGGTCTGTGGTGCGGACATCGCATACACCGAAGCCCTCGCGATCCGCACGGGGGCACGGCGGCCGGACGCACCCTCGGCCGAGGACGCGGGAGTCGCCCTCCCGGCCTGAGAAGCGGGCGCGGCCGACGCGGCGATGCGCCGCGCCGACACCGGGGGCGCTCGGGCGCCGATCGGGGCCTCTCGCTACGGTGCAGCACGTGAGCGATGACGTGACATGGCTGGACGCGACGGCTCAGGCGGAGCTGGTGCGGACGAAGGAGGTCTCCCCGGCCGAGCTGGTGGGCGAGGCCATCACGCGGATGGAGAAGCTCAACCCGCACCTCAACGCGGTGATCCACGAGCTGTTCGACCGCGCCCGGGCGGAGGCGGCGGGCGACCTGCCCGCCGGCCCCTTCCGGGGCGTCCCCTTCCTGTTGAAGGACCTCACCGCCGAGCTGGTCGGCACACCACTCAACGAGGGACTCGATTTCTCGGGTGACTACACGTCGACGGCGACCCAGGAGCTGACGCAGCGCTACATCGACGCCGGCTTCGTCATCTGTGGCAAGACGAACACGCCCGAACTCGGCATATTGCCGACCGCCGAGCCCCGGCGCTTCGGCGCTTCGCGCAACCCGTGGAACACCGAGCACTCGACGGGTGGCTCGTCGGGCGGTTCGGCCGCTGCAGTGGCGTCGGGCATGGTGCCCGCGGCGCACGCCAACGACGGTGGCGGTTCCATTCGGATCCCCGCCTCGTGCTGTGGACTGGTCGGGCTCAAGCCCACGCGCGGGCGCAACTCGCTCGCGCCGAACTACGGCGACGTGATGAGTGGGCTCGTGTGCGAGCACGTGGTCACGCGCTCGGTGCGCGACAGCGCCGCCATCCTCGACGCCACGGCCGGCCCCGTGCCGGGCGACCCCTACTCGGCCCCGCCCCGTCGCGGGCCGTCGTTCGCCGCCGCCGCGACACAGGCGCCGCCGTCTCTGCGTGTCCACGTCCTCACCGCCTCGCCTGCCGGCACCGACGTCCATCCCGACTGCATCGCGGCCGCCCAGGCGGGGGCCACGCTGTGCGAGTCGCTGGGCCACCAGGTCGAGGGTGCGGCGCTCCACTTCGACAGCGACGCGTTTCTGGCCAACTTCATCAACGCCTGGGCGGCGGGCAACGCCTGGGCCATCGCCGGCTGGGAGGAACGTCTGGGCCGCGCGGTGACGGAAGAAGAGGTGGAGCCGCTGAGTTGGGCGCTGATCGGGCTCGGCCGTTCGCTCAACGCGGCCCAGTACCTCACCGCCGTCCAGAACCTGCAGAAGGCCAGCCGCCAGATCGCGGCCTCTTTCGAGGAGTTCGACGTGCTGGTCACCCCGACGCTGGGCGAGCCGCCCGCCCCGCTGGGCACCTTCGACTCGCCACCGGGGGAGCCGCTGGCGGGTCTGTTCCGGGCTGCCGCCTACGTGCCCTTCACCCCGCTCTTCAACGTGACGGGCCAGCCGGCGATCTCGCTGCCGCTGCACTGGAACGAGGCCGGGCTGCCGATAGGGGTTCAGTTCGTCGGGCGTTTCGGCGACGAGGAGACGCTGCTCTCACTGGCCCGACAGCTCGAGCTGGCCGCACCGTGGTCGGGACGCCGGCCGCCGGTGTCCGCATGAGCGCGCCGCCGCGGGCCTAACGGGCGGTGTCCGCCGGGACGGCGTCGGCGGGACCAGGGCGGTCGGCCACCAGGACACAACGCGTGCCCGTGTAGATCGTCGGCATGCACTTGTTGCAGTGGATGCACAGCGACGTCGTCGAGGTGCCGGCCAGCATGCGGTTGGGCAGGTCCGGCTCGCGCAGCAGCGCGCGGGCCATGGCCACGAACGCGAAGCCTTCGGCCAGCGCCGCCTCGATCGTCTGGAGCTCGGTGATGCCGCCGAGGAGGATGAGCGGCGTGCTGAGCGCGCGGAGGAACTGCCGGGCGTAGGAGAGGAAGAAGGCCTCCTCGTAGGGGTAGGTGCGCAGGAAGCGGTGTCCGACCACCCGGAAGGCCAGGCGGACCGGCCCGGGCAGGGTCGCCCCGAACTCGTGGAGGGGTGCGTCGCCGCGGAAGAGGTACATCGGGTTGGCGAGGGAGCTGCCGCCGGTGAGCTCGAGCGCATCGAGCACCCCGTCGGCCTCGAAGAGGGAGGCGACCTGGACGCTCTCCTCCAGCCACAGTCCGCCCTCGACTCCGTCGGCCATGTTGAGCTTCGCCGTCACGGCGGTCGTCGGCCCCGCTGCGTCGCGTACCCTGCGCAGCACGTTGCGGGGGAAGCGGGCCCGGTTCTCGACGCTGCCGCCGAAGAGGTCGTCGCGCTTGTTCAGCTTCGGGCTCAAGAACGCGCTCAGGAGGTAGTTGTGCCCGACGTGCACCTCGAGGCTGTCGAAGCCGGCCTCGACCGCCAGCGCTGCGGCGCGGCGGTGGTCCTCGGTCACCCGCTCGATGCCGGCGACGTCGATGGCGCGCAGCCGCGAGCCCATCGGCGTGAAGCCGCCCGAAGGCGAGAGGGCCGGGGCCCGGTTGGACCGCGCGTTCGCCACCGGGCCCGCGTGGCCGATCTGCGCGGCCGCCGCGGCACCTTCGGCGTGGATGGCGTCGGTCAGCCGGCGCAGGCCGGGGAGGTTGTCCTCGTTGAGGAGCAGGCAGTGGCGGTCGGTGCGACCCTCGGGCGAGACGGCGAGGTAGGCCACCGTCGACATCGCGGCCCCGCCCGCGGCGACCCGGCGGTGGTACTCGATCAGCGCGTCGGACACCTTGCCGCCGGGCATGACTCCCTCGAAGGTGGCGGCCTTGATGATGCGGTTGCGCAGGGTGAGCGGCCCGAGCGGGCTCGGGGCGAAGACTTCCGGGGCCGCTGCGGCGGGAGGCGGCGTGCGTAGCATGGGCCTACCTTGGCCGACCGAGGCGCCGGCCCGCACGTCGACGGGCGGCCCGGCGATCAGCGCGCCGGAGCAGGGGCTAAGCCCGGTGCGAGCGACCCGCGCAGCGGCGGGCCCCCGAGGCCGCAGCTGAAGGTCAGCGCTTCGTCGCCGACTGGCCGCCGCGTGCGCTTCGGGTTGCGGATGGTGAGCACGGCGAGCAGGCCGCCGGCGGCGCAGGTGGCCGCGGTGATGTACATCGCCGTGCGGAACCCCGCGGCCAGCTCCGCCGGTACCAGAGCCGCCGCCCCGGTCAGTCCGGCCAGCAACGGGAGGATCGCCACCGCAAACAAGCCGGCGACGCGGGAGACGGTGTTGTTGATGGCCGAGGCGATGCCCGAGTGCTCGGACGGCGCGGCGCCCATGGCGGTGGCGGTGAGCGGGGCGACGGTCACCGCGAGGCCGGCACCGAACACCATCACGGCCGGGAACACCTGGGTCCAGTAGCTGCCGGGCGTGGACGCCCGGGCCAGGAGCGCGAGCCCCACTCCCGCCAGGACCGGCCCGACGCTCATCTGGAGGCGGGGGCCGATGCGCGCCGAGAGCTGGCCGGAACGGGCGGAGAACAGCAGCATGATGACGGTGACCGGCAGCAGCGCGAGCCCCGAGTCAATGGCGCTGTAGTGGGCCACGAGCTGCAGCACGGTCGGCAACAGGAACAGCGCGCCGCTCAGCGCGCCGTACATGACGAACGTCACGGCGTTGGCGCCGCTGAACTGCCGGGACCGGAACAGCCCGAGCGGCAGCATGGGGTGCTTGAGCTTGGATTCCAGGACGAGGAAGGTGGGACCGGTGACCGCGGCGAGGACCAAGCCGGCGACGACGAGCGGATCGGACCAGCCACGCGTCGGCCCCTCGATCAAGGCGTAGGTGGTGCCGGCCAGGAAGGCGGCTGCCAGGGCGGCCCCGGGCGTGTCGATGCGCCCCGTGTTGGTCGGGTCGCTCGACTCGGGCACGTGGCGCGCGGTGATCGCCAGCACGAAGACCGACAACGGCACGTTGATGAAGAAGACCCAGCGCCACGACGCGACGGCGAGGAGGTAGCCCCCGATGAGCGGGCCCGCCGCCCCCGCCACGCCGCTGAGGCCGGACCACGCGCCAATGGCGCGCGACGTGTCGTCGGGGCGGAACGACGCCTGCAGGATGGCCAGGCTGCCCGGCGTGAGCAACGCGCCGCCCACGCCCTGGAGGATGCGTGCTCCGGTGAGCAGCCCGGCGTTGGGGGCGATGCCACAGGCGGCGGAGAAGACGGCGAACCAGGCGATGCCGATCATGTAGATGCGCCGGCGCCCGAAGCGGTCGCCGAGCGAGCCACCGAGGAGCAGGAAGGCGGCGAGGGTCAGCGAGTAGCCGGTCACCACCCACTGCAGCGCGCCGACGCCGCCGCCGAACGCCCGGTGAATGGCGGGCAGCGCGATGCCGACGACGGTCGCATCGAGGAACGCGACCCCCGAGCCGAGGACCGTGGCGGTGAGCACCCAGCGCCCACGGGCGCTGTGCAGGACGAGCTGATCGGACGTGCCGCTCGCAGGCGGCGCGCCGACCCCCCCGGGCGTGGTCACGGCGTAATGCCGCGAGCCGCTGCGGTCGCCCTGGGCGTCATGTCCTCAGCGTAGGGACACCGGGTGGTTCATGCCGCCCTGAGCGCGTTGGTCACGGTGGGTTTCGGCTGGTACGGGCCGGGTACTCGGCCGGCGGTGGACCTGGGGGCACTGGCGACGCATGATCGGGTGGTGGAGCAGGCCGACATCGAGGGCGGGCAGTCCGACGAAGGTGGGTGGCTGGACGCCGAGGTGCGCGACTCCTTTCCCGCCAGTGACCCCCTGTCGCACTGGGCCGGACCGGTCCGGCCCATCAGCGACGCTGACCGTGCCCACCCTTTTACCGACGACTTCACGGACATGCAGTCGGAGGGCTGACGGCACGAACGGTCGCCCGACCGCGACGTCAGTGCGTCCTGCGCACAGAGGCGGATGTATTCGTCCCGCTGGCCCGGGACCGACCGGGTCGTCGCGATCCGGGCCGGCCGGTCCCGGCGTGATCGTGCGGGTCGACTAGGGCCGGAAGGCGTCCTTCACCTTCTCGCCCGCCTGCTTCAGGTCGGCGACAACGCGGTCGGCCTTGCCTTCGGCCTCACGATCCTCGTCGCCCTCGATCCGCCCAGCCGTCTCCTTAGCCGCCGCCTTGGCCTCGTCTGCTTTGTTCTTTGCCTTGTCCTTGAGTGACATTCGTTTCCTCTCGGGTTGTGAGTCAGGACCCATACCCCACGCTGGCGTCGCAAACCGCGGACGCCCGTGTAAGCATGAATTCGTCCTGCTGGCGACGGGTTGGGTTTTCGAGGCCAAACGCCCGGGTACGCGCTCTAAAGGACGCGATGCGTGTGAGAGGTGCCGAATGCCACAGCAAGGATGGAGCCCGAAGCGAGAACGACAGTACGAGCACATCAAGAAGGGACTACGCGGGCGCGGCGACTCCGAGCCGCTGGCCGAAGAGATCGCCGCGAGAACGGTGAACAAGGAACGGGCGCGATCGGGGGAGAGCAGGCAAGCGAGCCGATCCTCCATCGACGACATCTCGTCCTCGCGTCGCGGCGGGCTGCGCTCGCACCGTGGCGCGGGTGGCCGGACGAAAGAGCAGCTCTATGAAGATGCTCGACGCAAGGGCATCAGGGGTCGCTCACACATGACGAAGGCCCAGCTCGAGCGCGCCCTGGCGCGCTGAGAATCTCGCCACGCCAGGCTCACTCGCCCTTTGACGCAGGGCCGGCCCAGTCCGAGTGCGGGTCCGAGGCGGGGAAGGACTCGTCCTCCTGCTCGTCCAGCTCGTCGAGATCCTCGTCGCGCCGTTCGGGACCTTCGGGTTCGGAGTCAGATTCCTGCTCGGGGCCCACGTCAGCCGCGCTGCAGGGCGACCGCCGCGTCCGGCTCGATGACACGGAAGGTGAAACTCTCCTCGACGTAGAGGCGCACGACTGCGGCGTCGTGGTCGCGATAACCGATGGCGAGGTCCTGCCCGGAGTCGATCACGAAGTCGCCCCCGCGCAGGCTGAGCACCACGCCGCCCTGGACGCCCGGCGCCCAGACGACGGGGCCGCCGAGGATCTGGCGCAGGTGGTCGAGCAAGAGGTAGCCGCCGTGCTCGGTCGTCTCGACGATCCCGGTGTAGATCTCGGGGTCGATGGCGAGCCCGTACGGGCCACCGATCCCGGCCCGCCGCAGCAGGTCGGTGGCCCGGGCGACCACCTTGGGATACTCATCCATGTCCTCTTCGATGGTGCACGGCGAGTGCGAACTGGCCTCGGTCAGGCCGAGCATCCCCGCGGCCGCGTATCCGTGGAAGACCGTGGTGTTCTCGGCCAGCGCGATCTGGCGCACGGCCTCGTCGAGCTCAGGCAGCTCGATGTTTCCCGAGCCGCGGTCGGCGTCGTCGAGCTCTTCACGACTGACCGCGAAGCCGACCCGCAGCTCGACGAGGGGCAGGACCCGGCGCCGAGCTGCCGCGACGCCTTCGGAGGGGCTTTCGATTTCGTCGACGCGGCCGAGATTGATCGCCGAGTAGTCCCAGCCGTGCGGGCCGGCCAGGTCGACCAGCTTGCGCGCGGCCAGATGGGTGACGAGGCGACTCTTGGCTTCCGACTCGATCTGCTCCCAGGCGGAGTCCGAGACCGGCGCGAGGTCACGGTAGAGGTGGTCCATCACTCCCACCCCCTGAGGCTCCCGATGCCGAGCGAACCGGACATCACGGCACCCGCTCCCTCTTCGGCCTGGGTTTCGGCCTCGACTTCGGTGACGGGCTCGGTCGTGAACAGGTAGGTCCGCAGATGGCGGTCGAGCATGGGGTCACGGCGGCGCAACCACTCGAGCGTCATGGAGGCGTGCTCCTTCTCCTCGTCGCGGTTGTGCGCCAGGATGGCGGCCAGGCTCGCGTCCTTCGTGGCCGTCACCCGCTGGTCGTACCAATCGACCGCCTGGAGCTCCTCGACGAGTGACGTGAACGCCCGGTGGTGGTCGATCGTCGCTTCATCGAGCAGGTCGGCCGACTCGTGCAGCCCTTCGCTCGCCATGGCTCTTGTCTCCTTGTCCCTGGAGGTCGTGCGCAACGTCGTGCACAACATAGCCACAAGTCGTCTCCGGCGTGCGGGGGAGTGAGCCGAGGATCGATGGGTCACGCCCGGCGTGTCGAACCGCCATTTGCTGCACTCCTCCCACCCGCAACGACACCGGGAAACCGAAATGCCAGAATCACGCCGTGCAGGAACTGCGTGACCGGGTCGCCGTGGTGACGGGCGCCGCCAGCGGGATCGGCCTGGCCATCGCGGAGGCCTTCGTCGCCGAGGGCATGCACGTGGTCATGGCGGACGTGGACGAGGGCGGGCTCCACAGGCAGGCCGAGCGGTTGCGCGCCGGCGGCGGAGACGTCCTCGCGGTCGATGCCGATGTTCGCGACGCGGACGCCGTCGATCGTGTGGGTGGCGCCGCCACCCAGCACTTCGGGGCCCTCCACGTGGCGGTGAACAACGCGGGCGTAGTGAACGGCGGCCTCTCGTGGGAGATCCCGCTCGACGAGTGGCACCGGGTGATCGACGTCGACCTCTGGGGCGTGATCCACGGCGTGCGAGCCTTCGTGCCGCGCATCCTGGCCACCGGCGAAGAGGGCCACGTGGTGAACGTGGCGTCCATGGCGGCTGTCATGACGCTCCAGAAGCTGGCCCCGTACACGGTGGCGAAGCACGGCGTGCTCGGCCTCACCGATGTCCTGCGCGCCGAGCTCAGCGCACTGGGCGCTTCCGTCGGGACGAGCGTGGTCATGCCGGGAATGGTCCGCACGGGCATGAACCCGATCGGCAGGATCGAGCCCTCGGTGGTCGCCACGAACGTGCTCGACGCCATCGAGCGGAACCGCGCCTACGTGTTCACCGACGACGAGGGGACGGCCGAGGTGGAGAACCGGCTGCGTGCCATCCTCGGGGCACGGGCCGAGGTCTGCGCATGACGGTCACGCCATCGGAGCCGTCGCCCACCGACCGACTGGTGCTGGCCGAGGACCACGGGGCCGTCCGCACGCTGACCCTCAATCGCCCGACGCGGCTGAACGCCTTCACCTCCGCCTCCTACCGGCGGCTCGCCGACCTCTTGCGCGAGGCGGGGCAGGATCCCGGCGTCTTGGTCGTCGTCCTCCGGGGCGCCGGGAGGGCGTTCTCGAGCGGTGTCGACTTCGAAGAACTGTCCGATGAGCACGGTGGCCTTGTGCTGAGGGACACCTTCGACGTGCTGATCGCGACGCTGCTCGACGTGGACAAGCCGTTGCTCGCCGCCGTGCACGGGCCCGCGGTGGGGTTCGGCGCCACCATCTTGTTGCACTGCGACCTCGTGGTCCTGGCCGACGACGCCCGCCTTCGGTTCCCCTTCACGTCCCTGCGCACCGCACCCGAGGCGGGGAGCAGCGCGCTGACTCCCCCTGACCGTGGGTCCCCAACGAGCGGCCGAGCTGCTCTTCACGTCGCGATGGATCGGGGCGGCCGAGGCCGTGGAGATCGGGCTCGCGCTGAGCTCTTGCCCGCGCGAGCGTCTCGATGAGGAGGCAGGTGCGCTGGCCGAACGGGTCGCGCAGCAACCGGCCCCGGCGGTGGCGTCGGTCAAGCGTCTCCTGCGCGCCGGTTGGGCGGAGTTGGTCGCGGCCGCCAGTACGCGAGAGCGGGCCGAGGCCCAGCATCTCCTCGGCGCGCTGGGATCCCTCGGCCGGGAGGCGACTCCCGGCTGACCCGGGGAACGCGACGTCAGGCGCCTTCTTCGAGGGCCTGAGTGAGAATGTCGTGCGATGCGCCGGTGCCGTCGATCACCCTGTTGACCCGGCGGGTGATGCGCCACCCGGCCGGCGTGCGGGCGCACTCCCATCGGTTGGCCGAGACGCGCCAGACGGCGTGGCCCTGGTCGGTGTGGAGGTACACCTGCGAATAGGCGATCACCATGGCGCGATCGCCCTCCACCGTGACCACCGGCGCCGTCTGGACGTGCGCGCAGCCACGCGCGATGAGGTCTTGCTGCCCGGCGCTCTCCACCATGGCGGTCACCGCGGCGGGACCCTCCAGCCGGGAGAGATCGGACTCGAGGACGCCCGTCTCGTCCCACAAGTCCCCCGCAGCCTGGCTGCTCCCCGTGTCGACGGCAGGGCCCCAGCTTCCGACGAGGCGCAGGATCGCCACATGGTCCTCGAGCAGTTGGACGCGTCCCTCCAACGCCGCGACCCGTCGTTCCAGTCCGGACCGCTCCATCTCGTTCACCGACCTAGCGCCCCGATTCGGTCTGTTCGGGCTGCAAGGTGCCGTTTGCGTCGAGCAGGTGATGGTGCGACTCGTGCACCGCGTAACTGGCGAGACCGGCGACGGTGAATTGGTGGACGCCGTCACGCCCTCCGTCTCTCGTCATGGTCCGGCCCCAGTCCTGCGGCTGCAAGCGCTCGAGGATCCCGGCCAGTCGTCGCGCTTGCGCCTCGATGCCGTCGGCCAGCGAGTCCGCCTCCAGCCTGTTGAAGTTCTCCCACTCCTCTTCCTCGGGGTTGAATTGTGGGAACACGGGGTTGTCCTGCTCGAGCATCAACAGGATCCGGTCGCCGTACACCCCTTGGATGTCACGTACGTGGGCTCCGTATTGGATGGGCGAGAAGATGCCCGGGGCCGGACTCGTCCGCAGAGAGGCGTCGTCGGCACCCAACAAGAAGGTCCTCCACGCCCCGGCCGATTCGATCAGCTGCCCCCCTAGCGAGGCCCGTTCCATGGCGGCGGGGTGCTCGCCGCACTGGGGGCAACGGTCCGTCTGGGCGCGGGCCCACTGCCATCCCTCCCCTCGTTCCCGCCGCAGATCGTCGAGGGTCTTTCGCGCCGGCTGCTCCGCCGGAACCCGCTCGGTCGAACTCATCGGGAAATTATGACGTTCTCGGAAAATGGATACAAGCGTGCACGATAAAGTTCAGGCGGCCTCTCGCCCAGCGGACCTGGACGACAGCAAGAGTCTCTCGAGGAGCCGGCGGCCGGGGTCAGGAGGAGACGTGATGAAGAGGTCGTTTGCCGTCAATTGGGACTATCGCTGCCCATTCGCCCGGAACGCCCACGAACATCTCCTGACCGGGTTGCAGACGGGCGCGGAATGGGACGTCCGCTTCTTGGTCTTCTCCCTGGAGCAGGCGCACGTGGAGGAGCACGGCACCCCGGTCTGGGAGGAGCCCGACCGACACCCCGGTCTCGTCGCGAATTTGGCCGGTGTGGTGGTCCGGGACCGCAGCCCCGAGCTCTTCCTCGCCGTCCACGGGGCGCTCTTCTCGGCCCGCCACGACCGGGGGTCGGACCTGCGGGACCGCGCCGTCCTCGCCAAGACCTTGGACGACGCCGGAGCGGATGGACACGGCGTGCTCGCGGAAGTGGATGCCGGCTGGCCTCTCGACGTGCTCAAGGCGGAGCACACGGAAGCCGTCGAGGGATTGCAGGCGTTCGGCGTCCCAACCTTCATGAAGGACGACGATGCGGTGTTCGTCCGCCTGATGGACCGGCCGGGGGGCGACGGCGCGCTGGCGAGGTCCACGATCGAGCGGGTCTTGGACCTCATGGCGAGCTGGCCCGGGCTGAACGAGTTCAAGCACACCGCCGTTCTTCGCTAGAGATGGCCAAGGGGACCTGGTGTCAGTGGTAGACGAAGTTGGGCTTGCCACGCGGGCGGGCACCTGGCCACCGTTTCACGTCCTCCGGGTCAGGCGGTGGTCGAAGAGACGGCCGATTCCATCTCGGTCGTCTTCGAGGTGCCATCGGATCTGCAACGAACCTTCAGCTACCGAGCGGGCCAATTCGTGACGCTGCGTCTCGACCGAACGGTCCGCGAGCGCATCGAGCACGAGGTGGCGTCCGTGATGTTCAAGGAGTTCGCACTCCGGGAAGCCGGGATGCTCGGAGGGACCCAAGCCGCGCTGGAGGTGGTCCCGGTGGACGCGTTCCCGGTCGGTGACCAGGAAGTCTTGGATCAACGCTTCCACAAGGAGGTCTCCGACTGGGTTGCGTCGTATTGTCGAGAGCGCCAGGAGGAAAGGGTATGACCGCGAGGTCCCGCGCGAGTTCGCTGACCTCGAACCATTCGGAGCCACATGGAGTCTGAGCAGTGACACGGAGCGCTTCGAACGGCGGCTTGCCGGCGCCGTTGACGAGATACCGGACTTCTACGACGCGTTCTTTCCACGCCTCGAGGAGGCCATCGACTACTGCGCCAAACTCTTGCCGATGAAGGATCCTCGACGATGACGACCTTGTCCGTACACCGTCTGTCCGACACGGTCGGGGCGGAGATCGACGGTGTCGAGGCGGCCGATCTCGGGTCGGAGGCGCTTCAGCCCGAGAGCCTGCTGGCGGCGCTGGAGGCGAACGGCGTCCTGGTGTTCCACGACCTGCACTTGGCGCCGGAAGATCAGGTGGCGTTCTGCTCGACGCTGGGTGCGATCGACTACAGCGAGGGACATCACCCGGTGGTGGGGATCTACCGGGTGACCTTGAACGCAACGAAGAACTCGTCCGCCGAGTACCTGCACGGGACCTTCGACTGGCACATCGACGGGTGTACACCCCTGCACGGGGAGTGCCCCCAGATGGCCACGGTCCTGTCGGCGAAGGCCGTCGCCGAATCCGGGGGTGAGACCGAGTTCGCCAGCACCTACGCGGCCTACGACGATCTCAGTCACGAAGAACGCGACTTCGTCGAAGGACTGCGCGTCGTCCACACGCTCGAGGCATCCCAGCGTAGGCGCAATTCGGCGCCGACCGAGGAACAACTGGCGCGGTGGCGAGCGCGTCCCGCCTCGGAGCATCCGTTGGTCTGGACCCACCAAAGCGGGCGCAAGTCGCTCGTGCTGGGTGCATCCGCGGATCATGTCGTGGACATGGATCTCGAAGAAGGCCGGGCGTTGTTGGACGGCCTCCTCGACAGGGCGACGCGGCCGGAGCGCACCTACCAACACCGTTGGACCGTCGGCGACACCGTGTTCTGGGACAACCGGGGGGTGCTCCACCGCGCCCTTCCGTACCCGTCGGATTCACCTCGGGAGATGTTGCGGACGACCGTCCTGGGTGACGAGCCGATTCAGTAAACGGACGCAGCGGAAAGGCAACGAGGGCTCACCCGTTGGTCGGGACCCGGCGTGGTGCCTTCGGTGTGGCGTCCCACCGCGGGGGCGGTGGTTACACCGTGGCCGGTCGTGACGGCGGCTACGGGGGAACGGCGCCTGCCCCGCCGAGGAGTGGGTCAACGGTGTTTGGCTGATGGCGTCCGGTTCTGCGATCACCCTGACACCTTCCAGCGGAGCGCCTACGACCTGGCCGGCGAGGGAATGATGCAATGGGCCCCGGACCACAAACACGCGGTTGGTTACCGGGACTCACGGTTGAGAACGACCGACGACTGGCTTGATGAGTGGTCATGAGTGGTCGGAGCCGGTGTCGATTCGGTGACGGCACTGATGGTTCCGGTGACACCGCGCTCACGAACGCCGCGTCCACGGATGGGCCTAACACCATCAATCCAACAGTCCTGGTCGTCTGTAGTGCACGATGGTGCACATGGAGGGTTCTGAGGAGAGGCGGATCTGGGTCTACGAGCAGCTGTTGCGGACTGAGGGTCATTGGACGGATCAGCTGCAGAACCAGCAGCAACGGATAGCGACGATCCTCTCGGCGAACGGCATCATGCTTGCCTTCGTGGGTGGAAGCGGATTGCTGGCGTTCAGGAATTCATGGTGGCTCCCCAGGGCCTTGCTCGTCGGATCCATCGCTGCCCTTGCAGCCGGTGTCGTCATCGGCCTACAGGCACAACGCCCGAGGCTTACCGTCGGGAACGAGACCTTTCTGAAACCCGACTGGTTGTTGTCATCGTTGAGCACGGAGATCACAGATCAGGTGCTCACCGAAATGGAGAAGAGCATCGATGCCGATCTCTACAAAGTCAGGTTGGAAGAGCGACGTCAGCTGATGCGATACCAGCTCATGGGTATTGGCGTCGGCACCGTTTTACTTGTATTGATGGTCCTCGTGGCATCCGCGTGAGGCATTGATCCGCGGGTCCCCCTAGGCGCACCACGGGTCTGTCGAGACCGACGGACTGTGCCAGGTCGTCAGGCTACAAGTGAAGTCAGTAATCTGTGGCCGTGGTGCGCGAGAAGCGGTGGTAAACGCCGTGGGTTTCAATCACAACATCGAGAACGTCGTCCAGGTGGTGGAGGGCGTAGGCGTCGCTATCCTGGCACTGGGTGGACTGCTCGTCTTGGTTCACTCCGGCGTGCTCTACCTGATCCCCGCTCGCCGTGCCCGTGCGTATCACTACTTCCGGAAGCATCTCGGACGAGTCATCTTGCTCGGCCTGGAAGTCCTCATCATCGCTGACATCATCAGGACGGTCATCGTCGACCAGACTGCCGAGAGTGTGGCGGTGCTCGCCACCATCGTCTTGGTCAGGATCGTGCTCAGTTTGTCACTCGCGGTTGAGATTGATGGCATTTGGCCCTGGAAGAAGCGAGCTCTCGCAACTGGCACTGAAAGGGCCAACGAACGCCACGACGATGGTGGCGATATCGGCGGGCCCAGCACCTTCTAGTTGAAGCGTCACTCCAGGCGCCTCTTGTCATCATATGGCTCTCGGTGCGCCCGGTATCGGTCGACGATTTCGCTCCGAATCAATTGAGAGTCACGTCACCACAGGCCTGGGGCCCCGCTCGGACAGATTGTCAGGCGCTTCCATCCTCGCCTCGAGCCGCTACCCAGACGAGAGCATCTCGATACGCTCGTTCCAAAGCAGCACCGACCCGGTCGGTGGATTCGTACAAGTTCTCGACTCCGATGAGGTCGGCCAAACCGGTGACACGGAACTGATCGGCGAGCTGCTCGTTCAATGAAACGACTACCAGCTTCGAGCCGACGCTGTCCAGGCTTTCCGCGTAGCCCCGCAGCACGTCGATGAACGTCGAGCCGATGTCGCTACGTTCTCGCAAGCGCAGAATCACCACGGCATTACGCGACTGGCGCGTGGGCGTCGGCAGGGCGTCGGCGAAGAGCGGGGCGGCGGCGAAGAAAAGGCTGCCGTACGGCTGGAGTACGACGACTTCGCTAGCGGGAAGACGGTCCGGCGGGTCGGACTCGATGACATGCCCGTCATCCGTGAACAACCGTCGTCTTACGGAGACCTTGTTCGACTGGCCAACGACGTACAGCACCATGGATATGGCGACGCCCGCGAGGACTGCGTACTGCAACGGGATGAGGATGGTGAGTAGGAACGTGGCCACCAACACGACTCGCTGCGCCACACCCGTTTTCCAGACCGAGGCCAGGTCGGCCGGCTTGATCGTGCGGACGCCAACGACGATCAAGAGACCAGCAAGAGCGGGCATGGCAACATTCCCGATGGGTTGACCGAAGAGGAGGATGGTTACTGCCATTACCGCCCCAGCGATCACGAGCGACATGCGCGTGCGCGCGCCGGCCGACTTATTGAGCGACGAGGCGGACACCGACCCGCCGACCGGCATCCCCTGAAAGATGCCAGACGCCACATTGCCAACACCTTGTCCGACGAAATCCCGCGACGCGTCGGGGAAACTCCCGTCGGGGTTTGGGAAGTTGGCCGAGATGCCTGCCCCCTGAACCACCCCAACGAGTGCCAGCGACAGCGCCGGTACCAACAAGGATGGCACTAGGCGTAAGTCAGGCATTTGGGGCCGGGGCAGGGTGCCTAGCGCAGCTCCGAGGTCGTGCACCTTGGCTACGTCCCATCCGAGCCTGATGGCGGCCGCGGAGGTCACGATTACCGCCACAACCAGGCCGAGAGAACCGAGAGGGGATCTTTCGAGAACCACGATGAGCACCATGGTGGCGATCCCGATGACCACCGACTGCCAATGGAGCCGGCCTGGATGTACCAGGGTGTCGAGAGCACGGGTGAGACGGGAACCGAAGGGTGAGCTGTAACCGGTGAGGTTCGCCAGCTGACCGAGGACGATATTCACGCCGATCGCGTTGATGAAGCCGACCATGACCGCGTTGGACACGAAGCGCAGCACACCGCCGAGCTTGAGCAATCCGGCTGCCACCATGACGACCCCCGTCACGATGGTCAGGGTAAAAAGAGCCCGATCGGGGTTAAGTGTCTGGTGTACGGCGCCGACGTCGGCAACCAGAATCGCCATCGCCCCCGTGCCCTGGACCGCCATAAAGGTCGAAGAGGTCGCAGCAGCTCCTCCGACCATCCCCACCATGTAGCCGTAGACGCCCGCGAGCGGATTCACCCCAGCGAGTAACCCGGTAGCAAGGCCGTCGGGGACGCTTTCGACGCCCAGCACCGAGCCAGCGATCAAGTCGGACCGCAGATTGACGAAGCGGGCGTGGTCTCGACGAGCCATAAGCAACGTCAACCAAGTCTGGCTGTCGGCTCGGCAGGCTGTTCTGGTGGGAGTTGATTCGTCCGCTCCGCAGGGGTGGCATCGAGCTCCGGGACTCGAGCGCGCTGCGCCTCGTCACCCTGAGTTAGTTCGTGAGTAGTCGGCGACTTTTCGCGCGAACGCAACAGTCGATCCGCTTCGGCCGCGAACATCAACCCACGCAGAGCTGCCGTCCACGAAGCTGCAGCGCAGCGCTTCGGGAGCCGTCATTGGGCGCACTCGCCACGAGCTCGTCGAGTGCTTCCACGGCGGCTTCGATCTGAGTCCTCACTGCCTCACGTCGTTCCGGCTCGACGTCCGCCCTATCCCCTGTCAAGGGACTCGGGCGACCACTGCTTGTTGTATCGCCGGCCAAGCGGTCTTGTTCCATGCGGTCAAGGCTGCCCGCCAGGAGCGTGAACGAACCAACAAGACGAGGGCAACGACGAGGCCGGCCGCAAGAAGGATTCCGTAAGCATTCATCCCTCCCAGGTGACCGAGTAAAGGAACAAAATTCAGTATGTCGTTCGCGAACTGGTGGGTCATCACCCCTTGCAGGGTGATTCCACCAATCGGAACCGGGTTTCTAGGAGATGCACAGACCCTCTCCGGGAGGGCCGCGGGTGACTCTCCTGGGTAGGACGTGCTTGGTGCGTTCGCCGAAATTCAATGCCGCGAGGGAGGCTCCGCCGGAGTGCCGGTCGAAAGCCTCGCCGTAGCAGGCTCCCTCAGCCTGGCCGTCCGCTCATGCAAGACACGGCGGACTCCATAGCGAGGACTCTAGGTTTCCGTCTCGTGAGGGTTGGTCAACGCCCGCTGGGTCATCACCATTCAGAGGAGTCCTTTCGCCACGTCGACGTCCGAAGGTTCAGAGCAGCCCGACCGTTCTGGCGCGGGCCACGGCATCGGACCGGGACGACGCATCGAGTTTGCGATAGATGCTCTTGAGATGAGACTTGAGCGTGTTCATAGATATGAAAAGCTCGCCCGCGATCTCTCGCGTCGTGAGGCGGGTCTGTAGGTAACGAAGCACGCCCTGCTCCCGAGCGCTCAGCTCGCCGTCCCCTGATGGCGGTCTGGTAGCTCCATGCGCCGCAATTCGGTCGGCCGCTGTCATCAGGACATCTGCGTAGCTGTCGCGAGGCGAGCGCCTGAGGACGCCGACTATCTCGTCGCGAAGGCCGGATGACACGTCCAAAACGGAAAGAACGAAGCCCTGTGGCCGCCCGAGCTCGACGAGACGCCGGACATCGTCGTCCTGGTGCAGCCCCAGCTGCCGCCGGATGTCTGCGCGGAGGGCGGCCTGCTCGATCGCATGACGTACTCCAAGTGCAGCGACGTCAACCCGGTTCATGGTGAAGTCCGCCCGATCGGCTTGTCCCGAAGCCAGCAACGCTCGCGCCTCTAGGAAGGTCCGCGTTGTCGAGCGTGGGAGCGCCCTGGCCAGGTCGGTCGCTCGGTCCGGTTCACCGAGGTCTATACGGATCCTGGCTTCGAGGACATCCACACGCTGGTTCAGTGGGGAGACGGACCCGGTCGGCAGGACCGTTTTCGCCCGTTCGAGGATGCTGAGACCCTCGTCCAACTCCCCTCGAGCTCGAAAGAGGCGTGCCCTCTCGACGAGGCCTAGCAGTTCGAGAGGAGGTCGGATCCTCTCGCAGCGCCGAAGGGCTTCTTCGATAGAGCGCTCCGCCTCGTCCAACTGGTCCGCCTCCAGGTTGAGCGTGCCGAGGGTGAGAAGGGCGTCGAAGAGGCCGACATGGTGTTCGACCCCGCGTAGACGCCCTGCCTCCAGGGCAGCATTCGCCGCCTCCCGCGCCGGGTGGAGCTGGCCGAGCTCAAAGAGAGCACCAGACCTGATCCCGAGGAGGACCGCGCGGGTGCCGGGGTCAGCGTGGCTGAGCGCGAGATCGCACGTGGCGATACAGGAGGACGGGTCATCTCGGTAGAGATGGGCCCTGGACGAGATGATTGGGAACTGGTCGAGGACAAAGTCCGTGCCGGGCTTTAGATGCGAGAAGACATCCCGCTCGAAGGCAAGGACCGGATCCGGTTCGCCGCGCATTCCGTGCCACTGCGCGTCCACGGCAGCCAATCGGATGTCGAAGTCGATGTCTCGGTCGCCCGCCGCGCTCGAGGCTTGGGACAGCCACCAACCCTCCTCCTCGACCCTCCCCGCGAGCCCCAGTGCAAGGGCGTAGTCGACCATACGAGCACGGTGAGCCCGGATGTCCTCGTCAGAGAGTCTCCCCAGCCAGGTGTCCACGTGCCCATCTCGGCCGGCGAACCATTCGTGTGCCATGTGTTCGTGCAAGATCGCGAAGGCTCGGTTGAGATCACGGGCTTGGACGAAGTGATCCACCGCTGCCGCGTAGGACCCCGTCTTCTCATACCACGCACCCGCCCTCGAGTGCAGTGCCTTCGCTCGAGCTGGAAGCTCGGCCACCAATTGGGTGTGCAGAAGCTCTCGGAAGAGCTGGTGGTACCGGTAGCGGACCGGGTCTCCCCCAACTGGGACGAGAAAGAGCCCCGAACTCATCGCTTGCCGCAAGAGATGTGCAGCGTCTTCGTCATCGAGGAGGGTGTTTGCCAAGTCCACATCGAACTCATCGACGACCGAGGTTGCCTCCAAGAACTCCACCATTCGCTGGGACTGCTTGTCGAGCACCTCTTCGATGAGGAAGTCGGCCACCACGCGCTCTGTCCCGGCGAGGCGTTCAATGAACGAGGACGGGTCGCCCGGATCGTACTGAAGAGACAGCGCTGCCAACTGCACTGCGGCCAGCCACCCCTCGGTTCGGTCGGTCAAGGTACGAACATCGTCTGAAGAGAGGTCGAGACCGAAGTGCTGCATGAAGGTGCGGACGTGCTCCTCCTCCAGCCGCAGCTCACCGTCCCGGATCTCGGCCAGTTGGCCCCGAGCCCGCCAACGCTGGATCGGCAGTACGGGATCGACGCGGGTCCCGATCACGACGTGCGAAGCCGGGGGGAGCCGCTCGACAAAGGTGGCCAGTCCGCCTAGAGCGGAGGGAGCCACGACGTGCAGATCATCGAGGATGAGCCAGGTGGATCCGGGCCACAGAGCCAACTCGTTGACCAGCGAGGCCACGACGTCTTCGATGTCGTCAGGACCCTCGACGAGAAGGTCGAGCGCATCGGAGGCGGATCCCGGCTCGACGGCGGCGAACGCCGCCGCGATGGACGTCCACACCCGGAGCTCGTCACGATCCCACCGGTCGCACGAGAGCCAGGCGCACCGAGCTTCAGGTCGCTCTGCGACCCAGGACGACAGCAGCACGGTTTTCCCAACGCCTGGGCTGCCTGCAACCAGCGTGCAGGGAGATTGCATAGCCGAGTCCAACCGGCTGAGAAGGTCCGGCCTTCGGATCAGGGCGTCCGGCAACGGAGGTCGGGTGAACTTCGTCACCGCCGGCTTGGCGCCGATCACAGGATGAAGACTAACAAACCGATCTCCAAAATCACCCGGGTAAGGGTGACGACGTGCGCTTCGGGATCAATCACAATTTTGAGGGCGAATGGAACCAACTACCTACGTGATCACCTTCAAGGGTGAGGCCGGACGGGCGATTTCGGCAGCGTTCGACGATCTCGATGTCTCGACCAAGGAAGGGTTCACAACCCTACGGGCCACCATGCCGGATCAAGCAGCGCTGCACGGAGTGATCGAACGGATCCGGGCTCTCGGACTCGAACTGGTCGACGTGCGGAAGGCGAGCGATTATGACGAGTGACCCAACGTCTTCTGCTCGACATCTCGTGAGTGATCGTCGAAGCCGGCCTGGGTCGGTGAAGACCACCCTGCGCAGGGTGATGACCCGAAAATAGGAGTTGCGATCTGGCCCGTCGTAGAAGCATCAGGCAGGACGAATCATGGGCACATGGGCTGTAGGACTCCGCATCAAGCGTAAGTGCGGAAGCGAATGGAGTGGAGTCGACAAAACGAGTCCACTCACCTCTTTCCCGTCAATGTCTGGGGAGGGAACGCTCACGGGTCCGATCGTCATTGTGCCTCGTCCGTCGTGACAGCTCGTGTGACCGTTTTGAACCGGAGATAACTACCAGACGAGTGAGGCAGATCACTTCCACGAAGGGGCTCTGGCATCGAGATTGAGTTGATCCCTTGGATGCTGAAAGACGGACCGCGGGTTGGGTCACGGCTCCTGTCCCATCGGCGTCGCCGAGAGCGAGTGGTTCCTGACATGACGCACCATCCTCCGAAACGCGGTAGCCGGTCAGTTCGTCCAGATGGTCGGGACACTCCCACCCAGCGGTCGCCCCGTCGGCGAGAACCACTCTCCCGTCCGCGACGGCCTCGCGGCGATGAGTCGCTTGCAGCTGGTGGCTGATGCCATCAGGCAGGACCGGCCGGCTCGGCGATGAGCGGGGGCATGGGTCGCCGGGTTCGGGCATGCGGTCCATGGCGACGAGGGCATGCCCCGAGTCGCTACGCGAAGCGGCCCCTCGATCGGGTGGAGGAGGGGCCGCTGCCACCCTTGTCTCGTGACTGACGTAGGTGTATCCCTAGTTATACCCGCCGACCTTGGAGGATGCGTCGCGACCCCGTACGGGCTGCCCTTCGGCTGGGCACTCCAATGGCGTCCTGGCAAAATCCAGCACCGGGGTTCCCCGGACGCCCACCTCGGAGAGGATCGCGCCACTGATCGATGGACGTCCTGGAGAGATCTGCTCGGCGGCGGGTCCTCCGACGCACCATTCCCATGTGTGTGACCTCCTCCGTTCCAGTTCGTCGAGCGTTCGTCAGCGCTCTCGACGATCATCCCTTCGGTCCTGGCGGTCGTCCCGGCGGTCCTCGCGCCGGTCGTGCCGGCGCTCTACGCCGTGGGAGACGACGGCTGCTGTTCCCACCACTGCTGCCGTACGGGCAACAGGAGCGCCGATGACGCCCCTGCGGGCGGCGCGGGCTGGTCGCAATGGCATGTCAACCTCCTTGGGTTGCCTCGTCCGCCTCCAATGCGGCGAGGATGGCTTGGATCGGGATGCGTCCGGTGGCAATTAGTTGACCGCCGGAGCGGCGAGCGGCAGCGGCAAACGGCGCGGCCCAGGTGTTCTCCCAAACGAGCACACCCGCAACCGTCCCGGGCTTCATGGCCGCCGCGAGGTTCACGATGTCCTCTGCCGCCAGCAGGTCGGCTAGCTGCGTTTCGGCCTTGCGCAACTCGTCGAGCTGGTCGAGATCCTCGATCTCCATGCCCTCGATTTCCCCATTCTCGTCCTTGGCCACGATAAGGAGGTCCAGGACGCGGACGGTTCCGGCGTCGACCAACTTGGCCAGCTCGGCGGCCATCTCTCCGGTGAAGTGGGACGCGCCGGGTGGGAACTCGACTACCAAGTAGTCGACCGGCCCCAGTTCGTCCAGGTCGCTTTCAGCCATTGTCTGTCTCCGTTTCTCATTCAGAATTGGGACGGGGAAATTGGGTAGCTCCTCTTTCGCCGTTCTGTTCGGGTCGCCTTCGGTTTGGCTTTAGTTCGGAAACTCACGGCCCAGTTTGTCCCGCCTGCTGGTGCGCATCGGCGCTCGGACCGCAGCAATCTCAGTATGTTCGTCCCCCGTTACGAGGTCATCACCCCACGAAGGGTGATTCGACGGGTGACCCTGGTGGGCTTCGACGGAACGCGCCGGGCGAGCGGCCGCGGGATCGGACCGCGCTCGTCGCTCCGGCGGCTGGATCCTTCAGCACCTCAGCGGCCTGCGCATCTTCGGGCTCGCCATCGCCGGCCACTTCCTCGTCTTCGGCGGCAATCTGACGGGATGGAGCCTGCTCGTCATCGTCATCGTGCTCGCTGTATATCTCGGGGTTGTTGCAGCTCGTCGCTGCCTGGGTCCGCGGCCTCTCGCGGCCGCTGATGAGGTCGGACATCTCCTCGGAGCCACAGTTCCACGCTCGCCGACGATTCAAGGGATGGAGCCGCCGATTGAGCGTGCACTTCTTCAAATCCGGTTCGAATCGCTTGGTGGAATCACCCTTCACGGGGTGATGACCCACCGGCAAGCGAACGACATACTGAGATCTGCTCTGTCACATCTTGGTCACCCGGGAGGATGAATGCTCGCATATACGTATCCGCTCCTCAGCCTTTTCGTCACGATGCTTATCTTCTTCGGGTTCATCATCTGGATCTGGCTCCTCATCGTCGTCTTCGGCGACATCTTCCGGAGCCACGACATCGGAGGATTCGCGAAGGCCTTGTGGGTGCTGCTCGTCATCTTCTTGCCTCTCATTGGCGTCCTCCTCTACCTGATCGCCCGTGGGGGAAAGATGCAGGACAGGGCCGCGCGGGACGCCCAGCAACAACAACAGGAATTTGACACTTACGTCCGGGACGTCGCGGGCTCGGGAACCAGCTCCGCGGACCAGCTGGAGAGGCTGGCCCAACTCCGCGATCAGGGAGTCATCACCGACCAGGAGTTCGAGGCCCAAAAGGCCAAGGCGTTGGCCTGACAGGCCCAACCTCGGCGTGAGCTCCAAACGAGCTGCCGTATCGCAACTCAGTGTCGGTCTTCGTTGGGTGTGCCGAGGACGGGGACTGGACGCCTGCGTCGAAGTGGCGGCGCCCGGTAAGTCTGGCTCGCCGTAAACGCGAGGAATCAGAGATGAATGAACCATCGAGCGGAAACTCTGGGCTGCTGACCAGAGAGCAGCTCATAGATCAGGGGAAGGCGGCTCGCAGGCATGCCCCCAGGGAACTCCTCGCAGACTGGAGTAAGAGCTCGCGCCAGACTGATCCGTTGACTCTCCTTGTTGGTCAAGAGGAAACGCGCGTGCCTGAGCTCGTACCCATCCGGCACGGTCGCATGGCGGCTTCGGCCTTCGCCTTTTACCGAGGAGCCGCACTACCCATGGCCGCGGACTTGTCCACCAGTCCGAACACCGGACTCAGTGTCCAACTCTGTGGCGATGCGCACCTGGCGAACTTCGGTGGATTTGCGTCGCCCGAGCGTGATCTGGTCTTCGATATCAATGACTTCGACGAAACCGCCCTCGGCCCCTTCGAGTGGGATGTGAAGAGGCTCGCCGCCAGTTTGGAAATCGCCGGACGAGAGCTGGGGTATCCCAATCGACGCATACGTGACGTTGTCCTTCAAGGCGTTCGAACATATCGCCAGACGATCCGGGCGTTCGCTCGAACCACGAAGCTCGATATTTGGTATGCGCGCCTTGACGTGGCAGCCATCATGGATAGGTGGGGCTCGGAGGCGGGGTCACACGCGATCAAGAATCTTCAACGTACCGTCGTCAAGGCAGAATCCAAGGATCGATTACGAGCCCGGGACAAGTTGACCACGGTCGTCGACGGGAGACTCCGGTTCTTGAGTGATCCTCCACTTCTCGTCCCCGTGGAGGATGTTTACAGCGAGCCGGACCAGGCGGTACAGGTCGAACAGGTGATCGAAGGCGCTCTCCGCTCCTACGGGGCAACCATGAGTCCGGACCGCCGCCATCTGTTGAGCCAGTATCGGTACGTCGCGCTGGCGCGAAAGGTCGTCGGTGTCGGCAGCGTCGGTACCCGGTGCTGGGTCGCGCTCTTTGTCGGGGAGGACCCGAGCGATGTGCTCTTCCTCCAAGTGAAAGAGGCTGAGGAATCGGTGCTCGAACGTTTCACCTCCAAGAGCACGGTCAGAAACCATGGGCAACGGGTCGTCGAGGGGCAGCGGCTCATGCAGGCCTCCAGCGACATCTTCCTCGGATGGCAGCGAGTCGACCTGCCGGACGGCAGCCATAGAGATTTCTATGTTCGCCAGCTGTGGGACTGGAAGGCGTCCGCCTCCTTCGAAACGATGAACCCCGAGATCTTGGGGATCTACGCGAGTATTTGCGCCTGGACACTGGCTCGGGCTCACGCACGCTCCGGGAGTGCCACGGCTATCGGCGCCTATCTGGGCTCGGGTGACGTCTTTGACCATGCCCTTGCCGAGTTCGCGCACTCATACGCGAAACAGAACGACCGCGACCACCAGGCCCTGCTGGACGCAATCGAGTCGGGCACCATCACCGCTGAAATGAGTATTTGAGTGGCCGCCCGGGCTCTTCAGATCGAGGGAGAACGGTCGAAACAGAGGTGGTACGACAGCGCGTGGCGACCACCGGATCCGGGCTGATGGAAGATCACGCCTCGGCAGACGCCTCCTCTCCACCGCCCGATCCGGAGTCCTTGCTGCTCAGCAAGGACTACCGGATGCTCCTCGTGTTTGCCGCAGTGATCGGCGTGTTGGTCTCATTGGCCTCTTGGGGTTACCTCGAGCTGATCCACTACCTTCAGCAATGGCTCTATAAAGACCTCCCCAGCGGGCTCGACCTCTCACCCGTGCCCACGTGGTGGCCGCTGCCCGTGCTGGCCGTTGCCTCCGTGCCAATCGCCTTCGCCATTGCGCGCCTGCCCGGAAGCGGCGGCCACAAGCCCGCTGAAGGACTCAAGGCGGGACCTCCCACGCAGCCGATCGAGGTTCCCGGTGTTCTGCTCGCCTCGCTCGCCTCCATCGGTTTCGGTATGGTCCTCGGTCCCGAGGCTCCACTGATCGCGCTGGCCGGCGGCCTTGCCATCTTCGCTGTGAGAGCTGCGCGGAAGGACGCACCGGACCAGGTGGTCGCTCTCATTGCCGCCGCAGCGAGCTTCGCGGCGATGTCTTCCCTCTTCGGCTCTCCCATCGTGGGGGCGGTGATCATCATCGAGGCAGCAGGTTTGGGGGGGGCGACCCTCCCTGTGATCTTGCTGCCGGGACTGCTGGCGGCCGGCATCGGCTCCCTGGTGTTCATCGGTATGGGCTCGTTGACCGGTCTGAGTTCGAGCGCCTACGCCATCGCACCCCTCGCTCTGCCCAAGTACCACACACCGACGCTCTCGGCGTTCGGGTGGACGATTTTGCTCGCCGCCATCGTCGCCGTCGGCATCTTCGCCATTGCGCGGATTGGGTTAGTCGTCAACGCGGCGACGTCGAGTCACGCTTTCGTTGTCGTTCCCATTGCTGCGCTCACCGTCGGAGCGATGGCGATCATTTTTGGGCACCTGAGCGGCAAGCCGGAGGACTTGGTCCTCTTCTCCGGCCAGGACACGATGGGCGCGGTGGTGAACCAGGCCGCCAGCTTCTCCCAATCCGCCTTTGTGCTGTTTCTCGTCTTCAAGGGCCTCGCCTACGGCGTCTCACTGGGAAGCGCCCGTGGAGGGCCGACCTTTCCGGCCATGTTCCTCGGCATCGTTGCGGGGCTGCTCTGCGCCCATCTACCGGGATTCTCCGAAACGCCGGCAGTGGCTGCGCTGATGGGAGCGGCAACCGTCTCGATCCTGCGGCTTCCCTTGTCTTCGATCATCATCGTCATCGTGGTCTCCCAAGCCGGCGGCTCTACGACCCCTCTCATCATCGTGGCCGTCGTCGTCGCCTATCTGGTGGTTCTCGCCTTGTCGGCATCGAGCATTTCGGCAAGATCGAAAGCCCCACCTTCAGACTCGTCACGCGTTGACGGTCACGACGCATCTCCCAGGGTCTCTCCGGAGCTCCAAACCTGACGCCGCCAATGCAACGACCAATCTGCCTTCGGCGCCGCCCAACGACCGACACTCGAGAGCTGGATCAGTGACTGCATCGACCGCCCGCATCTCATTCCGGATCCCGACGCTGAGATCTGTCGTTGAATTCGACAGCTATGGAGGCGTGCTGATCCTCATCCTGATCACGTATGTGCTGTCGATCAATCTGACGAAGTTCTGGGGCCCATCGGTCGTCCTGGTCGTCCAGATAGCCACTGTGTCGATCGTCCTCCGAATCTCGCGAGCGCCGCGCCTGGCGCGACTCATCGCCGCCGTAAGCCTCCTCATCGCTGTAGCAGCGGCCATCCTGGCTCTGTTTCTTCATCAGGACATCGCCGACAGGTTCCTGCCGGCTGTGAGCGGCCTCCTGTATCTGATTGCGCCCGTCTCAGTGATCCGTCATCTCATCCGCAGAACGGTTGTGGATCAAGAAACTGTCTTGGGTGCTGTTGCGGCCTATCTCCTGATCGGGATGTTCTTCGCGTTTGTCTATCGCGTCGCCGCTGCGAACGAGGCAACCGCATTTTTCGGCGCCCAGGGCGACGGGACGTTCGCTCAGGACCTGTTCTTCTCGTTCACGACGCTCACGACGACGGGCTACGGAAACCTTGTCCCGGCGGCAAATCCGGGCGAGAGCCTCGCACTCGCCGAAATGCTGATCGGACAACTGTTCTTGGTCACTGCCGTCGCCAAAGTCATCAACACCTACGAACCGGTGAAGGGGCGTGGTCTCGCTACGCAGGGGCCGGAGTCCGGAGCTCGAGACGAGCCGCCTCTTACCGATGACTCGTAGGAAAGAGTGACGATGATGTCCCTCGATCCACACCTCACCTCTACGGCCAGTCTTGCCGGACCGCTCGCAAGTACCGCGCGAAGAGTATGACTCCAACGGACGAATCCAGCTGGGGTTTGGACAACATCTGGCTCCCCAAGAGGCTACGACGGGTCATGAAGTCGCTCGAGGACACCTTTACGGGTTCTTCGGCGGAGCACCTGTGGAGTCGACTCAACGACCTGGACTTCATCAATAAGGGAATGCTCTTTGCGGCAGTGCTGCTGCTGTGCTTCTTCCCTTTCATCATCGTGGCGAACGCGCTTGCCGGCCAGTCGGCGGTCACGGGTTTGGTTCGACACCTTGGCCTGAACCAACAGGCAGCCAAAGACGTCAGCGCCCTCTTCACCTCGTCCTCGGCGACTTCGAATGCCGTCACCGGTACCGCCTACCTTTTCTTCATTCTCGGAGGGATCGCGGCGGCGGCGGCAGTACAAGATCTCTACGAGCGCTCTTTCGAATTGGAGTCCGGGGGTCTTAAAGACATGGGCCGTCGGTTCGTGTGGCTCGCGGTGACTGTTGCCTGGGTCTCCTTTGCCGCAGTGGCCGGGCCGTGGTTGCACGATGCGGTCGGCCTATGGCTGGTTGCCATTTTGGCATTCTTTGGCCTGACTCTCTTTTGGTGGGGGACGATGTGGTTCCTGCTCTCAGCGAGGGTGTCGTGGCGCGCCTTGTTGCCGTCCGCGGTGGCGACTGCGCTCTTCTGGGTGGGAATGGAGGTCGTGTTCTCGTTCATCTTCTCGGGAACGGTCATTTCGGACGACAAAAAGTACGGCCCGATAGGGGTTGTGTTCGCGCTCATGTCCTGGCTGATCGCCATCGGTGTCGTCATTATTCTTGGAGCAGTTGTCGGACTTGTGTGGCGAGAACGAGATCTATCCTTCTCCAAGGCCCTCCGCTGGCTCCGGCGATCGTCGGACCGAAAGAACGAGGGCCAAGTGGGTTCGATCGAGGAAGCTGGAGCGATCGAAAGGCATCCGTGAGCGTTCCGCATCGGTTAGTTGACAGGAGCGGGATCCGAATGCATTTTGTCGACCCTGATGTCCACGAGGACATCCCCGAGATTCGCTGCTCCACTTGGCCGGTGACATCGTGGGGCTCGTAGAGGCGCTCGGAAGGTTGCTGCATCGCCGCCGGCCACGACTGCGGTTCGCCGGTCGCATCGACTCTCAGCTTGTTCAGGCCGGACGTAGTACGGCGCGTGGCGCTCTCTGCCGCTGAGTGACAGGCGAGAGCCCTGGGTTGCGACAAGATCACCCCAACCAGGGTGATGACGGGTGATCCCCGTATTGCGATACTCAAACGTGGGATCAAGACCGTCTGGTCCCACCGGAGGAGAGCATGTTTGCCTACACCTACCCACTCTTGAGTTTGCTCTGGACGATGCTCATTTTTGCCGGCGTAGTCCTAATGATTTTCTTCATTATCTGGTGTTTCATCGACAACTTCCGCCGTCCCGATCATTCCGGCCTGGCGAAGGCCGGATGGACGATCCTCATCCTCTTCCTCCCCGTTATCGGGGCCCTGATCTACATCATCGCTCGTCCCGCAGACGTTCAATGATTCCATCACCGTGTCGCTCGTCCTGGCGATACGCTTCGGGAGAAAGCTGTTCTATTGGTTTGTGACGATGCGACCCGACTCTTGAATGATGCAGACCACCGAGTTCAGACCTGCTGCGAGCACGCATGGGACAACGCGTTTCTCGATGTGCACGTCGTCCTCAGCGGGTGGTCTGCGTGCAATGCGTGGGCTCACCGATCATCGTCCGCCTTAGGGCGTGTGTCGAGGCGTGGCCCGAGTCCGACTTGGTCGTCATTACCGCTACGTCTGGGCTATTGCCCCATAAACGGAGGAGAGCAACCATGAGCGATATAGATCGCCGCAGTCTCCCGATC
>CAVXPD010000009.1:0-74288 GCA_963763575.1 uncultured Acidimicrobiaceae bacterium
TTTGACGCTGTTCTGCGTCGCCACTGCGGCGTTGGCTCCTCCCGCATGCGCGGCTCCTGAGACGGAGCCTCGATCAGGAGTCGTCGATACGTTTCCTCCCCGCACCCAATCTCGACTCAACGACCTCGTCAACCAGGTCCGCGGCGTGTACCACATCCCAGGGGTCATGGTGTGGGTGTCCGTCCCCGGTGAGGGCCAATGGGAGGAAGCGTATGGGAAAGCCGACCTCCAAAGTGGCCTGCGCCTCACTCTTTCGGACCATTTTCCGATTGGGAGTGTGACCAAGACCTTCACGGCGACGGTGATTCTCCGACTCGTCCAAGATGGACAACTCAGACTCTCTGCGCCGATCAGCCGCTGGGTGCCCTGGGTGCAGAACGCTCGACAGATCACAGTCCGCATGCTCCTCAACATGACGAGCGGCATCTACGACGAATACCAGTCCGACTCCCAACTGATCGAGGAGATTTCTGGTCACCCCCATCTGGTCTTCACACCTGAAGAGATCGTGCGAATGGCCGTAGCCCACGGGCCGGTCGGCCCACCGGGCACCGCTGGGTACTCCAGCACCAACTACATCATCTTGGGGATCATCGCCCAGGACATCACCAATCAGACGATCGGCAACCTGATCACCTCGCAGATCATCCAGCCCCTGCACCTTGATCAAACCAGCTACTCGACATCGAGCACACTGCCAAGTCCCTCGACACTCGACTACCTCATCGGCCACGGGTCCCCCAAGAGGATTCCGCTCTATGACATGTCCAATCTCGGAGCCGCCGGTGCCATTGTCTCGACGGTCAGCGACATGGCTGTGTGGGCACAAGCGCTCGCCAGCGGGAGACTCCTCTCACCCAGCTTGGCGGCGAAGCGGCTTTCCCTTAGCTGGTTCTTGGGCGATGTGCTCCCGCTGCCTTCCCAAAGCGCTGCACCGTCGCTTCCAGTTCGCTATGGCCTCGGGCTGTACACCCTGGGTCCACTGGTCGGGCACAACGGTGGGGTCAAGGGGTACGTCACTGAAGTCTTCTATGCACCGTCACGTCACGCCACGATCATCGTGTTCTCCAACGGCAATGATCCGAGCAACAACTCCGGAGCGCAAACCGACCACCTCCTTGTGAGCATTGCCGACACCGTGCTTCCCGCCCGGTCGTGAGGGGTCGGGGCGCCCCCGTTCGCCGGGAGTGGGCGCGGCCCTTCGGCGCATCGGCTAGCGCGACCGCCTCTAGATAAAGGCGTCCACGATTGCTTCGAGTCGGCGCTCAAGAATCTCCCGCACGGTTTCGGACGGAGTCTGGGCGGACGTGTCGAGCCATAGCCCTACTTTCGGCGTTCCCTCAAGCTCATCGAGCTCCTGAATACTTACCTCGCCTTGTCGGTAAGCAACCTTTCCGATGGTCGCTCGTCGAGCCTTGTCACGCTCATGCACCACCGCCACGGTCGGACGAAGGACGACGAGGTGCCGTGGCCGAAAAGTCACCCGGCGGAGCTACTCGTACGTCTTCACCATAGAGATTGTCCTGGATAACCGTTGTAAATCCGGCATCGCAATACTCATTCGCGGCTAGCGCAGAAAGCCGGTATCGGAGATCAAGAAGCCGCCGTGCCTCTTCCGAGTCTCCACTCCAAGGATGCACCCAGCCATTGACGGCCCATCGGTAGAACTGTCCGCCGCGTATGTGCACACCCCGCTCGAACTGATGGGCGAGCAGGTCTGCCACGGTCCCGACGCCTGCACTCCGACGACAAGCCAGATCCCTTCCGTCACTCGATCAGTCTCGCAAATGGCGCTGGTGGAGATGTACAGAATCCACCTGCCCCAATACGCCAATCGGGTAGGAGGCCGCGGTCTCCAACAGTGCGAGAGGGTCAGTCGGGTCCGTCACTCTCGATGCGATGCGATCTTTTGCCAGTCGTGCCACCATTTCTCCATGACTGATCTCGAAAATCTCTTCGCCGGTTTCGCACTCGGAATGTTTGGCTCCCTACTTACGTGGTTCTGGATTACCCGCAGGTATCGACCCAGGTTTATGGTCTCAACAATCGCGAGATCCTTCGATCCAACATCCCCGTCCGACATTGTCTACCGGATCAAAGTTCTTAATCTGAGCCGCAAGCGCGGCCTTACCGATCTGAGCATCCATTGTCGAGTGTTCATTCAGGGTCTGCCCGATGAGCCTGAGCGAGAAGAGACTCACAGCTCTTTTCACATTCCGGTAGGTGATGGTAAGGGAGTATTTCCATACATAGAAAATGGGAAAGGACGCATCTTCGGCATTCATCCGGAGAAACTTGATCGAGGAGGAGGAAGTTTGCCCGATCAAGTTCTTCAGCAGATGCACAGCCGAGAGCGTTCACTAGAACAACTACTTCGCTACACCGGGGAAAACGCCTATGTGCGGATCGTGGTAGTAGCAACCGACGACTTCAGCGGACTTCGGGCGTCGAAGCAGCTAAAGGTCACAGTCAAAAAGACGTCAGGAGTAGCGTCGGAAATCGTTCCTGGAGGGTTCTCAAGTCAGAGCACGGTTGAAATTGAACCCAATGAAAAATACAGAGAAACTGCCGAAGATGAGGCTCCTCAGCCCGGCGATTTGAACACGAACAAAGCAACGTAAAGAAGTCGCACTGTTTGTGTAACTCGGCACCCAGTCCTCAACCGGACGTCAAGCTCTGGGAAGACCACCCTGGCGTGCCCCCTTTTCGCCGAGCCGGAGCGTGTGATCAGTACCGCGGGGCCACGCCAACTTGCCTCATTGGGACGCTCGCGACTGGTTGCATGGCACCCGGTGGGCGACAGCGTCATGCTTAGGGACATGGCGGCCCGCTCGCCCGAGAGACGCAAGGCCGACGCCCTATTGAAACTGGAAGCCGTCGAGTCCAACGTTCGGGTCGGGACCGCCTCGCCGACCGGTGACGTCCACCTTGGGCCCGTAACCCACACCTGGAACGGCAGCCAGGTCGTGCTCGCCACCGGGCCGAGGTCACGCACGGTGTCCAACATGACCGCCAACCCGAAGGCCCGTCTCACTTTGGGCGAAACTCGAAACGTCGTCATGATTGATGCCATCTTGATTGAGGTCATCCCGGCCTCTGACGCCCCGGCAGCGCTTGCTGAGGGGTACGCCGCCCAGGCGGGCTGGGATGCCCGGACAGATTCGGCCAACTACGTCTACCTGGTGCTCGGACCAAAGCGCATCCAGGTCTGGAGCGAAGGCGAGGACCTGGCGGGCCGCACCGTCATGCGAGGCGGGGACTGGGTGGTGTGAGGGGACGATTGATACTCGCTCGACCGGTGAGCGCATGGGTGCCCCAGTACATTGCCGGACTCGGGCGTGCCTGATCGGCACCCTGGGGACATTCACCCTCATGAGGTCGTGAAATGATTTCTACGTGCCGTGGTGGGACGCTGAACTATGGGACAACATGAGGGCAGGGAATGGCTGCCCAATGTGTGGCGATGCGCACTTGCCGAACAATGAGCACAGCGATCTGCTTGCCGAAACAACCGCGAGCTACATACGACTCGTCAAGAATCAGACACATGCCGGATACGGAGTTGTCGTGTCCAAACGACATGTCGCCGAGCTGCACGAGCTGTCAAAGGCTGAGATTTACCAGTTCAGCACGGACACCGCCGCACTGGGAGCAACGATCAACGAATTATTTCAACCCGTGAAGATTGCCAATCTTTCAATGGGGTTCCGATGCCCGCACCTTCATTGCCACGTGTTTCCCTTGTACTCAAATGACGATCCTCATGCTCTGATCAACATCAAAGAGGGCGACCACTACCTTTCCGAAGACGAATGGACAAAGCGGCTTTCTCTAGTGATGGGTCTCCTGTCCAGCCACCTGGTGGACAAGTAGAACAGACTGCCCCGATACGCCGGGACTGACGCCAGGTCGACTGCCCCACATCAGGCAATCCCGATGGTCAGCACTCCCCCTCTTTGCAAGAATCTTCGATTGTGAGCGCAGCGGTTCTGGAAGGTGTCCGTGATCTGCGTTTGCAACGTCCCGACGGGCGAGTTGTCGCCTGGTCCGAGTTCGGGGACGAGGACGGCGTACCTCTCCTGCGAGTTCCCGGAACGCCTGGGTGTCGCTACTCCTTGCGGGCTGACCGAACCCCTTGGACGCAACGCCACTTGCGGGTCATCACGACCGAACGCCCAGGTTTCGGTGCCTCAAGCCGATTGCCGGGGAGGCGGTTCCGTGAGCCAGCCGACGACATAGCCGCAATCTTGGACGAGCTGGACCTTGTTGCCGTCCACGTCATCGGTGCCAGTGGATCCTCGCCGCATCAGCTGGCCTTCGCCTCCTGGCATCCCGATCGCGTGCGTGCAATGACAGTCGTCGTCGGTGCCGCGCCTCCGACGGAGGACGAGATCGCGCAGATGATTGGACTCAACGCTCAAGCCCATCACCTGGTGCGCGAGGGCGATGTGGAGGGGCTGTACGGGCTCATGGAGCGGACCCGAACCGCCATGCTCGCAGATCCGAATGCGGCCTTCCGCGAGATCATGGACCGTGCGCCAGACGCAGACCGCGCCGTCATGGCCGATCCCCAATGGCAAGCAGAGTTCGCTATCGCGGCGAGGGAGGCGCTCCGACCGGGTCTCGACGGCTGGCTCGATGAGGGTATCGCCATCGCGTCGCCCTGGGACGACATCGACCTGAGCACCGTCAGGGCGTCTGTGACCTGGTGGCACGCACCCAAGGACGCCAACGCCCCCTTGGCGGCGGCAAGGCGTCTCATCGACCACCTTCCGAATGCACGACTGGTCCAGTTCGGAGAGGACGAAGGTCATCTTGCCGCTTATCACCGCGAGGGCGAGATTCTCGACGAACTTCTCGCCCGCGGGTAACGACCACAGAGCTCTCCTGAAAATGCAATTCCGATTTGCTCTCGACAGAGAGTCGGGGGGGTCACCTACCGCTACCTACCGCCGTACATGAAGGGGCGGGGCCGGATCAAGAGCCTTTTTCCGTCGATCGTTCCCGATTGACCCATCGGCGTCCCCGCACGAGGGCGCGCGCCGACGAGACGCCGGGGTCAACGTCGGGCGATGCCCGCCGAAGGCTGTGGCGTTGACGCCGGCGGCGAGTGGCGCATCCTGTTCGAGGACGCCTATGTGGTGCTGCGAGTTCCCATCACTGCTCGAGGGGTTCTGTCACGCTCCCGTGGGCAGCCAGCCATTCATTCATCGATCTCCGCACATGATGGGGTTCGGCCACGTCCCGACGGGCTCAATCAGAAACGACGGCCACACCAGGGGCGGTGGACCACGGCGATAGTCGAGCTCGCGTCGGTCCGTGGCCGAGACTCAGGCCGCGGTCTCGAGGCATCGGACCTCCCCGTCGCGCAGTGCATAGAAGACGAGCGTGAGCAGCTTGCGGGCCACCGCCACGCGGGCCTTGTACTTGCCTGCGTGTTCGGCCATGCGCTTGTAGTCGGCACGGAGCTTCTCGTTGCCACGGGCCCGGTAGTTGCCGACCGACTCGATGGCCGCCTAGCGGACAAGCGGTGAGCCCTGTTCCGTGATCTTTCCGCGGTGGACGACCTCGTCGGACTCGCGGTGCTTGGGGGTGAGCTCGGCCTATTTTCAGAGCTTTTTGGCCGAGGCGAAGCGAGTGATGTCGCCGATCTCGGCCACGAAGATGGCGGCGATGACTTTGCCCACCCAGGGCAGGGTCATGACGGCCTGATAGCCGGGGTCGGCCTTGAGCTGGGCGTGGATGTGCGCGTCGAGCTCGGCGATGGCCGCCTCGTAGACGTCGAGGAGGTTGCGCAACGAGTCGAGGCGCATGGCGTAGGCCTCGGGGAGTTCGAGACGGTCGAGTTGGGCCTGACCGGTCGGTCCCCACAGCTCGCCGACGACGGGCAGGATCCCGTTCTTGGCCATGACCCCGTTCTGGGCCTTGGCACTGGTCCGGTGCCGGATGAGCGTATAGCGGTAGCGCACCACCGCCTGAAGGCGCGGCTCATCCTTGCGCCCGGTGGGGCGGGACGGTGCGTGACAACATGACCGCCATGAACGATGACGTGGTGAAGGCGCATCTTCACCAGAAGCTGCGGGCGGCACGTGAGGCGCTCGTGTGGAAGCTCGACGGACTATCGGAATACGACATCCGGCGTCCCATGACTCCTACGGGCACCAACCTTCTCGGTTTAGTCAAGCACAACGCCATCTCGGACTCCCGATATTTCGGCGACGTCTTTAACCGACCGTTTCCCGAGCTCCTGCCGCAATGGGACGACCCGTCCGCCAGCTTCGTGGACCATTGGGCGACCGAGCACGAGATCCGGCAAGACATCGTCGACCTCTATCAACGAGTGTGGATTCACTCGGACGCGACGATCGAAGCACTCGATCTTGACGATCTGGGCTACGTGCCGTGGTGGCGCGAAGAAGTGCCGCTATTCAACGTCATGGCCGCTCGGCTAGTCGACGCAGTACGCCACGCTGGACATGCCGACATCTTGCGCGAGTGGATAGATGGCGCCGTTGGGGTCGACTCCAACAGTCCGCCGCTGCACGGACGTGAGCCCTCCTACTGGGAAGCTCGGCGCGCCCTGATCGAAACCGCTGCCAGGTCGGCCGAATCTGGGTGATCGCCGTGTGGAGTTGACCCGCTCCGATGGACACCGTGCCCCCGAATCTGGGCCGTCATCTGCGAGACAGGGTCGCCCCATGCACCGGCTTGGGTACCACCATGCGGCATGTCACATCGGAGGCATGCCTCGCTTGGAAATGGGCCGCGCGGTACGGGACAATTCCAGAGCCCCGAATGGAGGCCTGCGGGCCGATCCTTCCGCGGGCGCTTCCGAGTCAACCTTCGACAGGGTCCTTACCTCTCAGGGCAGCTCGTTGGGGCTATCGTTGGAGCGGGTCGTTACTGGCGTCTGGGTGGAGTACCACCGGGGACCGACCCGCCGGCAGCCTGCCGGACATAGCCGTGCGCCTGGGCGAAGACTCGATGTCGTCCGAAGGAGCGCGTGGTGCCCGAACCAGTCGTAGCGAGTGCCTATCGATCGGCGTTGGAGGTGATCTCTGCCGCCGAACCAGATGTGGCAGCGGCCATCGTCGGTGAGCTGGAGTCCCAACGGCGTCAACTGAAGCTCATCGCTTCAGAGAACTACGCCTCACCGGCCGTGCTGCTGGCCATGGGCAACTGGCTGTCGGACAAGTATGCCGAGGGCACTCCGGGCCATCGCTTTTATGCCGGATGCGAGATGGTTGACCGGATCGAGACATTGGCTACGGACCACGCCAAAGCACTGTTCGGCGCCTATCACGCCTATGTCCAACCTCATTCGGGGATTGACGCCAACCTGGTTGCTTACTGGGCGATCCTTGCCCACCGAGTCGAGCAGCCATTCCTCAACGAGGCTGAGGCGGCTCACGTGAACGACCTTGACTCCGTGAGCTGGGATCAACTGCGCAACGAACTGCACTCCCAGCGCATGATGGGCATGGCTCTCGACGCCGGTGGGCACCTCACCCATGGGTTCCGACCCAATATTTCCGGGAAGCTCTTTGACCAGGCTAGCTACGGGGTCGATTCCGCTTCCGGACTCCTCGACTACGGCGCCATAGCGGCCCAGGTGAGAGAGTTCCGTCCGCTGGTGCTCGTGGCGGGGTACTCGGCCTACCCCCGGAACCCCAATTTCGCCATCTTGGCTGAGATCGCCCACGACGTCGGGGCTACTTTCATGGTCGATATGGCCCACTTCGCTGGGCTGGTGGCCGGGAAAGTGCTGGTCGGTGACCTCGATCCGGTGCCCCACGCCGATGTCGTGACCTCCACCACCCACAAATCACTGCGCGGACCTCGGGGTGGACTGGTGCTCTGCGCCGAGGAATACGCACCCTACGTAGACAAAGGATGCCCGATGGTCCTCGGTGGACCGCTGCCCCACATGATGGCCGCCAAGGCCGTTGCCTTGTCTGAAGCTCGCCAGCCCTCGTTCGCTGCCTATGCCGTCCACATCGTAGAGAATGCACGCGCTCTGGCGGAAGGTCTGATGCGGCGGGGTGCACGGCTCATCACTGGTGGAACTGACAACCACCTTGTGCTCTTGGACGTGGCTTCCAGCTTCGGACTCACCGGCCGTCAAGCTGAGGCTGCCCTGCTTGACGCAGGGGTCGTCACCAATCGCAACTCATTGCCAGGTGACGCCAACGGCGCCTGGTACACCTCGGGAATTCGACTTGGCACACCGGCGCTGACCACGCTGGGATTTAGGCCACACGAGATCGACGAAGTCGCCGACGTCATAGTCACTGCCCTGAGAGCCACGACACCGGCGACATCCACAGCCAAAGCGAAGTACGAGATCGATCCCCACATCGCCCAAGGCTGCGAAGACCGGTGTTTCAGATTGCTCGACCTCCACCGCCTCTATGCGGACATCGAGCTGTAAATGACTTGCTCGGAGAGTACGGGCAATGCAGTGAGTTTCTCGAATCAAGAAGGCATTACTGCACTATTAGATTCAACCGGGACAGAGGGTCTCTCCGAACAGCGAGCAGCACATCGCCCAGGGTAAATGTCCCCGAACGCCTGTCCGGTCCGGGGTGCCAGCCTGCGGCACTTCGGGACGCCTCGAAGCGTCGGTCAATCTCAACCAATGATTGGAATGTGGTGCCTCATATACTCGCCACCTGTGAGCTGTTCCGTTGATTTTGTCAGTGTATCTACCGTCGGCTTGGAGTCGTCGCCCGTGGTTGACGCGTTGGCTGGCCTGCGGGCGAACGAGGCTCGCTACTTCAAGAATAAGTACGACCACGTCTTCACGGTTGAGCCTGCCGCCAACCAAGGCAAAGAAGGACATCGACATGGTGCACCACATCCTCAAGGAGGAACGTGACATCGTCATCACGTCGCCCCCGCTCGAGGCAACGACGTTCCAGGTCGAGAACATTCGCTGGACTTACCTTTTCTACGAGAGCGGGCTCTCGATCAACGTCCTGTACACGCTCGACGGACCGGATCCGAAGCGGGCGGTCGGGTTCAAGCTCTCCGAAGGCATGGACGTCCCCGCCGAATTGAGCTCAAGTTCGCGCGCCAGAAGTCGAAGCTGGCAGGGACCATCCGAGGCTCGTACTTCGTGATGAAGGGCCAGTACTGAGTCCACAAGGCGCTGGATCCCGCCAGCATTCGGTCCTAGCCCGACCAGGGCCGAGGGACCGGTCGCACTCAACTTCTATGCCCCCGTACAGCGGGATGGAGTCTTACTTTGGAAAGCCGGTGGGGAGACGACCCGAGGCCCGGAACCCCGTGACCGAGGCAAAGAACGTCAGGGCGTCATCAGCGTTCTGGAGATCCAGGGTCCATCGGAGCGCCTCGTTTTCGGAGATCACACTCGCTGTGACAGCGCGTGCTCCTGCCCGGACCATCCCAAAGGCGCGGTATGCGCTTGCGAGGTCGGTATACGCCACCACTCCGGCGCCCAACTCGATGTCGGTGAAGCCATTCGTGGTCAAGAGCCCGCGAAGACGTCTGCCCAAGGCCGGCTGCTGATGCCGGCCGCTGTGGAAGGCGAGGATTCGCCTGGTGATCTCGGGCTCTCCACCATTGACGATCAACGTGCCCCAATCGGGCTCCAGGAGGGCTACGCGACCCCCTGGGCGAAGGACCCGTGCCATCTCGGCTACGGCTGCCCCGGGGTCATCGACGTGCTGGAGCGTGCGCTCGCATCGGCACGCGTCGAAGATCCCGCTCTCGAACGGCAGTACAGCTGCATCTGCGGTCTGAAATCTGACCTCTTGGCGATGACCATGGGCGAGTCGCCTCTTCGATCATGGTTGCTGAGAGATCGATACCCACGGCACGGCCATTGGGTTGGACTTGCTCCGCCATAACCATGACGCCCTCGCTGGTTCCGCATCCGACGTCTAGCGTCCGCATTCCGGGCTCAAGGTCCAAAACCTCGAAACTCCAGGTCTTGGCATCCACGATGGCCGGGGCCCGTCGGGCGGCATCGAGATAATCGATGAGCTGGTTCCCTGCGCCCGACGCATCAACATCACTGAAAGCGGACCGGAAAGGTGGCAGCTCCGCCATCCGCGTATTCTCCCAGATGCTTCGGCCACTTGTGATGCTGGGTTGAACGACCTGCCCCACTTCGCCGGGAGGGTGACCGTCGGTAGACAACGCATTTTCACATCGTCACACTTACGTCATGGATGACGCCGTCTTCAACCTTCAAACGAGTCCAGTCCACTTGGGTCTCGGAGCGAGGGTGGTTCCCCAGGAGCCGTTCACCGGCAACCTTGAATGGTACGAGCGCTATGAAGCACGCACAGATTCCGATGGGGTCGAGGGGCGACTCGTCTCGATGCACCGATACACAGCGTCGTGGGAGTCGTGGGAGATGCACCCGTTAGGGGAAGAGTTGGTTGTGTGCACAGCGGGAACCATCACACTCCTCCAAGATATTAATGGACAAGTTCGGTCGGCCGTGCTCAATGAGAGCGAGGCTGTGATCAATCCTCCGGGGGTTTGGCACACGGCCGACGTCGATGACGAGGCGGCTGTTCTCATCATCACGGCAGGTATCGGAACCAAGAATCGCCCCCGTTGAAGGTCAGGCTAAATCTCCCCGTACGCCAATCGGCTTGGGGTGCCACCATGCGGGACCTATCTCACTAGCCGGGCATTCGGCTCGTTCGCCTCTCTGGCCGTCGTACTGTGACGAGATGAGCAACGGACCACTCATTCGCAAGATCGATTGCCTTGCACTTCACGTGACTGACCTGGATGCAGCTCTTGCGTTCTACAACTCGCTTGGTCACGAAGTTGTTTGGAGGACCCCCACGGCCGCTGGGCTTCGACTTCCTGAGACAGATGGGGAGCTTGTTCTCCAAACTGAGCGTCCCGGACCGGAAACCGACCTTACCGTTGAGGAGGTAGGGACGGCGATAGAGCGATTCATAGCTGCGGGCGGCAGGGTCATTGTGGAGCCGTTTGACATCCCGATCGGACGGTGCGCCGTGGTTGTGGACCCTTGGGAAAATCAGCTCGTCCTTCTCGACAACAGCAAGGGTCATCTCGTCACTGATCAGTCCGGGAATATCATCGGCCTGGACTCGTAGTACGCCCAAAACGCGGGCTGGGGGTGCCACCCTGCAGGCACATCGGGGATACCCGAACAATAGTCATCGGTGATCAACTGACTGCCCTAGTGAACTGCTCCCACGGCATCGAGTAGGCGATGCGCGGCTCGAGCACCACGACCCCAGTCAGTAATCGCAAACGACTCTCCAGTAGAGATGGTGAGCGAGGTAGATGATGGAGATTCTGATTTGAGATTCACCTTCAACTCTGACCCCCAGGAGAACGCCGAGACACCTTTTTTGAAGACCAGCAGGACTGGAGGATTGCTATCGCCTTCGGAGAGCAGGTAGCCGTGTTGGGCTGCCGTCTTACGAGTCGCCGCTGCGGCATCATCTAGAGATTGGGCGAGAGTTCCATGCACGGTGGCCACAGCGAATGGTATCCCGCACGCTCCGACGTATCCCGACCTCCGGCTCGGGGTGTCACTATCCGAATCCCGGCACCATGGGGGCAGGCCGCCCTTGCACCGTGGACAGGCCATCATGGGCGTGTGCCGGCGAGACTTGCCCGACGCCGTTGGTGGCTTGGCGGGGTTGCCTCCACGGTTCTCGTCCTCGTCTTTGGCCCCTGTGGCGTCTCGGATGCCAGTGGTTCTTCCACTGTCGTCGGCACTCCGGCGCAGCCCCAGATCCTCACCTGTTACGAGGAGGCGACGCAGTTCACCGGCGGCACTCTGCCCCGCGTCGGGCCCCACGACATCGGATTCGGCCCTGGGTATTTCCCGAAGGCGCGCCTCCTGGCGACCATGAATCCGCCCAACTCGGGTCGAGACGCTCAACTCACTGGGTACAAGCTCCCTCCGGTCGTCTATCCGGGCGCCACAGTGACCATGACGATCTCGCGTCGTGCACGGTCCTACGTGGTGCAACAGAACCCATGGTCGCCACGCCAAGGGAGCGTGTCGGTCACGTACCGGGCCTGTTTGCACAAGCGTGGGTTCTTTCCGCAGAGCTTCCGGTTCACAGATGGTCGAAAACGGGGCTGCGTTCCGCTCGACGTGCGGATCGGTGGGCAGCGAAAGACGAGCCACATCGTTCTATCGCTCTTCGCTGGACCGTGCGGAACTTCGTCCTGATCCGCTCCTAGTGTGGGTGGGTAGCCCCGTTCGCCGAGCCGGAGACATTCGCAGAGCGTGGTCTATGGGGATTTGAAAAGGGCCGCTCACCACTGGTACTTCTCTGGCTCAGATCGATGAGAATACCTGCCAGTCCGACGGGACACCCTTCAGCGCCTGCATGCCGCGGTCGTCGAATTGAAGCTCCGAGCCTTCGACTAGGTCATGCACGGTGCGCGACACGAGAACTTCCTCCGGCCCGGCCAATCCAGCGATGCGTGCACCGATATGGACGCCAATACCTGCAATGTCGTCCCCTCGTCGCTCGATCTCCCCGGTGTGAAGTCCTGAGCGAATCGCGATGCCTTCTCTACCGAGACTGTCGCGCAGCGCGCGTGCACATTGGACTGCACGAGTGGGACTGTCAAAGGTCGCGAGGGTGCCGTCACCTGTGTGCTTCACGATACGACCCCCAAACCTCGCTACGATCCGACGAGTCTCAGAATCGTGACGATCGAGGATGTCATGCCATAAGTGGTCACCGGTCTCAGTGGCCAATTGCGTCGACTCGACGATGTCCGTGAAGAGCACCGTGGCCAGTATCCGATCGATGTCGCTATTTGCGGCCGGCGTACCGGTGAGAAATTCCTCCATCGCGTCGAGCGCAGGGGCCCACTCGCGGGCGTCCCACCCACAATGCATTTCGCCAGCAAGCTCGACGAACTGTGCGTTCCGGAGGGCGGTGGCCATCGCACGCCCACGGGCAATGCCCACGATCGGATCGTCAGCGCGGTGTATGACGAGCGCAGGCGTCGAAATCGCTGGCAGTATGGGCCGGGCGTCGATGGCCAGATTCGATCGCATGATCTCGACGACGAGACGTGGCGACGCACAAGCACGTTCATATCGTCCCAATTGTTCGAGGATCGCCGGGGCGGGTGGCGCATGGACGAAGGCTCCCAGAAGCTGGCCCGTTCCCCAGTTGCGTTCGACATAGTCGAGAAATCGCGGCACGTCGAAATCGGCGCTTGCTGGGTCGTCCTCAGGGAGCAGGCAAGCGAAGGACCCGTAGAGTACGAGGCTCTGGACCCGCTCTGGAAACGATGCTGCGAAGAGTAGGGAGAGCGGGCCGCCCTCTGAGATGCCGACCAGATGCGCACGTTCCCATCCCGCGGCATCCATCACCACGCGGATGTCGTCGGCACGCTCGGAAAGGCTGCCAAAGCCAAGATCGCGGCCTGACAGGCCCGTGCCACGCTTGTCGAACGTCAACACCCGCCCGAGACGACCCAGCCGGCCGATGACGGCGTCGAAGACGGGCAGCTCTCGGGCCAGGTCGAGGTGCGAGATGAAGCCCGGCACGTAGACGATGTCGGTCGGGCCGCTCCCAGTCACCGTCCAGGCGATATCGACATCGCCCGCCTGCGTGTACCGAACCTCAGATTCGCCCACGCTCTCATTGTGCCCTGCGCACTGGGGCTACCGCGCCCGTCCGGACCGTCCTGCACTAGGGATGGTCCTCCCGTGGCACTGCCCGTAGCCAACCAGAGAATCGTCAGACGTGAATGGTCACCTCGTCAACAATGGGTTCGGAGTCGAGGGTGCCCCCGAACGCCGGTCTGTGAGCCATATCGACGCCGGCTCAGGCCTCCCACATCCGGTGACAACAACGCTGAATCTAGGCTTCGCAACGTGTCGGACCAGCGACCATCAGAGAGCGACGGATGGGTGACACTTCTGGGTCTGATGAAGCTGGCCGAACCGTGGGCAGTGCGTGTCGCGGCCACTTTGCGGCTCGCCGATGAGGTCGGTGAAGAGGGCCGACCGATAGAGGATCTCGCCGCTGTAGTCGAGGCCGATTGCGGCGCGCTGGAGCGCCTCATGCGCTTCCTCGTGGCCAGAGGCGTATTTGCCGAGCCGTCGCCTCACCTGTTCGCGAACAGCTCTGCTTCCCGACTGCTTCAAGACGATCATCCTTCTCGGTTGCGGCGCTGGCTCGATCTCGAGGGGGCGGCCGGAGCCATGGACCGCGCCTATGGCGGCTTGCTTGAGACCGTTCGTACTGGACAGCCTGCTTATCCCAGTATCCACGGTCGCGGCTTTTGGGAGGACCTGGCTTCCGATGCCGGACTCGCCGCCTCGTTCGCGTCACTGATGGAGGCGCACTCCTCCCAGCTGGCCGAGGAAGTGGTCAGAGGCTATGCCTGGAACAACGCAGACCTAGTCGTCGATGTTGGTGGAGGCAGCGGAACACTCCTGGCAGAAGTTCTGCGCGCCCACCCCCATGTGCGAGGGCTTCTCATTGATCTGGTGGCTGAGACCCCGGAAGCAGCCAGGATATTAGAAACGGCCGGCGTTGCCGACCGCTGTCAGCGACTCGCCCGAGACTTCTTCGGTCCGCTGCCTACCGGTGGTGACGTCTACATTCTTCGGAACATCATTCACGACTGGGGCGACGACGAAGCCGTTGTCGTGATGCGACGCTGCGGCGAGGCGGCCGGCGAAGCAGGCAAGGTGCTCATCGTCGAACGCGTACTGACGACCGACGGCGACCTACAAGAGCTGACTGGGATGGACTTGCGTATGCTTACGTTGTTCGCAAGCAAGGAACGCTCGCTGGACGAGTTCAATACACTTGCGGCAACAGCGGGCCTGGCCCTGGACAACGCCAGACCGACAGCTTCGACCTACTGGCTGCTCGAATACCACACCGCGCCGACGAACCGGTAGCTACCGATCGGACCTGGGTGCAACGTGGTGCTGAGCCCTAGCCCAGAACGCCGTTCATCAGTTTGGGGACGCTCTCGACTACCAGGCCTTGCGATCCGTATCCGCCAGGTGTGCTTCGCCGAGCTCATCCACGACGACTTTCCATTTCGCGACGACCCCGGATCGATCCGATCCCTCTGAGGACGGTGCTACGCCGAGGGCTCCAGGAGCGCCGCCCGTAGGCTCTCGACCACCGAGGACTGCGTCCCCAGCCCGGTGACGTAGGCCGGCACCGACCCGTACTCCGCCCGCAAGTAGTCGAGCAGCTGCTCCATCTGCTCCGGCGCGGCCGAGAACACCTCGGGGATCCCCTCGATCGCCTCTCGCCCCTCCGGGTACTTCACCAGCAGCTTGGCCCGCAGCCGCGTCATGGCCTCGCCGCTGAGCGCGTAGTCCGCCACGACCGTCGGCTCGTCGACGCCGAGCAGCGACAGCACCAGAGCCGACAACACGCCCGTACGGTCCTTCCCCGCCGTGCAGTGGAACACGGCCGGCAGGGCACCCGGGCCGGCGAGGATCTCGAGCACCGAGCGGATCGGCTGGCCGGCACCGCTCAGCATCTCCTGGTACTGCGAGCCCAGCAGCCCGGGCCGGCGGTTGAACTCGTCGGGGTCGGGCAGCTTCTCGATGATGGGGAAGTGGTGGAAGGTCACCGGGTGCGCGTCCACGTCGAAGCGCCCGCGTTCGAGCTCCTCCCCGGAGCGCAGGTCGATGACGGTGCGAATGCCCAGCGCGCGCATCACCTCGAAGTCGGCCGGCGTCAGGTCGCCGAGTCCGTCGGCCCGGAACAGCAGCCGCCAACGCGTCTGCAGGCCGTCGCCGGCCGGATACCCGCCGAGGTCCCGGAAGTTGACCGCCCCGTCCAGGGGGATGAGCCGCCCGACCCCCTCGACCCCCTCGACCCCCTCGACCCCCTCGACCGCCCCCTCCACGGCGCCGCTCACGAGACCGGCATGTCCCACATCGGGAACCAGCGCGACAGGTCCGGCTCCACCGGCAGGTCGGCTCCCACCATGGTGCGGACGCGCAGCTCCAGCTCCGTGTCGCGGCGCTCCTTCGAGGCGTCGACCGGTGCGAAGGGGTAGAAGGTGCCTCGCTTGAACAGGTACACGAGGCGGAAGGGCCGGGCGTCGTCAGGCGCGTCGGTTCCCGGCACGAAGCCGAACACCGAGGCGAGCAGCTGGGGGCCCCAGCCGTTGTCCTGCAGCGTCGAGTTGGCCATGTGGATCTTGGTGACCAGCTCGTCGAGGTCGGGATCGTCGAGGAGGAGCCAGCCGTAGTCGAAGGAGTCGGTGGCGTGGCTGAACCCCTCGCCCACCAGCTCGGAGATCTCCTTCTGGGCGTCCGCGGCGCCCTGGCCCGGAGGCGGCTTCCAGCACACGCCCGCGTGCCCCGACGACACCAGGCCGCCGGCGCTCTGCAGGGTCAGTGCCGCCGTCGGGAGCGAGAACAGCGCGTCGAGATTCGCTCGGACCGGCTTGGACCGGCCGAGGATGGTGTCGAAGAGGCCCACGGCGGCGAGGGTAGCGCCTGCCGGCGCCCGGTCGATCCGGACCCGACCCGGGACTTCAGCTGGCCTGGCCGAGCTGCTGCTCGATCATCTGCAGCTGGGCCAGCCGCTTCTCGAGCGACGGGTGCGTCTGGAAGAGCTGGCCGAAGCTGAAGCCGCCGCCCCCGCCCTGGGTGGCGCCGCGGGCGACGGCCGGCGTGAAGAAGAAGGCGTTGAACGGCTCCGCCGAGCGCAGGTCCTTGGTCGGGATGCGTCCCATCTCGCCCGTGATCTTCACCAGTGCCGAGGCCAGCAGCGACGGCCGCCCGATCAAGAGCGCGCCGGCGCGGTCGGCCGCCAGCTCGCGGTAGCGGGACAGCGCCATGGTCAGCAGGAAGCTCACGAAGTACACGACCACCGACACCAGCAACACGATCATCTCGACCAGCGCCGCCTGGCCCTGCGAGTTGTTGCCGCCGCCGCGGCCGCCGCCGAAGATCTCCGAATAGAACATGACCCGGGTCAGCAGGCCGGCGATCACGCCGAGGCCGCTGGCGATCGTCATGACCGCGACGTCGCGGTGGGCGACGTGCGAGATCTCGTGCGACAGCACGGCCTCGACCTCGGGCTCGTCCAGGCGCCGCAGCAGGCCACTCGTCACGCAGACGACGGACGACTTCGGGCTCCGGCCCGTGGCGAACGCATTCGGGATGTCCGTGGCGGCGATGGCCACCTTGGGCTTGGGCATGTCGGCCAGCGCGCACAGGCGGTCGACCACGCCGTGCAGCTCGGGAGCCTGCTCGGGCGTCACCTCCTTGGCGTGCATGGCGTACATGGCGATCTTGGCGCTGAACCAGTACTGGCAGAACAGCAGCACGGCGGCGATCACCAGGACGAGGGCGAACGACAGGCCGATCGCGATCAGGATGCCGATCACGGCGCCGTAGAGAACGACGAGGAAGAACCCCGTCATGAGCATGCGATAGGTCAAGCCCCGGTCGGGCTTGATGTTGCGTGAGATTGCCATCAGGCGCTCTCTCCTCCATTCCCCGCCTGTTGGTCGGCCGCCGGGAGCTGCGCGGCGTCGGGGGAACCCCCGGCCGCGGGCCCGAGCTCGGCCTTCAACGCGGCGAGTTCGTTGTCGACTTGTGATGTGGACGACACCCGGTCCAGCTGCTTCTGGATGTCGTCCACCGGTGTGGTCAGGTCGTTGAGCGCGCCCGAAGCGAGCAGCTCGTCGATGGCGCCGGCCCGGGCCTGCATCCCGGCGATCTTGTCCTGGGCCCGCTGCATGGTGGCGCCGGCGGAGCCGATGGAGTCCGAGATCCCCGACACCGCCTCGCCGACCTTGGTCTGGGCCTCGGCGGCGGTGTACGAGGCCTTCATCGTCTCCTTCTGGGTGCGGAACCGCTCGACGCGCACCTGGAGCTCCTGCGAGGTCTGGACGAGCTTCTGCTCCTGATCGGTGATCTGGTCGTGCTGGGTCTTGAGGTCGCCCAGCTGCTCGCCCAGGGCGGCCCGGCGCGACAGGGCCTCGCGGGCGAGATCCTCGTTGCCCTGCTGCAGCGCCGCCTTGGCCTGTCCCTGCAGCTTGTCGGCCTGCTTCTGCAACCCCTGGGCCTGCAGCTCGATCCGCTTGCGGGCCGTGGCCACGTCCGCCACGCCCCGGCGGACCTTGGTCAGCTGCTCGACCTGGCGCTCGTAGGAGAGGTCGAGGGTGTCCCGCGGGTCCTCCATCTTGTCCAGGGCCTTGTTCGCCTTGGAGCGGAAGATGTCCGTGATCCTTCGCCACGTGCCTGCCATATCAATGGAGTGTACGGCCCAGAGCGGCCGGCGTGGGCCCAGGCGGGCCCCGACGGCCCTGCGCAGGGCCCCCGCTAAGGTCGACCCGTGCCCGACCGCCTCTGCCTGCTGAGCGTCCACGCGCACCCTGACGACGAAGCCTCCAAGGGCGCGGCGACCGTGGCCCGGTACCACGCCGAAGGGGTGCGGACCGTCCTCGTCTGCTGCACCGGCGGTGAGGAAGGGGACATCCTCAACCCGGCCATGGACACCCCCGAAGTGCGGGCCGACATCGGCGCCGTCCGCATGGCCGAGCTCAAGGCCTCGACCGAGATCATCGGCTACGACGAGACCGTCCTCCTCGGCTACCGCGACTCGGGCATGCCCGGCTCCGAGGCCAACGCCAACCCGGCCTCCTTCGGCCAGGCCCCACTCGACGAGGCGGTCGGCCGCCTGGTCGCCGCCATCCGCCGGGAGCGCCCGCAGGTCGTCGTCACCTACGGCGAGGACCACAGCGGCTACCCCCACCCGGACCACATCCGGGTGCACGACATCTCGATCCTGGCCTTCGACTCCGCCGGTGATCCGGACCGCTTCTTGGACGCCGGGCCGCCGTTCGCCCCGTCCAAGCTCTACTACTCGGTCTGGCCGGCGTCTCGCTTCCGCCAGATCCACGCCAAGTTCGGCGAGCTCGGGCTCGAGTCGCCGTTCGACGAGAAGTGGCTCAAGCGCATCGAGCGCGACGAGAAGTTCACGACGACGATCGACATCGACGGGTATCAGGACGTGCGCGGGGCGGCGCTGCGCGCCCACGCCACCCAGGTCGACCCCAACTCACCCTTCTGGTTCGGCCTGCCGCCCGAGGTGATGCGGGGCATCCACCCGACCGAGGAGTTCCTGCTCGCCCGCAGCCGCATCGGCCCGACGGACGTGACCGAGGACGACCTCTTCGCGGGATTGCGCACCTGAGCTCAGCTCAGGGCGCCCGGATTCGGCTCTTCGGACTCCCTGTGCCGACCTGCCGTGTTACCCAGTACCGAGGAACGGTGCATCGAACGAGAAGAGCCCTCCGTCTGATCCCACCAGCCAGTAGCCGCCGGTCGCTGGGTCGGGTGCCATGCCCACGACCGGAGCGTTCAGGACGAGTGATCCCGCCGAGCCATGGAATGGGGCCACCCCGAAATTGAAGACGCCCCCATCAGAGGCAACGAACCAATAGCCGAGGCCGTTGGGTGTGGCGGCCATGCCGTTGACCGGCTTGCTCAGGTGGATGCCGCCCGTCGATCCGTAGAAGGGTGCGTTGAACGCGAAGATCCCGCCGTCGCGGGCGACCAACCAATATCCGCCGGTTGCGCGGTCAGTCGCCATGCCGACGACCGATTGGTTCAGGCGCATGCCTCCGGTCGAGCCGTAGAACTGAGCGTCACCGTAGGAAAAGACGCCCCCGTCCGACGCCACCAGCCAGTATCCGCCACCGTCCGGTGTCGGTGTCATGTCAACGACCGGTGCGTTGAGGCGCAGACTGCTCGTCGAGCCGTAGTACTGAGCGTCACCTTCCGAGAACGTTCCTCCGTCAGCGGCGATGAGCCAGTATCCACGACCGTCGGGCGTTGACACGATGTGGTCGACCGGCGCATTGAGGGTCAGGTTGCTCACGCCCCCGTAGAACTCGGCGTCACCATGAGGGAAGACGGCACCGTTGGAGTAGGCGATCCAGTAACCCCCGCCATCAGGTGTGGATGCGATACCCACGGCTGTGTGTGAGGAAGGCGCGACTTGTGAGAGGGGCGCCTCTTGTGAGGGAGGCACTCCTTGTGAGGGAGGCGGAGAGGAGGGGGGTGCCGGGGATCCAGTGTTGATGGTGTAGATCTTCACCTCGTAGCCGTTGGCGCCGGCGCCGTAGTGGTTCGACCCCTCGCCGTTGTCACCTCGGAGCGAGTCCGAGAAGGTGCCCGAACCGTTGAGGCTGAACGTGTGGCCCTGCTCGGAGACGGCCGGGTCGTAGTGGGCGGCCGAGTCGTAGACGAGGCTCGCCGTGTCACCGCCGGCACCCGCGACGCCGTAGGTCCCCGTCGTGGTGCCGTTGGCCCGGTCGGCCTCGACGAACAGGTACGTGGTGCCGTTCACGACTTTGGTCATGGCCATGATGGGCTCGCTGGCGTTGCTGGACGTCGAGATGGTGAGGTCACCGCCCGAGCAAGACTGGAGGAGGGCGTTGTTCCTCGTCGAATACGTGCTCGGCTGCATGGTGCAGGCGCCCTGCGTTGCGCTGAGCAGCGCGGGTGCGTAGCCCTGGACCGTGCCGTCGATGTACTGGAGGTTCGAGAAGATCGCGTTCGACGCCGAGCCGTTGCCGCCCATGCAGTCCGAGTCGCTGGTGCCCTGCCCCTGGGCGGCGCCGTGGCAGAACCACTCGATGCCGCTGGCTCCGTTGATGATGGCCGCCCAGGCGTTCGCGTTCACCTGGGGGGCGGTCGCGTTGTACTCGTTGCCGTTCGAGCAGGTGTTCGTCGACGATGTTGCAGGAGCTGCCGGACTGGCTCGAAAAGCCCAGCTCGTCGGTGCCCGTCTCGAGGAAGACCCACGTCGGCTTGCCCCCCGAGAGGGAGGCCTGCACCGCCGCCTGATAGCCGTAGAGCCACGAGCAGTCGGCCCAGGGGCTCGTCGAGACGTGCTGCGCCCCCTCGCAGCCGCCCTCGGCGTTGGTCACGTTCCACGCGTCGGTGTTGTGGTAGTCGTCCGACGAGGTGATGGCGGGGGCGGCGAAGGCGGCGTCGGCGGAGGAAGTGCAGCCAGAGTCGCCCCAGCTCACCCACGACGCCATGTTGTCGATCGTCGGCCGCGTGGGGTCCTCGGCGTGGATGGCCGCCACCTGGGCGGCCACGTTGTTCGAGCACGCCGGGGGCTCGTCGGTCCAGTCGTAGCCGGCCAGGTACTGGCTGCACGAGGTGCCCGTGCCCGCCTGCCGCTCGAGCGCGGCGATGAACTCCACCGAGGCGACCGAGTTGGCCGCGGTGTTCGACGAGGAGTTGCCGCCGGCGACCACGTGCTCGCCCGCGTTGCACGCCGCCTGGAACTGAGCACCTTGGCCACTCGTCGAGTTGTCCACGCCGAAGGCCGAGGGCCAGTCGTTGAGCCCGAGGAAGGTGTTGATGCCTTCGGCGGCGGCCGCACGGGCGAGGGTCGAGTAGCCGCTCTCGATCTTGGTCGTCTGGTCCGGATTCTGCAGCCAGACGGCGATGGGGAAGGAGGAAGGGAACAGGGGACTGGTGTTTGAGACAGCGGCGGCGACGGTTTGCTCCGAGGAGTCAGCGCGCACGGCGTAGAGAGACGCGATGGCGCCGCCCAAGACGACCGCGGCCACAACGAGAGCGGGCAAGAACCGGTGCTTTCGAACGTTGGCTCGTGCGTTGGACCGCCGACTGAAGCGGCGACGATGGCGTTCACGCCCCTTGTCCGCGCCGACCAAATGCGATGGTGAGGGTCTCAAGACCTCTCACCGACATCGAGCACGCCTCGTTCGAGATGTGGCACCACGACATGGACAGGCCGGCGCCGCTCTTTCGAGGAGTTGGTGGAAACTGTGAATGACGGTCTCATAGGGTTTCTTTTTCCCAAAATCCTGTGACGAGAACCCGCTCATGTTCAGCCGCCGACGTCATCATACGTCGGCGGCTCGGTCCGGCTGTGCGCAAAATTGGGGATCTCTGGCTTTGCCGATCGAGACGAGCCGATCCTGACCGTTCGTCCTGGTCACCGCGGAGAGTCATTGCAGCCACCGTGCAAGTGCGGTCGAAGAGGCGAACGCGTCAGGCGACTGGCCGCGCTTCGAGGTCGGCAATACTGCGCACTGCGGTCACGAAATTGGTGACATTCGCCCGTCAAAGGCGAGGACTTGTCCCTCATCGGATTCCAGACAACCGCTGGGCAGATCGGGCTGGAGCACGGGCGCATCACCAGGCGAGCTCGCCCTCACCTTCTTGGAAAGTGCCGATTGGGCCGTCTTCGCCGATAGTGGCCATGCGCACGATGACCTCTGCACCCTTGTCTACCGGCTGGCCGGCCCCGCTGAACGGCGTGAGCTCGGTGGCGGTGAAGCCGGGCTCCACCGCATTGAACTTGATGCCGGGAAATGTCTTCGCGTACTGCACGGTGAGCATCGAGACGGCGGCCTTGCTCGAGCCGTAGATGATGCTCGGGAAGTGGAATTGGCGTCGCTCTGGACTTGTCACGGCCCAGAAGGAGCCGAGGGCGCTCGAGATGTTGACGACCACCGGGTTCTCGGCCTGCTCCAGTAACGGGAGCGCGGCCTGGGTCACACGGATCACGCCGACGGCATTCGTGTCGAACACCTCGAGGGCAGTCGGGCCGGTCACGTCACCCCACGCACTGATGCCGGCGTTGTTGACCAGGACGTCCAGATGACCTTCTCGCTCGGCAATTGTCCCCAAGGCGGTCTCGACCGAGGTGTCGTCCGTCACGTCGAGCTGCACGAACCGGCCGCCGAGCGCAGATGCGGCCGCCTCTCCAAGCTCGGCGCGGCGCGAGCCGAGGTAGACGGTGTGCCCCCGCTCGATCAACTGGCGGGCCGTCTCGTAGCCGAGTCCCTTGTTCGCTCCGGTGATAAGCGTCACGGTCATTCCTTGTTTGCTCCTCTCATCGAGATCGATCGAGCTGTCGGGTCCTCGAACGGGCTCTACCGCGCAGCGGCAAGCCCTGATCTACTTTGAGACAGAACACGCCCGTGCGAGGTACAGGAGTCATCGAATGGCGGAATCCATACGGATCATCGTGGCAACGGATGGGTCTGAGGCGGCGATCGACGCGGCGCGACGATCGATGGATCTGCTTCGGCCCCACGGTCACGTCGCAGTCGTCACGGTGATTCCCGAGCGTGAGGACCCCATGGAGGACGCTGGCGGCATCGAAGGCCCGGTGATCACCGAAAAGGAGGCGGACAAAGATTGGAAGAGGTCGACGGCCGCGGGACAAGCCGCCCTCGATCGGACGGCGGCGGTGCTCGGACCTGACGTCGAGGTACACCTCATCCCGGACGACGAATCAACGGGCGCTGTCGTCGTCCGAGTTGCCAACGAGATGCACGCAGACGTGCTTGTGATCGGTTCGTCAGGCAAGAACTGGTTGAGCCGACACATCGGCGGCTCCGTCAGCGACTACGTGGCGCATCACGCGCCCTGCCCAGTCATGCTGATCCGCCACGACCATTGATCTCGGCGCGGACAGCTGACTACGAACACGCTCTCAACCGGGATCGTCGTGAAAGGCCGGAATGTACGAGACGCCCACGATCAACCCGTCTCGCGTCAGCAGCCTTGCCACCGTTTGTCCCCATGGCTCTGTTCGGGCGGGGTGCAGCAGCTCATATCCGGCCGCTTGAAGTTCCGCACCGGCCGTCGCGACGGCTTGGGGATCATCGACTTCGAACTCGATGGATGCTTGGGGCACGGTCAAGCCCTCGGGCCACTCCCGCGTTCCAAAACAGGATTCGGCTGCTTCCGAGAGCGGCCAGACTCCGAAGTGATTGCAGCCGGGAACGTTGCCACTCGAGTAGTAGCCCTCACCCTCTCCCTCCAAGGGGAGACCAAGCGTCTCGATGAACAATTGGCGGCTCTGCGACGGTTCGGCGGTAATGACAGCGACGGTCGCAACCATGGAGACGTTCATGCCGTAAGCCTATGTTCGCCACCGACCGCCGCATCAGGTCCGTGTCGCTCATCGGCGGTGTCCCCTAAAAGTACCGGATCCGAAGCGCAGCGACAGTTCCGATCCGTTTCCCCGTTCTGCCGATCAACCCCGACGAGTGACGTAGAGCGTCCGGTCAACCGTCCCCCCGGCATCCGTGGTGGGAGGCGTGACATGGACAACCGTCGCTCCTGCCCGCTCGAATATCATTCCGACCTCATCATCGCCAAGCGCCAGAAGCGTCATCTGAGGCACCCAGCCAAAACGTCCGTAGAGGAAGTGTGCCGGAACGCCAATCCGTCGCAGCAACCTTGCGCTCCGAACCTTCACGCCGCTGCGGGTTCTCCAGCTGGGCAGCGGGATTTCATGGGAAGGCACCTTCAACGGTAGCTGTACGACGATTGCTCCTCCGGGTCTGAGTACTCGGACGAACTCACTGAGCAGGGATTCGATCACCGCAGTCGACTCCAGGTGTTGGAGGACCAACAGGCTCAGGACGAAATCGACAGAACGATCTGGAATCCAACGCAAATCATTGTGGCCATTGAGGAGGAACTCACAGTTGTCCTTGTCGGAGTGAAGTCTCCGAGCTGCCTTGATCATGCTCGGTGCTATGTCGACTCCCGTGACATTGGCGAAGTATTGGGACAGTGCACCGGTGAGTCTGCCGATTCCGCAACCGAAGTCGAGAGCTGCATCACGGCTCTGGCCTATTGCAAATTCATCTGCTTGAGCGAGTACACCATTCACGGTCTCTTCACCGCCTTGAAGGAACTCTGAAATGTCTCCCCCGCCATGACGGTACTTTGGATCGGTCAGAATGGCGTAGAGGGGATCGACTTTGCCCCAGTCGTTCCAGGCCTCTCCGTGCTGGGTCGTTCGCACCCCACACGATCTCGCTTCCTCAACCAGAGTGCAACTTGGTCCAGGGAAGTCCCCCGACGCCGGGCAGGGACCGGCGCGATCGTCCCCCACCTGCCCATTTCGAAATGGCGAGGCCTCAACGTCTGAACGCCCACGCCGCCATCAGAGGGAATTCATCTCGCCAGAAAGCTTCGCCGTGCGATCCGGCCCGCTCGGTCATCACCACGTCCGCACCGGCATCGCGCAGCGAGACCGCCCACCGGGTCGCGTTCTCGCGGAAGAATGGCTCCAGTGTGCCGGCGACGAGGTACGTACGCGGAATCGAGCTCGGCAACGCGCCGAGACGGTTGGTAACCGGCGCCGGGCGAGGCGCAGAAGATCGCACCGTAGATGTCCGGATGACGAAGCCCCAGGGCGAGGGCCAGCTCTCCACTCGCCGAGACGCCGAACACCGCGGTCCGTTCCGTCGTCAACTCGACGCCAAAATGCGACCGCGCCCATCCGCCGACGTCCTCGACGAAGAACGTCTCGTGTGCCCCGAACCGTTCCGGATCAAAGCCTGGTGAGTACTCGTGGAGCCGCATCGTCTCATCGGCCAGCCGGTGGACACCGACGATCATCGTGGGCGGCACGTCGGCTGCCTCGAGGACGCCTCCCCACGACGAGATCAGCTCGCCGTCACCGGCGAACACGACTGCCTCGGGTGGGTCCGGGGGGACGTACACCGTGACCTGCCGGCCGCCGTCGTACTCGAACGTCTCGGTGACGAGGTGACCCTCGATGGACGACATTGTCGCTGGGAGTCCTTGTGTTGCGGTCTCTTAGGCGACGGGGCCCAGGAAGCCCCAGTTGATGATGCCGGAGCTCTGCAGCAGCACCAGCGTCACGGCGGTCGCCAGCGCGCACAGCAACAGCACCGTGACGACGGGCTTCCAGGTCAGCTGCACCCGGCGGCGGCGCCGACGTTCGACGCGCGATCGGACGGGCGCCGGCCGGGCCGCGGCGTTCGAGGAGGGTGCCGCCGCCGCCGGTTCGGGAGGTGGGGACGCAGTCGCCACCCCACCGTCGTCTGCGCCTGAATCTGCCGTCACGGCGCGCATGAGGATCTCGAGGTCGTCGAGCGTCCAGCCCGGCACGACCAGCGGCGTGGCGCGGCCGCCGCCGCGCAGGATAAGCAGCACGTAGCCGTCGCGTTCGGCGATCTCCCAAGGCGAGACGCGGTCCCACGACATCATCTGGGCGGGGCGGTCGCGCCGGCGCACCTCGATGCCGCGGCGCGAGAGCCCGATCGCGAACGGGTCGCCGAGGCGGCCACCGTTCTTCGGGAGGACCGAGACCCCCTCGATGGTGGTGCCCGTCGTCGCGGTCACCCGGTCAGCCGCCCGCCCGCGCCAGCTCGCGCAGCGGCCGGTATCCGATGAGGGTCGCGCCCGCCTCGCCGAGGGAGCGGCGGACCCAGTCCTCCTTGCAGATCATCACGTAGTCGTCGACGCGCCGGGGCCAGTCGTCCGCGATCGCCCGCAACTCGGCACTGTCCACGGCGGGATGGAGCAGGAACTCGGTGACGCCCGGCCGCAGCGTGGCGAAGTCCCGCTCGAAGGTCTCCCGCGAGCCGACCCCGCCCACGTAACGGAAGTGGTCGGTGAAGACGGCCCCCGCCTCGGCGGCGACGGCGCGCGCCGGGAACCCCACGTAGCGCTCCGTGGACGGGCCGGCCATGCGCAGCGGCAGCCCGAACTCCACCGCCAGGTCGAGATAGACGTCGAAGAACTCGGGCCGCAGCTGGAGCGTGCCCATGTGAGAGTCGAGGTGGCTGACGTCGAAGCCCCACAGGATCGCCCGCTCGATCTGCGCCCGGCACTCGCGGCGCACCTCGTCGAGGTCGGCGTGGTCCCAGACGTCCTCGACCGTGCGGGGGAACCCGCCGTCGCCGCCGAGCAGTGACGGCGCATGGGTGATCGGGCCCCACCGGTAGAGCTCGTATTCCGCGTTGAGCGTCAGATGGACGCCGACGTCTTCGCCCCGGTAGCGGCTGCTCGCCTCGCGTGCCCAGGGGCAGGGCACCATGAGCGTGGCACTCGTGACGGTCCCGGTGGCCAGGCACTCGAAGACGCCGACGTTCGCCGAGTGGCACGAGCCCAGGTCGTCGGCGTTGATGATCACCAGCTTGGCGTCGCCGGAGTACCCGAGCCGCTGCGCCAGGTTCGGCTCAGCCATCTCCGCTCGCTCCTCCCGAGATGTCCGCGTCCTGGGCCCGGGCCTCCGACGCGATCTCTTCTTGGAAAGCCTCCATTCTGCCAGCCAGTGCGGGATCGCCGAGTCCCAGGATCCGCACCGCGAGCAGCCCGGCGTTGCGCGCCCCGTTGACCGCCACGGTGGCCACCGGCACGCCCTTGGGCATCTGCACGATGGAGAGCAGGCTGTCCATCCCGTCGAGCTGGGACAGGGCGACGGGCACGCCGATGACGGGGAGGGTGGTCACCGAGGCCAGCATCCCGGGTAAGTGGGCGGCGCCACCCGCGCCCGCGACGAGCACCCGCAGGCCCCGAGCCGCGGCCTCGTGGCCGAAGGCGAGCATGTCGCGCGGCGTGCGGTGGGCCGAGACGACGCGGACCTCGTGGGGCACGCCGAAGCTCTGGAGGACGTCGACCGCGCCCTGCATCACGGGCAGGTCCGAAGAGCTACCCATGACGACCGCGACGAGCGGCGCGGCGGCGTGGGCGTGGGCGTCACGCCGTCACCCCGGCCGGAAGCTCGAGCCCGTCTGGCGCCGGCGTGCCGAGCGCCAGTGCGGCGGTCCAGGCGCGGGCCCGCACCAGCTCGGCGTCGTCGCCGCACACGGTCACGTGCCCCAGTTTGCGTCCGGGCCTGGGAGCCTTGCCATAGAGGTGGACGTGAGCGCCTTCGACGCCGAGCGCCCGCTCGCGCACGGTGTCGGGGTCGTCGCCGGCCGGGCCCCCGAACACGTTGACGCTGGCGACCTGCGCGTGCTGCCGAGCGGTCGAACCGAGCGGCAGGTCCAAGACCGCCCGCAGGTGGTTCTCGAACTGGGAGGTCACGGCCCCCTCGATCGTCCAGTGGCCCGAGTTGTGGGGCCTGGTGGCCACCTCGTTCACCAGCAGGCGTCCCCCGGACCAGAAGAGCTCGACGGCCATGACTCCGACGACGCCGGCGATCTCGGCGACCTTCTGGCCCAGGGCCGACGCGGCCTCGAGCACGTCGGGGGCCAGGCGCCCCGGCACCAGCACCTCGCGGCACACCCCGCCGCACTGGGCCGTCTCGACGGCCGGCCAGGCGGCAACCGCCCCGGTCGGCCGGCGGGCGACCATGACCGCCACCTCGGCGTCGAGCGGGAGGAGCTCCTCCACCACGACGCGGCCCTCGATGCGCGCCAGCACGGCCTCGGCCGCCGCCCGGTCGGCCACCGGCCAGACGCCCCTGCCGTCGTAGCCGCCGCGGGCCGCCTTGAGCATGACCGGCCAGCCGTGTCCCGCGGCGAACGCGTCGGTGGCGGACACGACATCGGGGCCGTTGTCGATCACGGCGTACGCCGGGACCGGGACGCCGGCGGCGTCGAGCACCGTGCGCATGTGCGCCTTGTCGACCGCGAGCTCGAGCGTGGCGGCGTCGGGCCGCACGACGGCGCCCGCCTCGGTCAGGGCGGCGACGGCCTCGAGGTCGACCTGCTCGTGGTCGAACGTCATGACGCGACAGCGCCGGGCGAACTCGCGCAGGTCGGCGCCCGAGAAGGGCGACCCGAGCATCACCTCGGCGGCGACGTCGCACGCGGCGTCGTCGTCCCGCTGGGCGAGCACCGCCATGGAGAGGCCGAGCGCGCTCGCCGCCTCGCCGGCCATGCGCGCCAGTTGCCCCGCCCCTACGAACCCGACGTCGTGCGCGTTCAGGTGGCTCGCCCCCGTCGGGGGTTTGGCCTAGACATGGGGGCCGGCACAACCGGCACACTACGCGAGGAGCACCACCACCATGGCCAAGCCGCTTCGCATCGGGAGCATGATCGACGTCGACCGTCCCCTGGCCGACGTCGTGGCGGAGCTGGAGCGCGCGGCCGGCGCCGGCCTCGACCACGCTTTCGCGGCGCAGATCTTCGGTCCCGACGCGCTCACCCTCCTGGCCGTGGCGGGCTCGCGGGTGCCGGGCATCGGCCTGGGCACCGGCGTGGTGCCGGTGTACCCGCGCCACCCGATGATGCTGGCGCAGCAGGCCCTCACGGTGCAGGCGGCGACGGACAACCGGTTGCTCCTGGGCATCGGGCTCTCGCACCAGGTCGTCGTCGAGGGCATGTGGGGGATGAGCTTCGACCGCCCGGCGCGCTACATGAAGGAGTATCTCGCCTCGCTCATGCCGCTGCTCCACGGCGAGACGGTGTCGAGCGCGGGGGAGCGGGTCACGACGAACGCGTTCGCCCCGGTCGCCATCCCCGGCGCTACGCCACCGCCCGTGTTGGTGGCCGCGCTGGGCGCGACCATGCTCGACCTGGCGGGGACGGTCGCGGACGGGACCATTACCTGGATGACGGGCACCGGGACGATCGGGAACCACATTGCGCCGACGATCGAGGCCGCGGCCAAGGAGGCTGGCCGGCCGGCGCCCCGGGTCGCGGTCGCCTTGCCCGTGGTCGTGACCCACGACGTCGACGGGGCCAAGGCGCGAGTCAACGAGGCGTTCTCCATCTACCCCAATCTCCCCTCCTACAAAGCGATGCTGGATAAGGAGGGCGCATCGGCGGCCGCCGACATCGGGTTCATCGGCGACGAGGAGTCGGTGGTTGCGTCTGTGACGCGTTTGGCCAACGCGGGGGCGACGGACTTCATCGCGGGCCTGGTCGGAGACGCCGGCGAGCGCCAGCGCGGTCTCGAACTGATGAGCGAGTTGGCGCGCTCCTGACTGGTCCGGACCGGCCGGGCGCGGGCGGCAGGAGGTCAGCGGTCGAGGGTCGTGTGCTTGAACTCGTTGAGGTCGGGCATGGACTCGAAGAGGCCGAGCACACCCTCGATCGTCCGCTGCGCCAGCGCGGCGTCCCCTTCGGGGCGGCTCATGAGGCGCACGAACACGGCGCGGTCGCCCACGACGAAGGTCGGGACGCCGAACACGTCCCACTGCGTCACCGCTTGCTCGTGGGCGCGGCGGACCTCGGCGACGGGTGCGCCCGACTCGATCTCGGCGAGCACCTTGTCGCCGGGCACGCCCACGCGGTCGAGCACGCCCGCCACCACCTCGGGCTCCCGCAGGTCGAGCCCCTCGTCGTGCCGGGCCGTGAAGAGCGCGAGGTGGGCGGCCAGGAAGCGATCGGGGTACTGGTCCCGCGCCACGACGCCCGCGGCGAGGGCCAACAGGTCCTTCGCCTTCGCCGGGTCGTCCCATACGGGCGTGCCGCCCTCGGGCACGTGGGCCTGGCTGAGCGAGAAGGGGAGGAAGGTGACGTCCCAGCCGGCGCCGGCTCCGCCGGTCAGCGCGGCCACGAGGTGCTCATGGGCGTTGCGGGCGAAGGGGCAGCGGTAATCCCAAGTGACGGCGAAAGGCTTCATAGAGACTTCAACACGACCTCGTCTGCGGCGATTCCCCGCCTGCGCCCCGGCCGCCGCCGCCGTCGCCCCCTGCTCCCGGGGGTCACGAGGTTGACGATGGGACGCAGACCGAGGCCCAGCACCGAGCCGATGGCGGCGCCACCGATGACGTCAGTCGGATGATGGGCCCGCAGGTGGACCCGGCTCGCCGCGACCGCGGCCGCGAAGCCCACGTTGGCGACCGTCTGCGCGTCCGTGTCGCCGAGCACGAAGGCGGTGCAGAACGCCGCCAGCGTGTGGCCGCTGGGGAAGCTGCTGCTCGAGGGCGCCCTGACCGTCGCGTCGAGGTGGTCCTCCGGCCGCTCGCGCTCGACCGCCGTCTTGACCACCCGGCTCACGATCAGCGAGGAGAACCCCGCCGCGGCCAACGCGACCACGGCGCGGCGGCGGTCTGGTCCGCGCCGGCGCGCCTTCAGGGCGGCCAGCGCGACCCAGATCAGGCCGTAGTCGGCCAGGTTGGACAGCACGGCGGCGGCGCGGTCGGCCTGCGGGTTGCCCCGGAGGGGCTCGAAGGCGGCGTCGACCGCCTCGTCGATCGTGCTCATCGCGGGCGTCGGGGGCGTCACGCGGCGAAGGCCGGGCAGGACGCCTTGAAGTTGCAGTAGTCGCAGAGCGGGCCGACGTGGGGCCGGAAGTCCTCGGCGTCGCAGGCCCGCTCGATGGCGGTCCACACGGCGACGGCGCGCCTGCGCTGGCCGCGGATCGACTGCTCGCTGGCCACCGCGGTGATGGCCAGCGGCTCGCGCAGATAGAGCAGCCGGACCTCGGCCGGGGCGCGACCGAACATGCTCTGACAGAGCAGTGCGTAGGTCTGGACGCCGCCGAGGCTGCCTCGTTCGAAGCGCTCGCCCGGCGCGCGGCCGGTCTTGTAGTCGACGACGACGAGGTTCCCGTCGGGGTCGATGTCGAGCCGGTCGATGATCCCGCGCAGGCGAAGGTCGTCCACCCTGGTCTCGACCCCGAGTTCGACGGCCACCGTCCGGGCCGCGTCCGGGTCCTCCAGCCGGAAGTAATTGGACACGAGCACCCGCGCGTCGTCCAAGAAGGCCGACGCGTCGTCGGGGCCGAGACCGAGCTGCACGAATTCTTCGTCGTCCTGCAGCTCCGCCCAGGCGCGCTCGAGCTCCGCCGCCGCCGCCGTCGGCGTGCGCGCACCGGGTGGGTGACGCCAGAAGAGGCCTTCGAGCGCGCCGTGAACCAGGGTGCCTTTGACCGCGGGCGGGGACGGGGGCTCGGGCCGGCGCTCGATCTGGGAGAACCGGAAGGCGAGCGGGCAGCTCGTGAACGAGCTGACCTTCGACGGAGTCAACGTACGCGGGTGTTCGAGCGCCATCGCGTCAGACTACGGCGGGCGCGGACGGCGCTGGCTCATCCCGCGACCGGGTAGAACGGTGCCTGGCATGGCATGGTGCGCCCGTGACTGATCTCCGTCGCAGCACCCGTTGGGCTGGTCTACGCCCTGGCGACCCGGTCCAGGTCGAGGGCACGCGCCTGCGCGGCGCGTCGTGGGAGTTCGTCGCCCACGTGACCAACGGCGAGACCGGGGAGGCCTGGGTCGAGGTGGTCGGCGGCCGGGCCGGCGACCGCGCGGTGCGCTCGTTCCGCCCCGACCAGCTCTACGACCCCTCCGCCCGCCCCGGCCGCGACTCGTCGCTGGCCGATGCGCCCGGCCTCCCGCTCGACTGACCGATGAGTGAGGTCCGGGTCCCCACCCTCACCACCGAGCGGCTGGTGCTCCGGCCGTTCAGCCATGACGACCTGGACGCGCTCGTTCCGATCCACGCCGAGGAGTCCTTCTGGTGGTACCCGCTGCGCGCCGGGATGGGCGAGGGCGAGACGAAGGAGTTCCTCGACCGGGTGATCGCGCGCTACGAGACGGACGGCTTCGGCGTCGAGGCGCTGGTGGATCGGGACAGCGGGGCGATGATCGGCTGGGCGGGCCTGGCCGTCCCACACTTCTTGCCCGAGATCCTGCCGGCGGTGGAGGTCGGCTGGCGCCTGGCCGAGGCCCACCGCGGCCGCGGGATCGCCACCGAGGCAGGGTCCGCGGCGGTGCGCTGGGGCTTCACCGAAGGTGGCCTCGACCGCATCGTCAGCATCTACGAGCCCGAGAACGCGGCCTCCGGCCGTGTCATGCAACGGCTCGGGTTCACGCACTGGCGCACGACGGCAGGCACGCTCCGGGGCGACACCGTCGACGTGATGGAGCTCACCCGCGCCCGGTGGGAGGAGCGCGGCGCCCATGGGTGACGTCGGCGCGCAGACGTCCGTGGAGCCGGTCGGCGAGGGGCGCTACCGCGCCACCGTGCACCCCGACTGGGAGATCTGGGGCCCGTGCGGGGGCTACGTGGCCGCCATCGCGCTGCGCGCCGCGGGGGCCGCGAGCAAGTTGGCCCGGCCGGCCAGCTTGTACTGCCACTACCTCTCGGTGGCCGCCTTCGCGCCGGTCGACCTCGTGGTCACGCCGCTGCGCGCCGGGCGGACCGTCGCCGCCCAGCGGGTCGAGATGCTCCAGGAGGACCGGCGCGTGCTCGACGCCATGGTGTGGTCGGTCGGGGAGGTCCAAGGCCTCGAGCACGAGGACGCGACACCCCCCGAGGTGCCGGGGCCCGGCGAGCTGCCTGACCGCGCCGGGAACTGGCCCGACGAGGAGGACCGGCCCCGGTACGCCTTCTGGGACAACTTCGACCAGCGCATGATCGAGTGGACCGACACGTGGCCCCCGCCCGGTCCGCTGCCGCCGACCTGGCGCACCTGGGTGCGCTACGACCCGCCGCCGCGCTCCGAGGACCCCTGGGTGGACGCGGCGCGCCTCGTCGTCCTGCTCGACGTCGGGAGCTGGCCCGCCGGCTCGCGGCCTCACGTGTACAAGGAGCCGCCTTTCATCGCCCCGAGCCTCGACCTCTACGCGTCCTTCCAATACCCGGGGGCCTCGTCGGAGTGGCTGTTGCTCGACGCGCACTCGCCCGTGGCCCAGGGCGGGCTGCTCTCGTGGACCGGCCGGGTGTGGTCCGAGGAGCGCAAGCTGCTGGCCAGCGGGGGCGGGCAGGCCGTCTTCCGCCACACCTGACCCGGGTGCCGCGGCGCGGGGCCCGGCGAGGTCACTCGACCGAGTAGCCGTCCATCCGGGCCAGGATGCGCAGCATGACTTCGTCGGCGCCGGCGCCGATGGAGTCGAGCCGGGTGTCGCGGAAATAGCGCGACGTCCAGGTCTCGTCCATGTAGCCGATGCCGCCGTGGAACTGCACCGCGACGTCGGCCACCTCGCGTTGGAGGCGCGCGCCGAGGAGCTTGCCGATGGTGGCGTAGCGGGTGGCGTCCTCGCCTCGGACGACGGCCTCGGCGGTGGTGCGCGCATAGTGCTTGAGGACGTCGTGACGTGCCGCCAGCTCGGCCAGCACGAATTGCAGGTGCTGGTTGGCCAGCAGGGGAGCCCCGAAGGCCTGCCGCTCGCGCAAGTAGTCCCTGGTCCGCGCCAGGGCGACCTCGATGGAGCCGACCTCCTTGTAGAACGTCGTCAGCCGCTCGGCCTGGAACTGCACCATCTGCTGCTGGAAGCCGCGGCCGATCTCGCCGATCGTGTTGGCGACCGGGACACGGGCGTCGGTGAACGAGAGCTCGGCGGTGTCGCTCGACCACATGCCGAGCTTCTCGAGCTTGCGCGAGACCGCGACCCCCCCGGTGTCGCTGGGCACGATGATCATCGACATGCCGCGGGCGCCTTCGGCCTCGTCGGACGTCCGGGCGAGCAGGCAGAGCCAGTCGGCCTGGGTACCGTTGGTGATGTAGAGCTTGGCGCCGTTGATGACCCATTCGTCGCCGTCGCGCACGGCGCGGGTGCGGATGCCGGCGACGTCGCTGCCTGCGTCGGGCTCGGTCACGGCGATGGCGGTCACGACCTCGCCGCGGATTGCCGGGGCGAGATACTTCTCCTTCAGCTCGTGCGAGCCGTAGTGGGCCAGCGCGGGCGTCGACATCGACATCTGGACGGCGAGGGCCATCGGGACGCCGCCGCAGCTGATCCGGCCCATCTCCTCGCCGGCGATCAGCGTGAAGGTGTGGTCCGCGCCCATGCCGCCGTACGCCTCGTCGTACTCGAGCCCGAACAGGCCGACCGCGGCGAGCTTCGGGAAGAGCTCGTGGGCGGGGAAGATGCGGGCGGCCTCCCACTCGTCGACATGGGGCTCGATCTCCCGCTCGAAGAGATCACGCAGCGTCTTGCGGAACAGTTGGTGCTCGTCGCTCTCGATCACCGTCGAAACGATACCACCGCCCATTTTCCGTACTTCCAGCCCCACCCCCCTACACTGCGCAATCGTGACGGACGCATTGGTCGGCGTAGCGCACCTCGACGGCGGGATCCGCACCGTCACGCTCGATTCGCCGGCCAACCGCAACGCGCTCTCGTCGCGCCTGCTCGACGAGTTGGCGCGCGCGTTGCGTGACGCGACGCGAGACCCGGACGTCAGGGCCGTGGTGCTCACAGGGACGGGCACCGTGTTCTGCTCCGGCGCCGACCTCTCCGAACGCGGCGCGGCCGCGCCGAACCGCATGCCGGACATCCTCACCACCGTCGTCGAGAGCCCGGTGCCGTTCATCGCCCGCGTGAACGGCCACGCCAGGGCCGGTGGTCTGGGCCTCATCGCCGCGTGCGACCTGGCGGTGGCCCCCGAGTCGGCGACCTTCGCCTTCACCGAGGTGCGGGTCGGCGTGGCCCCGGCCATGATCCTCGTGCCGGCGTTGCGTGTGATGGACCAACGCTTCCTGTCGCACGCGACGCTGACCGGCGAGCGCTTCGGCGCCCGTGCGGCGACGGCCGCGGGGCTCCTCTCCGCCGTCGCCGAGGACGAGGTGGCGCTCGACGCTTGGGTCGAGGAGCGCACGACGTGGATCCGCCGGTCCGCACCGGGCGCGGTCGGGGTCACCAAGGAGCTCGTGCGGACGTTGCGGTCGCGCGGCTGGCGCGACGGTCTGGCCGAGGCCGCCGCGGTCTCGGCCCAGCTGTTCGCCGGCCCGGAGGCCGCAGAGGGGATGGACGCCTTCCTCAAGAAGCGCCGGCCGTCGTGGGACACCACCGAATGAGCGCGCCGATCCGCACCCTCCTCGACCCGGCCGGCCCCGAGTTCCGCGCCAACGCGGACGCCATGCGCGTGCTGAGCGACGAGGTGCGCGCCCGCCACGACGAGGTGCTGGCCGGGGGCGGGGAGCGCTACGTCGAGCGTCACCGCGCCCGCGGCAAGATGATGGTGCGCGAGCGCCTCGAGGCGCTCGTCGACCCCGGTACCCCGGTGCTCGAGTTGTGCCCGCTCGCCGGCCTCCACACGGGCGACCCCGTCGGCGGCGGCGTCCTGGTCGCGCTGGCCGAGGTGGCGCACACGCAGTGCCTCGTCATCGGCAACGACCCGACCGTGCGCGGCGGGACCACCAGCCCGACGACCATCCGCAAGCTGTTACGGGCCATGGACGTGGCCGAGGAGAACCGCCTCCCGCTTCTGCTCCTCGTCGAGTCCGGAGGGGCCGACCTGCCCCGCCAGGCCGACGTCTTCGTCCCCGGCGGCGAGCAGTTCCGGCGGCTGACCCAGCTCTCGGCCCAGGGCATCCCCTCCATCTGCGTCGTGTTCGGCTCGTCGACGGCGGGCGGTGCCTACCTGCCGGGCATGAGCGACTACACGGTGATGGTCGAGGGCAGCGCCCGCGTCTTCCTGGGCGGCCCCCCGCTGGTGAAGATGGCCATCGGCGAGGACGCCGACGAGGAGGAGCTCGGCGGCGCCGAGATGCACGCACGGACCTCGGGCCTGTGCGACTACCTGGCCCGCGACGAGGCGGAGGCGCTGCGGATCGCCCGCGGCATCGTCGCCCACCTGCACTGGCGGCGCCGCGGGCCCGCGCCGGACGGCCCGGCCGACGAGCCGCTCCATCCGGCCGAGGAGCTGCTCGGGATCGCCTCGGTGGACGTCCGCGTGCCCTTCGACGTGCGCGAGATCCTCGCCCGCGTCGTGGACGGCTCACGGTTCGAGGAGTTCAAGGAGCTCTACGGGCCCCAGCTGGTGTGCGGCTGGGCCTCCCTCGGCGGCTACCCGATCGGCGTCGTGGCCAACAACGGCATCCTGTTCTCGCCGGAGGCTCAGAAGGGGGCGCAGTTCATCGAGCTGTGCAACCGCACCGACACCCCCATCGTCTTCGTGCAGAACATCACGGGGTTCATGGTCGGCACGCGCTACGAGCAGGGCGGGATCATCAAAGACGGGGCCAAGCTGATCAACGCGGTGTCGAACTCGGCCGTACCTCACCTCACGCTCATGGTGGGCGCCAGCTACGGGGCGGGGAACTACGCGATGGCGGGCCGCGCCTACGATCCGCGGTTCGTCTTCACGTGGCCCAACCACCGCATCGCCGTCATGGGTCCCAAGCAGCTCGCCGGCGTCTTGTCCATCGTCCGGCGCAACGCCGCCGAGGCGGCCGGCCGGCCGTTCGACGCGGCGGCGGACGAAGAGCTTCGCCGGGCGACGGAGAACCAGATCGAAGAGGAATCGACGGCCCAGTACGCCACGGGCCGGCTGTGGGACGACGGGATCATCGACCCGCGCGACACCCGCACGGTGCTGGCCATCGCATTGACGGCCGTGCACTCCGCGCCGGTGCAGGGCACGGCGGTCTTCGGGGTGGTGCGGCACTGATGGAGCCGGCCGCGATCCGCCGCGTCCTCGTCGCCAACCGTGGCGAGATCGCCCGCCGCGTGATCCGGGGCGCCCACGACGCGGGCTGCGAGGCGGTCGCCGTCTACGCGGCCGACGACGCGGCCAGCCCGCACGTGGGAGAGGCCGACGCGGCGGTCCTCCTGGCGGGCGCGTCGCTGCGCGAGACGTACCTCGACCCCGGGGCGCTCGTGCGGGCGGCCGAGGTCTCGGGCGCCGACGCGCTGCACCCGGGCTACGGCTTCCTGTCCGAGGACCCTGCGCTGGCCGAGGCGTGCGCAGTGGCGGGGATCGTCTGGGTGGGCCCGCCGCCGGACGCCATGCGGGTCATGGGCCACAAGGCACGGGCCAAGGAGATCGTGGCCGGGGCCGGCGTGCCGGTGCTGCCGGGCGCAGTGATCGTGCCGGGGGCGCCGGCGTCCGAGATCGCCGAGGAGGCGGCGCGGGTCGGCTATCCGCTGCTGGTCAAGGCGTCGGCGGGCGGTGGGGGCCGCGGCATGCGCCTGGTGGGGGAGCCCGACCAGCTGGCCGAGGCCGTGGCGTCGGCACAGCGCGAGGCCGGGGCCGCCTTCGGCTCGGACGAAGTGTTCGTGGAGCGGTACCTGTCCCACCCCCGCCACGTCGAGGTCCAGGTCCTCGGGGATCACTACGGGACGGTGCTGCACCTCCTCGACCGCGAGTGCTCCGTGCAGCGCCGCCACCAAAAGGTGGTCGAGGAGGCGCCCGCCGTCCTGGTACCTGACGAGACCCGGGCCTCAATGTGGCGCGCCGCCGTCGACGCGGCCAAGGCGGTCGGGTACGTCGGCACCGGCACCGTGGAGTACCTCGTCGACGAGAGCGGCTTCTATTTCCTCGAGATGAATACGCGCCTCCAGGTCGAGCACGGCGTGACCGAGCTGGTTACCGGTCTCGACCTCGTCGGCCTGCAGCTCGGCGTGGCGGGTGGCCGGCCGCTGTCCTTCGGGCAGGAGGAGGTGGCCGCACGCGGCCACGCCGTCGAGGTCCGGCTGTGCGCCGAGGACCCGCGCGACGGGTACCGGCCGACGCCCGGCACCGTGGCCTACGCGCGCTGGCCCGAGGGACCGGGCCTGCGCACCGACCGCGCCGTCGAGTCGGGCAGCGTCGTGAGCGCCGCCTACGATTCGCTCGTCGCAAAGATCATGGCGCACGGCGACGACCGCCAGTCCGCCGTTGCGAAGCTCTCGCTGGCGGTGCGCGCGCTCGAGCTCGACGGCCTTCAGACCAATCGCGACCTGCTCCAGGCCGTCCTCGACGACGACGCGTTCCGGGCCGGCGACATCGACGTCCACTACCTCGAGCGCCGCTCGGACCTGCGCGATGCGGTCTTGCCCGACCCGGCGCGGTGGCGCCACGCCGCCGCGGCGGCGTTCTGCCTGCTGGGCGAGCGGGCCCAGCGAAGCCTGGTGCCGGTGCCTGCCGCCGGATGGCGCAACGTGGGCCGAGCCCTCCACGCGGACGAACTGGCGGACGCCGCGGGGACCATCGAGGTGCGTGCGACGACTCCCGGCGAGCCCGCCCGCGTCCTCGTCGAGGGTGAGTGGCGCGCCGTGGGGACCGCGGTGACCCGGGGTGGGACGGTCGACCTGACGGCGGACGACGGGCTGCGGCGCCGCTACGCCGTGCGGCCCGGGGCGCACGCGGCCTTCGTCAACGGCCCGGAGGGCCAGTCGTCCTTCACCCGCCGCGCCGAGGACGACCCCGACGAGCGCGGTGGCGTCGCGGGCGAGTGCCGGGCCCCGCTGCCCGGGTCCGTCACGAAGGTGCTCGTCGCGGTAGGCGACGTGGTGGCCGAGGGCGACGGGCTGGTCGTGCTCGAGGCGATGAAGATGGAGCACACGCTGCGGGCGCACGGCGCCGGCACGGTGACCGAGGTGCGTGGCGCGCCGGGCCAGCAGGTTGACGTCGGCGACCTCCTGGTGGCGCTGGACCCGGCCGGAGCCCCCGCGTGAGCGGGCCCGCGCCCGCAGGCGGAATGCTGCGGATCGCCAATTGCAGCGGCTTCTTCGGCGACCGCCTCTCCGCCGCCCGCGAGATGGTCGAGGGAGGGCCGATCGACGTGCTGACCGGCGACTGGCTGGCCGAGCTGACGATGTACATCCTCCACAAGACGCGCGAGCGCAGCGGCGGGTACGCCCGCTCGTTCCTGCGCGAGCTCGAGGACGTCCTTCCGACCTGCGTCGAGCGGGGGATCACGGTCGTCTCCAACGCTGGCGGCCTCGACCCCGAGGGTCTGGCGGCGGCGGTCCGCGAGCTCGGCCGCCGACAGGGCCTCGAGGTCCGCGTGGCCTCGGTCTCGGGCGACGACATCACGCCGCGCCTGAGCGAGCTCCACGCGTCGGGCGAGGCCTTTGTCAACCTGGACACCGGCGAGCCGCTCCCACCCGGGGCCCCGGTGGTCACCGCCAACGCCTACCTGCGTGCCCGCCCGATCGCCGACGCGCTCGCCGCGGGCGCCCAGGTGGTCGTCACCGGACGGGTCACCGACGCCGCGCTGGTGGTGGGGCCCGCGCTCCACGCCTTCGGTTGGTCCGACGAGGACCTGGACCCGATCGCCGGGGCAGTGGTGGCGGGACACGTGATCGAGTGCGGCGCCCAGTGCTGCGGCGGCAACTACGCCTTCTTCGAGGAGGTGCCCGGCCGCGAGCGGATCGGCTTCCCGGTCGCAGAGGTGCATCCCGACGGCTCCTCGGTCATCACCAAGCACCCCGGCACCGGCGGGATCGTGACCGTCGGCACGGTGACGGCGCAGTTGCTCTACGAGATCGGGGGCCCGCGCTACCTGAGCCCCGACGCGGTGGCACGCTTCGACACCATCGAACTCGCGCAAGAGGGGCCGGACCGGGTGCGCATGGCGGGCGTGCGCGGCGAGGCGCCGCCGCCGACGCTCAAGGTGACGGCCAACCTCGACGCCGGCTGGCGCAACTCCATGACCCTCGTCCTCACCGGAGGGCAGGTTGCCGAGAAAGCGCGCTTCGCCGCCGACGCCGTGTGGGCCGGCATCCCTGGCGGTCGGGCCGCCTACGCCGAGACCGCCGAGGACCTGTCGGGCGACCTGACCGGCGCCGGCGTGGCGTATCTGCGCCTGGCTGTACGGGGCGAGGACGAGCTGGCCGTCGGCCGCGCCTTCTCCGGTGCCGTCGTCGAGACCAGCCTGTCGAGCTACCCCGGCACCTTCTTCACGTCCGTACCGCCGGGCGCACAGGGCGTGGCGCGCTACTGGCCGACCACGGTGACGGCGGCCGCGGTCACCCCGCACGTCGTGTGCGACAGCACCGTCGTTCCTCCTTCGCCCATGCTGCGGCCGCCCACCGAACCTGTCGACGAGTCGCCGCTGCCGACAGCTGCTGCGGGGGGACACGCGCCGGCGCCGCAGCCGGAGGATCCGACGCGCGTCCCCTTGGGGGTGCTGGTGGGTGCCCGTTCGGGCGACAAGGGGGGCGACGCCAACGTCGGGCTGTGGGCCGACGAGGACGCCGTCGCCGACTGGCTCCAGCGCGACTTCACCACGGACGCCTTCCGCGCGCTCCTGCCCGAGGCCAAGTCGTTCGAGGTCAGCCGACATCCCCTTCCGAACCTGCGGGCGGTCAACTTCGTCGTGCACGGCGTCCTCGGATGGGGCGTGGCCTCGAACCTCCGCCTGGACACGCAAGCCAAGGGTCTGGGCGAGCTGTTGCGCGCGCGCCACGTCGAGGTCCCGGCGGCGCTGGTGTCGTCCGGCACGCCGGCGCGGCGGCTGGTCGCCATCACCGCGGAGCGCGAGCGGTCCTGAGCCACCCCTGGCCGCCGCGGCACCGTCTGGCAGGATGACGCGGTGGAGGTCATCCGCTTCATCGCATTCCTGCTGGGAGTCGTCATCGTCGTCGGCACGGTCTGGAACCTCTTCACCGCCCTCGTCCTTCCTCGGGTCACGTCTGCGCGCGCCTTTCGCGGGATCGCCCGCATACTGGGCGGCTCGGCGCGCTTCCTCTCGCCGCGGCTGCCGACCTACGAGCTGCGGGACCGTCTCTTCTCCTTCGTCGGTCCGGCCTCCGTCGTGTTGCTGTTCGGCCTCTGGATTTGGCTCATCGTTCTCGGCTTCTCGCTCATCATCTGGTGGGACAGCGGTATCGACTTCTGGTCTTCGGTCGGGATCGCGGGATCGTCCGCCTTCACGCTGGGCATTCTGTCGACGGGCGGCGCCGGTCCGCACACGCTCGAGATCGTTGCCGCCGGATTCGGGCTCCTGGTGCTCGCGCTCGAGATCGCCTATTTGCCGGCGCTCTACAACGCCTTCGCCACGCGCGAGACGGAAGTGACGCTGCTCGCCGCGCGCGGCGGCACTCCCGCCTGGGGCCCCGAGATCCTGGCCCGTCACTTCTGGCTCGACACCATGGACGACCTCCCGCCGCTGTACGCGGAGTGGGAACGCTGGGCCGCGGCGGTGTCGGAGAGTCACTCCAACTATCCCGGGCTCATCTGGTTCCGCTCACCGGTCTCGTCGCGGAGCTGGCTCCTCGGACTCGTCGCCATGATGGACGCGGCCGCGTTGCATCACTCGGCGAGCCCGGGAATCACCCCGCGGCAGGCGAGGCTCTGCCTCTCCATGGGCATCCGCTGCCTGCGCTCCATCGCGAACGCCTTGCACATCCCGTACGACGCCGATCCCTTGCCGACCGGGTCGATCCGCCTCACGCGCGGCGAGTTCGAGGACGGTTACGACCGGCTGGACGAGGTCAACTTCCCCCTCGAGCGCGACGCCGAGGAGGCGTGGCGGAACTTCCAGGGCTGGCGCGTGAATTACGAGCCCATCGTGGACGCGCTGACCGAGCTGATCGTGCCGCCACCCGCACCGTGGTTCGTGGCCCGGCCGCAGATCGGACCGACGACGTTCCCGCTCGTGCTCAACCGGACGCCCGACGAGCCCGACGGGGCGAAGGGCTACGGCAAGAGCAGGACCTTCAAGACCCCGTCGGCCCGGGAGTCGAAGAGCTCGTAGGCCTCGGCGACGCGACCCAGCTCCATGCGGTGGGTGAACGTGTCGTCCGCCGTCAGGCGCCCGGACTGCACGAGCGGGACGAGGGCCGCCCAGGTGCCCGGGACGGGCGCGAAGACCGTCCGGACGGTGAGGCTCTTCAAGAAGACCGATCCCATGGGGAACGGGAGCGCCGGCGAGAGGTTGACGCCGACGATCGAGACGGTGCCGCCCGGCGCGGCGCACGACAACGCGTCGAGCACGGTGGCGTCCGCGCCGACGGCCTCGATGACCGAGTCGGCCCCCCGCCCGCCGGTGGCCTCCATCACCTGGGCGGCGCCGGGGGCGATCCGGGCGTCGACCGGCTCGGCGCCCAGCCGTTCGGCGCGGGCCAGGCGCTCGGGCACCACGTCCACCGCCAGGATCCGGGCGGGCCCGAACAACGACGCACAGCGCACCGCCATGACGCCGACCGGCCCGAGGCCGACGACCGCGACCGTGGCACCGGGGCGTATGGCGGCGCGCAACGCGCCCACGTACCCGGTGGGGAGGATGTCGGTGAGCAGCACCGCCTCGTCGTCGGAGACGCCCTCGGGGATGCGCAGCGCGAAGACGTCGGCGAACGGCACCGCCATCGCCTCCGCCTGGCCCCCGGGCAGGCCGGGCAGCGTCCCGAACGCCGCCGCCTGGTCGGCCAGGCAGACGTTCGGCTGGCCCGCCAGGCACGGGCCGCACACGCCGCATCCGATCACCCCCGAGACGAGCACGCGGTCACCCGGCGCGAGGCCACGGACGTGCGCTCCCGCTTCGGCCACGGTCCCGATCGCCTCGTGGCCGAGGTGGATGCCGCTCCCCGTCGGCGCGTCGTGGTACAGGTGCAGATCGGAGCCGCAGATCGCCGCGCGCTCGACCGTCACGATCACGCCCTCGGGCCCCGGGAGCACGGGGTCGGCAACCTGCTCCAGGCGCACGTCGCGGGGACCCTCGAGGACGGTGGCGCGCACGAAGTCACGCTACCGCCCAGGACTACACTGCACTGGGCCAAAAAGCGGTCCTCCGACCCCCACGATGCCGACGCACGCTCACCCCTCCACCATCGACCTCCCCGAGGTTGCCGACGCGGACATCGACGCGTTCTACGAGACCGAGGACCTGTGGGCGGTGATCGTCTGGAACGACGACGTCACCACCTTTCAGACGGTGATCCAGGCCTTTGTCGAGATCTTCGGGCACACGGTCGAGCGGGCGGACCAGCTGGCCTGGAGGATCCATCGGACCGGCAAGGCCGTCGCCGCCGTGCGGCCCAAGGACGAGGCCGAGGCGGCGGCGCACGCCCTGCACCTGCGCAAGATCTCGGCCACGATCGCCCGCGCCTGAGCGGGCGAGGCGTTAGCCCCGGGCCAATCGCCCCAGCAGGCGCGCCTTCACCTCGGGCCACTCCGTCGCGACGATGGAGAAGCGGGCCGACGTGCGCACCGTGTCGTCGGCGCCCGGCCGGTCCGCGCGCAGGATGCCGTCGAGCCGCGCGCCGATCCGCTCGATGGCGGCCCACGAGCGCTTGTTGCGGACGTCGGTCTGCAGCGCCACCCGGTGGACCCGCCACACCTCGAAGGCGTGCGTCATCATCAAGAGCTTGGTCTCGGTGTTGACCGGGGTGCGTTGGGCCGAGCCCGCCAGCCAGGTGAACCCGATGTCGACCACGTCGGGCACGTCTTGACGTTGGTGGTGCGCGCCCGGCGGCCACTGCCAGTAGCCAACTTCGCAGAACCGCGTCGAGCCGACCACCCGGTCGCCGCCTCGTCCGCCGCCCGCACCGTCGATGCCCTTGCGGATCGTGGCGAACGCCACGTGTGTCCCCGCGGCCACCTGGGCCAGGGCGTCGTCGACGTAGTCGGCCATCTGCTCGACGCCTTCGGGCGTGTAGGTCCACTCGTAGTGGCTGCGGTCCTCCGACGCCGCCTCCGCCAGGGCAGGGACGTGGGACGGCGAGAGTGGCTCGAGCCGAACGTGCTTTCCCTCGAGCGTGAAGAGCTCAGGCATGTACGGCGGGCACGCCCGGGTCCGCCGGAGCCTCCGCCCCGGCGGGGCGCGTGCCATCGGTCGCCGGCGCGCCGCTCCCGGGGATCACGAAGTCGCGCTGGCGCACGAGGGCCAGGGCACTCGCCGCCCCGACGAAGGCGACGATCGCGGCGATGATCATGAGGTGGTTGAGCGTCGTCGAGAAGCCCTCGTGGTACGCGTCGAACAACGCGTTGCGGACCGATCCCGCCGGGATGTGCTGAGCGGCCTGCCGCACCCCGCCCTCCGACAGCGCCCCGCGCAGCTGGGAGCCCCCGCGGTGCACCACCTCGACGCCGGCCGCCGTCTTGTTCAACGCCGTCGTGGTGTGGGAGATGATCTGGCTCTGGAAGACGGCGCCGAGCACGGCGATGCCGGTCGCGATGCCCACCTGGCGGAACGTGTTGTTCGCTCCCGACGCCATGCCGCTGTGCTGCGGCTGCACCACCGAGATGGCGCCACTGGCGAGCACCGGATTGACCGTGCCGATGCCGATGCCGCAGAGGATGAAGCCGGGTAGGAGCACGGTCCAGGCCGACTTCGGGGTGGTGGTCGCCATGGCCAGCAGCCCCCCGGAGATGAGCAGCATGCCGACCGTGAGCAGATAGCGCGACTGCACCCGCACCGTCAGACGGCCGGCGAAGGGCGCGACCGCGAACGCCAGCAACGTGAGCGGGAGGAATTTGATGCCCGCCGGCAGCGGGCCGAACCCGAGATCGTCCTGGATGTAGAGGGTCAGGTACAAGAACATGGCGAAGATCGACGCCGCGATCGTGAAGGCCACGACGGAGATCCCCACGAAGGCCGGGATCCTGAACAGGCCCAGGTCGAGCATCGGGTCGGCGGAGCGGAGCTCGTTGACCAAGAACACACCCATCAGCACGGCCGAGGCCACGAGGAGCGTGATGATGCTCGGGCTGCCCCAGCCGAGGTCGTTCCCGCGCACGAGAGCGAAGACCAATGTGAACAGGCTCCCCGAGAAGGTGACGAAACCCACCCAGTCGACTCGACGCGCCCGCGGGTCCTTGGACGGCGCGATCTTGGCGAAGGTGATGGCGATGGCGATGACGCCGATCGGCACGTTCACGAAGAAGATCCAGCGCCAGCCCCAGGCGCTCGTGATGGCGCCGCCGACGAGCGGCCCGATGGCGACCGCACCGCCGATGACCGCGCCGTACACCCCGAACGCCGTCCCGCGGTCCCGCCCGGTGAACGCGTTCGCGATGAGCGCCAGCGACGTCGCGAACATGACGGCGCCGCCGACGCCCTGAAGCCCCCGGCACAGGTTCAGCATCAACGGGGACGTCGACAGCCCGCAGAGCAACGATGCGACCGAGAAGATCGCCAGGCCTCCCGCGAAGACGTTGCGTCGGCCGTAGATGTCGCCGACGACGCCGGCGGTGAGCAGGAATGCGGCCAGCGTCAGCGAGTAGGCGTCGACCACCCATTGCAGGTCCGAGAAGCTCGAATGCAGCTCGCGCTGGATGTCCGGCAGCGCGACGTTCACGACGGTGATGTCGAGGAGGAGCATGAACGTCGCCGTGCAGACTGCGATCAGCGTCCACCATTTGCGATCGAGAGCGGCCATTGGGGGAGTGTACCGAGATGGTCTCCACGCTCGTACAATGCGACGTGATCGTTGGATCAGGGCTCACCATCGAGATCGGCGACCGTACCCTCTTGTCCGACGCGTCCTTCGTGGTCGGAGCGGGTGAGAAAGTCGGGCTGGTCGGGCGGAACGGCACCGGAAAGTCCTCCTTCATCTCGGTGCTCGTCGGCGAGCCGGCGCCCCAGCTGCGCCACCAGGGCAACGTCCGCATCCTCGGGTCGTTCGGCTACCTCCCCCAGGCGCCCGTTCCCGGCGGCCTCGGGCTCGAGCCGACGGGGTTCTCGCACATCCTGTCGTCCCGCGGCCTCGACGTGCTCGACGACGCCCTCGGCGCGGCCCGCAAGGCGATGGCCGACGATCCTTCAGAGGAGAACATCGAGTTGTTCACCGATCTGCAGGAGCAGTTCCAGACGGGCGGCGGCTACGAAGCCGAGTCCGTGATGGCGCGGCTGGCCGACGGGCTCGGGTTGCGCCAGGAATTGCTTCTCGAGGGCATCGACGAGCTGTCCGGTGGCCAACGACGCCGCGTCGACCTGATGCGCGTCCTGTTCCAACAACCCGAGCTGATGATCCTCGACGAACCGACGAACCACCTCGACCGCTCGGCCAAGCGCTGGCTGCTCGACGAGCTCGCGCGCTTCGGCGGCGCATTGCTCGTCGTGAGCCACGATCTCAAGCTGCTCGACCAGTCGATCACGAAGGTGCTGCACATCTCGCACGAACGCCTGACCGAGTGGAAGGGCAACTACTCGAAGTTCCAGGCTCAGCACGAAGCGACCCAGACCCAGCGCGAGCGGGCCGCCGAGCTCGAGCAGCGAGAGATCAAGCGGCTGTCGGCCTTGGCCGACTCCATGCGGGCGAGCACGGAGAAACGCGCCCGCAAGGCCAAGGCGCTCGACAAGCGCGTGGAGCGGATGGAGGGATCACGGACCCACGTCGAAAAGCGCGAGCGCGCCAGCACGTTCAAGCTCCCGACGCCTCCCCGTTCGGGTGCGGTTCCGCTCGAGGTGGTGAAGCTCGGCATCCGCTACGGCGACAACGAGGTGTTGTCCGACGTGAACTTCCACCTCGGGCGCGGTGATCACATCGTGATCATCGGGCGCAACGGTGCGGGCAAGTCCTCTCTGTTGCGCTGCCTGGCCGGCGTCCAGGAGCCCTCGAACGGTGTGGTCGAGTTGGGCGTGAAGGTGCTCGTGGGGTACTTCGCGCAGGAACACGAGCAGATCGATCCGACCTGTACCGCACTGGCCAACGTGAGCGACGCCGTGCTCAGGGCCGAGAAGGACCGCCGCGCCCTGCTCGGATCCTTCGGGCTGCCGTCGAAGGCGGCCGACCAGATGCCGGCGAGCCTCTCGGGCGGGGAGCGAGCCAAGCTGGGCCTGGCCATGCTCTCGGCGGGAGAGGCCAACCTGCTGCTGCTCGACGAACCCACCAACAACCTCGACCCGCCGTCGATCGCCGCCGTCGGCACGATGCTCGGCCACTGGCCGGGCACGATCATGGCGGTCAGCCACGAGCGTGGCTTCGTGGAGGCGCTCCGTCCGACCTACGCGCTGCTGCTCCCCGACGAGCGCTTCACGCACTGGCGGGAGGAGTACCTCGACGACGTCGAGATGCGCTAGGCCCGAGAAGACTCGGACCCGGCGCGGGCTACGAGACCCAGATCTGGGTGGGCCAGAGCACGCCCTCGTCGAAGGCGATGGCCTTGGCCCCCTGCGGCGTCTTCGGGTTGGCGAAGTTCTGCACCTTCGGGTTGGCGATGGCGGCCCAGGTGTCACGGGCGAGCCACAGGTACGGGATGTCTTGGGCCAGGTACTGGTTGATCTGCTGGTAGTTCTTGGTGCGGTCCGCCTTGTTGGACGTCGTCCGGCCCGCCTCCAGCGCGGTCTGGATCCGGGGGTCGACGTTGCGGGCCATGTTCAGCGCCAACGACCCCGTCGCCAGCTGGGGCGTCCACCAGACGTAGTTGAGATCGGGGTCCACCGCGCCGAACTGGCGCCACAGCGTGGCCTGGTACGTCCCGGCCAGTGCGTTGTTGATGATGGTGGCCTGGGCGATGATGTTGATGTTCACCTTCATGCCGGCGGTCTGCCACGCCTGCTGGAGGAATTCGGCCGCGGCCAGTGTCTCGGGATCGCTCAGCGAGTTGAGGCTGAAGGTGGGCTGCTTGCCCGTCTGCTGCTGGACCTTTTTGACCAGTGACGCCGCGCCGCGGGGGTCGTACGCGGGGTAGGCGGTCTTGGTGTAGTACGGGCTCCCCGGGATGAAGAGCCCGTTCATGGCCTCGTCCACCCCCTTGTCGATCACCTTGGTGTACTGGGGCCGGTTGATGCACTTGGCCATGGCCGTGCGCAGGTCCTTGTTGTTGAGCGGCGCGGTCGACGTGTTGAGCATGATGCACTGCACGGTCGGTTGGCCCAGCACCTGGCCGCTGTTGTCGTAGTAGGAGTACTTCTTGTTCCCCCGGAACTGCAGCAGGCCGTTGGGGTCGTTGGTGTGCATCATGTCGATCTCACCCGTCTGCAGCGCGTCCGCACGCGAGCTGGCGTTGATGATCGGCTTGTAGGTGATGGAGTTCAAGTAGGGGTAGCCGGAGCGCCAGTACTTGGGGTTCCGGGTGGCGGTCATGTGGCTGTTGGGCACCCAGTCCTGGAAGACGAACGGGCCGGTGCCGACCGGGTTGTCGGTGCCGCCATTGGCGGCCTTGAGCATGGACGGTGCAGCCACGTACCCCGTCTGGGCCTGGGCCAAGTAGTAGGGGAACGGGGCCCACGGGCCCTTCATGGTGATGGTGACCGACATCGGCCCGCTCACCGATGCTCCGCTGATGTTGGTGGCGAAGGCGGGCCCGGTCAGGAGGGAGGTCGCCTGCGCCTCGATGTTGGTGTAGAGCGCCTCACCGTTGAGCGGAGTCCCGTCGTGGAAGACGATGCCGGGCTTGAGCGTGATGGTGAAGGACGTGAAGTCTGCGTTCGAAGTGATCGACTGGGCCAGGAAGGGCTCGACCTGGCCGGCGGCGTTCACGATGGCGATGGGGTCGAAGACCGTGCGCCCGTAGAGAAATCCGCCCTCGTCCCAGCGGGCCGTCGACGGGTTGAAGCCGCTCTCCTCGGTGTCGATGCCGAAGGTCACCGATCCGCCCCGCTTGGGCTTGGCCGTGCTGACGCCGTTGCGGCCAGGGCCGTTGGTGACGTTGGCACCGGCCATCCCATCGGGGAGGGCACCCGCGATCGCGGCCCCTGCACCCAGTGCCAGCCCTCCCGCCAGGAACGCCCTTCGGTCAAACGACTGCGACATCGCAACCCCCAAAGTCTCGAATCCAAGGTCTCGAATCCACCCCCAGGCGACGTGACCGCCAAGGAGCGTCGGCAGGTTACAACTCCATGACCGATTGAGGGGGTCAGACCGGTCTGTGGCAACCTGGGCGCCCCACGAGACGAGGAGACAGGGCATGACCATCGCAGTCGGAGACCGCATCCCCGACGTGAAGGTGTTCACCTTCGGGGAGAGGGGTCCCGAGGCCACCACCTCGGCCGAGGTGCTGGGGAAGGGCAAGGTCGTCCTCTTCGGAGTGCCCGGTGCCTTCACGCCCACGTGTTCGGACCATCACCTGCCTGGCTTCGTGCTGCGCGCCGACGAGCTGCGGGCCAAAGGGGCCGAGCGAGTCGTGTGCCTCGCGGTCAACGACCCGTTCGTGATGGACGCGTGGGCCGGCGACCAGAAGGTCGGACGATCGGTCGAGATGCTGGCCGACGGCAACGCGGAGCTGGCCGAGGCGATGGGGCTCACCATGGACGGCAGCGGATTCGGTCTCGGCACGCGCTCGCAGCGATTCGCCGCCATCCTCGACGACGGGGTGGTCTCGTGGCTGGCAGTCGAGCCCGGCCCCGGGCTCAACGTCAGTTCGGCCGAAGAGGTGCTCGCCGCGCTCTGATCCAGGCCGTCTCGCTTTTATAGACGTATCGATTGATCGTTTGGGGAGGTCCCCGCGGCTCTCACGCAGGTGGCCAAGCCGGCCACCGAGTCGCCCTTTTTCCTGCCGCTTGACATGCAACCCGTTGGCTGCTTAAGTAGAAGCGCAGCCAAACGGTTGCATATGAGCAAGCCAAGCGGACGAGAGCGATGCGAGACATGGATGCGGTCTTCAGGGCCCTCAGCGACCCGGCCCGGCGCCGGCTCCTGGACCGCCTGAACGAGCGCAACGGGCTCACCCTCACCGAGCTCTGCGAGGACATGGGGATGACACGTCAGTCGGTCTCCAAGCACCTCGTGGTGCTCGAGGAAGCCGAGGTGGTCGAGACACTCCGGCGGGGGAGAGAGAAGCTGCACTACCTCAACGCCGCGCCCATCACCGACATCGCCGACCGCTGGATCCACCACTACGACCGGGCGCGGGCCGAGGCCCTGTCCGATCTCAAGACGGCACTGGAGGCCACCCCCATGGACACCGAGACGACGTTCGTCTACACGACCTATATCCACGCCACCCCCGAGAAGGTCTGGCAGGGCCTGACCGACCCCGCCTTCACGAAGCAATACTGGCGGCACCCGACCGCCGGAGGCGTCCAGATGCGCTCCGACTGGAGGAAGGGCTCGTCCTACGACCTCACGTACGACGAGTCCGGGCTGGTGGTCAGCGACCCCGAGCAGGTGATCCTCGAGTCCGACCCCTTCCGGCGCCTGGCCTACACGTGGCACACCTACACGCCGGAGTGGGCCGCCGCCCACGGGTTCGACGAGGCCGACCGCGCCGCCTGGGCCGCCGAGCCGCGCTCCAAGGTGGCGTTCGACATCGAGGAGGCCTCCGACGGGGTCGTCAAGCTGACCGTCGTGCACGACGGCTTCCGTGCCGGCAGCCCGCAGCGCCAGGGGGTCTCGACCGGCTGGCCCGCCGTCGTGGCCAGCCTCAAGACGCTCTTGGAGACCGGGTCTGCCTTGCCCTCGGCCTGAGCGGCGGGGTCCGCCCCCCGAGCCGACGTGACCCCGCCGCGCCCGGTCCGGCGGGGTCACTGCGGCTGACCCTGGAAAGAACATGGGGGTTGTCCCCCTTGTGAACGCCCTGCTTTCGGCGTAGGATACTCAGTATTCTACTTCGAAATGAGGGTTCATGAGCATCCGGCACGCCCTGTTGGCCCTGCTGAGCGAGGGTCCCAAGTACGGCCTGCAGCTCCGCCAGGAATTCGAGCAACGGACGGGCGAGGTGTGGCCGCTCAACGTCGGGCAGGTGTACACGACCCTGCAGCGGCTGGAGCGTGACGGCCTCATCGAGTCGGAGGACACGGCCGACGAGGAGGGGCCCCAGAAGGGCTTCCACATCACCCGGGAGGGCGCCGACGAGCTGGCCGCCTGGCTGCGCACGCCGCCCGACTTCTCCTCGCCGCCCCGGGACGAGCTGGTCATCAAGGTCCTCGTCGCGCTCGAGCTGCCGGGCGTCGACGTGCACGACGTGGTGCAGATCCACCGCCGCTACCTCGTCGAGCTGATGCAGCAGTGGACTCGCCTCAAGGAGGACGAGACCCGCTACGACCTCAACTTCGCCCTGGTCGTGGACGCCGAGCTGTTCCGGCTCGACTCGCTGATCAGGTGGCTGGACACGGCCGACGGCCGACTGAAGCGAGCAGCTGCGGGCGTGGACGCGCCGGCCCCCGAGTCGCTCCCCCTCCCCAAGGCCCGGCGCAAGGTAGGGAACCGCTCATGAGCTACCTCGAGCTCCGCGACATCTCGAAGGTCTACGGAGACGGAGCCGCAGAGGTGCACGCCCTCTCGCGCATCGACCTCTCCGTCAACGCCGGGTCGCTGGTGGCCGTCATGGGCGCCAGCGGCTCGGGCAAGAGCACGCTGCTGACGATCGCCGGCAGCTTGGAGGATCCGACCAGCGGCGAGGTCTACGTCGGCGCACGCCCCCTCTCGTCGATGTCTCGCAACGCCAAGGCGCAGCTGCGGCGCCAGTCCATCGGCTACGTGTTCCAGGACTACAACCTGCTCGCCGGGCTGAGCGCGGTCGAGAACGTCTCGCTGCCGCTCGAGCTCGACGGCGTCTCGGCGCGCAAGGCCCAGGCGGCGGCGATCGAGGCCCTGGAGGACTTCGGTCTGCTCGACCGGGCGTCGCACTATCCAGACCAGCTCTCGGGCGGCGAGCGCCAGCGTGTCGCCATCGCCCGGGCCGTCGTGGGCCGGCGACAGCTGCTGCTCGCCGACGAGCCCTCCGGCGCGCTCGACTCCACCAACGCCGAGGAGGTGATGCGCCTCATCCTCGCGGCGTGCCACCGCGGCATGGCCGCCATCGTCGTGACGCACGACGCGCAGCTCGCCTCGTGGGCCGACCGCGTCGTGTTCCTGCGCGACGGCCGCATCGTCGACCAGACCATGCCGACGGAGAGCCCCGAAGCGTTCCTCGCGGACCTCCCGAAGTCATGAGCGTCTCCGTCCTCGAACGGCCGGCCATCCAGTCGGCCCCGCCACCGAGCAGCGGTGGCGTCTCGGCCCGCCGGGCCATGGTCCGCTGGGGCTGGCGCCTCTTCCGGCGCGAGTGGCGCCAGCAGCTGCTGATCCTGCTCCTCATCATCGTGGCGGTGGCCGCCGTCGTCGTCGGCTCGGCCGTCGCGGTCAACACGCCGCCGCCCGCCAACGCCGGGTTCGGCACGGCGCACGATCTGGCGACGTTCAACCTGTCGCCCGCGCCGAGCAAACCCGTCCACGGATCGGGCAAGAACACCTTGGCCTACGCCCAGTCGCAAATCGCCTACCTGGAGCACCACTTCGGCCGGGTACAGGTCATCGAAAACCAGAACCTCACCGTCCCCGGGTCGACGCAGACCTACGACCTCCGCTCGCAGGACCCGCACGGGCCCTACGGCGGGCCGATGCTCCAGCTGTTGTCGGGCCACTACCCGACCGGGTCGGACCAGATCGCCATCACTCCGGGGCTGGCGTCCGCACTCAACCTGCACATCGGCGACACGTGGTCCCAGGGCCACAAGACCGTCGTCGGCATCGTGCAGAACCCCCAGAGCCTGCTCGACGAGTTCGCGCTCGTCCCGCCCGGCCAGGTGACGAGCCCGACACAGGTCCAGGTCCTCTTCAACGCGTCGCCGTCCAACGCCAAGGACGTGCCTGCCTACGTCACGACGCCGGGAACGGGCAACAGCAACATCATCAACCCGTCGACCATCGTGCTGGCGCTGGCGACCGTGGGCATGCTGTTGATCGCCTTGGTGTCGATCGGCGGCTTCACCGTCCTGGCGCAGCGCCGCATGCGCTCGCTCGGGATGCTCGAGTCGATGGGGGCGACCGACCGCAACGTCCGGTTGGTGCTCGAGTCCAACGGCATCATCGTCGGGGCGGTCGGGGCCGTCGTAGGTTTCGTGGTGGGCCTCTTGGTTTGGTTCGCCTACCGCCCGACCAACGAGCAGGACGCGCACCACCTGATCGGGATGTTCGCCCTGCCGTGGAACGTCATCGTGCCGGCGATGGTCTTGGCGGTCGTCGCGACCTTCTTCGCCGCCAGCTACCCCGCCCGCGCCATCACCCGCATCCCGGTCGTCAGCGCCTTGGCCGGGCGGCCGGCACCGCCCCGTCAGATCCACCGCACGCTGGTGCCGGGGGTCATCGCCCTCGCTCTCGGGTTCGTCATGTTCTCGATCTCGGGCGCCTCGGGGAACGGTGGCGGGGTGATCTGGCTGGTCCCGGGGCTCGTGGCGCTGATCGTCGGGATCATCCTGGTCTCGCCCTTCTTCCTGGTCCTGCTGGCCCGGGTGGGCGGACGGTCACGCATCGCCGTCCGTCTTCCGCTGCGCGACATGGCCCGCTACCGGGCGCGCTCGGGTTCGGCTCTCTCGGCGATCAGCCTCGGCATCATGATCGCGGTCATCGTCGCTGCGGTCGCCACCGCCCGCTACGCCAACGTGTTCGACTACGTCGGGCCCAACATGGGACCGAACGAGATGAACGTGTACAACCCGCCGACCGGCCCCACCTGTGAGGCGACGTCAGGAGCACCAGTGTGCCAGCCGGCACAGGCGGCGCCGAGCCTCTCGGCGCAGGAGGCCACGGTGCACGCGATCGCCTCCGCCGTCGGCGCGAACCACGTCGTCCCGCTCATCCAGCCGGCCGTCAGCCTGCAGAACCCGAGCGCCAGCGGCCGCCAATGGAACGGCCCGATCTACGTGGCGACCCCGGCCTTGCTGCGGGCCTACGGCATCAACCCGTCGTCCATCCCGTCGAACGTCGACATCCTCAGCTCGCGGCCCGGGCTGGCCGGCTCGGGAGTGCAGATGACGTACGGCAGCGGCGGCAAGGGCGGCGGCGGCTTCCAGGGCCTGGGCGCGGGCGGCAACAACACCAACCAGTGCACGCCGAACCAGTGCCTGGCCCACCCCGTGGTGCAAGAGGAGGGCCAGCTGCCGACCGGCACGTCGGCGCCGAACACGGTCATCACCGAGAGCGCGCTGCACCGGCTGCACCTCACGAGCCAGAACAGCCTCGGCGGCTGGACGCTCCTGTCCAACAGCGCTTTCACCCAGTCGCAGGTGAACAGCGCGAACTCCTTGGCCGCCTCGGGCGACCTGAGCATCGAGTCGAAGAACGACGCACCGACGTCGTCGGAGATCGTGGACTGGGCAACCGTGTTCGGCATCGCCCTCGCACTCGGCGTCCTCGCCATGAGCATCGGCCTCATCCGCAGCGAGACGGCGAGCGACCTGCGCACGCTCACCGCCACCGGGGCCAGCTCGCGCACCCGGCGTGCGCTGACGGCGGTCACCGCCGGCGGCCTCGCCTTCCTGGGTGCGCTGCTCGGGACGGTGGCCGCCTACGTCGGCCTGCTCGGTTGGTTCCGCTCCAACCAGCTGGAAGGCGGCGTGTCCGACATCATCAACAACGTGCCGTGGAACAACCTGTTCCTCATCCTCATCGCCATGCCGGTGGCGGCTTTCGTCATCGGCTGGGTGCTGGCCGGACGCGAGCCGCCAGGCATCGCCACCCGGCCGCTGGAGTAAACGACCCGTGACGACTCTCCCGGCGGACGGAGGGCCGCTGACGAGCGAATCCCTCACGCCGTCACCGGCCCGGTCGAGGGAGACCCGGACAAGGGACCCCCAGTCGAGTGAGCCCCGGTCGAGGGAGCAGGGAGGCCGGAGCCGGACCCGCTTCGCCGTCCACCTGGTGCTCCTGGCGACCTTCGCCGCCTCGCTGGCGACGGTGACGCTGATCACGGAGGGATGGCCGCACCTGGTCGTCGGGTCGGCGTTCGTGGCGCTCGTGGCCGTGCACCTGGTGCAGCGCCGACACACCGTCGCCCGGCTCCTCGGGAATCTGGGCCGGGCCCGGACGTGGCTCCGCCGCCGCGGAAGGCTCGCGTGGTCGGACCTGGTGCTGACCCTGCTGACCCTCAACGTGCTGGTCTCGGGGACCTACGACCTGGTGACGGGAAATCAAGTGATCCTCCATCCACGATCGATCGGGATCCCCTTCCGCGACATCGGGTGGCACGTGTCGGCTGCGCTCCTCCTGCTCGCCTACCTCTGCGTGCACGTGGCGCGCCGCTGGGGTCGCATCCGGCGCTCCGTCATCCGTTGAGGCTCAGGACTCGGAGGTGACGGCGAAGCGCTCGGTATAGAAGGCGAGCGCGTGTCGTCGCTCGTTCGGGTCGAGGCCGAACTGGGCGAGGTCGTAGTCGATGGTCCCGAACTTCCCGCGGGGGTGCTCCGCCATGAATCGGCGCATGGCGGCCCGCGCCGTCGCATCGAAGGGCTGACCGACCAGGTCGTAGACGCGCTCGACCATCGCCAGGTCGTCCCTCATGAACTCTTCGAAGTGGACGTCGATGGTCCGGTCGGCCGGGAGGACGTCACGCTCCTCGGCACAGCGGCCCAACATGAGCTCCAGGCGATCGGCCCAGTAGTGGCCGATGCCCTTCACGTCCACCCGGTCGCGGCTGAGCCGCGCCGTGTAGGCGAGCATGGTGAGCATGGAGGCGGTCACCGAGAGCGGGTCGCGGTGCGTCACCACGAACGTCGCGTCGGGGAAGGTCTCGACGAGCGCGGGGAACTGCTCGAGGTGCTGGGGCGACTTGAGCACCCAGCGGGTTCCACCGCGCAGCCACTGGAGCACCTGGAGGACGCGCCGAAGGTAGGCGTAGCTCGGGCGCTGATCGCGGGCGAGGTAGGCGTCGCGCCACAGCGGCATCGGCGCCGTGGTCTCGAAGAGCATGCTCGAGAAGTCGATGGCGAGGAGCTGGATCTCCTCGTGCGCGTGGTCGACGGTCATCTCGTGCATGCGGTTGAAGTACGGCATGGCCGTGTCGAGGAACGACAGTGCCATGGTCGTGCGCTCGCGACGGGGGTCGGGCCCGCCTGGCACGGGCCGCTCCCGCTCGGCGAGGACCGGCTCGAGGCTCTCCCAGTAGGGGAGCGACCGAATGGCCGGGTCGGCCGAGATCAGGTTGTGCAGGTGGGTGGTGCCGGTGCGCGGCAGGCCGCAGATGACGATCGGCGCCGTGATCCGTTCCTCGAGGATCTCGGGGTTCCGCACGATCAGGTCCTCGATGAGGAGACGGTTCTTCAGGAGCCCGACGAGGAGCGTGTGCTGCTGCAGGATGCCTGCGTCGTTGAACCCGCCTTCTTCGGTCATGGCCCGGCACAACAGGTCGAGCTGCGGCACGAAGTCGGCGGCGCCGAAGTCGTCGAGGCCGGTCTCCGCGTTGGCGGCGACCATCAACGCGGCGGGGTCCAGCGTGAGCGTCGACCCGGCTTCTCGCATGAAGTCGAGGACGGCGCGGGCCTCCGCCGAGAACCGCGGTTCGGCCAGGTCGTCGAGCGTGACGGGGGGTGGCCGGGCCCTCACAGCGAGGCCACCGGGACGACCTCCACCTCCGGCTGTGTGGGGGTCTCGGAGGGAAGGAACCAGCGGAACCAGATCCGGCCCTTCGTGTGTCCGGCCGTCGACACCCAGTTGGGGTGCTGCGGCCGTCGAGCGGCCACGACGATGGTCCAGGACCCGTCGGGCTCGTACTGCACCTGGGCGCCGTTGATGGTGACGCGTTCGTAGTCGTAGTTGTACGTGTGGAGGAGCGGGTTCCACAGGCACATATTCCAAAAGGCGCATTCGGGCGAGTGCCCCCGGATGACGAGAGCCTGGTCCTCGCCCAGCTCGTAGGCGCCCATGGCGTAGGCGGCGTCGCCGGCGGCCCAGCCGAAGGTGGTGGTCGGTACGGGATAGGGCGGGTCGATCGCGTTGGGCGCGCCGGCGGGGATGGGCACGATGCCCGCCTGCTCGCGCACCCAGGTCGTCATGGCCCGCAGTCGACGCGCCAGGTCGGCGTCCTCCCGGCGGAAGACGGCCGGGGGGTCGTCGGCCTCGATCCGCCACACGGCGCGCCGCGCGCCCACGGGGTCCTCGACGTAGTCGCGCGTGATGGCGGCGACCGCGTCGGGTTCCAGACTGATCCATGCCACGCCCGGATCCTCGGGCCGCACGGGCGAGAGCACGATCCTGATGGAGCCGTCGGCGTCGCGGATCGCGTCGCGGCTGTTGACCGCGCCGACGATGCGTTCGGAGTACCGGCCGTCATCGGGCCCGCCGTACACGGTCAGCGAGAGGTAGACGGCGTCGCCGGGCTCCGCCGTGACGCGGTAGGTGCGCGCCGGGTCGATGGGCGCGTAGCAGTAGAAGGCGTCGGCATTGTCGCCGCCCCACTTCTTGTAGGGGCCGACGATCTCGACGAAACGGGGCCGAGCGGTGTCGGCCCACAGGTTGACCTCGGCCGCCACCTGGAGGATGGAGAGGATCCACGCGTGCGCCTCGAGAAGGGTCGGCTCGTCGTCTTCCAGCTGGTCCGCCAGGCGGCGGTGCGTGGCCGCCACGGTGTCGAGCAGCTCGGCGAACGCGGTCTCCGTCTCGGTCCTCATCTTCCCCCTTGTCGGCGTGGCGTCCGATCATACGGAGACCGCGGCCGGCGCCGAGGGGTGCTGGCGTGGCTGGCGTTCAGGCCGGCAGCGTCCGGGGAAGGCCGAAGCGGTCCATGATGCCCGCGTCGAAACGGGTTATCGCGCTGATCCGTTCCCCGGCCAGCGTCAGCACCAGGATGCCGCCGGCCCGCCCCGCCCCGGTCACGCCGTCGACGAAGTAGAACCCGAGTGCCGGTTGGCCGTTGGCACGCGTCGGCAGCACCTTGTACGCGGGGCCGCCGGGTCGGAACACGACGGCCTCGAAGAAGCGGGTCGCCAGGTCCAGGCCCTGGTATTCGAGCGGCAGCGGCGGCATCGACAGCCACACGTCATCGGTCAACGAGGCCAGGATGGCTTCGAGGTCGCCGGTCTCCCAGGCGACCGAGAGGCGATCTATCAGCTCGCGTTCGGCCGTCGATCCCGGCGTGAGCGGCGGCTCGTGCTCTTCGCCCCCTGCTTGCCGCGCCTGCAGGGTGCGGCGAGCCCGTTTGAGCGCGCTCGTGACCGACTCCTCGGTCGTCTCGAGCATGGTGGCGACCTCGGAGGCCCGGAACCCGAGGACGTCGCGCAGGACGAGGACAGTGCGCTGCAGCGTGGGCAGCCGCTGAAGGGTCGTGACGAACCCGAGCGAGATCGCCTCGCGTGCCTCGATGCGCGCCGCTGGACCCGGCTCCGCATCGGCGACGTCCTCCAGCAGGAGGTCGGGATAGGGCTGCAGCCACAGCACCTCCCCGAGCCGCGTCGGCTCGGGGATGTCGAACTCGTACGAGCCCGGTGGGCTCACAGGCGGACGCCGGCTCGCGGCGCGCAGCGCGTTGAGGCATCGGTTCGTCGCGATCTTGTACAGCCACGTGCGCACGGACGCGCGACCCTCGAAGTCGCCGAACGACTGCCAGGCAGCGAGCAACGTCTCTTGGAGCGCGTCCTCGGCGTCCTGGAGGGACCCCAGTATGCGGTAGCAGTGCACTTGGAGCTCTCGCCGGTACGGGTCAACCAGCTGCTCGAACGCGAGGTCGTCACCGGAGCGAGCCCGGTCGATCAAGTCGGTCACGGTTCCATCCTCTCATCACCTTCCTCCGCTTCTGCTCCCAGAGATATGGACACCGGCGCGGGCGGAAAGTGGGCGGTGGCGCCCAATTTCCGGCGGGAGCGGTGTCCGTACTTCTGACCGGCACGAGGCCGGTCAACGGAAAGGAGCAGGACCATGCCGAAGTACGTGTTCGCTTATCGGTCGACCGAGACCGGATCCCCACGTCAACCCACCCCCGAGGAGGCGGCGCCCTGGTTGGAGTTCCGTGCCTCCCTAGGCAACAAGGTCGTCGACTTCGGGAACCCCGTGTTCACGGCGTCGGGCGTGGGCAACTGCGGTGCTGGCACCCATCTGTCCGGCTACACCTTCGTCACCGCAGATGACCTCGAGTCAGCGGTCGCGCTGGCCAAGGGTGCACCCGTCGTGCGCGCCGGGGGCGGCGTCGAGGTGGGGGAGATCACCGAGCTCATGTGAGCGGCGAGCGCCGTGGGTCCGCTGCCTCGAGCAAACGCGGCGAGACCCACGGGCCGCCCGCTCCGCAACGAAGAAGAGGAGAACTGAGATGACCATCGGCCTTTCACCACGAGGCGGCACGAAGTCACCGACGACCAGCCAGGGGCTGACGGTGTTGCTGACCGCAGTCGCGTACTTCATGGTGACGCTGGACGCGCTCGTCGTCGTGACCGCGCTGCCCTCGATGCACAAGAGCTTCGGCGGGGGGATCGGGACGCTGCAGTGGACAGTGAGCGCCTACACGATCGCCTTCGGCGCGGGCATCCTGACCGCGGCGGCGCTCGGCGACCGGTTCGGACGCCGCAAGGTCTACGTGGCGGGCCTCGCGCTGTTCACGATGGCCTCTGCGGCTTGCGCACTCGCGCCCGACGCCACTGTCCTCATCGCGTGTCGTGCGCTCCAGGGGATCGGCGCCGCCATCGTCATGCCGCTGAGCCTCACGATCCTGACGGCTGCGTTCCCGCCCCAGAAGCGAGGAGCCGTGGTCGGGATCTGGGGCGGCATCGCCGGATTGGCGGTCGCCAGCGGCCCGCTCATCGGCGGCGGCATCACCCAGGCGCTCAGCTGGCACTGGATCTTCTGGGTCAACGTCCCCATCGGCATCGCCGCGACCATCGGCGCGGCCGCCTTCCTGCCCGAGAGCTATGGCCCGCGCAGCCGTCTCGACGTGCCCGCCTTGGTTCTCGTGTCCGCCGGCGTCGGCGTCCTCATCTGGGGGCTCGTCCAGGGCGGTCAGGAGGGCTGGGGGACCACGCAGAACCTCGTCGGGCTCCTCGGAGGGGCTTTCCTTCTCGGGACCTTCGTCTGGTGGGAGGCGCGGGCACCCGAGCCGATGATCCCACTGGCCCTCTTCCGCCGGGTCTCGTTCACCTCCGCGGTGACGACGCAGTTCTTCATGGCGGCGGCCATCTTCTCGGCCGCGTTCCTGACGAGCCAGTACTTCCAGTTCGCCCTCGGTGACTCGCCGCTCGGGACGGGGCTCCGGTTCCTCCCCTGGACGGCCACGCCGCTCGTCGTTGCGCCCATCGCAGGAGCGCTGTCGGACCGGCTCGGACCGCGGGTCTTGATCGTGCCCGGCCTGCTGATGCAGGGGATCGGCTTCGCCTGGATGGTCGATCTCGCCGCGACGTCGGCCCACTACTCGAGCTTCGTCGTGCCATTCATCGTGGCCGGAGTGGGCATCTCCATGTCGCTGCCGTGCGTGACGGCCGGAGGCCTCAATGCGGCGCCCCCGGAGCTCCTCGGCAAGGCGGCCGGGACGCTCAACACCGTCCAGCAATTCGGCGTGGTCTTTGGCGTCGCCGTGGTGACCGCGGTGTTCAACTCGCACGGGAGCCTCGCCAACGCGGCGTCGGTCACGAGCGGGTACAGGGCGGCTCTCGCCGTCTCGGCGGGAGCCTCGGTGCTCGGTGCGCTCGCCGCCATCGGGATCCGGCGGGCACGTGCGAGTCAGGATGCCCGCGACAACCACGACGCGGTGGTCCGAGAGCTCGCGCCGGTCCTCGGGGGGAAGTGAAAAGCGCCCGACCGTCAGCCCGTTTTGCGGAAGGCGCATCGCCGGGTGGCCGAGATCACGAGGTCTCGGCCGTGCATCCCCGAAAACGTGAATGACCCCAGTGGTCAAAAGCGAGCATTCGAGGCCCGCTTTTGCAAAACTGTCCGTGCTGAACCTGGTAGCTCGGTCACGGTGAAGTCACTGGGTTGGACCGGGCTGAGAACCCCGTGGGAGGAGGCCTCACATGGACCCAACCAACACGACGCCGGGGCACGGACTGACAGGCAAGCACCGGAACCCCTTCCTGGTCTGGCTGGTGTGGCCGATCATCACGCTCGGCATCTATCACCTGTACTGGTGGTACAAGATCAACGACGAGGCTCGGCGGCTCGACCCGTCGATCGACGTCAACCCGGTCATGTCCCTGCTCGCGCTGTTCCCGGGCGGCTTCGTCATCATCCCCCCGTTCGTGACCGTCTACCGGACCGGCGAGCGCATCCGGTCGATGCAGCGGGCGGCCGGCGCCACCCCCACTCTGATTCCGATCCTCGGGCTCGTGCTGGCGTTCATCTTGGGGCTGTACGCCCTGTACTACCAAGTCGCACTGAACGACATCTGGTCGGGGTACGGGAACCAGCCGGAGAACAGCCCGGTCGCCATCGGGCCCTGACCGCGCACGCGTCCGGGTGCCACGGTGGCGGCACCCGACCGTGGTATCTATGGGCCGGCATGCCGAGGGGAACGACCGACGTGGCTGAATCGACCATGACCCTGCCTCGTTTCGTCGCTTGACAAAGCGGACCCGAGGTTCGGCCGCCAGGACTCGTCTTCTGGCCCTCCTGGCGCTCTCGGGCGTTCTCGTTTCGGCCTGCGGCGCGGCGCCCCCGAATTCAGCGGACGGCGGGTCCCAGAAGCCCGTGAGGCAGACCGTCGTCTACTCGGCGACGGGAGCAGGCCTCAAGATCCCGATCGCCGCGCGCATCACCTACGCGACGCTGCAGGCTGGCGGCGCACCCGCCGGCGAGACGGGCGTGCTCCAGAACGTCGCCCTGCCGTGGAGCAAGACGATCGTCGAATCGGTTCGCCCGAACGCCCGCACCGGACTCTGGCCGTACTACTACCTCGACGTCCACAACGGGCCGAAGGTGTTTTCGTATGTCACCTGCACCATCAGCGTCGACGGCAAGATCGTGAGCACGGAGAAGCAATTCGGTGGCAACTACACCGCGTCCTGCGGGGCGCCTTCGCATACGACTGCGCCCATCTTCCCGTCCCGACCGCCGGTGCCGTCATGACGGGCTGTGAGATCTAGTGGCCCGCGGCCTTGAACAGTTCCCCTAACAGCTCAGCGACCTCCTTGTTCAGGTTCTGGACCTGAGCGTGCAAGCCGTTGATCTCGGTCCGCAGGTGGTTGATCTCGTAGCCCGCCAGGGCAAACCCGACGACGACGACGATCGAAATCACGATCACCGCATACCAGACCGGGCGATTCGCGTACCCCCGACGATTCGCGTACCCCCGACGTTGCTGCGCCATCTCACCCCTCCCAGGAACTGATCGGGGGAGATTAACCGGTGTCGAGGACCCAAGTGGACCGGGCTTCGATGGGTCGCTGCCCTCACGCGGACGTGTCGGCGCAAGAGTCGACCGGAAGCTTCGTCGGCGCTCGAACATTTCCATCCGTCACCCCATGAGGTCAGGGCGAATTGCCGCTCCAGTCGGCACGACGTCGCACATGAAACCGATCGCAACGAGAAGTTCGCGCCTTGGCCGGGTGGACCCAAGGCAGTTCGTGGGGTCACTGCGCCCGTGATCGGTTATTCCGAACGAAAGGGCCGACCAGGATCGAACCGGTAGCATCAGAATCGGAACGCGCCCAAGACCGTCGACAGGATGATTCGCGCGTTCGTACCTCCACGTCAAAGGTGATTTGCACGACATCCCCGTAGCGGCGGGAGGCGCTCGGGGTGTCGTCGACTCTGTGCCCCCCCTTTCCGGCAGGTCAGGGTTAGGCGATATGCAGACGGGCATGGTCTCTGCTTGAATTGGTGATGGCATGATCTAGTCGTCATGTCCTCCAACCGGGGTCGTGGCTCACAGAACGGAGTTGACGACTCGTCAAGTGCCGAGCAGGTCGTCACAACCCGTCAACCAATTTTTGTGCACGGGAAGAAGTCGTGAGAAGGCCGAGTCCGAGCGAGCCGACAGAAACGATCGATGTGATGTGAAATGAACATCCAACGTCTGAAAAACGGAATCGGGGCTGCCTCCGTCGTAGGCATTGTGGCGCTTCTCGTGTCGGTCGCCCTCGAACCTGATAAGCCGCCGAGCACCCCCAGCCCCGTCTTGGCAAGCGGATATGTCCCGCAAATACCGAGTGACGCCAGTCCGCCCTCCCTCGCGTCTCCGTCAGTCGGCGCACCAACGTCGACGTCTGAGTCACCGCAGAGCGCCTCATCGACTTCCAACACAGGCAGAACGCGGCAGCCGAACACCGTCGGCACGGCGCCAACGACCACCGTGCCCACGCGGACATCGCCGTCGGTAGCGGCATCGACCACCACCCAGCCAGCTCTGTTAGGTGCAACGCCGCCGCAGAGCACAGTGAACGGTCCCGTGGGATCAGGCCCGTCCGCCCCGCCAACGACGACGACCACCACGACGCCCACCAGAGACGTCAGGGGCACCGCAGTCACTCTCGGTTCTGGGAGTTTCATCGCCGGCACCCAGGTGATGTCGGGTCTCTACGACGTGACGACGGAACCAGGTCAGATCGGCACGTTCATCGTCACCGGTGCGGACTCCTACAACGAGACTCTTGACGCGTCGGGCACCCGGGGAGTACCCAAGGTCCGAGTCCAGATATCGACTGGTGACCGGATTCGGATTACGGGCCTTTCTGAGGTCGTCTTCACCCCGGTGTCCACACCGTTCGTGACGACGCAGAGTGCTGTCGATCTCTACGCGGGAACCTGGACGGTCGGACAGGACCTGGGGCCAGGTAGGTATGTCGCCACGCCCGGTACCGGGCAGAGCGGCAGATTCGTCATCGGGGCAGAGGGCGTCAATGTGGTCCTGGGCGGCGGTCCGAGTGCCGGCGGAGTGCCCAATGTGACCTTCAGTGTCAAAGGCGGGGATGTCATCGACATCTCTGGACTCGGACAGGTGGCGCTCACACCGTCTTGACCCGGGCGCTCGACACGACGCGACGCCCAACGAAGCAAGGTCGAAAAGGCGGTCGAAAGGCAGCCGGCCGGGTCGAACCGGCGTCATCAGCAGGAAGGGACGCCAGTACGGATTCGCACGAACCGGAGTAGACGCAGGGTGAAACCCCGGTGAAGCAGGGTCACTTTGTGCAAACATCCGTCCATGGGAGACACTCGCAGATACACCAGACGGCAGGTTCTGGCCGGGGGACTTGGCGCCGCCGCCGCGGTCTCGCTGGCGAGGATCGCACATGTTCAAGCTGCCGGCGCCGAAACGGTGCGCCAGGCCGCCGCCATCAAACCTGCCGGACGCGACTTCGACGCCATAAAGCACGTGGTCTTCCTCATGCAGGAGAACCGCTCCTTCGACCACTACTTCGGCAAGCTCGGGGGGGTGGCCGGTTTCGAGGACCACCACAACCGGGCCGCCTTCACTCAGGCGTGGCCCGGCGGCAGCCAGCCCGATCTCCTACCTTTCCACATGAACACCAGGACGCACGACGCCGAGTGCACCTACGACCTCAATCACTCCTGGCCCGCCGAGCACGCGTCGTGGAACAACGGTGCGATGGACGCCTTTGTGTCGACCCACACCTCGAGCGACAACGAAGGTGCGCTCGGCGTCAACACCATGGGCTACTACAGGGAGCACGACATCCCCTTCTACCACGAGCTGGTTGAGCACTTCACCATCTGTGACCAGTACTTCTGCTCGGTGCTCGGTCCGACCCACCCCAACCGCTTGATGCAGATGACCGGGAGCATCGATCCGGCAGGCGTGGCCGGGGGGCCCATCATCGTGACGAACTCGGACCAGACCAGCAACCAGTTCACCTGCTCGTGGCGGACGATGCCGGAAGTCCTGCAGTCCGACGGAATCTCCTGGAAGTGCTACAACCCGTACGGCCCCCTCTACCAGCCCGGGTCGAGTGCCTTCGTCAACAAGAACGTGCTCCTGTACTTCAAGCAGTACTCCGACGCGACCTCCGCGCTTTACCAGAACGCCTTCAGTTACTACGGGCCGAACGTGAATGGTGGTCTGACGGCGTCAGGTGGCCCCAACGACTTTGCGTCCGACGTCGCCAACAACACGCTTCCCCAGGTGTCCTGGATCCTCTCTCCAGACAGCTACGACGAACACCCACCGGCACCCGCCCAACTCGGTGAGTGGTACACGCAGCAAATTCTCAACACGCTTCTGTCCAACCCGGCCGTGTGGGCCAGCACCGTGTTGTTCATCATGTACGACGAGAACGACGGCTTCTTCGACCACGTGCCGCCTCCGACCTCCCCCGCAGGCACCGAGGGCGAGTATTTGACGGTCGACCCGCTCCCGTCATCCGCAAACGGGATCGCTGGTCCCCTCGGGCTGGGCGTCCGGGTGCCGATGATGGTCGTGTCGCCCTTCTCAGTTGGGGGATGGGTGTGCTCAGACACCTTCGACCACACGTCCCAGCTGTTGTTCCTGGAGACTCTTTTTGGGGTGAAAGTCCCCAACGTCTCGAGCTGGCGGCGCTCGACCGTCGGCGATCTCACGACCACGCTGCCGGTCCTCGAATCGCCCGTGACGAAAGCGCCGGTGTTCATCGAGGTGTCGGACAACGAGGCGGTGCCACCGATCAGCACCGAATGCAACGCCGAGCAGATCCTCGAGCTCAACCCGACGACAGCGCCATATCCGATCCCCACGCATCAGCACATCCCCTTCCAGGCGCCCTCGAGACTCAAGCCCACGCCGAGCTGACGATCGGCGGACGGAGGCGGCCCTCCGGCTGGGACCTCGCTCGAGGATTTGGGTCGTCTGGAGACGAGGGACTCGCTGATGCATTGCGCATCTCGCCCCTCTGCCAGCGCCGGTCCAGTTCCCCGACACCGGGCCGCTCAAAGCGTAAATAAGAGGGCCTCCCCGGCGCATCGAGTGATTGCCTAATGGCGCAGAAAGATCAGGTCACTTTGAAGAAGCGACAACAAAGAGGTTTCGCAACACTCTGGCCGTCAAGGAGCTGACTGAGTTGGCTGTCCGACCGTCGCTCTTCGCGAGTGTCGCTGACCCGGTGTCATTGTTCTGAGATATCACGCCAGAAGGGCGCATATTGTGCCGGGTCTTGCCGGGGACTCGCGCCCAGTCAGGTGACTTTCAGCGTGTAGATGTTGTCGAGATAACAGTCGACGATTGCCTGCTTCCAGAATCGGAATCCGAGTTTGTGAGCGACGTTCTGAGAGGCGTGGTTTCTCGGGTCGATGAAGGCGAGCATCTCACCGCGGAAGGTCTCAGCGGCTCGGACGAGCACCGCCTGGCTGGCTTCGGTGGCGTAGCCGCGCCCACGCGCTTCGGCGACGAGCCGATATCCGAATTCAAGCCGGTTTCGACCCTCGAACTCATGCCAGCTGGCGCCCGAGTAGCCAATGATCGTGCCCGTGGCTCGCTCGATCACCGGCTGCTTGGCGAAAGGCAGTTCCTCGGCTCGGACCAACATCTTGTCGAAGCGACGGTTGGCCCCTGCTACGCCTTGGACCCCGCTTGAAAAGACCATGAAACCTTCGTCATGAAAGAGTTCGACAAACCGCTTGCGGTCATTTTCGACCGGCAGACGGACTTCCAATCTCGATGTGAGCATCATCATTGACGTGTAACTGTAAGAACCCAGCCCCTCGAACCTGCCATAAGGCGCCGGACGACGTCAGGCTTTCTAGGTCACAGATCCGACTGGGGCAGCACTCTGGCTGGGCCCGTCGATAGCCTTGGAGCGTGGCTGAGCGGCCCACCATCACCGGGTTCCAATTCCGAGAAGAACCTCTCGCCTCCGAACTCGATCTGGCCAACCGCCTCGGAGAACCAGTGTGGGTGCCCGCACAATGGCCCGTGGACCTCAACCGTCCTGACTACCTGTTGATGCTTCATCCAACTGGTCAGGACGCCCATGACCTTCGCTCTCACTACCAACTCGTTCGATGACAGATGGTCGCGTATTGGTGGTGTCCGGTCACAGGCGGCAGCCGGGGAAGCTGGAAAGCGGTCTGGTTCTATTGGAAAGAGAACGGTTAGAGCGGTTCGAGACACTTGACCAGAGCGGCTGGCCAGCCGCCGCACGTCGTTGTCCGTGCACCGGTGTGGGACGTCCATCTGATGGACTCGGTCACCCCGGACCTAGCTCTTTGTGTCGCGAGAAATCTCGTACAGGTGAGTGTGACCGACCACTAACTACTCAAATGCACCGATAGAGGGCCGATAGGGCAGCCGCGCATCCGCGGAAAATGCCCCCTGGTCCAGGAAAATGGGGCTGTTCGAAGGTCCCGTTCCCTGGCACAGGAGGCATCTCTGAGATGAGCATACGCGTCGGCACCACGTCGCGGGCGATTACCTCCTATGGCGGAGCCGAGTTGTTGCGAGAGACGGCCCGAGCGGTTGGTCTCGACGATGCGGTGGGCCACTGCGTGCACCTCAAGACGCGTGCTCGTGGTCTGTCCGAATCAGAGTTCGTCGTGTCAATGGCCGAGTCGATCGCACTGGGCGCGCGCTGTCTCGACGACCTGGCGGTGACCCGGGCCGATGCCGCCCAGGCCATGCTGCGCGGCCATCGGGTCCCGGCCCCTCAGACGGCGGGCACCTGGTTGCGCCGCTTCACCTTGGGCCACATCGGCCAGTTGAACAAGGCGCTCGAGACCGTCCAGCGCAACGCCCTGGGTGCCTCGGGAGCGACCGAGGTGACACTGGACTTCGACTCCACCTACGTCTTCAGCCGTTCGACCAGGCGTCAAGGAGTCGATCGCACCTACAAGCGCGGCTATGCGCTCCACCCGTTGCTGTGCTTCGAGGCGTCCTCGGGCGTGGCCATCCACGCCCGGCTCCGGCGGGGCAAGGCGGGGCCCTCGAGCGGGATCGCCACCTTCGTGGCCGAGACGTTACGCCGGGTGCCCGAGGGAGTCACCGTGCGCAGCCGGCTCGACTCGGGGTTCTATTCGAGCGCTCTGTTCGAACAGCTCGAGCGGGCCGGCGTCACCTACCTGTGCGGCGTCCCCTTGATCGCGGCCCTGCTCGAGATCGCCACGCGAATCGGCCCGGAATGCTGGACTCCTTGCCTCGACAAGGACGAGGGCGAGGTGGCCGAGTTCGGCTATCGGATGCGCTATGCCGGCAGCCGATTTCGCCGCTACGTCGTCAAGCGCATCGCTCTCGACGATGGCCAACAGCTCAGCTTCGACGGCGGGACCCACCGCTACTGGATCTTTGTGACCAACGACCACGACCGCAGCGCCGCCGCGCTCGAGTCCGAGCATCGGCACAAGGCAGATGTCGAGTCGGGCAGGCGCGAGCTCAAGTCGAACTTCGGGCTGCACGCCTTCCGCAAGCACGGGTTCATGGCCAACTGGGCCTGGCTACTCCTCGTCTGCCTCGGCCACAACCTGTGCTTGTGGACCCAACAGCTCGGACGTCTCGGGGCCGGACGAGACGGCGGCGACCTACGGGCCAAGCGACTTCGCTATCGCTATTTGGCCGTCCCCGCCATGGTGGTCCGCAGCGGTCGGCGCTTCACGCTGCGGCTTCACGCCAGTTATCCCTACCTCGAGCAGTTCAGCGCTGCGCTCAATCGCCTCGAGGCTCTCCGGGCCCCTCCCGCCTGAACCGAGCGCATCGCGCGTCGGGGCGAACCCCTGGGCTCGCACGCCCTGGCGCGGCTTCACGGAGCCCGTCCGAACAACCAGCCCCGCTTCGCGGCGTCGGGTATGCCGATGGTCCCTCTTCGACCCCTCTCACCCGCATCAGAACGGGACGAAAGGGCGTCAGCGCCCCGTTACCGGTGGATTTGAGTAACTAGCAGCATTTCTTCATGGTTCGGGCGAGAGCGCTATGGGGGCCTGTTGCGCCCGATCCCGGTGTCATTGGTCTGGGACGATGTCCTCGGTAGATGGCTGAGTCAGTGCCTTGGCCCAAGTGCCGGTCAGCTGAGCGCGGGCACGATGTCCGACCAGATGGCGTCCAGAATGTCGGTAGTTGGCCCTCGGTAGTGGGCAGTGGTCGTGACGCACGCCTGTTGACGGGGCAGCATGACGCTGAACTGCCCGTAGAGGCCGTCCATTCGCCAGGCGTCGTCTCGGTGGCATTTCCAGACGTGGCGGCCGTATTGCGCGTTCTCCGGGTGGGTTGCAGCCGCACCGGTAGCGATATATCCGTTGGTGGGCACGCAGTCGGCGGTCATGAGGGTAACTAGCGTCGCCGGCACCAGCTGCTGGTCGAGGAACCGGCCGTTTTCGAGCAAGGTGCAGCCCAGCCTGGCGACCTCGGCGGTGCGCAGATGGAGCCCGACAGCGCCGAGCGAGTACCCGAGTGGGCACCGCAGCCACTGTGGGTTTCTAATCGCGAGCGGGGTGAACAGCCGGGGAAGCAGGAAGTCTCGCAGATCCTGACCTGAGCAGACGTGGATGATGCGGCTGAGCAGGTAGGTGTTCGCGCCCCGATAGGCGAAGGCAGTCCCGGGTGCCGTGCCCAGCGGTGTCGTGAGGATGTCAACGGCGGCATCTCCAGGATGGTCAGCATCTGGGTCGTCCCAGCGGTAGGTCATCCCGGAGGTCATCGTGAGCAGGTGTCGGATGGTGATCGCCTCGACACCCGTCGCCGGGGCAGATGTCAGATGCCCAAGGTGAGACAGGATCGAATCGTCTACATCGAGTAGCCCCTCACCCTGAGCGATGGCGACGGCCACCGAGGCGAAGGTCTTCGAGGCAGAGAATATGTCGCGGCGTATGTCGGCTACCCAGTGGTACTCGACCGGAGGCCGGTTGCCCACGTGTACGTGGACGCCTTCAATGGCCAAGCCCTTGTCACCGAGGGCTCGAATCGCCCCCATCAGTTCGCGGCTTGACCTGGGTTCTGAGCCCATGATCTACAGACGCTAGGCATCTAAACCCGCCTGTGCCGCCCTTCAGATAGGGGTTGGTGGCGAAGGACCTCCGCCTGACGACCAAATTCGATCTCCGGGGAAGCGACGAGAGTAGCCCCAGTCCTGATGTGCGGCGATTGGGACACACCGACAATCAGTCAGCTATCGGCCCAACCCGATCGGAATCAGCTTGTGGACAGCTGCGAGCCGAAATCAGTGGAATCGAAGTAGTCCCGCCATGCTGTGATGACGCCATCGTGGACTTCAAAGACACCGGCAATCCGCAAGCCAGCCGTCTTCTCGCCCAGCTTCACGTAGTCAACCCGCTCGGTCATCACGATGGTGCCGTCAGCCACCAGGTGGATGATGTCGGCATCGACCTCGCCACCAATGGCCATCATTGAGTCGAGGTTGGCGATGATGGCGTCTCTCCCCTGACGGGTTCAACAGGGCCATTGCGGTACTCGGCATCCTCGCTGAAGAAACGGGCGAGAGCCGTGGCGTGTCTCATCGGCCAAGCTTCGGTGAAGGTCGCCATGAAGTCCCGCACGACTGCCTCGGCATTGGTGGGCTCGCTCACTGCTCCAGACTGACTCGGTTGTCGGTCGGGTGTCGAGTCGGTGACCCATCGCATTGAACGCCCGATACGGCGGCGCCCGACCTGTTCCCTTCCCCTGCGATCAGGAACCTCCATAACACGTCAGATGACTAGATCGAGCCATGTCGGGTTCTCTTCGACCCGGAGCGCTGCGTGATCTCCCGGAAGCTCGTGCTGTACGACGGATCGGTAATAGGACCGACCATCGGGATCATCGGACATGACGACAACGCCGTCGCCCGTGGAAGGGCATCCGATGACGAAGTTGTTGGCGTCGTCGTTCAGCCCCCATTGCCAGCCGCACACCGGTGGACCGAGCTCGATGCCCCAACCCGCGCCCCATGCAAGCTCGTCGTCGATGGGCCACAGCGGTTCCCATCGCACATCGTCGATGAGGAGCACATGCGCCAAGAATCGCCCGTAGTCGGCGACGGTGGTCAGGAGAGGTCGATAGCCGTGGAAGCCGGGTTCAGGATCGGCCAGATAGCTTTGCTCCATGCCCAGGGGCAGGAAGAGCCGGTCGCTGGCAAGCATGGCGATCGGCACGCCGGCACGCCGCTCCAGGTGCTCTTGGAGGAGCACAAAACCCTCGCCGGAGTAGCCCCAGCGCACCCCGGGTGGGCGCAATGGCTCGAGGGGACGTCCCTCTGGGCGCCAGTTCGGAAGCCCGGTGGTGTGGGTGAGGACGTGGCGCACCGTGATCTCTTCCAGAACGGGTTCGTCAAGGTCCTCGACGAGCTCGAGCGCCAAGTGCGCGATGATCTGCTTCACGAGCGAGGCGGCGTTCATGACCGCCACATCGCCCTCCGTTCGATCGGGTTGCCAATTGCGTACGATACAAACCGATCTGCGCATTCCGGTCCACGCTACGCCGATGACTCCCCCGACCGACATGATCACCTCGGACCCTGGGCGTTCCAGCAACGTGGTAAGTCGCCGCTGCGATACCTCTGAATCAGCACCGGGGTGACATCGATCACGGGCGGCGGGGTACGGCGCACCCGAGGTAGGTGACAGCATCCCAGAGCGTCGGAACGCGAAGCCCTATGCGAGATCGGTGAGCGTAGCCAGTCGTACGTCCACAGGACTCTGCGCTGCCGCCACAGTGGTCCGAGCCGAAAGGGCAACGAGCTCGTCGATGGCCTTTTCGAGTTCGTTCCTGGTGAGGGTACGCAGCTTCGTACTGGTGCGGTCGTCAGGTGGCGCCGTATAGCGATGCCAGAAGTTCTTGAAGTCGCTCAATAGGTCCGTTGACAGGCATGGTTTTATCCACAGCATCTGTACGTGATCGTCCCACGCGACCTGAAGGCGCTCGTGTAGAGGCCCTTCGCTGCTCGCAAGGGATTTCACAGCCGCCACCAGGTGATCCGATGCGTACTGGAGGCTCATCTGCGAAAGCCTCGCGCGTTGACGGAGTGGTTGCATCTTCCTGGAAGATCGCATCAGGTCTGAGTCTTCGTAACGTCGTTCACAACGGTCGATCAATGACTCCAAGGATGGCTCCGACTCTCGTCTACGGGGCGTAGCAAAGTGTCCCCGTTGCCTCAGCTCTGCGAGTAGCGAAATGGCGTCGTCTACCACGCCGCCGACTATTTCCTCGGAGCGCTCCGAGCACGCCGTGATTTCGGATGCCCAGCTTCGATCGCGAGAGCATCGCAAGACGCGATTTGGGAGGTGGTCCACTCCGACCGTCCCTGGCGGGCGGAGTTTCGCTCTGCCGGCGCATAGGGCGCGAAGCTGCTGTCCTCAGCGCGCCTCGCCGATTGCAGTACCCATAACGCGCCGAGACCCGGTTCGGCGAATACTTCCTGACCCGCCGGGTCGGGGTACTTCCCCAGACATTCTCGGAGAAGGCACATTTCCTATAAATCCGACTTGATTTATCAGCTATCAGCATCTACCCTACGGCGCCTATGGCGACCGACCGCGAGCCGCTGGGCGCACCTTCCTGCGGCCCGAAAGCGCGGTGGCCCGTCAGGGTGCTGGTGTGACGACGGCTTGGACGTGCCCCGACGTGCATCCGGCGGAGCATCTCCATCTCTCGGCCGCTCTTGCTCAAGCGGAGCGCACACCCTCAGTCGAGCAGCCGGAGCTGGGCGTTGGTGAACTCCTCGATATCGCCCGACGCCTTGTGCCGAGCGCTGCACGCTGGCCCAGCGGGTCTCCTGTCCGCCGACGCATCTGGCCGCTTATGGCTGCATCCGACAACTTCGAGGCTTGGCTCATCGCCTGGCCTCCTGGTGGGTTTATCGAGTTACACAACCATGGGCATTCCGCCGGCGCAGTCGTCGTTGTCGGTGGCGAGCTGAGCGAGACCACGGTCCTGGAAGATCAGAAGGGTGAGTGCTGCTACATGACACGGGTGGTCGGCGCGGGGGAGTCGGTGAGCTTCGGTCAAAGCCACATTCACAGCCTCGCAAACATCGAGGCAGCACCGGCGCTCAGCGTGCACGCCTACTCGCCACGACTTACTGCGATGACCCACTTCAAATTACTTGATAGTCGTCTTGAACCGAGTCACACGGTTCGGTACCACGCCGGTCTATCGGTTCCGTGACAGCGTCGGTCGACGAACTCGTCCGTCGGGCGCGTGGTTGTATCCGACGCGTCGGCCCTCTCGAGCTTGACGCCATCCGCCGCGAGGGCGGACTTCTTGTCGACATCCGCCCGGTGTTTCAACGCGCACGTGAGGGCGAGTTGCCGGGAGCCGTTTGCATCGAGCGCAATGTCTTTGAGTGGCGACTCGAACCCACAGGCCCTTACCGGCTACCCGCTCTAACCGGTTATGACCAGCCGGTGGTCGTGATCTGTTCCGAGGGCTACGCGTCGAGCCTTGCCGCGGCGACCCTGGCGGACATGGGCTACGTAATGCCTGCTGATCTGGTGGGTGGTTACTGCGCCTGGTGTGCATGGTTCTTTGAGACCAACCAGCGGCCTCCGGATTTGATGGCAGGTTCGGTCCGGTCTGATACCTGTGTCGGAGTTACGAGCGAAGGAGAAAGCGATGAGCGCAACCGATGAGCTGCTGGCCAACAATGAAGAGTACGCGGCTCGATTCAGCAAAGGTGACCTACCATTGCCTCCTGGGAAGAAGGTAGCCGTATTGGCCTGCATGGACGCGCGGCTCGACCCCGGGAAAGCGCTGGGACTGCAAGAAGGCGATGCCCACGTCATTCGCAATGCTGGTGGAGTGGCCTCTGAGGACGCCATTCGGAGCCTTGTTATCTCCCAGCGTCTACTCGGCACTGAGGAGATCGTCCTCATCCATCACACCGATTGTGGGATGGAGACATTCAAAGACGACGTCGTCAAAGACGAGATCTTGGCAGAGACAGGTCTGCGTCCTACCTTTGCTCTCGAGGCCTTCCCGAAGGCCGAGGAGGACGTGCGGCAAACCGCGGCTCGGATAAAAGCCAACCCCTTTATCCCGAATAAGGATGTACGTGGTTTCGTATACGAAGTCGAATCCGGGCGTCTCCGCGAGGTCGCGCTCTAGGTCGGTTTCGACTTGCCCTTCGGGTTCTCGCTTCCTCGTGCTTTGACTCGATGAGACGCGGAACGGGTGCTTGGTCGGAACTTCTCCCGTCGCAACACATATCGGCAGCTCGGATGTCCCAGACACCGACGCTGGGGCGCGTGATTTGGGAACCTCGGATGAGTCCCGTCGGTGAAGCGGCGTTTATAACCACATGGATGTGGCCGCCCCCGGGGGCCGGCTTGTAAGCCATTAGGGTCGCCCCCAGCCATCGGTGATCAGGGACGCCGGCAGGTGTCGGATGGTCGGGAGCTTTCACCAGGCGTTGGCCTCTGGAAACATTCAATCGTGATTGAACACGACAACGCGGATGAGCGGCTCGCGCTTCTCCATACGCTCGAATTTCAGCGAGCGTCGGTACGATCGCTCGTCGAGGTCCT
>CAVXPD010000010.1:0-188442 GCA_963763575.1 uncultured Acidimicrobiaceae bacterium
TTGCGGCTTCAGGGGAGTAATCCCTTGAAACAAACTCTGCTAAATGCTGGAAACTCCGAGTATCCGGCGGTACTCATCCATGTCACCCCCCTCTGATGGGGTAGTTGGCGTGGGAAGTGAAAATCCGTCCGGTGCGGACAATCAGCAGGAAGGGCGGAGTTTCCTCTTACTGGCTGGATCGGAGTCCCTTAGTGACCTGGGCAACTGGGTCGGCGGGATTCGTCGATGGAGAGGGAAGCTTCAACGTCCCCTTCCGTCGAGAGCGTGACCGCGGACTTGCCGTGGCGCGGTACCGCTGTCGTTCAACGTGTCGCAGATCGGTGAGGAGGCGCCAGCGCTTCTTGCGCGTGTCTTCGGCGTGGGAACGGTGCGAGGGCGCCGCGATGGTGTCTTCTATTTCGAAGTCACCAAACCGACCGATCTCAAGCAGCGGGTCTTCCCGTTCTTCGATCGTTTCGCGTTGCGCAGTCCCAAGCGGCAAGACCTCGCGATCTTCCGCACGGTCACGCAGCTCGTCCTGTCAGGCCGGCATCTTTCATGGAAAGACCCTGTTCCTCTAACTGGCTGGATCGGATCCCGTACGACCTCGGAAACTGGGTCGCGGGATTCGTCGATGGCGAGGGAAGCTTCAACGTCCCTATCCGTCGAGAGCGTGACCGTGGACTGCCATGGCGCGTTTCGCTGTCGTTCAACGTGTCGCAGATCGGTGAGGAGGCGCCAGCGCTTCTTCGCCGTGTCTTCGGCGTGGGAACGGTGCGAGGGCGCCGCGATGGTGTCTTCTATTTCGAAGTCACCAAACCGACCGATCTCAAGCAGCGGGTCTTCCCGTTCTTCGATCGTTTCGCGTTGCGCAGTCCCAAGCGGCAAGACCTCGCGATCTTCCGCACGGTCACGCAGCTCGTCCTGTCAGGCCGGCATCTTTCATCAGCGGGTATCGAGCAAGCCCTCGTACTGAGGGCTCCGATGAACCGAGGAGGGAAGCGTCGGCGTAGTGATGACGAGATCATCGCGACGTTGAGGAACTGGGAATCCTCAGAGACCATATGCAGAGCTCCCTCTTTGAAGCAGAGGGATGAAGATATGGCCCACACCTCATGGCGACATGAGGACTAAGTGAACTATAACGGTCCTAAGGTGGAATGGCCCTTTGCAGTTTGAAGGGTTTGCTGCCCCCCACATTGGCAACAATGTGGTGCGCAGTCGGCTATATGCTGGAAAATCCGGTGGATCCTCCACTACTCGATTCCGAAAGGGATCAGTGAAAATGTGAGAGGTGCGGACAATCAGCAGGAAAGACTCAGGTAGGTTCTGAGAATCCTCAGAGACCATACGCCGACCAACTCAGCTATCCCAAGCTGAGTTGAAGATATGGTCCGGTCCCTACGGCGACGTAGGGAGGCCGGCGGAAACGACCGGTCCACCAAATGTCAAGACGGCATTTGGTTGTAACAGATCAAGCGAAATTCCTTGTCGGGTAAGTTCCGACCTGCACGAATGGCGTAACGACTTTCCTACTGTCTCAACCACAGACCCGGCGAAATTGAAGTACGAGTAAAGATGCTCGTTAGCTGCATCAGGACGGAAAGACCCCGTGGACCTTTACTACAACTTGATGTTGAGTTTTGGTACTATTTGTGTAGGATAGGTGGGAGACTTTGAAGCATTGGCGCTAGCCAGTGTGGAGTCAACCTTGAAATACCACCCTTTTAGTGCCGGGACTCTAACCTCGGTCCGTTATCCGGATCAGGAACAGCGTCAGGCGGGTAGTTTGACTGGGGCGGTCGCCTTAACAGAATGGGGCGAATCATGGGAAACCATGTGAGATAAAACTCTCGGCGTATGCTGGGACACCCGAGGATCTGGCAGTACTCGTCAATGTCACACCCGCTATTTAGCGGTTTGGCATGGGCAGTGACAATCTGACCAGTGCGGACAATCAGCAGGTTGGGCAGCTCTGTGTTGCCTACCCCAACGACCACAACGAGAGCCCCGTCGCACTGCGACGGGTGATGGAATGGTCTGAACTGCATGGCGACATGCAGATCGAGGCAGAAATGACCTCGAGACGGCAACTCCGTCCATGAACACGCTGGCACTGCGCAAGCAGAAGGCGTCGCTCAAGATGACCGACCGACAGAAGCAAATCCTTGTGGGAATGCTTCTCGGTGATGCTCACCTTGAACGACAGCGCGGTGCCCTAACGGCGAGGCTCAAGATCGAACACTCTTTGGCCCAATCGGCATACGTCGAATGGAAGTTCAGAGAATGGCGAGATTGGGTGCGCACGCCGCCGAGGGAACGAGTTCGACGCAACCGACTCGGGACGTACTCGACGAACATCGGGTTTACGACCCTTGCTCACGTCGACTTCGAAGAGTTCCGGGTTCGCTTCTACCGGGAACGCCGCAAGGTGATTCCGATAGATCTCGAGCTCTTGCCCCTCAGCATGGCCGTGTGGTTCATGGACGACGGCTCACGAAAGTCGAGTCAGTGTCGTGGTCTGTATCTCAACACCCAGAGCTTCACTGCTTCAGAAGTTTCGCTTCTGCAGGCCGTGATCTCGAGAGACGTTGGAATAGAGACCACCCTGCGACGGCAGCGCGATGGCTTGCAGATCTACATTCCGGCACCCTCCGCGTCGGATCTTGCTGCATTCATCGCGAACGAAGTACTGCCGAGCATGAGGTACAAGTTGTCGAGCTAACAGATTGCCTAAAACGTAACGGAGGCGCCCAAAGGTTCCCTCAGGCTGGTTGGCAATCAGCTGTCGAGTGCAATGGCAAAAGGGAGCTTGACTGCGAGACCTACAAGTCGAGCAGGTGCGAAAGCAGGGCATAGTGATCCAGCGGTTGCTTGTGGAAGCGCCGTTGCTCAACGGATAAAAGGTACCCCGGGGATAACAGGCTCATCTTCCCCAAGAGTCCATATCGACGGGAAGGTTTGGCACCTCGATGTCGGCTCGTCGCATCCTGGGGCTGAAGCCGGTCCCAAGGGTTGGGCTGTTCGCCCATTAAAGCGGTACGCGAGCTGGGTTTAGAACGTAGAACACTGCGTCCCCAGGAAGTAATTCCTGGGTGCTCACTGGCTCATATCGGTGAAACCCTGAACGAACAACCGAACGTTCTTGTTCAGGGCAATACCGAGGGAAGGCCAACACAATGGATGTATCTACGGCGTCCTACGTTGCAGGATTCCTCGACGGTGATGGAAGCATTCACTTCCAACTCGTCAGGCAGAAGGAGTATCGGTTCGGTTTCTACATCCGAGCCAGCATCTCGTTCTCGCAGAGCACGTCAGCTCGAGCGGGTCTGGAGCGAATCCAGGCGCTGCTGGGTGGAGACGGGTACCTGCGAGATCGGGGAACCGGCATGAGTGATCTCGTGATCACCAGCAGACCGGTGTTGCTTCGAATACTCCAAGCGGTCGAGCCGCACGTGATCTTCAAGCAGGTTCACGTGCGACGAGCGCTTGAGATCCTTCCTCAGTTGGATGGAGTGAAGGACCCGATGCGATTCCTGCAACTCGCACGCCAAGTCGATGCATTCGCGACCCTAAACTATTCAAAGACGAAGCGGATTTCCGCCGCAGATGTCGAGCAACATCTGCGTAGCAAGGGCGTGTTGTGCCCCTGTAACGACTTCTTCGCCAGCAACAGCGAAGAGATGGCTTCTTTTGATCGATTTCCTGATCCGCAGACCCCTGTGGAAGCCATAACACGCCAGCCCCTCGAAAGAGGGTGAAGGTATAGTCTGTGCCCGCAGTAATGCGGGATGAACATGCGTGAGACAGTTCGGTCCCTATCCGATGCAGCCGTAGGAGATTTGAGGAAGGCTGTCCCTAGTACGAGAGGACCGGGACGGACGTAGCTCTCGTGTGCCAGTTGTCCTGCCAAGGGCACGGCTGGTTTGCGACCTACGGGTGGGATAAGCGCTGAAAGCATCTAAGTGCGAAGCCCGTTTCGAGATGAAATCTCCCACAGGGTTAACCTGGTAAGGCCCGTGGCTAGACGACCACGTTGATAGGCCGGAGGTGTAAGTGCAGCAATGCATTCAGCCGACCGGTACTAATCGGCCGAGGGCTTGGAGACATACCTCGCTCGTGCTCGCTTTGGAACGCTCAGGGGCTGCGATCTCGCAGCCAGGCGTGCTCCGCATGACTCAACTCGTGCGGTGCCGCCGAGCGCACGGTTTCCGGTGGCCATAGCGGCGGGGAAACACCCGTTCCCATTCCGAACACGGCAGTTAAGCCCGCCCGCGCCGATGGTACTTGGGGGGAGGCCCCCTGGGAGAGTAGGTCGCCGCCGGGATTTCTCATGACGAGGTCCCCTTAGAGCTCCGGCTCGAGGGGACTTCGTCGTGTACGGGGCAATCCAATGGTCGACGACGTGCGCGCCACTTCATCGCGTTCATTGCGCGGCGGACTTCTTGACCAAGTGCCCACGTACAATCGCCCGATGCCCTCCGACGCACCTCGGCCCCGCCGCCGCGCCCCTTCGGCGCGGAAAGGGGCGCCACGTCAGACGCGTTCGGCCAGCTCGGCGGGCTCGGCGGGCTCGGGTAGCCCCCGCACCAGCGGCACGCGGGGCGGCGGGCGACCGACGAAGCGCGCCGGGGCACCGCAGAGGGACTCGGGAAGCACTCGCTCGGGAGGGGACCGAAGCGGCGCGCACGACCGGCAAAGCGGCCGCGGCAGCGCGTCGGGGGCCGGCCCGCGCCGGTCGACCTCGGGTGGAGCACCACAGCGGGGGAGCGGTCGACCCAGCGCACGAGGCACGGCTGGCGGCACTGGCCGCAGCAGGTCGGCCTCAGCGGGATCCTCGAGAGACGGCGGCCCGAGCGGGCCACGGACGAAGGCGCCTCGGCGAGATTCCGGGAACGAGGCGGCGGATAGGGTCTCCCGGCGAGTAGGCCGCCCCACACGTTCGTCGCGCCCGACCGGGCCCCAGCAAGGAAGCCGTCCAGAGCAGGGGCCAGGAAATCGGAGAAGGCCACCCCGAGACGCGGCGCGCGCACCCGGCTCAACCGGTGACCGTTCTGGTCAGCGCGGCCAACCGAGCGAACGCGAAGAGCTGCCCCCGCTCCCGAACCGGACCAAGGCCTGGGGGAACGTCGCCCGGCGCGGCGCCCGCGAGGTCACGCATCGGAACCTGCGGGACGGCGACGCGGAAAACGGGGGCCGACGGGACTCCGACCGTGATGGCCGTGACCGACGAGAACCAGCGTCAGCTCCTCCGCCGTCACGTCAGGTGGCCTGGACCCGCGACGACGGCGCCTCCAGTGAGTGGGCTGACCGATCGCGGGCCTCCACTCGCACAGCAAAGGCAAAGCCGGCGTCCAGGACCGTGGACTCGAGGGGCTTCTCGGCCAGCCGCGCCCTCGCCGCCCTGTCGGCGCGACCGACGCTCCCCCCGGAGGTCGCCACCGAGATCCGAAACGCCGCCGACGTGGCGACCGCCCGCCACCGAGAGCACCTGGTCGAGCGCGCGGAGGCGGCCACCGCCTCGTACGAGCGGGGGCGCTACCAAGATGCCCTGCGCAGCATCAAACCAGTAGCAGATGAGGTTCCCGCTGTGGCGGCGGTGCGCGAGCTCGCCGGCCTCGCCGCGTACCGGAGCAACCGTTGGCGCGAAGCCGCCCGGCATCTCCAGGCGTACGGGGATCTCACCGGTTCGCTCGACCAGATTCCCGTGCTGATGGATTGCCAACGTGCACTGCACAAGCCCAAAAAGGTGGCCGAGCTGTGGAGCGAGCTGCGCCACAGCTCTCCGGAGCCCGACGTGTTGTCGGAGGGGAGGATCGTCGCCGCGTCCACGCTGGCCGAAGGTGGAGACCTCAACGGTGCGATCTCGCTACTGGCAACGGCCGGAGCGACGAAGCCGTTGCGCAACCCGTCGAACCGCCACGTCCGGCAGTGGTACGTCCTGGCGGACATCTACGAGCGGGCCGGTGACGTGCCCCGGGCGCGTCAGTACTTCGAGCGGGTGGCCAAGGCGGACCCGGGCGCTTATGACGTGGCCGAGCGGCTACGAAACCTCGGGCCCGAGAGAGCAACCCGCCCCAAGAAGGCGAGGCCAGGCGCGCGTCGAGCCGTCACCCGCAGCACGCCGCGAAACGCCTGACATGCATCCACCGGCCGGATGGACACCGGCCGGACGGAAAGGCGTGAGACCGACTCAGCGGCAGATCGAGTTCAGTCGACGGACCGCGGCGGTGCGATCCGCACCACGACGGCGATCACGATCAGGGCCGCAACGATCGAGAGAATAAGGGTGAGGCTGCCGGCAACGGCGCTCATGGGACTCCTTTCCTCGGAGACGGCCCGGGCAGGCCCGTGCCTGACCAGGATTGTGCACCCCGGTGCGCCCGTTGTCACCCGGCCGGAGGCGGTGACGAGGTGGTCGTCGAGGTAGGGGGCGGCGCGGTAGTCGTTGTCGTCGGCGCAGGAGTCGTCGGCGCCGGGGCCGCCGGAGGCGGAGCCGCCGGAGGGGCAGCCGAGGTCGTTGTCGTCGGCGGGGGTGCGGTCGTCGTGGTCGTCGTCGGCGGCGGGGCCGTCCCGTAGTTCGGCCCGACGACGGTCACCAGCGTGCCGACAGGCGTCAGCGGCCAGACCGTCGCGGCATCCGCGTAACTCATCTCGACGCAGCCGTTGCTCTGCGGCGAGCCGTAAGAGGCTCTGATGAAGCCGTGCAGGGCGTCGCCACCGTTGAAGTAGCTGGCGTAGGGCACGTTGGGGTCGTTGTAGGTGGTCCCGTCGGGATTGGTGCCCTTCATGTCCGAGAAGCGCACGTGCTCGAACACGGCGTAGGACCCGTCGGTGGTGTCGGCTCCTGGTGCCCCGGTGTTGACGGGGATGCCGGCGTACTTGGCGGCACCGTTGTTCCACAGCGTGAGGTTCTCGGGCAGCGTCTTGCTCACGAGGACATAGACGTACGGCGTCGCGTCGACCTTGTGGTTGATCGTGTCGTTGATCAACGCCGTCCACACCGCGGCACCGGCGAGGCCGTCGACGCCGAGGCCGTTCTGGCTCTCGAATGCCTCGATCGCGGCTCTGGTGATCTCGTTGTCGCTGCCCTGGGTCCACAGCGAGGTGAGCTCGGCGGGCAGGCCGGGCCAGCGCCAGGCGAAGGAGCCGGTCTGGTCCACGGCCAGGTCGGCCCGGGTCGGGGCGGCGCCGGTATGAGTGAAGCTCAGGGGCAGGAAGTCGAGCTGCGCCAGCAGCTGCTGGATGCGCTGCATGTCGCCCCCCGCGACGTTGAAGGTGTCGGTGGACGACGAAGCCAGGCGGGCGCCGTCGCGACCTTCGAGTCCCGAGGGACCACCAGGGATGGTGAGGGTCTCGTGGGTGGAGGGGATGAGGGGAGAGTCGAGGTCGTACGAAAGCGTCGTCGCGTTCGTCTGCGTCCACTTACCGGCGACCCGCGGCGAGAGCGTGGGGGTGGCCTTGGTCAGTTGCACGGGCCCTGAGAAGGTGACCGAAATCTTCGTGTTCGACGCGACGTCCTGCGATCCGGTGGCCGGCGTGACGGACGCGACGTGGAACCCGATGTCAGCGGCGTCCGACGCGCGCGCGGACGAACTGGACGACGAGCGGCTCGAGGCTCCGGCCTGCCCGCCGTGCGCCGCCGGGGAGCGGCCACTGAAGACGACGACGGAAACGACGATGAGGGCGATAATTCCCGCGAAAAGAAGCAGAGGGGGTAAGGCGATTGACCGTCCTCTCGTGGATTCCGGGACCTCGTCCATGGCCGACTCCGCTCGATGCACACTGCGCTGACGGGCTCCCCAACCCGGTCCACAGCGTAGGGGTGTGCTGCAATCGCCGGACGTCGGGGCCGTCGGACTCTTCGCCCGGTCGAGGCGGTCGTCACCGTCGGTGCTCCCTGTGTGCACGAGGTGAACGACGTGAGCGAACGGTGACACCGGCCATCACTGCATGACACGGCCAACCGACGGAGAACCGCCTGCCCCACACCGGCGCACCCCGACGGGCTGCCGCGTGAACCGCACGAACCCCGGCCAACGAGGGCCCTCGTCGCCCTCCGGTAGGCTGGTCGGCCATGACGACCGACCTCCACTCGCTGCTCGGCGACGACGCGGACAAGCTGCTCAGCTACAACGCGAAGGCCTTTCCCGCCGAGAACCTGACGCTGCCGGGGCCCGATTATCTGGACCGGGTCTTCACCAACAGCGACCGCTCGCCGGCTGTGCTGCGCAACCTCGGGGCGGTGTTCAACCACGGCCGGATGGCCGGCACTGGATACCTCTCCATCCTCCCGGTCGACCAGGGCATCGAGCACTCAGCGGCGGCGAGCTTCTCCAAGAACCCCGCCTACTTCGATCCGCTGAACATCCTCGAGCTCGCGCTCGCCGGCGAGTGCAGCGCCGTCGCCACCACGCTCGGGACGCTCGGCCTGGCCTCGCGCAAGTACGTCCACCGGATCCCCTTCATCTGCAAGCTGAACCACAACGCGTTCCTGCACGTGCCCGACCAATACGACCAGATCAAGTTCGGCAACGTGAAGCAGGCCTTCGACCTCGGCGCCGTCGCCGTGGGCGCCACCATCTACTTCGGCTCTGACGACCAAGACCGCGAGCTGCAGCAGGTGTCCGAGATGTTCGCTCACGCCCACGAGCTCGGCATGTTCACGGTCCTGTGGTGCTATCTGCGCAACCCGGCCTTCAAGAAGGACGGCGTCAACTACGAAGTCTCGGCCGACCTCACCGGCCAGGCCAACCACATCGGCGTCACCATCGAGGCCGACATCATCAAGCAGAAGCAGCCGGAGAACAACGGTGGCTACACGGCGATCGGCTTCGGCCGCACCGACCCGCTCGTGTACGACGAGCTCACTACCGACAACCCGATCGACCTCACCCGATGGCAGGTCGTCAACTGCTACGCGGGCCGCATCAGCCTCATCAACTCCGGCGGGGAGTCCCACGGCGACGACGACCTGGCCCAGGCCGTCCGGACGGCCGTCATCAACAAGCGTGCCGGCGGCACGGGCCTCATCGTCGGCCGCAAGTCCTTTTCACGTCCCATGGCCGACGGCGCGGCCCTCATCCACAGCATCCAGGACGTGTACCTCGACCCGGCGGTGACCATCGCCTGACCCCTGACGGGGCCGGCCTCGCCGGCCGCGCCGGACCCCTCGCGGAGGGCGGACCGGGCCCGTCCGCCCCAAGCGCCCGCACCCCGCCGACCAGGGAGACATCGGGCATGGTGGGCTGCGGGATTAGGATTCACACGAACGAAATATTCGGACGGAGAGCACCGCGCGCCGTGCGGCGAGGGTGCGACCAGTAGGCCCGCCGCAGTGAGCCAGGGGTCTCTGTGTCCATGAGACGAGACGAGGCAGCCCGTGGCATCGGGAACGCAACACGCACCGGAGCAGCTGGACCAGGTCATCGTGCGCTTCGCCGGGGACTCCGGCGACGGCATGCAGCTGACCGGCGACCGCTTCACGACGAGCAGCGCCCTTCTGGGCAACGACTTATCCACCTTCCCGGACTTTCCGGCCGAGATCCGAGCCCCCGCCGGCACCGTCAACGGCGTCTCCGCCTTCCAGGTGCACATCTCGGACCACGACATCCTCACGCCCGGGGATTCGCCGAACGTGCTGGTGGCGATGAACCCCGCGGCCCTGAAGGCGAACATCGACCTCATGGCGAAGGGGACCGTCCTCATCGTCAACAGCGACTCCTTCGAGGAGCGTGACCTGGCCAAGGCCGGCTACGAGTCCAACCCCTTGACGGACGGATCGCTCGCCGCATACACCGTCTACGAGGTCCCGATGACCTCCATCACCCAGGAGGTGTGCAAGGAGGCGGGCGTCAAGCCCCGCGACGCCGAGCGCTCCAAGAACTTCTTCGCGCTCGGACTGGTCAGCTGGATGTACACCCGGCCCATCGACCCCACCCTCAAGTGGATCACCGAGCGCTTCGGTGCGAAGCCACAGGTGATGGAGGCCAACACCCGGGCCTTCCGGGCCGGCTACGACTTCGGCGAGACGGCCGAGCTCTTCGAGTCCAACTACGAGGTCAAGCCCGCCACCTTCGAAAAGGGCGAGTACGTCCAGGTCACAGGGAACCAGGCGCTGGCCTGGGGCCTGATCACCGCCGCCCGGCTGGCCGGCGTGCCCCTCTTCTTGGGCAGCTACCCGATCACGCCGGCCTCGGACATCCTGCACGAGCTCAGCCGACGCAAGGAGTTCGGCGTCCGGACCTTCCAGGCCGAGGACGAGATCGCCGGCGTCGGAGCCGCGCTGGGGGCGGCCTTCGGCGGGGCTCTCGGCGTCAGCACGACCAGCGGTCCCGGCCTCGACCTGAAGTCGGAGACGATCGGCCTCGCGATCAGCCTCGAATTGCCGCTGGTGATCGTCGACGTCCAGCGGGGTGGACCTGCGACCGGCCTCCCCACCAAGACCGAGCAGGCCGACCTCCTTCACGCCTTGTACGGGCGCCACGGAGAGGCGCCGCTGCCCGTCTTGGCGCCGCAGACCCCGAGCGACTGCTTCGCCGTCGCGATCGAGGCGACCCGCATCGCCGTGAAGTACCGCACTCCGGTCATCGTCCTGTCCGACGGCTATCTCGCCAACGGCGCCGAGCCTTGGCGGCTCCCCGACCTCGATGCACTCGAGCCGATCGACCCCTCGTTCGCGTCGGAGCCGAACCACACCGGCCCCGACGGCACCACGGACTTCTGGCCCTACATCCGCGATCCCGAGACGCTGGCCCGTCCGTGGGCGCCACCGGGCCTCCCCGGCCTCGAGCACCGCATCGGGGGCCTGGAGAAGGAAGACGGCAGCGGCAACGTCTCCTACGAGAGCGTGAACCACGAGCGGATGGTCCACCTCCGAGACGACAAGATCGCCGGGATCGTGGCCGACGTCCCGCCGGTGCAGGTCAACGACGAAACGGGCGATGCGCAGCTCCTGCTGGTCAGCTGGGGCTCGACCTACGCCGCCGTCCTGGCCGGCGTCAAGCGGGTGCGGGCCCGAGGCATGAAGGCGGCGCACGTCCACCTGCGCCACCTCAACCCGCTACCGCCGAACCTCGGGGAGGTGCTGCAGCGCTACAGCCAGATCTTGGTGCCCGAGATCAACCTCGGCCAGCTCAGCCTCATCCTGCGCGCCGAGTACCTGGTCGATGCCCAGACCATGTCGAAGATCCAAGGCGTGCCGTTCCGCGTGGGTGAGATCGAAGCGGCCATCACGGCACTGCTCGGAGGGAAGTCATGAGCGAGTCCAACGGCTCCACCAACGGTTCCAACGGTTCCAACGGTTCAGCAACGGCTCGGTGGCCACGGCGGTCCCGGTGACCACGCGCAAGGACTGGTCGAGCGACCAGGAGGTGCGCTGGTGCCCGGGCTGCGGCGACTACTCGATCCTGGCGGCGGTCCAGATGCTGATGCCAGACCTCGGCGTGCGCCGGGAGAACACGGTGTTCCTCTCGGGGATCGGCTGTGCCGCCCGCTTCCCGTACTACATGAACACCTACGGCATGCACTCGATCCACGGGCGCGCGCCCGCCATCGCAACGGGATTGGCGACGACGCGGCCGGATCTCGACGTCTGGGTGATCTCGGGCGACGGTGACGCGCTGTCCATCGGTGGCAACCACCTCATCCACGCGCTGCGGCGGAACGTGCGGTTGAACATCATCATGTTCAACAACCAGATCTATGGCCTGACCAAGGGTCAGTACTCGCCGACCTCCGAGGTGGCCAAGGTCACCAAGTCGACGCCGTTCGGCTCGGTCGACACGCCATTCAACCCGGTCTCGCTCGCCCTCGGCGCCGAGGCGACCTTCGTCGCTCGCACGCACGACATGGACCGCGCCCACATGCAGGAGACCTTCCGGCGGGCCCACGAGCACAAGGGTGCGGCCTTCGTCGAGGTCCTTCAGAACTGCAACGTCTTCAACGACGGGGCGTTCGAGAAGATCACCGCCAAGGACGCCCGCTCCACCATGCTGATCCCACTGCGCCACGGCGAGCCGATCACCTTCGGGCCCGAAGGTGAGGAGCGCGGCGTCGTGCAGCGACCGGACGGGAAGCTCGAGGTGGTCCCGGTGGCCGACGTCGGCCTCGACGCCGTCTTGGTACACGACGAGAAGCGGCCGGACCCTGGCTTCGCCTTCCGCCTGTCGCGGCTGGCCAACGGCCCCTACGAGCCGACGCCGATCGGAGTCTTCCGGGCAGTCGAGCGCCCCGAGTACGGCGAACAGCTGACCGAGCAGATCACCGACGCCCAGGCGAAGCGGGGACTCGGGGATCTCGGGGCACTGCTGCGGTCAGGATCGAGCTGGACGGTCGATTGAGCGACCCGGGCCTGCCCAACGCGGCTGCAGGCTGGCGCACATGACGGCGATTCCCATCCCGAGCTCTTCAGCCCACAGGGCAGACCTCTCCGATGCCGGACTGCTCGCCAGGCTTCGTTGGATCTGGCGGACGGTCGAAGGGGACGAAGACGGTGACTGGGACCGCTTCCGCGCCGATTTTGCGGATTGGATGGCGGGGCACGAGCACACCCACGTGCCCTTCATCGTGGAAAGGGCCGAGTCCGCCATCGGAATGGCTTGGCTTGCCATCGTGGAGCGGGTTCCCGGGCCCCAGAGATGGACGAGGCTCTCCGGAGCGATTCAGAGTGTGTACGTGCTGGCCGAGAAGCGGAACAAAGGTGTCGGCACCGTGCTCGTCCGAGAGCTCATCGAGGGAGCGCGGGGCGTGGGATTGGATTACCTGTCGGTGCATCCGAGCCCCCTTTCGTTCCCCTTCTACCGCCGCCTCGGGTTCACCGGAGAAGGACCTCTGTTGTACCTCGACTTGGGATCTCAGTAACCGGCTCGGCCGGGCCGATTCGTCTTCACCCGAGCGCTCCCACGGGGAGAGGGCGAGCGCTCAGGGTGTGGAGCAGGTACCGAGGCTACGCCTGTGACGTGTTGGCCTCGGCGTCCTCGCGGACGCGCTCGAGCGTCCGCTGCATGCCGTTGCGGTTGGTCTTCCCCCGCGCCCAGCCGAGGCACGTCCAGTAGAGCTTCAGCCACCAGGTGGGGGCGAGGGTGAACGACTCGGTGACGTCGCAGCCGTCGGCCGCGGGTGCGATGTCGTAGCGCCAGACGTTGAGTGGCTTGTCGGGCTTGTTGCCCACCCCGAACGCGAACACCTTTCCCGGTTCGCTCGCGGTCACCGTGCACGTCGTCCAGTAGACGGGCCCCTTCTCGTTGCGCTTGACATGGCCCCTGAACTTCGCACCCAACGCCGGACCGGTGGCGCCGTCGATCCACTCGGCCTCGAACGTCTCGGGGCTGTAGCGACCGATGCGGGTGACGTCGCTGACGAGGTCCCAGACGCGGTCAGGCGACGCCGCCATGTGGACGGTCACCGAGTCGTGCATCGGCGAAAAGCTAGTGCGCTCCCGGTGCGGGTGCCCGGAACGGCAAATAGCGGACGGGCCGCTCAGTCGATGTCGAGCGAGCGGAACACCATGCCGGTCCGCGGTTTCGGGCTGAAGTAGGTCGTCTTGGGCGGCATCCGCCGGCGGTCGTTCGCCCATTCCTCGATCTGCTTCACCGTCACCGGACGCAGCACGAACGCCGCCTGGGCCTCGCCCCGGGCCAGGGCCTCGAGCGCCTCGTGGACGCTGTGGCGGTGCGTGACCTCGTGCCGGGGGAGCTGTGCCAGGACCGTCGCGAGGAGGTTGGAATCGAGGTCGTTGCCCGGTTGTTCCTGCAGTTCGGGGTGGGGGAGCAGGAGATAGGCCATCCCGTCCGTCACGAGCGCCATGGAGTTCGAGTCGGCCAGCGCGCCAAGCGTGCGGTCGTTGGCCACGCCGGCGCGCACGACGTCGAACGACGGCGCGAGCGCGGCTACGAGGTCGAAGTCCGCCGGCAGCCCGCTGATCGTCCGGTGGATGGCGCCCACGGTGAGTTGCTCCTCGGAGAGCTCGACGACGAACGCCATCACGTAGTCGTAGGGCCCGGGGACGTCGCCGTCGGCCTCGCGGCACTCCGCTTGATAGGTGCGCGCCGTCTCGTAGCGATGGTGCCCGTCGGCCAAGACGACCGGCGCCCGGGCGATCGCCGCACCGACGGCGGCCACCGCGTCGGGGTCGCTCAGGACCCAGAGCTGGTGGCGCACCCCGTCGTCGTCGAAGGCGTCGGCCACCGGCTCGTCGTCGGTCGGGTCGAACGTGGCCGTGACGCCGTCGGCCATGGACAGGCCCCAGATGGGGGACAAGTTCGCCTTCGTCGCCCGCAGCAGGTCCAGCCGGTCGGTCTTGGGCTTGGGGAGCGTCTGTTCGTGAGGGAGGATGTCGCTCTCCTCGCCGGGCTCGGCCAGGCCGAGCGCGCCGATCACCCCGGTGGTCGAACGGCCCGAGGCGTCGGTCATGCGGTAGGGGTACAGGCTCGGCTCGGGATCGAGGGCCAAGATGCCGTCCGCCTGCCAGCGCAGGAAGAGATCGCTCGCCACTGCGTAGCGATCGCGGCCGCCGGTGAGGTCGGCCTCGGGCAGCTCGACGAGCACGGAGTTGGCCTGGTGGCGTGACGCCAGGTGCACGCGCTCGGTCGACGAGATCACGTCGTAGGGCGGGGCGATGACCTGGGCGATGGGAGCGAGGGCGGGCTGGTAGCGCAACCCGCGGAAGGGGTCGAACCGCGGCATCGTGCCACTCTGGCACACGCCGGGCCGGGGTGCCGCCGGGGCCTCCCCTTCAGCGGCGGCCGTACACTTGCGACGTGGACGGCGTCGGGGACGAGCCGGGTCTTGACAGGATCCTGACGGCACCGAACGTCATCACGCTCGTCCGTCTCTTGTGCATCCCGCTGTTCGTCTGGATGCTCTTCGGCCGGCACTGGCAGACGGCCAGCGCCATCCTCCTGGCCGTGCTGGGCGCCACCGACTGGGTCGACGGGTTCGTCGCACGGCGCTACCACCAGGTCTCGACGTTCGGCAAGGTGCTCGACCCGACGGCTGACCGCCTGCTCGTGGGCACGGCCGTGATCTCGGTGCTGGTCTACGGCGCGGTGCCGCTCTGGTTCGGCATCGCCACCATTGCGCGCGAGATCCTGGTCTCGGTCTTGGTCGTCCTCCTGGCCTCGCTCGGCGCGGCGCGCATCGACGTGTTGTGGGTGGGCAAGGCGGGCACGTTCGGCTTGATGTTCGCCTACCCCACCTTCCTCCTGGCCTATGGCAACGCCGGGTGGCAGGAGCCGTTCAAGGTGATCGCATGGGGCGCCGGGATCGGCGGTCTCACGCTGGCGTGGATTGCTGCGGGGAGCTACATCGACCCCGCCAGGAAGGCCCTGCGGGAGGGGAGGGCGGCGAGGCGGAGCCGGCAGGCGGAGACCGGCGTCAAGGACCCGAGCATCAAGGAGCCGGGCACCAAGGAGCCGGGCACCAAGGAGCGAGGCACCAAGGAGCCGGGAAGGAGCCGGGCATGAAGGGGAACTCCGAGTGAAGGCCGTGATCATGGCCGGCGGCGAGGGCACGCGCCTGCGCCCCCAGACGTCGAACCTGCCCAAGCCGATGCTCCCGCTCGTGGGGCGGCCCATGATGGAGCACATCGTGGCGCTGCTGCAGCGCCACGGGATCACCGACATCGTCGTCACCGTCGCGTTCCTGCCCAACGCGATCCGCAGCTATTTCGGCAACGGCCGCGAGCTCGGCGTGCGCATGGTGTACGCCATCGAGGAGACGCCACTCGGGACGGCCGGGTCCGTCGGCAACGCAAAGGACGAACTGACGGAGCGCTTCTTGGTCATCTCGGGCGACGTGCTCACCGACATCGACCTCAGCGAGGTGATCGAGTTCCACGAGAAGAACCAGGCGCTCGCCACGATCGCGCTCAGCGCAGTGGAAAACCCGCTCGAGTTCGGCATCGTCATCACGCGGGAGGACGGGAGCATCGAGCGTTTCTTGGAGAAGCCCGGCTGGGGTCAGGTGTTCAGCGACACCATCAACACCGGCATCTACGTGCTCGAGCCCGAGATCTTCGAGCGCATCCCCGAGGGGCGCGCCGTGGACTTCTCGAGCGAGGTGTTCCCTGCCGCGCTCGAGGCGGGCGAGGCCCTCTACGGCTACGTGGCCGACGGCTACTGGGAGGACGTCGGGACCACGGCCGCCTACCTCAAGGCCCACGAGGACATCCTCGACGGCAAGGTCCAAGTCGACGTGGCCGGCTTCGAGTTGCGCCCGGGGATCTGGGTGGGCAAGGGCTCCTCGGTCGACGCGCTCGCCCAGATCGAGTCACCGTCGTTCATCGGGGAGAACTGCACCATCGACGGCGGTGCCGTCCTCGGGTCCTATTCCACGCTCGGGGCCAACACGCGGGTGGCCGAGCGGGCGGAGATGCGGCGCTCGGTCATCGGCGAGAACTCCTACATCGGACCGGCGGCGCACGTCGAAGGAGCGGTGCTCGGGCGCTCGTGCGACTTGCGGGTGGGTGCCCGGATCGAACCGGGCGCCGTCCTCGGCGAGGGCTGCCTCGTCGGCGCGCACGCCGAGGTGCGCAGCGACGTGAAGGTCTATCCCTACAAAGTCGTCGAGGCCGGCGCCCAGGTGAACGCTTCGATCGTGTGGGAGTCGGGCGGCGCACGGACCCTGTTCGGCCGCGAGGGTGTGCAGGGCATCGCCAACGTCGACGTGAGCCCCGAGCTCGCGGTGCGCCTGGCCAAGGCCTGGGCCTCTGGCTTCGAGAAGGGCTCCTACATCACCGCCTCACGCGACACCAGCCGCGCCGCCCGGGTGCTCAAGCGCGCCCTCATGGTGGGCTGCAACTCCGTCGGCGTGAACGTGGCCGACCTCGAGCTCGCCACGGTGCCGGTCACCCGCCACCACCTGCGCATACGGGGCAACCGGGCCGGCCTCACCGTGCGCCTCAGCCCGGACGACCCCCAGTCGGTCGTCATCCGCTTCTTCGACGAGCGTGGCATCGACCTCTCCGAGAGCGACCAGCGGCGGGTGGAGCGCATGTACCACCGCGAGGAGTTCCGCCGGGTCACCGCAGGGGAGATCGGCGACATCGACTTCTCCCCCCGGGTGATCGAGCTCTACACGGCGGACGTCGTCGAGGCCTTCGGGCTCCGCCGCGGCTCCGAGCGCGAACTGAAGCTGGTACTCGACCTCTCGTACGGCGCGGCGAGCTTCGTGATGCCCAACCTCCTCTCGAAGGTCGGCGCGGACGTGCTCAGCCTCAACCCGTACGCGCAGACGCCCGGGATGATCTCGCTCGACAAGGTGGTGAGCGAGGCGAGGGTGGCGGAGGCGGTGCGCAGCTCGGGAGCCGATCTCGGCGCGATCATCGACGCCGGCGGCGAGCGGCTCACGCTGATCGACGGGAGCGGCCGCGTGCTCAACGACGACGAAGCGATCATGGCCTTCATCACGTTGTCGGCCGACGCGGGGGAGAGGGGTCGCGTCGCGCTGCCGGTGACCGCGAGCGCGCAGACTTTGCGGTTGTGCGCCGAGCTCGGCATCGAGGTGGTGCCCGCCCCGCTCTCGGCGTCCGGCCTGCTCGAGGCGGCTGCGTCCGGGGATGTCGCGTTCGCGTCCGATCGCCGCGGTGGGTACGTGTTCCCGTCCTTCCTGCCGGCCTTCGACGCCGCAGCCGCGCTCGTACGCCTGATGGCGCTGCTCGGTCGGAGCACGGGGTCGCTCGACGAAGTCGTCGATGCCATGCCCGCCATGCCGATCCTGCACGATGAGGTGGCGACGCCGATGGAGCAGAAGGGCCTGATCATGCGGACGTTGATGGAGCAGCTCGCCGAGGAGGAGGCCGACCTCGTGCTCGTCGACGGCATCAAGGTGGTGACCGACGACGGATGGGTCCTCGTCGTCCCGGACCCCGAGGACCCGGTGACCCACGTCTGGGCGGAGGGGCATGACCTGCCGTCATCGAGCGCGCTCGCCTCGCGATACGCCGAACGGATCGCGGCGCTGTTGGCCTGATCACCGGCGGCGTCCCGGAGCGGCGTCCGGTAGGGTCGCCCTCTATGAACATCCCCGAAGATCTGCGCTATTCAGCCGAACACGAGTGGGTGCGCGCGGACGGCGCGCGTGTCCGCATCGGCATCACGGACTACGCGCAGGACGCGTTGGGCGACATCGTGTTCGTCGACCTGCCGGCAGTGGGGAGCACGGTCGAGGCGGGAGGCCAGATCGGCGAGGTGGAGTCGACCAAGTCGGTCTCGGAGATCTACGCACCCCTGTCCGGCACCGTCACGGCCGTGAACGATGCCCTCGCCGATGCACCCGAGCGGATCAACCAGGATCCGTACGGGGAGGGGTGGATCTGCGAGCTGGAGCTCGCGTCGGGGGCGGACGCCGCAGGCCTCCTCGATGCTGCTGGGTACGGTGAGCTGACGGCCGATTGAGCCGTGTGCGGGCCGTCCCCACCACCAGGACAGCGGGGCCGCGGGGTGGGGTACCGTGGACCCAGTGTTCTGTCACAACTGCGGGCACCGGAACCCGGAGGGAGTCAATTTCTGCTCGTCGTGCGGGCACGCGCTGCTGGCGGACGGCGACGACGCCACGATCACGCTGCATGCGACCGACGACGTCGATGTTGACGAAGAACACCCCGATGTGGCGTTGGTAGAGGTGCCGCACGGCGCCGGGGTCCTCGTCGTCACCCGCGGCCCGAATATCGGGGCCCGCTACCTGCTCGGGGAGAAGGTGGTCAGAGCCGGCCGGCACCCCGAGAGCGACATCTTCCTCGACGACATCACCGTGTCGCGCCGCCACGTGGAGATCATGCCCAAGGACGGCGGCGCGTACGTGCTGCGCGACGTCGGCTCCTTGAACGGAACCTACGTGAACCGGGAGCGGATCGACGAGGTGCAGCTCGCACCCGGGGACGAGGTGCAGATCGGCAAGTTCAAGCTCGTGTACCTGGTGGCAGGGAACGAGTGAGCAGCCGCACCTATCTCTCCATCGGTGACGTCCTCACGCTGCTCCGAGAGGAGTTCCCCGACGTGACGATCTCGAAGATCCGCTTCCTGGAGAGCCAGGGCCTGGTCAACCCGGAGCGCTCGCCGTCGGGCTACCGCAAATTCTTCGACCACGACGTGGAGCGCTTGCGCTGGGTCTTGCGGCAACAACGGGAGCACTTCCTCCCCCTGAAGGTGATCCGGGACCGCCTGGCTGACGGGGAGCTCGATGACCCGGGCCTCGACGCGGAGAACGGGAAGCCGCTCGAGGTCGACGCACGCAACAGCACCGGCGGCGACGAGCAGCCCACGAAGGCCGACGAGGAGGCGATGGCCCGGATCTTGGCCGATGCGTCCCGCCGGGCGGCGCTGATGCCCGAGGCGGCCCAGGCGCGCCGCGGGCTACAGGTGCTCGACCAGGACGACGCAAGCGCAGGAGGGATGAGGCAGCCCGTGGCCAGTCCAGCCGCGTCGGCGACCGCGGGCGTCGCGGACCCCACGCCGTCGTCGGCCCAGCGTGCTCCGATGTCCTCGGCGTCGCCGCCACCGGGCACCGGAGCCGAACGCGGCGCCGCGTCCGCATCCGACCCGGCGGCGAAGGGATCCGGGCGCGTCAACGGCGCCGCCGAACCGGGCCGCCCCGGGCCGCCCCCGGCCGCGCCGCCACCTCCACCGCCACCGCAGGCCACGTCGGAAGCGGCGGCCGCGGGACCCGCGGCGTCGGCACCGCCGTCCCCTCCGCCGCGGCGGGGACAGGCGGGCGATGGGGAAGGGGCGACCACGGGCCCGTCCCCTCCCGTCGTCACCGGGGCGAGCATGACCGCCGAGGAGATCTGCGCGGCCTCGGGCCTCTCCCGGGAGGAGCTGACGGGCCTCCAGGGGTTCGGCCTGATCTGCCCCATCCAGGTCGCCGGAATGGACACCTACGATGAGGAGGCGCTCACGGTGGCCAACCTGGCCGTGGCCTTTCGTGCCTTCGGCATCGAGCCGCGCCACCTGCGCCTCTACCACAACGCCGCAGACCGCGAGCTGGGGCTGATCGAGCAGGTCGTGATCCCGCTCCTGCGCCAGCGCAACCCGGAATCACGCCAGCGGGCGGTCGATTCGGCCGACCGGCTGGCGGCCCTGGGCCAGTCGATGCGAGCCTCGTTGCTGCGCCAGGCGCTGCGCCGGCATTTCGGGGGGTAACGCGGCGGCGGGATCGGGCGCTACATTTCAGTCATGGTTCGTGTGCTGCTCCGAGCCGTTCGGGTCGACCTGCAGTCCAACACACCGGTCCTGCTGCTCCAAGAGACCGAGGGTGAGGGTCGGACGCTGCCCATTTTCATCGGCAGCCCGGAGGCCACGGCGATTGCCTACGCGTTGCAGGGCGTGACGATGCCACGGCCGCTGACGCACGACCTGATGCGGGACATGTTGGGCGCGCTCGACATCAGCGTGGAGCGCGTGATCATCACCGAGCTGCGCGCCTCGACCTACTACGCCGAGATGCACCTGGTGCGCGGCGAGGAACGGACGATCGTGTCGAGCCGTCCCTCCGACGCGGTCGCGGTCGCCGTCCGCACCGAGTCGCCGCTGTTCGTCTCGGACGAGCTCATGGAGTCCGAGGGCATCATCCTCGCCCTCGAAAGCGAAGACGACGAGGATGACACGCCGGACGAGCTGGTCGGACAGTTCCGCCAGTTCCTCGAGTCGGTGCGGCCAGAAGACTTCGAGGCGTGACCTCCCCTCTCCGGGCACTCGCCGTCATGGCGGGTGCTGGACTCCTCGTCGCGGCCTGCAGCGACAACGGCACCCCGAGCGCGCGGAGCACCACCACGACGACCCACCGCACGACGACGACGACCACCGCGGCCACCTCGACGTCGACGTCGACGTCGACCACCGTGGCCCCGACGACGTCGACCACTCGAGCAGCGGCGCCGGTCGCATGCAGCCACCTGACGGCGTCGGCCGGGCAGTCCCAAGGCGCCGCCGGCACCATCACCGGTGTCATCACCGTCACCAACACCGGGCCGTCCGCGTGCACGGTCAACGGGTACCCGACCATGGCGCTGTACTCGGGGAGCGGGGCGCCGCTGACGGTCACCATGGTGAACGGGCTGTCCGTGAGCCTGACGCCCCCGGCCAACGCGCCGCCCTCCGCCGTCACCGTGGCGCCCTCGTCGACGGCGCAGTTCTCCTACCAGTACTCCGACGTCCCGGTGGGATCGGAGACGGCCTGCCCGACCTCAGAGAGCGCGAGCGTGACGATGCCGGGCGCGACCGCAGGGTCCGCCTCGTTCCGGCTGGCGATCGCCCCGTGCAACAACGGGACCATCCGCGTCTCGCCGGTGTATACCTGACGCACTGAGCGCTGCCGCTGAACGCTGAGCGCTACCGGCGAGCGGGACCAGCTACCTTTCCGGGGCGACCAGGATGCGGCCCGTCACGGCGGCGTCGAGGACGCGATCGAGGGCAGCGGTCAGGCCGGCCAGCCCGATCTCCTCGTTGACCATGTCCTCGCAGAGCTGCAACGGGAACGCGTCGACCATCTCCGCCCAGAGGGCCCGGCGCTCCTCGATGGGCGTCGCCACCGTGTCGATGCCGAGCAGCGCCACGCCGCGGACGATGAACGGGAACACGGTCGTGTTCAGCGTGTTGCCTCCCGTGAGGCCGCTCGCCAGGACCGCGCCGCCATAGCGCACCGTGCGCAACGCCTCGGCCAGCGCCACGCCGCCGACGCAGTCGACGACGCCGCCCCACATCTGCGGGCCGAGCGTCCGGCCGTCCTCCTCGGCGAACTGCCGTCCGACGACCTGCGCCGCGCCGAGCTCCTTGAGGTAGTCGTGTTCCGCCGTCTTGCCCGACGACGCCACCACCTCGAAGCCGGCCTTGGCCAGCAGCGCCACGGCGGCGCTGCCCACGCCTCCCGTGGCACCCGTGACGAGCACCGGCCCATCCTCGGTCGTCGTGCCGTGCTCGACCAGCCGGCGCATCGACATGAGCGCAGTCAGGCCGGCCAGACCGATGATGGCGGCGTCCCGGAAGCTCAGCGCGTCGGGCAAGGGCACGACCCAGTCGGCCGGGACCCGGGCGTAGGCAGCGAAACCGCCGTGGTGCGCCACCCCGAGGTCGTACCCCTGGACGAGCACCCGCTGGCCCGCGGCGAACTCGGGGCTGGAGCTCTCCTCGACGCTGCCGGTCAACTCGACCCCGGGCACGAGCGGGAACTTCCGGGCCACTCTGTTCCCCGGCCGCGTGACCATGGCGTCCTTGAAGTTGATGGCCGACCACTCGACCCGCACGAGTACGTCGCCCGGCGGCAGGTCGCGGTCCGAGAGCTCCACGACAGCAGGTCGGATGACCTCACCCGACTTCGACAGTTGGTACGCGGGGAAGCGCATCGACTCAACTGTAGAGGCGCTGTCGACAGCCCCGTGGAGTGTGCCGCGCGTGATCACATCGCGGCCTGGCCGTCCGGCCGGGTACGTTCGCAGGATCGTGGTCATACGGACTGCAGGGTACGGGCGTTGGGCGTCGCCGTTGTCGGCGATCGAGGTCGCTCGCGGCAAGATTTCGCTGTCCGAGCTCCAATCCGACGGCGACGCGCTCTACTGGCTCGAGGCCCGGCCCGCCGAGGGCGGCCGCGTCGTGTTCGTGCGGTGTGGGCCCGACGACCGCCCGCAAGACCATTCACCGGCAGAGGTCAGCATTCGCAGCCGGGTGCACGAGTACGGCGGCGGCGCCGTCACGCTGGTGCCCGGGTGGGCGGCCGGCGCCTTCGCGTACGTGGACCAGTCCGACCAGCGCGTGTGGTTCAGGGAGGCTCCGGACATCCCCCCGCGTCCCCTCTCGCCGGAGGGCCCGGCCCGGCGCCACGGCGGCCTCGCCGCCACGCCCGAGGGGGACTGGGTGCTGGCCGTGCGCGAGACGCACGCCGAGGGGTCGGCCGGCGCGGTGCACAGTGTCGTCGCCCTGGCGACCAGGCGTCCCGCCCTCGCCGAGTCGACGTTGTTCGGAGGGGCGTCGGCCCGGGTGTCAGGACGACACCGCTTCTACGGCGCGCCGCGGGTCGCGGCCGACGGCGGGCGCTTGGCCGTGGTGGTGTGGGACCGCCCCGACATGCCGTGGGATGCGTCGTCGCTCGTGCTGCTCGAGCTCGCCCGGGACGCGGACGGCCTTCTCGCCGGGTGCGGCGAGGCCCGGCGCGTCGCCGGGAGCCCCGACGAATCGGTCGGACAGCCGGCGTGGGAGCGCGACGGCGCGCTGCGCTACGTCTCTGACCGACGCGGTTGGTGGCAGCCGTACCGTCTGCGGGTCGGCCCCGGGACGGATGCGGTGCCCGAGCCGCTCAGCGACGCGGAGGCCGAGTTCCACGGGCCCGACTGGGTGCTCGGGCAGTCGACGATGGCCGAGCTCGGCGACGGCACGGTCGTCGCCCGCCGGACGGTCGAGGGCCGCGACGCCGTGGTGGCCTTGGCGCCCGACGCGCCGCCCACCGACGCGCCGCGGTTGGTGGAGCAGCCGTGCGTGTCGATCTCCGCGCTCTGCGCGCACGGCGCCGGGTTCGCACTGATCGGAGCCACGCCCGACGCAGCGGTCAACGTGTGGGTGTGCCTCCGCCAGGTCCCCGCCCGCCCGTGCCGCGCCCCGGCCACCCCGCTCTCGCTCGGGCCCCGCGACATCGCCCGGGCTGAGGCCTTCGCGCTGACCGGTCGCTCGGGCCGTCCGGTGCACGGCACGCTCTACCGGCCGGTGCCGGGCGTCCCCAGCGGTCCCGCGGGCCGCCCTCCCCCGCTCGTGACGTGGTGCCACGGCGGCCCCACCACGAACTGCCAGGCCGGTCTCGATCCGACCCTGCAGTTCTTCACGAGCAGAGGCTTCGCCGTCGCATGCGTCGACTATGCGGGCAGCTCGGGGTACGGCCGCGCCTACCGTCGCGCGCTGTGGGGCCGATGGGGCGTCGCAGACTCCGAGGACGTGCTCGATGCCGCGCTCCAGCTCGCGGCGCGCGGCGACGTCGATGCCGGCCGCCTCGCCGTGCGGGGCGCGAGCGCGGGCGGGATGACCGCGCTCAACGCCTTGGCCGCGGGGGAGGGGTTCGGCGCGTGCACGTCGTCGTTCGGGGTGACCGACCTGTTGGGCTTGGCCGCTACGACCCACGACTTCGAAGCGCACTACACGGACCGGCTGATAGGGCCGCTGCCCGCGGCCCGCGCCCTCTACGAGGAGCGCTCGCCGGTCAACCGCGCCGCCTCCATGAACGGATCGGTCCTCCTGTTGCAGGGGACCGAGGACCCCGTCGTGCCGCCGTCGCAGGCCGAGCGCATGCGCGACGCCTTGGTCGCGGCCGGGGTGCCCTGCGACCTGCGGTTCTTCGAAGGTGAGGGGCACGGCTTTCGCCGGTCCGAGACCCTGAGCGCATGCCTCGAGGCCGAATTGGCGTTCTACGTCTCGGAGCTTCGGCTCTAGAATCTGTGGCTGATCCACGGTCTCGCCGGTCACCCCTGTGCGAGGCTGTCGAGACGCCATGCTGACGACTTCCGCGACTGCCGCGACACTCCCCGCTTGGAACGCCCGCCTCGCCGGGGTCTGGCGCCCGGTGTGGGACCGGATCATGCGCATCTCGCCCGAGGCCGGTGACGCGCTGCTCTACCTGGCGAGCGCGTTGTTCGCGCTCATCACCATCTACACCTCGATGAATGGGCTCTACCAAGTGTGGGGGCGCATGGCGCTCGCGCCGTTCGTGTTCGGCGCGGTGGCCTCGGCCGCCGTCGCCTGGGCGGTGCGCCGCGCCCGTCGCCGCCAGGCCGGGCACCGGCTGACGCCCCGTCAGCACCGACGCGCCTGGGCCGCGCGGATCGGCGTGGCCATCTGCGTGTTCGCCGGCGCGCTGGCCATCCCGCTCGGCTTCGAGATCCTGTGGCGCTTCGACGGCGTCGCGGGCTCGCACGAACAGCCCGAGGTGCAGACGGTCGAAGTGGGCGGGCGGGACCTCGTGCACGGGACGGACCCCTACCACAAGCTCGTGCGCCTGCCTCACGCGGTGAAGTACCACGCTCCGGGTGAGCCGAACTACGCCGGCTTCCTGCCGTACCTCCCGGTCATGGCGGTGCTCGGCGTCCCGAGCGACATCTGGCCCAACAACGGCCTGAGCGACGCCCGGATCTTCTTCTGCCTGACGACGCTGGCCGTCGCCGCGGTGGCGCTCTATTTGTGCCGCGCCAGCGGCCGCCGAAAAATCCGCGCCGTACAGGCGCTGGTGATCCTGCCGCTCGCGTCGTTGCCGTTGGCGACCGGAGGCGACGACATCCCGGTGGTGGCGTTCCTCCTCCTCGCCATGGTGCTGGCACAGCGCCGACATCCGTTCCTCTCGGGGCTCGTGTTCGGCATTGCCTCGGCCATGAAGTTCACCGCCTGGCCGGTCGCGCTCCTCGCGCTGTTCGCCGCCCGCGATCGCCGCGGCCAACGCCGTCCTCTCACGATGGTCGCGGGCATCCTCGTCGTCGCCATCCCGGCCATCTTCCCGTTCGCGTTGCGCGGACCGTTCGCACTGATCGACGACGTCGTGCTGTTTCCACTCGGCCTGAGCGCCATCCCGTCCACCGCGGCGAGCGCGTTGCCCGGCCACGTGCTGGTGACCTGGTTCCCGTCGCTGAGCCGAGCGCTCCCCGTCTCGGTCGGCCTCGTCCTGGCGGTGGTCCTGGCGTACCATCTCTACCGCCGGACACCGAGCACGGTGTCCCAGGTCTGCACCATCTCGGGCGTGGTGATGGCGGTGCTGATCCTGCTGGCGCCGAACCCGCGGGTCGGCTACCTGCTCTACCCGATCAATTTCTTCGTCTGGGCGTACCTGCTTGCCGAGCCGGCCCCGGGCGCGGAGCTGCGCGGCGCCGAAGACCGGGCGCCGGGGGTGAACCACGCGGGGCGCGCCCACGCGGCCGTCGGCAGCCTCGGGACTTCCTGACCCACCGGGCCCCCCGGGCCCGCGGCGTCCACCGGCGCCAGTTCGCGTCGTGCCGCGGGGCGCCTAGCTGTGATTCCTAGCTCTGGTCGTCGCTCTCCTGGAGCAGGCGCACGGTGAAGACGGTCCACCCGGCCGGCGGCGCGCCGTTGCCGAACCCCGTCTGCTTGATCGTGGCCCCCATCTCCCAGTAGTACCCGTCGTCGCCGGCGAGCTTGCCGAGTACCTCGAGCGCGCCCGGGTCGTTGGCCGCTGGTCCCTGGTCGAACACCTGCCAGCCCTGCTGGTGCATGTCGGCCGCGAAAAACCCGAGTAGCGCGCCCTGTGAGTCGGTCGAGCGCAGCTCGACCTGGGAGTCGTACTGGCCCGACTCGGCGGCGTTGTTCTGGTGGCCGATGCGGACGGATCCGACCGGTACGAAGACCGCGTTCACGATGTTCGAGGGCGGCTCGCCCGAGCCGACGATCGGCGCGAGCGCATGGGTGGCCGGCACCGCCTGCAGCGACGTCCCGGCCACCCGGTCCGGCGCCGAGCTCGAGCGGACGCGCGCCGGGGACTGCGAGAAGACGATGCCGATGGTGATGAAGACGGCCAGGATGAGCACGGCCAGTCCGAGCACGACCATGGCGGGACGCATGGAGAAGCCCCCCGGCGTCGGCGGGCGCTTCGGCGCGGGAGCCGCCGGCTGCTCGGGGCGGGCGTCGGTCTCGGTGTCGTGCAAGGTCATGCCGCCACCCAGCCTACGGCCGGTCCGACCACCCGAAATGGTCGAGCGGCCCGTGCCCGGACCCCAGCCGCCACCCGGCGCCCCCCGCCAGGGCACGGGCGACGAAGGCCTTGGCGTCGGCGATGGCGTCGAGGACTTCGTCGCCCCGGGCCAGGTTGGCGGCGATGGCCGCAGACAGGGAACACCCGGTGCCGTGGTCGTTGCGGGTCTGCACCCGCTCACCCGGCATCACCAGGACCCCTTCGGGGCCGACCACGACGTCCTCCGCCGAGTCGGTGAGGTGGCCTCCCTTCACGACGACGTACCGGGCCCCGGCGGCGCGGATCTGCTCGGCGACGGCCGTGCGAGCCTCGAGCGGCCGAAGGTCCTCCACCGTGGTGCCCCCGAGGACGGCGGCCTCCCGCAAATTGGGGGTCGCCACCAGCGCGTGGGGGAACAGACGGGTGAGGTACGCGTCGACCCCCTCGCGCTCCAAGAGGCGGTGCCCGGTCGAGGAGACCAGGACCGGGTCGACGACGAGCTGGGGGAGCCGGCCCTCGCCGGCCAACGCGGCGACCTCGGAGACGATGGCGGCATTGGCCAGCATGCCCGTCTTCACGCTGCGCACGGCGAAGTCGTCGAGCACGACCTCAACCTGCTGGCGCACGAACGCGGGGTCCAGGACGACCACGCCGCGCACGCCCTCGGTGTTCTGCGCCGTCACGGCGGTCAGGGCGCTGGTGCCGTGCACCCGGTGGGCGGCGAAGGTCTTGAGGTCCGCCTGCGCCCCCGCGCCCCCGCCCGAATCGGAGCCAGCGATGGTCAGCGCAGTCGGCGGTGTGTCGGTGTCCGGCACCGAGCCACCATACGCGGGCACCGGGGTAGGGTCGTCCAGGTGACGACCTCGTACGACGACGCGCCACCGCACCCCGGCGAGCCCGACGGCCTGGCCCTCGCAGGCGAGGTGCTGCCGTCGCGGCTCCTCCTCGGCACCGGAGGCATGACCAGCCTGCACGCGTTGCGCAACGCGTTGGCCGCGTCGGGGACCGGGTTGGCCACGGTGGCGGTGCGGCGGATCGAGCCGTCGCGCCAGGGTTCGTTGCTGTCGCTCCTCGGCGAGCTGGGCATCCGGGTCCTGCCGAACACCGCGGGCTGCGCCACCGCCTCGGAGGCGGTGCTGACCGCCAAGCTCGCCCGCGAGGCGTTCGGCACGGACTGGGTGAAGCTCGAGGTGATCGGGAACGACCGCACGCTGCTGCCCGACGCGGTCGAGCTGCTGGCGGCGGCGGAGCAGCTGGTGGACGACGGGTTCGTCGTCCTTCCCTACACGACCGACGACCCCGTCCTCGCGTTCCGGCTTCAGCAGGTCGGGTGCGCGGCCGTCATGCCCCTGGGGTCCCCGATCGGGAGCGGCCTGGGCATCCGCAACCCGCACAACCTCGCGCTCCTCCGCGAGGCGGTCGAGGTCCCGGTGATCCTCGACGCCGGCATCGGCAGCGCTTCGGACGCCGCCTTGGCCATGGAGCTCGGCTGCGACGGCGTGCTGGTGGCGACGTCGGTCAACCGGGCTCACGACCCGGTTGCGATGGCCCGGGGGATGCGGTTGGCGGTGGAGGCAGGGCTGCTGGCCCGCAGAGCGGGCCGCATCCCCGTCCGCTTCCACGCCGAACCGTCGAGCCCGTTCGAGGGACGGGCTGACCTGCTCGGGGGCGGGAACCGGGACGAGCCTGGCTGAGCCCACGCCGGCCCTCCCTTGACGCCTTTCTGAGGCCTCCCTAACGTTAGGCTCTCCTAACTTTCGGTCGTTGCAGGTCAGAGAGGTGCCAGGGTTCGATGCGTCCCACGAGGTGGCGGTCAGGTTCTCCGAAGATGCGACGCGGCCTCGTGGTGGCCATCCTGGCCGTGGCGGCGTTGCCGCTGGCCGCGTGCGCCCAGGGCGGCGCCAGCTCGTCCGACTCCCTGACCGTGTACAGCGGGCAGCACGTCCAAACCACTGAGGCCCTGGTGACAGCCTTCGAGCGGGAGAGCGGGATCTCGGTGAACTTGCGCTCGGACGACGAGGACGTCCTGGCCGACCAGATGGTGACCGAAGGCTCCCGGTCGCCGGCCGACGTCTTCTACACGGAGAACTCGCCGCCGCTGCAGTACCTGGCGTCGAAAGGGATGCTCGCCGCCGTCGACCCCACCACGCTGGCCAGGACGCCCGCACGTTTCAACTCGCCCGGCGGGCAGTGGGTGGGGGTCTCGGCCCGGGTGAGCGTGATCGTCTACAACACCGCGCTGGTCAGCCCGAAGGACCTGCCGACTTCGGCCATGCAGCTGGCGGACCCGAAGTGGAGCGGCCGCCTTGCGATCGCCGGCAGCGAAACTGACTTCCAACCCATCGTCACGAGTGTCGCCCGAACCTACGGCGACGCGGCGGCGCTGCGCTGGCTCGACGCGGTGAAGGCGAACGCGGGGAGCCACAACTACCCCGACAACGAGACGGTCACCTCGGAGGTGAACGGCGGCCAGGTCGCCCTCGGCGTCATCAACCAGTACTACTGGTACCGGATGCGAGCCGAGATCGGCGCGGCGGCCACCCATTCGGCCATCGCGTACTTCGCGCCACACGACGTCGGGTACGTCCTCGACGTCTCGGGAGCCGGCATCCTCCGCTCGTCGACTCACCAGAAGGCGGCGCAGCGCTTCCTCGCCTTCCTCAACTCGCGGACGGGGCAGGAGATCATCGCCCACAGTGACAGCTTCGAGTACCCGATCGCCTCGGGGGTGACGACGGCCCAGCCCGAAACGCCCTTCGACCAGCTCCAACCGAACGGGATCACCATCCCGGAGCTCGGCACCGGCGCCGACGCCATCAGACTGCTCCAGGAGGCCCAGCTGCTGTGATCGGCAACGCGCCGACCAGCCATCACCGTCCGGCGCACCGCCACCTGCCGCCCCTCTTGACGGGCGGCGCGCTCGTTGTCTCGGCCGTGGTGCTGGTCCCGCTCGTGTTCCTCGTGGTGCAGGCCGTCCAGGTCGGATGGGCAGAGCTGCGCGAGCTCCTCTTCCGTCAGCTGACGGCGACGCTGGTCTGGGACACGGTCGCGCTGGTCGTGGTGGTGACCGCGCTGTGCGCCGTGGTCGGGACCTTGGCGGCGTGGTTCGTGGAGCGGACCGACCTTCCGTACCGACGCCTCTTCGCCATCTTGGTGGTGATCCCGCTCGGCATCCCGGACTTCGTCGTCAGTTTCGGATGGCGGGCCATCTTTCCCTCGATCGGAGGCTTCTGGGCCGCCGTCCTCGTCATGACGCTGGCGGTCTATCCGCTCGTCTTTCTGCCGGTCGCCGCCAGCCTCCGCGCCGCCGATCCCGCACAGGAGGAGGTCGCCCGGAGCCTCGGGCTGGGCCGCGTCCGGACCTTCTGCATCGTGACGGTGAGCCAGGCGAGGGTCGCCATCCTCGGCGGTGCCATCCTGGTCGGGCTGGTCGTGCTCGCTGAGTTCGGCGCGTTCGAGATCCTCGGCTACCAGACGTTGACGACCGAGATCTACAACGAGTTCCAGGTCGGATTCAACGAGCCCGCCGCGTGCGCCCTCTCGTTGATCCTGGTGCTCCTCGGCGCCCTGCTGCTGGCGAGTGAAGGTGCAGTGCGGGGGCGAGGGCGGACGGCACGGATCGGCGCGGGAGCGGCGCGACCGCTGCGGCCCGTCGCCCTGGGGCGGGCGCAACCCGCGGCCCTTGCCGGCGTCGCAAGCCTCGTCGTACTCGCGCTCGGTGTCCCCGTCGGTGCGATCGTGTATCTCATGGTGCGCGGCGGGAACAGCACTCTGCCACCGGCGTCGTTGTGGATCGCGACGGTGAACACCTTCGGGTACGGCGCCGCGGCGGGGGTGGTAGCGACACTGGCCGCCCTGCCCGTCGCGTTGTTGTCCGTCCGCTTCCCACGCCCTCGGGTCATGGCACTCGAACGGACCAACATGCTCGTCCTCGCCGTCCCCGGTCTCGTCGTCGCGCTGAGTCTCACCTACCTGACCGAGCACTTCCTCCAGGGACGCTTCTACCTCACGACTCCGTTGCTTGTGCTGGCGTACGCCATCATGTTCTTCCCGCTCGCCGTCGTGTCAGTGCGCGCCGCCGTGGCGCGTTCGCCCGTGGGCCTCGAGGAGGTGGGGCGTTCCCTGGGGGTGTCCCGCCGATCGGTGTTGTGGCGCGTCACGCTGCCGCTCATCGGTCCTGGCCTCGCGGCGGCCTTCGCGCTCGTGTTCCTCGAGACGGCGACCGAGTTGACGGCCACGCTGGTGCTGCATCCCACCGGCGTGGAGACGCTGGCCACGCAATTCTGGGCCTATCAATCGAATGGCTCCTACAGCCAGGCGGCGCCGTACGCGGCGGTCATGCTGGCGATCGCTGCCGTGCCGGGCTACGTCCTCGGCCGCTGGTTCGATCGTCAGCCCGAACGGGCGAGCGTCACCGCTGCCGCGGCAACGACGATCCGAGTGGCGGCATGAGAGACCTGACCGCGCGCGGCGTGGAGAAGTCGTTCGCCGGCCAGCGGGTGCTGCGGGGGGTCGACCTCGTCGTCCCGCACGGCTCGTTCACCGCGATCCTCGGCGCGTCGGGCAGCGGCAAGACGACTCTGCTGCGCGTGGTGGCGGGATTCGAGCGGCCCGACGCCGGCGAAGTGCGGCTGGGGCACGAGATCGTCGACGACTCTGGGCACCGCTTCGTGGCGTCGGAACACCGGCGGATCGGCTACGTCCCCCAGGAGGGCGCGCTCTTTCCGCACCTGAGCGTCGGGCGCAACGTCGGATTCGGTCTGGCGCGCCGCGGCAGGCGAAAGGAACGGGTCGACGAGCTGCTCGAGCTTGTGGGCCTGTCCGGGTACCGCCGCCGCTACCCGCACCAACTGTCCGGTGGCCAACAGCAACGGGTCGCGCTGGCCCGCGCCCTGGCCATCGAGCCCGAGATCGTCCTCCTCGACGAGCCGTTCTCGTCCCTCGATGCGGCACTGCGCGCTTCGGTGCGCAGCGACGTGCTCGGCGTGCTCCAACGCGCGGGTACCACATCGATACTCGTCACCCACGACCAGGACGAGGCGCTCTCCATGGCCGACGAGGTCGCCGTGCTCCGGAATGGCGTGATCGCCCAGCTGGACACGCCCACCGGGCTTTACGGCGTGCCGGGCGACGCGGAGCTGGCGCGGTTCCTGGGCGAGTCCAACCTGCTCGAGGGCGAGGTGCGCGACGGCGTCGCCACCACCGGACTGGGCCGCCTGGCCGTGGGCTCGTGGGCAGGGGCGAGCGCCGGGGGACGGGCCCGGGTGCTGGTGCGTCCCGAGCAGATCGAGCTGGGCCAGCCGACCGGGACGATGGACGGGACGGTCGCCAGCTACGAGTACTACGGGCACGACGCGGTGGTCCGCGTCCGGCCCGAGCTCGAGGCCCTCCCCGACCTCGTGGTCCGGGTCACGGGCGGCTCGCCGCTGGAGCCAGGCAGAAGGATCGGCCTCACGGTGAGAGGCCCGGTGGTCGCGTGGCCTCTCGACGGGGCGGGGCCGGCAAAGGGCTCCGAATAACGCCGTCGTAACTACTGCGGTGTCGTCCGAGGTCCAGTAGAGTGACCCTCGGAGATTCAGCGCAGCAGGGAGGTGTGATGGCAGGGGTGTCCTCAACCCGTGTCGGTGGGTTTCACGGGCCGCAGGTGTGCGGCCTGGTGGGGATCTCGTACCGACAACTCGACTACTGGGCCCGTACGGGCCTGCTTCAGCCCTCGGTGGCCACTGCGAACGGGAGTGGTTCGCGTCGTGTCTACTCGTACTCGGACGTCTTGGAGCTCAAGGTGATCAAGCAGTTGCTCGACGCGGGCGTGTCGTTGCAATCGGCTCGCCGCGCTGTCGAGTGCCTCCGCGAGGACCTCGGGACCGACGTGGCGTCGGCGAACCTGGTGCTCACCGGCTCGAGCTCCGTGCTCGCCCGGACGAACGGCGAGGTCGTCGACCTCCTCGCCGGGGGTCAGGGCGTCTTCAACATCGTGCCGATGGCTGGCGTGGTGGAGGAGCTCGACGCCGACATCGTCCGTCTCGACACGGCCGCGAAGCCGGTGTCGGAGTCGACGCGCCCCACCCGGGTGACCAAGCGGGCCGCCGGGGAGTGAACACGACGGACCCGGCGCGCGACGGGCGCACGAGCCATCCGGCCAGTGCGCCCGCTGGAAGGGTCCGTTTCGCCCATCCCTCAGAGCGTCTCTTCGCCGTCCTGCTCGACCTGTCGGGGGAGCGGTGGGAGTACGAGCCCCTCGAGTTCCCGCTCTATTGGGACGAGCAGGGATCTCCGGTGTCCGGCTTCCGTCCCGACTTCTTCCTGCCCGGCCACGGCGTCTTCATCGAGCTGACGACGGCGGACCAGCGCCTGGTGACACGGAAGAACCGGAAGGTGCGCCGGATGCGGGAGCTCTATCCCGAGGTGCCGATCCGTGTCGTGTACCAACGCGACTTCGCGTCGCTGTTGGCCTCGCACGGCCTTCCCTTCGCGACGGCCGGAGCCGCGTAGTCTGACCTGGTGAACGCAAACGGCGGCCCGCTGCGGGTCTCACCGCTCTTCGACGCCCACCTCGAGCTCGGGGCCAAGATGGTCGCCTTCGGCGGGTGGGAGATGCCGTTGGCCTACCCGGCGGGCACGATTGCCGAGCATCGCGCGTGCCGGAACTCGGCCGTCGCTTTCGACGTCAGCCACCTGGGCACGGTGCGGGTCCAGGGACCGGGGGCGTTCGAGCACCTGCAGGTGGCCCTCAGCAACGACCTGCGCCGGATCCACCTGGGCCGGGCCCAGTACACGCACCTGTTGGACGAGGACGGATTCGTCGTCGACGACATCATCGTGTGGTGGGTCGACGACGAGCGCTTCGACGTGATGCCGAACGCGTCGAACACCAGTGACGTGCTCGCCGCCCTCGGGGGCGCCGACGTCACCGACGAGCGGGCCGTGGTCGCCGTCCAGGGCCCCGAGGCGCGAGAACGGTTGGCCAAGGTGGCCCCGGAGGCCGCCGCGGTGCACCGTTTCTCTGTCGAGCGCTTCGAGTGGGGCGGCGCGGCGTGTCTCGTGGCCGGAACCGGGTACACGGGAGAGGACGGCGTCGAGTGCGAGGTGCCCGCGGGCGTGGCGCCCGCCTTCTGGGACGCGGTGCTCGGCCAGGGCGTGGCGCCGGCCGGACTCGGGGCGCGCGACACGTTGCGCCTCGAGGCGGGGTTGCCGCTGCACGGCCACGAGCTCGGCCCCGGGATCACCCCACTCGAGGCCGGGCTCGGCTGGGTGGTCGGCTGGGATAAACCTGTGTTCACCGGCCGCGCCGCCCTCGAGGAGGAGCGGGCCACGGGGCCGGTCCGGCGCCTGCGGGGGATCGTCGCCGAAGGTCGCCAGCCGTTGCGCGACGGGTCCGAGCTCTGCCACCGCGGCCAGCATGTCGGCGTCTTGACCAGCGGGAATTTCTCGCCGATGCGCGAACGCGGCATCGGGCTCGGCTTCGTGGACGCCGACGCGCAGCTGCTCGACGGCGACGCGGTGATGGTCATCCAACGCGGCCGGGAGCTGGTCGCCACCCTGGTCCGGCCTCCGCTGTGGCCCGTGCGCGAGGAGAGCGAATAGCGCTCCGGAGTCCAGGGGGCCGGGGCCGTATGATGGTGGGCACAACTGAATACGCCGTTTGAACCGGAGCGCAAGAGTCCCCGCTGCACCTTTCGAGGGGACGCCGGAGGAGCAACTCTCCCCAGGAAACTCTCAGGCCGACATACCGCTCCGGCGAGGCAACTCTGGAAAGCGGGCGCCGGGCGCCCGCACCGAAGGTGGAAGTCGCCGGTACGGCGGCGAGACTCTCAGGTCCGATGACAGAGCGGGGAGGACGTCCCACGAGCTCCGCGTGACCCGCGGAGAAGCCAGGAGGCCTCCGTGACCGATCATCATTCCCCGCCCGACAGCCAAGAGCTCGAACCCTACGAGGACTTCTTGCATCGCCATGTCGGCACGTCGGGTGAGGAGCAGGCGGCGATGCTCAAGGTGCTCGGCTACGAGAGCCTCGACGGCCTCATCGACGCCGCCGTCCCCGGCAGCGTGCGCAGCCTGGGTGGCCTCGACCTGCCCCCGGCGGTGTCCGAGCATCGGGTGCTCGCGGAACTACGCGACCTGGCGTCGCACAACCTGGCGGCCGAGCCCATGATCGGCCTCGGGTACTACTCGACGATCACGCCCGGCGTGATCCGCCGCAACGTCCTCGAGAACCCGGCCTGGTACACGGCCTACACGCCGTATCAACCCGAGATCAGCCAGGGCCGTTTGGAGGCATTGTTGAACTTCCAGACCATGGTGGCCGACCTCAGCGGCCTGGACACTGCGAACGCGTCGCTGCTCGACGAAGGCACGGCGGTCGCCGAGGCGGTCACGCTCATGCGGCGGCGCAGCGCGTCGGAATCGACGCGAGTCGTCGTCGACGCCGACTGCCTGCCCCAGACGATCGCGGTGCTCGAGACCAGGATGGCGCAGCTCGGGATCGAGGTCGACGTCGCCGACCTGGGGACGTGGACGTCCGACGGTGACTATTTCGGCCTGGTCCAGCAATACCCCGGCTGCTCCGGAGCGATCCGGGACTTCGCTGCCCTGACCGAGGATGCGCACGCCCGCGGCGCGCTGGTCACGGTCGCGGCGGACCCGCTGGCGCTGACCCTCTTGAAGCCGCCGGGCGAGTGGGGGGCCGACGTCGTCGTCGGCTCCTCGCAGCGCTTCGGTGTCCCGCTCTGGTACGGCGGCCCCCATGCGGCATACATGGCGGTCAAGTCCGGACTCGAACGCGACCTGCCCGGCCGCCTCGTCGGGCTGTCGGTCGACGCGGAGGGCCGGCCGGCCTATCGCCTGGCGCTGCAGACACGCGAGCAACACATCCGGCGGGAGAAGGCAACGTCGAACATCTGCACGGCACAGGTGCTGCTCGCCGTTGTCGCCTCCATGTACGCCGTGTACCACGGAGCCGATGGCTTGCGCGGCATCGCCCGGAGCGTCCACCGGCGCACCACTGAGCTGGCCCGGGGACTCGAGGACGCGGGCTTCGCCTTGTTGCACCGCGACTTCTTCGACACGCTCGTCGTGCGGGCACCCGGGCGGGCCGCAGAGATCGTCGCCGACGCCCGCTCGCGGGGGGTCCTGCTGCGCCAGGTCGGCGACGACGCGATCGGCATCTCGTGCGGCGAGACCACGACGAAGGCCCACGTCGCCGCCGTGTTCGGGGCATTCGGCGCCGGCGCCGGCGCCGGTGGGGGAGGGGAGGCCGCGGCCCGTCTCCCGGCGGAGCTGATGCGGCGCGGACCGATCCTGAGCCACCCGATCTTCTCAGCCCACCACTCGGAGACGTCGATGCTGCGCTACCTGCGCCGGCTCTCCGACAAGGACTTTGCCCTCGACCGCGGCATGATCCCGCTCGGCTCGTGCACGATGAAGCTGAACGGGACGACCGAGATGGAGTCGCTGGGCCAGCCCGGCTTCGCCGACATCCACCCGTTCGCCCCGGCGCACACCACACCGGGCTATCTCGCCCTCGTCGACGAGCTCGAGGACTGGCTGGCCCGCGTCACGGGCTACGCCAAGGTGTCCGTGCAGCCCAACGCCGGGAGCCAGGGCGAGCTGGCCGGGCTGATGGCGATCCGCGCGTACCACCAGGCCCGTGGCGAGCCCGCACGCAACATCTGCCTCATCCCCTCGAGCGCGCACGGCACCAACGCGGCGTCGGCGGTCATGGCGGGCATGCGGGTAGTCGTCGTCAAGGCGCTGGCCGACGGCACGGTGGACAGCGAGGACCTTCGGGCCAAGTGCCGGGAACACGGCGGCGACCTGGCCGCCATCATGGTCACCTACCCGTCGACCCACGGCGTGTACGAGGAGCACATCAGAGACATGTGCGACCTTGTGCACGCATACGGGGGCCAGGTCTACATCGATGGCGCAAATCTCAACGCGCTTCTGGGCCTGGCCGAGCCGGGCCGGTTCGGCGGCGACGTCTCACACCTCAACCTGCACAAGACCTTCTGCATCCCGCACGGCGGCGGGGGGCCCGGGGTGGGGCCGGTCGCCGTGGCCGAACACCTGGTGCCGTTCCTGCCCTCCCACCCCATGCACCCGCGTCCCGAACAGCGCACCGGCATCGGCCCCGTGAGCGCCGCGCCCTTCGGCAGCGCGGGGATCCTGTCGATCAGCTGGGCCTACATCCGCCTGCTCTCGGGCGCCGGGCTGGCGCACGCCACCAAGTCGGCCGTGCTGGCGGCGAACTACATGGCCGCCCGTCTGGCCCCGTCGTATCCGATTCTCTACACGGGAGCACACGGCCTGGTGGCTCACGAGTGCATCCTCGACCTGCGTCCCTTGACCAAGGCCACGGGGGTCACGGTCGACGACGTGGCGAAGCGGCTGATCGACTATGGCTTCCATGCGCCAACCGTGAGTTTCCCCGTGGCCGGCACTCTGATGGTCGAGCCGACCGAGAGCGAGGACCTCGCCGAGCTCGATCGCTTCTGTGACGCCATGGTCGCCATTCGAGCCGAGATCGACACGGTGGCCGAGGGCCACTGGGGTCTCGAAGACAGCCCCCTCCGCGGTGCGCCGCACACGGCGGCCGCGCTGGCATCGGCATGGCAGCGGAGGTACGACCGGCAGCTCGCAGTCTTCCCACAGGGCGATCCGGCGACCAAGTACTGGCCACCCGTCGCGCGGATCGACCAGGCCTACGGGGACAGGAACCTGGTGTGCTCGTGTCCGCCGCCCGAGGCGTTCGCCGGCTGACGCCGCCTCAGGGGCGGGCCTCGGCCCGTTCGACGACCTTCCACATGCCGGCCACCTCGGCCGCGCTCATGTGCGGGTCCTGCTCCTTGAACTTCACGACCTCGCGCAGCCGGCGTCCGACCTCTCGGCGGTCGAACTGGTCCACGAAGCCGTTGACGAGGAGGGCGCGGCCCCACCCCATCAGCTTCGCCCTCACCCCGTTCGCCGGCACCTCGCCGGCCGCCATGAGCACCCAGGCCAGGCCGACGTCGACGAACGGGTCGCCCGCCGACGCATTGCTCCAGTCGATGACGGTGGCCCCCTTCGGTCCGATCATGACGTTCAGCGGGTGCAGGTCGAGGTGGAGGGCGCGGTCTCCCCGGCCGATCGGCGCCGGCGGGAAGAAGTCGGGCGCAGGGATCTCGTGGAGCCGCTTGTGCAGGCTTGCCAAGGTCTTGGCCTGCCGGCGGATGGACCACGGCGCCTTCCCGATGGCGTCGACCATGGAGACGCCCTCGATCCGCTCCATGACCAGCTGCGTCCCGTCGTCGCTGACCGCCTCGATGGCGGGCACGGGGTAGCCCTGGTCGCGCACGTAGGTCATGACACTCGCCTCGTGGGCGATCGAGCGCCCGTTGCGCGATCGCCGCAGCACCAGCCCGGGGCCGTACTCAAAGATGTCGGCGTCCCGACCAGAAGCCAGCAACGGGCCGGGAGGCTTCATCGGGGCGAACGTTATCGGACCAACTCCTCAGCAGCCCGATTCAGAGAAGGGCCATGAGCCCCACGCCGGTGCCCGCCGCGGCGAGGCACACGGCGAGCCCCCCGACCGTGTAGAAGATCGCCTCCAGCCGGTGGCCCGTGTGCATGAGGTGGATCGTCTCCCAACTCGCGGTCGACCAGGTGGTGTAGCCACCGCACAGGCCTAAGCCTGCGACGGCGAGCGTGCGGCCGCCGAGCCCGTGGTAGAGGGCGAGCCCGGTCAGGACGCCCAGGAGGAGTGATCCGGACGCGTTGACGACCAGGGTGCCCACCGGCAGCGGGTCGTCCCGCCGCAGGCCGACGTGGTGAATGATCAACGCGCGCAGCACCGCCCCGGCGCCGCCCGCGAGCGCCACCAGGAGGGCGAGCCCGAGAGAGGGCGAGGTACTCACGCCGCGACGACACGGCGGCCGAGCCCGTGGCCTACGACGACGAGCGCGAGGCCTCCCGCCACGGTGGCCAACAGGTAGGCGACGCACGTGGCGACGTCGCCGTGTTGCGCCAAGAGCGTGGCCTCGACCGCCAGGGTCGAGTACGTGGTCCACCCACCCAGCAGGCCGATCATCAGCAACGGCCGCGCGATCGGGACGCGGCGGGAGACGTGCTCGGTCACGGGCACGAGTACTCCGATGGCCAAGGAGCCGGTCAGGTTGACGAGGAGGGTCACCCAGGGGAAGGCGTTCGTCGCGAGGGGGTGATGGGCGCTGAGCTCGTAGCGCGCCACCGTCCCGAGGGCCCCTCCGACGAAGACGGCAAACAGCGTGCTCGCTGAGAGTCCGAGCAACGGAAGCACGGGTTCGTCGAGGAGGTCCCGCTCGACGCCGTGCTCAAGCAACTCGTGCTCGGGCGCGAAGTGGTCGGGGCGGTCGGGATCGGGGTGGATCGGTTCGTCCATGGCTCGGCCCTCCGGTGCCGTGGTCAGGAGCCATTAGCCATGTCGGAGCGGCGGTTTGGAGCAGTACCCCCGGCGGGTCCCATCGCCGTGCGTTGCCTCGCAGCGGGGCGATTCTAACGGGTGGGGCCGACTCCACGGAGCCGGCCCTCGGGCCCCATTAGCCTTTCTCCAAAGCCTTTGGGAGGAACGATGCCGGACTTATCCGCCGGGGAACGATTCGCCCGGTCCTTGCTCGCCAAGGACTGGAGCACGGTGTCCGACGTTCTCGATCCCCAGATCGACTTTCGCGGGCTGACCCCGAGCCGACCGTGGGAGGCCTCGACATCACAGGATTTGATCGACGACGTGTTGGCACAATGGCTCGGGCCGGACGACGAGGTCTACGAAATCCTCCACATCACGAGTGACCACGTGCTACGGCGCGAGCGCGTGGCCTATCGCTTTCGCGTGAAGAGCGGCGATGGTGACTACGTCTGCGAGCAGACCGCGTACTTCGATCACGATGGGGCTCGGATCACCAAGCTCCGGATCTTGTGCTCCGGCTTCCTCCCTACGGCGGATGCCGAGGTCGCCCATTAGGTCACAGTGACTCAACCGGTGTCGTCGTCGGCTTGCTGGAATCTCCCCCGGATGGCCTCAGCGACCTTCACTCGGAACTCCGACGTCTCCATAATCTGAGTCCTGACGATCTTGATCAGAAGGTCTCGGACCTCGGGTATGTCCGAATGATCGACCAACCATTCACCCACCCCTTGCCGATCCTGCTCAGACAGTTCGTACTGGCCGGTCAGGCCCCCCACAAGGAGACTCATCATCGCGACGTCGTGCACCGACTCTTCAGCTCCGACCATGGCACCTCCCTGACAGCGACGAGCCAACGACTCGCTTGACCTCAAGCCGCATCGTGCTGGGGCGTGAGCGTATCGCGTGGCCTCTCACGCAATCGAGAGCGCCGGACGGCCAGAACGACGGGCTTGCTCGGCGGGGTGATTCCGAACTCTCGAGGCATCCCTGGCTTGCGCCCGGGACCGGACGTAGCGTGTGAACAGTGTCCAGGACACACAGCGAGGACGTGGGTCCGGATCACCACGTGCACGCACGCTGGCCACGCGGTCTGTGGCTTTGGATCGCCCTTGGCGCATTGGTCGGTGCAGTGGTCGGAGCAGTCATCGCACTCGCCTTTTCGTCCACACCGGACGTGAATGCTGTCGCTTGCAACGCCTCCTCCGTAGCGGACAACGTCGTGCCATCCGTGGTCACCATCGAGGTGGGCCGGAGTTCAGCGGGCCCGGCGGGCACGGGGTCTGGCGAGTTCTACCAAGAGGGCGGCTACATACTGACGAACAACCACGTCGTGGAGAACGCGGCCAGAGGAGCCAGCATCGAGGTCATGCTCAGCGACGGCCAGCGGGTGCCAGCGACTTTGGTCGGCCGCGATCCGTTGACCGACCTCGCGGTGATCAAGGCGCCCGAAGCCCAGTCACCCCAGGTCATCGCGCTGGGGTCCTCCGCTGATCTCCAGGTCGGCCAGCCCGTGGTCGTCCTCGGCGCCCCACTCGGACTGTCCAACAGTGTCAGCAGCGGCATCGTCAGCGCACTGGCGCGCACGGTCGCGGTTCCCGGCGGCGGGACGTCCCAAAACGCACTGCTGGCCGACGCCATCCAGACCGACGCAGCGATCAACCCCGGCAACAGCGGAGGCGCCATGGTCAACTGTGACGGGCAACTCGTGGGGATCCCCTCGGCCGGAGCCGTCGTACCCGGCTCGAGCGGCGGCAGCATCGGTCTGGGTTTTGCCATCCCGGTGGACCTCGCGGAAACGGTCGCCAACCAATTGATCGCAACCGGCCATGTCTCCCACGCCAGCTTCGGCATGGCGACCGCGCCGGTCACCGGCCCGATAGCCCAGCGCACGGGGTTGCCCCAGGGGCTTTACGTCACCTCGGTGCAGGCAAGCGGCCCTGCGGCAAGCGCCGGGCTGCGCCCGGGCGATGTCATCACCGAGATCGACGGTCAGCCGGCGACGACCCCCGATCAGCTGGTCAGCCTGACCATCACCAAGAAGGCCGGCGACAAGGTGGATCTCACCTACGTGAGAGCGGGGCAAACCCACGAGACGACGGTCACGCTCGACAGTCAATCGTCCTGACGTGCTGTCCCGCAGCGGAGAGGATTCTGGCGGCAACCCATGCCGGGTTCGGTCAGCGATACTCGCCATGTGAGCCAGCGAATCCCGATGGGTCTTGTGGCCGTCAGTGTTGCGGCGACCCTTCTGATCGCGACTCCGCAGAGTCTCCAGGCGGTTCTCGTTGCCAACCGTCCGAGAGTGGAAATGGCAGCCCCTCAAGGACCGGGACCTCAGCCTCCACCTTCTGGATCGCAGCGCATCGCTCTGTACGGTGATTCGCTTGTTTCTGAGACGGGGCAGGACTTTGCGTTCCTCGCGACACTCGCGGGTGCTTCAGTCCACGTCCACACGTACCCGGGCACGTCACCTTGCGACTTCTTCGCTTCGATGACCACCGAAGCTCAGACTTGGCGCCCGACTGTGGCGATGCTGCTGTTCACCGGGGACGCCTTCACTCCGTGCATGGACGGTCTCCAGCTTGGGACCTCGGCGTACTTCACCAAGTACACGGACGATATACAGACGGCGATCACGATCTTCCGCTCTGTCGATTCCAGGGTCGTCTTGGTGGGCCTGCCCGCTGATGCTTGGGCCTCGCTCACTCAGAACGCGTTCGCCCTCAACGGCATCTACCAATGGCTCGCCAGAACGAACCTCGGCGTCACTTATGACGACGCCGGCCAAGCCGTGACGGCGAACGGGCAGTTCACTTGGTCACTCCCGTGCCTCACGGGGGAGCCGTGCACGGGCCGAAACGGCACAAACATGGTCCGTGCTCCCGATGGCGTTCACTTTTGCCCGAACGGAGAAACCACCCTCGTTGCCGGCTTCGAAGAATGCGACGTCTACTCGTCGGGCGCCTTCAGATTGGCTTCGGCGATGCTGGAGGCGGCGCTCCGTCTTCCCGACATCTCCGGGACCGTGGGCACGAAGCAGGAGCGTCCCTGAGCATCGGATCGGTGACGGTCGCAGCCGAGTGCATGCGGGTTCTCACGGCGGCCTCAAGGACACGGCATCGTCGGATGCGAGGGCCGAATCGGCGGCCATTCCGTCGTGCCCGTTGTGCGCTGGTTCACTCAGTCCAGCCGCGGTCCCGGTGCCCGGCGAAACTGGAACGGCTCGCTCGCTCGCCCAGCGACGACGAACCAACACTCACCGGTGGAGTCCGAGTCGATTATGCGCTGGAACGCGTCCACGACGTCGCCGACGTCGATGATGGGGAAGCCCATATCCACCAACGTCTGTTCGGACCCCTTGATGATGTTGGTGTGCGCGAAGGACGGGCAGAGCGCATGGACCCGGATGCCGTCACCCGCGTAGGACTCCCCGAGGGAGCGCATCAGACCGACGACGGCGTGCTTGTTTGCTGCGTAGATCGGGTCGAACGGCGCCGCGACCAAGCCCGCCATGGACGCCGTTGCCACGATCGTCCCGCCTCCGCTCGCCTTGATGGCCGGTCGCGCCGCCGCGATGCCGTACACGACGCCGTCGAGGTTGATCGCCATGGAGCGCCGGTAGGCCTCGGGATCGAAATCCTCACCCATCCCGCACCACGACGTCACGCCGGCGTTGAGGTGTGCGAGGTGAAGCCCTCCGAAGGACTCCACGGCGGCAGCCACGGCCGCGGTGCTGGCGGCAGGGTCCGCGACGTCCGTATGGACGAAGAGTCCGCCGAGCTCCTCGGCGACCGCTTTGCCCCGGGCGTCGTCGATGTCCGCCAAGACGACGCGTGCGCCTCGATCCGCCAGGTGACGCGACACGCCCTCGCCGATGCCGTTGCTGCCGCCCGTGATGAGGGCGACTTTGTCCTTGAGGTCCATGGCCCGGATCGTAGGGGAGCGGAGTGCCCCGAGGTCAGTCCAGCAGGGGGGAGGGGAGCGGGAGTCCGTGCACGATGCTCAAGTGCTGAATGGGCCGGGTCAGCGCGACGTAGAGCAGCCGGAGGCCGCGGCGGTCCTGACCGGCAATGGTGGCGGGCTCGACCACGACGACAGCGTCGAACTCGAGGCCCTTGGCGGAGGGCGCCGGGACGATCGTGACGGGGCGGGTCATGGCGTCGCGCTCGAGGAGGCCCACCTCGTCGCGGCGTCTCGTGAGCCTGACCAGGTTGGGGACCAGGTCCTCGGGAGCGATCACGGCCACGAGCGCATACTCGGCCGAAAGGGCGTAGGACTCCGCCAGCGCGGCGGCCGGCGCCTCCTCGATGGGCGCGAAGCGCACCGTGGGGTTGGTCCGTCCCGGTCGTATCGAGAAGGTGGGGCTGATGCCGGGTGCCGCGACGGGCAGCAGCTTGGAGGCGAAGTCCAGCACGTGACCGGGGGCCCGGTATCCGAGCGTCAGTTCCTGGTGTTCTGGCCGGGACGCCCTTGTGGTCAAGAGCGCGCGTACTTCGCTCCAGTCCGTGTAGGTCCAGGGACCGGTCGCCTGAGCCAGGTCGCCGAGGACCGTCACTGAGCCGGACGGCGCCCGGCGGGCGATCATGCGGAATTGCATCGGAGTCAGGTCCTGGGCTTCGTCGACCACGACGTGGCCGTACGTGCGCGTCCGGCCTCCCGTGAGGAACGCGGCCTCATCGAGAAGGGCCAGGTCATCGACACTCCACGACGTCGAGGACACGCGAGCCTCGCGAGAGCGTACGAGTTGTCCCCGTTCGCCGTCACTGAAGAGCCCGCCGGCGAAGCGTTTAAGTTGGACCCGCGACGACAAGAGGTCCCGGACGAGAGCCGTGGGGGAGACGGCCGGCCACAGAGTGTCGAGAAGTGCCGCGAACTCGTCGGTCGCCGTGAGCTCGCCCTCGAACCACGGCTCGTCGGCGCCGAGGCGGCCGGAGGACCGGAAGGAGCGGCGCGCCTCGCTCACGAGTCGGGCCCGCAGGGCCAGGCGGCCCGCTTTGTACGGAGCGGGCCGAGCAACGATGGAGGAGACGAGGTCGTTGATCCGTTCGGCGCTGAGAGCCGCCCGAGCGAAGCGCACCCGCAGCGTCACGTCGTCGTCGAGCAGTCGTCGCCTGCCCTCGAGCGCGCGCTGGAGGACCGTGGCCATCCTCGGATCCCCCTTGAGCCGGCGTACCTCCATGGGCTCCTGCACGCGCACCTTCGCCTTGGGCGCGATGTCGGCGATGGTCGTCTGCACGACGGCCTCTTCGCCGAGCGAGGGCAAGACCTGGGCGATGTAGCGCAGGAAGGCACGGCTGGGTCCGAGGACGAGGACGCCGTCTCGGCTCAAATTCGGGTGGTTGTAGAGGAGGAAGGCGGCACGGTGGAGGCCCACCGCGGTCTTGCCCGTGCCGGGACCGCCCTGGACAGTGAGGAGCTGGTCGAGCGGGGCCCGGATGATCTCGTCCTGCTCGGCCTGGATAGTGGCGACGATGTCGAGCATCTCGCCGGTGCGGGCGCGCTCGAGCTCGGCCAGGAGCGCATCGCCACCCCGTAACCGGGTCGAACCGACGTCCTCTGGCCCTCCGAAGAGGTCGTCGGCGACCGCGACGACGCTGCGGCGATCGACCATGATCTGGCGCCGGCGGCTCAAGCCCAGTGCGTCCTTGGTACTGGCCCGGTAAAAGGGCACCGCGACCGGCGCCCGCCAGTCGACGACAACCGGCTCGGCTCGGGCGTCCTCCACATGACGCCGCCCGATGTGCCATGACGCACCCGCTTCTTCGTCGATCCGTCCGAAGAGAAGGGGCCGTGGGCTCTCGGCCAGGAGCGAGACGCGCCGCGACAGGGCGGCGACGTAGTCGAGGTCGGGGTTCCCGGCCCCGATGAGCTCTTGGAGAAGTCGTTCCGCCCGCTGGCGCATCGCCGAGAGGGACTCCAGTGCCTCGTCCAGGTACTCCTGCTCGGCGCGGATTTCGGGATCCGAGAGGGAAGGAGCGACGCTCACGGGAGCCGGTACCACGAGAAAAAGCGCGCCAACGAGCGCGCGCAAAAGTCCCCGGACATACCGGGGACATTACTTCCTTTGTGAATCTCTAACAAGCCCCTCAGCTGGGATTTCCCCTTCTCGTCCGTCCGGGTCTTGGACCTTTTCGAAGGGGCCTTGTCGGCTGACACTTTACACAATTGGACCCGGTGAAGCAAGAGCTTTTCTGCCCGCGGTTTCCGCCGGCCGGCGAGGCGTGCGCCCATCCGAAACCGCGCCGCAACCGGTCGAAATTGGCACTCTGCGTCGTCGAGGAATCGAGTGGCGCTACTGCGCCGCATCCGCCACCAAACAAAGAGGCCGAACGCCGAACAGGTGGGCGCGACGGAGCGACCGAGCCCGCAGGATCGAGGGCGACGTCGGGCTCAGGTGATCCGGCCCAGCACAGGGGACGGGTGCCGAGGCTCGTACAGACCGACTTCCCCGCCACCCGGCAGCGAGATCCGTGTGACCAGGCCCCACCGGGCATCAGCGATCTCCGCACAGTGCACACCGAGGGCTTCCAGACGCTCTCGCTCCGCCATCACGTTGTCACACATCAGGTAGAGCTCGTGACCTGGCGACGCCTCCGTCGGGTGCACGGCAACCTCGGCTGGCGGCAGCGCGAAGATCAACCAGCCGTGTCCGGCGTCGACTGCGCCGAACCCCAGGATGTCCTTGAAGAATCGTCGGTCGGCCTCCGCGTCCCGGCTCGACACGATCACATGGGCGCCGTTGATCATCAGGCTGGACCTCCTCCACGCCGGACCACTGCTCTGCGAACCACTCAGCGCGCCGCGGTGACCTCGATCTCGACCTTCAGCTCCGGAAAAGCGAGGCGGCTCACTACCGATCAGGGTGCTGGCGGGCAGGCTCGACCCGAGGATTCGCTGTGCCTCCGGACCGAGGACCGAGAGGAGTGCGTCCACATCAGTGGTGTAGATCGAGGTCTTCACGATGTTCGCGGGGGTCATTCCCGCCGCCGCCAGGACAGTGACGACGTTGTCCAAGGCCAGACGCACCTGGTCGCCCATGTCCTCCGAGGCCGGCATCGACCCGTCCGGCCCGACGGCGGTCTGTCCGGAGCACACCAGGAGCTCCCGAGGCTCGTTCAGCTTCACCGCCTGGGAGAATCCGAACGCCTTCGACCATTCCCACGGGTTGATCTCCTCGTGCGACATGACACACGTCTCCTTGGTGGTTCGTTCTCGGGTGGCCACCCTAACGACGTCACTGCGATGCCCATGGGCCGCTGACGCCCCTCTCATCGGGGGGAGGGACCGACGGTCGGGGCGGCGGCGCTATCTATCTGCGACTTAACATAATGAACATTATCGGCGTCCGAAGGCGAGAACCCCAGGTGACTGCTGGGAGGTTCGCCGGGGCGGTACGGAATTGGTCAGCCAGCCGTAGCCGCCGTACATCCACCACACGTTGCGGAAGAGCACGGCCACGCGGGCCAACCCGGTGCCCGTCGGATCACAGAAGAGCAGGGCTGTCCGCTGCGTCACCGTGAAGACGAAGACGAGATCGAAGATCAGCTCGATGGTGGCGACCCGGGTCGTCTTGCGCCGGCTGAGTCGCCTGGGTCCCCTCGGACATGGCCGCCACGCTGATTCGGGATCGAATCAGCCCGAGACCCTCCCCTGCGCTCTCGACGGTTCGCCTGACGATGGAGGCGCCACGAGACCGTCGAAGACGAGTTCCACCTGGTGTCGACGTCCGGCCTCGTCGGCTTGTCGCGCCAACACGTGCCGGGTCTGAAGGGAACCGACGTAGAGGTAGTACAACAAGATGGCCCGCTCGCGGGACTGGTCCGCCGGCCACCCGAGTCGCTCGAGCTGCGCGGCCATGTAGTCGAGCCTGCGCTGGGTGACCCGCCGCACCCGTCGCCGCACGGCGGGCTGCTCGGGATGCGCCAACAGGGCCACCTCGGCAGCGGCGTCGGGGGCGGCCAGGTCGAAAGCGGCGCCCACGAGCTTCTTCAGTCGCTCTCCCGGCTCAGGCACCCGTTCCAGGTCAGCGATCACGCCGTCGGTGAGCCGGGCCTCCCATTCGTCGAGGGCGGCCTCCACCAGGGCGTCGCGATTCTTGAAGTGCCAATAGAAGCTTCCCTTGGTGGCGCCGAGCTCCGCCGCGATCGGCTCTACACCGACGGCCTCGACGCCGCCGCGCCCGATGGCCCGGTACGCGGCCCACGACCAGTCGTCCGGGGCGAGGGTATGACGCGAGGGCTTGCGCATCCCCATACGTTAGCGTATGGTCAACCATACGTAAGCGTATGGGCCGGACAATGGCCAGTAAGGACGAAGCGGGTATGGGCGTCTGGACGGAATCAAGCGGAAGAGTCACGAGCCGGGTCGGGGTGGACCAGGTGCCCCCGGCCATATTGGCGCTGACGACCTTCGTCGCGCCCGACTATGCCGACTTCTTCAGCATGGACACGCCGCGGGCGCGGCGCTTCACCGCCGAGCAGTGGGCCCGTGCCGTGCTCGAGCGAGCCCCCCTGTCCCGCCGGGGCGCCCGCACTCTCTGGCGGACCATGGGGTTGCGACTCGGCCCCGCCGACGACGCCGGATACGTGCAGGGTTGGCGCATCGCAGTACGAGACGGGTCACACATACGGCTCGAGACGTCGGCGTGGTACCTGTGCGCCAACGCCGTCTGTGTCGTCGAGGGGGACACCGTGGGACTTTCGCTGTCACTCCAATTCGTGTGCCGGCCCGTGGCCTCCCTCGTGTGGACCCCGATCGAGGGCCCGCACCAGCGCGCCGTGCCCGTCATGCTGTCGCAGGCCGACGAGCTCATGGCACACGACACGGCCATCGGCTGAGCGGCGCGACCGACGGGCGGCAAACCCAGGCGTCGCCGCTCCTCACCTCTCCCCCACCGCCCGGCGCACCTGCCGGAGGAAGGCCGTCTGTTCTTTTGCCGTGGTGACCCGGAAGCGGACGAAGTCCTCGGCGGGGTCCAGGCGCACGTCCGCGAACGTGTCGGTCCCCTCTTCGTGGAAATGCAGGAAGGCTCGGGACCGCCATGAGAACAAGCCGGGCCTTCGCTCGACCAGGCCGGTGACCTCGCGGAGCTGCGCGAGGAGACCGCCGATCCGCTCGAGGGCCTCTGGGGTGGCGTGACGCATGCGCGAGCACGTTACGCACCGAGCCACACCGGCGCCGGGGGGCCGGGGGGTCGCAAGGGAGTGCTGCTGCCCCCCGGCGGCCGGTGAGCGTGACTCAAGAGTGGACGGCTCACGTTGGAGCGAGTGGGGCGCCCGCTGTGCCGCGGCTGGGCATCGCTGAGAAAGCGGCTCTACAGCCCCTTGAGCGGGCGTGTTACGTCACCCTTACATCCAGTACCAAGCGGGCTCACAGCTGATATTCGGCTCGTTGTGAAATCCCTGGTTTGAACTGGGCACATGGTCAAAGCGGATCCGATCGACACCACCGCGGACGCCCCGGTCGAGGTCACCGACCAACTGCCGCTCGATGACGAGAACGTCCTGGCGCCCGAACCGCCATCCGGCTGGCGCCGCTATCGCTGGCCCATCATCGGAGCTGCCGTCGTGGTGCTCGCTGCGGCCATCGCGCTGCCGCTGTGGCTGACCTCCGGCTCCTCGACGCCCGTCGGATTGTCCTTTTCGACGGTGACGGTGCCTGTGACGACGGGGACAATCCAGCAGACCATCACGAGCTCGGGGACGATCGAGCCAGCAAGCCAGGCCACCCTCAACTTCGCCGTCTCGGGCACCGTGACGGGCGTCGACGTCAAGGCCGGCCAGACCGTCACGGCGGGACAGGTGTTGGCCACGGTTGACACGACGGCGCTCACCGACGAGCTCAGCGCGGCCCAAGCCCAGGTGACGTCGGCCCAGGACCGACTCGGGAGCGACGAGTCGAACAGTGCGTCCACAAGCACGATCGATTCGGACGAGGCGTCGGTGACCTCGGCTGAATCGTCCTTGTCGACGGCGCAAACCAACCTGAACGACGCCTCCCTCACATCGACGATCTCGGGCACCGTCGCCTCGGTCAACCTGAACGTGGGCCAGCAGGTCACCGGGACCGGATCGGGAGGCGGCAGCGCTGGCACCGGCTCGAGCGGCACCGGCTCGAGTGGCAGCGGCTCGAGCGGCACGGGCTCCAGCAGCACCGGCTCGAGTGGGAGTTCGTCGGGCCAGATCGTCGTGATCGGCACAAACTCCTACATCGTCAACGCGACGGTCGACGACACCCAGATCGGCCAAATCGCCGACGGCGACCAGGTCAACATCACGCTCGGCAGCAGCTCGGGCTCGGGTGGGACGCCCGTGGCCGCGGGCTCGTCGGCCGCCTCCTCATCGAGCTCCTCGACCGTCTACGGCACGGTCGGCTCCATCAGCCTCATCGGCAGCCAGAGCTCGGACGTCACGACGTTCCCGGTCGTGATCGACGTGACCGGGAACCCACCCGGCCTCTACGCCGGCGCCAGCGCCGACGTCGCCATCATCATCAAGCAGCTGAACAACGTGACCGAAGTCCCGACCGAGGCCATCACCTACAACTCGAGCGGCCAGGCCACGGTGACGGAGGTGGTCAACGGGGCCCACGTGGTCAAGGACGTCACGGTCGGCGCCGCGGAGAACGGCGAGACCCAGATCACGAGCGGCATCGCCGCCGGTTCCAAGGTCCTCGAGCGCCAGGTCACCTTCCACGCTCCCGGAGGCGGAGCCGGTGGCCTCTTCGGGCCCGGTGGTGCCGGCGCGAAGGGTGGCGGCTTCCCGGGCGGCGGCTTCGGAGGTGGCGGAGGTGGCGGTGGTGGTCGCGTCTTCGGCAACGGCGGGGGCTGACGGTGACCCTGACCCCACCCTTGGGCATCCCGGTCGTCGGGGTGACCACAGAGAGCGTCATCCATCTCGGGGGAGTGACCAAGGTGTACCGGACCGGGTCCATCTCGGTCGCCGCGCTGCGCGGCGTCAGCCTCACCATCGCCCAGGGCGAGTACGTCGCCATCATCGGGCCCTCGGGCTCGGGCAAGTCGACGCTAATGCACATCTTGGGCTGTCTCGACACTCCGACCTCGGGCCGCTACCACCTCGCGGGCGAGGACGTCAGCGCGATGACAGAGACCGCCTTGGCCGAGGTGCGTAACCGCCGCATCGGCTTCGTCTTCCAGCAGTTCAACCTCTTGGCCTCCATGACGGCATGGCAGAACGTCGAGCTCCCGCTCATCTATGCCGGTGTCGGGCACGGCGAGCGCAAAGAGCGGGCGATGGCGGCCCTCGGCCAGGTCGGGCTGGCCGGCCGCGTCCACCACCGCCCCGGTGAGCTCTCCGGCGGTCAACAGCAGCGCGTCGCCGTGGCCCGGGCCCTCGTCACCGAGCCCGACCTGATCCTGGCCGACGAGCCCACGGGGAACCTCGACTCGAGCTCCGCCGCCGACGTCATGCGCCTCATGGGCCAGCTCCACGAGTCCGGACGCACGCTCGTGCTGATCACCCACGACTCCGACGTCGCCTCGGCCGCCGGTCGCGTGATCGGCATCCGCGACGGGCTGCTCTCCGAGCGCGACGAGAGCCATCTCGGGAGCCAGAGCGTCCGATGAGCTGGCTGGAGACTGTCCGGACCGGCATCAACGGTGTGCGCAGCCGCGGGCTGCGGTCGTTCCTCACCGTCCTCGGCATCCTCATCGGCATCGCCGGCGTCATCATCGCCGTCGGCCTGGGCGAAGGCGCCTCTTCACAGGTGACCTCCGAGATCAACTCGCTCGGCTCGAACGTGCTGACCATCACGCCGGGGAGCTCGACGTCGACCTCGGGCATCAGAGAGGCCCTCGGCAGCGCGTCGACCCTCACCATGGCCGACGTCTCTGCGCTCTCCACGCCGGTCGACGCCCCGGACATCAAGGCCGTCGCGCCCATCACCTCGTCGACCGAGGTGCTCACGGCGGGCTCCGAGACTGCGACGACCACGGTGCAGGGGACGACGGTCAACTGGTTGAACGTGAGGGGCCGCTCGCTGGCCGAAGGCCGCTTCATCGACAAGGAGGACATCTCGGACCACACCGCGGTCGGCGTCCTCGGTGCGACGACTGCATCGGAGCTCTTCACCCGGGGCGATCCGGTCGGCCAGACCGTCGACGTCAACGGCGTGCCGGTCACCGTCGTCGGCGTCCTCACGTCCACCGGCGCCTCGAGTTCCTCGAGCAGCGGCTCCTCGGACCCCGACGACACGCTGATCATCCCGATCACCACGGGCGCCGAGCGCATCTTCGGCGGCACGTCGCGCAACTCGGTGAGCTCCATCGCCGTCCAGGCCCAGTCCTCGTCCGACCTGACCGGCGCCTACCAGGAGGCGGACCACCTCCTGCTCGAGCTCCACGGCATCTCCAACCCGACCGACGCTGACTTCACCATCACCTCGGAGCAGTCGCTCATCGCGGCGAACACCTCGGTCGACCACACGCTGACCATCCTGCTCGGGGGCATCGCCGCCATCTCGCTGATCGTCGGCGGGATCGGGGTCATGAACATCATGTTGGTCTCGGTCACAGAGCGCATCCGCGAGATCGGCCTGCGCAAGGCGCTGGGCGCCACACCCCGGGTCATCCGCCGCCAGTTCTTGGTGGAGGCGTCGGTGTTGGGGATCATCGGAGGCATCCTCGGCGTCGCGGCGGGGATCATCGGGGTGATCTATCTCCCCGGGCTGATCGGAGACCCGATCTCGACGAGCCCGACCGCTGCGGTCGGCGCCCTGGCCATCGCCTTGGCCATCGGAGTCCTCTTCGGGGTGTACCCCGCCAGCCGAGCCGCCTCGCTCGCCCCTATCGACGCGCTGCGCAACGAGTAGGGCGACACCACGTTGTTCGACAACACGACTCAGCTCGACCACGACGACACAGACGAACAAAAGGCAACGACACAGAAATGAGGGAGACCAAGATGCAGACACGGACCAGCGGGAGCACCGCACGGCGGCGCTGGGCTCGATGCCTGGGGACGGGGGCCACGGCGATCGTCGCGGCCACCGCCGTGGCCTCGGTGGCCGGGGCCGCGACGACCGCCAACTCACCGAGAGGCGCCTCGGGAAGCGTGGCCGCCATCACCGGGTCGACCATGGAGGTGCAGAACCCGAGTACCGGCCAGACGGCGGTCAGCTGGACCCCCACCACACAGTTCTCCAGGACCGTCGCCGAAGCGGTCAGCTCCGTCGCGGTGGGAGACTGCGTGACGGCCACGGGGACGCCGTCGAAGAGCTCGAAGACGACCATCGCCGCGCGCTCCATCACCGTGACGACCGCGAGCTCCTCCGGTTCGTGCATCGGTGGCGGCGCGCGCTTCGGCGGCGCGCCGAGCGGCGGGGCCGGCGGCAACTTCCGGTTCCGCCCCGGCGGTGGCGGCTTCCCGGGCGCCAGCGGCTCCAAGGGCAGCGCACCGAGGACTTTGCCGAGCAGCGTCCGGAACCGGCTCGCCGACTTCTCGTTCGCCTCGGGCAAGGTGACGGGCGTCAGCGGTTCGACCTTGACGGTGTCGGGCATCAACGTGTCACCGGGGAGCTTCGGTTCCAAGAGCTCCAAGAGCTCCAAGAGCTCGAAGAGCACGCACCCGACGGCGCCGAAGACGCAGACCCTGAAGATCACGACGTCGAGCTCGACGACCGTCAATGCGACGCAGACCGCCGCCTCGACCGATCTCACCGTCGGTGACTGCGTGACCGCGTTGGGGCCGGCGGCCTCCAATGGCTCGGTGACGGCCGACACGGTTCGGATCTCGTCGAGCGTCAATGGCTCGTGCACGGGTGGATTCGGCGGAGGTGGGCCCGGCGGAGGTGGCTTCCGCGGCGGCGGAGGCGCCCAGTTCTTCGGTGGTGGCGGTGCCTAAGTCTGGCTGGGGCCATTCGGGCCACTGGCGCGCTGTCATCGTCGGTTCGCTGGTCACTCTCGTCATCGTGGGCGGCGGCGGCGCCGCCTGGGCCGAGATGAGTGGTGGCAGCACCGGGTATCGGATGGCGTCCGTGACGCGGGCCAACATCGGCACGACGCTCACGGTGGTGGGCAGCGTCGAGCCGGTGAGCGACGCCGCTGCCTCGTTCCAGGTGGGGGGCCAGGTGACGACGGTCTCGGTGACGCCGGGCCAGCAGGTCACCGCGGGCCAGACCCTGGGCACGCTCGACACGACGGCGCTGAGCGAGTCGGTGTCCTCCGACGAGTCGACCCTCAATGCCGACGAGGCCAAGCTGGCCGAAGACGAGGCCAACCAGTCCAGCAACACGGGAGGCTCCTCGGGCAACACGGGTGGTACCTCGGGCAATTCGTCCAACCCTTCGGGTCACGCGGGCTCGGCGACGCCTCCGCAGAACGGGACGTCGACCTCGCCGTCCCACAGCGGGACTCCGGGCTCGGGCAGTCCGGGCTCGGGTGGCACGGGCAGCCCGGGCACGGGCGGCTCGGGTGGCACGGGCAGCGGTGGTCAGAACCCGATCATCACCCAGGACCAGGCAACCTTGACCCAGGACGAGTCCACACTCTCCAAGGAGCAGCAGCAAGAGGCGGCGGACCTGACGCAGGCACAGAGCGACTGCACCGCGGCCAACACGGGCACGCCGACCGGTCAGGCAACCTGTGAGGCGGCGCTGGAGACCGTCTCGGCGGACGAGCAGCAGGTCTCCAAGGACCAGCAGCAGGTCTCCAAGGACGAGACGGCGCTGGCCCAGGCCCTCGCGGCGGCGTCGAGCGGCAGCGGTAGGACCGGGTCCCCCATCCAAGGCACCCAGACCGCCAGCGACGTGGCCGACTTCACCGGCGACACGGGCGCCGGTGCCACCGAGAACACGGGCAGTGGCGCCACCGGCACCGGGACGGGAGGGACCAGCTCCCCTGGCGGCAGCGGCGGCACCGGAGGCGGCTCGGCCGACACCGACACTCCCCAGCAGATCGCATCGGACCAGGCGGCCATCGACACGGCGGAGGCCAACCTCACCGACGCTCAGCAGTCGCTCAGCGAAGCAAACCTCACGAGCCCGATCACAGGCACCGTGGTCTCGGTGGGGATCAACGTGGGAGAGACGGTGAGTGCAAACTCCAGCACCGAGATCATCACGATCATCGGAACGAAGTCCTATGAGGTCCAGGCCACCCTCGACAGCTCACAGATCCCGGAGGTGAAAACCGGTCAATCGGCGACGGTCGAGGTGGATGGGGTGAACGGCAACCTCGAGGGCAGGGTGTCGCAGGTCGGCCCGGTGCAATCGACCTCGTCTGGCTACAGCTACCCGGTCATCGTCTCGCTGCCCGACACCGCCAGCGACATCTACAGCGGCTCGACGGCCAACGTGAACATCTCGACCGGAGAGGTGTCGAACGTCGTCGCCGTGCCCACCTCGGCCGTTCAGACCTTGGGGACGCGGTCCTATGTGCTCGAGTTCGACAAGGGCCAGCTCACACGCAAGGTGATCAAGGTCGGGATGATCGGTGACACCTACACCCAGGTCCTCTCGGGGCTCACGCCGGGGGAGAGCGTCGTCCTTGTCGAATACTCCGAAGCCGTTCCTTCGTCGAACACGAACACCACCGGCGGGCTGGGCAATATCCTCGGCGGTGGCGGCGCTGGTGGGTTCCCAGGCGGCGGGGCTTTCTTCAATCGTGGCGGTGGCGGTCTGGGCGGTGGAGGTGGAGGCGCCGTCAACATCCAGATCGGCGGCTGAATGGGTTCCCCCGGCAGTCTTCCCGGCCACCCAAGGACCGACTGACCCCGCCTTGCCGGTCCGGCACCGAGGCGGCCCTGGTACCGTGCCGCCTCGGTGCCGACGACACGCGTGAGTGACCCCGCCACCCTGGTCGACCTCGAGCGCTACCCGCTGCTGGAACCGGCTTCCGCCGGGTACCGGGCGGTGGTGGAACGGGCGCGCCGCGAGATGCGCGACCGGGGTGCCGCCGAGATCGAAGGCTTCGTGTCCCCCGCCGGCGTCGGCGCGCTGGTCGCGGACGCCGACGCCCTGGCGACGCGGGCCCACCCCTCGGGCGGCCAGGGCACGGCGTACCTGGAGTTTCCGGATTTCTCGCTGCCGGCCGACCACCCGCGGCTGCACTTCGCGGACTACCGGGTGCGTGCCGTCGCGTACGACATCACGCCGTTCCAATCGCCACTCCGCCTCCTCTACGAATGGGACCCGATGAAGGAGCTGATCGAGGCCGTCCTCGACCGCGGGCCGATTTACCGCTACGCCGACCCCTTCGGCGCGCTGAACCTGGCCGTCATGGGCGAGGGCGATCAGCTGCAGTGGCACTTCGACCAGACCGACTTCGTGGTGTCGCTGGCCATCCAGTCGGCCGAGGCGGGAGGCGACTTCGAAGTGGTACCGCGCATCCGAGATGCCGAGGACGAGCGCTACGACGACGTCGCCGCGGTGCTCCACGGCGACGACGCCTCGCGGGTGGAGACGCTGCCGATGCGTGCCGGCACGCTGCTCGTGTTCGAGGGGCGCTATTCCTTGCACCGCGTGAGCCCCGTGCACGGCGACCGCTGGCGCCACGTCGGGCTCCTGGCGTACGACACGAAGCCCGGCACGATGGGCAGCGATCTGCTGCGCGCCGATCGCTACGGTCGGACCGAGCCCTTTGCGGCGCCGCCGTACACGTGGCCGGTCCCGGCGTGAACACCGAGTTCGGCGAGTCCTTCGTCGGCGAGGGCGCCGAGGCGGCGCACGTCAACACGGTGCTCGGCGCGGCCGGCGGGCCGGTCGAGACGGCCTGGGTGACCGCGCTGGCCACCCCGCGGGCCGGGCACGTCGCCTTCGTCGCCGCGGTGGCGCCGGGCACGGCCGTGCGCCCGTTCACGCTGTTCGTCAACAAGGCCACGATCGAGCACGAACGCCACGCCCGGCTCACGTGGGGCGCCGCGCAGGCCGGCGTCGCGGCCGGCGTGATGGAGGCGGTGGCCGAGGACACCATCGGCGAGACGGAGGCGACGGCACTGCTCCTCGTCGCCGCGGTCTGGATCGATCCGCAGGCCGACGACGAGCAGCTGGTCTTCACGAACAACAAGGCGGCGACGTTGGGCGCGCTGCGCGCCGGGCGCCAGGGGGAGCCGCGTGTCGCCGACGCCCTGGCCGCCCGCCGCGCCCCGCACAACGCGTACTACCGCGCCTGAGCACTACGGTGGGCGAGTGGCCCCGGTCCGGCTCGACCAACTGAACCTCGTCGTACGCGACGTCGAAGCCAGTCGCACCTTCTATGCCCGCCTGGGCCTCGACTTCGGCGATGCGCGGGACCCGGTGTGGGCCGAACATCACGTCTCGGCCGAACATAGCGGAGACGTGCCGCTCGATGTCGACCTCGACAGCACATCGTTCGCCCACAAGTGGGACCGCGGCTGGCCCGGCGGGAGCGGCGTGGTCCTGGGGTTCAAGGTGGACACCCGCGCCGAAGTCGACGAGCTGGCGGCGGCACTGGCCGCCGACGGCGTGCCGGTCCAACAGGAGCCGTACGACGCCTTCTGGGGTGCCCGCTACGCCATCGTCAGCGACCCTGACGGCAACGGCGTCGGGATCATGAGCCCGGTGGACCCGGCCCGGCGCACCGAGCCGCCCGCCCCACAGTGAGCGCCATGGGCGGCGAGGCGATCGACGTGGTGATCGAGATCCCCACGGGCAGCCGCAACAAGTACGAGTACGACCACGAGAAGCACGTGATCCGGTTGGACCGCCGCCTCTTCACCGCCACCACCTATCCGGCGGACTACGGCTTCGTCCCCGACACCCTGGCCGGCGACGGCGACCCGCTCGACGCACTCGCGCTGGTGACCGACCCGACCTTCCCCGGTTGCGTCGTGCGCGTCCGGATCCTCGGCATGTTCTCCATGCGCGACGAGAAGGGCATCGACGCCAAGCTGATCTGTGTGCTCGAGCACGACCCCCAGTGGGACGGCGCCTCGGACATCGACGATGTCCCCCAGCACCTGCGCAACGAGATTTCCCACTTCTTCAGCATCTACAAGGACCTCGAGCCGGAGAAGCAGACCGAGGTGCAGGGCTACGCCGGACGCACGGCGGCGTTGGCCGAGCTCGAGGCCTGCCGCGCCGCGTTCGTCGCCGTCGAGTCGTAACACACGAGAAACCGGCGCGTCGGAACACTCGATCGCACAAGGAGGAGGAACGGATGCCATTTCCACGCGAGGAGGTCAAGGCGACCGTCGAGCGCTATCACGAGCTGCGCCGGCGGATCGACGAGGGCCTCGAGCCCGACGCGTTCGGTTCGCTGGCGGACTTTTATACCGAGGACGCGGTCTACGTGGACGGTGCGTGGGGGCGGCTCGAGGGTCGTGAGACCATCGCCCGCTGGCTGGTCGACTCCATGCTGGGCATGGAGGACTGGAAGTTCCCCATCGAGTTCACCGCCGTCGAGGGCGACGACGTGGTGGTCAAGTGGACCCAGATCATGCCGCATCGCAAGCCCGACGGGACGCCGTACCGCCAATCGGGCTACTCGCGCCTCGTGTATGCGGGCGACGGCAAGTTCTCCTACGAGGAGGACACCTACAACATGGCGCACGTGCTCGAGGACATCGAGGCCAGCGGTTGGCAGCCGCGCGGCGGGAAGATGAACGTCCCGCCGGCGCACCCCGAGCGGAATTTCGACATTCCTGGGGCGGCGCCCCTCTGGTAGTTAGGGCGTCCCTCCGGTGGTGCCCGAGTTCCCGAAGCCGGGGAACCCTCCCCCGCCGAACGGATTCGTAGAGCCCGAACCCGAGCCCGAACCCGATCCAGACGACCCGGTCTGCTGTTGGGCCTGCGCCTGGTTGCCAAGCGTGGCGGTCGTGGTCCGCTTGGAGTCTCCCACGTAGTAGGTGATCGTCACCGACTGGCCGGGCTTGTCCTTCTGGATCGCGCTCTGCAGGTCCTCGGCGGACCTGATGGGAGTGTCTCCGATCTGGACGATGACGTCGCCCTGCACCAGGCCGGCTTTGGCGGCCGGCGACCCGGAGACCACGCTCAGCACGACCGCGCCCGAGGTGGGCGTGAAGCCGTACTGCTGACGCAGCGCCGGGGTGAGGGTGGTGATGTCGACGCCGAGGTATCCCCCGCCGTTGCCCGATTGGCCGCCCTTCTGCAGTTGGGGCAGCTGCGACTCGACCTGTGAGATCGGGATGGCGAAGCCGATGTTCTGCGAGTTGGTGCCGTCGCTCGCCGTTCCCGCGACCGCGGTGTTCATGGCGATCACCTGCCCGGACGTGTCGATGAGCGGGCCGCCCGAGTTCCCGGCGTTGATGGCGGCGTCGGTCTGGATCAGGTTCTGCAGGTTCTCGGACTGAGTGCCCTCCCCGCCCGCGCTCACGGAGCGGCCCAGCGCCGACACGATGCCCTGGGTGACGGTGGGCGTGCCGGCCGACAACCCGAGCGCGTTGCCGATGGCGACCACGGCGTCGCCGACGACCGCCTTGGACGAGTTGCCGAAGGTGACGGTGGGCAGGTTCGAGGCGTTGTTGATCTTGAGCAGCGCGACGTCCTTGGTCTGGTCGTAGCCGATCAGTGTGCTCGGCAGAGGTTTGGTCTGCCCGTATTCGGTGACGGTGATCGAGCCCGTGCCGCCGCCCTGGACGTAGAGCTCGATCACGTGGTTGTTGGTGATGACCTCGCCGTCCGAGGTGATGATCATCCCGGTGCCCTGGTCCTCGTTGCCGTTCGACTTCACGTCGATCGACACGACGGCGGGGATGACCTTGTTCACGAGTTGCGGAATGGTGACGTTGCCGCTGAGGACGGCGGCGCCGGGTGACGCGTTGCTCTCGTGGATGGTGACGTTGCCGTCCGAGTTGTTGTCGTTGTTCTGGGTCAGGGCCGTCACGCCGGCGCCGATCCCACCGCCGATGATGGCGGCGACGACGGCCACCGGGACCCAGGAGCGGAAACCACCCGGCCCGCGCTTTTTCGCACCGGGAGGCGGTGGCGGTGGCACCCCTGGGAGGGTCGGGTCGGCGGTGGGCGGGTAGGCGAAGGGGCTAGCCGGTGTCGGCGCGCCGGACGGCTGCGTGGCGGCGTCTGGGGCCACCGGCGGCGACCAGACGGGGGGCGGATAGCCGGCGGGCGAGACGGGTTGCTCGGCCGAGGGGGACTGCTCGGCTGTCACCGGCTGCTCCTCGGTGGGCGACGCCACGTCGGCGGGAGTGGGCGCCGCCGGATCCGTGGTGACCTGCTCCGCCGGCGCGTCACCGGCGGCAGGCGTGAGGCCCGACGCATCGACCGGCGGGCTCGGAACCGTGTCGTCGGCCGGCGCTGCAGCGGGCGCCGGCTCTCGCTCGGTGTCCTCACTCATGTGGAAAGATCCTCCTGAAGGGGCACAGGTTCATGCCGCCGCGACGGTGGTCGTCCCGCCTGGCGGTTCTCGCACTCCTGCGGACGTCCAGGTGTCCATGTTAGGGGGTCCCGCCCCCACCCCGACATCGGGACCCCCGTGTCCGGCGCGGTAGCGTGTCACCCCGCATGTCACGCCGGATCGACATCGAGCTCACCAGCCAGACGACCGAGGGGTCGTGGACGTGGCGAGCCGCGGGTGCCCGCCAGCCAAAGGGCACGGTGGAAGCATCGTTGGTGCCCGCAGGCGAAAAGGTCGGCGCGATCCTGCAGGCCGACGTCGAGGTCGGGCTCGAGGGAATCGAGATCGTCTCGCTGAGCGTGGCCAAGCCACAGCGTTCACCGGAGAGGACCGAAGGTCGCATCGAGGTGAAGGGCACCCCGAAACGAGCACCCGACGTGTCGGTGGTCCTGGCCCCGGGCTCGTCGCGGCGCGGCCGCGATGACGACGGCGACCGGCGCGACCGCCGCGACCGAGGACGGCGGGGCCGGGGTCGCGACGGCGACTCGCGCGAGAACGCCGACGATCGCGGCGATCGAAGCGAGCGGGGAGATCGTGCCTCGGGAGGAAGCGGTCCACGCCGCGCCGGTGGACGGCGGCCCGGTGACGGGACGGGCCGCCCGCAGCGCGGCGAGCGGCCCGCCGTGCCGACGTCGACAGTCCACCGCAACGCCATGCTGGCCGCACTACGGCCCGAGCAGATCCCCGTCGCCGAACAGCTGCTGCGCGGCGGACTACAGGCCGTGCGCCAGGCGATCGAGACGCAGAACGCAGCAGCCAAGGCCGCGGGCAAGCCGCCTACGGCGGCTAACGCTCTTCTCGCCATGGCAGACGAGCTGCTGCCGATGGTTCGCCTGGCCGACTGGAAGGACCGCGCCTCGGTGGCCCAGACCGCCGGCAAGGAGTACCGCCTACGCGATCTGCGCGCGGTGGTGGCGGCGTCCCGAACGGTGAATCTCGACGAAGAGGGACGCACCATGGCCAAGGCGCTCCGCGAGTCGCTCGACCAGCGGACGACGGCCCTGCGCGAGGAGTGGTTGGCCCGTATCACGAACACGCTGAACGACGGTCGGGTGCAGCAGGCCGTCGAAGCGTCCATCCGCCCTCCCGAGCCCGGCACTCGATGCCCCGCGGAGTTGGCGGTCCGCCTGGCCGCGGCCGCCGGCGAGGCCCTCTCCGCCGACAAGGCGCCGGAGGAGTGGATGCAGCTCCTCGACGCCGTCGTCGCCTCGCCGGTACGGCGGACCGTGAAGCCCGCCGGGATACCCGACGACGAGGTGGCGCGCCAGGCCGCGCGTCACGCGGCAGGCGCGGTCCCTGCCTTGGCCAAGTTGCTCGGTCTGCGCATCCCGCCGCCCCCGCCACGGCCGGTGAACACCGAGCGGCGGTTCAGCCCAACCGGCGGCTGAGCGTCAAGAGGCGGGCCGTGAAGCCGGCCGCCTCGAGGCGTTGCTTGGTGGAGCGGTCGCCCGGCAGGGCCAGCGCATCGACCTCCACGCAACCGCGCGACGCGCTCCATTCCACCGCAGCGCTCATGAGCGCTGAGCCCACGCCGACGCCACGCGCGCCCGCTTCGACGTAGTTGCACTCGACGAGCGACCTCGCTGCGACGTTCTCGCTGCCCGGCGACACGGTCGCACCCAGAAGACCGACCACGGCTCCCGCGTACTCCCCCACCCAGACACTGGTGTCGACCGATTGCGTCCAGCGTCCGAGCAGGCTTTCCGGCGTCGCTGCGCCCACCAGAGCAGGGCCGCCGCGCATGGTCGCCGCGACGGAAAGGGCGTCGGCGAGAAGGGTCAGGCACGCCGCACGGTCCGCGTCAGTGGCCGGCCGAGCCACCTCCATTGGCGGCTAGCCCGATTGCGCCGCAGCCGGACCCGGACCTTGGTCGAGCAGCTGGCTGGCGCGGTTCAAGATGGTGCGCCGGTTCCGGGTCGAGGCCTCGTAGCGCTGGACGGCACGTAGCTCGTCTGGCCCCAGGCTCTCAAGTCGCCTGACCACCTGAGAGGCGCTGAGCGTGTCGTAGTCGGCCAGAACGCCTTCGACGATCGCCTCGGCCGCCTCGTCCGGTTCCGCCGGTCTGCCGTACGCCGAGGTGGCGGCTGGAGGTTCGGCCCGGGACACGACCGGGCGCTCGGCCGGAGACCCGGCCGGGTCGGGCCGCCGCACCGGTTCGTCGGGACGGCGCGGCGCGGCGGGCGTCTCGACGCTCCCGAAGATCTCGGCCAGGCGCTGCGAGACGCGCCGCCACTCTCGGTGCACGACGAAATGGCCCACGATGCGCGCGTTGTTGATGTCCCGTTCGACGTGCGCGCGGCCTTTGGCCACGAGCTCTGGGAGGTCCTCCACCACGGTTACCGCCATGCCCACGGGAGCGAAGACGCACACGTCCACGCTCCGGCGGAGCAATCGTTTGGGGGTGGGGGCGTCGTCGGCTCCCGTCGGGTCAGACACAGTCCCGGCAGAGCATGTTCTTCTTGTCCGCCAGTTGGCTCGGGTGCTTGACCAGGAAGCAGGAGCGGCATACGAACTCGTCGGGCTGCTTGGGGAGCACCCGTTCGTTGCCTTCGGTCTTGTCCTCTTGGTCCGTCGCCTCCTCGTCCTCGGGCTCGTCTTCGACGACCAGGCGCTCCTTGAGGATGACGTCGAGGCTGGCTTCGACGTCCTCGTCGTCGGGCTCCTCCTCCTCTTCCTCTTCTTCTCCTTCGCCGGATCGCTCGACGACCGCAGCAGGGGACGGCGTCAGGATCTCGGCGACCTCCTCCTCTTCGTCGTCGTCGAGGTCGCCGAGCTCGTCGTCCTCCTCCTCTTCGTCCTCGAGGGAGGCGTCGTCCTCGTCCAGCTCTTCGAGGGCGTCGTCGTCGAGTTCGAGCTCTTCCTCCTCGACGGCCTCTTCTTCTTCCTGGCCCTCGGGACTCTCTGCCTCGATATCTTCGACTTTGGCCTTCTTCTTAGTCGCCATTTCGGGGCGGAGCATAGACGGTTCGAATGACCGTTCAATCGCTCTGGGCGAGCGCTCTTATGGCGCTCACAGCGGGCAGGCCCGGGGGTCTTTGGCGCCATCTTGTTGGCCTAGGTACCCAGGCCAACAACACGTTCTCTACTCGACCCCCAGGGCCAACCACCGCGTCTCACAGCACATCCCCCCTGACTGCAGCACGCCTGCAGTGTCCTTTGGGGCGTGGGGACTGCGCCGTACACTACGCAAGCCGGTGGCTGGGTCGTCAAGAGGTTGAAGGGCCCCGTCACCAGGGACAACAGGGGTATTTCCTGGTCAATGCGTTGAAGATTTTTCCGACCGCCTGCGCTCGGCCCGGCGTTCGGATTCGAGGCGTTCGAGATCCGTCGCACCGTGGTCGACGAACGACATCGCCTCGGCCAGCGCCCGGTGGCCGGCAACTTCTGCGATGGCTCGGTGCATCTGTTGTGCCACCCGCCGGTAGGCCGGATGTCCCTGGGTGCCCGAACGCAGCTCGACGAGGTGCATCGCCTCGCGTGCGTTCAACTGCATGACGTAGCGGATGCGGTGCGCCAGCGCCACGGCGTACGACGCCTGTTCGGGGAAGTCGGGCAACAGTGAGCGGTAGAGCCATTCGGCGCGGCCGATTGCGTCGTCGTAGCGCTCGCCGAGGCCGGCCTGCTCGACGAGGTCCGGCATGTCGTAGCCGAGCGAGATCCCGAGGCGCTGCCATTCGATCGTGAGCATGCGATGCCGCTGCAGGTCGCGGAACGCGCCGTAGTCGGTCACGAGCTCGAAGCGGTAGTCGGTCCGCTCGAACGCGCGGCCCGGCCGGTGACGGCGGTTGCGACGATCGCCCACGTAGGCGCGCAGCAGGGCCACTCGGTCGTCGTAGCCCAAGACCGCGACCCGACGCGCCGCCTCGCGCTCGGAGCATCCGAGATGGGAGAAGCAGGCCGCGACCAGGACCTTCTCCTCGCCCGCCGGGTCGAAGTCGAGCAGGACGACCTCCGGCACGTCGACCCCGGACCCACGCTCCGACCCTCCAAGCCCCGCACCGGATCCGGCCAGGTCGGGCCAGAGGCAGTCCATAAGTCGGGTCGTGTTCTCGCGTGTGGACGCCAGGTAGGCGGACCATTCGCCCCCGCGCTCGGGGACGTCCACCCGTTGGAGGAACGAGGGGATGACCTTGCGCAACTCGCCGAGCATCATGTCCGCATAGCACCGCGCTTCGGGCAGCGGGTGGGACCGCATGCGGAGCAGGAGTTGCTCGTACGCCTGGCCGGTACCGTAGATGCCGACGTTCGAGAGGGACGCCGCCGGCAGGAGGCCCCGCAGAGCGTCGAGTGACTTGGCCCGCGTCGCCTGGCGGTAGACGAAGTCGCTGTCCCCCGCCTGTTGGGGGAAGCGCTCGGCCACCCAGGCGTGCATCATCGGGAGCAGGGCGCCGTACGTGTCGAACACGCGGTCCATCTCGCCGACGAAGCGAGCGCCGTGCGGGGAGTCGAGGATCTCGGGTGGACGGAAGTAGCGGTACTGCCCGTTCTCGAGGCGTTGGTTGTACGCGATGTACCGGGTCGACTGCTCGAGATACGCCATGAGGCGTCCCCACTCGAGCACCTTGGACAGCACGTTGGACGCCTGCTCGCACGCGAGGTGGACGCCACCGAGCTGGGCGACGGAGTCGTCGCCGTACTCCACGAAGACCCTCTCGTAGAGCTGTTCGGCTCGCTCCAGACCCACGGTTGCGTCGACGGACGCGTCCCCCGACACGTCCAGGTCCCGTACGAACTCGTCGAGGAACAGTCGCCGCAGGCTCTTCGGCGAGCGTGAGTACCGGGCGAAGAGCGCCCCCTTGACCACTTCGGGCAGGTTGACCAGAGCAAACACCGGTTGGTCCAGATTCGTCACGTAGCGACGGAGGACAGCCTGCTCGTCTGCGGAGAAGCGCTCGTCGGCGTAGGGCAACATGCCCGGGTAACCCTAGAACGGGGCTGACGCGACGGTGGCGGATGGGATCCGGCGCCCTGACCGGCTCAGGCGCCCGGCACCCCGCCGGCCACCACCCCCCGGACCAGGAGGTCCACCGCCTCTCGGGCGGCCGTCGCCACTCCGGGGTCTGCCGCGGTGTACGAGACCTGCTGGGCCAGGTCCGCCACCGACTTCATCGTCCGGACGAAGTCCCCGGGCGCCAGCTCCCCCACGTCGCGGGCGGCGACGTCGAGCGCGGTCGAGAAGGCTGCGCCACGGGTCCACGAGGCGACCGCCGTGGCCAGTCCCGGTGCCACCTGCCGGGTCCGCGGCACGCGGTGGGCCTCCTCCGCCAGGCGGATCCGCTCCCCCATCGCCCCCAGCGCCTGGCAGCGCGACGCGAGCTCCCACGTCCGTTTGTCCCCGAGCCGGTCCTGGAGCGGACTGCGCCGCTTGCCCCGCCGCGGCCCCTGGTGGGACTGGTGCCCGGGGAGGCGCCGGGCGCGCCTCGGTTCGAAGACGACGCAGGACAGCACCCCGGCCAGCACGGACGGCTCGGCCCCCGTCAGCAGCTCGGCGCCCAGCGCTTCGGCGACGAGCAGGTCGGCCTCGTGATAGATGCGGGCCAACCGACGCCCTGCCGGCGTCAGCGCCCAGCCGTCGAGGTATCCCATCGACTCGAGCACCGCCAAGCGGTGTTCGAGCTGGTGCTCCAGCAGGTGGGGCGTTCGCGCCTGCCATTGGGCGAAGGAGCGCCGGAGGACGGCGTGTGCCGTGTCCCGGTCGAAGCGGGCGACGAGGTTGACGGCCAGGTTGTAGGTGGGCCGGAAGGCCGAGCGCAGGTCGGGCGGTGGCGCCGCCGCCACCCGGGCCGCCTCCTCGAAGGTGATCTCGTTGGACCAGGCGACCACGGCGTGGCCCTCCTCGTCCAGCCCGCGGCGCCCGGCGCGTCCGGTCAGCTGCAGGTACTCCCCCGAGGTCAGCATCGCCCGCCCCGCGCTGCCGTACTTGCTGAAGCGCTCGATCACCACCGAGCGCGCCGGCATGTTGATGCCGAGCGAAAGCGTCTCGGTCGCGAAGACGACCTTCAAGAGGCCGGCTTCGAAGCACTCCTCCACCGTCTCGCGGAAGACCGGCACCAGGCCGGCGTGGTGGGCCGCCACGCCACGCTCGAGGCCCTCGAGCCATTCGGCGTAGCCGAGCACGCGCAAGTCGTCGTCGCCGAGCGGCTCCACCCGTCGCTCGGCCACCTGGCGGATGGCCGTTCGTTCAGCGGCGTCGGTGAGGCGAACGCCGTCGCGGACGACTTGGCGCACCGCGTCGTCGCACGCCGCCCGGCTGAAGATGAACACGATGGCCGGCAGCATCTCGCGCGCCCCAGCTCCTCGATCATCTCCGTCCGCTGGGGTGGCCGGAACGGCAGGCGCGGCCCGCGTCCGCGAGGCTGCCAGTGGGCGGGCCGCCCCCGCAGGGCGCGCCGGACAGCCTGGTCGATCCGCAGGCCCTCGCTGCCCGGCCGTCCTTTCTGCTCCAGGAGGGGGACCACCGCGATCTCCTCGTCCTCCCGGCGGTGCACGGCGAAGTGGTGACGCAGGACGATGGGGCGCTGCCGCTCGACGATCACGGCCGTGTCCCCGCGCACCGAGCGCAGCCACCCGCCGAGCTCGCCCGCGTTGTTGACGGTGGCCGAGAGGCAGACGAATCGCACCTCGGGCGGGGACAGGACCAGCACCTCCTCCCACACGCCGCCGCGGTAGGGGTCCTGGATGAAGTGCACCTCGTCGAGAACGACCGTGTGGAGGCCCTCTAGCAGGTCCGAGCCGGCCAGCAACATGTTGCGGAGGACCTCGGTCGTCATCACGACGACCGGGGCGCGGGGCCGCACGGTGGTGTCGCCGGTGAGAAGACCCACGTGGTCGGCCCCGTAGGTGGCGACGAGCTCGTTGTACTTCTGGTTGGAGAGCGCCTTGAGCGGCGTGGTGTAGAAGGCCTTGCCCCGCGCGCAGAGCGCACGGTGCACGGCGTACGCCGCGACCAGGGTCTTGCCCGACCCGGTCGGCGCGGACACGAGCACGGAGTGCCCCGCGTCGAGGGCGCGGAAGGCCTCGCGCTGGAAATCGTCGAGGGAGAAGGGCAGGCCGGCCTCGAACTCCGCCGGCCCGGCCGTCTCTTGGACGGGCCACGGGGACGCGGTCAACGCCCGAGCAGCTTCCCGATGCCGATGGAGAGGAAGTAAAAGACTACGAGGGGGATGGCGAGGGCGAACAGGGAGAACGGGTCGGAGCTCGGCGTGAAGACGGCGGCGACCACCACGATGATGATCACGGCCCATCGCCAGGCACGCAACAGGCGGGCGGGAGTGACCACACCCGCCAGCTCCAAGGACACCAGGATGACGGGGAACTCGAAGGTGAGGCCGAAGATCGTCATCATGAGCAGGATCAGCCCCAGATACGGGATGGGGTCGTAGATGGCCTGCAGGTTGGGTCCGCCGACGGACTTCAGCCACCCGAGCGCATGGGGCAGGACCAGGTACGCGGTGGCCGCGCCGGCCAGGAACAGCACGAACGAGGAGAGGACGAACGGGACGGCGTAGCGGCGCTCGGAGGCCTTGAGACCAGGCGTGACGAAGCGCCACACCTGGAAGAGGATCAACGGCGACGCCAGGACCAAGCCGCCGAAGAGCGCGATCTTGACGCGCAACGTCAGGCCGTCGAGCGGTGAGGTCACGAAGAGGTTGCACGTGCCGCCCGACGACACGATGAAGGAATTGCCGGCGCTCGTGTGGTGCTGCGTCGACGCGTCGACATTGCACAACGGCTGCAGTAGGAAGTGGAGGATCGGCTCGTAGGCGAACACGGCGACGATGACGGCGACGGTGAACCCGATGACGCAGATGATGAGACGGCGCCGGAGCTCGCCGAGGTGCTCCCCCAGCGTCATGTTGTCGGGCGACGGCCGGTTCTTCCGTTTGACCGTGAAGGGGAGGCTCACCACGGGCGCGCGCCGATCAGTTGAGGGTGGGGTCGCCCGGAGCGATCACCTCGGGCTCCGCGGAGGGAAACGCCGGGATGGTCGGGGCGGACGAAATCGACGGCGCCGGGTTCCGGGCGGGCGGCGCGGTTGCCGTGCCGGCCGCCCCGTCAGCGCCCGGTGTCCTCCCGTCGCCCTCGGCTGAGGGCGAGGCCGGCGTCGGCGTCGGCGCCGGAGCAGAGGCCGCATCTCCCTCCTTCGGCCCCGCCGCACCGCCGGGTGTCCCTGAGCCGTCGGTGGCCGCGACGTCGTCCGGCGGCTTGTACGCGCCGTCGGGCACCTCGTCGCCGTCCTCCTCTGTCGACAAGGTGGAGAGGTGGTTCAGGAGGGCCGAGGGCGAGCGGGCCAGCCGCGCGATCTCCGACGTCGGCGGGAGGTCAGGAATGGTGTTGCGGACTTCGGACTCCATGCGGTGGCGGAACTCGTTGAGCGTGCGCCAGGCGGCGCCGGCCTGCTTGGCGACGTGCGGCAGCTTGTCGGGGCCCAGGAGGATGATCCCCACGATTGCGATCACCAGGAGCTTCGCCGGGTCCAGGTTGAACATGCGCCACCAACTCTATGGGGCCGGGCTAGAGCGACTGGATCAGCCTCTCCACCCGCTCGTCGTGCGACTTGAACGGGTCTTTCAGCAAAACCGTGCGCTGGGCCTGGTCGTTCAGCTTCAGGTGGACCCAGTCCACGGTGAAGTCACGGCGCCGCTCTTTGGCCCGCTTGACGAAGGCCCCCCGGAGGCGGGCCCTCGTCGTCTCGGGGGGCTTGGTCATGGCGTCCGTGATCGCCTCGTCCGTGCACGTCCGGTCCATCTCGTCGCGCTGCTGCAGCTTGTAGAAGAGACCTCGGGTCCGGTCCACGTCGTGGTACATCAGGTCGATCATCGCCACCCTGGGGTGCGACAACGACACGTCGTGGCGCCGGCGCATGTGCTCGACGAGCCGGTGTTTGGCCACCCAGTCGCACTCGCGCCACAGCGACGTCGGGTCGGCCTCGAGGCCCTTCAGGCAGTGCTCCCACATGTCGAGCGCCCGGTCCTCCTCCGGCGACAACCCCCGCCGCTCGCGGAATTTCAACGCACGCTCGAGGTATTCGATCTGAATGTCGAGGGCGCGCATCTCGCGGCCATTGGCCAGCCGGACCCGGCGCTGGCAGGTGATGTCGTGACTGATCTCACGGATGGCGCGGATCGGGTTCTCCAACGTGAGGTCGCGCAGGACGGTCGAGGAGTCCTCGAGCATGGCGAGCAGGATCGAGGTCGTGCCGACCTTCAAGAAGGTCGCGTACTCGCTCATGTTCGAGTCGCCCACGATCACGTGCAGGCGCCGGAAGCGCTCGGCGTCGGCGTGGGGCTCGTCCCTGGTGTTGATGATGGGGCGGCTGCGCGTGGTGGCCGAGGACACCCCCTCCCAGATGTGCTCGGCCCGCTGGCTGAGGCAGAAGACGGCGCCGCGTGCGGTCTGCAGGACCTTGCCCGCCCCCGCGTAGATCTGCCGCGACACCAAGAACGGGATCAGCACCTCGGTGTAGCGGTTGAACTCGTCGTTGCGCTCGGTCAGATAGTTCTCGTGGCAGCCGTAGGAGTTGCCCACCGAGTCCGTGTTGTTCTTGAACAGGTAGACCTCGCCGCGGATGCCTTCCTCTCGCAACCTGGCCTGCGCTCCCGTCACGAGCTGGGCAAGGATCCATTCCCCCGCCTTGTCGTGCACGACGACGTCGCTGATGCGGTCGCACTCGGGTGTGGCGTACTCGGGGTGGCTGCCGACGTCGAGATACAGCCGCGCCCCGTTCTCCAAGAAGACGTTCGAGGAGCGGCCCCACGACACCACGCGCCGGAACAGGTAGCGCGCCACCTCGTCAGGGCTGAGGCGGCGCTGCCCGCGCAGGGTGAAGGTCACCCCGTACTCGTTCTCGATCCCGAAGATGCGGCGCTCCACTGCGCCCACCGTACTGCTGCCTATGCGAGCAGTTGCGCCAGATCCGCTTCCTCGACCCGCCGGAAGGTCCGACGTCCGTTCCCCCCGCTCAGCGTGGCCACCTCGAGGTCACCGGCGCCCAGGATCCGGTCCGGCCCGGCCAGTGCCGAGGTGGCGGCATTGATGGCGGTCGCCATGTCCCAATCGGGTTGCCAGGCCCCGCCCACCCGCTCCGTGATCGTCTCGGCGTCGCCACCGAGCACGGCGAAGTGGTCCTCGTCGGTGATCGTCCCCTCGTAGGCGATGTGGTACAGCTGGTTTTCGCCCCCCTCGTCGAGCTCGGCGACCAGGATCTCGACCTCGAGCGGTTTCATCTCGTGGGTGAAGACGTTGCCCAGGTACTGGGCGTAGAGGTTGGCCAGGGAGCGCGCGTCGACGTCCTCGCGGCTGTAGGCGAATCCCTTGGTGTCGGCATGGCGGACGCCGGCCACCCTGAGCTGGTCGTACTCGTTGTACTTGCCGACCCCGCCGAACGCGATCCGGTCGTAGATCTCGCTGATCTTGTGCAGAGAGCGCGATGGGTTCTCGGCCACGATGGCGATGCCCACGTCGTAGGTCGTCGCCACCAGCGACCGCCCCCGTGCGATCCCCTTCTGGGCGTATTCGGCCCGGTCCTTCATGACCTGTTCGGGGGCCACGTAGAAGGGCATGCTCATGACACACGCTCCGCCCGCCTGCGGGCGATCAGCGCCCCGAAGCGCTCGGCGACGTCGGCCTCAGGCACCTCGCGGTAGCCCTGAGCGTCGACCACGGCGACGATCGGATAAATGCCACGCACGGGATCGGGCCCGCCGGTCGCGGCGTCCTCGTCGGCGGCGTCGTAGAGGGACTGGATCGCCAGGTCGAGCGCATTATCGAGAGCCAGACCCTCCCGCCAGCCGAGCTTCACCGTGTTCCGGGCGTCGCGCCCGCCCGAGCCGGTCGCCTGGAAGTCCGTGTCCTCGTAGTGCCCGCCCGTGACGTCGTAGTTGAAGATGCGGCCGGTCCCTCGCGTCCTGTCGTAGCCGGCGAACAACGGCACGACCGCCAGGCCCTGCATGGCCATGGGAAGGTTCTGGCGGACCATCCCGGCCAGCTGGTTGGCCTTGCCCTCGAGCGAAAGGGTCGATCCCTCGACCTTCTCGTAGTGCTCCAGCTGCACCTGGAAGAGGCGCACCATCTCTGTGGCCACGCCGGCTGTCCCGGCGATCGCAATGGCCGAGTACCGGTCCGCCGGGAAGACTTTCTCTATGTCGCGCTGGGCGATGATGTTGCCCGCCGTCGCCCGACGGTCACCCGCCATCACGACGCCGTCGACATAACGCAACGCAACCACGGTGGTGCCGTGCGCGACATCGGCGAGGAGGCCTGACCCATCACCGCCGACGGCCCGCGCCGGCAGGTCGGCCCGATCGGTGGTCAGGCGCAGCAGCCCGACAAAGTCCGGACCCGGATCATGCTCCGGGGGGAAGAGGGGAAGGCCCACTGGCGGCTATTGCCCACCCTTTTGCACGTAATTGCGGACGAACTCCTCGGCATTGTCCTCGAGGACCTCGTCGATCTCGTCGAGGAGGTCGTCGAGCTCGGCCTTGATCTTCTCGCCCCGCTCCGAGACCGCCGGAGCGGCCTCCTCCACTTCGGGCTCGGTCTCGGTGGTCCGAGCCCCCGAACCCTTGCGTTTCTGTTCCTGTTCTGCCATCGCCTGTCCCCGTCCTTGGAGTACGACTTCTTCGACCCTTTCGCCTAAGAGTTGAGCCGATTGAGCAGGTCCGCCGGCCCTGTGCTCTGCGCCAGGAGTGCCCCGGTGTGCTCGGCTGTTCCCTTCAGAGGATCCATCATAGGGACGCGCCGCAACGGGTCTGCCCCTATGTCGAACACAAGTGAATCCCAGTTTGCGGTCACGACGGCGTCGGGCCAGCGGGCGAGGCACTTGCCGCGGAACCAGGCGCGGGTGCCCAGCGGGGGCTCGGTCACGGCGGTCGCCACCTGCGCCGGGTCTACCACCGTGCGCATGTCGAGACGCCGGAAGACCGACTTGTCCGGCCGCAGGTCGTGGTACTGCAATGCCAGTGCAGCGACGCGGGGATCCCTCCAGCCGCACGAGTGGCGCTCCTGGTAGGCGGCGAGGAGCTCGTGCTTGGCCACCCAGTCCAGCGTGTCCGCCAGGGACGACGGGTCGGACTCCAGCCCCTCGAGCACGGCCTCCCAGTGCTCCATGATCTGGGCGCCCACGGTGCCGTCGTCGCCCAGCGAGGTCAGGCCGCATTCCTCGGTGTACTTGCGCGCCGCGCCGAAGAGCTCCCACTGCAGCTCCAGCGCGGTCGCCGTCGAGCCGTCCGTCAGGGCCAGCGCCCGCGACAGCGACAGGTCGGCCGACACCTGGTGTAGGGCCCGCACCGGGTCGGACAGCGACAGGTCTCGGGTCGGCCCGGCGTCGTCCTCGATCATCGAAAGCACGATTGCGGTGGTCCCCACCTTCAAGAGCGTGGCGATCTCGGACAGATTGGCGTCCCCGACGATGACGTGCAGGCGCCGGAACCGCTTGGGGTCGGCGTGCGGCTCGTCGCGGGTGTTGACGATGGGCCGCTTCAGCGTTGTCTCCAGGCCGACGATCTCCTCGAAGAACTCGGCTCGCTGCGAGAGCTGGTACTCCACCGTCTCGGCGTCCAGCGCTGGCGTCTCCACGCCGACCTTCCCCGACCCGGTGAACAGGGTCCGGGAGACGAAGTGCGGCACCACCCCGTCGATCACCTTCGCGAACGGCACGGCGCGGTCCATCATGTAGTTCTCGTGGCAGCCGTACGAGTTGCCCTTGCCGTCCGAGTTGTTCTTGTGCACCACCGGGGCGGGCTGGTCGGGGATCCGCATCGCCGCGGCCACCATCGCCCGGCGCAAGATCTCCTCGCCCGCCTTGTCGTAGACCAGGCACTCCAGCGGCGTGAGGCACTCGGGGCTCGAGTATTCCGGGTGCGCGTGGTCGACGTAGAAGCGAGCGCCATTGGTCAGCACCGTGTTGGCCAGGTGCGTCTCGACCATCGGCGCCAGCGAGCCCTCGCGAGCGAAGCCCCGCGCGTCGTTGCCGGGCGTCTCGTCCTCGAAGTCCCACCCGATCTGCTGCTCGACGTCGGCCGCATAGGCGTTGACCAGCACCGACGACGCGGCGATCGGGTTCTGCTCGGGACCGGGCGAGTGGATGCCGTATTCGGTCTCGATCCCGCAGACCTTCGTGGTGGCCACGGTGCGACCCTAACGTCTAGAGGTACTGACCGGTGCCCACACGCTCGATGGAACGGCCACCGTGCACCTCGCGGTCCTCCGTGAGCAGGGTGCGGACGTAGACGATGCGCTCACCCTTCTTGCCCGAGATCCGCGCCCAGTCGTCCGGGTTGGTCGTGTTCGGCAGGTCCTCGTTCTCTTTGTACTCCTGGCGGATCGACTCCATCATGTCGGTCGTGCGGATGCCGCCGTGCTCCCCGGCGATCACCCGCTTGATGGCCAGCTTCTTGGCGCGCCGCACGATGTTCTCGATCATGGCGCCCGACGCGAAGTCGCGGAAGTAGAGGATCTCCTTGTCGCCGTTCTGGTAGGTCACCTCGAGGAAGCGGTTTTCGTCGTCCTCGCGGTACATGTCGACCACCGTCTGCTCGATCATCGCCTGGACCGCCTTGTTGGGGTCGCCCCCGCCGAGGCGGCCGACCTCGTCGGCGTCCAACGGCAGACCGGTAGTCAGGTAGCGGGCGAAGATCTGGCCGGCCGCCTCCTCGTTGGGACGCTCGATCTTGATCTTCACGTCTAATCGACCGGGCCGCAGGATGGCCGGGTCGATGAGGTCCTCGCGGTTGGACGCGCCGATGACGATGACGTCGCGCAGCGACTCCACCCCGTCGATCTCGGCCAGTAGCTGCGGCACGATGGTCGATTCCATGTCCGAGGAGATCCCGGTGCCCCTGGTGCGGAACAGTGATTCCATCTCGTCGAAGAAGACGATGACGGGCATCCCCTCGTCGGCCTTCTCCCGGGCCCGCTGGAACACCTGGCGGATCTGGCGCTCGGTCTCGCCGACGTACTTGTTGAGCAGTTCGGGTCCCTTGATGTTGAGGAAGAAGCTGCGCACGTTGTCGTTGCCGGTCTTCTCGGCCACCTTCTTGGCCAGTGAATTGGCCACCGCCTTGGCGATGAGCGTCTTGCCGCAGCCAGGGGGGCCGTACAGCAGGATGCCCTTCGGCGCCGGCAGCGAGTACTCCGCGAACAGTTCACGGTGCATGTAGGGCAGCTCGACGGCGTCGGTGATCGCTTCGATCTGGACGTCCAGCCCGCCGACGTCGGCGTAGGTGATGTCGGGGACTTCCTCGAGGACGAGCTCCTCGCTCTCGAGCTTGGGCAGCTTCTCGATCAGAAGCTGCGTCCGCACGTCCATCAGCAGCGAGTCGCCGGCCCGGAGCCTGATGCCCAGCATGTCCTCGGACAGCTCGGCCACCCGCTCCTCGTCCGCCCGGGCGAAGACGACGCACCGGCGCTTGTCCTCGAGCTGCTCCTTCAGCGTCACGACCTCCCCGGCGAATTCGCCCTCCCGCACCAGCACGACGTTGAGGCTCTCGTTGAGCACGACTTCGTTGCCCTTGCGGATCTGGCCGGGGTCGATGTCGGGGTGCAGGCTCACCCGCATCTTGCGGCCGCTCGAGAACACGTCGACCGTGCCGTCATCGTTGACGCCGAGGAAGGTGCCGTAAGCCGCCGGAGGCTGCGTGAGCTTCTCGACCTCCTCGCGCAGTGCGGCGAGTTGCTCCTTGGCCTGTTGGAGCGTGAAGGTCAGCTTCTCGTTCTGCGACGTCGCCTGCGCCAGCTGGCCCTTGGACTCGAGGAGCCGCTCCTCGAGGGCCTGGACGCGCCCCGGGCTCTCCTGCAATCGCCGCCGGAGCGCGTGGATCTCATCCTCGGCATCCGCCAGCTCGGTTCGCAACGCCTCGAGCTGGGCGGCAGCTTCGTCCGGAGTTGCCGTCACTGTTAGCCACCCTAGCCCTCGATTCCGGCCGTTTTGCCAGGAACTTGAGGGCCACGAGCATGAACCGGAGCCGGTGCCGGGGCCAGGTAGTGTGAGAAGCGTCCGGGGAACCGGATTGACGGTTCGCGGCGGGCCTCACTACGGTCCACGTGGCCCGTCGGCGGGCTCGATGAGGGAGAGAGAGACAGGTACATGAAGGTCTGGATCGACCAGGATCTCTGCACGGGCGACGGCCTATGCGAGGAGATCGCGCCGGCCGTCTTCACCCTCCTCGACGACGGCCTCGCCTACGTGAAGGAAGCCGACGACGTCAAGAAGGACCCGGGCGGCTCCGCGGGCATGGCGGCCGTTCCGGACGACCTGGAGGACGCGGTCGTCGAGGCGTCGGAGGAGTGCCCCGGCGAGTGCATCTTCATCGAGCGCGACTGACCCGCCGCCCTCCCCGACCTCTCCTCTCGTCTTTCTCTTCCCTCGCCTCTGCTGACGGATCTCTCTTCTGTCCCCCGACCGCCCCGGCCCGCCGACGTCGGCGCGGCGGCCGGAGCCGGTTCGCTCGGACTCTCCGCCTAGGGCTCGAGCGAACCGCCCAGCAGACCCCGGAACTCGTCGTCCGAGATCCCGTCGGCGTCGCGTACGCGGATGCGGATGGTGCCCTTGCCGCTCGAGAGCTCGGGATGGCGGGCGAGGAAGCCCCCGTCGTTGTCCTTCCGGAAGCCGTAGACCGACACCCCGTGCTTCCAGGCGCCGAGGTTGAGGCGCCGGGTCCCGACGCGGTAGCCCGGCATGTGGTACGAGAGCGCCACTTCGGCATCCGGATGGGCCTCCAGCACGAGTGCGTGGAGCCGTTCGAACAGCGGGCGCTGCTCGGGGTCGATGGCGTCGATGTACGCCTGCACGCCGTCGTCCAATGCTCAGCCCCCGATGCGTCGGGCTGTCGTCAAGAAGCCGGTGTGCCCGACCATGCGGTGGTCCGGCCGCACCGACCGAGCCTCCACGTGCCAAGTGCGGCGCATGATCTCTTGGGTCTCGGCGAGGCCGAACGGGGCACCGGGTTCGTCGAGTGCCTGGCGAAGCAGCGCGGTCTGGTTGATGGTGGGTAGGTACGCCAGCAGGATGCCGCCCGGGCGGAGCGCCTCCGCCGCGGCAGGCACGACCTTGTCGGGCTCGGGCATGTCGAGCAGCACGCGGTCCAGGTCGCGCTCGTCGATGCCGTGGGTCACGTCACGGATCTCGATCCGGTACGGCGCCTCGGGTCCGAGTGCGGCGGCCACGTTGGCCCGCGCCCGTTCGGCGAAGTCCTCGCGCAGCTCGTAGCCGACGATGGACGCCCCGGCGCGCAACACGGTCATGGACAACGCCCCCGAGCCGACGCCGGCCTCGAGGACCCGTTGCCCCGGGCCGATGTCGGCCGCGATGAGGATGGCGCCGAGATCCTTCGGATAGATGACCTGGGCGCCCCGAGGCATCTTGAGCACGACGTCGCTCATCGTGGGGCGCAGCACGAGGAAGGAGCGGCCCGTCGAGCCACCGATGGTGCAGCCCTCGGTCGAGCCGATGATGTCGTCGTGGGCCAGCACCCCCGCGTGCGTGTGAAACGTGGCGCCGGCCACCAGGGTGATGAGGTAGCGCCGGTCCTTGGGGTCGATGAGGAGCACGCGCTCCCCTGCCACCAAGGGGCCCGTCACGGGGCGTCAGGCGTCGACGGTGACCGGCTCTGCGTTGCGGTCGCGCACCGTGATGAGCACCTGCTCTCCCGGTGAGACGGTGACGGAGGACACTTGGCTGGTCCGGTCGTTCAGCACGCGCCGCAAGAAGAAGGTCGCGCCCGCGAGCAGGAACCAGTACCAGTTCCCAGCCAGACCCCGTCGCACCCCAGCGCGCAGGAAGCGCCGCAGGAGGACGTCCATCAGAGCCGCCGGATCTCGACGACGGCCGAGCGCGAGCGTCCGCGGCGCCGACCGGCCAGGAAGGCCAGCGCGAGCACCACGATCGCCAGAGCGCCTGCGATGGCAAGACCGCGCGGTGCCGCGGCACGCGCCTGGGCCTCGCCCTCGCCTACCACCTGCGCGTAGGCCGCTTGCAGGTCCTCGCGGGTGATCACCCGTCCGTTGCTGCCCGCCTTCGTCGTCGTCCCTGCCATCAGCTCGCCTCCTCCTGTGCCCCGGTCTGTGCCTCGGCCTCCATGGCCTCGTGCCGGGCCCTCACCTCCGGGAGCTTCTCCTTGCCCGGCCCGGCGGTGATGCGCCAGACGGCCACGCCGATCACGGCGAGGCCGAGTAGGACCACCGCAGCGTAGGGCACCCACGACCAGTCCCCTGTCAACGCGGTGCCGGTCTCCGTCTGCAGAAGCCGGAGCACCCCGAGGAGGATCAAGAGGATCCCGAAGGCCAAGAAGAAGGACCCCGCGATCCCCATGTAGAGGAACCGGCCCAGACCTTTAAGCGGTTGGATGGTCTCCTGCTTGAGGTAGTCGACCGTCAGCTGGAACGCGTCGTCTCCGGAGTGGCGAAGCCCGTGACTGCCGTTGTCTGACCGTGGTGCCATGTGGCGCTCATCCTGGTGCTTGCGCCGACGCGGTGCAAACATCCCCACAAAAGGGTGGCCTCAGTCGCGGTCCTTGTAGATGTAGGTGGACGTCGCCCGGGCCACGAGACGCTCGGCATCGCTACCGGGGGTCCGGGCCACGATGCTCGCCTCGACGAAGGCGACGCGGCGGCCACCGGACACCACCTCGGCCGTGCAGGTCAGCTCGGCCCCCGGATCGACGGCGCCGAGGAAGCTGATCTTGATCTCGGCGTTAGAGCAGAACACTCTTCGGTCCTGTACGTAGGTGACGGCGGCCGCGCCCATGGAGGAGTCGGCAAAGGCGCCCAGGAACCCGCCCTGGATGATCCCGGCCGGATTGGCGAAGCGCTCGTCCGCCTTCATGCGCCAGATGGTCCGGCCCGGTGTCGCCTTGTCCACGCAGGTCATGCCGAGCGTGAGGTCGCTGTTTGGCGGTACCTGCATGCGGGAAGCCATGGAGGGTGAATAGTAGGTGACTGCCCCGCCAACGGGCGTGGGCGGACGGTTAGGGTGACCAACGTGACGGTGCAGACATCTCCCCCTGTGGTGCAGGACCCCCGGCTCGTCGAACTGGGCATCAACGTCATCCGTGGCTTGGCCATGGACGCACCCGAGGAAGCCCACTCCGGTCATTCGGGAACGGCGATGGCGCTCGCGCCGCTGGCGCACGTGCTGTGGACGCGGATCATGCGCTACGACCCGCGCGACCCCGACTGGCCCGACCGAGACCGTTTCATCCTCTCGAACGGGCACGCGTGCATCTTGCAGTACTCCATGCTCCACCTCACCGGCTACGACCTGTCGCTCGAAGACCTGCGCCAGTTCCGCGAGTGGGGCAGCCGCACGCCGGGTCATCCCGAATACCGGGACACGCCCGGGATCGAGGTGACGACTGGACCGTTGGGTCAGGGCTTCGCCAACTCGGTCGGCATGGCCCTGGCGGAACGGTGGGTTCGCACGACGTTCGGCATCGACGTGTGCGACCACCGGACCTTCGTGTTCCTGGGCGACGGCTGCATGATGGAGGGCGTCTCGCACGAAGCCGCCTCCCTCGCTGGGCACCTGGGCCTCGGCCGCCTGTACGCCTTCTACGACGACAACCACATCACCATCGACGGCCCGACCGAGCTTGCCTACAACGACGACCCGGTCAAGCGGTTCGAGGCCTACGGCTGGCGGGTTCACTACCTGGGCGAGATGGCGAACGACGTCGACGCCCTGGAGGCGGCGATCCGCGAGGCGCTCGAGTACCCCTCGGACACACCGGACGCCAAGCCGAACCTGCTTGTCCTGCGCAGCCACATCGGCTGGCCGTCGCCTCACCTCACGGACACCGCCAAGGCGCACGGCGACCCCTTCGGTCCGGACGAGATCCGGCTCACCAAGGAGATCCTCGGTCTGCCCACCGACCAGACCTTTTGGATCCCCGACGAGGTACGCGACTTTTACGGTCTCGAGGTCACGCGGGGCGCCAAGCACCACGCCGAGTGGACGGCGCGCTTCGAGGCCTGGGACGGCGACCGGACCCTCTGGGACGCCGCCCACGCCGGCCACGGGCTCCCGGGGTTCGCCGACGACCTCCCAACGTTCGAAGCGGGAACCCAGCTGGCGACGCGCCGCGCTCTGAACCAGATCCTCAACGCCACCGTCAGTCAGATCCCGGGCTTGCTGGCGGGCTCAGCCGACCTCACCGGCAACAACGGCGTCTTGGTCAAGGACGCCGAGATCCAGTCGAAGCAGTCGCCCACCGGGATCCAGGTGCACTACGGCATCCGCGAGCACGGGATGGCTGGGGCCATGAACGGCATGGCCGAGCACGGCGGCGTCCTGCCCCTGGGCGGCACCTTCTTCTGCTTCACCGACTACATGCGCCCCGCGGTGCGGCTGGCGAGCCTCACCGGTAGCCACCTCATGTTCTCGTGGACGCACGACTCCATCGGGCTGGGCCAGGACGGCCCGACCCACCAACCGGTGGAGCAGCTGATGTCGTTGCGCCTGATGCCGGGCCTCAGCCTCATCCGGCCGGCCGACGCCTACGAGACGGCACAGGCCTGGAAGATCGCCGTCGAGGCCAACGGGCCCGTCGGCCTCGTCCTCACGCGCCAGAACGTCCCCGTCCTGGCCGAGACGTCCGCGAAGGCGGCTGAGGGCGTCCCGCGCGGCGCCTACGTCTTGTCCGACGCCGACGGCCCCCCCGACATCGTGCTCGTCGGGACAGGCAGCGAGGTTCAGCTCTGCCTGGGCGCCGCGCCGACCCTGGCCGGCGAGGGCATCAAGGCTCGGGTGGTGTCCTTTCCGTCCTGGGACCTCTTTGCGCAGCAGGACGAGGACTACCGGGCCGGCGTGTTCCCGCCGGGGGTGCCGGTGCTCAGTGTCGAAGCCGGCGCCACGCTGGGCTGGGAGCGTTACGCCGACGACGCCATCGGCATCGATCACTTCGGTGCCTCCGCGCCCGGTGACGTCGTCATGGAGAAGTTCGGCTTCACGGTGGAGCACGTCGTGGAGCGCGCCCGCGCCCTCGCACACAGCCGCAAGGGCTGACAGACCGGCCGCAGAGGCGCACAGTGGCATGAGAGACGACACACGAAAGGGATTGTCCCGATGACCCGACTCCAAGACCTTTATTCCATCGGCGGCCAAAGCCCCTGGCTCGACAACCTGCGCCGCGACTGGATCGAAGACGGGCAGCTGGCCAAGTTCCTCGCAGAGGGGGTGCGCGGCATCACCTCCAACCCGACGATCCTCGCCAAGGCCATCAGCGGCCAGAACACCTACGACGACCAATTCCGCACCCTGATGAAGGACCACACCGTCGAGGGCGCTTACTGGGAGATGGCGATTTCGGACATCGAGGACGCGCTCAAGATGCTGCGCCCGCTCTACGACGAGAGCGACGGCGAGGACGGCTATGTCTCGTTGGAGGTCTCTCCCGCCCAGGCGCACGACACGGACTCGACGGTGAAGTCGGCGCGGGACCTTCACGGGCGGATCAACCAACCGAACCTCTTCGTCAAAATCCCGGCTACCCCCGAGGGCGTGCCCGCGATCGAGACGATGATCGGCGACGGCCGCAATATCAACGTCACGCTGATCTTCGGACTCGACCGCTACGACGAGGTCATGGACGCCTACATGCGCGGGCTCGAAGCGCTGGTCGCGGCGGGCCGTCAGGCCGAGCTGCCGCACGTGGCGAGCGTGGCGTCCTTCTTCGTCAGCCGGGTCGACACCGAGGTGGACAGACGCCTGGAGACCCTGGCCGGAGGCGAAGGCGGTGACCCCGCCATATTGGGCCTGCGGGGGACGGCCGCGGTCGCCCAGGCACAGTCCGCATATCAACACTTCCACCAGACCTTCACGAGCGAGCGCTGGGAGGCGCTGCGCTCCCAGGGCGCGCGGGTCCAGCGCCCGCTGTGGGCCTCAACGTCCACCAAGAACCCGAAGTACTCGGACCTGCTCTACGTAAACAGCCTCATCGGCCCGTCGACCGTCAGCACCATGCCGGAGGAGACGCTGGAGGCCTTCGAGAGCCACGGGACGTTGCACCGCACCGTCGACGCCGACCCGTCTGCCGCCGCCGAGGCCCTGGCGCGGCTGGCCGACGCCGGCATCGACATGGAGGACGTCGAGCAGACGCTCGAGGACGAGGGCGTGCACTCCTTCACCAAGTCCTTCGACGACCTGCTGCAGATGCTCACCGACAAGGCGGCTACGTTCTGAGGGCATCGACGCTGAGAGGAGCGCGCATGAGGATCGGCATGATCGGCCTGGGGAAGATGGGCGCCAACATGACCGAGCGCCTCTTGAAGGGAGGGCACGAGGTCGTGGCGTACGACCTCAGCGCCGACGCGCTCAAGCAGGCGGCGTCGAAGGGGGCTGAGACCGCGACCAGCCTGGCCGAGGTGGCCCAGAAGCTGAGCCCGCCCCGGGCGGCCTGGGTGATGTTGCCGGCCGGGAAGATCACGAACGACACGATCGATGCGCTGGGCGAGCTGTTCGAGCCGGGCGACGTGGTCGTCGACGGCGGCAACTCCAAGTTCATCGAGGCCGAGGGCATGGCGGGGCGGCTGGAGAAGAAGGGCGTTGGCTTTGTCGACGCCGGCACGTCGGGTGGTGTGTGGGGGCTCACCGAGGGCTATTGCCTGATGGTGGGCGGCACCAAAGAGGCGGTGGCGGTCGTCGAGCCGGCGATGCTGACGCTGGCACCTGAGGGCGGCTACGCCCACGTCGGGCCGGTGGGTGCCGGACACTTCGTGAAGATGGTCCACAACGGGATCGAGTACGGGCTCATGCAGGCGTACGCCGAGGGTTTCGAGGTGATGGCGCGGGCCGACGAGTTCGACCTCGACCTGCACGAGATCGCCTCGATCTGGCGTTACGGCTCGGTCGTCCGCAGCTGGCTGCTGGATCTGGCCGAGCGCGCGCTGCGGCCGGGCGCGGGCTTCGACGAGATCGCGCCGGTGGCCGTGGACTCGGGCGAGGGGCGCTGGACGGCGCTCGAGGCGATCAACCGCGGCGTGCCGGCCCCGGTGATCGCCACGTCGCTCTTCACACGCTTCGCGTCGCAGGACAAGGACTCCTTCCAGCTGAAGATGGTCGCCGCACTGCGCAATCAGTTCGGAGGCCACGCCGTCACGCTCGAGTCCGGCCAGCAGGGCTTGGAGACCGAGACCCCGACTCCTTGAGCATGCTCACACCGGTCGACGACGTCCCCCGCGCCTTCGCGGACGCGGTCATCGAAGCGTTCGCGGCGCGCCCCGGGCCGCGCTTCGCGCTCGTACTCTCGGGAGGGCCCACCGCCCGAGAGTCCTACGAGGTCCTCGCCACGCGGGACGGCATCGACTGGAGCGTCGTGGACGTCTTCGTGGGCGACGAGCGCGTCGTACCGCCGGGCGACGAGGACGCCAACCAGCGGCTCATCCACGAGGCGCTGCTGGACCGGGTGGGACCGGTCGGCTCGTTCACCCCGATGCCCACCGAATTCCCGGTCGACGAGTGCGTCGCCGCCTACCAGCGCGTCATGTCCGACTTGGTCACCGGCGCCGGCATCGACCTGATCCATTTGGGCATGGGCCCCGACGGGCATACGGCCTCGCTGTTCCCCGGTGCGCCCACCCTCGACGCAGGCCCGGGCGAGCTGGTGGCGTCGACCCAGGACCCCAACGGCGTGAACCCCCATCCGCGCCTCACGTTGACGCTCCCGGCCATCAACTCGGCGCGCCTCGCCGTCTTCACGGTCGCAGGGGCCTCCAAGGCCGACGCGGTGGCACGGCTGCTGCGAGGCGACGACATCCCCGCCGCCCGCGTCCACGCGGGACGCACGGTGTGGCTGGTGGATGGCCCCGCCCGTGCCGCTGCCCCCTAGATTGGCGTCGATGCTCTCCGACGCCGATCTCCTCCACACCCCCCTGCCCGAGCTCGCCGCGCTGGCCCGGACGGTGCGCGACGAGGCGCACGGGCGGCGCGTGACCTTCTCCCCCAAGGTCTTCATCCCGCTCACCATGCTGTGCCGCGACCGCTGCGGCTACTGCACCTTCGCCAAGGCGCCCGCGCGCCTGGCCGCGCCCTACCTCACCCCGGACGAGGTGCTGGCGATCGCGCGGGCGGGGCGCGACGCCGGGTGCCACGAGGCCCTGTTCACCTTGGGCGAGCGGCCCGAGCTGCGTTACCCGGTGGCGCGGGACTGGCTGGCCGCGCACGGGTTCGCCTCCACGGTCGACTACCTCGCCGAGGCGTGCCAGCTCGTGCTCGACGAGACGGGCCTCCTCCCCCACGCCAACGCAGGCGCACTCTTCGCCGACGAGCTGGCCCGGCTGCGCCCCGTGGCCGCCAGCCAGGGCATGATGCTCGAGAGCTTGGCGGAGGGGCTGGCCGCGCATCGGGGCGCGCCCGACAAGGAGCCGGCGCGGCGCCTGGCCACGCTGGAGGCAGCCGGCGAGCTCTCCATTCCCTTCACGACGGGCATCCTGGTCGGCATCGGCGACGACCGGGCCGACCAGCTGCGGGCGCTGCACGCCGTCGCGGACGCGCACGCGCGCCACGGGCACGTCCAAGAGGTCATCGTGCAGAACTTCTTGCCCAAGCCGGGCACCGCGATGGCCAAGGCGGCGCCCTGTCCGGCCGAGGACCTCCAGTGGGCCATCGCGACGGCGAGGCTCGTGCTGCCACCCGAGATCCACGTGCAGGCGCCGCCCAATCTCTCCGACGATCTGACCCCGCTCCTCGAGGCGGGCATCGACGACTGGGGCGGCGTCTCGCCGGTCACGGCGGACCACGTGAACCCAGAGCGCGCCTGGCCGGCTCTCGGGGTGCTGCGCGAGGCGACGGAGGCGGCGGGTCACGTCCTCGCGCCGCGGCTGACCGTGTACCCCTCCTTCGCCCTCGACCCCGAGCACTGGCTCGACCCCGCGTTGCGCTTCCCCGTCCTCGACGCCGCCGACGCCGAGGGCCTGGCTCGCGACGGCGCGTGGTGCTCGGGCGGCGAGGAGCCGCCGCCACCGCTGCTGGACGAGGCGCCCGGGTCCGGCGCCGGGCCCGCGACCGCAGGCTCCGGCCGGCGGGGCGCGGTGGCCGAGGTGCTCGACGGCGTCGCGCTCGGACAGGAGGTGGGCGCGGAGGAGATCGTGACCCTCTTCGGCGCCCGCGGGTCCGAGGTGCGGCTGGTGGCGGAGGTGGCCGACGACCTCCGGCGCCGCCTGGCCGGCGATGCGGTCACCTACGTGCACAACCGCAACATCAACTACACGAACGTCTGCACGTTCAAGTGCCGGTTCTGCGCTTTCTCCAAGGGACCTTTGTCGCTGAACCTGCGGGGCGCGCCCTACCTGCTCGAGCTCGACGAGATCACCCGACGCGTCGCCGAGGCCGAGGCGGAGGGCGCGACCGAGGTCTGCCTGCAGGGCGGCATCCACCCGAGCTTCGACGGCGACTACTACCTCCACGTGCTCGAGGCCGTGCGCGCCGCGTCCGAGACGATCCACATCCACGGCTTCACGGCGCTGGAGGTGACCGAGGGGGCGCGCCGCTCGGAGGTTCCGCTGGCCGAGTACCTGACCCGGTTGCGTGACGCCGGCCTCAAGACGCTGCCGGGCACGGCGGCCGAGATCCTCGACGACGAGGTGCGGGCGGTGCTGTGCCCCGACAAGATCACGACCGAGCAGTGGCTCGAGGCCCACCGCACGGCGCACGCGGTCGGGCTGCGCTCGAACATCACGATCATGTTCGGCTCGATCGAGCAGCCGCGCAGTTGGGCCCGCCACTTGGTCGCGACGCGCGCGCTCCAGCGCGAGACGGGTGGCTTCACCGAGTTCGTGCCGCTCCCGTTCGTACACATGGCCGCGCCCATCTACCTCCAGCACAAAGCGCGGCGCGGGCCGACTTTCCGCGAGGCCCTGCTGATGCACGCCGTGGCGCGCCTCGTGTACGTGGACGACATCGACAACATCCAGGTGAGCTGGGTCAAGATGGGCGCCGAAGGGGCGCGCCAGGCCCTGCGCGCGGGCGCCAACGACCTGGGCGGGACGCTGATGGACGAGAACATCTCCCGGGCGGCCGGCGCACGCCACGGGCAACGGATGGGGGTCGAGGATCTCGAGGCCATCGTGGCGCCGCTCGGGCGCCCGCTCGTGCAGCGTTCCACGCTGTACGCGCTGGCCGGCCCGCCGACCGGTCCGTGACCCGATGACCTCGGAGGCCGAGAAGGTCGATGCCCGGACCCGGGCCCGGGCCTTCGACGCGCTGTTCGACAACGACCAGCTCTCGCCGGCGCAGGCCCGCGAGCTCTACGCAATGCTCGACTCGCTGGCGGACATGGCGCGCGAGGGGACGTCCGTGGGCGACCTCAAGATCGCCGACGCCGCGCTGGGCGAGATGGCCGAGGCGTTCAGGGTGTTCCGGCCCTACCGCCACATCCGCAAGATCACCATGTTCGGCTCGGCCCGCACCAAGCCCGAAGACCCGGTCTACATCCTCGCCCGCGACCTGGCCGCCTCGCTCGCCGCGGCCGGCTGGATGGTGGTGACCGGCGCCGGCCCGGGGATCATGGCGGCCGGACTGGAGGGCGCGGGGCGCGAGCGCTCCTTCGGCGTGAACATCCGGCTGCCGAACGAGGAGGACGCCAACTCGTTCATCGCACAAGATCCCAAACTGGTCGAGATGCGCTACTTCTTCACGCGCAAGCTGATGCTCATCAAGGAGTCGCACGCCTACGCCATCCTGCCCGGAGGGTTCGGCACCCAGGACGAGTCGTTCGAGCTCCTGACGCTGCTGCAGACGGGCAAGGCGGAGCCGGCGCCGGTGGTCATGGTCGAGACGCCCGGCGGCACCTACTGGCACGGGTGGCTGCGCTTCTTGGAGGAACAGGCCATCGCGGCCGGCTGGGTGTCGCCCGACGACAAGGCCCTGTTTCGGATCACCAACACGATGGAGGAGGCCAGCGCCGAGGTCCTCGGCTTCTACCGCAACTACCACTCCTGTCGCTGGGTGGGCGACCTCCTCGTCCTGCGCGTGCAGGTGGCGCCGAGCAAGGGCGAGCTGGCGGATCTCAACCGCCGGTTCTCCGACATCGTGGTCCGCGGCAGCATCCGCGCCGCGACGCCGTTCCCGCCCGAGCGCAACGACCACCCCGAGTTACCACGGCTGGCCTTCCGCTTCGACCGCTTCCACTACGGCCGGCTGCGCCAGCTCATCGACGCCATCAACGAGTGCACGGGCTGAAAGGCGTCCGGTCAGCCGCCCAGAACGCGATGGACGCGGCACTGCTCGCCACGCCGTGGTTCCAACAGGGGGCCGCGGCGGCGATCGCGCAGGCCATCGCGCCGTTCCTGAGCGGCCCGCCTTAGCCCGTCGGCGAACCCGGCCCCCCGCCGATGGGGGCCCGCACCACGGTCGTGTAGACGTGCCCCTGAGGCGGTGGGCCGCGAGGACACGAGGTCAAAGGCGGGCACGGGAAAACCCGCTTCGAAGGGGATGGCCGACATCTCGCCGAGCGCAGCGACGCTGAGGCGACGGCCCCTCGAACGCGCCAGCGTCAGGTGACCGTTGAACGGGGGCTCGGGCTCGGCTGCTTCGGGCACGACGCCGACGGTCGCCTCCCGTACCGCCGCGGCCAGCGCGTCGAGGCCGGCCGCGGGGAGCTGCAAAACCCGCACGCCGGTGAACCAGCCCGTGCCGGGCCCCAAACGGCATTCGACCGGCCCCGGAAACGTCGCACCGCACGCCACGAGGGCCTCGCCCAAGGGCCCGACGAGGTCCGCGTCGACCTCGCCGAGAAAGCGCAACGTGACGTGCCAGCGCGCCGGTCCAACGAAACGCAACCCGCGGGTGCGGCCCAGCTCGAGCTCCAGGCCACCGAGACGCCGGCGCGTCTCATCGTCCGGCCAGACGGCCACGAACAGGCGCATCCGTCGGGAAGGCTCAGTCGGCGCCGTCGTCGAGCGGCCCGCGGGCGCTCCCGGAGCCCTCGCGCAACGCGGTGACGGTCTTCTCGAGCGCCCGCCGCGCCTTGAGGACCTTCCGCTCGAGGACGAGCGCCTCGCCCGTCTCCCGCGAGTCGGGATCGCCCGACGTGGCGCGGTACAACGCGTCCATGGCCATGTCCGAGAGCTCCTCGACCATCCCCTCGAGCCGGTCGGCCATCTCCGCCATGGCCTCTTCGGGACCGCTCACTTGGGCAGCGGCGTGCTCTGCACCTCGTAGTCGCCCTCGGCGTGGGCGGCCCGCATGACCTTCTTGTCGAACTTGCCGACGCTCGTCTTCGGGATCTCGGTGATGAAGGTCCATTTCTCGGGCAGCCACCAGCGGGCGACCTTGCCGGTCAGGAAGTCGACCAGGTCGGCCGGTGCGGGACTGCGGCCGGGATTGGGCACCACCGCCACCAGGGGGCGTTCGGACCACCGGTCGTCGGGGATGGCGATGACGGCCGCCTCGAACACGTCCGGGTGCGCCATCACGGCGTTCTCGAGCTCGACCGAGGAGATCCACTCCCCGCCCGACTTGATGACGTCCTTCGTGCGGTCCGAGATCGTCATGTAGCCCTGCGAGTCCAACGTGCCGACGTCGCCGGTGCGCAGCCAGCCGTCGTCGAAGCGCCCCGGGTCCTCGTCCTTGTAGTACGAGCCGGTGACCCAGGGGCCGCGGATCTCGAACTCCCCGATCGACGTGCCGTCGTTCGGCAGCACGGAATCGTCGGGGCTGACGACGCGCACCTCGACGCCGCCCACGACGCGTCCCGCCTTGACCTTGTAGTACATGTCGTCGTGGCCGTCGTGCTTGCGCGCCGGCGGCAACCCGAAGGCGGCCAACGGGCTCGTCTCGGTCATGCCCCAGCCTTGGATGATCGTGACCCCGAAGCGCTTCTCGAAGGCCTCGATGAGCGATTCGGGCACCGCGGCGCCACCGGCCGTGATGGCGCGAACCGTAGAGAAGTCGATCGGAGTGTCGAGCGCCAGGAGCCCGTTCCAGATCGTCGGGACGCCGCAGGCGAGCGTCGGATGGTGCTCGTTGATCACGTCGGCCAGCTGCTGACCCATGAGGAACATCTGGGGCATGATCATGTCGGTCCCGGCCATCCAGGCGCCGTAGGGAGTCCCCCACGCCATGGCGTGGAACATCGGCACGATGATCAGAATCCGGTCCGTCTCCATCATGCCGACCGAGGACGCCGCCTGCTCGGCCATCGTGTGCAGCCAGATCGAGCGGTGCGAGTAGACGACGCCCTTGGGGCTGCCGGTGGTGCCGCTCGTGTAACACATCGCCGCCGCGGAGCGCTCGTCGAGCTCGGGCCAGTCGAAGCCGGGCTCTTCGGCGGCGAGCAGCCGCTCGTAGGAGAGCGTCTCGCCGAGCGGGCTCGTGTCGCCCTCGCCCGAGACGATGATCGTCTCGACGGTCTTGAGCTCGTCCTTGACGGCGGCCAGCAATGGGATCAGGGACGCGTCCACGATGATGACCCGGTCCTCGGCGTGGTTGATGACGTAGGCCAACTGGTCGGCCGGGAGCCTGATGTTGAGGGTGTGCAGCACCGCGCCCATGCAAGGGATGGCGAGATAGGCCTCGAGATGCTGCTGGTTGTTCCAGCAGAAGGTGCCCACCCGCTCCCCGGGCTGGACCCCGAGGCGGGTCAAGGCGGCGGCCAGCCGCTCCGCCCGTTCGGCCACCTCGGCGAAGGTCGCCGAACGGAAGCCGCCTGCCTCCACCGTGATGACGGTGCTGTCGCCGTGCACCTGCTGCCCGTGGCGAAGAATGTGCCTGATCAGGAGCGGTGCGTCCTGCATGGTGCTTTTCATGGCTCAAGTATGGCGACCGCGTCCTCACCGCGCCGCCACGGGACCGAGCGGGCCGTCCGGAGGGCCCTCGCCGTGCGGGCGTCAGGGCGAGACCGGACCGCTCTTCCGGAGGAGCCCGGACCTGGCCGCACGCCCCCCGTCGGTCGGAAAGAGGGGCCGGCGATCACTCAGTCTTCAAAGCAGCGTTGCCACGATGTTGATTACGAGCGCGACGATCACCGCCCCGAACAGGTACGAGATGAACGCATGGCGCAGAGCAGTCCGCCGGATCGCCTTGGCCGTGAGATTGGTGTCCGAGACCTGGAAGGTCATGCCGATCGTGAAGGCGAGATAGGCGAAATCCACGTAGTCGGGTTGCTCGGGTTCGTTGAACTCGATCCCCCCTGGCTCGTCCCCGTAGTAGAGGCGCGCGTAGATGAGCGTGAAGATGGTGTGGACCGATACCCAGCTGAACACGACGCTCACCAGTCCGATGGCCAAGAGGTAGGCCTTGGTGCCGCCGTGGGTTCCCCCCGCTCGCACCAGGACCAGCGCCACTGCAGCGAGGATCGCGACCCCGGCGGTGAGCACCAACGCGTCGGCCACACCCCGGCTCGGGTCGAGCCGGGTCGCTCGACGCTGTGTCGAATCTGCGTCGAAGTGCCAGACGGTCGACCACACACCCAGGAGAAAGATCCCCGCAGCGACGTCCCACCCGATGAGCGCAGCGGCCTGCCCGTACGTGAAGAACGCCATCACGATCCCGACCGCTGCACCGGGCGCTGCCGCCAACAGGACTCTGGTCGAAGCGGGAACGCTTTCGAGGTAGTCGGCCGTCCTCGCCGGGAGTCTCATCGCACGACGGTATCGCGAGGTCAGAGGGAAGGGTCCGGAGACGGTCGCCGGCAAGTTCGCGAGCATCGCCGAGGGGCACTTCTGCAAAGATCTCTTCGACGAACTCAGGCCGCCTCCGGCCCTTCTCGAAGGAAGTTCGAATCACGATGAGAGAACGTTCGCTCCTCGCCGAAGGCGCTCAACGTGGATAGAACGTCGCTCTTGGTCGTCGGCGCGGGCCCGTACGGCTTGGCTGTCGCGGCGCATGCTCGTGAACGCGGGATCGACACGGTGATCGTGGGCCATCCTTTGGAATTTTGGATCGACCACATGCCGAGCGGAATGTTCTTGCGATCGGGAATCGACTGGCATCTCGACGCCTCGGGCGTGCACACGTTCGAGGCCTTTGCCGAGGACCATGCGCTTCAGTCATCGGAGCTGGATCCGATTCCGATAAAGGTCTTCCTCGACTATGCGAGTTGGTTTCGCGCACAGAAGCGGCTCACCATTCGTGATCAATACGTGTCGACTCTCGAGAACCACGAAGGGGAGTTCGTCGCCTCGCTGGACGACGGGTCGCAGATTGCGGCGGAACGGGTCGTTGCCGCACCGGGGAACGGGTACTTCGCCGACGTACCCAAATGGTCCGCTGAACTCCCTCCGGGTGTGGGCGCACACACGTGCGATCTCGTCCGATTCGATGAGCTGGTTGGGCGACGCGTCCTCATCGTCGGCGGCCGGCAGAGCGCCTATGAGTGGGCCGCACTCGCTGGCGAATGTGGTGCCGAACGCGTCGACATCGTTCACCGTCACGAGGTGCCACGCTTTGAGCACGTGAGCTGGAGTTTCGTTGACGACTATCTCGACGCGACGATCGAGATCCCGGGGTGGTGGCGTTCACTGCGGCGTACCGATCAAGACGCGATCTCGCGACGGTTCTGGGAGGTCGGCCGCCTGACTCTCGAGTGGTGGCTCGTGCCCCGCTTGACGGGTGAGCACATCCGCCTCTGGCCTCACGCGCAAGTGGTCGCAACAACAACCCCCGAATCGGGCGCCACGACGGTGACCCTTTCGACCGGCGAGCGCCTGACCGTGGATCGCGTGCTCTTTGCCACGGGGTACAGGGCAGAGCTCGTGAATGTCCCCTACCTGAAACCGATCATCTCGGACATCGACGTGCTCGACGGCTTCCCCGTGCTCGACCAGGACTTCCAGTCATCCATCGGGGGGTTGTACTTCCCAGGTTTCGTGGCGACCCGTGACTTTGGTCCGTTCTTCGGATTCACCAAGGGTTGTCCTGCGGCAGCAACGATGATCGTCGACGCGCTCGGGCGCTCTTGAGGTGTGCCACGTGGCGTTCCAGCGCAGCGGCAGCGCCTTACCGCAGATGCGGCCCGTGAGAATCAGGCGGGGTAGAGGGAGATTGTGCCGGCCGTGTCGTTGTACAGGACACCGAAATCGTAGAAGACCTGCACTCCGGTGTTCACGAACGACCCGCTCTCAGGGCCGATCCGCACCAGGTCCTCTGATTTCGCAGTGCCGGTTGTGAAGGTCCAAAACGGCGCGGCGATCCCGGGCTCCGTGAGGGTGACCGGAAGACCCGCAAGGATCTGCAAGGACCCCGTCACTGTGGGCGCCTGATCGAGCACTGGTCCCGAGATCTGGAAGGACTCGGTGCCGGAGTCGAAGAGGCCGTGCGTGCATTGCTGTGTCGTCCCCACCGAGACACAGAGAGGCACTCGATCGTCGCGCCACAACGACCGTCCCGCGACGGAGCCCGCGGCTCTCAACTGGAACGTCGTGGGAGCGGGCTGATCGTTGACCAACGCTGCTAAACCCAGCACCAGCCCTCCCGCCCTCCCCTGCAGCCGAAGGCCCCAACTGTCGGCAAGGCTCCCAGGCATCCCGAGGAGTGGGCTGATCACGCCGCCTTGGCTGCTCTGCATGCCGATTCCAAGTATTCCGTACACACCCTTGGACGACTCGTATCCGGTGATTCCATTCGCAGCCGGACAGGTGGGCTTCGCGGCGGTGCACCGTATGCCGTTCACCAAGGCGAACGGCACGGGGCCCGCCGTTGGCTGCGACCCGATGGTGATCACTGCGGACGCGACCACGCCACTGAACTTGGACCCACCTTCGTAGGTGATGTCCGACTTCACCGACGTGACCGTGACACCCGACCCCGTGGACACGGCATTGCCGAAGATGTGCAGTCCCGAAGAGCCCGTGTCCAAATAGAGCGGCACCGGATCCGATCCGCCCACCCGGACACTCACCACCGGTTCGGCGCCGCCCGGTGTGTCCTGGCCGCCCTGGACACCCACTGGGATCACGACGACCGGTGCCCCTGACGCTCCGGCGGTGCCGCGAGCGACGAACGGCACCAGGCCGCAGGAGACCGAAAGGCAGGCGGCGGCGGCAACCAACCACCTGTTGTTCCGGGAGGATCTCCGGTGGGCGTCGGCATCGCTCACCGAGACAGGGTACCCCCGGCCTCGGCTCCGACTGCCTGAGAACGCAGGCCAGGTGATGCGTGTGGCGCGCATCCGCCAGGAGAACTCAATGAAGTCCTCCCTGCGGTTCTTTGGCCGGAAGATCAGCGAGGGGAATCACATATCCGAAGAAGGCGACGAGTGCCCCGACCAACATCAGGCCCATGCCGGCAAGTCTCCAGGGGTGCCACACGGACAGCAGCCCGCCGGCCGCGCCAAGCACGAGTCCGCTGAGGCCGATCTGCGCTCCGAGGCGCACGAACCTCGACCCGCCGAGCACCCTCATGAGGATGGTCAGCGCCCCGACGGTCAGCAGTCCCCCAAGAACAGCGTGAGCGACGTACACGCCTCTGCTCTGCGCAGGCAGCCACTGATCTGGTCGGCCAACGGGCAAGAGCGCCAAGCAGGCGACACCGAGCGCGAACTCGACGACGACGCCGATCATCATGACGACGCAAACCCAGCGGCCGATCAATCCGGATCCTTCAGGAATCGGTCGACGTAAGGTCCCATTCCCTGACGTCGCATGTCACCGCTCACCTCGCCCGCTAGCGTGCGCGAGGTGGCCAACTGGGAACTGACGGCCGCGCTCGGTGGCACGACTGCAGATGCGATCTGGGCCACGTGGCTCATTCTCTGTGTCCTCTCGGCGTTTTGGGTCGCCTATGACGCCTTCACCCGAAATCCGGAGCTCACGGTCATGAAGTGGGGCTGGGTGCTCGTCACCCTTTATATCGGCCCGGTAGGTGCCGCGCTCTACGTGCTCTCGTGCAAGGAGCCGAGACCCGGTGCCCATGAGGCGTTCGTCGCCCCACTTTGGAAGCAGTCGTTGGGATCGACCATCCACTGCATCGCAGGCGACGCGACCGGTATCGTCATTGCGGTAGTCGTGACCACGGCAGCGGGCTTGCCCATGTGGGGCGACACCATCGTTGAGTACGTCTTCGGCTTTGCGTTCGGCCTCCTCATCTTCCAGGCGCTCTTCATGCGTGACATGCTCGGCGGTAGCTACGGACGCGCCGTGACGTCGACCTTCATGGCCGAGTGGTTGTCCATGAACTGCGTCATGGCGGGCATGATTCCGACCATGGTGATCCTTCGGACGGACTTCGCCGGTACTAACGACGTCGGCTCGGTGCGGTTCTGGATCGTGCAGTCGTTGGCTGTCTTCGTCGGGCTGGTGGTCGCATGGCCGGTGAACGTGTGGCTGGTCGCCAACCACCTCAAACACGGAATGGGGACCGTTCGCGCCCTCGGGGCCGGTGGAGAACCACTGCCATCGTCGACGACCTCGGCCTCAGCTGCAATGGGACCCACAATGGCTGGGTCGATGACGGTTACAGACGATGATGGCGTCACCCGACCGCAGCTCGCAGCCATCGCAATCCTGACGCTCATTGCGCTCGCGTCGGGGATCCTGCTGGCCGCGGCGTTTGGTGACTTCTCCATGTGACGCCTGTTCCTCGGCGCGGTCCCCTCTGAGCCCGCCCCGGCGAAAGGATTCGACGGCTGCTCGACGAGTCTTGTGTACGTCTTCCGTCGGCAGGGTCGTCATGTGCCTCGCGTAGTCCCGAGGATGAGGCCTTACGGGCGATGCCTCTACGAGGGGGGCGATCCGCAGACTTCCAGTTCAACGGAACTGCCAACGGGCGCACTCGTGCCTGCCGCGGGAATCTGGCCAACTACCTGGCCGCCGTTCGATTCCGATGCCTGCGCCGGGAGTGCCGCCACATCACAAGGCTGCGAATAGACCCGCGTCACCAAAAAGCTGAATCCGGCCTGAGTGATTACTTGCTGCGCGTAGCCCTCGTTCGTGTCCCCCGCCGCGACGACAGCATCGGGAACGACGGCCATGGCGACTGTCGTGGTCGTGGTCGGAGGCGCGGTGGACGACTTGGTTGGCCGCACGGTCACCGTGGTCGTCGGCGGTGACGTTGTTGGGGTCGCTTGGTCGCTGATGCTCGTGGTCCCTCCCGGCGCCGCTCTCGGGTTGGAGGTCTGCCCAGAGTGGAGCCCCAAGACCAAGGCCCCAGCCACCACGCCCAGCACCACGACGACTCCCACAAACACGGCCACTCTTCGAGACATAGGTGTTGGATTCCAGCATCAGACCATTCGAATTGCAAGGGGGGTTTCAGCCGATGGTGAAATCACCGAGGCCGCCAGCATCGACGTCCCCGACCAGGCGTGACTGATTCACGTAGGGCGAACGAGTCAACAGCGCGCCTGCCCGACCACGCCCTGCCGTGGCACCTGTGGCCAGTCAGCGTCAGGAGCGAGAGCTCGGCGTGGAAGGCCCGGCTGTTTGCCACGACGACCGCCAGCGTGTCCAACGGCCTCACGGCGCTCACCATTGCGGTGACCCTTCACCTCGAGAGCGACCCCGTTCGTGCCGAGCTGCTCGAGGTGCGTTGGCGGCGCTGAATCAGTTGCTCACGGTCACCGTGATGCCCGGGCTCGTCGCCGTCGTGCCCCCGACCTCGGTGGCGACGCTCTGGAGCGTGTAGGTCCCGTTGGGGACAGTGGTCGTGTTCCAGAAACCGATCCAGCCGTAGAGGGTCGGGGCAGCTGGGCTGACCGCCTTGTCGGACAACGACCCCCCGCTCACCTCGAACTGCACCGAGGTGACGTCGCTGGTCCCCGACGCCGAGGCGTCGAGGACCGCCGCCGAGCCGCTCAGGGTCGCCCCGCTCGAAGGAACGAGGACCGCGCTGTGCAGCGGGAGGTTGTCGACGCTCACGGTGACGCCGGCACTCGTCGTCGAGACCCCCGAGGTGTCGGTGGCCACGCTCTGGAGGGTGTAGGTGCCGTTGGGCACGTCGGTCGTGTCCCAGCCGGCCAGGTACCCGTAGAGCGTGGCGGTTCCCGAGCCGATCACCTGGTCGGAGATCGAGCCCCCGCTCACCTCGTAGGTGACCGAGGCGATACCGACGGGGCTCGACGCCGCGGCGTCGAGCCAGGTGCCACCACTGACCGTGGCGCCGTTCGCGGGGAGCACGACTCTCGTGGTGGGCGGCGGGGCGGTGACCGTGAGCGTGGCCGCGTCCGTCATGGCCGAGCCGGCCGAGTTCGTCAACACTGCACGGAACTCGAGGCCGTTCTCAGAGAGCGGCACACCGGGGATGCTGTAGGTGACCGACGTCGCCCCGGCGATGTCGCTCCAGGTCGATCCACCGTCGGTGGACTGCTGCCACTGCTCTGTGGGGAACGGCTTGGCGATCGCGTCCGCAGAGAAGGTCACGTTCCCGCCCCCAGTCACGGTCTGGCTCTGCGGATCGATCGTGACCAGAGGTGCCCCGCTCGGCCCCACCTTCCATTCCTGCACCCGGTCGTTCTCATAGTCAGCGACATAGACGTCGCCGGCGCCGTCGACGGCGACGCCGAACTCATTATTGAGTTGGTTGGCGGCCGAACCCTTACCGTTGCCCCCGGCCACCGTCATTCCGTCGCTGGCGCCGGGTGCCCATTCCTGCACCCGCGAATTACCGGTGTCATCGACGTAGATGTCGCCGGCGCCGTCGACGAACAAGCCGACGGGAGAGAAGAATTGATTGGCCGCCGAGCCGTCACCGTTGCCGCCGGCCACCGTCACGCCCGCGGAGGCGCCGGGAGCCCACTCTTGCACGGTGTCCCCCGTGTCGTCGGCCACGTAGACGTCACCGGCGCTGTCGACCGACAGCCCCGCCGGCGTGCCGAGTGTGGCCACCGTCACTCCCGACGTGGCGCCGGGTGCCCATTCCGACACCCGGCCATCTCCGCTGAGGATCGAGCCACTGCAAACGTAGACGTCGCCGGCGGCGTTCACGAACACATTCGATGGGTGGTCGAGTTGGTTTGCTGCCGAGCCCTGACCGTTGCCGCCGGCCACCGTCACGCCCGACGTGGCACCAGGTGCCCATTTCTGCACCCGACTATTACCGGTATCACCTACATAGACGTTGCCAGCGCCGTCGACGAACACACCATTCGGATTGTCGAGTTGGTTGGCGGCCGAGCCCTGGCCGTTGCCTCCCGCGACTGTCACGCCCGACGTGGCGCCGGGCGCCCATTCCTGCACCCGCTCGTTATTGGCGTCAACGACGAAGACGTCACCTGAGGCGTCGGCGAACACGTCGGATGGCCCACTGAGTTGATTGGCCGCAGCGCCATCACCGTTTCCGCCTTCCACGGTGACGCCGCTCGTGGTAGCGGCCGACGCTTCGGTTCCGGGCAGCACACCGAGCAGTCCCCCCAATGCCGCGCCCATTGTCACGACCGTTGCCAGAACCACGGATACTCTGCGTTGCCGCATTCCCCACTCCTTTCGAGCTGTCGGGGGACGGTAGCCCGTCGCGATAACTGTCGCTGAGTTCTCTTTGGCCGAACTCTCTCAGACCCGTGAGTCGCTCGCGAAGTTTGGAACCCAACGACCCTTCCAGCGAGTCCGGTCGTCGCAAGGCATCGCTTGAAGGTCATGCAAGGCCCCGAAACAACCAACCCGTGCCAGTCGGCCTCGCCCCGGTTTGGCCGGAATGGACGCGGTCACGGTCCGACCTTTCCGGCTCGTGGACATCGTGCAGGCGCGCATCCAGGTCGTCACCATGCGGCAGCAGGGGAAAGAGTTCCCGCGCCCCGACCAACCCGGACACCGATGAAAGCCGTCGCCGTCGCCTTGCTCGCGCTCGGCCTGGTGGCCGGACTACTGGGCGTGGCCGTCGTGGCGTCGGTCGTCTCGTTTCTCGGCGTGGGAGGACCGCCGGGAACGGCGACGCCGGCGACGGCCGCCGCGTCCTCTGTCCCGCCCGCCATGGTCACGCTCTACCAACAGGCAGCAACCGCCTGCCCCGGTCTGCCCTGGACGGTGCTTGCGGCGATCGGCACCGTCGAGTCGGACAATGGGCAGTCGAACCTGCCGGGCGTGCAAACCGGCGCCAACTCAGCGGGCGCCGAAGGGCCTATGCAATTCGAGCCGGCGACCTTCGCCGAGTACGACGACCCGGTCCCGCCGGGCGGCGCCGTCCCGCCCAGCCCCTACGACCCGGCGGACGCGGTGTACGCGGCCGCCCGGCTGCTCTGCGCGAACGGCGCCGCCGCTGGGGCCGACATCCCGGAAGCCGTCTACGCCTACAACCATTCCTCGTCCTACGTGGACCAGGTCCTCACGCTCGCCCAGCAATACGGGGGAACAGGTGGCTCGGACGCCGCGGCCGTCGCGCCACCGGACGTCGGGGCCCAAGCCGTCGCCGTGGAGTGGGCGCTCACACAGATTGGCACCCCCTACGTGTGGGGCGGTGAAACGCCCGGCGTCGGTTTCGACTGCTCGGGGCTCGTCCAGGCCGCCTACGCGGTCGCAGGCGTTGCGCTCCCCCGCGTGGCCCAGGACCAGTACGACGCCACGCCCAAGGTGCCGGCGGGCGATCCAGTCGCGCCCGGCGATCTGGTCTTCTTCGGAAGCGGCCCGTCGGGTATCGACCACGTCGGGCTCTTCGTCGGGACGGTGGCCGGCCAGGCCGTCATGGTCGACGCGCCGTACAGCGGCGCCGACGTGCGGGTCGAGCCGTTTCCCGCCCGCGTCGGGACGTCCTTCGGATCCCTGCTCTTCGTCGGGGCGACCAGGCCCTGAGGCGCCGCTCAGCGCCCTGTGAAACTGGAGCACTCAGTGCGCTGTGCAACCGGACCGATGACCCTCGGAGCGCACAGAGCCGCACACCTGACAGACCTCGTGCGCCCAGCACGGGGCGTCTCCCCCCCTCGGCTTCCTCGTCGCAAAGCACGCAATCGAGGGGTGTCCCGAGGCACCCAGCGCGTCCCTCCGCAGTCACGACCCAGGACCGCTCCTGCCACGGCCGCCGATGCCGCACGTGCTGGCGGTGGCCGCACTGCAACAACGCCACCCAGTCGTCCATCTCGTCGCATTCGAACGCCACGATGACGCGGTCCATGCCTTGACTCTTCCCCGGGGCGCCGCCCGTCCACCCTCACCGGTGTGCCCGGCCAACGCGGGCCGAGGACCCGTTCGGCCTTACGTTCCACTTCGAGGAGCGTCTGGCGCCCGTCCTTTCCGTCCATCCGTATATCCATCGTTCTACGATGCTATCGTAAGACGATGCGTCTGACGGATGCCGACTATGAGGATCTGCTGGCGCTACGGACTGGATTGCGGAGGTTCCTGCGCTGGAGCGAGCAGCAGGCCGAGGCCGCCGGACTGACCCCGGCCCAGCACCAGCTGCTCCTCGCCGTCCGCGGCCATACCGATCCCCGGGGGCCGACCATCGGCGAGGTGGCCGACTATCTGCTGTTGCGCCACCACAGCGCCGTCGGCCTGGTGGACCGGGCCGACGGGGCCGGTCTCGTGCACCGGGTGCGCGACCCCGAGGACCACCGGGTCGTCCGGTTGCAACTGACCGCCGCCGGGAGGAAGCGCCTGGAGGGCCTCTCTGAGGAGCACCTCGAAGAGCTGCGGAGGCTCGGCCACAAACTGCCGGGCGCCTGGCGCGGCCTCATGCCCCGGCAACCGCTCCACGGGTTGAGCGGCCTGCGCTGACGCAGGCGCGGGCCGGCGACGCTCCGTGCCCGCCCGGTCGGTCCTACGCGGGCCGGCCCCGCAGGACCCGGTAGCGCCGGACCAGCGACGCCGTCGAGGCGTCGAGGGTGGAGAGGTCCGGCGGCGGTGCCGCCGTGAGGATGGGAGCCAGCTGCTTCGCCATGACCTTCCCGAGCTCGACGCCCCATTGATCGAACGAGTCGATGCCCCACACGGTGCCCTCGACGAACACCGTGTGCTCGTAGAGCGCGACGAGCTGGCCGAGGATGGCGGGAGTCACCTTCGGTGCCAGGATCGTCGAGCTCGGCCGGTTCCCCGGCATCACCTTGTGCGGGACGAGGGCGGGCGGCGTCCCCTCGGCGGCGATCTCTTCGGCCGTCTTGCCGAAGGCCAGGGCCCGTGTCTGCGCCAGGCAGTTCGCCATGAGCAGGTCCTGCTGGTCCCCCGTCTCGTGGGTGGACTCCGCGAAGGCGATGAAGTCGGCCGGGATCAGCTTCGTCCCCTGGTGGATCAGTTGATAGAAGGCGTGCTGGCCGTTGGTGCCCGGCTCACCCCAGAAGATCTCACCCGTCTGCCCGGACACGACCGTTCCGTCCAGCCGGACCGACTTCCCGTTGGACTCCATCGTCAACTGCTGCAGGTACGCCGGGAACCGGGCCAACCGGTGGCTGTAGGGCAGGACGGCGTGGGTTTGCGCGCCGAAGAAGTTGTTGTACCAGACGTTGATCATCCCCTGGATCGCCGGCACGTTCTGCTCCAAGGGCGCCGTGCGGAAGTGCTCGTCCATGGCGTGGAAGCCGAACAGCATCTCGCCGAAGGACTGGCGGCCGATCGCCACCATCACGGAGAAGCCGATGGCGGAGTCGAAGGAATAGCGGCCGCCCACCCAGTCCCAGAACTCGAGCATGTTCGCAGGGTCGATCCCGAATTCCTTGACCCCCGGCGCGTTCGTCGACACGGCCACGAAGTGCTTGGGTACGGCGTCGTCGCCCGCGGCCGCACCGAGGCCCGACAGCAGCCAGTCCTTCGCCGCGGCAGCGTTCGTCAGGGTCTCGAGCGTGGTGAAGGTCTTCGAGCAGACCACGAACAGGGTCGTCGCCGGGTCGAGGTCTTTGGTCGCCGCGTAGAGGTCGACCGGGTCGACGTTCGAGACGAAGCGGCTGATCAGGCCCGGCTGCGCGTAGTCGGCCAACGCCGTGGTGGCCATGGCCGGTCCCAGGTCCGATCCGCCGATGCCGATGTTGACCACGGCTGCGATCCGCTTGCCGGTGGCGCCCGTCCACGACCCGTTGCGGATGCGCTCGGACATCTCGCCCATCTGGCCCAGGACGCGGTGGACGTCGCCGGTCACGTCCTGCCCGTCGACCACGAGCTCGGTACCCGGAGGCATGCGCAGCGCGACGTGCAGGACCGCGCGGTCCTCGGTGGTGTTGATGTGCGCGCCGGCGAACATCGCGTCGCGACGCTCCTCGACCCCGGCCGCACGCGCCACCCCCATCAAGAGGCGCAGGGTGTCGTCGGTGGCCCGGTGCTTGGAGTAGTCGAGGACCAGGTCGGCCGCCGTCGCGCTCATGCGCTCGGCCCGTTGCGGATCCCGCGCGAACAGGTCCCGCAGCACCAGGTCCCGCCCGGTCTCGTCGTAGTGCGCCGCCAGCGCCTTCCACTCGGGTGTCACGGTGACGTCCATCGGCTCACCTTAGGTGGACGCGCCGCGGCACCGCTCCGAGAGAGCGGGTGATGTCACCGCATCGTCACATCCCGCCACGGCGAGGGAACCCGGCGGACGCGCGCCGCCTGGGACCTACCTGCGGCCGGACGGCTGCCGGCTCTCGGACCGCAGGAAGTCCAGCATGGCCGGGATCGCCGCCGCGTCTTGCAAGAAGAAGATGTGGCCGCCGTCGAACATCCGCAGCTGCGCTCCCGGGATGGACCGCGCCAGGAACTCACTGTTGGCCGGCGGTGCGATCCCGTCGAAGCACCCGCCGCACACGAGGGTGGGGCACCCGATCCGACCGAGCCGTGCGGCCGTGTCGTGCTGCCGGCGCGCCTCGAGCTGGAGCGCCAGACCCTTCGGGACCTGCGATCCGTCGCCCGACATCCGGAGATGTTGGAAGCCCTCCGAGAACATCCGGACCGTGTCGGGGTTCGCCTTCTGCCACGCCGCATCCCAGCGCGTGTCCATCAGCTGGAGCCGACGCGCGACGGCTTCGTCGGGGTCGAGCTCCGCCAGTTCGTGCAGGGGGTAGGAGGAACCGCCGGCGCCCCCCGACGACGTGCAGGCCAGCACGAGCCGGCGCACCCGCGTCGGATGCCGCAACACCAGCTCCTGGGCCACCATGCCGCCGAACGACACCCCTACGGCGAGGCAGTCCTCCCACCCGAGCGCGTCCAGCAGCCCGGCCGCGTCGTTCGCGTAGTCGGCCATCGTGTAGGGGCCGTCGGGGACTTCGGACTGACCGAGGCCTCGCTGGTCGTACTGCAGGACCTCGAAGCCCTCGAATTGCGCGGCCTCCCGCCGGCCGGGACCGGCGCAGGTCCTGGCCCGTGCCCGAGATGAAGAGCAGCCGCTTCCCCGAGCCCCCGAGCTCGTAGTAGAGCGAGATCCCGTTGGCGACACGGGCGGGCACGCAGAGAGCGTAGCGGTGCCGTGCCGACGCGGCCGGTGACGCCTCGCGCCCGGAGCTCAGCGCAGCGCGAGCTCGCCCGGCCGGATCGGCGCCGGCAGGGACGAGGTGCCCATGAGCCAGCGGTCGACGCCGGCCGCGCACGAGCGACCCTCGGCGATCGCCCACACGATGAGGCTCTGGCCCCGCGTCTGGTCGCCGCAGACGAACACGCCCTCGACGTTGGTGGCCCAGCGGTCGTCGGCCACCACGGTCCCGCGCGGCCCGACCTCGACGCCCAGCTCTGCGACTGCCCCGTGGCGCTCCGTCCCGACGAAGCCCAGGGCGAGCAGTACCAGCTCGCACTCCAGCTCGAACTCGGTGCCGGGCACCGGCTCGAAGACCGGACGACCGTCCTCGGTGCGCATTTCGACCGTGTGGCCGCGCAGGGCACGCAACGCGCCCGACCCGTCGTCGACGAACTCGGTCGTCGTCACGGAGAAAAGGCGCTCTCCTCCCTCCTCGTGGGCCGACGACGTGCGCAGGATGAGCGGCCACAGCGGCCAGGGGTTGTCGGCCAGGCGATCGCTCGGGGGCTCGGCCATGATCTCGAGCTGGTGCACCGACGCCGCCCCTTGGCGGTGCGCCGTGCCCAGGCAGTCCGCGCCGGTGTCCCCGCCGCCGATGATGACGACCCGCTTGCCCTTGGCGTTGATGGGCGACGCCCGCCAGGCGCCCTCCTGCACCAGGTTCGAGGGCTTCAGGTAGTCCATGGCCAAGTGCACTCCGTCCAGGGAGCGCCCCGGCACCGGGAGGTCGCGGGGCAACGTGGCGCCGCCGGCCAGGACGACCGCGTCGAATTGGGCCCGCACCTCGGCCGCCGAGCGCACCCGCACCTCCGGCGCGCACGCCGTCCCCAGCCCTCGCTGTTGACCGGGCTCGGCCGGGCCCTCCTGCTCCTCTCCCCCGGCCGTGCCCTCTGGGTTCCCGCCGACCGAGGTCGAGCACACGAACGTCACGCCCTCGGATTCCAGTTGGGCCAGTCGGCGGTCGAGCACCGCCTTCTCCATCTTGAACTCGGGGATGCCGTAGCGGAGCAGGCCGCCGGGCTTCTCCCCCCGCTCGAACACGGTTACCCAGTGGCCGGCGCGCACCAATTGCTGGGCCGCGGCCAGCCCCGCCGGGCCCGATCCGACGACCGCCACCGATTTGCCGGTCCGGACCGTCGGCACCTGCGGCGTCACCCAGCCCTCGTCCCAGGCGCGCTCGACGATCTCGTACTCGATCCGCTCGATCGTCACCGGGTCGTCGTTGATCCCGAGCACGCACGACGCCTCGCAGGGCGCGGGGCACAGCCGGCCCGTGAACTCCGGGAAGTTGTTCGTGGCGTGCAGCCGCTCCATGGCCTCGGGCCAGTCGTCGCGATAGACGAGGTCGTTCCACTCCGGGATCAGGTTGCCGAGCGGGCACCCGTCGTGGCAGAACGGGATCCCGCAGTCCATGCAGCGCGCCCCTTGTTCCTTGGTGGCCTCCTCACCGAAGGGCTCGTAGACCTCCCGCCAGTCGCGCAGACGCACCGACACCGGGCGGCGCCGCGGCAGGCGGCGACCATATTCCATGAAGCCCCTCGTCTTACCCATGGGCGGCCTCCATCACGGCCTCGTCGACCGACCGCCCTTCGGCCTCCGCCAGCCGGGTCGCCTCGAGGATGCGGCGGTAGTCGCGTGGCATGACCTTGACGAACTCGAGCACCTCGAGGTCCCAGCGCTCGAGCAGGCGCGCCGCCACGGCCGAGTCGGTCTCCACCGCGTGCCGCTCGACCAGCGAGCGCACGAGGAAGCTGTCCGACGGGTCCAACGGCTCGACGTCGACCATCTCGAGGTTCACCCGCTGGCCGAAGGTGCGCGTCGGGTCGTAGACGTAGGCGACGCCGCCCGACATGCCTGCCGCGAAGTTCCGCCCGGTGTGCCCGAGGACGACCACCAGGCCCCCGGTCATGTACTCGCACCCGTGGTCGCCCACGCCCTCGACGACGGCGGTCGCCCCCGAGTTGCGCACGCAGAAGCGCTCCCCCACCTGGCCCCGGATGAAGACCTCGCCGGCGGTGGCACCGTAGAGGATGACGTTGCCCGCGATGATCTGTTCCTCGGCGAGGAACGGTGACCCGGCCGGCGGCCGCACCACCAGCCGGCCCCCCGAGAGCCCCTTGCCGAAGTAGTCGTTGGCGTCGCCGTGCAGGCGCATGGTCACGCCCCGCGGCACGAAGGCGCCGAAGCTCTGACCGGCCGACCCGAAGAACGTGAGCGAGATCGTGTCGTCGGGCAGCCCCGCCTCGCCGTAGCGCCTCGAGATCTCCGAGCCGAGCAGCGTCCCGACCGTGCGGTCCACGTTGGTGATGGCCAACTCGACCGCCACCGGCGTGGCGTCGGCCAGCGCGGGCGCGCACGCGTCGAAGAACGCGTGGTCGAGTGCCTTCTCCAGGCCGTGGTCCTGCAGCCGCAGCTGGCGCCGGCCCATCGTCTCGGGCACGTCGGGCTCGGCCAGCACCGTGGAGAGGTCGATCCCGGCCGCCTTCCAGTGGGTGACGGCCGCCTCGGTGTCGAGCAGGTCGACCCGCCCGATCGCCTCGTCGAGCGAGCGCAGGCCGAGCGACGCCAGGTGCTCGCGCACCTCCTCGGCGACGTACTCGAAGAAGGTCTCCACGAACTCGGGCTTGCCGTTGAACTTCTTGCGCAGCGCCGGCGTCTGCGTGGCGATGCCGACCGGGCAGGTATCGAGGTGGCAGACGCGCATCATGATGCAACCCGACACCACGAGGGGCGCCGAGGCGAACCCGTACTCCTCTGCGCCCAGCAACGCGCCGATCACCACGTCGCGCCCCGTCTTGAGCTGCCCGTCCACCTGCACCACGATCCGGTCGCGCAGCCCGTTGACGAGCAGCGTCTGCTGGGTCTCGGCGAGGCCGATCTCCCAGGGGCTGCCGGCGTGCTTGAGCGAGGTCAGCGGAGCCGCGCCGGTGCCGCCGTCGTGGCCGGAGATGAGCACGACGTCCGAGTGGGCCTTGGCCACCCCGGCCGCCACCGTGCCGACACCGACCTCGGCCACCAGCTTCACGTGCACCCGCGCCCGGGGGTTGGACGACTTGAGGTCGTGGATCAGCTGCGCGATGTCCTCGATGGAGTAGATGTCGTGGTGGGGCGGCGGCGAGATCAACCCCACGCCGGGCGTCGACTTCCTCGTCTGGGCGATCCACGGGAAGACCTTGATGCCCGCCAGCTGGCCGCCCTCGCCGGGCTTGGCCCCCTGCGAGATCTTGATCTGCAGGTCGTCCGCGTTGACCAGGTACTCGCCCGTCACGCCGAAGCGCCCGGAGGCCACCTGCTTGATCGCACTGCGCCGCAGGTCCCCGTTGGCGTCGGGCGTGAAACGGTCGGCGTCCTCGCCCCCCTCGCCGGTGTTCGAACGCCCGCCGATGCGGTTCATGGCGATGGCCAGCGTCTCGTGCGCCTCGGCCGAGATGGACCCGTAGGACATGGCGCCGGTCGAGAAGCGCGCCATGATCGACGAGATCGGTTCGACCTCCTCGAGGGGGATCGGGCCGCCGGGCGCCGGCTTCAGCCGCAGCAAGCCGCGCAGCGTCCCGAACTTCTCGGCTTGGTCGTCGACCTCCTTGGTGTAGTCCTTGAAGATCTCGTAGCGCTTGGAGCGCGTCGCGTGCTGCAGCTTGAAGACCGTCTTGGGGTTGAAGAGGTGGAACTCGCCCTCGCGGCGCCACTGGTACTCGCCGCCGACCTCGAGTTCGCGGTGGGCTCGCTCGGTCGGTCGCGGCTCGTGCGCCCGGCGGTGCCGCTCGGCCACCTCGGCCGCCAGGACCGCCAGGCCCACTCCTCCGATGCGCGACGACGTCCCGGTGAAGTATTCGTCGATGACCGCTCGGTCCAGGCCGATGGCCTCGAAGACCTGCGCGCCGGTGTACGAGGCCGCCGTCGAGATGCCCATCTTCGACATCACCTTGAGCACGCCCTTGCACGCGGCCTTGATGTAGTTGCGCCTCGCCTGGCGCGGCGAGACTCCCTCGAGCAGCCCCTCGGAGATCATGTCGTCGATCGAGTCGAGCGCGAGATACGGGTTGACCGCGGCCGCGCCGTACCCCATGAGGAGCGCCATGTGGTGCACCTCGCGCGCGTCGCCCGTCTCGATCACCAGGCCCACCTTCGTCCGCGTCTTCTCGCGCACGAGGTGGTGGTGCACCGCGGCGGTCAGCAGCAGCGAGGGGATGGGAGCCCAGTCGGCCGTCGAGTTGCGGTCCGAGAGGACGATGACGTTCGCCCCCTCGGCGATGGCATCGGAGACCCGGCGGCGCACCTCCTCGATGGCCTTGCGCAGCGACTCGCCCCCGGCCGCCGTCGGCGCCCCGGCCTGGCCCGCCTGGCGTACGTCGAACAGCCCGTCGATGGCGAAGGCCTTGAAACCGGGCGTCTCGCCGTACTCGTTGACGTACATCAGCTTGGCCAGGTCGTCGCGGTCGATGACGGGAAGCGGCAGCAAGATCTGGCGGCACAGGCCGCACCGGGCATCGAGCAGGTTCGCCTCGGGACCGATCGTGGCCGCCAGCGATGTCACCAGTTCCTCGCGGATGGCGTCGAGCGGCGGGTTCGTCACCTGCGCGAACAACTGGCTGAAGTAGTCGTAGAGGAGCCGCGAGCGGTCCGAGAGCACGGCGATGGAGGTGTCCGAACCCATGGAGCCGATCGGCTCGGCCCCGGTGCGTGCCATGGGGGCCATGATCACCCGCAGCTCCTCGGTGGTGTAGCCGAAGAGGCGCTGGTGCGAGACCACGCTCCCGTGCTGGGGGGTCAGCATCGTGCGCGCCGGCAGCTCCTCGAGCCGGACCTGGTCGGTTTCCAGCCACTCGCCGTAGGGGTGCTCGGCGGCCAGCTCGGCCTTGATCTCCTCGTCCTCGACCAGGCGGCCCTTGGACGTGTCGACGAGGAACATGCGCCCGGGCTGCAGGCGGCCCTTGCGCACCACGCGCTCGGGCGCGATGTCGAGCACGCCGACCTCGCTCGCCAGCACGACGAGGCCGTCGTCGGTCACCCAGTAACGCGCCGGCCGCAGCCCGTTGCGGTCGAGCACGGCACCCACGAGCGTGCCGTCGGTGAAGCACACCGCGGCCGGGCCGTCCCAGGGCTCCATGAGCGAGGCGTGGTACCGGTAGAAGGCGCGCCGGTCCTGCCCCATCGTGGCGTGGTTCTCCCACGCCTCGGGGATCATCATGAGCACGGCGTGCGGCAGCGAGCGGCCACCGAGATGCATCAGCTCGAGCACCTCGTCGAAGCTGGCCGAGTCGCTCGCGCCCGGGGTGCAGATCGGGTAGATGCGCGAGATGTCGCCCTCGATGAGCGGCGTCGCGAGTTGTGCTTCGCGTGCCCGCATCCAGTTGCGATTGCCGGCGACCGTGTTGATCTCGCCGTTGTGGCACAGGTAGCGGTACGGGTGCGCGAGAGGCCAGTTGGGGAACGTGTTCGTCGAGAAGCGCGAGTGCACGAGCACGAGACCCGACTCGAAGCTCGGGTCGCGCAGGTCGGGGAAGAACTGGCGGAGTTGCTCGGACGTGAGCATGCCCTTGTAGACGATCGTCCGCGCGGAGAGCGACGGGAAGTAGAGCCCCTCGACCTCGTGCTCGGCCCGCTTGCGCAGCACGAAGGCACGCCGCTCCAGGGCCATGGTGTCGATCCCGGGGACGAACGGCGCGACGAAGACCTGTTCGATGCGCGGCATGGCCCCCAGCGCCGTCTTGCCCACTCCCTCGGGCTCGATCGGGACCTCCCGCCAGGCCAGTAGAGAGAGGCCCTCCTCGGCCGCCGTCTGCTCCACGACGGCCCGCGCCTTGTCGGCCTCGTCGGGGTCGGTGGGCAGGAAGGCGAGCCCGGTGGCGTAGCCGCCCGCCCGGGGCAGGTCGTAGCCGGCCTCGATCGCCACGCGCTCGTAGAAGCGGTGCGGGATCTGAACGAGGATGCCCGCCCCGTCACCCGTCTCCACCTCGGCGCCCGAGGCGCCTCGATGGGCCAGGCGCTCGAGCACGGTGAGGCCACGGTCCACGATGTCGTGATCGGGCCGGCCGTGGAGATCCGCGACCATGCCGACGCCACAGGCGTCGTGCTCGTATGCCGGGTCGTAGAGGCCAATGGCCATCGGCGTCCTTCCGATCGGGAGAAGCGTTCTGCAGGTAGTACCGGGACGACGTTGGCCCAGAAGGTCGAGCAAGAAGGATACACGCTGGCCCTCCTAGGCTGGACACATGCCGTCGAACGTGCACGTGGTCGGGGGCGGGGTGATCGGGCTCTCCTCCGCCTGGGAGCTGACACGCAACGGTCATGATGTGACGATCGTGTCTCCGGCCTTCGGGCGCGACGGGGCCGCGTGGGTGGCGGCGGGAATGTTGGCGCCGGTCAACGAGGTGGAGTTCGGCGAGTCCGCGCTGACGGCGCTCCGCCTCGAGGGCGCCGCACGCTGGCCCGCGTTCGCGGCCGCGCTCCAAGATGCCACGGGACACGACATCGGCTACGACACGACCGGCACCCTCACGGTCGCGCTCGACGCGTCCGATCGCGCCTACCTCGACGACCTCCTCGCGTACCAGCACTCGCTCGGCCTCGCGGCGCGCCGTGTCGGCGTGACGGAGTGCCGCACCATGGTGCCGGCGTTGAGCCCGGCGCTGCGCGGCGGCATCGCGGTGCCAGGCGACCACCACGTCGACAACCGCGCTCTGCTCACCGCGTTGGTCGAGGCCGCCCGGTCGTCCGGCGTCACGTTCCTGGAGGGTCGCGTGGCCGACGTACGAGCCGGTCCCGAACTCGTCCTGGCCGACGGACGCCGCCTCCACCCGGATCACGTCGTCCTGGCGGCCGGGACCGGGCTGCCGGACCTGGGCCCCGCGGCGGGGCTGCCCGAGATCCGCCCGGTCAAGGGCCACATCCTGCGCCTCGGGCCCGCTCCCGGCGCCCCGGCGCCGCCGCTCTTGCCGCGAACGGTGCGCGGCCTGGTCCGCGGCCACCGCCTCTACCTGGTGCCGCGCCGCGACGGCTCGGTGGTCGTCGGCGCGACCGTGGAGGAGCGCGGCGGGGACACCACCGTGCAGGCGGGCGCCGTGCACGAGCTCTTGTGCGACGCCCGCGCCATCGTGCCGGGCGTCGACGAGCTCGAGCTGCGCGAGGCGGCTGCCGGTCTCCGGCCGGCGACCCGCGACAACATGCCGTGTATCGGCTGGACCGGGCTCGACGGCGTGCTCGTCGCCACCGGGCACTACCGCAACGGCATCCTGCTCGCCCCGCTGACCGCCACCGTCGTCGTCGACCTGCTGGCCCGGCACGCCGTGACGCCGCTGATCGAGGCGCTGGCGCCCGCGTGACGACGGTCCTCCTTCACGTCAACGGCGACCCGTTCGAGACGGCGCCCGGCACCACCATCGCCGACCTCGTGGCCGTCGTCCTCGAGGGCGAGGACCCAAAGGGGGTTGCAGTGGCGGTCGACCGCTGCGTCGTCCCCCGCTCCGAGTGGGCCAGCACGCCGGCCCGCTCCGGCTCCCTGGTGGAGGTCGTCAGCGCCGCCGCGGGCGGCTGACGCCGTTGTGGCCCGTCGCGGCCCGGTGCCAGAATCACCCGATGCCCGTGACACCCGCCGGCCCCACCGCGTTCGTCCTCGCGGGGGGTGGCACCAAAGGCTCGTTCGAGGTCGGGGCGCTGCAGTACCTCGTCCGCGTCGAGCGGGTCGCGCCCGACATCATCACCGCCACCTCGGCGGGCGCCATCGCGGCGGCCGTGCTGGCCCAGGCGCGCACGCTCGACGAGTTCACGCAGCGCGTGCAGGAGATCGAGGACGACGTGCTCGCCATGACCACCATGGACCACGTCTTCGGGAAACAGGGCTGGCTCGGCGCGCTCGACGGCACCCGGCTGGGCCACGAAGTCGAGCGAGAGCTCACCGAGGGCACCCGCCCTCCCTTCCCGCTCACGACCGCCACGACGAAGCCCGGTCGCGAGCTGGTCCCCCGCGCCTCGTCCGACCGCCATGGGCGGCGCCTGGCCCGCAAGGCCCGCCGTCGTCGTCAGCGCCACTTCATGCGGCTACTGGCCGGGGCCGGCTTCCGGCTGCCCTCGGTCCGCCGTCAGCTGCGGACGAGCGGCAACGCCGTGCTCAACCTCGATCCCCTCGCCGAGGCCCTGCGCCGCGGTGAGAACGGCATCCGTCCCGTCGACCCCGCCCTGATCACCCGGCCCGGTCTACAGCTGCGGCTCGCGGTGACGGCGCTGCGGGCCGGGGTGCTGCGCTACGTCACCGAGGAGGGCGCCCTGGTGGAGGCCGACGCACGCACGCCGGCACCGTCCGAGGCGGCAGGCCCGGTCGACCTGGTCGACGGCGCCATTGCGTCGGCGAGCGTCCCCATGGTGTTCCCGCCCCACCCCATGGCCGACGACGACTACGTCGACGGCGGCGTGATCGAGATGATTCCCGTGCGGGCGGCGGTCGAGTTGGGTGCGACGCGCATCGTCGCCATCGTGGCCGTGCCGCTCTCCTTGGCGCGCGACGAGCGCGACTACGCCGAGGCGCCACTCGGCTACATCGGCTTGCGCGCCATGGGCATGATCGGCGTGGCCGACCGCCAGCTCACGAACCTCCATGTCCCGCTGCCCGAGGGGACGACGCTCGCCACGATCGATCCGGTCGTCGACGTGGTGGGTCTGTTCGAAGTGCAGCCGGGGCTGTTGCGCATCAACAAGGACTACGGCTGGCTGCGCGCCGCCGACGTGCTGGCCGACGGCGAGTCCGAATTGCTCGCCGACGTGGCCGACACCACGCACGCCCTCGTCGAGGCGCGTCGCGAGGCCTGGCTCCTCGAGGAGGCACTGTGGGGCATGGCGAAGCCCGACGGTTCCGAGTCCGGCAAGCTCGCGCTCGTCCGCGAGCACAAGGCGAAGGTCCGCGACCTCGTCGATCGGCGCAAGCAACTCGGCTTCCCGGTGCCCGACGGGTGCGAGGCGTGGTGGAACGAGTACGAGGCCCACACCACCCCACCGCCGGAGTGGCTGCCCAGCCGCCCGGCGCGCCTGTGAGCGCGCGGCGCGCGGCCACGCCCGTACTCAGACGGTCGGCCCGCCCAGCCAACCCCGGCGTCGGAACAGCGACAGCAGGAACACCACGGCCGCCAGCTCCAATCCGATGCCGAGGACGAAGAAGCTCCACGTCGGCATGAGCCAGACGCGGACCAGGTAGCCGAAATTCTGCCCGAAGAACCCGGTCAGGAAGCTGAGCGGCAGGAAGATCGTGGCGATCATGGTCAGCTGCTTCATGACGACGTTGAGCCGGTTGGACACCGTCGACAGGTGCGTGTCCATCGCGCTGCTCAGCAGATCGCGGTACGAGTCCACCAGGTCGGCCAGCCGGATCAGGTGGTCGTAAAGGTCGCGGAAGTAGCGCGTTGCCTCGTCGGTCATCCCCGGCATTTCCGTCACGCCGGAGTTGATGCTCGCCATCATGTCGCGCTGCGGCGCGATCACCTTGCGCTCGTTCATCAGCGTCCGCTTCATGTCGAACAGCTCGCCCAGCTGGGCCTCCGTCGGCTGCTTGAGAATGTCGTCCTCCAAAGAATCGATACGGTCGTCGAACGACTGGAGGAAGGGAAAGAAGGTGTCGACCATGGCGTTGACCGTGAGATAGACGATCACGATCTGCGGCGACGCGGCCTCGCTGGCGTGGTGGCGCCCGATGTGCGCCCGCACTTGCTGAGTCGCCGGGCAATCCCCACGGTGCACCGAAACGACATAGCGGTCGGTCCAGAAGAGGTGCACCTCGGCCTTTCCCGAACGCGCCGGGTCGGCGCCCCTCGTCACCAGGTACGTGAAGTTGTCGTAGTCGTCGATGCGAGGGCGTTGGTTGAATTTCTCGGCCGCCTCGACCGCCAGCGGGTGGAAGCGGAAATGCACGCTGAGCAGCTCGCTCACCGTGCCGTCGACGGCCTCGTCGTCGAGATCGAGCCAGAAGAAGCCGGTCCCGCCGAGCGCGGCGAGGATGTTCTCGGACGTCGCCGGCTCGTCGCGGCCATCCTGTCGGAGCGTCCCCTTCAGCACGGCCCCAGTTTCACGTCCGCCCAGGCCCGAGGGTGGGATGGCTCCGGCGCCCTTCCTCTCCACGGTGCAGGCGATGGCGCGCAACCTGGAGCAGGTCCCGTCTGACCAACGTGCTCTCGTGCGTGGTGTTGCTCGACAGCGATCCCGGGCTGAGGGCCGTGGGTTCTTCATCCGCCTCACGTAGGCAGTGACGTTCGTGCACCGGCGCCTGCTCTTCGGAACGGGCCCCGAAGGCCCCCTCCCTCTATAGGCTCGCCTCGTCATGAACTTGGGTGCCGTCGAAGCACGGGTGATCGGCAGCTTGGCGGAGAAGCAGCTGACAACGCCCCAGCAGTACCCGCTGACGCTCAATGCCTTGGTCCTTGCGTGCAACCAGACCTCGAACCGTGACCCAGTCATCGCCTACGACGAGAGCACCGTCGAACTGGCGCTGTCGTCGCTGAAGGAGGCCGGTTTGGTCCGCTTCGTCCACCCGGGCCATGGGCGCTCGGCTACCCGATACCGCCAGGTTCTCGACGAACGGTTCGGCCTCGATGCACGCAGCCTTTCCGTCCTGACCGTCCTCGTGCTCCGAGGCCCGCAGACGGTCGGCGAGCTGCGAACCCGAACAGAGCGCATGGCCGACTTCGGCAGCCTCGACGACGTGGAGACTGAGTTAGGGCGCTTGGGCGATGGACCCGATCCGCTGGTGCGTCAGGTGCTGCGCCGATCGGGCCAGAAAGAGGAACGGTGGGCGCAGCTTCTCACCGGCGATCCCCTCGACGAGGATCTGACTTCGGATACCGCCGCCGCTCCGACCCATGCAGCTGGGGAGTTCCGTGCTGTGTCGCTCGGCGACGAGGTCGCGTCTCTACGCGCCGATGTGGACGTCCTTCGCGAGGAGGTCCTCAAAATCAGTGCAGTCGTTGACGAGCTGCGTAACGCCTTCGACCTCTAGGGTCAGCCGAAGCGCGCCGGGTCGAACGCGTCGGGCAGCGGCGACTCGCCCGCTGGGAGGTCGGCCCCCGCCATCAGATGCGCCAGCACGCGGGACGAGTAGGGCCCCTGTAACAGACCGTTGGCGCCATGGCCGGTCGCCACGAAGACGTTCGACCATCCCGGGAGGACCCCGACCAGCGCGCGCTCGTCGGCCGACGTCGGTCGCAGCCCCACCCGCGTCTCCAGATACGACGCGTCCTCGAGCCCCGGCGCCACCGCCAGGCATTCGCGCAGCAGCTCGTGCAGCCCCGCGACCGTCACGCTGACCGAATATCCGGCGCCCGCCTCGAACGTGCCGCCGCAGGCCACCCGCCCGCCGGGCCAAGGCACGAGATAGTGGGTCAGCAGCGGCTGTGCGATCGGCCACTCCCCCGTCTCGGCGGCGACGCCGAGATGCACGATCTGCCCCTTCGTCGGGCTCACGGGAAGGTCCCGCCCGAGCCACTCCCCTATGGCCGCCGTCCAGGCGCCGCCCGCAACGGCCAACGCGTCGCACTCCACGTTGCGGTGCCCCTCGACGGCCATTGCCGCCACGTGACGGCCGCCGTTCGCCCCGGCAACCACACCGTGCACGGCGCCGGACACGAAGTTCACGCCGCGGGCCGCTGCCGCGCCCCGCAAGGCTGCGGCCATGCCTCGCCCGTCCACGCGTGCGGACGTGGGCGAGTACAGGGCGCGATGCACCGCGCCGAGGAGCGGGAAGAGTTTGCGTGCCTCCGCCGGCGTGATCTCCGAGACCTCGCCCGCCGTGCGCCGCAGCACGATCTCCGCGAAGGGTCCGAACCAGAGATCCTCGTGCTCACGCAGCCCGAGCGACAGCAGACCGCACGCGCCGTACCCGGCTCCGGCGACGTCGGCCCCGTCCGTCTCGAGCCGCCGGAGCAGCGCCGGGTAGTGCGCGCCCGCCTGCCGGAGGAACGGCCACAGCGCGGCGTCGGTGTCCACACTCGTCGGGGGTGAGAGGATGCCCGCGCCGGCGTCGGTGGCCCTTCCCGGATGCCCTGCGTCGACGACCGTCACCGTCGCCCCCAGACAGGCGAGCTCGTAGGCCAGGGAGAGCCCGACCAGGCCCGCGCCCACGACGGCGACGTCGCAGCGCTCCCCGGTCATGGCCCTGAAGTCCACCAGGCCCCGTCCCGATGTGCCAGCGGTGCGGCACACTGAGCCCTGTGCAGATGGTGCGCACCCCCGAGGGCCGCTTCACCGACCTCCCCGGCTTCCCGTACGCCCCCCGCTACGCCACCCTGCCCGACGGTGTGCGTCTGCACTACGTCGACGAGGGCCCTCCGGGCGCGGAGACCGTGCTGCTGGTGCACGGGCAGCCCACGTGGTCCTACCTCTACCGAACGACGATCGAGCGGCTCGTGGCGCACGGGCTGCGCGCCGTGGCCCTCGACCTGGTCGGCTTCGGTCGCTCCGACAAGCCGCTGGCCCGGACCGAGCACACGGTGCCGGCGCACGTGGGCTGGATGACCCAGTTCGCCGACGTCACCGGCCTCCGCGGCCTGACCTTGGTCGTCCAGGACTGGGGCGGGCCGATAGGCCTCGGCCTGCTGCCCGAGCGTCCCGGGCTGGTGCGCCGCATCGTCGCGGCCAACACCGCCCTGCACACCGCCGACGCCGCGCTGGCGGGGCGCCTGGCCTGGCCTGTTCACGACAGTGGCAACGGGACCGTCACGGTCGCCCAGACGCTGCTCGACTACCAGCGCCTCACCCAGGAGTTGACGCCCTTCCAGCCGAGCGTCTTCGTGCAGGGGGCGACCGCCTCGGACGTGCCGGACGCCGTCCTGGCGGCGTACGACGCACCGTTCCCCGACGAGGCCTTCTGCGCCGGACCGCGCCAGCTGCCGCTCTTGATGGGCTTGACGCCGACGAGCGTGTGCGCGCGGGTCAACCGGCGCACCTTCGAGGCGCTGGCGGGCTTCGACGGGCCGTTCCTCACCGCGTACTCCGACGGTGACCCGGGCACCGGCGGCTGGGCCGAGATCCTCCAGTCGTCCGTGCGGGCCGGGTCAGGCCGCGACCACGTCACGATCACCGGCGCGGGCCACTTCCTCCAGGAGGACAAAGGCGCTGAGCTGGCCGACGCGGTGGCGCGCTTCGTCGGCGCGACGCCGGCGGCGCGCGCCGGCTGATTACGTAGGCGCCCTACGTCGTTGGCGCAGCGTCGCCCGACTCCGACGACGTCGCGTCGCCGGCCGGAGCCGCGCTGATCGCCTCAGGCTCCGGGGCCCCGCCGGTGCCCAGCTGCGCCTTGAGAGCCTCCAGTTCGTTGTCGACCTGGGCGTCGTTGCCGACCTTGTCCAGCTCCTTTTGGATGTCGTCCGTGCCGCCCCCGACGTCTTCGAGCACACCCGACTCCAGCAACTCGTCCATCGCCCCCGAGCGGGCCTGCATGGTGGAGATCTTGTCTTGCGCCCGCTGGAGCGTGGCGCCCGAGTCGTTGAAGGACTTCGAGATGCCCGCGGTGCTCTCGTCCACCGTCGAAATGGCCTTCGCCGCCGTGTACTGCGCCTTGAGGGTCTCCTTCTGGGTCCGGAAGTCGTTCACCCGCTTCTGCAGCACGTCGAGGGTCTTCGTGAGCTTCTGCTCCTCCTCGTCGAGCTGTTGGTGCTGAGGCTCCATCCCGTCGATCTGCTGCTGGGCCGTCGCCTTGCGCGCGAGGGCCTCCTTGGCCAGGTCCTCACGCCCGGACTGCAGCGCCTGCTTGGCCTGGTCCTGCAGATGGTCGACGGAGTGCTGGAACTGCTCCTCCTGGAGCTCCAGTCGCTTCTTTGACGCCGCGATGTCGACCAGGGCGCGGCGCACCTGCGTGATCTGCTCGAGCATCTTCTCGTAGGAGAGGTCGAGCATCTCGTCCGGCTTCTCGGCGGCGTCGAGCGCCTTGTTCGTCTTCGCCTGAACGATGTCGTGTGCCCGCTGGAAGATCCCCATCGTTGCCTCCCTGTCCCTGAGGTGGTCGGTCTGTGACCCCACCCTAGATTGCAATCAACGCGACCGTGGCAGCGGAGGCCGGTTCGCAGCGCCCGGCAACTCCTCGACGACCGGCCTCAGCAGGCCGAGGGTCTCAGGAGTCGGGGGCCGCGATGATCGGGCCGTTGAACGCGGCGCCGACATGTCGCCGTCCATCGGCCCATCCCTGTAGGAACCAGACCTTGCCCAGCGCGGTCACGACCTAATGCCCGCCGCCGTCGGAGGTGGCGGAGATGACGGCCAGCGGATCCGAGCAGCCATCGGCTCCAGGCGGCAGGCTGCCCATCCGGCCGCGGCGCCGTAGCCGAACCGGCCCGCCGGCGTCGACCATCCAAATACCCGCCGTGGTCGGGCGTGACCACCGTGGAGTTGAGGAGTGGGACCTGGGTGGCGACCGGTGTCACGCCGTTCGGCGCTGCGAGGCACACCAGTGCACCATGTCGGTTCTCGGTTCCGCCGTCGTCCGCTTGCGGGTCCCAGCCGAAATATGGACTTGGTGCGCGAGACGCGTCCGAAACTCAACGGATCGCCGGCTCACACCCTAGAAATGCCTCACATCCGGTGTTAGCTTCACTTTGGTTGTACGCACATCTCGACGCTTGAGGCGCCAGTGACCTGGAGGAGGCCATCATGCGTTCGAACGAGTCAATTCGTCCGCTGGTCGCGCGCAGATGCTTGCCGCGGATGTTGTCAGCCCTCGCTCTCGGCGCCGCCGGATTGGGAGTCGCCGGAATAGCCGGGGTCGCCCTCGGCACCACGCCGGCCGGTGCGACTACTGCCACCGCGTCGAACCCGACGACGCTGTCGGGAACGCAGGAGCTGAACTCGACCGGCGTCGAGGCGAGCGGTGCTGGCGTGACGGCGACCTTCGACCTGGCCGAGACGCTCAGCTGGAGCCAGCGCGCCCAGGTCACCACGACCTACGACCCCAGCCAGATTCGCCAGGGCCGTTCGCCCGCGCCCATCGACTCTTATGCGAGGACGGGCGCCGGGACCATCACGGTGTCGTGGACGCTCGACCACCTCGCCGTGACCTTCGGCAACTTCGGGACGATCAGCCTCGGGTCGCCGGGGTTCTCCGCCAGCAGTCCGTGCAACCTGTCGGCCGGCGGGGCACCGTTCGACTGCATCGCGAGCAGCGCATCGACCGCGCTGGTCTCGACCCCCTACGGCTACCACGGCCCCTACGTGACCCTGGGCCTCAAGGCCGACGTCACGGTGACGCCCCAGGAGCTGGCCACCATGCGCACGCTTTCCGACGCGGGGGCACCCGGCACCCCTGTCCGCCTTCAACTCGGCGAGACCCCGGTGACCGACCTCTTGAGCCTGCCCTGCAACGCCGCCGCCGCTGGGGGCGACCTCGGCTACGACCTGGGCGCGTTGTCGGCGACGGACGGGGTGAGCGTGCTCAACAGTCTCAGCCTCGTTGCGGGCGCCGCCGCCCCCGGCGCTGCGCCGGGTGTGGAGGCCTTCGTGCCAGACACGAGCGCGTCCCTTCCCGTGTCGCAGATCGCCGGGTCGATCGCGATGAGCGGGCCCGGGGCCCACGTCGACCTCGGCAACCAGCTGGCCGACAACCTGCGTCCGAAGGTCTCCGCCGGCGGTCCGTACTCGGGGACCGAAGGAACGCCGATCGCGTTCGACGGGTCCGGGAGCAGGGACGCCTGCGGCTTCCCGTCGCTCGTGTGGCACTTCTCCGACGGCGGTGTCGCCTACGGGTCGCACCCGGAGCACACCTTCTCGTCACCAGGACTCTACGGCGTGCGCCTGACGGCGACCGACGCCGCAGGCCTGACGTCGTCCACGACCTTCACCGTCCCGGTAAAAGAGTTGAAACCCGCGGTCACGACCGGACCGGACCAGACGACGGAGTGGGGGCTTCCCGTGCAGTTCAACGGGATGGCGACCGAGACGGACGCAACGGGACAAACGCTCCTCGCCGACAACTGGACGTTCGGCGACGGCGGCCGAGCCAGCGGTGACAGCGTCATCCACGAGTACGCGACGCCGAACATCTACACCGCCACCTTCACCTCATGCGACCCGTCCCAACGCTGCAGCGCGACCACCGCGCAGGTCACCGTCACGAAACGCGGCACGACGAGCGCCTACACCGGTGCGAAGGCGAGTGCAGTGGGCACCTCAGTCACGTATGCCGCTAGTGTCCTCGACGACCTGGGTGACCCCGTCGCCGGCGGGGTCGTCGACTTCTACGCCGACGGTTCCTCCACGCCGTTCACGAGTGCCGTGACCAACTCCATGGGATTCGCCTTCGCGACGTCGACCTTCCCGAGCGCCGCGCCCGGAACCCACAGGGTCTCGGTGCGCTACGCGGGTGACTCGCAGTACACCGGCAGCGCCTACGGTCCCGTGCCCTACGCCGTGAAGTCCTCGGTCGCGCCGTCGGGCGGCGCCGTATCGAGCACAGCCCGTCCGACGCACGCGGACGCCGGAAAGCTGGGGACGACCATCGCCTACACGGGGGCCACCGCCAGCGACGTGACCGGCAGGGTGATCTACGCGGCGAGCCTCCTCGACGACCTGGGTGATCCGGTTGCCGGCGCCGTCGTCGACTTCTACGCCGACGGCTCGACGACGCCGTTCGCCAGCGCAGTCACCAATTCCATGGGCTTCGCCTTCGCCACGTCCGCCTTCCCCCGCGGTACGGTCGGAACCCACACCGTGACCGCTCACTTCGCCGGCGACGTGCACGACGCGGGGAGCTCGTACGGCCCGGTGCCCTTCCTGCTCTACAACACGGGGCCGACGCACGCGACCATCACGCAGCGGGGCACGACGATCGCCTATACCGGAGCCACGGCCAGCGACGTGACCGGCAGGGTGATCTACGCGGCGAGCGTACTCGACGACCTGGGTGACCCGGTCGCCGGCGGGGTCGTCGACTTCTACGCCGACGGCTCCTCGACACCGTTCGCCAGCGCGGTGACCAACTCCATGGGCTTCGCGTTCGCGTCCTCTTCGTTCCCCCACGGCGCGGCCGGCAGCCGCACGGTGACCGCGCGCTACGCCGGCGACTCCCACTACACGGGGAGCTCGTACGGTCCGGTGCCCTTTACCGAGACCACCGACAGCACCGGATGAGCAACGCGTGTCCACCAACGAGGCACTTCGAGTCGCGCCCGTAGCCGAGCGGGCCACTGTCGGATGAGCCCGTGCGAGCCGCCCTTGCCGCACTCGACGACGGAACGACAAGCACCACAAGGGGCACGGGAACCAGCAGCTCATCCCGGGTTCCGTAGATCTAGACTCCCTGGACGGAGGTGCCGTCCTTGGCCGAACCCGTTGAGGCGTTGATTCTCGACCTGCTCGAGTGGCTCGATCCGACACCGCGGCCCTACGTCGAGGTGATGTCGGTGTGGCGCACGTCGTGTCCGCACCTTCCCGTGTGGGAGGAGGCTAACGACCGAGGTTTTCTGGAGCGGCAACGGCCACCTAGTTCGGGAGAAATCGTCGCGCTGTCACCGTGCGGGCGCGCCCACCTGCGCGAACACCGCTCCGTGCCGGCAGGCTGATTTGCTCGCTCCTGTTGTCGAAGATCGGGCCGCCTCGACCGGGGTCAACACACCTGGGGTCCTGGTCGACACGCAGCCGTTGCCTTAGATCTGACCCTTGACGTCAACAAACGACAATATGTGATTTGGGCCCCCAAGGGAGGTCCGTGGAAATCACGATCACAAAGTCCCTGGTTCACACGATCTTGCGCCATGCCGACGACTACCCGTGGAGGCTGCAGGACAGGGGCTTCTGGCTTTCTGGCTCGGCGACCACACTGAGTATCGCCTTCACGTCTGGGACCCGACTGATAGTCGGGCTCTGGATGGTCCGGCGATCCACGACCACCCCTTCGATTTGATATCCGTCGCGATCGCCGGAGAAACAAGGAACACGCTCTAGCAAGCCGATCCGGGCGGCGTTGAGTACGTCCGATATCGGTACTGACTGCCTGATAACGACGGTCGCGTCGCCGACACGGTTCGGCTCCCCGGAACGTCCACGACCATCTATGCGGAAAATGGCTGCGGCGAACGGTCAGCCCACCAGTTGCACGACAGTCGACAACTTCCAGGAACCGTGTCGATGATCCGCTGCGCTTTTCCTCCATACTTCGAAGAAGCTGTCCGTGTATCGCCGAATCAGTATTGGGTGTCGGGACAGGCATGGTCACCCACGTCGGAGGAGTCGAGAAGTACACGTCCAAGGTGCTTGACTGGTTCTGGATTGACGTCTCTAGATCCTCAAAGCCCGCGGCTGGCGAATACAGCCGGATTGACCTCGGCAGGCGGTGAGCGGCCGCCACCGACCTCTTCGATGGCGGCCGCGAGCGAAAGCAAGCGTGCCTCCGACCAAGCTCGGGCAACGAGGGTCAGCCCGTGCGGGCGCCGCGACCGGCTGCTGTAACCAATCGGAACGCAGATGCTCGGCCAGCCAGAGCGAGCGGCCCAAGTGGCTCCTTCGTCGCCCCGGAAGATCAGGGCGTCCGCGTCACCCAGCGCAGCTTCCAAGACCCCGGTGACCGTGTCTCGGTCGCGTCGGCGGGCCTCGGTGTACTGATTGCGAGTGGCGTCGTGATCGATCATGAGGGCCTGGTCGACGTGGGACTGGCCGTACTTCAGCGCTGACTCAGCGTGCTTGTTGTTCCACTCCCGCAGCTCGGCGAGGGAGCGGATTGGTGCGGCGTCTCCCATCCGGCGCAGATAGGCATCGACGGCAGGGGCGAACTCGTAGTGCAGCACAAGCAACTCGTCGTCCTCGGCGATCCGGGGTAGGGAGGCATCAACGATCCCGACCCCCGCCGCTTCGAGCGCCGCGACGACGTCGCCGTCAACGGGCCTCTGGCTCCTGGCATCGCCTCCGGGAGGGGAGCTCGGTCGGATAAGAACCAGTCGGGCCCGGCTGAGGACGTCCGTGTCGGGCACCCAGGACCGGAGAGGGTCGGCGCCGGGCCGGGCCCCTGAGGTGGCTTCGTCGGCGGGATCCGGCCCCGCCATGACGGCGAGGAGCGCGGCGGCGTCTGCCACCGTACGCGCCATCGGCCCGGCGGTGTCTTGGCTCGGAGCTATTGGCAGGATGCCCTCCCGGCTGACCAGCCCCAGGGTGGGCTTGATGCCAACCAGGCTCTGGTGCACCGACGGGCTGATGATCGAGCCATCGGTCTCCGTCCCGACTCCGAGGGGAGCGAAATCCAGGGCCACTGCGACGGCCGTCCCGCTGCTCGAGCCGCTCGGAGTCAGCGCCAGGTCGTAGGGATTGAGCACCTGTCCGCCCAGGGAGGAGTAGCCCGACGGCATGTCGTCGGTGAGGAAGTTGGCCAGCTCGGACAGGTTGGCCTTGGCGAGGATCACGGCGCCTGCCTCCCGCAGCCGTCCCACTACGTGGGCGTCGGCCAACGCCCTGGACGCGGCGAGTGCAACAGCCCCTGCAGTAGTGGGCTGACCGACCACATCGATGTTGTCCTTCAGGACGACAGGGATGCCTTCGAGGACGCTGCGGGGGCCGTGCCGGCGGCGGTACTCGTCGCTGGCCTCCGCCTGTTCGATGGCGTCGGGAGCCGCAGCCCGGATGGCTCCGAAGAGGGGGTCGAGGCGCTCGATGCGCGCAAGGTGTGCGATCGCCACCTGACGGCTGCTCGTGGTGCCCTCGGCCATCGCGCGGCCGAGGGCTTCGACTGTCCCCGGTTTCACAGCTACCGATCATCCCAGGTTCCCCCCGTGCCGACGACCTGTTCGGGGACGGGAGTGCTCCGATCCTGAGAGACGGGCGCGGCTTGATACTCGCCGTTGATCTCGCCACTCATGGCGCGCCCTTCGTTATTTGTCAGACAAGTCCCGTATTGCGTTAGCGCAGAAGGGTTTGTATTGGTCGAAAGGCTGTGGATAAATCACACCCTTGCGACACTCACCGTCAAGACGTTTCCGATTGCGTCCTTTGCACGCACGAAATGTTGACGGCTCGGGGACTCAACGAGATTCTGAAGTCAGTTGTAGCCCTTAAGGTTCGAGACAGTAAAAGAAATGGGTTGACCTCCAGAGAAGCCACCGGTTGAGTTGGACCAAACGCCACCGTTGATCGTCACCCCGGTCGCACCGGACTTGTTTCCTCGGTTAAACGTTGGAGAGGGCGAGCCCTTGGCATTGTTGTACGGCGGAAATGTATCCATATCAAACTTGACCGAAGCCCTGGCGTATTGATTGTTCCCCCACGAATTGAAGTTCACGTGTGGGATCAGCGAATCGCTGACCACTATGTTGGAAGCGGCGTCAGGCGGTTCGATCGACAGCCAGTCGCCAGCGCTCAAGTGGACATTGGTGATCGTAAGCCCATCTACGTTTGCGACCACGAGGCTATAGCCGGGGTTCAGAAGCCGCTCACCCGAGATCCTGATGTCAGTAGAGACGTATGGATTGCCGACACCGCTGACCTTGCCTCCCTGTCCGGTGCTAGTAAACCCATCGATAGTGATGTTCTCGGATGGAGCCGTGATGTAGAAGCCGTTCGCTGCATTCAGGCACGCTGAATTGGGCGTGTAGATGTAGTTGGTAACCGTCACTCCGTTGTCGACAAACAGGGACAGGCGCGAGCCCGTGTGCTGCACATTTCGGATGATTGCATCCTCTTGGAACGAGAACGAAAAGCCGTCGTTGTCCACTCCGTCATGAATGACCACGTCGTGCACCAGGTTGCCAACTTCGTACAGCGGATGTTGCATCGTTGATCCAGGCTTGCCGTTGTAGAAGATCGCGAAGGTTCCGCCCAGACCGTGCACCACTGGTCCAGTGAAATTCTGCCCGAGAATGGTGTCGTCACGTACGATCGTGTCGCTCGCTTGAACGGTTAGTGCGGGTCCTCCGTGATGACTCTCCGAGTCCAGAGTGAGCTGCGCCACCCTGCTCTGATCGGCGAAGACTGCGAGCAGAAGCTTGTCGCTGACGTGCTCGACAAGACGAGTTGTCGACTCATTAGACCCGAGTATGCGCACGGGAGGGCCCGGGTGGATGACCACCGACGCCGAGCTCTGCGAAGTCGTCGGCAAGAACGCGTATACCCCAGGGGGGACCATGACCGTGCCACCACCGGACTGCTGCACTGCGGCAATTGCAGCATTGAAGGCCGACGAGTTGTCCTGGACGCCATCTCCATTGGCGCCGAATGCCAACACGCTGACGGTGTAGGTGGGAAACGTTGCGTTGGTCGTGCTGGCGCCGACGGAGATCGGCAAGGCAGCGAGAGCTGAGCCACAAGCCACGCCGCTCGCGACCATCAGAACGACCCAGAGCGTGAAGCGACTGCGTCGTCGCGGGGTAGTCATATGTGAGACGACGGCCATTCCGAAGTTGGGCACTCTCTGCCGACCATCCGATCAATATCCGCACGGCTTGGGGAGGACTGGATAACCAGGAGCGGCCTAGCCAATGGGCCGAATGGGGTCGGCCAGCACACAGAGGCGGTGCTCGTCCAGGTGGGGTACAGCTGGAACTACATGCCGCCCGCTCAGCGGAGGCCGCGATTTAGAAACAAGGGCACACGCGACGGATACCCGAAGAAACGTATCCGTCTTCTCACCTTGCTCAGCCGTTGCGCGGGCGGCCTAGAGGACGCTCCGTGCACACGCGTCACGAGCACGTGGCCTCAGGCTTCAGCCAAAGAGACACTGGGATGGAGTGCTGACTCCTCATCGACGTTCTCCTTTCACCTACGCATGACGCATGAATCCCTTGGACGTCTATCAAACGTTGGTGAGCGGGACGCGACGCGTCGCTGGCGAACGGATGAACTTTTGGTGTCGGTCGAGACCAAGCACGAAGACGTGAGCGGATCCGTGGTCGAAACGCCGGTAGTCGCCGTGCATGAGCTTCGAGTCGTAGAGACCCCCGTTTCCAAAGACAGTTCGGCCCATCCACGAGCACGCCGGACCGCATGTCGGAAAATCGAACTGATCGTCGCATTCGCCCATCGCCTTTCGCTAAAAGGCGCTACTCAGGAGGAGGCTCAATTTGCAAAGGTATTCCCTCCGCGGCAACGAGGCCACTGTCAACGAGTGTCAACGACCAACCGTGACAACGCCGTGACACGAAGACCCGCACCCGACCCTTCGATAGCCCCCCACAGTGTCAGCCTGGGTGAAGTCAGCAGAGTCACAGGGTGATGACAGTCTTCCCTTCGATCGGCCGGTCGTTGGTCCCGCTCAAGACCGCCGGCGCGTCGTCGAGCGATATCCGAGTGATCGGTGGAGCCGCGACGCGCCCGGTCACGAGGGCATCAGCGAGGCGGTCAAGGAGATCGCTCGAGGCCTGCAGCGCGAAGTTGATCCCGGTGATGTCAGCGGACTTGAGGGCCTCGGTGTCGGCGACGTAGCCGGTCGTGACTGCCGTGCCACCCGAACGGACCAGTGTCGCGAGATTGGCGAATCCGTCCGTATCGCTGACCAAGTCCAAGAGAACTTCGATGCCGTCAGGGTGGGCCTTGCGAATTGCGTCCGCCAGATTCACGGCGGTGTGATCGACGGTTTCGGCGGCGCCATAACTGTGCATCCGATCTGCGTCAGCGTCGCGCACGTTCGCGATGACCCGTGCGCCGGCGTTGACAGCGAACTGAGTGGCAAACGTGCCGACACCACCCCCGGCTCCGACGATCAACGCGGTCTTGCCTATGAGCGGCCCGAGTAGCTCCACCAGAGAGAGCCCGGCCATCCCGGCCGTCGGAAGTGCCGACGCAACGACTAAGTCCAGGCCGTCGGGCACTTGGGCCAGTGGGGCGTCCTCGGTGACCGCCACATACTCGGCATAGGTCCCTGCCGATCCGAGCGGGGCTATCAGCAGTTGCCCGAAGACGCTCTGGCCGGCGGAAAACCGAGTCGCTCCGTCGCCGACACTTTCGACCACACCAGCCCCGTCGGCCCCGAGCACCATCGGGAAGGTCGCAGGCATGGGACGCCAGTCGCCGCTGGCAAGAGTGCGATCCATAGGGTTCATGCCCGCCGCCCTCAGCTTGATGAGTACCTGGCCCGCTCCGGGCTGCGGCGTCGGTACTTCAGCCACCGCTGGAGTCTCGCCAAATTTATTGACGACCACGGCACGCATGGTTCTCCCTTCTGCGACGCTCACGGCGTCGGTGGTCGGTGCTCTGTGCGGACATAGTCCGTGCTCGTTCCTCAGCGTACCCATGCCGAGGTCGCTCCAAATCGTGTTGCCCGGTCCTGGCCTGAAGTGCCGAACTGACCCACCGTTCTGATGCGAACGGAGGCAGGCTCGTTCGATTCACCAGCGGCCGGCGTTCGGCGTCGTGCCCTGATCGGTCAGCCTCAGGGTGTACCTGGCACTTCCTTGTGCCCATCTAGCGCACCGGTGATGTTTGAAAGCTGCGTAAAGATCCTGAATATGGCCAGAGGTTGTTGTCAAGGACCTTCATATGCTCAAGCCAGCGTCGCTTGTTCGACGGCTCTCGGCTGGACGCATAGACCGGATCCACCTTCAAAGGTAGCAATGTCCTTTGACAGCGCCTCGGCTCCGAGGGTAGACGTGCCGGATGGCAAGCAAGAATGCAATTGTCACGGGGTGTTCGAGTGGTATAGGGCGGGCAACGGCCCTGGAACTGACCGCACGGGGCTACGAGGTCGTTGCCACCGCGCGACGGTATGACTCGATCGCCGATTTGGCCGTCGCACGGACCCTGACCCTTGACGTCGACTCCGATGAATCCGTGGCCGCTGCGCAGGCCAGCGTCGGCTACGTCGATGTCCTGGTGAACAACGCTGGCTTCGGGATCGACGGACCGGTAGAGGAAGTTCCCCTCGTTGAGGTCCGCCGGGCCTTCGAGACGAACTTCTTCGGCGCGGCGCGCATGATCCAGGCCTTCGTGCCAGCCATGCGCGAACGAGGCTCTGGCACGATCGTCAACGTAACCTCCGTCTCGGGAATCGTTGGCGGCCCCTTGGCCGGGTTCTACTCGGCGACCAAGTTCGCCCTCGAAGCACTGTCAGAGTCGCTGCACTTAGAGGTCGGCCACTTCGGCGTCAAGGTGCTCGTGGTCGAGCCGGGGTCGATTGCGACGCGCTTCGGGGAGAACATGATCGACCTCCGCGATCGACCCGGACCTTACGCCGAGCTGGCTGCGAAGTGGGAGAGTGCCATGGGCGTTCTTGGCGGCGAGGAGCCCGCACCGGGTCCCGAGCTAGTGGCGACGAAAATCTGCGATGCGCTAGAAGCGGAGCACCACCCGCTACGCCTGCCCGTCGGCGCCGACGCCGAGATGATCGCGGCGAGCCGCCAGGGTGCGAATTTCGACGACTTCGAGGTGGCCATGCGTCAGGTCCTTCAGATCGACTGGTAGCACCCGACCCCCTGAAAGTCCCCGATCTGCCCCAGATACGTGGGATGCGCTGATGTCTACCGGGCGGCACCCCGGCACCGATCGACCTTCTGGCAGTTGTCGGTCGACGGAGGCACCACCTGGATCGAAACTCCGTTGACCTCATCGACATCAGCGGGAGGCCGACCGCGTTCCAAAATGGCTGGGAGCTCCGGACGGTATTCGGCAACAGTGGCGGATCGGCGCCACCAATGCGGCCACGCTCACGGTCACCTGAAGTTTTGCCTCGCAGGATCTTCAGAACCTGGACCCAGCTACTTTGCCTGATACGGGAGGATGATAAGCGTCTGTCTTGTTCCCCGCAGTGCCGAAGTGTCCCGCATTCCGACGTACGAGGGCAGGGGCGAAGCTAAAAGCTCCAGCGTGTTTGGCTGAACCTTTCTCCTTTACCAAACCCAAAGCCGGTCTCGGGTGCGACGCGATAAACCAGAACCTCCGCTCGGCGAATGGCGTCGCCCAGGCCGGACCACGTTCCATCTGGTGCGACGAAATGCGTTCCGTACTTCGACTCGTAGGTGTTGGCGACACGTCCAAGCTGGGAATGGTCGCTTACACCTTCTGCCGTTCCTTCAATCACGAGGTCAAGACCGTCGAGGGTGCTCTGCCCCGTCGTAAGAACGCAACGACAGTTTGTTGAGAGGTTCTTTGCCTTTTGTTCGTTTGGTCCAGTACAGAAGTACAGGGCCCCTTCGAGCCAGATTCCCAACAGGGGCGTGACATGTGGGCGGCCGTCAGGTCGAACAGTCGAAAGCCAATACACCTCAGCACCCGCCAGCTCATCCCGAGCCAGAGGCCACTCCGTCGGTTTCGCATTCGGGCTGCTGAACGCGCTCAGGTCGGTTACGGGAACTGGTTCAGCCATGCCACTCTCCAATCGTTTGCATTCTTGCGAGCAAACACAGCGACGCTCAGCAGGTTTCTGGGCTCATCGTCGCACATGCCCCTATGGTGCGTACCGTGGCACTCCATCTTGGTGGTCTGGGCGACCAAGGTTCGCCGCTGGCGATTTCTCGTGTTCTGAACGGTTTGATCGGCACATCATCGTGCTCTTGGCTAGCCGCTTTCCGGGGGGAAGTCGTAGTCAGCCCATCTCCTGGAGTACGAGGAAGTTTGCCGCGTCGGGGCCGACATTGGCGACGCGATGTCGGCGTCTGGTGCGTGCAGGCCCCCAACTCTCTACGACGCCCAACTCGACCTGTTCGTCTGGGTCTTTCAACGATATTCGTATGCGCCCAGCCAGGACATAAAACGTGTCCAGGATGTTCGAGTGATGGTGCCACGGGACCACGTGGGATTGCCGGATCGTCGGGCGTCACAAACAACCGAAGGTGAACCCCGGAGAGGTACCCGAAACCCATGCGGTGAACAGCCGTGACGTTAGCCGAACAGCTGCGTTAGGGAACACCGGGATCGAGGCAATGGCAATCGTGGAGAATCAATCGTGGAGAATTTCAGACGCCACGATACCGATGTCATCTGATGAACCTGACAGCCTCCTGCACGGTACGGAAACGGGCATGCATGACGTCCGATAGGTCTGGGTAACCCTGATTCTCCCGTTGAGATGCCCCTCCGAGCGCCAGATATTGAAGGTTGAAGCTCATCTGCATTTCCTGCATGGATTGAGTCGCATTCATCAGATCACTCTGACTCTGGCCCGATGCGGCGTCAGCCCCTTCGTCGTTCCCAAGGAGCAATCGTAAACCGCCAAGTCCGTCTAAAGGCAGGTCCCGAGCAAAGGCCGCGATCGAGTCAGCACCTAGTAACAAACCCAGTGCGGCAAATTCATCGGACGGTAGATCCCGAGCAAAGACCTCGATCTTGGCGGTGATTCGCCTCGCAGCGTTGTCCATGTACATCTAGGTTACAGGCATGGAAACTGACCAATCGGGCCATATTGCTCGCCCCTTCGGCGCTCTGAGCCTCGATCTCTTATTGCACACTCAGGAGTACGCAAGGTTGCCGAACGTCGGCACTGTGGACATTTCGGCGGCACCGGACAGAAGTCTCGTCAACTACTCCCGCCACGAAACAGCATAGGTTTGGGTGGGCTCCGACATACCTTTGAGCATGAGTTCACCGTGGTCGTCAAAGCGGAACGATTTGCCAGCACACAATTCACGGATGGCGACAGAGACAGCTATATCACCGGAAGACGCGGCTGCACATAACCTGGCTGCGAGTTGAACCGCCGCGCCGAACAGGTCGTCGTGATCGTTGGTCACTGGTTCGCCCGCACTAATGCCAATGCTCACCCCGAACGGTATGGTGGCCTCCTGATTGCGTTCGTGAAGCCGCCGTTGCACGTCCACTGCGAAGGCGACAGCCGAAACGACTGATGTGAAGGCAGCCATGATGCCATCGCCGGTATGTTTGACTTCACGACCGTCATGTACGGCTAGTTCCCTACGAACAATTCCGTCGTGCTCTCCGAGCAGTTGCATGTGGACATCATCGCCAAGTTCTTGAGTTTGGGCGACGGACCCGCACACATCGGTGAACACGATCGCTCGCAACGCGGGTGCGGTGTACGCAGTGCCCACGGGATGATTGGGCAGTGACCCGAAGAAGTTGTTCAACGGAGTGAATTCATCAAGCTCCAAAATGGTGCCGGCCAACAGGCCATGCGATTCCCGGTGCACGGTCTCAACGGCTTCTTTGCTCGGCCCTTCGGCGAGACAGAACACCGACCCGTTGTCGGGTTCAAACCAGTAAGTGTGATAGTTCACTCCATGCTTGTCTTGGATTGCCACGTCAAGCCGGTGCGCATTGGCTAACTCCTCGGGCGTAACTCCGGGGGCATCGTGGCGATCTATGAACATCGGCACGCTGCCAAACGTACACCTCTATCGCATGCAGCCGCAGGTTGATTTGCCAGGTGAAGAGCCCGATGGCCGAGGAGTTGGCAAAGCCAGTGCCGTCTAGGAAGGCGAGTGCCGCGACCACCAACGTTCAGTTCGGGACGTCCTCACGAAGTCAAGCGGCTGGGGGACCCATCGACACCACCCGTCTCTGAGCGCAGGCGTCGCAGATGACCTGGACGTGATCGCCGTAGGGGTACTCCGGGCCTGCTGACAATAGCGGAGTGGCCATTCGGCTTCCGCACTCCGGGCACTGGCTGTTGGCGATGGCTCTGAGGACTGGGGTGTCGAAGGTCACGTCGAGAACATACGGCCGGGCTGTGACGCGAGATTGGAGGGGCCTACCCGCCCGAACTCGGTGACTGAGCCGGACCAGTATTGGCGCTGGTGCACTCCATTCCGATGCTTGCCGACGTCATAGGTGTCTCAACCGCCGGATCCGTGGTTAGCTTGAGGCTCTTACGCCGGCCATCACAAGCGCATCTTGCGGCTAGCGATGACACCAATCCCCCGCGACATCCCCCCAGGATCCCCTCAGCGACGACTACGGGTTTGACCGCGGTACTCCCGTCGACCGCAGGCAGTGGCGCGGGTGCGCGGAGATAGACGAGGTCCGGCCTTGCCTTGCTCGCTCGGCCAACGGCGGCGCCGCGTCTCCCACGGCCCGTGCGGCACCGTCATTTTTTGCCAGGGACCACTACGAACACCCGACCGAGCACGAGTGCAGTCGGTGGAATCCGAGTCACTGAGCTAAGACAGGCTTCGGGTCGGATAGCCGAGTTCGCCCGGACGGTGGGACAGTCCGGCACGACGGGATACCGTGAAACGGTGGATCTTCCAGAGTTTTTGGTCGCTGATACTGCCGAATGGCGGACCTGGTTGAGGGGCCACCACTCCAAGTCACAAGGCGTGTGGCTCGTGCTAGCCAAGAAGGGCACGACGCATCCGACAACGCTCTCCTACGACGAGGCTCTCGACGAGGCGATCTGCTTTGGTTGGATCGATGGGCAGCTCGGGCGCCGTGACAACGCAACGTATCGGCGACGATTCACACCCCGAAACGCTCGGAGCCCTTGGTCTCAACGGAACATCGCCATCGCAGAGAGGTTGAGCGCCTCGGGCCGAATGCATCGGTCAGGAGAAGCCGAGGTTCGGCAGGCCAAAGCGGATGGTCGGTGGAATACTGCCTACGCCGGACAAGCGAGCGTGGAGGTTCCAGAGGATTTGGCGGACGCCCTGATTGCCAATCCTCGTGCTCAGGCAATGTTTCAGACGCTCACAAGTGCGAATCGGTACTCCATCCTCTATCGGATCGGAAGCGCAAAGAAGCCGGAGACCCGAGCCAGACGTATCGAACAGTTTGTGGAGATGCTGGCCCGAGGCGAGACCATCCACCCGCAAGGTCCACGATCACCTCGTTAATTGATCGGCGTCGGCGAATAGGTGCCCCAATTTGCCTGTGGCAAAGGGGGCACGGCAGTCCCGCAGATTTTTGGTCCAGGCACCCCCCAACGACCCCGTACACACTCGCCATTTTCTTCCTAGTCAGGAAAAGCTGGCCGGTTGTGACGAGAACGGGCCGCGCCATGCCGATACCGGCCGATTGGCCCGAGAACCGGGCAGACTGATTACGTGGGCGTGAGCACCAACCTCTCCGCGACAAAGCGCACCGTCAAAGCGCTACGGTGAGCCGAGCGGGTAATCGAGGCCGACGCCGCCTCTATCCGCCTGGCCGAGAGCACCGCCACGGCGCTCGACGCGGCCCTACGGGCCGGTGGCGGGACCGTCCGCGCTCGCCGCGCTGGCCCGAGCACACGGCGCCCCGCTGGCGGCCTTGCGGGAGGAAACCACGCCGACACCTGACGGCCTAGACGTGTTCCTGGCCTCGGTGACCAAGCCGACGCCCGGCCAAAGCATGGACGGCGGCGCCCGGTTCGACCTCGGCGGCACCTGACGCCCGAGGCACCCGAAGGCGTCGCCAGCTCGGCGTCGCGCCGGTTCTGCGTTTGGAAGTCAAGCGCGCGCCGCCGCTCGGCTCACCGGTACCGGTTGTGCCCGGTTGTGCCCACCGGCCTCGGGCGCCCTGACCCAGTGGCCGAAATATGACCCATGACCTGTTCTTATATGGTCGTGCAGCGCAGCCGGTCGGGCTGCCGGGATTTGAACCTGGGACCTCTTGACCCCTAGGTATCGGATGCTTAGCGCTGTTCTAACCGCCGTTTGACCTGGTGGCTGCCATCCGAGTCTTCGGACGTTAAGTGCACGGCGGCAAGAAGGCGCCTGACCCGAGGACGCAGCCCCGGAAAGGAGACTCTCTTGAGTCGAAGAGCGTGCTTCTCGATGAGCCACCAACTAGCGATCGCAAAGGCGAGGGCCAGCGCTGCATTCACCACCATGAAGGGAACGAAGCCGAGCCGAACCGCGCCGAAGATCAGCATCAGTTGGGTAAGGGGATAGGCGTAGATGTAGACCCCATAGCTGTAATCGTTCTTAGAGCCGATGCGGTGAAATGGAAGGTGCGCGCCGAGCCAGAGCAAAGGGTACGCGAGAAGGAACGCACCCAGGCTCGAAGCGGTAAAGCCAAATGTCGGTAGGTTGCCTTCCCTCGGGAGATGCAGCGACGCCACGAAGGCAATCGCCAAGAGTACGGCAATGAAGGGCGAATCTGGAACGACGTCACGATAGAGCCAGATGAGGGCGCCCACCATAAACACCACTGAGAGGATCAGGAATTCCATCATGATGGCGTGGTGGACTACCGAGAACATCCGATTCAGGCTCGGAGTGAAAGTCAAGATCGAGAGAATCGCCAATAGTCCCAATGTGATCGTCAAGACCAACCCGCGGTATCGGAAGATCCCGATGAGGGCGAGCCCCGCGAGGAAGAGATAGCAGAGAAACTCGTAAAACAGCGTCCAGAGAGACGCATTGCTGATGTGGCTATAGAAGCCGCTCGACACCACGCCGCCCTGATTGATCTTCAAGAGAGCGTTGCTGTACACATAGGAAACTGGCCCGGGGTGAAGCCCTAGGTAGCAGGAGAGACCGCAGTGTACTGAGCGTTGGTGGAGCCATGCGACTGTGCCGAAGACAAAGGCCGTCACGACCAGGCAGACCCAGAACGCCGGAAAGATTCGGAGAAAGCGCTGCCAGATATACCGCGGCACGCTGTTTCTCGACAAGCTTCCGGCTATTAGGTAGCCGCTAATGCCGAAGAAGCCGTAAACAGCGATCACGCCGAGGCTGGTGTCATTGACAACGACGTTGCGCCACCCAAACCAGGCGTATTCGCTGGCATGTGCGTATACGACGGAGAAGGCCAGAACGAGGCGCAGGAAGTTCAAGCTGTTGCGCTTCGGATCGAGCGCCTGCCCGATTGTCGCCCCCCTCATCAAGGGTGGAGCGTAGCGATCGAGATGATCGTGTGCCGGATGTCTTCAGCTGATCCCGATGACAACCGTTGGACTACACGTCCCATTTGACCAGCTAGTCGGGCTGGCGGGACGCAGGCGGCCCAGCGGGAGGCCGCGTGTGCCGCCGCAGCTCCTCCTCGTCGATCAGCTCGCCATCGGGCGAGACGACGACGCCACGGGCCACGTCGACGCCCCACGCCGGGATGCGCAGCGTCTCGGCGTCATGGGCCTCGACAGCGTCGCGGACCAGGTACACGACGAACACGGCCCAGCCGATCAGATCCCGGCCCGTCGAGGTGAGGGCGATGAGGGGTTCGCTTGAGATCCTCGGAACGCTAGGGCGCGACGCGCGTCGGACAGCTGAGTTACTGCAGCGACCCCTCGGGAGGCTGAGGCGGGCGCCTGTGTGACAGGAGCTCGTCCTCGTCGAGCACCCTGCCGTCGGGCATCGTGATGAACGCGCTGTTGACGTTGGTGAAGCCCGGCGGGCGCTCGAGGGTCGGGCCGTCGATGACGACGGTGCCCACCGTGGGCTCGGGCTCGCCGTAGGCGTCTCGGATGCCCGCCAGCTCACCCTCGGCCTCGGCGTGGCGCCGGTCGTGGAAGGCGCCAAGGGCCGCTTTTGCCGCTGCGCGCTCGTCCTCGGTGTTCGACGCGACCAGTGCACGTTAAGTTGCACTCACCCTGGTTTGTCGGGCTGCCGGGATTTGAACCCGGGACCTCTTGACCCCCAGGCGCTTCCAGCTCGTTTTCGGCTGATCAGCGTGGAGAGGCAAAGCTGCCATCTTCCCAGTTCGGAAGAGCTTTTCAACTGACCACTCGTGACCGCTGAATCCCCCTGTTTTTCGATGCCACGCGGGGAAAACGCGGGGAAGAATTTCGTGGCGCCAGGCCGGTCAAGGGTCGCCTAAGGCGAGCGAGGAACGCAGCACGGCGAAGTCCCGCAGCGTGCCCTTGACGGGTCGGGCTATCTCGAGCCCGATAATGGGCGATGGCCGGGCCCACTAGGCCCGGCCTGGTTGCCTTCAAGGGTCGCCCCGTACGAATCCTCTTTGAGTCAAGACCCCAATTTCTGGCGGTTTGGGGGCGCGACGAATCGAGCCGTCATCAGAAGATGCGACTGAATAGGGTTGGCGTGGGTCCGGGAGTGACTTCGCCGAAGAGCCGGCCGTTCAGGGTGTGGAGCCGGTCACGCAGGCTATGAGTCGTTCCCTTGTGTCCTCCCGGACCTCTATCGAGCGTCGACGAGGAGGTGGCGGTACACGGCGTTGGAGATCTGGCGCTTCAGCGAGCGGATCGCCTCCTTCTTGGTCTTGCCCTCGGCGACCTTGCGTTCGAAATAGAGGCGTCCCTCGGTTCTCGGGATTGCGGATCTGGGTGATGGCGGCCATGTGCAGCGCGTGGTTCAGCCGGCGGTTCCCGCGTTGGGAGACCCGGTGGACGACTCGGCCGCCCGAGGCGAATTCGATCGGTGCGGTCCCGCTGTAAGAAGCGAAGGCATCGCGGTTGGCGAAACGGCGCACATCGCCGGCATAGCCGATGAGTTGCGCGGCGACGATCGGACCGACCCCATAGATCTCGGTCAGCGAGGTTGCCGACGCCTTGATGGCGAGGCGGATCCGGCGGTGCGAGGCCTTGGTCTGCTCGTCGAGACGGCGGACATCGTCGAGGAGCTCGAGGGCCATGTCATAGCGGACCTGCTCGGCGGGGGTCTGAGGCGTGATGTTGGCCAAGAACCTCTCGCCGTCAGAAACGTACAATTCTTTGGCTAATCCGCCCGGAGAGAGCTCGGCCAAGAGGGCATGGAGCCGACACACGACCCGAGTCCGATGGCTGCCGAGGTCGACGTTGCGCTTGGCCAAGTGCCGGAGGACCTGGGAGTGGTCAGCCGGTTCGACGCTGCGCAGGCTCGGGGCCCGAAAGGCGGCGACGGCGATCGAGTGGGCGTCGTTGGGGTCGTTCTTGTTGGAACGACTGGTGGCGAGCACCCGGATCCGAGCGGCCAAGGTGGCCGGGACGTCGAGTACCTCCTCACCTTGGGCCACGAGCTGTTGGGCCAACAAATAGCCCGTCCCGGCGGCCGACTCGATGGCCCACCTCCGCTTGTCGAAGGGCTCGGCCCACCGCACCAGTTGTTCGACCTGACGACGGGTCGCACGCACCTTGACGCTGGAGACCTCCTCTTCAGCCTCGTCGATGGCCACCGCCGTGTGCGAAGCCTTGTGGGGGTCGACCCCGATCACCACATTCATGACTACCTCCTTGGTTGATGTGAACCACGGGGGCACTCCTGCTTGCGGTTGTTCGTGCTCGATCCTCTTTTGAGCCACTCCGTGGGCGAAGCCCCGATGGGACGCTCTTCGTACGAAAGCCACCCGACACAAATCGAGGGCAGGCACTACGAGAGCGACCCCACCGAGACCCCTTCACGCTAGGAAATCGCCCTAGCGCACGGAGCTAAGTCTCAAGCAGGCATCGGAGGCATGCCCCACTAGCTTATGGCGGCGTCAAAGTGGGGCGTTATGGCCCGACTGGTTTGCCGACGCCCACGGAGGGTGATCTTCGTCTCTCGGTTTGGAACAGTGGCCGAGCGAGAGGTCTAGGAGAGGGGCATCGACATGACCAAAGATCGAGGCCACGCCATGGACTGTCAATGGACCACATTGTGGTCGTTTTCTTCGAGAATCGTTCGAGCCGCATGCCCCCGAACACTGCCGGGAGTGGGAACCACCGGGGCCGGGCACGCCTTATTGGCATGGCCGCCCGTCAGCCCCTTGACATTAGTTAACGATTTTGATAACTATTGTCTGAATGGCACGCAAGACGGAGACCATGGCTCCGGTGCTGCATGCACTGGCGGATCCGACTCGTCTTCAGGCAGTTGAGCTTCTCAGCAGGGCGCCGCGCCGGGCTGGCGAACTTGCCTACGAGTTAGGTGTGAGCCCCCCGGCCATGAGCAAGCACCTGCGTGTGCTGCTCCAGGCGGGAGTCGTCGCCGACGAGCGACCCTCTGACGATGCCCGGGCGCGAGTGTTTCATCTGCGCGGAGAGTCAGTCGTAGCGGTACGCGCCTGGTTGGACCAGCTACAGGCTCACTGGGACGAGCAACTCGACGCCTTCAAGACCCACGTCGAAAGCAGAGGAAGACGATGACCTCGAACGACATCGAAATGCAGCGCTCCATCGAGGCGGAGGTAGAGGTCGCCACCAATCCGGACACGGCGTTTAGAGCGTTCACCGACGAGTTAGATCTTTGGTGGGTGCGAGGGCCCATCAACCACCATGCGGGCGGCAGAGTTCTGGCTATGCGCTGCGAACCCGGCGTCGGCGGCCGGGTACTAGAGGTCTATGACGACTCGACCGGTGACGCCCTCGAACTGGCCCGGATCACCGCGTGGGAGCCGGGGCGTCGCTTGGCCTGGCAAAGTTCGCTCGATGACGTCAGTACCGAGGTGACATTCCTGGCCGCTGGAGCCTCGACCACTGTGCGGGTAGTTGCTCGCATCCCTGCTGGCGGCGTCGATCGGGGGGGTACCTCCTGGATCCGAGTGGTTCCCAAGTGGTTCGGTGCCTGGTGCGAGCAGCGCGACGCTGCCCCCCATAAAGTTCGAGACATCGCCCGGCTGGCGCTCGGCATCTCCTACGCCAAGCCCGCAGCCGCTGCCCGCTGGCTCGCCAAGGTCTTCGGCTTCGAGTCCCCCGATCCCCTCCCGGAGGATCTCGATCCACTGCCCGAGGGAGAGCACGGGCACCCCTGGATCGAATTCCGTGTTGGAAACAGTTCCCTCATGATCTTCAAGCTCGACGAAGATGGGGGCGTCCGCGTCAACACCCACGTTCCGTGGGTGTACGTCAAGAACATCGAGGAGCATTTGCGGCGCGCCGAGGAGCAAGGGGCGACCATCATCCAGAAGCTCGATGCACCGTGGGGTCTGCCCATGTACGTGGCGGAGGATCTGGAGGGCAACCGCTGGACATTCGCCCAGGCCCGGCCCACGATGTAGTCCACATTGAAGAAATGGCGGGTTGCGTCCGGACCATTCGAATTGTCCCACCATGAGTCCGCTCGCCAGGCCACAGAGGGTGCCCCCGAACATCCGAGGCGCCGTTCGATCGACCTATCCCAATCCGCCGGGACCAGGCGCACTCCCTTTGGGGACGTTTTACACTGGCTCGTCGAACCGGACTTGGAGGTGGCGTGGGAAAGGTCGACTACGACGAGCGCCAGCACGCTGTCTACGCCGCCGGCAGGCAGATGTCGCCCGATGCGTTGCAGACCTGGATGGAAGCCTTCGCCCGCCACCTGCCGGAGACACGGCCACTGGTTTGGCTCGATCTGGGCTCGGGTGTCGGGCGTATGAGCCCGTCCTTGGCGAGCACCTTCGGCGGCCCCGTCTATGGCGTGGAGCCAGCCGACAAGATGCGTGCTCAGGCCATCGGCCTCGCGGGCCATCCCGCCGTCACGTATGCCGCTGGGTCCGCCGAGCACATCCCATTGCCAGATTCCTCGTGTGACGCAGCACTGCTGTTCTTCGTCTGGCACCACGTCGTCGATCGGGATGGCGCTGCCCGCGAGTTGCGTCGGGTGGTGAAGCAGGGCGGCAAGGTCTTCGTACAGGCGAACTTCTCCGACAGGAGACCTGATGTCATGGTGGTTACACGTTGTGCCCGAATGGATGAACGTCCACCAAGCGCTGTACCAGTCTGAGGAAGAGCGTGATCAGTGACTTCGCCGGCGCCGGCTGGACGCTCGCCTCTCGTGACGAGATCACCTGGCTTCGGTCGCCGAGTCTGGCCGAGGATTTCGAAAGGTTGAGGCTGCGTCCCACATCGCTTTTCGAACATATGAGTGAGGGGGACGATCGAGGCCGGTTTTGCCAGGATCGAGGCAACGCTGCCCTCACTCGACGACGGGCCTCAGTTCGAGACCAGCGCTCTGCTCGTCTTCGGACGCTAGGAGCTGCGATAGTGCTCCATGCGATGGTTGGCAAACTCCGCTCAGCGCAGGCTTCGGGGCAGAGACCGGGGGGTGGACTAGTGACAACCAGCACCACGCGATCACTCGCATCTTGGGGGATCGAACTGCGAGCTGGGGGAGCCCTAGTCGGATGAAGCGCTCACGATTTCTTCAGTGGATCCTGCAGCCGGCCGTGTTTGTCGCGGTCGTCTTGTCGATGCTCTGCGGAGTGGCCACGAGCACCTCGGCCCATGGCGCAGCGACTGGCGGCCAGTTGCAGTTGAACCTGACCCGAAATGGTTCCTCGACAACGATGGGGGAGCCGGAAATCGCAGTCAATCCACAGGACACCAAGGAGCTCTTCGTCTATTGGACGACCTTCCCGCACCCCCTCACAATCAGCGGTGCGGGAGCCAATCTCAAGCGGCCGTGCGGGGGATTGGTCTCACTTAATAGTGGAAAGAGCTGGCATGTTGTTCAGGTGCCTACGAATCATGTGGCCAATACAAAGGGATGCGGCGATGCGGTCGCGGTCGCAGGTCCAGATGGCACCTTGTACGCAGGAGGCATAGAACCTACGTTCGTGTCGACCGGGGGTTCCGGACCCTTCGGTCTGACGATCCACGGCCAGGACTATGTCACCAGCTCGTCGAACTGGGGTCGCACGTGGAGTCGTCCCGTCGAGACAATGGGGTCAGACGGCCAACGCTTCGTAACAGGCCACCCCGTTGACACCTTCGACCGACCTTGGCTCGCAGTCGATCAGTCGACCGGCACCGTGTATGCCGCGGGTCACAATCTCGCCGACCACGAGGCATACGTCACCGCGTCAACCAACAAGGCGCGATCCTTCGGTCCGGTCTATCCGGTCGACTCGCCAACCTCCCCGAGCCTGGGGTTCAGCAGTTCGAACATCGTCGCCGCTCATGGAGTGCTGGCGGAGGCTTATGAATCCTCGCAAGCGCCCGGCCAGACCTGTCCATGTCTCATATTCGAGACGAGTACAGACCACGGAGCGACATTCACACGCCACATCGTGCCGACGGATAACGGCTCAAGCTCACCTGAGCCTTTTCTGGCGGCAGATACGAAAGTGAACGGCCGCTTCGCGTTGACCATCCTCGACTCGACCGGCAAGGAGAACCAGGTCTACGTGACAGACGACTCGGGTGCCACTTGGCAGGGACCAACACTCGTCGGAGAGAGCCCCCCGAACCCTCGCTTCAAACCCTGGATCACATTTGGCACGTCGGGCAACCTCGCACTCGTCTGGAGAACGCAGTACGCCAACGGCACGTATGACGTCTGGGCAGCCGTCGGTCAGGTCGCGAGCAGCGGCAACGCCGTCTTCGGCACGCCCATCCATGTCAGCAGTGTGGCTGCGCCATATCCGTCGGGCTACGCCGCTGGAGATGACTTCTCGTGGATCATCTCCGATGCGCACTACGCGCACGTTGGATGGGGTGACTCCAGAAATGGACCCGTTCAGGTGTGGTATGGACGCATACCCCTCTCGACGCCCAAGGGTTGATGCGATCGCCAGAGGCCAACAAAGCGAGAAGAACGCTCAGGGTTTCGGAGCCTCCGCGGGTGCCCCCATACGCACAGGGTCACGATGCGACGGAGCTGCTCAACTATCCCAATGCCGGCGACGCTCCTATCACTTGTCAACCCCTCCTTCGGGGTTCGGGAGTGAAAACAGCGGACACAACATTGATGAGTCACTCGAGATGAGGACAGGCTCTTATTAGGTCACGCGGTTTCGAGATCGTGGGCCCGGACTGAGGGTCGGCGTGTCGCTGGAAAGTCAGCCCCTGGGGGCGACAGAACTGGGGGGAGCCAGACCCGCAGCCCGAGGATTCAGCCGCGAGGCAAGTAGCGGTAGACCTCGCGGGCGACATAGCGCTTCAGAATGCGGATGGCCTCGTGTTTGGTGCGACCCTCCTTCACCCGGCACTCGAAGTAGACCTGGGTCTCGGGATCGTGTGCGATGCGGACATGGTGCTCACTTCGGCTCTCGACGCTCGCATCATCGCCGCCAGCCCGCTCGCTGGCATCGGGGTGCCGACAGTTTCGAGCCGACCCCGTAACGCCCTGACCGTCGAGCAGGTCGAGGCATTAGCGGCCACGGTCGATCCTTGGTGGCGACCCTTCGTCCTTGTGCTCGCCTACTGCGGGCTTCGGCCCGGGGAAGCGGCCGCCCTACGGCGGAGGCACCTTGACGACTTTGGGCGCCTCACCATCGAAGGGGGGATTAGCGAGCACCGGGGCCAGCTCCTCGAGCGGGACACAAAGACGCACCGGGCCCGCATCGTTGAAGTGCCGGCCTCGGTACTAGCGGTGCTCCGTGAACACATCGAGCGCAATTGCATTCACCGTTCGGACGTATTGCTGTTTACGACCCCCACCGGCGAACCCGTTCGGTTGTCGAACTGGCGGCATCGAGTATGGAACCCAGCAGCAAAAGCTCGAGTTTCCCAAATGGGCAACGCCATATGCCATGCGACACACCGCCGCCAGCCTCCTGGCTCAGCGGGGCGTTCCGGTCTCCGCTGCTGCAGCGTCACTGGGACACGACCCAGCGATCTTCCTTCGGACCTACGCGCACCTGTATCCGGGTGATTTGCGATCGGTAGCGGATGCCATGGACCACGCGCGAGCTGGGTCTCTCAACGGCCCACCACGGACCGCTCGTGACCAGCCAGACTCTTTGCCACACGGGGAAAACGCGGGGACAAAATGAGGCGCCGAGGAAGCATCCGAAATACCTGCATCCTGACCTGGACTTTTGGTCGGGCTGCCGGGATTTGAACCCGGGACCTCTTGACCCCCAGTCAAGCGCGCTAACCAAGCTGCGCCACAGCCCGTGTGCCGTCGTCCCTCGTCAGAGCCGGTGAACGGCGGAGACACCCTAGCCCACGCGTAGGCCCGCGCCGATGGCGCAGGTCGGCCGGGCACGCATGACCGCCCCGTGGGAGCGTCACGGATGTCCCGGGACACAGAGGAGGCCCGCGCGCGCTTGGGTCGTTCCGCCCATGCGGTCGCAATGCGGCCAAGCGCCGGAACCTCCCGGTGTGGTCGAATACGCGCATGAGCCTCGATATCACCGCCGACATCCGCCTCGACCCGCGCCTCCGGCGCTTTTTGGAGTTCGTCCCGTCGGAGCCCATGTCCGACGTCGCTTCGCGCGAGGAGTTGTTGGCCCAGGCCAACACGCCCGAGGCCCTGAGGGCACGAGAGGCGATGCGCACCTTCATGGATCTGTGCGACAACGAGGACGTGGCGCCCTCGACCGGGCTCACCGTGACCACTCGCAACTTCACCTCGGAGCCAGACGGCAACACCGTGAAGCTCCAGATCATCCGCCCTGACTCGCACGACCCTCTCCCCTGCGTCTATTACATCCACGGGGGCGGGATGGCCGCTATGTCCTGTTTCGACGGGATGTACCGCGCCTGGGGCCGCATCATCGCGGGCAACGGCGTGCAGGTCGTGATGGTCGACTTCCGCAACTGCATCGTTCCCTCCTCCGCGCCCGAGGTTGCGCCGTTCCCCGCCGGGCTAAACGACTGCGTCTCCGGCCTGCACTGGGTCGTCTCCCATGCCGACGAGCTGGGCATCGACCCGGTACGCCTCGTCGTCGCCGGTGAATCCGGTGGCGGCAACCTGACCCTGGCCACCGGCCTCAAGCTCAAGCGCGACGGCGATCTGGGGCTGATCAAGGGGCTCTACGCACTCTGCCCTTATATCGCAGGCCAGTGGCCCGCCCCCGACTGTCCCTCGAGCGTCGAGAACGAAGGCATCTTGCTCCGCCTGCACAACAATCGTGGAGCGATGGGCTACGGGATCGAGGCGTTCAAAGAACGCAACCCGCTGGCGTGGCCCTCCTTCGCCGAAGTCGAGGACGTCAGGGGCTTCCCACCCACCGTCATCAACGTGAACGAGTGCGACCCGCTGCGCGACGAGGGCATCAACTTCTACCGGCTGCTGCTCTCGGCTGACGTACCGGCGCGCTGCCGGCAGATGATCGGGACCATGCACGGTACCGAGATCTTTGCAATCGCTTGCCCGGACGTGAGCCACGACACTGCCCGGGACATCGCGGCCTTCGCCCGGACCTGACCAGACGGGTAACGCTCAGTCGATCCGGCGGAGCGCTTCGCGGTAGCGCTTTCCGTTCGCCACGTACTCGGCTGCGGAGAGGCGGTTCAGCGGTACGTTGGACCTTCCCTCGAGAATCCTCGCGGGCACGCCCAGCGCCAGCGCTCCGGGTGGGATGATCATGTTGTTCGGCACGACCGCGTTGGCTCCCACTGTCGCCCCGTAGCCCACGACCGCGTGGTGCAGCACGATGCACCCCGAGCCCGCGAGCGCGTCGTCCTCGATCATGCAGCCTTCGAGGTGCGTGATGTGCCCGACCACGCACCCGTCGCCGATGACCGTGGGGAAGCCGGGCCCGGCATGGATCACGGTTCCGTCTTGAATGGACGAACCCGACCCGATCGTGATGGTGCCGAAGTCACCACGCAGGACCGCGTGCGGCCACACGCTGGACTCGGCGCCGATGGTCACGTCACCGATGATCACCGCGTCGGGATGGACGTAGGCGTCGGCGTGGATTCGCGGTGCAACGCCGTCGAGTTCGTAGACCGGCATGCGCAGGACCCTATACGTGGACGGCGATCCAGGTCACACCCTGATAGCCGCGGTAACCGAGGTAGATGACGCTGGCCACCAGCATCAACTTGAAGTACCACGGGATCGGGCCGCGCTCCTGTTCGGCCAGGATCGTTCCGCAGGTCGGGCACTCACCCTCGTCGCCGAGCTCCTCGTCCTCGACCAGCGCGTCGCACTCTTCGCACCACGCCATCAGACAGCGACCCTCATTTGCCGCCGATCCGGACGCGCAGCTTCATCGGGGTCGCTCCGAAGTCGAACTTCTCCCGGAGCCCGCGCTCGATGTAGCGCAGGTACGTCTGGGGCAGGCGCCCGCTCGTGAACAGTGTGAACGTGGGCGGGTCGATGGCCCCCTGCACGATGTAGCGGATTCGCGCCCGCGGCGCCGGCTGTCGACTTTGCAGCTCCTGCACCGTCCTGTTCAGCGCGCCGGTGGCCACCCGCTGGTGGTACGACTGCTCTGCGTCGCGCAGCGCCGGGAGGATCCGGTGCACCCCCTTGCCCGACAGCGCCGAGATCTTCAACACGGGGGCGGCGCCCAAGAAGGCCAGTCGGTCGCCCACCCCGGCCAGCACGTCGTCGCGCTCGTCGGCCGCCACCTGGTCCCATTTGTTGAGCACCACGATGGCCGGGCTTCCCGACACGCCGATCCGCTCGGCCAGGCGTTGATCCTGGTGCGACGCGCCCACGGTGGCGTCGATGACGAGGATGGCGATGTCGGCGCGCTCGAGCGCGCGCAGCGCCCGCAGCGTCGCGTGCTGCTCGGTCCCGCGGTCGGTCTTCGAGGGGCGCCGCAGCCCGGCGGTGTCGATGAAGCACACGGGGCCCTCTGGGGTCTCGAGGACGGTGTCGATCGCGTCGCGCGTCGTCCCGGGCAAGTCGTGCACGATCGAACGCTCCTCGCCGAGCAGCCGGTTGAAGAGTGTGGACTTCCCGACGTTGGGGCGACCGATGATGGCGACCCTGGGCGTGTCGCCAGAGGTCGGCGTGGCGACGGTGGGGCCGTCCCCGCCTGCCCGGTCGTCGGGCTCGGCGCGCCCGGGTGCGGGGAGCAGGTCGACCACGGCGTCGAGCAAGTCCCCCGTGCCGCGACCGTGGATCGCGCTGACCGAAAGGGGGTCCCCCAGGCCGAGCGCCACGAACTCCCAGGCGGAGAACTCCCGGTTCGCGTCGTCGACCTTGTTCACGACCAAGCGGACGGGCCGGCCGAGGCGCCGGATCACCTTGGCCGCGGCGAGGTCCTCCTCGGTCACGCCGGTCGTCACGTCCACGACCATCAGCACGACATCCGCGTCGGCCAGCGCGCGCTCAACTTGCTCGCTGACCTTGGCCTCCAGCTCGTCACCCCCGGCCAGCCATCCGCCCGTGTCGATCACCTCGAAGGGCACGCCTGCCCATTCGGCCGGGATCACCTTGCGGTCGCGGGTCACCCCCTGCTCCTCTTCGACGACGGCGGCGCGCGTGCCCGCGATGCGGTTCACCAAGGAGGACTTGCCGACGTTCGGGCGGCCCGCGATCACCACGGTCGGCAGGTTCATGCGGCGCAGGCGGGCCGGAACGAGGCGCCGTCGAGGGCGGCGCGCAGCGAGCGTCCGTCGCTCGGGACCACTTCGACCGGCCGCGGCAGATCGGCCAAGGTCTGCCCGTCGAGGAACCGGCCCTCGTTGAGACAAGCGTCGGGCAACAGACAACGGGAGCCATCGGGGACGTGGCGCAGGACCCGGCCCACGTCCTCTCCGGTGAGCAGGCCGGCGACACCGATGTTGCCCCCGAAGAACGTGTTCGGGATGGAGCGGAGCTCGATGTCGTCGCGCGGGTGGGCGGCCAGCAGTGGCCCGAGGACGCGTGACCCGTATGACCCGGTGAGCACGCTCACTGGCCGCTCGTCCCTCCCGCCCGGCATCGAGGGAAGGCGGGGCGCCCGGTAGCCCTCAGCCGGTGCCGCGTCGACCGAGGCGAAGAAGCCGTGGCGGACTCCGCCAGGGCCCCGGCGTGACGGCTGCAGAAAGGATTCGGAGAAGGCTCTGGCCATGCCGATGCCGTTCTCGTGCTGCGGGTAGCCCTCGTAGTGGCGCGCCGGCGGAAGGTCTCGCGCGGCGAGCAGGTAGTACTCGTCGGCAGCGAAGACCATCCGGCGCCCCACCCCGCGGCGGAACAGGGCCTGCCACTCCTCGATCGTGTCGAGCACACGTGTCGCCTCTTCGACCGTGTGCGGGCGCATGTCGGGCTCGTTGGAATAGCGGCTCAGCCCCAGCGGCACCGCACCGACACTGGCGAGCCCTGGGAAGCGGTCGAGGATGCCGGCCAGGGTGTCCTCGAGGGAGGCCCCGTCGTTGACACCAGGGCACACCACGATCTGGCCGTGCACCTCGATGCCGCCCTCAAGGAGCACCTGAAGCCACCGAAGGCTGGTGGCGCCCTTGGGGTTGCGCAGCATCTGGGCCCGGAGCTCCGGGTCCGTGGCGTGGATGGAGACGAACAACGGCCCCAGCCGTTCCGTGAGGATGCGTTCGGCGTCGAGCTCGGTGAACCGGGTCAGCGTGGTGAAATTGCCGTAGAGGAACGAGAGCCGGTAGTCGTCGTCCTTCAGGTAGAGACTGCGCCGCATCCCCTTCGGCAATTGGTAGATGAAGCAGAACGCGCAGTGGTTGTCGCACGTGCGGACCCGGTCGAAGACGGCGGAGGAGACCTCGACGCCGAGCGGCTCGCCATCGCCCTTGTCCACCCGCACGAGCCGTGGCAGCGGCGCGCCGGCGCGCCGGATCAGGACGCTGAGGTCGCCCACGTCGCTGAGCCGCTGAAAATCGATGACGTCGCGCGGCTCATGCCCGTTCAGGCTGAGGATCTCGTCGCCCACCGCCAGTCCGGCCTGAGCTGCCGCCGACGCCGCGGCGACCGAAGTCACCGTGGGAGCTGACATACGGACAAGATTACCGCCGGTAACCTGGTCTTCGTGCCCACAGTCGACCGAGTGAAGCTGGCCCAGCCGCGGGGCTTCTGTGCGGGCGTCGAGAAGGCCATCAAGGCGCTGGCCTGGATGGTCCGGGTGTTCGAGCCCCCCGTCTACTGCTACCACGAGATCGTCCACAACCGGCATGTCGTGGACCGTTTCCGCGAACAGGGCGTGGTTTTCGTCGACGACGTCTCCGAGGTGCCCCCGGGCGCCCCGCTCATGCTCAGCGCCCATGGGTCGGCCCCCGAGGTGGTCGAGGCGGCCCGCGCCCGCGGCGGAGCCGTCGTGGACGCCGTGTGCCCGCTCGTGACGAAGGTGCACCACGAGCTCAAGGTGCGGAGTCGCAAGGGCTACACCGTCCTCTACGTCGGCCATGCCGGGCACGAGGAGGCGGTGGGGACCATGGCCGTCGCCCCCGAATCGGTCCGGCTGCTCGAGCGCGAAGAGGACCTCGAGGATCTGGACGTCGTCGGCACCGACGAGGCGCCTGTCGCGCTGCTCGCCCAGACCACCCTCAGTCACGACGAATGGCACGGTCTGATGGAGGCGGCCCGGCGGCGCTTCCCCGACCTGTGGATGCCGAACCGCAGCGACCTGTGCTTCGCGACCACCAACCGGCAGGCGGCGCTCAAGGCGATCGCCGCGGAGGCGGACGCGGTGGTCGTGATCGGATCCGCCAACTCCTCCAACACCGTCGCCCTCGAGAAAGTGGCCCGGGCGGGCGGATGTCCACCGCGTGCTGCGGATCAACGAGGCCGAAGAACTGCCCGACGACCTCGCGGGCACGGTCGGCGTCACCGCGGGGGCTTCCGCCCCCGAGTCCTTGGTCGAGGAGGTGATCGCCCGTCTCTCGCCGACCGAGGGCGTGACCGAGGTCACGGTCACCACCGAGGACGAGTACTTCCCACCGCCGCCCGAGCTGCGCGAGCTGCTCCGCGCCGTCGGTTCCACGCTGGCTCTCATGGCGGGCGTACCGAGTTCCGAACGCTCGGACCCCGCGGCCGAGGACCGCGTCGTCTCGGCCGCCCACGTGCTGGACGTGCTGGCCTCGTGAGCCTGGTGGCGCGATGATTGGTTCATGACCTTCACCCGCATGGACGAGTCCACGGCCGAGCAGTGGCAGCACATCGTCGTCGAATCGATCGAGCATCAACCCCGGGTCGCCGACCGGGTACTAGGCATGCTGGAATCGCTCGAGGAGATCACCGACGGTTTCGAGGTGGACCAGCTCGTCCACTCGCTGCAGACCGCGACCAGGGCAGAGGAGGCAGGGGCCTCCGACGAGGTCGTCGTCGCCTCGCTGTGCCACGACATCGGCAAGGCGGTCTCGGTGATGAACCACCCCCGCATCTCCGCGGAGATCCTCCGCCCGTACGTGAGCGACGACACGTATCACATGATCCTGGCCCACCAGGACTTCCAAGGCCGGCACTACTACGAGTACCTGGGGCAGGACCCCAACGCCCGGGACAAATACCAAGGTGAGCCCTGGTACGGGCTGGCCGAGCAGTTCGCGGACGAGTGGGACCAGACCAGCTTCGACCCGGCCTATCCGACCAAGCCGCTTTCGCACTTCGAGCCGACGGTCCGTCAGGTCTTCGCGACGCCCCACTCGCTTTGACCAAACCGAGCACCGCCAGTTCCGGCGTCAGCATCCGCACCGACCCCGCCCGCGCGCGTCGGGTCATCGAGAAGTCGCGCCACGAATTCGACACGCGCTACCCGGACATCAAGCTCTCACCGGTCGTCGCGCTGATCTGCGCGTACGAGGAGGAGGCGAACATCGGACCCGTACTCGCCGGGGTGCCGGCTGAGGCCTGCGGGCTGGCCGTCACGACCCTCGTGATCGTCGACGGCGGCAGTGACCGGACCGAGGAAATTGCGAAGGAGTCCGGCGCCGTCACTTTCGTCCTGACCGAGAACCTCGGCCACGGGTACGCGCAGCGGGTCGGATACACGCTCAGCGTCGAGCTCGGGGCACAGTACGTGGTCACGATCGACGCCGACGGTCAGAACGATCCGGCCGAGATGCCCGTGATGCTGCAGCCGCTCGTCGACGACGAGGCGGACTTGGTGGTCGCCTCGAGGGTGCTGGGGCGCGACACGACGACCGACAGCATGCGCAAGGCCGGCGTGCGGGTCTTCTCCTGGGTCCTCAGCGCCATCGGCCACACCAAGCTCACCGACACTTCCAACGGCTACCGAGCGATGCGGGTCAGCATGCTCGACGACATCGCCTACCGGCTCCGGCAGACCCAGTACCACACCTCCGAGTTCCTCATCTTCGCGATGAAGCGCGGGTGGCGGGTGACCGAGCGCCCCACCGTCTGGTACCCCCGCGCCTCGGGCGAGACCAAGAAAGGCAAGAACTGGCTCTACGGCTTCCGTTACGGCCGGGTCATCGCCGAGTCGTGGTGGCGGGCCCGCGGGACAGGGCGCCACTCCTAGTCCTCCTTCGCCACCGGCCCTCGGCCGGGGTCTCGGCTCCTCGACCAACGTTCGGTTGACCTTCGCGCCGAGCTTCAGCCCCGTGCCCGGCCGCGCGGCCGCGGGACTCTTGGGGCGCCGTTCCACGAACGAATCGCGGGCCCGCGCGCGACAGCCCGTCATCTCCTGGTAGGAAGAGGGGGACGAGCCATGTCGGAAGCAACATTGTGAGGCTCTGATGAACATGCGATTCCACCGAGCGAGCCGCAGGACCCACGAAATCACTCCGCCCGCGCACAACTCTGTGCACGTGCTCCGTGACGAGCAGGACCTGCGGGAGGCGCTCCAGCGGGCGGCCGAATTCGACCAGAGGACGGCCGACCTCTTGCTCAACCGCTCCGCTCGCTACCAGGCACTGCTGGCGCACCCGGAGGAACCCGGCGCGACGACGGACTAACCCAAGTCCAAGTCCAAGCCGGCGGGGTCCGGGTGCGGGCCGGCGCGCCCGGCCTCAGTAGCGGCCGGTTTTCGCCCGGGCCTCGTCGTAGACGGCCTGGAGCTTCGGCACGAGCGCCTCGGTGGCGGCATGCACGGCGGAACGGGAGACGCGCCCGCCCCCGGTCTTCGGCGGCGGCGGAATGGCCGGGCCGATCACCACCTGGATCGTGCGCGGCTTGGGGACCGAGCTCCCTTTGGGCATGGCGAGGTCCGAGCCGCCGATGCCGACGGGGACGATCGGAGCGCCCGTGCGCGCCGAGAGGAACGCCGCCCCCTCCATGAGATCCTCGATCACCGTGCCTTCCCTGCGGGTGCCCTCGGGGAACAACACGAGGACCTGACCGGTGCGCAACACCTCCTCGGCGCGCAGGAGGGCCTCGCGGTCGGCCGACTCGCGGTGCACGGGGAAGGCACCGACGCTGAGGAGCAGCTTACCGAGCCACTTGTTCTTCCACATCTCGTCCTTCGTCATGAAGAAGAGCTTGCGGTCGGTGCAGAACGCCGCGAAGCCGAAGTCGGCGAAGGATCGGTGCACGGGCGCGAGGATCACCGGTCCGGTCTCGGGGATGTGCTCCCGTCCGACGACCTTGGGCCGGAACCAGGTCCACAGGGCGGTGACGAAGATGATGCGCTCGGCGCGGTACAGCGGAGTGAAGCGTGGGTCGACCTCGAAGACCTGGTGCCGGCCGGGCGCCCCGGCCCGCCCCTCCTCGGTGTCCTCAGTGGGGTCGGGCGTGCTCACAGCCACGACAGCACCTCCTCGACCACATCTTGCACCGTCTGCCCGGTCGTATCGAGGACGTGGGCGTCATCGGCCTCGCGCATCGGGGACGCCTCACGGGTGGAGTCGAGCCGGTCGCGGCGGGCCACGCCCTCGGGGGCCTCGTCGTTGCGGCGCCGCGCCCGCTCCTCGGGCGTCGCCGTCAAGTAGACCTTGACCTGCGCGTGGGGGAACACGACCGACCCGATGTCGCGGCCCTCTACGACGCCGCCGCCGTGCACCTCGGCCCAGGCGCGTTGGCGCGCGACGAGCTGGCGGCGGACCTCCGGGTTGGCCGCCACGACGGACACGGCGCGCCCGACCTCGGGTGAACGGATGACGCTCGTCACGTCCAGGCCATCGATCTCGATCCGCTCCCCCAGCTCGATGCTCGAGCCCGCCGCGACCGCGCCCACCGCCGCCGCGTCGTCGGGTGCGACGCCGCGCTCGAGCGCCAGCGCCGCCACCGCTCGGTACATGGCCCCCGTATCGAGCCGTTGGAGGCCGAGACGGGCGGCCACCGCGCTCGACACCGTCGACTTGCCCGCGCCGGCGGGGCCGTCGATGGCCACGATCAGCGCCCGTGGCCCGTCGGCACCGCACAACCGCCGCAGGTCCTCGGCGAACGACCGGTAGCTCGTCTCGATGGCGTCGAACCGGGTGACGACGCTGCGCTCCCCTGCCCGCGCGGCCAGCCCGGCCACGGCGGCGGCCATGGCCATGCGATGGTCGCCCCGGCTGTCGAAGCGCGCGCCTCGCAGCGGGCCGCCGGTGCCGGTGACGGCCAGCGTGTCGCCTTCCACGCGGGACGTGGCGCCGAAGCCGGCCACCATGTCGGCCACGGCCGCCAGGCGGTCGACCTCCTTCACCCGCAGCTCTCCGACGTCGGTGAACACCGTCGTGCCCTTCGCCACGGCGGCGGCGACGGCGAGGATGGGGATCTCGTCGAGCGAGGGAATCTCGCGGGCCGGGACGTCGGTGGCGCGCAGGGGGCCGCCGGCGACGGCGCGGATGGTGGCCGTGTCCGGCCCGTCGGGGATGACGGTCACGTCGGCCCCCATCCGCTGGAGCACCGACACGAAGCCGAGCCGGGCCGGGCCGCGGTAGACGTCGACCACCTCGACCCTGCTGCCCGGCACCGCGCACCCCGCCACGACGAAGAACGCCGCGGCGGACGGATCGCCGGGCACCGTGCGCTCGACCGGCTCCAGCACCGAGGCCCGGAGCGTGACGACGCGCCCCTCGCCCCATGGCTCCACGCTGATGTCGGCCCCCGCCTCGGCGAGCATGTCCTCGGTGGGGGTGCGGGTCGTCACCGCCTCGCGCACGACGGTGGTGCCTCGGGCCGACAGGCCGGCGAGGAGGATCGCCGACTTCACCTGTGCGCTCGCCACCTTGGACGTCCAGTCGATGCCCTCGAGCGCGCCGCCGCGCACGTGCAACGGGGGCAGGCACCGTTCGCCGCGCCCGCGCACCTGCGCCCCCATCAATCCGAGCGGCTCCGCCACCCGGTCCATCGGCCGCGTCGAGAGCGAGTCGTCGCCCACGAGCTCCGTCTCCCAGGCGAACCCGGCGACGAGCCCGGCCAGCAGGCGCATCGAGGTGCCGGAGTTGCCACAGTCGAGCGCACCGGCGGGTTGGCGCAGGCGCGCCCGCCCGCCGTGCACCACCACGGTGCCGTCCCGGTGCCGCTCGACGCCGGCGCCCAGCGCCTCGACAGCGCGCAGCGACGCGGCGACGTCGGCGCCGTCGGACAACCCGTGGACGATCGACGTCCCTTCGGCGAGCGCCCCGAGCAAGATGCAACGGTGGGAGATCGACTTCTCCCCCGGGGTGCGCACGGCGCCGCGGCACGGGACGTCGCCCTCGACCACGAGGATGCGGGGCGCTGTCACGACAGCTCGGCCACCTGGCACCGGTAGCCCTTCGCCTCGACGGCCGTGGCCAGGGTCTCGGCGTCTGCGCCGTCGACGACGAGGATGAGCACGCCGCGGGGTCCCTCCGTGGAGTGGGCGATCTCGACGTCGTAGATGCCGATGCCGGCGTCGGCGGCCAGCGAGGTGATCTCGGCCAGGACTCCGGCCCGGTCCGGGACCGGGATGCGCAGCTCGGCCAGGTGGTCGGGCCGCACGACGCGGGCGGGCAGGTTGCGCCGGGCCGCGCTGGCGTCCTGCAGGACCCCGAGCAGCGCCTCGCGATCCCTGGCCGCCACGCGGTCGCGCATGGCGGTCAGGTCGCCGACCAGCGCGTCGAGCGCGTCGACGATGGCCGTGGCGTTGTCCGCGCAGATGTCGGGCCAGATCCCCGCGTGGCCCGCCGCGACGCGGGTCATGTCACGGAACCCGCCCGCGGCCAGGCGCAGCAGCGCGCCGTCCTGCTCCGCGCCGGCGCTGGCGGCGTTCATCAAGGTCGCGGCGACCAGGTGCGGGACGTGGGAGACGACCGCAACGAGGCGGTCGTGGTCGGCGGGCGAGAGCACGAGCACGTCGGCGCCGAGGCTCATCACCACGCCCTTCAGCCGGTCGAACGACTCCAGGTCCGTGGCCGCAGTCGGGGTGAGCACCCACACCGCTCCTTCGAAGAGGTCGGGGTCGGCCCCGTGGAGACCGACCTGCTCCGAACCCGCCATCGGGTGGCCGCCGATGAACCGGGCATGGTCCGCGGCCGCCACGATGGCCGTCTTCACGCCGCTCACGTCGGTCACCACGGCGTCGGGCCGCCGCCCCTCTGCGTCGAGGAACCGCCGGGCCACTGCGGCGACGGCCGCCGCCGGCGTGGCGACGAACACCACCTCGGCCTCGGGGTCGTCGCCCACGAGGTCGATCACCTCTCGGGCGAGCGCCTCGCGGGAACGGCCCTCGTCGGCATCGAGGCCGGACACGTGCCAGCCCCGCCGCCGCAGTCCCAAGGCGATCGAACCACCGATCAACCCGGTCCCGACGACCAGCGCCCGGCGACGCGTCCCGGCGTCAGTCGGGGAGGTCATCGCGGAGCCCTTGGGCGCCGTGCAGGTAGACGTGGTGCATCTCGCCGCGCGCCCGGGTCGTGTACACGTGCAGCAAGACCCGGATGCACTGGGGCATGGCGCCCGGTACGGCGATCTCGGCCGCGCAGAGGAGTGGCACCGCGCCGAACCCGATCTCGCGGATGGCCGTGGCTGGGAAGATGCTCGTGACGTCCGCGGTCGTCGTGAAGAGCGCACTGACGATGTCGTCCTCGACCAGTTCGTTGCGCGCCATGAGCTCGCCCATCAGCTCCTGCGAGCGCTCGGTGACCTGGGCCACCGTGTCGGCGTCGACCGTCGTGGCTCCGCGCAAGCCTCTGACCGTGGAAGCGGGTGGCATCCGGTCACTCTACCGGCCCAGGGGCTGTCCTCCCTGCTGGCGGCCCTGTTGGCGGGCCTGTCGATGAGGCCTAACGCGCCGCCGCGGCCAGGGCGCGCACCTCGTCGGCACCGAGGTGGCGCCACCGTCCCGGAGGCAACTGCGCGTCGCGCACGGGGCCAATACGCGTGCGGACCAGACGCCGCACCGGGTGGCCGACGGCGTCGCACATGCGCCGCACCTGGCGGTTCCGGCCCTCGTGGATGACGAGGCGCAGCACGCCCGGCGCGAGCACCCCCACCTCGGCGGGAGCCGTCCGCCCGTCCTCGAGCTCGACGCCTTGACGCAGCGCACGCAACGCGCCCGGCGCCGGAGTGCCCCGCTCGACCTCCGCCACGTACTCCTTGGCCACGCCGTGCGAGGGGTGGGTCAGCAGCTGGGCCAGTGTGCCATCGTTGGTCATGACGAGCAGTCCCTCGGTGTGGCGGTCGAGACGCCCGACTGGGAACACGCGCGGCTCGGCGGGGACGAGCGCGACGACGGTCGGGCGTCCCCGTGGGTCGTCGACGGTGGTGACGACGCCGTCCGGCTTGTTCAACAGGTAGTACACGAGGTCGGGCGCGACCGGAACCAGTGCGCCGTCCAGCTCGACGCGGGCCGTCGACAGGTCGATCCGCTGGCCCAGGGTGGCCACCTCGCCGTCGACGGTCACCCGCCCGGCCACGATCAGCTCCTCGCAGGCACGCCGCGACGCGATCCCCGCACGGGCCAGGACCTTCTGCAACCGCTCGCCGGCGGCCGGCTCAGGCGTCGTCGGAATCCGATGCTGCGTCCACGCCGAGGCCGAGCGCCGAGCGCACGTCGCGCTCGAGGTCGTCCGCCACCTCCGGGCCCGGCAGGAAGTCCTCGACCGCCGGGAGCTGGTCGAGGGAGTCGAGGCCGAGACGCTCCAAGAAGAGGTCGGTCGTGCCGAACAGCGCGGCCTGCCCCGGGCCATCCGCGTGGCCCACGATTTCGATGTAGCCGCGTTGCTCGAGCAGGCGGGTCACGCCCTCGACGTTGACCCCGCGCAGGGCGGAGATCTGGCCGCGTGACACCGGCTGGCGGTAGGCGACGATGGCCAGCGTCTCGAGCGCGGCCGTCGACAGGCGATGCGACACCTCGCGATTGGCGAACCGCTCCACGTAGAGCGCCTGGTCGGGGTGTGTCTGCAGCCGGGCACCGCCGGCGATCCGGGCCAGCACGAAGCCGCGGCGGTCGCGCTCGTAGGACCGCACGAGCTCGTCGAGCGCCTCTTCCACCCGTTCGACCGGTTCCTCGAGCAGCTCGGCGAGGAGTTGTGGCGGGAGTGGCTCGACCGCCACGAGAAGGATCGCCTCGATCGTCCGGCGCAACTCAGCTTCGTCCACGAGACTCACCCCTCACCCTTCGTACCCGTCGACTTCGTAGCCGCCCAACTCGGCCAGGCCGCGCCCGCTCGATGCGCCGACGAAGTCGTCGGCGGGCAGCCAGGAGATCTGCAGGTCGCCGAACGTGCTCCCCTGCCCCAGGGTCACCCGCCCCATCTTGCAGAGCTCGAGCAGGGCGAGGAAGCGGACGATGACGTCCATGCGGGTCCGGCAACCCTGCACCAGCGCCCGAAACGAGGTGGCGCGGGCAGCCGCGGGCATCGTGATCAGCTCGGTGACCGCCTCCGACACCGAGACGGTGTCGACCGTCACGTGGGAGAGGTCGACCCGGGGCGCCGGGCGCTCGGCCGAGCCGCGCAGGTACGCCTGGGCCAGGTCGTCGGGCGTGATGCCGGCCAACAGGTCCGGCGCGTGGACCAGGAACCCGTCGTCGAGTCCCGCCTCCCGGGGCACCGAGCGGGACGCCTGCTCAGCCAGCGCGACGAACACGTCGGCGACGGCGGAATAGGCCCGGCACTCGAGCAGACGCGAGAGCAGCAGGTCCCGCTCCTCCCACCCGACGAGGTCCTCGTCCTCGTCGACCGCCTCGGGGCCCGGCAGCAGCTTCTGCGACTTCAGCTCGATGAGGATGGCCGCGACGAGCAGGAACTCGGAGAGCTGGTTCAAGTTGATGCGCTCGCGCTGCTCCGTGAGGACCTCCACGAACGCGTCGACCACCGGGAGCAGGGGGACGTCGAGCACATCGACCTCATGGCTCGACACGAGATGGAGCAGCAGGTCGATCGGACCCTCGAAGACGGGAGTGGAGACCGCGTAGGCCACCCGCCGAAGATATCGAACGGCGGGGCGAGCGCCGTGCACCCAGGGGGGCCGGGCTGGAGGCCTGATGGGTGCGCCCTACCATGGCGGCCCATGAACAGGGTCTTCTCCGGCATCAAGCCGTCCGGCAGCTTCACCTTGGGGAATTACCTCGGGGCCCTGCGGCACTGGGTGACCTTCCAGGACCGGGACGACACGGACGCCTTCTACTGCGTGGTCGACCTGCACGCGCTGACTGAGGAGATCGACCCCTCCGAGCTCCGGGCCAACACGCTCGATGCGGCGCTCAACATGCTGGCCTGCGGCCTCGAGCCGGAACGCTGCACTTTGTTCATCCAGAGCCACGTGGCCGAACACACCCGGCTGACCTGGCTGCTCGAGTCCACCGCGTCCTACGGTGAGCTCCTGCGCATGACCCAGTTCAAGGACAAGGGCAAGGGTCAGGTTGGGGTTCGGGCCAGTCTGTTCACCTACCCGGCGCTCATGGCGGCCGACATCCTCCTCTACGACACCAACGAGGTGCCCGTCGGCGACGACCAGCGCCAGCACCTGGAGCTCACCCGGGAGGTGGCCAACCGCTTCAACCACCGCTATGGCGAGACCTTCGTCGTTCCCGAGGCTGCCATCCCCGGCACGGCCGCCCGCGTCATGGACCTCCAGCACCCCGAGCGCAAGATGTCCAAGACCGTCGACTCGCCGCTCGGGACGATCGGGCTGCTCGACTCGGACGAGGAGATCTCGCGCAAGGTGCGCAAGGCGGTCACCGACACGGACGGCGAGATGCGCTACGACCGCGCCGCCAAGCCGGGCCTGGCCAACCTGCTCGAGCTCCTCGCGGCGGCAACGGGCCGGACGCCCACGCAGCTCGCGGGCGACTACACCACCTACGGGGACCTCAAGAAGGACGTGGCGGCGGCGGTCTGCGAGATGCTGCGGCCGATCCGCGAGCGCCGCCGGACCCTCGACGGCGACCCGGCCTACGTCGACGCGGTGCTCGATCGGGGTGCCTCCCGGGCTCGCTCGGTGGCGTCGATGACCTACGCGCGGGCGGCCGACGCCATGGGACTCTTGCCGGAGCCGGCGGGGTAGGCGCAGGCCGGGCGCGCCGCTACTCTGCGGTCGGGTCCGTGCGGCAAACGGACCACCCGGGTCCCGTGTGGCAAACGGACCCCCCGGGTCCCGTCTGGTAAAGGACCCCTCGGGTCCCGTGTGGCACAGGAGGCGAGATGACGACACTGGCCGGCCGCCCCAACACCGCGGTCCTCGTGGTCGACGTGCAAAACAGCGTCGTCGCGGACGCATACGAGCGTGACGACGTGGTGGCGAACATCGCGCGTCTGGTCGAGCGGGCCCGGCGCGCCGGGGTCCCGGTCGTCTGGGTGCAGGACGACGGCGGGAACCGGTCGCCCGGGAGCGACCCCTGGCGGATCGTCCCCGAGCTCGACCCGACCGACGACGAGCCGCGCGTGGAGAAGCTCTACGGCGACTCCTTCGAGGACACCAGCCTCGAGGAGGTTCTGGCCGGGCTCGGCGTCGGGCGCCTCGTGGTCGCCGGCGCGCAGACCGACGCTTGCATCCGCTCGACGCTGCACGGCGCCTTCGTCCGCGGCTACGACACCACGCTCGTGAGTGACGCCCACACGACCGAGGACCAGACGCAGTGGGGAGCGCCCCCACCGGACCAGGTCATCGCCCACACCAACCTGTACTGGACGTACCAGGAGGCGCCCGGGCGCACGGCCGGCGTGGTCGCGACGGACGAGGTCGACCTGGGGGCCGCAGCCGGCTAGATGCCCAGCACGTGGCCCCACCAGGTGTAGATCTGCTCGAAGAGCCACGTGATGGGGCCCACGTGCCCGTTCTGGTCGAGGAAGAAGTTGAGCACCACGATCCCCAGCAGGATCGGCATGGTGTACTGGCGGTAGCGCAGATAGGTCGGCCACCAGCTCGCCGGGAGGAGCCGCTCGAGGAGGACGGAGCCGTCGAGCGGCGGCACGGGGATCATGTTGAACACGAAGAGGCCGACGTTGACGACGCCGGCGTAGAAGAGCACCTGCGCCCACGTCGACCACTGCGCGATCGACGTGTAAAACGTCGGCAACCCGGGCCGCGCCAAATGGATGAAGAGCAACGCGAAGATGGCAGCGAGGGCGGCGTTCACCGCCGGCCCGGCCAGCGACACCACCACGCCTTGGTTGCGCGGGCTGCGCAAGCGCCCGACGTTGACGGGCACCGGCTTGGCCCACCCGAAGACGCCGATCCCGCTCAGGGCCATCAGGGCCGGCACGATGAGAGTGCCGACCGGGTCGACGTGCACAACCGGGTTCAGGCTGAGACGCCCCGCCCGCTTCGCGGTGTCGTCACCGAACGCGTTGGCCACATAGCCGTGGGAGACCTCGTGGAGGATGATCGAGGGCACCACGACGCAGAAGATGATGATCTCCTGCTCGCTGATGTTGTGGTGCGCCACCAGCGCGATGAGGACGACGGCGCCCGCGACGATCCACAGGGCGCGCTTCGTGCGCTGGTCCATCGGCCGCCTCCCCGAGGAGGCACCCGGCGCGCGCACCTAGTGCTTGGCGGCGTCGACGATACAGAGGCGGGCGGCCGGCATAGCCTCGAGCCGGGCGTCACCGATCGGCTTCCCGCACACCTCGCACAAGCCGTACTTGCCGGCGGCCAGTCGCTGGATGGCCGCCTCGACCTCCCCGAGGGCCTCTCGCAGATCCCTCGCCAGTCGTTCCGCCTCTCCGCGCTCTGCGGTCACCTGACTGGAGTCGGCGAAGTTCGAGTCGTAGTTGAGGCCACTTCCCTCGTCGGCATAGCCCAGCTCCTTCAGCTGGGCCTGCAACCCCTCCTTCTCGTTGCGTAGAAGGGCGGCGAAATCGATCTCGGCAGTCTCCGCCGTCTGGGCCTCGTTCGGCATGGGTTCATGCTACGCGGTCCCTCCCCCCCTCTGTTCCCGCGGCGGGCGTGGCACGGGGGTGGGCACGGGGGTGCGCCTCCTCGTAGGCGCGTCGGAGGTGCTCAGCCGACACCTTGGTGTAACGCTGGGTGGTGGCGATGGAGGCGTGGCCCAGAAGCTCCTGGACAACCCGCACGTCCGCGCCCCGTCCGAGCATGTGGGTGGCGCACGAGTGGCGCAACACGTGCGGGCTGACCGCGTCCTCGAGACCGACCCGGGCGGCGTACTTCTTCACCACCCCGAAGGCGCCGACCCGGGTCAGGCGCCCGCCTCGGGCGTTGAGGAACAGGGCCTCGGCGTCGCTGCGCCGGCGCCAGCGCTTGGGCTCGAACAGGGGGCGACCCCGTCCCGAGAGCCACTCGGCCAGCGCCAGGCGCGCCACGCTGCCCAGCGGGACCACCCGCTCCTTGTCGCCCTTGCCCAGGACGCGCACGAGCGGCAGGTCGACGTCGCCGAGCGCGTCGGCGACGTCGCTCACGTTGAGCCCGACGACCTCGCTCACCCGAGCCCCCGTCCCGTACAGAACCTCGAGCAGGGCGCGGTCGCGCAACACGGCCGGACCCGTCCCGACCACCGAGGCCAGGAGCCGTTCGGCCTCCTCCTCGCCCAGGGCCTTGGGCAGCATGTCCGAGAGCGAGATCGACGGCAGGTCGACGGTCGGGTCGTCGGGCCGCAACCCCTCCTCGACGAGGAAGCGGTGAAAGCCGCGGATGCTCGAGTGGGCACGCGCGACCGACGCCGGACTGTGCGAGGCGCGCCGCGTCGAGAGGTAGGCCGCCAAGTCCGCCGGCGACGCGCCCTCCATCGTGGCCCCGCCGGCGGCCAGCGCGTCGCGGTACGCCACCAGGTCACGCCGGTAGGCAGCGAGCGTGCGGGGCGACCTCCCGCGCTCGACCTCGAGCCAGGAGAGGAACTCCTCGGCCGGCCTCGGCAGCGGGTCGGTCGCGGTCACGACAGCCGGCCCGTCGCGGCGAGCCGGTCGCGGGCCATGAAGAGACCGAGCACCGTCGTCTCGTCCTTCAGCGTCCCGTCCGCCACCAGCGCGTCGAGATCGGCGAGACGGACCCTCTCGACGCTCATGTAGCGCTCCTCGATCCCGTCGGGATGGCTCTCGGTCGGCGTGAGGCCCGTGGCCAGGAAGATCGTCGTGTGCTGGTCGCTGACCCCCGGCGTGTTCCAGGTGCCGACGAGGCGCTCCCACGTCGCCGCCTCGAGCCCGCATTCCTCCGCCAGCTCCCGGCGCGCCGTGGCCTCTTCGGGCTCGTCCCCCTTGTCGCGCGTCCCGGCCGGGATCTCGAGCACCAGGGTGTCGACGGCGGCACGGTACTGGCGCACCAACGTCACGGTGGCGTCGTCGTGCAGCGGCACGACGGTGACCGCGCCGGGATGCCGTATCACGTACCGGTCGAAGGGGTGCCCCTCGGGGTCGAGGAGGTGGAAGCGGTCGACCCGGAACAGCCACGCCTGGAGGAGGTTCTCCTCCGAGACGCGGCGAAAGCCTGGCACGGGCTCAGGTGACGGCGTCAAGATCGAGCAGGTGCGGCTCGCGGCCCTCCGCGCGCTCGAGCGCCGCGGCCACCAGGTCGCGGAACAGCGGGTGTGGTCGGTCGGGCCGGCTCTTGAACTCGGGGTGGGCCTGTGTCGCCACCCAGTACGGGTGGTCGGCCAGCTCGACGAACTCGACCAGGCGACCGTCGGGCGACATGCCCGAGCAGACGAGGCCGACCGCCTCGAGCCGCGACTTGTACTTGTTGTTGAACTCGAAGCGGTGGCGGTGGCGCTCGGTCACGCCCAGGGTCCCGTAGGCCTTGGCCACCTTCGAGTCGGGCGCGAGCACCGCCTGATAGGAGCCCAGCCGCATGGTGCCGCCCTTGTCGGAGACCTCGACCTGGTCGGGCATGAGGTCGATGACCAGGTGGGGCGAGAGGCTGTCGAACTCCCGCGAGTTGGCGCGCTCGAGCCCGGCCCGGTCGCGGGCGATCGAGATGACCATGACGTGCAAGCCGAGGCACAGGCCCAGGCAGGGGACGCCGCGGTCGCGGGCGTACCCGGCGGCGGTCACCATCCCCTCGATCGCCCGCTCGCCGAAGCCGCCGGGGATCACGATTGCGTCGAGCCCGCGCAAACGGTCGGTGGCAAGGAGATCCGGCACGAGCTCGGCATCGATCCAGTCGAGCTCGATCTCGGCGCCGTGATGGAAGCCGGCGTGGCGCAGCGCCTCGACCACGGACAGGTAGGCGTCGGGCATGTTGACGTATTTGCCGACGATGCCCACCTTCACGCGCCGCGTCAGCGACTCGACCCGCTCGACGAGCGCCTCCCACTCGGAGATGTCGACGCGGTGCTCCGCGTCGTCGATGCCGAGCGTGCGGCAGACATACGCGTCCAGCCCTTGCTCGTGGAGCACGAGCGGGATCTCGTAGATGCTCTGCGCATCGACCGCGGAGACGACGGCGTCGATGGGGACGTCGCACTGCAGCGAGATCTTTCGCTTGAGGGTCTCGGAGATCGGCTTGTCGCTCCGGCACACGATGATGTCGGGCTGGATTCCTCGGCTGCGCAGCTCCGTGACCGAGTGCTGGGTCGGCTTGGTCTTCTGTTCCCCCGACACCAGGTACGGCACGAGCGTGAGGTGGACGTAGCAGACGTTGTCCCGCCCGATGTCCCGGCGGAACTGGCGGATAGCCTCGATGAACGGCACGATCTCGATGTCACCGACCGTGCCTCCGATCTCGACGATGACGACGTCGACGTCCTCGTCGGCCAGGCGATGGATGCGGTCTTTGATCTCGTCGGTGACGTGGGGGATGACCTGCACGGTGCGGCCCAGGAAGTCGCCCCGGCGCTCCTTCTCGATGACCGAGCGGTAGATGCCTCCGGTCGTCGTGTTCGAACGCCGGGAGAGGTTCTCGTCGATGAAGCGCTCGTAGTGCCCGAGGTCGAGGTCCGTCTCACCGCCGTCCTCGGTGACGAACACCTCTCCGTGCTCGCCCGGGTTCATGGTCCCCGGGTCGACATTGATGTACGGGTCGAGCTTGCACATCGTCACGCGCAATCCACGGCACTTGAGGAGCCGGCCGAGCGAGGAGGCGGTGAGACCCTTCCCGAGCGAGCTCGAGACACCGCCTGTCACAAAGATGAACTTGCTCACGCCACCTTGAGGACGCCGAGGACGCCGAGCATCGACTCGCATGTTCGGTGCACCCAACCACGATAATCGAAGCGCCCCCGAGCTCGCGCGGACCCGACCCCCGGCTCAGGTCCGGGTGCGGTCCCCCACACCCAGCAGCTCGCGGGCATGGGCGCGGGCAACGTCACTGCCGGGGTGTCCCGACAGCATGCGGGACAGCTCGGTGACCCGGTCCTCTGCCTCGACCACCGATGCGCCCGTGACGGTGCGCCCGCCGGACTCGTGCTTCTCGACACGCACCTGCGCGTCGGCCCGGGACGCCACCTGGGCCAGGTGGGTGACCACGAGCACCTGGCGCTCCCGGGCCACCTCGTGCAGGGCGTCGCCCAGGGCGAGTGCGGCCGCCCCGCCCACGCCGGCGTCCACCTCGTCGAAGACCATCGTCTGGGGCCCGCCGAGGCCGACGAGGCGAATGGCGAGCATGGCCCGGGCCAGCTCGCCGCCCGAGGCCGCCCGGGCGAGCGGCTGGAGCCGTTCGCCGACGTTGGCCCCCAGCGCCAGCTCGACCGGCTCGCCCGTCCCGTCCGGGCCGACATGCACCTCGAGGCGGGCGCCGGCCATGGCCAAGGTGGCCAACCGCTCCTCGACCCGTCGCCCGAAGTCGCCGGCGGCGCGGGCACGCACGGCGCGCACCTCGGCCTCGGCCTCGGCCAGCTCCGCCTCGACGCCGGAACGCTTCGCCTGGAGCCGGGCCGCCTCCACCTCGGCATCTTCGAGGCGCGCCAGCCGCGCCGCCGCCTCGGCCGCGTAGGCCATGACGCCGGCGAGGTCCTCGCCGTACTTGCGCCGCAGCTCGCCCAGCAGCCGGCGCCGCTCTTGCGCCTCGGCCAGCCGCTGCGGGTCGTCTTCGGCGCCCTCGACCTCGTCGCGCAGCGCGCGCGCCACGTCGGACAACTCCTCTGTGGCGTCCGCCACCCGGCTGCGGTAACCGTCGAAGGCGGCGCGGCCGCCGAGGATCGAGGCCACCCGCCCCAACGCGTCGAGTGCGCCGCCGTCAGCGGCGGACGGGTCGAGCAACTCGAGGGCGCCGAGCGCAGCCTCCCGGTAGGCGCCGATGTCCGCCAGACGTTCCTCTTCGAGGCGCAACGCGGCCTCTTCGTCGGGGTCCTCGACCCGCGCAGACGCGATCTCGCCGACCTGATAACGCAGGACGTCGGCCTCCCGGGCGCGCTGTTGCGCGTCCCCGCCCAGCGCGGCGAGCGCGTCATCGAGCGCACGCAACTCGGCCCGCAACCCGAGCGCGGTCCCCAGGTCGGTCCCGGCGAACGCGTCGAGCACATTGCGCTGCGCGCCGGACGTCACGAGGGCCCGATGTTCGTGCTGGCCGTGGATCTCCACCAGATCCGCCGCCGCCTCGCCGAGCGCGCCCACCGGCGCCATGCGACCATCCACCCACGCCCGCGAGCGTCCTTCGGCCGGGACGGCACGGGCGAGGATCACCTCGTGCTCGTCCTCGCCGTCACCCACCTCGAACCTGGCCTCGACGATGGCCTCGCTGGCGCCGGCGCGGACCAGTCCCGGCTGCGCCCGCCCGCCGAGGACCAGTTGGAGCGCCTCGACGAGCAACGTCTTGCCCGCCCCGGTCTCGCCGGTGAGCGCCGTCATGCCCGCCCGAACGTGAGCGTGAGGTCCTCGATGACGCCGAGGTCGCGCACGCGCAGCTCGGTCAGCACCGCACACCCACCGCCTAGCCGCTCCGGTCGGCGAGGAGGCGGAAGCGCAGGATGCCGCCGAACGTCTGCGGCTCGTTGCGCACCACGCGCACCGAGCGTTCGGCCACGACGCAGGTCACCGTCGCGCCGGGCTGGAGCCGGCCTACGTCCTCGCCGTCGACGACGAGCGCGCCGACCCGGTCGGGCGCGACCTTCACGCACACCTCCTGCTCGTCGGTGAGCACCAGGCTGCGGTCGAGCGAGAAGTGGGGTGCCACCGGCGTCACCACCATGGCGCGCAGCGTCGGGGCCAGGATGGGACCGCCGGCCGAGAGGTTGTACGCGGTCGACCCCGTGGGCGAGGCGACGATGAGCCCGTCGGCCGAGTAGGTCAGGGCCTCCTCGCCGTCGACGCAGGTGGTCAGGCGCACGGTGTGACCGAAATCGATCTTCTCGATCACCACCTCGTTGAGGGCGAGCAGCGTCGTCGGGACATCGCCGGGGGAACGGTCCGCGATCGTCACGTCGAGCGCGCAGCGGTCCTCGATGACCGCCTTCCCCTCGAACACCTTGGTCAGTGCGCCACGCACCTCGTCGGGCCCGAGGTCCGGCAGATAGCCCAGCCGCCCGAAGTTGACGCCGAGCACGGGGACGTCGACTTCGGCGGCCAGGCGCACGACGCGCAGGAAGGTGCCATCGCCGCCCATGCTGACGGCGACCGTCGAGCCGGAGAGGTCGACGGCGCTCAGGTCGTGCTCGACCCCGGCCTCGGTGACCTTGTCCGGGCCGCTGAAGCGCAGGATGCGCGCGGTCTGGCCACGACCGGTCAGCCACTGCGCCGTGTCGGTCGCCAACGCGAGCGCGTCGGGGCGCTCGGGGTGCACGAGGAAGGTGACCGTGGCCACGGGCGCGGGGGGCTCAGTCCGCTTGGTCCGGCGGAGCGGATCCCTCCGCCTCCGACACGGCGGCGGAGAGGAGGGCGGTGACCTCCCCCGGAGTCCGGGACGCGTCGCCCCGGCGCGCGTGCACCAGGAACTCGACGTTGCCGGAGGCGCCGGTGAGGGGTGAAGGCATCGCTCCCATGATGCCGGTTTCGGCGGCCAGCAGCGCGGACGTCACCCCCTCGAGCGCTTCCCGCCAGAGCGCCGGATCGCGCACGACGCCTTTGCCGCGGGAGACCGCGGCGCGGCCGGCCTCGAATTGTGGTTTGACCAGCAGGACAAGGTCGGCGTCGGGCGCGGCGACCGGCCCGGTGAGGGCGGGCACGACCGAACGCAGCGAGATGAACGACAGGTCGGCGACGACGAGGGGGCACGGCTCGAAGGCCGGGTCGACGGCACGCAGCTGGTCCACCGTCAGCGTCCGCACGTTGGTCCGTTCGAGCACGGTCACCCGGGAGTCGTCGCGCAGGGAGGGGTCGAGTTGCCCGTGCCCCACGTCGACGGCATACACGTGCGCCGCACTGCGCTGGAGCAGGCAGTCGGTGAAGCCTCCCGTCGAGGCACCCGCATCGAGCGCGCGCCGTCCCGCGGCGGGGACGGCGAACCGCGTCAGTGCCGCATCGAGCTTGACGCCCCCGCGGCTGACGAAGGGCGACGGCGGTCCGAGGAGGACGAGCGGCTCGTCGGGGGCGACGAGCCGGGCCGGCTTGTCCGCGGGGGCGCCGGCCACGAGGACCGAACCAGCCGCGATGGCCGATTGCGCCTCCTGCCGGCTGTCGACGAGACCCCGTCGCACGAGCTCGCTGTCGAGCCGGCGGCGGGCGCCGGGGCTCAGCTGGCGGCCTTCTTGGGCGACGTCTCCTTCTGGTCCTTCTTGTCCTTGTCCTTCTTGGCCGAAGCCTTCTTGGCTTCAGCCATGTGCGTGGACGGCGCCTTCTTCGTCGCCTTCTTGGCACCCGGCCGCGTCGGCACCGCCTGTTTCGCGGCGGTACGGGCCCGGTTGGCCGTCTTGCCCGCCTGGGTGCGCGCCGCGTCGGCCGTCTTACCCGCTTGCGTCCGGGCCGCGTTGGCCGTCTTGCCGGCCTGAGTCCGGGCTGCCTTGGCGGTCTTCTCGGCCTGCTCGGTGACGTCCTGCGCGGTCTTGCGACCGGCGTCGGCCGACCGCTTCAGGACGTCGGCCACCTGGTTGGCCAGATTCTCGAGGGCCTTGCCGTCGACCTTCCGCAGCTGATCGGCCACCTCGTTGCGGATGAGGTCGAGTACCTGATCGCTCGTCTTCCGGCTCCGCTCCACCAAATTGTCCACCCACTCCTGCGCCTGGCCGCGTGGGATGTCTCCTGCGTTCACCAACTCTCGCACGATCTCCTCAGCCCGACCACGGGTGACCTGGCCGAGGACGGTCCCCGCATCGAGGTATTTGCGTATCCGCTCATTGCTTGCCATATGAACAAGAGTATATCAAGTGCTAGCTGTTAGCAAGCACTATCTCACCAGTTGCCCACGGTCCGCATGACGAGTGTGCGCAGGTCCTTTGCTGTGGTGGCGGGCCGCGGTGCCCCCTCGGCCGGGACGTCCCCCTCCCTGGTCACACCGGAGAAGACGAGGGCGAAGGGGATGCCGAGCTGCTCCGCCAGTGCCCCGTCGGTGGACGGGCGGTCCCCCACGGTGGCCCGCAACTCCCCGGGGCCGACCCGCTCGACGATGGCATCGGCCGTCTCCCGGTGGGGCTTCCCCGCCACCAGGGGCACCGCCTCGCCGGCGGTGGCGACCGCGGCGAGGAGCGCGCCCGCCCCGGGCACCAACCCGTCGGGAGTGGGGAACGTCGGGTCCTCGTTCGTGCCGACCAGGCGGGCTCCGGCGCGCACGGCCCGGGAGGCCCGGTCGATGGCGTCGAAGGTGAACTTGGTCGTCCAGCCGACGACGACGGCGTCCGCCGGCCCCTCGGGGACGACGGTCACCCCGCGGGCGGCAAGCGCCTCCACGATGCCGTCGTCGCCCAGCACGAGGGCGCTCGAGCCCGGCGCGAGCAGGCCGGCCGCCACGTGGGCCGAGCTGAGGAGGTCCGCGTCGGTGGCCGTGATGCCGCAGTGCTCGAGGCGGCGGCGCAGCTCAGCGCGCGTCGGCGACGAGTTGTTCGTGGCGAAGAGCACGCGAACTCCCGCCCCGCGCAGCAGTGCGACCGCCTCGTCGACGCCGGGGATGGGGCGCCCCGTGAGCCACACCACCCCATCGAGGTCAAGGACCCAGGTGCCCCCCGGGGGCGGCGGCCATGCGGGATCTGCCACGAGGGCGAGGCTAAACGCTCGATCGAGCCTCCACCTCGAGAGCGTCGTCCATGGGACTCGTTTGAGAGACAGCCGCGGTTTGGCTCGGTTCTGTGCGCCGGCTCGGGCGAGTTGCCCGGCGGAGTTCTTTTGAGTCGTATGCGGCACTTCTGCCGGTGAGGTTGGTGGCGAATACTGTCGCCACCGAAGCGGCGCCGGCGGCAAGCCCGCACCGACCCGACTCGTATTACAAATCGACTCCCAAGTCGCCCGGGATACGGGACCTCGAGGGCGCCCGAAAGCCCGGGGCGTCGGCGCGACTTACGCGTCGACCCAGGGAGGGCGGAACAGCAGCGACCGGCTGAGGTCGCGTTGGGTCACCAGCCCGATGACCCGATTGTCCTCGGTCACCGGTAGCCGCGCCCGTTCGAAGTGACGCATCACCGCCGCGGCCTCCTCGACCGAGACGTCGGCATCGAGCGCCAGCGCGTCGGACGGCTCGGCGAGCTCGGCCAGCTGCACCTCGTGTGGGTCGAGGCCCTTCGCCACCACCTTGGCCACGATGTCGCGGCTGCTCACCGAGCCGGCGAGACTGCCGTCGGAGAGACAGAGCGGGACGGAGTCGTCGGAGTGGGTGGCCAGGTAGCACGCCGCATCGACCGCGCTCTCGGTGGTGCGGAGCGTCTCGATGTCCCTACACATGACGTCCCGGACGGTCCTCATGGTGACCTCCTTGCGTGGCTGCCGCGGGTACGGCCCACGCCGCGAGCGTGCGCCTATACCCTCGCGCCGCGTCCGCAAACGGACAACGTTCCGCGCCAGAAACGCAGGTGTTCGACCACGCCTCGCGCCAGGGAGGGGGGCGCACCGCCGGTGACCGCACCACACCCGCGGCCACGCCTCTTGCGGTGCGCCGGAGACGAACATATGTTCGTGGGTCTGATGGAGCGCCGCTACGAGCTCGAGACCCTCCGGCGCTCCCTCGCCATGCTCCGACCCGGGGCCCCTGCCCTCGACCGGGAAGAAGCCATGCGCCTGGTCCGGGAGCTCCAGCAGCTCGAGCGCCAGCTGCGCACGTTGCGCCGAGGGCTGCAGCACCTGCTGGCCGACAGCGAATAACCCGGCGGGGTCAGAGAAGGGCGATGAGGTTCGTGGGGTCCACCAGGATCTCCCCGACCGCGGACAGGAACTGAGACGCCTCCTGGCCGTCGACGAGGCGGTGGTCGAAGGCCAGGCTCAGGGTCACGACGTCGCGCAGCGCGATCTCGCCCTCGTACTCCCAGGGCCGGCGCTGCACCGCGCCGACGGCCAGGATGGCGGCCTCGCCCGGGTTGAGGATGGGCACGCCGGCATCCATTCCGAAGACCCCGACGTTCGTGATCGTGATGGTGCCGCCACTGAGGTCGGCCGGCGTCGACCGCGCGTCCCGGGCCTGGGCGGTGAGGTCGGAGAGCGCTGAGGCCAGCGCGCGCAGCGTGAGCTCCTGTGCGTCCTTGATGTTGGGGACCACCAACCCGTGCGGCCCCGCCACCGCGATGCCGAGGTTGACGTAGTGCTTGGTCACGACCTCGGACGTCGCCTCGTCCCACGACGAGTTGAGGGCCGGATGGTCCCTGAGCGCGAGCAACAGGGCGCGCGCCACGACGGTGAGCATCGTGACCCGCACGCCCTCGAACCAGTGGTTCCGGCGCAGGCGCTCGACCAGGTCCGAGGTCGCGGTGACGTCGAGCGATAGGAAGACACACGCCTGAGGTGCGGTGGCCACGCTGCGGACCATCGCCTCGGCCATGTGCTTCTGGACGCCGCGGACGGGTGCTCGCGTCTCGCGGTCCAGAACCGGCGTGTCCGCCGGCGTCGTCGTCCTGCGCGGTGCCGACGTCGCCTTGCGCGGTGCCGACGTCGTCGTCGCGCCCGCCAGATGGGCGGCGAGATCCTCCCGGGTGATGATCCCGCCCGGTCCGTGCCCGGTGAGGTCGGCCAAGTCGACGCCCTCCTGGCGTGCCATGAAGCGCACCGGTGGTGAGGCCAGAGGCCGTCCGCCGTTCGGGACCGGTGGTGGTGCGGGCGCCGGACGGTCGCGGTGCGCGGCGCCGCGACGACGACGGCGGCTCGGCGCGGCCTCCGAGGGGCCGTAGCCGACGAGCACCGACACCTTCTCGCCGGGCGTCGCGTCCGGCTCGCTCCCGCCGGCACCGTCCGCGCCGGAGGCACCGGACGCGTCGACGGCGACGATGGGCGCGCCCACGGCGACCGTGTCGCCCGGTGCCGCGAGCAGCTCGACCACCGTGCCGGCGTAGGGGCTCGGCAGCTCGACGACGGCCTTCTCGGTCTCGACCTCGACCAGGACCTGGTTCAGCGCGACCGCGTCCCCGGCGGCGACGTGCCAGGCCACGATCTCGGCCTCGGTCAGGCCCTCCCCGAGGTCGGGGAGCAAGAAGCGGCGGACGTCGCTCACCGGCTCGGGGATTCCACCGCGCTCACGGCTGCAGAGACCGGTCGACCTCCGCGAGGATCCGGTCCGCATCGGGCAGGTAGTGACGCTCGAGCTTGGACGGCGGGTAGGGCGTGGAAAAGCCGCCGACCCGCCGTACGGGCGACTCGAGGTGGTAGAAGCAGCGCTCCGAGATGCGGGCCGCGATCTCGGCGCCGAGGCCGCAGAAGACGGGCGCCTCGTGCACGACGACGAGCCGACCCGTCTTGCGCACCGACGCCTCGAGCGTGTCGAAGTCGACCGGGGAGAGCGAGCGAAGGTCGACGACCTCGACGGAGGTCCCCTCCTCCGCGCCGATTCCGGCGGCCTCCAGCGAGGTGGCCACCATGGGGCCGTACGCCGCGACGGTGACGTCGGTCCCCTCGGCGACGACGCGGGCGCGGTGCAACGGTTCGGTGTCGAGGGGTTCGTCCTCGTCGACCTCGCCCTTGTCCCAGTAGCGGCGCTTCGGCTCGAAGAACACGACCGGGTCGTCGGAGGCGATTGCCTGCTGGATCATGCGGTGCCCCTCCGCCGCGTCGCTCGGCGTGACCACGCGCAGACCCGCCGTGTGCGCGAAGTAGGCCTCCGGCGACTCGGAGTGGTGCTCGACGGCGCCGATGCCGCCGCCGTAGGGCACCCGGATGGTGAGCGGCAGAGCGACGCGGCCCTCGTTGCGGTAGCGGAACTTGGCCACCTGCGAGACCATCTGGTCGAAGGCGGGGTAGACGAAGCCGTCGAACTGGATCTCGCAGACGGGGCGGTAACCGCGCAGGGCCAGCCCGACGGCGGTGCCGACGACGCCGGACTCCGCGAGCGGGGTGTCGATCACGCGCCGGTCACCGAAGTCGCGCTGCAGGCCCTCGGTGACGCGGAAGACGCCGCCGAGCTTGCCGATGTCCTCGCCCATGAGCACGACCTTGGGGTCGCGCACCATGGCGTGGCGCAGACCGGCGTTCAACGCCTTGCCGAGCGACATGGTGCCCGTCATGACGGCTCGTCGTCGAACTCGGCCAGGTACTTCGTGTAGGCGTCGCGCTCCTCATCGAGCAACGCGTGCGGGCCGGCGTACACGTGTTCGAACAGCGCCGCCGGCTCGGGGTCGGGCATGGCGAGCACGCCTGCCCGCAGTGCGGCGGCCGCTTCGGCGGCGGCGGCGTCCACGCCGTCCTCGAAGCGGTCGTCGGACGCGCCCTCGGACCGCAGCAGCGCCCGCAGTCGGGCCAGCGGGTCCTTCGTCCGCCATTCCTCTTCCTCGGCGCGGGTGCGGTATCGAGTGGGGTCGTCGGACGTGGTGTGCGGCCCCATGCGGTAAGTCACCGCCTCGATCAGGGTCGGGCCCTGGCCGGCGTAGGCCCGGGCCAGCGCGAACCGGGTGGCGGCCAGCACGGCCAGGACGTCGTTGCCGTCGACCTGGACGCCCGGTATGCCGTAGCCCTGCCCGCGTTGCGCGATCGACCCGTGGGCCTGCAGGCGGACCGGCTCGGAGATGGCCCACTGGTTGTTCTGGCAGAAGAAGACGACGGGGACGGTGAAGCTGGCGGCGAAACCGAGGGCCTCGGCGACGTCACCCTGGCTCGAGGCGCCGTCGCCGAAGTAGGCGAGCGCCGCCGAGGTGCCGCCGTCGAGCACGATGCCCAGCGCGTAGCCGGTGGCGTGCAGCGTCTGCGACCCCACGACGATCGCCGGGGTGGCGATCCCGTAGCGCTCGGGGTCCCAGCCCGACTGGCCGGCCCCCCGCCACAGCCGGAGTATGTCGACGGGGTCGACACCGCGGCAGTAGGCCACGCCGTGCTCCCGGTAGCTCGGGAACACGAAGTCGTCGGGCCGCATCGCCCGCGCCGAGCCGATCTGCGCCGCCTCCTGCCCGAGGAGCGGCGCCCACAGGGCGAGCTCGCCCTGGCGCTGGAGGGCCATGGCCTCCGCATCGAGCCGGCGGACGATCGCCATGTCCCGGTAGAGGTCACGCAGCTCATCGGCGCCGACGTCGGCCACCAGATCCCAGTACGGGCACCCGACGGTCCGCTGGCCGTCGACCGAGATCAGCTGGACCAACCCGGCGAACTGAGTCAACTCGGCCAGCTTGTCGGTCCGAACCCGAGACTGCGCGATCGCCACCCCGACCCCCTTCTCGTGCGATGACCCTACTTTTATCGGGATGACACCACAATTGGCCCGGTTCGAGCGGGAAATCGAATCAGATCAGACTCTGGACACTGTTATCATGCGTGATTCGCCCCTGAGGCGCAACGCTTGCGAACGGCGGGTGGCTACCCGTCGGAGACTCAGGACGCCTTGCGGCGTGAGGAGGGCTGCTTGGCCCGCGCCGGCTGCTTGGCGGTCTTGGCCGCCTTCTTCGCGGCGGGCGCCGCCCGTCGCGACGACGAGCGCTTGGCTGGGGCGGCGCCGCCGGACTTGGCGGCGGGCTTGGCCGCGGCCTTGATGCTGGCGTTCAGCGCCTCCATCAGGTCGACCACTTTGGCCGGCTCCTCGGGGGCGCTCTGGATCACGATCTCCTGCCCGCTGGCCTTCTCGTCGATGAGGGCCTGGACCTTCTCACGGTGCGTGTCGTGGAAGTGCTCGGGGTCCCATTCGCTCTCCATCGACTCGATGAGCAGCTGGGCCATGGAGAGCTCGCGGTCGCTGACCTCGCCGTTCTCGGGCAGCGCGGGGAGCTCCTTGCCGGGGCTGCGCACCTCGTCCGAGAAGTACATGGTGTGCAGAGCCAGCGCATCGTCCTCCGGCCGGACGGCCACGAGGTACTCCTTGTTGCGCATCACCATCGTGGCGATGCCGATACGGCCGGCGTCGGCCATGGCGCGCCGCAGCAGGGCGTAGGCCTTGTCGGAGCCCGCCCCCTCGGGGGCGAGGTAGTAGCTGGCCCGGAAGTAGACGGGGTCGATCTCGTCCTGCTCGACGAAGTCCGAGATCTCGATCTGGCGCGACTTCTTCGGCTCCGCGCTCTCCAGCTCCTCGTCGGTCAGGATGACGAACTCGCCGCCCCCGAGGTCGAACCCACGCTCGATGCGGTCGTTCGACACCTCCTCACCGGTGCGCTCGTTGACCTTCTTGTAACGGATGCGGTCGGACGTCCCCTCTTCGAACTGGTTGAAGTGGATGCTCTTGTCCTGTGTCGCCGGGTACAGGCCGACAGGGATGTTGACCAGCCCGAAACTGAGGGCGCCCTTCCAGATCGTTCGTGCCACGTGCAACAAATTACCAGCACAGGCCCGGTCCACCACCTTGTTACAGGTATTCGCCACACTGAGGCCATGGTCACGAGCGTGCGCCCCGGCTTCGGCCCGGCCCTCCTGTCGGGGCTGGCGGAGCTGGGCCCGGTCGAGCCCTTCTCCGGGGACCTGTCCCTTGAACTGGGGGTTTCTGTCTGGCTGCGTACGAGCGGCACCCCCCTGCTCGAAGCTCGGGGACGGCTGCTCTTCATCCGGGAGTTGATCATCGAGGTGTGCGGGCTGGACCCGGCCACCGAGCCGGTGCCGCTGGTCGGCCGCTCCCACCGGGCCGACGTGCTGAGCCTCGTGAGCTACCTGAGCGACCTGCTCCGGCGGGCGGGCGCCGTCTCGGGCCACGGCGTGCGGCGGGTGGCCGAGCTGGTCATCGAGGAGATGCCCGACGACGCAGAGGCTGCGCTGGGCGCCTGAGGGCCGCCGCCGACTCCCTGTCGGGACGGGTGGTGGTCGAGAGGCCGCTCATCACCATTCGAAGAACTTCTTCTTCACCCGTCTCTTGCCGTCGGGCCGCACGGGAACTTCCTGCATCGCCTCCGGCCGGTGCTCCTGCAGCCACGCCGTCAGCCCGCCGGCGTCAACGAACGCGACCTCCTGGTCGCTCTCCATGACGTACAGGCGAATGAGACCACCCTCGGCCGTCACCGAGTACTCCACCCGGCCGTTCGCCACGAAGCACCACAGGGGCGTGGCGCCCGGGGTCGTCCGGGGCTCCAGCCGCCAGCCGGGCCGTCCACGGAGCAGATCGACGAGGTGCTGTCGGGACTGGTCGGGGCGCGCCATGGTCAGCGGGACCAGTCTCCGGCCGCGCCGCCGGGTCCCCGCAATCCCGCACCGGACCGCGACGACTCAGCCAAACGAGCCCCAGTGCACGGCGATGATGAGGAGCACGCCGGCCGCAGCCAGACAGAGACCGACAACGACGATCCTGAACTCCCGCCAACGCTCACCCAGGAGCTCGGCGATGACCAGCCACACGCCGGCGATCAGGATGAGAAGGAACCCGACCTCCGCCAGCTTGACGCCGGTCTGGTGAGAAATGGCGAGCGGCGGCGACATCGCGACGCATTTTCGACCACTCCCTGGGCTGGTGCAACAACAGGAGAGGCCGAACCGAGCGTCTGCCTCCACCTCGAGACACTCGCGTTCCGGGCACACTCGAGGCCCGATGCGTACACAAGAGCGCCAGGTGTGATCCTCCCGAGAGACCGCGACCGACGCTCACCCACTTGGATCAGCGGCTCCTCGCCCCGTGGGCGGCCAAATGCGCGGAGCACGTGCTGGAGCACTTCGAGCGGGCTCGCGCCGGCGACAACCGGCCGCAGCGCGCGATCGAACTCGGGCGGGCCTGCCAACGGCGGGGCGAGAGATCTGGGTGGGGCACCGCGGCAGGCCGCATACGCGGCCGGCCAGGCCGCGTGCGTGGCCCACGTCGCCGCGCACGAACTCGGTGCGGCGGCTTATGCGATCAAGGCCGCCCGTGCTGCCGCGCCGCAAGAACAGGGCGAGAGCAAAGGGCGACTCGAGTGCCTCTGGCAGCGGGAGCAGCTCCCCGGGGCGATCCGCGCGCTCATCCTCGACGACCGCGGTTGTGTAACGAGATCTGCCGGTCGGTCTTCGACTTCCGCTCAGTCTGAAACCGCGACAGATATTCCGGGGCTGGTTCAGCCTGACTCGTTGACAGGGCACCTCACGTTCGCAAGAGTTCCCGCGTGGACAACGTGCAGCGCTCGAGGGTCCCGAGCGGGCCTGGTTCTTGATGGAGTCTGTCGAGGGCGCCGTGGCCGTGCTCACCGGCGCAGGGAGCGGAATCGGTCGAGCCGCTGCCCATGCGCTCGCTCGCCGTGGCGCATCCCTCGTGGTGAGTGACATCGACCCCGGGCGGGCCGAGTCGGTCGCCAAGGAGATCCGAGACCTCGGCGGCCTCTGTGACGGCCTCGCGTGCGACGTCACGAAAGACGAAGACGTCGGGTCCTTGGCGGAGTCCACACGCCGCGAGCACGGGAGGGTTGACATCGTCATGAGCAACGTCGGCGTGATCGCGCTCGGTGATCCGCTCGACATTCCACTGGACGGCTGGTCTTCGGTCATCGACGTGAACCTGTTGGGCACGGTGCGGGTGCTTCGGGCGTTCCTCCCATCTCTCGTCGAGCAGGGATCCGGCCATGTGGTGACCACCGGATCGACCGCGGGGCTCTTTCCGTATGCGTACGACCGCCTGCCGTATGTCGCCACGAAGGCCGCCGTGGTGGCCCTATCCGAGGCGCTCGCGCTCTATGCCCGTCCACGGGGCATCGGCGTGACGTGCTTCTGTCCCGCGGGTGTCATCACGAACATCGTCGAGCAGATCCGCACCTACGGGCCGCCGACCGCCGTCCAACCGCCACAGATTCCCTTGATCAGCGCGGAGGAGGCCGGCGAACTCGTCGTCCAGGGCATCCTGGAAAACCGGCTCTTGGTGCTCTCTGACCCTATGGCCGATGCAATGGTTCACCAACACGTGGCGGACAGGGAAGGATTCCTGGCGGCCCAAATCCGCTATCTCGAGGCGCACGAATGACAACTGACGAACGCTGGACACGTGGCGCCGAGGTCTTCTCGGAGGTCACCGGGCTCCCGGCGCCCGAACGCGGCGACGACTACGTCGCCGACGTCGTGATCGACCAGGTCTTTGCGGAGATCTGGACGCGCCCGGGCTTGACCCGGAAGGAGCGCCGCTGGATTTCCATCACGTGCGCCTGCATGTCCGCGGCCCCGGTGGCGATGGAGACGCACATCGCGGCCGCACTGCGATCCGGGGACATCTCGATCACCGAGCTCCGAGAGTTCGTGGTCCACTTCGCGGTCTACGCGGGGCACCCTCGCGCGACCGCGGCGCGCCAGGCGCTAGACGCTGCTTCGGCGCAGGTTGGCACGCTCTAGCTCGCCGTCACCGCGAATTTGTACCTTTGGCAGACGACCACGGGGACCAAGTTGGGCTGCTCGTGCTGATCCTCCTCGAGAGCCGTGAGCACGACGGCTGACGAAATGGAAAGATCACCGACTGAAGCGGCTGGTTGGGAGGCACGCATGTGGAAGAGGTCTCTGCTCCTCGTGGTTCTGGCCGGATCAGTTCTGACGGTGACCTACGGTGCCGGCCCGGGGAAGGCAGCCGCAGCTGCGCAGTCACAATCCTTCTTCAGCCAGGTCTCCACGTTCGGCGGCACCGGTTCCGGTGCCGGCCAGATGCAGAGCCCCGACGGGGTTGCCGTCCAACCCACGAGCGGGAACGTCTACGTCGCTGACGCCGGCAACCATCGCGTCGACGTGTTCGGCCCGACCGGAAACTTCATCGAGGCATTCGGCTGGGGGGTCGTCGACGGACAGGCGAAAGCGGAAGTCTGCACGATCAGCTGCCAGGGGGGGATCGCCGGTTCTGGCCCAGGCCAGTTCGCGTCCCCGACCACCATTGCGATAGGCGCCCCGCCGGGACCTGCGGCAAACAAGGTATTCGTCGGCGATGCGGGGAACAACGTGGTGGATACGTTCAACGCTGACGGCAATCTCGTCTCGACGACCGACGGGACCTCTACTCCTCAGGGCCATTTCCAAAACCTGGTGGGGGTGGCCCTGGACCGGAACGGCAACTTGTGGACCGCCGACGGCTCCACAAACAATGTGGACGAGTTCGACGCCCACGGCGCTTTCATCAACCAGTGGACCGACACCCACGGTTCGCCGAGCGCCATCGCCGTCGACTCGGCCCGCGATTCGGTCTACTTGACGATTCCATCCCAATCCGGGTGCTCTTTCTTGTGCTCGGGTGACGTCACCGAGCGGTGGACCTTGACCGGCAGTCCCCAAGGTGAGATCGACCGCCCGCTCGCCTACGGACCCGAGGGCTTCGGCGGACCATCGGCTTCCGCCCTCGGCGTTGATCCCAGCACAGGGGACCTCTATGTCGATCACAATCTCGACCCCATGAGCGACGTCCGCGTCTACGACCCCACAGGCACTCAAGTCGATCAACTTCTGATCGGTCCTGCGACGGCGGACTCCGACGGCCTCGCTTTCTCCTCTCTCCGCGGCGGCTCAGCCAAGCCCGGCCAGCACGACCTCTACGTGTCCGACGCCACCAACAGCGACGTCACGGTCTACGCGCCACAGACCACGCCTGGCGCGCCGCTCGTCACGTACGAATCGGCCACTCCGATCGGGAACTCCACTGCCACGCTGGGGGCGGGCGTGGTCCCCGTCGGCAGCGACACGATGTGCCAGTTCCAGTACGTCGACTACGCGAACTACAACGCCACCGGCTACAACGCAGCGACTTCCGTGCCGTGCTCGCCCGGCGACCTCGGGTCCAGCTTCACTTATGAGGCGGCGACCGCCAGCATTACGGGACTCACGACGGGAACCGTGTACCACTTCCGGGTGGTCGCCACGAACTCTGCCGGGACCGCGACGGGGACCGACCAAGAGTTCCAGGCCGGCCCGGACGCCTGGGCGTCGTTCTTCCGCTGCCCGATTGACCACCCGGCCATGCTCGCCACGCAAGGTTTCAACGTCTCTATCGGAGCCGGCACCATGGGGTTCTGCCTGGCCGCGAACTCGACGCATGGCAGCATCTCGATCGGGAACCTCACCGCGACGACCGGGAACACCAACCTGCAGGTCGGGATCGTGAGCCAGGACGCGCTCGGAGGCCCGTTCACCGTGATTCCGCCCTCGGCGGGCTCGTTGGTCGCCGATCCGGTTCAGCTCACTTCCCCGGTTGGGCCCGTCACCGCGGTCACCGAGTCAGCAGGCAGGCCGTCGAACTTCTGCCTCTTTTGTGGGATCGAGCCTGACGCGCCAATCATCACGATCCCGATCAAGATCCATCTGAAGAACTCGACGCTCGGGCCCGGCTGCTTCATCGGCTCCAACGAGGACCCGATCCTCCTCAATCCGCAGAACACCGACTTGTCGAACGCGAAGAGCGTCGGCGCCTTCTTCAGCTTCGACTCGAACGGGGTGCCAGATGCCACCCCCGGTCCCGACGGTGCCCTCCTGGTCACCGGATTGGTCCAGCGCGACGACACGTTCGCCGTGCCCGGAGCCACGGGTTGTGGGTCGCACGGTTCGCTCGACGGGTTGGTCGACTCCGTCGCGGGCGTGCCATCGGCGTCGGGCAACAACCACCTCGTGCTCGACGACGCCTCGTCGAGCCTGGCGTTCCCGGAGAACGGCGAGGGAGGGCCCGCTTTCGCGAACGACTGGCACACGGCGTTCGGCGGATAGCCGGCCTGCGGCGTCAGCAAGGGACGGAGGACCGGAAAACCACATTGGCCCTGCGCTGCGCTCGCTGAACTTCACCGTCGATCCGATCGCAGAGAAATTAGGTACGAAAACCACGTCGTCGTCCGCGAAATCTTCAGACTCCTACACCTCCCAGGCGAACTGGTCGGCAGGAGTCGGGGCGCTGGTGCCGACGGCGTTGGTGGAGGTGACAAACACGCTCTCGCCGGGTAACCCGCCGCCCGGCGGGACGGTGACGATGCACTCCGTCTCCGTACCAGCATTGGCGTGACTGGATGGGCCGACCCGAAGTTGACCGAGGTCGTGTGGCCGAGGTTCTCACCGGTGACGGTCACCTGCCGCGCCGGACGGCGCCAGCGCAGGGGAGATACTCGTGATCTGGGGAAGATTGAGGCTCGACCCGCTCAGCCCGATGGTCAGGTTCGCCTTGCCTTTGGGATGGACGGTCAGCGTCCCCGAGTAGTTCGCCGACTGGCCGTCCGGGGGTGCGAGGCGCACGCCGACGCTGCAGGTACCGAGCGGCGCGAGCGTGGCCCCCGAGCAGTGGTTGGACACGAGGGAGAAGGCGCTGGGCACGGGCGTATTGGGGCTGACCACGTCGTTGGTGATGCCGCTTCCGCTCAACCCCAGCTTGGCCAACGTGACGTGGTGTTGTACCCGTTGGTGAGGGTGATGGTTGAGGTGGCGTTGGTGCCCGACTGGATCGTGGCAACGGCTACGGCCGCCGGCGACGCGACCAGCGAATGGATCACGTTCTCGGCAACGATCGGTGACGTGGATCCGTCGACCAGTCCCTGGGCCGCTTCCCCCGTCCGTGGAGGCCGCCGCCTACTTCTGCTGTCTCGAGGCGGTCAACAACGCGATCAAGCACAACGACCGATCGATTCCCATCCGCGTCACCCTGCGACGGACCGCTGATCAGGGGCTGTCATTCGAGGTGGCGGACGACGGTCAGGGATTCGACATCGATGCCACTCACGCCGGGGCCGGCTTGTCCAACATGGCCGACCGCGTCGACGCCATCGGAGGGGCGCTGACCCTCACCTCCCGGCCCGGCGCGGGGACGTACGTGCAAGGTAGCGTGCCGAGTGCGGAGTGCCGATGGTCGCTCGCTCAGCACCGTCCCTTTTGGGGTCACACGTCACGAAAGAGAACCTGCCGTGTGCGACCGCTCCGTCCTTAAACAGCAAGGCGAACATCAAGCGAACATCAACCGAACGCCGAGCAAACACAAATAAGCGCACCAGATGCCCAAGAAAGCCGGCCGATACCATGACCAACATGCACCGTGATGACCACTTGCCGGATCCGCCGCCACGCAAAAAGGCGCAGCCTGACGACCGTCGAAGGCTGAGCCGCCGAGCCCTCCTCGGATACGCCGGCGCCGGCGCCGCTGCGGGTGCGCTCGGCCCGGTGCTGTCCGGCGGGGCGTTGTCCCGGGCGCTCGCGGCTGGGCCAGCCCAAGGGAGCGTTCCTGTCGGCCCCTCATCCCCGGAGTATCCGGCGCTGAAAGTCCTCGGGCGCAGAGCCTTGCGGCTGCCGGACTCGCTCCCATTCCCGGACCTGCCGGCCGGAACCGACACCATGCCCGAGATCGAGCACGTCGTGGTCCTCATGATGGAGAACCATTCGTTCGACAACATCCTCGGGATGCTCGGTCGGGGCGACGGGTTCACGCTCGGGCCTGGCGGGGTGCCGACGGCGTCGAATCCGTACCCCAACGGCAGTATCCAGCACGCGTTCCACATGCCGACCACGTGCCAGCTCTCCGGCGCACCGGGTCAGGAGTGGACGACGTCCCACGTGGCCTACGACAACGGCGCCATGGACGGCTTCGTACGCGGCTCGGGGCCCGTGGCGATGGGTTACTGGACCGGGGCCGACCTGCCGTTCACCTACAGCCTCGCCTCGAAGTTCCCCATCGCCGACCGCTGGTTCTGCTCGGTGCTCGGGCAAACGGATCCCAACCGTCGCTTCCTGATCGCCGGCACTTCGGGTGGGATGGTCGACGACGTCAACATCGCGTCGCAGGCCGCCCTCCTGACAGAAACGGTGAACGGGACGATCTTCCAGAGACTCAGCACGTACGGGATCGACTGGGCCAACTACGCGAGCTCATTTCCGTTGGGTGCGACGCCGGAGCTCTATCCGGTCAATGACACACCCTTGGAGCAGACGGGCTCCAACCTCAGGACGTTCGACCAGTTCTTCACCGACGCAGCGGCGGGAACGCTACCGAGTTTCTCCTTCCTCGACGAGGATTTCGACACCCAGTCCCAAGAGAACCCCCAGAACATCGTCGTGGGCGAGGCGATGATGGCGCAGGTCGTCCAAGCATTGGGCGAGGGGCCGGATTGGGCGACGTCGTTGCTCGTTCTCACGTATGACGAGCACGGCGGCTACTACGATCACGTGCCGCCCCCAGTTGCCCTGGCGCCAGACTCATTTGGCCCTGTCGTCCTGGCCGGTGAGAGCACGTACGACGGTTTCAAGCGCTACGGCATCCGGGTACCCGGGCTCATCGTGTCTCCATACGCAAAGCGCCGACACGTCAGCCATACCGTGTACGACCACACCTCGGTGCTCGCGTTAGTGGAGAGCAAGTGGAACCTGCCGGCCATGACCCTTCGCGACGCGAACGCCAACGACCTCACCAATCTCCTCGATCTCTACGCCATGAGCAATGGCCGAATGACCTTCCCCGAACTGCCCCCTTTGGCCGCTCCTGGTGACACTCCAGAGGCGTTGGCGTGCTCGACTTCGGGGCCCGGCACCATCCCTCCACCTGGCAGCGTCACTCCTCCTCCATAGGCACACGCGAGGCTGGCGAGGGCGATCCGAAGCTGAACGCTGAGGACGTCATCGAGAACGACGACTGGATCAGGAGCCCGAACGTAAACGACCGCACCCTGCAGGCGACACATTGCGGCGCTTCTCCTTCGTGGAGCGGGCGGTGTTTCGCCCCTCAAGGCGATCGCCGGCGGCGGGTGTGGGCCAGAGTCGGCCGCTCTATCCGGCCGCTCCGTCCACGTCGTTCTGAGTCACCCGAATGGTGCGCGGCCAACCATGGACCGTCGAGAGCCGGACCCAATAGACGTCCCCGTCGAAGGAGATCCACGAAACCGTCGGGATAGCTGGACCAGGTCCGGAGTCCGCCGTTGGGTTGGACCGGAGCGGCGGCTTCATTCGATAGCCGCTGATCGGCTGGTCGACTTCCGCCGTGCACTTGCTGCCGCCGGGACCTCGAGCCCGCCAGGACAGCTTCGCTAGTCGCTTCACGGGCCTTCTTTCGGTTCGCGCCGAGGCAAGCGTACACCTGCCCGAGTGCAGCGCACCTACGCTGACGCGAGTGTCCGTAGAGATGGAGCCGGAAGGCGTCTTCCTCCATCTTCTCGGAGACAACGAGATGTCGTCTTTGTGGCACCTATCGAACGCCGAGCGGGCATTCACGCTCTGTGGAATCGAGGTGGGCTATGGGAACCAGCACATGGCGTGGGCCTTGACCCCAGAGAACCGCCGATGCGAAGTCTGCGTCCGCCAATTCGGCGACCAACGATCGAGCTGAACCTTGACGCCGAATTCGCTCAGGCGTACCGCTCGACCCCGACAAAGCAAATGCCACGGGAGTGCGCGAACACCCCGGGGCTGATCGGCACCTTCTGCGAAGTGACCGACCGATGGCGAACGGTAGCAATTCCAGGACTGCACCTCGGGCGCACACGGCCGCAGCCTCCAGCGGCCCGTGCGATCCGCGCACGCCAGGGGCAGGCGGACCAGCGTCCGGTGCCCTCTTAATCCTTGTCCACGACGTTCCGCCGCCACAACGGCAAGGTGGCGGCCGCCTATTCAAGGCATCCGACGGAGTCGGACCACCGACGCAAACACCCGATAACCCATCTTGTGTCCGCAATTGTCGCACTGGAAATGCCCAGCATTGGATCGATCGGCCACGATGAGCACACGGTCACGCTGCGCCAGCTATCCCATACCGCCGCATCAATTCCGTGCAATCACTCGTTTCGGCGTCGTTGGCCGCGCCGGTTCTTGTCCTTCCGAGTTCGGTCGGCCGTCTCTCGCTCGGCCCCGCGCTCCTCACGCAGCTGGCGCGCCGCCTCCCGCAGCTTTTCGGCGTTCGCCCGCTGCGTTGCGGCACGGTCCGCCTCTCCTTTGGTTCGCTCGTAGAGCAATCCAAGCTCTCGGGCACGGGCGTCGAGCTGCCGTTCTCGCTCGTCGATTTCAGTCTCTCGTTCATCGGTCAGCTTCTCGCGCTCGTCGGCAATGGCATCTCGGGTATCTGCCTCGGCATCACGCTCCGCGGCCAATTCCTCTCGCCAATCGGCGACGACTCCTCGCTTCACGTCGTCCCACGCCTCTTCGTCCATGTCGTTCTCGTTGTCCACCTTGACCCAGTTATACCCCTGTTGTCGCCCCTCACCTTGGGGGGCCACCCCGTCCGCCGGGAGGGTCACGGGCTCCCACCAGGCCGACCGAGATAGCGGACAGCCTGGTGTGGTGGCAGACCGATACTCGTATCAGTGGCGGGGTGAGCTGGACGACCAGGAGACGGTTGATCTTGTCGCGTCTCATGGAGGTCGCCTCGAGAGGTGTCAGGTTGCGGACACCGACGCCATCGGCGACGGAGGCGATTGGCGCTGGCCTCGGGCTATGACCAGCGCCAGCAAACCCATGCCTGCAGCCGCTGCGGCGGCGATGCGGAACACGACCGACAGCGAGAGGACGTGCTGGAGGGCACCGGCGCCGAGGGCGGCCAAGCCGTGGCCGACCTGATACGCGGCGATCAGCCACCCGGCCGCCAACTCCACGATGCTGGGCAAGGTTGCCTCGCCGTAGCCAACGGTCATGGGGAAAAGCCCGAGCAGGCCAAACGGTCGTCCGAGCCAGACCGTCCGCCGCCAAGGACGCGGAGGTACTTGGTCAGCATCGGCATGCCCTTCGGCCTTTTGTCACTGCGATTTACCGCTCGCTTGCCCGAGCCGCCCGCGCGAGGTGACTGACGGCTTTCTTTAAGCGGCTCAAAGGATCGCCGCCGCCGACGACAAGGCTGAGTCATAGGTCGCGCTCAGTGTCAGTGTCACGGATGACCCCGCGACGCGACACACCACCCTCAAACGACAGCCGAAATCCTGATCCGCTTCCCATAGTTGCGTGCGCCTAAGAGGGCCACAGGATGCTGACCAGCAGCGGCCACAAGCCGCCCGTTACCCTGACGGCTGACGGGGCGTTGCTGAGACCAACAGCTAGCCCGTCACGACCCGTCGATAACCGCCGCCGATCCAGTCGGCCGTCAAGCGACCGTATTCCTCGGCAGCTTCTTCCCACGCGAAGTGACCGGCGTCGAGAGGATGGATCTCGCTGTTGGGGAGGAGCTCGTCGAGGTACTCGTTGTTCGACCAGGGCACGAGGTCATCGTGGCGGCCTGCCATGATTTGTGTCGGCGTCCAAATCGACGGCAGCAGATCACGCAGCGTCGGGTTCTGCTTGGGGTAGTGCCGCACGAACCGCGCCGACTCGGCGAAGCGCCCAAGGTCGTAGGCGCTGACGTAGTCCTCGTGGACCTCGGGCTCGCCGGCGCTCGAGGCACCGCGCTCGACCGCGTAGCCAACGTTCGTCCGGGCGTCCAGCGCGCGCACCACGTCCAGACTCGGCGCTTCGATGATGTCCTTGAGCGCGCCGCCCGCTTCGATCGGGAAGCGAACCGCGCCGCCTCCGATGGTCAAGCTCGTGACGCGCTCAGGAGCCTTGGCTGCAAGGAAGAGCGCGGCAGCCGTGCCGATGTCCGGGCCGACGACGTGCGGCGCTCCCAGGTCCCATTCGTCGATCAATCGCGCCAAGAACACTCCCGAGCTGTCCGGGGCGATCAGCTCGGGGCGACCGTCCGAGTGACCGAATCCTGGAAGGTCAACAGCGACCACCCGCGCGACTGCGGCGACGCGGTTCCAGATGCGGCGGAAGGCCCACAGGCTCTCGGGCCATGGCGCGAGGAGCAGCACAGTGACCTCAGAGGCTGCCTTGGTATCGGCGAACCTGACGCGCACCCCGTCGCAAACTCGAAAGTACGTGCTGATGGTCGAAGCTGGCTCTCCACCCATCCCAGAGTTCTCCTTCCCCAACCTCCATTGGGCGTCTCGCCTGAGCCTGCCTCCACGACTGGAGCCATCGCTCCAGAGGTTCTAGAGCATTCGCTCCAGTGATGTCAAGGAAGAGGCGCGGGGGTCGTGACACTCGCGCAGAACTGGTGGAGACCATGGCGGGGCTGCTGCGTGACTAGGGGTACACGGCGACCGGGCGGGAACAACGACTCGCTGAAAGCGGGAAGTCCAACGGGTCGCTGTAGCGCGAAAATCAGGGAGAGACGCCTGGTGTCTGTTGTGTCTCTGCCTGAGATGCAAACGGGAATCTAGAAGCATCCCAGATCACTGCACCAGGTCGGTGGCGACTGCTGTGCTGGATTACTCGGCCCGGCACCGGCAATTGAATCGTCAGGGTGCGTCAACGGAGCTGACATGGTTCCGTAGGCAAGACTGCAGTCAGCACACCGGATCCGAGGGAGCTGACAGTCATGTCGACACCGAGCAGTCTCATTGAACGACAAAAATTGATCACACCACACGACCTTCAACACTCGCCCGTAGTCCTCTTCCAGATGAAGAAACGGGCCGACGATTGGCAATTGCACCTCGCCGATCGCATCACGGTGTTTGCGGGTTCAATGGCGTTCGTCTGGGTGCACGTGGCGATCTTCACGTTCTGGATTGCGACCGGGCTGTTCGGACACGACCGATACCCATTCCAATTTCTGACCTTTGTGGTGTCTCTCGAAGCGATCTTCCTGTCGACATTCGTGATGATCGGCCAGAACCGGGAGGCCTCGTTCCAGCAGGTAAAAGCTGACCATGACTTCCACGCGGTCGATACCGAGCTCGACGAGAACACGGAATTGACACGGGCCATTCACACGCTGACCCAGGAAATCCATACCCTGGTCAAGGAAGCCACGCAGGTGGTCATCCGACCACCGAGCGCAGATGGCCCCACCAATTCCCCCAGCACATAACAACATAACGCGTCGCTTCGGGGACGCCTGGATGCCACCTTCTGTGATGGTCGGCTGGCGTATCGACTTCGACACCTGGCTCTCGACCGTCTCGGCGTCCATCGTTCAAGGCAACTGGCGAACACCTGGGCCGCCGCCGAGCTTCACTTCCACGACCTGCGCGGCTCCGGTGCGACCTGGGTCGCCGTCGCCGGTGCCACGCTCCCCGAGCTGATGCACCGGCTGGGCCACAGCACCCACATCGCGGCGCTGCGCTACCAGCACGCCACGAACGATCGGAACAGAGAGGTCGCAGACCGTGGCCTTAAGAGATGGAGTCGTAGCCTCCCTACTCTGTAAGTAACAGCACCGATGGTGCTTAGTCGGAAAGGTCCTCCATCACCTCTGAGACCTGGCCGGTTCTCTCGCGCCGGTGCCGGCAAAAGTTGGGCCGCGATGCGCGATACCGGGCGGGTTGGCTGCCAGCCGGGGCGTCCGCCTCCTGGCATTACTCGTGGGCATCGAACATTATCGGTAAGTGGCTTTTCTTGTGGCTGGCATTGTCGTTGTCCTGATCCTGGCCCTCCTGGTCTTCCTCATCCGCGTGGTCTACAACCACGCTGTTCCGGCGTTCGACCGCCGACACCGACAGGGTGACGACAGCTTCCTCTTCAGCTTCTACTGCGAGACAGGGGCGATGTCTAAGGTGCGCTGGCTGAATCGACGGTTGCCGTCGTCGCCTCGCTGCAAGGTCTGCCTTCTACCATTCGGTGGGTTAGGTCGCGTCTTAGGTGTGAAACCCTCTCGCAAGAACCCCAACCATTGTCGATCGTGCTTCGAGGCAGCTCCAATCGGGGGGCATGACATGGAAGTCGGTATCCTCTTCGCCGATATTCGTGGCTACACGTCCTGGTGTGAGGACCAGACACCCGAGGTCGTCGAGCGAGCCCTGAATCAGTTCTATGCCACAGCGTCGATGGTACTGACGAAGGGTGATGGGCTGATCGACAAACTTGTGGGCGACGAGGTCATGGCTCTGTTCATCCCGGCGTTTCGGTCTCTTCAAGAGCGCACGTGCGAAGTCATGGTGGATGCAGCCAGAGAGTTCCTGCTCCTCGTCGGACAGGCGACCCCTGATCAGGACTCGCTTCCCGTCGGAGTTGGCCTCACGTACGGCATGGCTCGTGTCGGCAACGTGGGCGCAGGGGAGGTGAAGGACTTCACAGCCATTGGCGACGTAGTCAACACGGCTGCCCGGCTGGAAGCGTCGGCATCGCCTGGCCAAATCCTCATGTCGGCAGAGGTCTACGAGCGGGCAGCGGCTCAGCTGCCCGACGCCACGCCGCGATCCCTCCTTCTCAAGGGCAAGGCCGAGCCCGTTTCTGCCTATGTCGTCCAAGTGGGATCCAATTGAGCGCGCTCACCTGCCCCAGTCCACCGATTCGGGCATGGACTGTTCCGAACAGTGCCGGTCGGGCGGCGGAGCCCAGAAGAAGGCGGCAAAGCCCGGACTTTGCACGGTTCACCTGCGTCACGACGGTCTCAGCGGACTCGTAGCGTCTGCGTCCTTGGGGCGTGCTGCGGTCGCTCAACTCCATGGCGATGCTGGCGGCGGATTCGCTGATTCCGTGCTTGACCTGGAGGGCGGTGAGCTTGGCCGTGCGGCTCTTGCCCGCCTTGACCGCGCCGTGATCGCAACAAGCTGGGCGTCGTTGATGGTACGGGTCATGGTGTTCCCTCAGTAGTTGGGTTAGGCGGGAACGGGTGCAGCGGCCCATTTCACGGTCCGCACTTCGGCCAGGAAGTAGCTGGGGGTACCGAGGTCGCGTAGTGCCGGGAGAGCTCGGTCATGAGGTTTCTGTCGCCATGCAGCCGAGCGACTTGCTTGCCGTTGAGGGTGTCCACCGAGAGGACGTCAGTGGAGAGGACCTATTCAGTGATTTTCACGAATCCTTGCTGGACAAGCTGGATCATCCTGGCCCCGGCATCGGTGTTGACCTTGATCCCAGGGAGCAGATCTTCATTCCCCCAGTGGTGCATTCTCGCGGTCGTGCCGCACAGCTCGACGTGCACGCCCCGGCTCATGAGACCCGCGATCAGCTCCTTGTAGGGGTTCCCGGTCCCGATATAGCGTTCGGCGTTGTAGGCCGTGTCGTGCAGCGTGACGTGGCCTGCGTCGGTGTGGAAGATCGCGACGACCTCAGATGTCGCGTCCCAGTCCGCGATGTCGCTCATGATGCGCTGAAGGTGGATGATCGACCACGGCAGGTCTCCTTGGAACGCCGGGGCGGCGACGCTGAACACCGCTTTCACATCGACCAGCTTCACGGGGACATCGATTTGCAGCGGCTTGTCCGGGGAGGCCACGTCATGCTCCTTTCACCGGCCGGTTGACGACGTCCACGATAGCTTGAAGGGTCGTTTCGCGGTCGGTGCCGATCTGCGCGTGCCCAGGTCAGAGTTCGTCCTGACTACTCGAGGGGGCGGCAATATTTAGTTCGACGCGTCGCTCGTCCTGATTTGGCTTGCCGATCTCGGGCAGAGTTGGCTAGCCGGTTTGAAGCACTATGCCCAAACCGAGGGCGACATCGTCAATCGCTGTCAGAGAGAAGGTGACGCTGGTGTATCGCTTTCCGAAGAGGAGCTGCCAGCTTCCGTTCTGCGTGACACGGGATTGGACGTAGGAAGTGATTACTAAAGAGGCTCCTCGCCCTCACCAGTTTGTTGAAGCGCAGGAAACATGGCCAGGAAGGAGTTCGGGTCAAGGTTGTCGATTGTCGCAATGCGGCCAGGGCATCGAGACCCATCTCTCCACGACCGCACTCGGGTGGTCGCGGGGGCTTCAGCGATGCTGCGCATCGGAACAGTTCGTTCGGATAGGCGTGGCTTTTCGATTCCCGGGTCGCCCAGCGCGTCGAGCGCGCATCAGGTTCTTCCTGGCGGGAGCGGCCGGGCGGGTAGAACTGACGGAACAAGCGATGAGTCAGATCGCTAGGTTGCGTTTGCCACACGACGAAGGTCGGAGTAATCGCTGCGTTGACCCTGTGGAGGTAGATAGATGGCCCAACCGGTAGTGCACTTTGAGGTTGTCGGAGCGGACCCAGCGCGCCTCCGTGACTACTTCTCCCAGCTCTTCGGATGGAGCTTTGCGGTGCCCTCACCCGTGGCCGAGGAAGTGTCCGCGCCGAACGAGTATGGGTTCTTGGACCTCATCACCACCGACGATGGGACAGGCATCCGCGGCGGAGTGGGAGGTGGCAGGGGATACGAGAGCCATGCTGTGTTCTACGTAGGTGTGCCAGACGTCGGAGCTGCATTGCAGCGAGCAGAGGACCTCGGCGGTACTCGGGTCATGGGTCCCGTCACGTCACCCAATGGACTCATTGTCGGCCATTTCAAGGATCCTGAAGGCACTCTGATCGGATTGGCCAGCACCGCTTAGCGATGGCTCATCTCCGATGCTCCTATGGATGATGTCAAGTCCTTTCGAGGGAATTTTCGGGTGTGAAGAGAGCGGACAGACCAATGATGGGCCACTCGTTGAAGAGGGCAAGCTCTTATCAGGTCACGCGTCTTCGAGAGATCGGTGAACCCGGGTCGCGGGCCGGCATATCGGTTACAGGTCAGTCCCGCGGGACGACAGGCGTATTGTGAGCCAAGTCCACGGCCCGAGGACCTAAGCGCGAGGCAAGAAGCGGTACACCTCGCGGGCGACGTAGCGCTTGAGCATGCGGATGCCCTCGCTCTTGGAGCGACCGTCTTTGACCCGGCGTTCCATGTAGGCCTGGGTCCTCGGGTCAGAAGCCAGCCGGGTGATCACGATGTGCCACAGCGCCCGGTTGGCCTGCCGGTCCCCGCCGCGGTTGAGCCGGTGACGCGTGACCTTGCCCGAGGAGGCCTCGAGTGGGGAGACGCCGCACAGGTGGGCCCAGGCGGCCTCTGAGTGCAGGCGCTCAGGGTTGTCGCCGGCGGCGACGAGCAATGCGGCCGCGGTGTCGATGCCGACGCCATAGACGGCGAGCAGCTCAGGCGCGGTCTGCTCGAGGAGCGGCGTGATCATGGCGTCGAGGTCGGAGATTTCCTCTTCGAGGTCGGCGACGCGATGGGCCAGTGAGGAGAGCGCGGCCTTGGTGGCCGCGATGACCACGTCGGGCGAACGAGTCGGGCGCAGTCCTTGTGCGGCCGCGACGAAGGCCGCGATGGGCAGGCCCTTGAGTTTGCTCTGGAGCTGGTCAGGGGCGCTGAAGGTGAGCTGGCGCATCTGGCCGAGCGCCTTGACGCGGGCTCCGCGGGCCGAACGCTTGGCGACGACGAGGACCCGGATGGCCTCGACGCTGCCGTCTCTACTTTTCGCCGTTCCGTGGGCTCGACCCGACTGCGCCGCCCGGGCGGCTTCGAGCGCGTCGAGGGGATCGGACTTGCCGGCCTGTCGCCGGGCCTGGCGGTTCTGGCGGTCCACCTCGACGACGTGGACCCCTGCTCGGGTGAGGAAGCGGGCGATGCCGGCCCCATAGGAACCTGTCCCCTCGACGCCGACCTTTCCGATGTAACCGAACGACTGAAGCCAGGTGAGCAGGGCCGAGTGCCCGTCGGGATCGGCCCCGAAGGACCGGGTGCCGAGCAGGCCTCCGACCTCGTCGAGAGCAGCGGCCACGTGGACCTCGCCGTGGGTGTCGATGCCACCGGTGACGGCGCGCGCGGCTTCTACGATGGTCATGCCATCCCTTCCTTTCCTTAACTCGGTTGAGGGGTGGCACGGCCGTCCCGAGAAGGAGTGACGGTGGAGGTCGATCTGCTGTGAACAGACCGGCCACTCACCCCTCTGGAACGGGGCGCGCCGCGCCTCGATGCATGTGCCCGGAGCTCCGGTCGACGGGTTGTGGACACCAAGACATGCCCAACGTGATCTGGAGTCAGACCGGCAGCTCCGGTGCTCCCGAAACTAACTGACGACCAACCTTGCTGCGGTGGATCCTCACGGAAGCTTCACAACATCATTGGCGTATTGGGCTAGGCACCGACGGAGGAAGAATCAAGTTCCGTCATAGCCTCTCGGCACGTTCTCGAAGCAGCCGATACAAAGCACGGCGATGCTTGGATGCCGTTAAGCGGTGTCAGTGTCGACGATCAGGACGTCGCAGTGGCAGTTATGAGCAACCGTGTTTGGCACGCTTCCTTGGGCGAAACGCTTCACGCCGCTCATACCTCTGTTGCCCACTACGACGAGATCCGCAGAAATGTTCTCTGCCGTGCCAAGAAGCGCCTTCGCTGCATCCCCGCCTGGATTGTGGACCTTGAGTGAAACCCCCTCAGCTTCGGCGTCGGCGAGCAGTTGTGACCGGATCTTCTCCGCTTCTCCCCGCATGCTATTCACTTGATCTTGTTGCGCTCTCGAGTCAGCAAAACCGACGCTGAGGGACGGGTGGATCACGTTGACGGCGTGCAGCTCAGCACCGAACACTTTGGCCAACGACATAGCTCCCCTTACGGCGATACCCGCCCGATCCGAACCATCAGTACCTACCACGATGACCTTGTACATGGGCGACACTCCAAATTTCGTCGGGATACTGCCATTGCGAACACTAGATCCCCCAGAGCAGAAGTGCTCGTGCCCGCGGGATGATGCGTGGGAAGCGGTGCCAGCGGGACAGAGAGACGCGATGTCGGAGTCTCAGACCATTAGATGCGGGAAGGATCCGCCTGCCGTCGCCGAAGGGGTCGTGATACTCCTCGAACGGAGAGAGTCCGGGATCGTCGGTTGGTTCGGGCTCAACCTGGCACCAGCGAGCCCGAGCGGGTCGATGTGGTGGCTCATCAACCCGGCTCGATGACGTAGGCATTGATTGGCCGCGGCGCGGTCCAGCGGCGGATCTGCACATGGCCCATGCTCACGATGGACACCTGGCGGATCGGGTCACTGAGGCTCAATATTCTCTATTCCTTTCACTGGATTGTGAAGGGTCTCTGAGGGCGAAAACTCCGTGGCGTATTCGCCTGTCGTCGCCGACTCATTGGGGTGGAACCCGTTCAAGTCCCCGGCGATTCGAGGACTCCGCGCACCGCCTGGAGTGCTGCCTGCGACCGCGGGAAGCCGGCATAGGTCGCGGCGTGCTCGATGATGGCCACGATGTCCGACCGCGTGAGTCCTACTCGCAGACCGATGGCGGCCTGAAGGTTGAGGTTGGCCTCGGCGCCACCCATAGCGGTGAGCCCACCGATCGCCGCGATCGTGAGATCCCGGGTGCTCAGCGGGCTCGAG
>CAVXPD010000011.1:0-147684 GCA_963763575.1 uncultured Acidimicrobiaceae bacterium
GAGAAGTCCTCTTCGGGCCGCTACACCGTCGCGTTGGTGTTCGATTGGGTGAGTGTCGAGGATTGACCATCCGGTATTGAGGTTGGAGACGCGGAGGAGGTCACGGTTGGCGACGTCTGTGTCTGAGCCGAGTGTGCAAAAATGCTGAGAGCGCACAAGTGCAAACGCAGGTTACGAACCGCATGTGGATTACCCGTTGGATTGGACGCCGATTGAGTGATCGGCAGTCGAAAACTGTTCCCGCGGTGGCGCCGTGGCCCTGTCCCCGCGGTGAGCGATCGTGCTCGGTCTCGCTCTCGTCACGGCCCCACCAGCCGCACGCTCACCACCGCGAGCCCGTCGCCGTCGAGGTCGCCCGTGTCGCGCACCGGCACGCCCATGATCTTGCAGTCGTGCACTGCGCCGCCGAGGGTCTGGCGGCCGAGGTTGAGGTCAGCGCCGGCGGGCGCTAGCGCCGCGTCGATCGCGTCGAGAGCGTTGTTGATCGCGGTCGCGCCCGGCGTCGTCGGGTCGCGGGCGTCGAAATAGAGGAAGAGCTTAGCCTCCAGCGTTCGCTTCGGCGTCGCGGGGGAGGCCCATTGATAGGTTTCCGGTCCGCTTTCGAGCTGGAAGAACGCCGGGCGCAACGCGGCGGGGACTTCGCTCCAAAGCTTCATCCGCCGCGACGCCTGGCCCCAGGGATAGGCGGAGGAAACGGCCGCGAACAGCGCGGAGAAAGCCGCCTCGCGGGTCATGCGCGCTCCCATGTCTCGGTCGCGGCGTCGGCAAGCGCGGCGACGATCTCGTCGCGCATATCGTCGAGCGACGAGCGCAGATAGGACCGCTCGGGGATCAGCGAGCCGGGATGCTCGACCCTGCGCGCAAAAAGCTGCGCGCCGCCGATGACGAAGGCGAGCGCCGCGGCCTTGACGGGAAGGATTTCATGCGCGCTCGTCTTGCCGCCATACTCCTGGATCGCCGCATATTTCACGTCGCCTTCGGAGCCGACCGAGGCTAGGATGCTATCCGCGTCGGTCGAGACGCTGGCCGCGATTGAATCGCGCAGCGCGCCCGAGCGTGTGTTCAATACGGCGCCGGAGAGCTTGTCGTTCTTGACCATGTCGGCAAGCGCGGCCGCGAGTTCGGCCGCCTTGGCGCTGAGCGCGGCAGTCAGGGCGGCCGGATAGGCCGTGAGCTGCGCGTCTGCTTCTTTCAGGCCGTCGAGCTGAAGCGCGAACATCAGACAGCGACCCGCTTGTAAGGCTGCAGCATCGACTGGATCGGCGCTGACATGGGGCTCATATCGTAGGCGATCGTTTCCTGACCGCCCATCGACTTCGACTTGACGCCGATGCGCTCGGCGGCGCGAAACCGCCCGGCCGCCAGTTCGAGCGCCGCCTGCGCGAGGTCCTGCGGCACGTAGCCGTAGGAGATCAAGACCGGTTGACCGGCGTCCGCGGCGGAGAAGGCGTAGACGCCATTGGAGACCGAATACTGCCCCAGCGCCGGCGTTCCCTTGACGGCCACAAGCGCCAAGCCGACGCCCCCCGCCGTGGGAATGTACCCGTAGGAAATGAGAACCGCCCCGCCGGCGTCGCCAGGGGAGAACGTGTAGACGCCCGCCGAGACATTGTATTGGCCGGCCGTCGGGGTTCCGGTGACCGGTGTAAGCGGATTGCCGCTTGAAGCATAGCTGACGCCGCGATCTAGCGCCCACGCGCCCAGGGGCTGCATGGCGGTCAGTTGAAAGGGCGCGCTGACGGGAACCGTCTGCGCCTCATTGCTGATACGGATAGGCGTATGTGACGCCGAGATCCGATGCCCAAGGTCCGTAGGGCGAAAATGCGTTGAGCTGCAATGGCGGGGCGGCAGGAACCGTCTGCGCCTCGTTTTGCACCGCATATCCGGCGCTGTAGGACACCACGAGACTCTGCCGTCCGGTCCTGTATGAATTACCGAACAAATTCGTCCTAAGCCAGGAGTCAAGGCCGAACAAATCGAGCGCCTGGGGCCGGGCTGGCGGGATGCCGTCGCCCGGCTGGAGGGCGTAGCCGTAGGAACCTTCGAGATCGCCGTTCGTGTCTTGGGGAACGGCGTTTCCGCACAATGTCACCGAGGTCACCTGTAGCACCGGCCACTGCCGCAGTGTGATGCGTCGCGTCTCCAGATCGATGGTCTCGGTATAGGACTGTGGCAGCAGGCTGGGGCGGCTCAGCGCCGAATAGATCGAACGGCTCGCCGCGGTGATGAGCGCGGTGAGCGTCGCATCGTTCGGTCCGGCGGCTGGGGGCAATCCGAGCCAGGCTTTCAGGGCCGGGAGATTGGTCAGATCGAAAGGCGACATGAAGCGCTCGCAAAGACGGGCCCAAAGCGAAACGGCGGCGCGCGTGAGCCTCGGCTCAGCCGAGGCGCCATGCGCGGCCGAGCTTCAGCCGTTGCCGATGTTGGTCAGGATGCCGACGCCGAACGGAGCGTAAACGGCGAGGGTCTCTTCGGCGTAGACGCCGAACTCGCGGCGCGGGTGACGATCGGCCAGTCGATGCGATAATAGTCCCGGCGCGTCATCACCTCGGCGACATTGGGCGTCTGGTTCGATTGGTACCAAACCGGCAGACGCTCGCAGTAAGCGAGGATCGTCCCCGGAGGCAGATCCGGGTGCACCTTGAGCGGAATGTCGAAGCCGCCGTCGACGCTGAAGGGATTGTAGTACCAGCGCACCACGCCCGAGGCCGAGACGCCGTAGGGCCGGCTGTTGTCGGCGTCCGCGGCGACATTGTAGTGGAGCAGCGGCCCGGAGGAGTTGGTCAGGCACTTGTTGGTGATGTTCTTCTGCTCCTGCGCGTTGACATAGATCACCGTCGGCGACATCCGATAGGTGTTCCACATCTGCACCAGCATATTGTCGATCTCGACCACCGAGCCGCGGCCTGAGGCGGTCATGAACGTGCCGGTTCCCGCGGTCCCGGTGGCCAGCGCTTGCACATAGGCGCTATTGACCGGGTTGAAGCCGACGGTCAGCAAGCCGTCGAAGGCGAGCGTCGCGTTGCGGGAATTGTCCGCGGTGACTGTGGTCGCCAGCTGCTGGCCGGCGGTCAGCGGCGCGTTGAACGGCGCGCTGTTGATCGTGGTGATCGCCTGCAGGGTCTCCGACCCGGCCGGCCCCACGAACCACGCGTATGCGACGGCGCCATTGACAATCGGGGCGGTGGCGAACAGCGTCTGGCCGAGCGTCACGGCCTGCGTGACGTTGGCGCTGCGCATCGAGGAGCCGCCGCTCAATGTATAGGTGTTGCCGTCGTTGCCGGTGATGGTCTTGGTCGTGGCGACGCCGCCCGACGAGACTCGAGTTGCTATAGCCTTCAAAGGTCAGGCCGACGACGATCACCGAATAGGTCGCAGCCGGCAGAGTGGCGCCAGTGCCCGAGGCGGTAAGCGTCGGCGTGCCGGGCGTGCCGAGCGCAAGCGAGGTGTTGCCGCCGATAAGCCCGTGCTCCTCTTTGCGCATCGTCTTCTGCAGGATGCGCAAGGTCGCCGTGGCGTTGATGTCTTCGAAGCCCTGCGCGGCCGCTTCGGCTTCGAACGTCACCGTGTCTTCTTCGCCAAGCGTCAGATAGGGCGCGGTCTTGAGGACGGCCTGATAACTCATGCTCGCCGAGCGCTGGCCTTCCGGCACCCAACCCATCGCGTCGTAGCCGGAGCCGGTGATCGAGCTGATGGTGCGCCAGCGCGCCGCGTCGCCCGGGTTCAGCCGCGCCACGCGCGGGATCGAATTCCTCAAGGGCGTGATCGTCGGGTAGAGATTCTTCGCCGGCGCCTGCAGGTCATAGGCGGTGAGGCCGGTCGACACCGTGACGGTCTTGGCGAGCGACTCTTTCATCAGGCCGAGCGTTTCTTGCGTAGTCTGGGCGATATTCATGAGATCAGTCCTCTGGAGCGGGTAGGGGTTGGCGGGGAGAGGAAGGTGTGTGGACCGCCGCGGCGCGATCGGGATCAAAAATCCGCGCTTGCGATGATCCATCCCGACCCGCCGCCGCCTTGCAGCAGGGTCGCCTGTCCGGCGGTTCCCGCCGAATTGCCGTTGATGGAAATGGCGTTGGGCGTATGCGTCGCGCCGGGCGAAATTGTCGTCGCCGTGGCGGCGCCGGCCTGGTTGGTCTTGAACGAGCCCGCCGCTACGGTGACGGTCGGCGCCTTCAAGAGCTGCACGGGGGTCGCGATGTAGAAGAGCTGCGCGGCGGCGCCGGTATTGGCGCCGGCGCCGATCACGACGCCCGCCGCCGGTTCCGGGATGGCCCAGGCATAGCGCTGGCAGATCTCCAGCGCGACCTGGGCGTCGATGTGCTCGAACGGCGACGCGCTCGGACCGATCTCGAACTGCACGCCGTTGATCGATATGGAATCGTCGGCGCCGGCGGTTCCGCTCGGCGTGAACGACAACAACACGGCGAGCTGCGTCGCCGCGGCGGGGACGACGCCGGTGAATTGATAGCGCGTCATGGCCGAGGTCAGCGCTTGCGCGGCGTTGACGACATACGAGGCCGACGTCCAGGTGCCAGCGACGAGGCTCGCCGCGCTCTGATTGACGCCGCCGCCGGCGATGACCTGCACGGTCAGCGCGCCGCCGGAATAGTTGGCGCCGGCCTTGGCCCAGAACGACAGCGTGACCGTCTGGCCCTGGCAGCGCAGCGAATCCAATGTTTCCAGCGCCTGCCCGACATTGATTGTCGCTGTGCTCGCATTGCCCGCCTGACGCGAAATTTTCAGGCTCTGATTGAATCCGGCGATGCTGTCGTCCGCGACCGCCGCCATGAGAATCGCCGAGGACGCGGAGCCTGCGGCGAAGAACCGGTCGGCGAAATAGGTCGGCGTCGCGCCGATTGGCGTCGCGATAACCCCGCCTGAGGCGAGGCCCGGAATATTGCGCTGGAACGGATTGATCGAGAAGTCGCCGCCGTCGATCAGATTGCGGAAATTGGCGAAATGGTTGATCGCGAGCGGCACGCAGCCGCTTTTGAAGAGATCGAGCGCCTGCGCGCCCATGCCGACATTGGAAATGAGGCCGTTGCCGTCAGCCTGGAACGCGCCGTTGCGCGTGACGAACGAGGCGTAGGGAGCGGGAGCGAGGTAGTTGAGCGCCATCTTCAATGTCCTAAGGTCGGGATGGGTGTACGGAGATGCGCGTGTCGGCGCGGATTTGAAAATGCGCGGCGGCCGAAGCGTCGAGCGGTTGACCGATCGCCGCCGTGAGCGAGGCGATGGCCCGCTGAGCCTCGGCCGCCGCCTCGCCAGACGCCGCGGCGTCAGCGATCCTCAAGCCCGCGCGAGCAATCAAGCCGTCGCGGACCGTCGGGGCTTCAAAGACAAGCGAATGAATGTCGTGCCCGGGGCGGCGCTCAAAGGCGCCGCAGCGCCGGGTTGGCGAGGCTGAGCTTGGTGAGGGCGAGCGCGCGCTCTTCAGCGGGGAGGGAGGCCAGCCGCCTGACGGCGTCATCGGCGCTGACAGCGCGTCGGGGCGCCGTCGGCGGTCTTGGCGACGGAGCGCAGCGCGGCCTTGGCCGGCAGGGGCTGGGCTTCGAGCGCCGCGACGCGCTTCTTCAGATCGGCGAGCGCCGGCGAGAGATCGTCGAGCGCCTTGCGCAACACAGTGTTCTCATCCGCCGCGCCTTCGAGCTTCCGCGCCGCCTGCGTAAGTGCGGCTGCGGCCTTGGCGAGCGCCGTCGGGCGCGTCGTGCGGCGCGCTCGGAGCAACGATCGGGGCGGCGGATTTATCGGCCTTCTTCGTCCAGTCGTCAGGCAGCGCGCTCTCAGCGCCTATCGCCTTCGCGCGCGCAATGATGTGGGCCTTGACGTCGGGTTTCTGGCCGCTTCGGTTGTAATCCCTCACCGCGTTTTCGACGTCTTCGGCGGATTTGATCGGATAGGAGCCGTCGGGCATGGCGACGCCGGCCTCGGCGTACTTCTCCCGCTCTTCAGCCGAGAACTCGCGCTTCTCGGCGCCGAGGGCTGGGTCGGTCGCGTCGAGGGTCTGATCGATTGGCGCCGTGACGGCGTCTGATTCTTGACCCGGGGCGGCCGCTTCGGGACGCGCGGCGAAGGCCCGCTTCTCGACAACGCCGTTCTTGATCACCTCGAAAGTCGCGTCGCGCACGCAGGGAAGATCGACGAGCGAAATTTCGTGCGGCTCGGCGGTGTAGCGGGTGAGACCGGTCTCGGCGTCGGGCCACCGCTTCACGTAGCGCCCGCCCTGGCTGAAGCCGGTGTAGACTCCCTCCTGGACTTTTCGCCACTCGTCGTCGTCGACGATTTTCGCCGCGACCGTGATCCGCTTGGCGTCGTCGTCGAAAGCAATGTCGGTCAGCTTGCCAGCCGCGACGGGCCCGTGCATGGCGCGAACGGCGCCGAGCGACTTGCCGCCGCTCGCCGCCAGCGCTTCGGCCGACCATTGCTCGAAATAGGGCTTGCTCGACGCATAATCGAAAATCTCGCCTGCGCGATCGGGCGACTCGGCTGTCGCGACGCCGGAGACAAGGCGCCGGTCGAGGTCGACCTTGGCGAGCGGCAGGAAGAGATCGAGAGCGGACATGCGGGCTCCGGGAGAAGCGAGCGCAGGCGCCCGTTCGGGGCCAAGCGGGGAGGGAGCAGGATATGTCGGGAAAGCCGGGGCGGCTCGCAGCGGCCTCATCGCCGCCGGCGCCATTCTCCCACTGTAGATGACTATGCCATGACCGGCGTAAGCGGTCAAGAAAAAGTTCTCTTTTTGTTCGGAGGCTCGGAATTGCCCTGGATTTCGTGGCTTTGCGCTCGTCGCCGACTGGCCCGAGCCCCAGCTCCGCGCGCGCCCCTTCGCGCGCCTTGCGGCGTTGCATACGATTTCCTCGACCTCTTGCGCACTATTTGGCTATCGGAGCAGCGTCGAAAAGTCCGCGTCATTGTCCAATCGCTTCCGGATCTTCTCGGCAAGCGGCACCTGCTCCTCGCCGACAGCCGCTTCAATGACCCTGTCAGCTGCTTTCATGACAAGCTGCTTCTTCGTGGGGGCCCCAGAAATTGCCCGCGCTGCGTCGGCGGCAGTCATCCGGGCATCGTGCCCTGCAGTCTGCTGGAGCTGTTCAAACGCTTCAAAGAGAGGCCGCGCATTGGCATCTTCAACCCAAATCGCAGCATCCTTGAGAGTATTGCGGACCTTGGCGAACTCAACGCCTTCGATTCCCAATCCGGTGTCCCAACGCGGGAATACATCTGGCCGACAAGCCAGCCAAGCCTCGCCTGGAACGTGTCGTTCAGTTGGAGGAATTTTGCATCAAGGCATGTCTGAAAGTGCAGTTCCGCTTCGATAGCGATCGAGAGATTCAGGAAGGCAACGCAATCGGTCTCAAGCGGCGCGTCTCGGGAGTCCAGATAGAAATAGCTGGGCTCATTGTTGTTGAAGAGGCGATGCAGAAAATCGGAGAGCCTTTGTTGTTCCTGGCCGTGACGATAGGGAGCTCTGCTTTGACCACTGCCAGCGATGATTGCGCCAGTTGGCGATCCAGCACGAGATCCAGGCTGCGCACAGGAGCCAACGAAATGTATGGCGCCTTGCATTGTCCCCCTTGGGAATGACCAAGTCGCAACTTTGGGTCAGGACGAGGAAATAACGGTTCTTCGGATGCTGATAGAAGTGCGGATGAACCGCCTTGAGGAGTTCATCTAGCGGCGAAGTACGCTGCAAAACGTCGCCCTGCATGAGCTCCGTTTCGAGAGAGATTAGGGTCGTATGTAATGTGCATACGTCCAATCTCAGTGCGTTACTATCGGTTCAACGTGTCGGTCATCGTGTTCGACATGGGCACCTTGCCCTGAAGTCGCTCATTCAACTGCCGAATGGCCAGCTTGCGATCGACGGCAGACGCATTCACCGTGACGACCACGACTTCGGGCTCGCCGGCCTTGACTACGTATTTTCCTTGGACCAGCAGCTTGCCTTGCAGCGAGACGTCGCGGGTGTCAGTGGCTGTAGGACGGACCTTGAGGCAGATCGGCTTGGGCCCAAGTTGCCATTCCCGAAAGCGATCCAGTCGTGTCCCCCGAACGCCTGTTCATCGACATTGTCGCTACCCATCCCCATAGAGCGAACTTATGAGTTGTTTCGCCAGCGCCAAATTTTCCGCCATTCGATTATAACCGTCTCCAAAACTCGCGCTCGCTGAACAACGCTAGCTACCGGATGATGGAAATTGGAATTTCACGGAGACGAGTGCCGCGTCCCATTGGCGCTGGATGTTCACGTGAACAGTTTCACTCGCATTCTTGAACGAGGAAATAACCGCGGCAGCTGTCGCTTGCCTATCCCTCCGGCATCGCGTCTGCTAAGTCCTGACGTGACCGCGAAAAGACCGCGCCATGGGCTGGCACTAGCTCCATGTCCCGGAACTCAAAATTGTGGCCAATCCCGGTTACCGGAGTGTGTCTTAACACGTCAACAATGTTGGCGGAAGCCGTTTCAACCTTCCGAAGGCTGTCGTTATCGGAGAGGAGTTCGGAGCAAACACGAGCGCGTCAGGGCGAACGCTGTATGTGACGCCCTCAAGGGAGTAGCGCGGAAGCTCGAAGATGAGACCAGCCGCAGCCGGCAGAAACACCTGCACCGGCGGCTGGTCTTGAGGTGACTTGTGGAAAGCGTGCTGTAGGACCCAAGCAGGTGTCAGGATTGCCGCGTTCCAAGTCTCGTGCGACGACCAAAGATGTTTCAGCGGGAATAAGTTCCATGTTTCCCCGCGACTGCGTCTTTGAGGGATTCGTCTGTTGAGTATAAGCGAAAGCAGCTCCTGGGGAGGGGAACCACTGACTGCTCACTGGATTTCATACCACCCACCAGCAGCTCCCGCTCGAAGATTCCGACCACGGACGTCGCGCCGAGACCCGCGCCGCCGTCGAGAACCGCCCCTACTCGTCGTGATTCGGATTGAACTTCCCCAACCCCGCCGGCGCCCCCGGCCGTCCCGCCCCCCGCCCCAGCCCCAGGTCGGCCCGCGCCTCCTCACGCGTCTTGATCCCCGCGACCACGAGAATTTGAGCGTCTGCGCCTGCTGCAGCGGGTCGATGGCGTCGTCGCCGACCCAGACGAATTCGAGGCCGGGCTCGTTCATGCATGACTGGATCACGTGGTCGAGCGCGTTCTTGATCCAGGCCTTGAGCGGCACGAGCCCTTCCTGCGTCGCCTGCAGGCGCAGCGTCTCGCTGGTCGCGCGGTTCACTTGGCTGACGAAGGGCGAAGCGGGCACGGAGAAGGCGTAGCAGATGATGCGCGCCAGCCACTCGTCGTACATGTCCTTGAGCGGCGGCTGGCGCGCTTCGATGAGCTTGAAGTCGGCGGGCATGAACTTGGTCATGCGCCGACGCGCCAGGTTGCCGCTCATCAGCGCGTCGAAATAATCCTGGAAGGAGCGGATCTGGTCGGCCGTCCACTCCTTGGGGAGGGTCGCGAACGCGTCGGGCGAGGAGCCGGTGCGATAATAGTCAAGGGTGGCGGCATCGCGCCTCAGCGCGATGTTGACGGTGAGCGCGATCTGCTCGACCGGGCTCATGCCGTAGAGCCGGTGCGCGCGCACGTTGCGCGGCAGATAGAGAAGTTCGTCGGCGGAGAAGTCGGCCGCCGGCACGCCGTGCAGGATCTGCTGGTAGGCGGGGTCGGGCGGCTCGGGCGAACGCCCGTCCTCGCCGATGAGCGGCTTGATGGTCGCACCGTCGATGATGTCGAGCGAATAGAGCGAGCCGCCGCGCGTGTAGCGCGGATAGATGGTCGCCGCGTCGATGACCAGCATGTCCTCGAGCAGCATGCGCAGCCAGTCGGCGAACGAGCGTCGCCGGTCGGGGCGGACGAGAAAACTCGCACACAGCGTCGATGCTTTTCGACGCGTCCGGCGCGTCGCCGCGCGCCCGCGCGCGAACCGCATAGCTCTGGCCGGCGATCTGATCCTTGCGGGTTTCGATGACAGCGCGCAGGAGCGGCAGCGTGTCGGCCAGCCCGCGCAATTCAAAGAACGAAATGCAGTCGTCGGCGCGCGGGATGTAGTTGAGGTTGGCGCCGAACGGATAGTCGAACTGCCGCCCCTTGACCTCCGGCGGCGCCATCGGACCGAGCGGCTGTTGCGGGCCGAACCAGGTGTCCGGCGACACGCCGGTGATGGCATAGCGCGTCGCCTCGGCGAGGCGCGCGAAAACGCTTGTGGGAAGGGGCCGTCTGACGGCGTCCGACATGGGATCGGTTCCTTGGCGAGGGAAATGGACTGGGCGGGGCGTGGGCCGCTCGGCATGACTGCGCGACGTCCAGTCGCGCGCGAGCGCCTTCGCCTTCCGTTAGGGATTGGCGGCTAGTTTTGGTTCGAGGTTTGGGGCGCTATTCGATCGCCGTCATTGCGAGGGCGACGACGGCTGCGGATCGGTTCGCGCGAAGAGTGCGCTCGTGGACGGGGGACGTCATGCGCCGATCGATAGCGCTGGTTGCGATCGCCGTTTGCCTTCCGGCGCTCGCCGACCCGGCGCCGCGCTGGACCTTTTGCGTCGCCTCGTCGAAAAGCGGCGCCGACGTTTGGATCACCGGCGTCTTTCTCGCCGAGCAGGCTCGCGGGCGGCTCGAGAGCGCGTTCAAGGCCATGGTCGAGCGGTCAGGCGCGAGCGCCGACGCTCAATGTCCTCTGCCGCGCGAGGACAAGACGGAGGCGGTCAACGCCCAGTTCGAAGCCGAAGAGTTCAACCGCAAGCTCGGCGCGACCCTGCACGCCGTGTTCGCGGGCGAGTTCCCGCCGCGACGATAGAGCAGGGGCGCCGCCTCAATTAGGGCGTCGCCGCTCCTGTCAGATCGTCCATCTCACAGGCTCGCGAGCAGGCTGGACACGAGCGCGCAGTCGGGCGCCGTCAAGGCAACGCCGTTGTTGACTTTGGCGACCACGCTCTGGACCTGAGCGTTGTTCGGATTGGCCGCCCCTACCTTGGCAACCGCGCTTCCGACATCGCCGGCGATCTGGGCGGCAGACGCGCATGCCGCTGGCATGGCGCCGTCGATGTTGGCGATGACTGCGGCCCCGGATTGAATGGCGGCGCTGGCGCTCGCAAGCTGCGTGGTCGAGCACGCGGAGGCGGCGAGAGCAAAAGAGATGGCGGCAACGCACACGAGGGTCCTATTCATCGGTTTCATGCTCCAGTTTGTGAGGGACTGAGTGGGCGAATGCCGCCCGTTGCTGGCCCGGGGAGGCCAGCAGCGATGTCGAAACCTTATTTTCGGAAATACGCGATGGCGTGATTTACGCGGCTGGGAGGGATGGGATGAGCCGCCGCGCAGCGGCGCTGCGCGATCAGTAAGTGAGCGGCGGTCAAGCGGCTCGAGCGTCAACATCGGGCGGCAGTCGAGAGCCTGTCGCCACCGATTTAATCGCGCGAAGTTTTCGAATGCTCCCCGGATACGAGCGTAATCGTCGGCTCGGGGCCGCCCGCCACTCGAACCGATAGACGCCGCCTTGAGCAACAGATTGCACCGCGAGCGGCCGTAGCGCCGCAATGCAAGTCCCCCCGGCATGCCGCACGGACGGATAGATGACGCCATTGAGATCGTCGATGCCGGCGAAGTCGGGGACGTAGCCGCGGTCGTAGCGGTAGTAGCCGCTGCAGCTGAAAAGGAACCCGGCCGTCAGGCGCAGCGTCTCGCCGGTGTCGGTCCGCTCGGCCGTGACGTGCCACCGCGCGTCGTCGCTCGACCAGTCGGCCGCAATGACCCGGTGGTTGAAGCGGATGCGGCGGTCGACCCCGTTCTCGGCGGCCGTGTCCTTGATGTACTGCCGGATGGAGTCACCGTCCGCGATCGACTTCTCCCCGTCCCAGGGCCGGAAGGAGTAGCCGAGCGTGTGCATGTCGGAATCCGAGCGGATGCCGGGGTAGCGGAACAGGTCCCAGGTTCCACCGATGGCGTCGCGGGCCTCGAAGATGGCGTAGCTGGCCCACGGGCACTCGCGCTGGAGAGAACAGCCGGCCCCGACGCCCGAGAGTCCGGCGCCCACGACGAGGACGTCGAGGTGCGGCACCGCGACCGCGTCCCCGGCATGGTGCCCGGCACCGTGCTCGGCAACGGTCTTCGTCATCAGGCTGCGTTCTTGGTCATGAGCTTGCCGTTCAGTGTGCCGTGCGCGCCGAAGAGCTCGGTCCGCCACGTCTCTACCAGCTCGTTCGTGTCGCTGTCGTCGGGGTGGAAGTCGGGACGGTTGTAGTCCTTGAGCCGGCGCCACAGGGCCGGGTCCATGATCGGCGAGGCCCTGACCCGGCGCCAGCTCTTGCGCAGCCTGCCGCGGCGGTAGGTCGCCCGGTCGCGCAGCAGCGAGAGGACCACGGCGACACCCATGCCCAGGACGAACCCGTAGCGGAAGAAGTTCATGGTGAACACCCGGAGGCGCTCCCCGCCCCCGACCGCCTTGTAGACGTCGAAGGCCACCGCCTTGTGCTCGGACTCCTCGAGCGCGTGCCACACGAAGAGGTCGCGCACCGCCTCGGCGCCCATGAGGTCGCGGATCTCCTCGCTCGTGAGCACGAGCTCGGCCAGCGTGGCGGTGAAGTGCTCGAGCGCGGCCGTGGCGGCCAGGTTGGACTTTGCCGGCAGGATGCGCTCGCGGATCTTGAGTCCGAGCCTCGTCACGTGCTCGAACTCCTTGGACGGGTACCCGAGCTCGGCCAGGCGGTCGTTGAAGACGCGGTGTTCGCGGCCGTGCATGGCCTCCTGGCCGATGAAGCCCGCGACCTGCCGCTTGAGCGCCGGGTCGGTGACCTGGTCTCGATAGTGGCGAACCGAGCGCACGAAGAAGTCCTCGCCGTCGGGGAAGACGGAGGACAGGGCCATGATCACGTGGCACGAGATCAGGTCGCCGTCCTGGGCGAAGTGCCGGGGTAGCTCGCGCATCGATTCCTCGAAGGTCATCCGCCGTGTCGGGACTAGCTTGTCCGGGTTGCTCGACTGGATGACCGTGGTGGCCTGCGTCATGTCTGGTGCCTTCCGCTCCGGCTGACCGGTACTAGTTAGAGTCTTTGAGAGATTGTCTCAAAGACTCAGATCAAGGGACGGCGAGGTGACATCACCAACGGACGGGACGCACGAAGAAAGTCCTGACCAGGGAGAGGGCGCCGAGACGAGGGGCGGCCAGACCCGGCGGGCGATTCTGCAGGCGGCCATCGCTCGATTCGGTCGGGACGGCTTCCGCGCCACCTCGGTCGCCGACATCGCACGGGACGCCTCGGTGGGCGGCACCGTGGCCTACGCCTACTTCCCCAACAAGGAGGCCCTGTTCTTCGCGGCGGTGGACGAGGACGCCGCCGGCGTGATCGAGAAGGGCTTGGCCACCGTGGCCGAGATCCCCACCGACATCCGGAAGTGGCACGACACCTTGATGTTCACCCTGGTCACCGCCCTCGAGCAGCACCCGCTGGCCCGGCGGCTCCTCGCCGGGCTGGAGCCGGAGGTCACGGTGCGGGTGCTCGAGCTGCCGGCGCTGATCGAATTACGCAAGGCGTGCGTCGAGCGCGTGCGGGCCGGGCGGGCCCTCGGCATCCTGCGGCCCGACATCGACCCCGTAGCGGTGGGCAACGGGATCATCGCCCTCATCCTCGCGATCCTCATGTCGGTGACCCAGCTGGGCGCCCGGGCCACGGCTACCTTCGCGCACGACGTGGGCGCCGTCTTCGAGGCGGCGCTGATGGTGCCCGCCGCGCGGGGGTCCGCCGGGCCCTGAGGCGGCGGCGTCACCAAAATGGCGCCGCGGGCATCGTCGGATCTTGCGCTCTCACCAGGAGGACGTCGACGTCGGAAGCCGGTGCAACGGCGGCTGGGAGGGCCCGCGCGGGCACCTCGGGTGCCAGGCCAGGCGTATCAAACCGGCAGATCGAGCCTCCTCAGACATATGACCAACGGGGCGTCCGAATCGGCGCGCGACGAGAGGCCGAGGCGGGTGCTGCTGACCGGCGGTGCCGGGTTCATCGGATCCCACGTCGCAGAACGGCTTGCCAGCGATCACGAGCTCGTCCTCTTCGACGACTTCCGGCGGAACTCCCTGAGTCAGACCGAAGGTCTCGTCGACAGGGACAACGTCCGCGTCGTGCGCGGCGACGTGCTCGACCCCGAGTCGCTGTCCGAGGCGATGAAGGGGGTCGACACCGTCGTGCACCTCGCGGCCATCGCGGGGGTGAGCAGCTATTACACCGAGCCGGTGCGGACGCTCGAAGTCAACTTGCTCGGAACCGTCAACGTGCTGAAAGAGGCGGCCCGCCAGAAGGTCGAGAAGTTCGTCTACTTCTCCACGAGCGAGGTCTTCGGGTCCGACGCCATGTTCGTGGACGAGACCGTTCCCTGCGGCATCGGACCCTCTTCGGAGCCGCGGTGGACCTATGCGACGAGCAAGCTCGCCGGGGAGCAGTTCACGCTCCGGACCGCGGAGCAGGCCGGGTTTCGAGCCGTCATCGTCAGGCCCTTCAACATCTACGGCCCCCGCCAAACCGGTGAGGGCGCGATAAGCAATTTCGTCTCGGCGGCACTTGCAAAGGAACCGCTGGTCATTCACGGCGACGGCACCGAAGTCCGGGCGTGGTGTTATGTCGACGACCTCGTGGATGCCCTGGCCACCATGCTCGAGATCGAGTTGGAGCGCAACGAGTCCTTCAACATCGGCAATCCGCACGAAATCGAGACAACGCTCGGACTGGCTCGGCGTGTCGCCGCCCAGATCGGGGAGGTGCCTGTCAAGTTCGAGGACGTTTCCCGCGCTCCGGTTCGGGCGCGGGTGCCTGACATTCGGCGGGCCCACAGGCTGCTCGGATTCCAGCCACAGGTCAGCCTCGAGACGGGTCTCTCGAGGACGATCGATTGGTACCGGAGGAAGGAGGGCTCGGCGTGAGGGTCACTGTCGTCGGTGCCGGGAAAATGGGCCTTCCGCTCGCCTGTGTCATTGCCTCAAATGGCGCACAGGTCTTCGCCGCCGACATCAATCCTGAGCTCGTGGACAAGATCAACGCGGGCCAGGACCCCTTCGGCGAGCCCGGATTGGGCGAGCTTCTCTCGGAGAACACCGCCGCTCGAAGGCTCGAGGCCACGACCGACATCTCGGCCGCGGTCGCCGAGAGCGACGTGATCATCATCATCGTGCCCGCCTTGCTGACCCCCGACAGGGACGCCGACCTCTCGGTGCTGCTCCAAGCGTCTCGCACGGTGGCCTCGGGGCTGCAGCGCGGCGCGATGGTCAGCTACGAGACCACCGTGCCGGTCGGCACCACTCGGACGCACCTGGCGCAGGCCTTGGCGGCGAGCGGTCTCGCTCCGGGACAGGATTTCGACCTGGTCTTCTCGCCCGAGCGGGTCAAGAGCCAGCACGTGCTCCGGAATCTCACCCTCAACCTCAAGGTCGTGGGCGGGATCAACGACGAGGCGGCAAAGAGGGGCAGCGCCTTCTATGCCGGCTACCTGGGCGCCCCCGTGGAGAACGTGGGCTCCCTCGAAGCAGCCGAGTTCGTGAAGCTCGCGGGCATGATCTATCGAGACGTCAACATCGGACTCGCCAACCAGCTCGCGGAGTACGCCGAGGACGCGGGCGTCGACATCAACGGCTTGGTCGGTGCGATCAACTCCGACGGCGAAGCGTATTTGCTGCAGCCGGGGATCGGGGTCGGTGGCCACTGCACGCCGGTCTACCCCTACTTCTACCTTCGGGACGCGGAACGCCGGGGCATCAGCGCGGGCCTGGCCTCCGAGGCGCGCCGAGTGAATGACGCCCAGGCGAGTCGTGCGCTCGACCGGGTCGAGGAACTCGGGTTCGACCTACGTAACGAAGAGGTTCTTCTCCTGGGCCTCGGTTTTCGCCCCGAGGTGAAGGAGGACTCGTGCTCTACGGCGTACCTGCTGAAGGACGAGCTGGCGACCCGCGGTGCGACGGCCCTGGTGCACGATCCGCTGTACTCGGACCGAGAGCTCCAGCAGCGAGGTTTCCAACCCGGCGACCCCAGTGCGCCGGAACTGCCACCCGTCGTCGTCCTGGTCACCGAGCACTCTGCCTATAGAGGGCTCAGTTTCTTCAACCTGGCCGCCAAGGGCGTACGAGTCGTGGTCGACGGACGCAACGCCTGGCGGCGAGAGGACGTCGAGGCGGCGGGGATCCTCTATATCGGGATCGGTCAGCCGAATTCCTGGACGCTCCGGGCCGACCCGGTCACCACAGGCCAGGGTTGACCGTGCGGAGTATGCGGGGCAATCGTCCGCTTGGCGCCCAGAGGCGTGGCGTGAGGCAGGCCTGGCGAGCCGCGCTGGCCGGCGTCGGATGTCTGCTCCTCGTGTCGACGGCCGCTTGTGGGGCCAGCTCGTCAGCACCACGCGCGAGCGCGAGCACAACGACGTGGCATCTGGCATCGCTCGGGGACGCGCGTACCCTCGCCCTCAGCGGTATCTCGTGCCCCACCGTCGACGAGTGCGTCGCTGTCGGGCTCAGCTCGTCCCACTCAGGGGTGGTGCTGTCCACCTCCGACGGCGGGACGACGTGGACGAGCCACCACCTCGCATCATCGGGGCCCAGCAAAACAGGCTCCGGCTTCCGGATCGTCAGTCTCAACGCCGTGTCATGTGCATCCCGGAACGACTGCTGGGTCGCTGGCGCGACGTCGGCCAATGCCGGAGTCGTCCTGGCCACGACCGACGGCGGGAAGAAGTGGCACCCGCAGTTCGAGTCGACCCAACTCCAAAACCCTGCGTCAGCGGGGCTCTACGCGCTGAATGGGATCTCGTGCCCCACAACCCGTGAGTGCTGGGCCGTTGGATCGACCTCGTCGGGCTCGGGTGCCGTCGTCGCCACGTCGGACGCCGGCCGGACATGGCAGGCCCAGCCCCTGCCCGTCGGGATCGGCGGACTGAACAGCGTGTCGTGTCCGACCAGCAGCCAGTGCTCGGCGGGCGGCACGAACGCCCTTCGGGCCGGGACGGTGGTGACCACGGCCGACCGAGGTGCCTTATGGAGCGCGGAGACGCTTCCGGACGTCGTGCGGCAAGCCCTCCCCAGTGGCCACTACGGAATCAACGGCGTTGCGTGTGCGTCCTCGGCCGGATGCGTCGTCGCCGGGTCAACGTCGTCCAGTTCGGGGGTCGTTCTCTCCACGGCGGACAACGGCACGACATGGAGCGCACCGACCATCCCCAGGTCCGCGGGCCTCTTGAACGCGGTGTCGTGCCCGACCAAGAGTTCGTGCGTCGCCGTCGGAGCAACCTCTTCGAGGGCGGGACTCGGCATCACGACCTCTGACGGCGGCACGGGTTGGACCGCACAAGCCTTGCCAGCCGGGCTCGGCATTCTCTACGGGATCTCTTGTCCCACGACGTCCTCCTGCTGGGTGGTCGGAGCCACGACCTCGGGGAGAGGCGTCGTCCTGACCACAGGTACAGCGACCTGATCAGCGGTACCGCGGTGTCCGTACACCGCCGGCCTAGAAGAAAGCCGGGCACCTTGTGCCTGCCAGCCCCTCATTTGCCCCGGCTCTCCGAGCGTGGCTCCCCCGGCTCCGTGGCGGTGCGATCCGCGCCGCACAGAGCGGTGTCGCGGCCCCAGAAATCCGGGTGATGGAGGTATGGACCCTGCGTTGGCGGGGTGCTTGGAGCGGCGATGGGCGCGGCAGGTCCGAGAGGCTCCCCGCTGAGCGACGTCTCGGCCGGGAGGCAGACGAGGCGGATCGGCGCGCCAATGGCTAGGCCACCGCGCTCGACCACCTGACCAGAGCCGAGGCCAGGCGATCCCCACTCACGACGTCTGGCGAACTCTGCCGGCGAGAGAGGACCCCCCCAGTGCTTCCTCGATCTCGCTGATGCGGACAATCTCTTGCGGTCGCGGCAGGGAAAGCGAGCTCCGCAGACCGACGGAGGATGGCCGGCCCACTGGAAGATCTCACGGCGATCGTGCGGAAATCACCGCGGGACCCGTACGCGTCCGCATGCGTCTCTGGGGCACAGAAGAAACGGTCATTGTTCGACCTTGGTCGGCGCGGAGGGGTCGTTGCAGGATGCGCGATCCCGGACCTAGGGACTGTCCAGCTCATGCAGAACCCCAAAACGCAGGCACGCTCCAGCTCATCCAGCGTCGCAGTTGGCGGCCCCGAACAGGTACGACGCAGAACCGCTCGGGCGCCGGTTCAGGAGTTGCGTGTTGTCGCGTTGCCGCCTCCAAAGGTCGTGAGACCCAACGGTCCACGAGACCAGGGCGAGCGGCCTCCGGTAGGAAACCTTCTGGTCACAATCAGGTCGCGCTCCTCGAGCTCTTCGGGCTCGCTCCGCTTCGGCGGATTCAAGATGCGCGAGAAGAAGTCCTGTTGCCCGGTCGCGGCGAGCCCACGCTCCCCAGCGGCGCGGATGACGACGTCCCGCCGCTCGAACACTGGCGTGACCGAGCCCGCCAAAGCTGTGCCCCGCGCTGGCTTACTCAGGCAGTTCTGACTGGTTACACCCCGAACTCGCGCCAGTGGCGCCACCACAGGGCGGTACGAGCCTTGTGCAGGTAGTTGCTTGGCAGGAGGGGCCGGACCACGCGGCACGAACGAGGGCCCAGCCGCCGGCGCCAGCTGAGTCCTCGGAACTCGGGCAGGCGCGTGGCCGATGGGTACGTCTCGATCGCGAACTGCTCGAGCTCCTCGACCTCCTCCGCATCGAAGGGCCGTCGATCGAAGGCTCGACAGGCGCCCCAGAGCGCTTCTCGTGCCAGGGCCTCTTTCGCCTGGTTGTCGAGCCTCTCCGCGTCACGGAGCCGAGCTCCGTACTGGGAGAAGAGGAGATCGAAGGCGTGCCGTCGTTGCCGCAAATCGCCGATCGTGAAATTGACAGTCGTCCGCATCATGCTCTGCGAATGACGGCGATAGTAGGCCTGGTCGACCCGGCGCAGGTAGATGATGTCGGCGTGCGCGGCAAAGCGCAGCCACATTTCCAGGTCTCCACCCTGCGGAAGGTCGTCTCGGTAGCCCCCGAGCTTCTGCTGCAGCGACGTACGGACCACGACCTCTGGAGACGAAATGCAGTTCGTCGGAGTCTTGCAACGGCCGGCCACCCAGTCCTGACCGGACCAGAGACACGGCAGTGGTTCGCCGGTCCGCGCGGGTGGGATCTCATCGTCGGTGACGAAGAAGACCGAACGCCCGTACACCAGCCCGGCGGTGCTTTGCGAATCGAGGGCGCTCGTTGCCCTCCCGAGCGCACCGGCGGTCAGGAGATCGTCGGCTGAGAGAAGGGCGAGGTAGTCGCCCGATGCCCAGTCGATGCCTTCGTTGTACGTCGCAATATGTCCCTGATTGACGGCATGCCTCCGAAACGTGACCCGAGGGTCAGCTGCGGCAAGTTCCGTACCTATTTCCTCAGTGTCGTCGCTGGAACAGTCGTCGATGATGAGGATCTCGACGTCGACATCCGATTGCGTCAACACGCTCCGCACACAGCCCGGCAGGTAACGGGCGTAGTTGTAGGTGGGAACGATGACGCTGACCGAGCTCAAGCGTCGCCCTCGGGTAAGCGTGTCGCATGCAGGGCGACGTCGTGCACTCGCTCGAAGGGCAGGGGCTCGAGACCCTCTTCGGTGGACCGGAGCCGATAAGCGCGGCCGCAACGGCAGGTCAGTGACTCGCTGAGGCTCTCACCGCAACTGCACATCCATCCGATGCACCGCGCCGGGTTGCCGACGACGACGGCGTGAGCCGGGACGTCCTTCGTAACGACGGCGCCAGCACCGACGAACGCGCCGTTGCGGACGGTCACACCACACACGATCGTGGCGTTCGCTCCAACGGTGCACCCTCGCTCCAATCGAGTCGGGACCAGTTGCGTGCCCGCCTTCTTCACGGCCGCTCGAGGGTTTCGATCGTTCGTAAACGTGCAATTCGGCCCCAGGAACACCTCGTCGCCCACCGTCACGCCGTCGAACAGTTGGACCCCGTTCTTGATCGTGACGCCGTTCCCAATACGGACCCGGCCCTCGACGAACGTGTGATCACAAATGTTGCAATCGCTGCCGACCACGGCTCCCGCGAGGACGTGGGCAAAGGCCCAGATCCGGGTGCGAGCGCCGACGTTCTCCGTCTCGCACAGGGCTTGCGGGTGCACGAAGGCCGTGGTGTCCACTGATCAACCCAGGGCCGCCGCCAGCGCATCCACCACGCGCGCTTGCTGTGCCTCGGTCAGATGGGGATGCATGGGAAGCGACAGAATCTCGGAGCACGCCTTCTCTGCGACCGGAAAGTCACCGGGTCCGTAGTTTAGACGGGCAAAGGCGCCCACCAGATGCAGAGGTGTCGGATAGTGGATGGCGACGGGGATCCCGGCCGCTTGCATGGTGGCGAGGAGGCGGTCGCGCTCGGGAACCCGTACGACGTAGAGGTGCCAGACGTGGTCGTTCCCGTTCCGTGTGGAGGGTCGAATGACGCCGGGAACGTCTGCCAACATCCGGTCGTAACGGGCCGCCGCAGTTCGTCTCGCTTCGTTCCATCGGTCGAGTTGGGACAGCTTGGCCTTGAGGACGACTGCTTGCAGTGTGTCGAGGCGGCAGTTGAATCCCGTAACCGGATGGTCGTAGCGGGCCCTGCTGCCGTGGTTACGCAATGCCTCGATCGAATCCGCGATTCCGCTCGAATTCGTCGCCACGGCTCCGGCGTCCCCGTATGCACCGAGGTTCTTGCCCGGGTAGAAGCTGAAGGACGCCGCCAGGCCCCAGCTGCCGGCCTTACGACCCGCGTGGCTCGCACCGTGAGCCTGCGCCGCGTCCTCGATCACTTGGAGCCCAGCTGCGCCTGCGACCGCCATCACCTCGTCCATCGGGGCGAGTTGGCCATAGAGGTGGACCGGCAGGACCGCCCGCGTGCGCGGGGTCACGGCTGACGCCAACTGCGCCGGATCGATCAGGAGATGGGTCGGGTCGCAGTCGACGAATACCGGACGAGCTCCAATGCGCGCGACGGCCCCAGCCGTCGCGATGAAGGTATTGGCGGGAACGACGACTTCGTCTCCGACTTCGATCCCGGCGGCGCGCAGAGCGAGCTCCAAGGCGTCCGTGCCGTTCGAGACTCCCACCGCATGGGCAACCTCGCAATACGCGGCCCAGGACGCCTCGAATTCCCGAACGTCAGCACCGTCAATGAAGCAGCACTCGTCCATGACACGCTGCATGGCGTCAAGAACCTGTGGCGCGACCTCGTTGTGTTGCGCGACCAAGTCAACGAATCGCAAAGATGGAGCGGAGCCGGTCAACGGCTCCGAGGCCGGTGACGACACAGCGGTCATTGTCCGAATCCAAGGATGAGCATCATGGGATGTCAGCTACCTCTCGCCCACTCCGAGATGCTTCCGGAGACGCGTGATGACGAAGTCTTGATCCGCCCGGGAGAGGTCGTGGTACAAGGGAAGGATCAGAGATTGATCGGCGAGCCGTTCGGTCTCGGGGAGGTGGGTCATCGGCAAATCTGAGAATGCTGGCTCGCGATGGCTCGCCATGACCCCTCGTTTGGCGGAAATCCCGTCCTTCACCAGGCGGGCGAGCAATTCGTCGCGTCCGATTGGCGAATCGTCGGGCAGCAGTAGCCAGTAGGACTGGTAGTTCGTCGTCCCATATGGCGGGTCCGACACGACCGTCACATCGAGGTCTGCGAGCGAGTCGGTGTAGCGCGCTGCAAGCGTGCGACGCCGCGTGAGGAGCTGTTCGAGCTTGTCAAGCTGGACGAGACCGATCGCCGCCTGCATATCGGTCATCCGGTAGTTGTACCCGGTTTCGAGATACGTCTCGACGACGGCGGTTCGACTGCGATGGCGGTCGCTCGCCGACACGTTGATTCCGTGATCACGCAGCCGCCTCGCCCGGGCGGCGTCGGCCGGCGAGGCACTGCCGAGCATTCCGCCTTCGCCTGTCGTGAGGAGCTTTCTGGGGTGGAAGGAGAAGGTGGCCAGGTCGGCGTCCCAGCCGACCATCTTGCCCTTGTACGTCGACCCGATCGCACAGGCCGCGTCCTCGACCACCGCGAGATCCCGTTCGGCGGCCAGCCCACGAATCGTGTCAACGTCGGCGGGAACGCCCATCTGATGCGCGACGATGACCGCCTTCGTCTTGGTACTCAGTGCCTGGCCGATGGTTTCCGCGGTGACGTTGTGCGTTTTCGGATCGACGTCAGCGAACACCGGTGTTGCGCCGACGTATCTCGCGGCGTTTGCCGTCGCGATGAAGGACAAGGAGGGGACGACCACCTCGTCTCCAGGGCCCACGCCTAAGAGGATCATCGCGAGGTGGAGTGCCGTCGTTCCGGACGAAACGGCGACGGCCTCGTTGCAGCCAATCGACTGTGAGAAGCTCCGCTCGAACTCCTCGACCTTGGGGCCTTGGGCGACCCAGCCGGAGGCGACGACCGCAGCTGCCGCCTCAGCCTCCTCGGGCCCGAGCCAGGGCTTTGCAACGGGAATGGACGAACGGTGAGGGGTCTCGGACGTGTCCACCGCGTTCTTGTCCATCGCTAGCATTTCTCGTCCGTCTCCTGGTTGGGCGCCAGGCCCTGGGCCGATTGGCCGGCACCGGGCACGGTGCCACTCGCAGAATCGCTGCGAGCGGAATCCCCGCCTTTGGCCGCTCATGCCACTCGTTTCGAACCGGCCGCGCCGCGGGCGCGTCCAACGCCGGTGCGCCCTACGACCGGGCGCCTATGAAGTAGGACTTCCGAGCCGGGCGGAAAATACCCTTCGGCGGCAAAAAGTCGCTCGGCCTCCCGGTTTCCTGGGGCCCCAGCGGGCGCCAGGCGAAATTTGGGAGTGGGAGCACCGCGGCCGGGGGCCCGAACCTCACCGCACGGTCGCGTTGGTCCGTCGAGGATCGACGATTCCCGGTCATTCTGGGGTCTCGGAGAGCTCGAGCAGCGCTTCGGTGAGCTCCCGCATGACGATGCCCCGGTGGTAGGGGAAGTGCGCAGGGATCTGGTCGCCCAACACGTACTTGCGGACGAAGAAGTCGGGCTCGTTGAAGCCGACCATGGCCCGGATCGACGTGGAGCCGGAGAACCGGGGATTGATCTCGAACACGTAGATGTCGTCGTTGAAGAGACGACACTGGATGTTCAACGGGCCACGCGACTTGAGTACTCGGGCCATCTCCTCACACTTGTCCACAACCTCGTGGAATCGTCCGATGGTCCCTTGCGAAAATCCACTCGAGATCGCCAAGATCGGACCCAGCTCCGCCCGCCCGCTTCTGTTGGGCTCCCTGAGCCTGTTTCCCAACCCTGACATGATCTCGCGTCGCAAGGCGATCGAGTTGACGACGGTGCCCTCCATGTCGGAGAGCACTCCGATGGTGTATTCGTGGTCGACCGTTCCGACGTATTCCTGAGCGATGAACTCGGGAAAGATCTGAAGAAGATGGCGTGCGTAGGCGAGGAACTCGTCTCTCTCCTGCGCAAGATAGACGTGGGCGGACCCTGACCCGCCAACCGATGGCTTGAGAACGACCGGAAAGCGATCGAACGTCAGTGCATCCTCGATGGCCGAGATCTGCTGGTGCATGGGCACGGCGAACCCGCACGACCGGAGCGCCTCCATCGTGCGGTTCTTGTCGAAGCAGGTGTCGATCAGGGAACGGGTGTTGACGGGCAGCAGGATCTTACGATCGGCGAACCGCGCTCGCGATGCGCTCAGCGCCTTCAGTTCCGGCTCTGAGCCGGGGAATACCACTCGGGCGCCGTGGCGCTCACATACGTCGAGGATCGCGTCGACATACCCGTCCTCACCTGCAGCCGGCACCGCCGCCGCGTGATCCGCCATCCGGAATCCGCTGGCATTCGCCGATAGATCGACCGCCGTGATCTCATAGCGGGTGTCGGCGAGCCGCAGCGCCTTGAGGATCTGCGCTCCGACGCCCCCGCCTCCCGCCCCCGTGACCAGCACCTGCACTGCGCCCGTCATGCCACGCGGTCTCCGACATAGGCGGGCGCATCCCGCTGCAGGCACGCAACGGTTGACTCGTGGATCTGGTCTCTCCACCGCCCGAGGACCTCATCGACATCGAAGGGGACTCTCAGGATCGAGCATCGGTGAGCCTCGGTGTCGTACAGGGCGATGGACGCAAGGCCGCCGATATCGCGAGGCAACCCGACCGAGCCCACATTGGCGACGAGGGCATCTCCGAACGTTGCGACGAAGGGCCGGTGAGTTTGCCCCATGAAGACCGCGTCGAATCCGGGCCGCACCGCCTCCTCGAGGACGCCGTCCGGATACAGCCGGCCGTGCACGGGATCGTCCGGTGTTCCGTGGACCAGCAAGAGGCGGCGGCCGTCCACCTCGACCGTGCGAGCAAGCGGCCACCGACCGAGGGCCTCGAGGGAGGCGGCACCCAGACGCCGACGAGCACATTCGAGGCGGTAGATCGAGTCGGAGCCGGGCTTTGTGCCCACGGCCAACAGCATCGCCTCGTGGTTCCCCTGTTGGCAATGGGCCTCTGCCTCGTGCAGCAGCTCCAAGCAGGCGCCATCGCCCGGCAGATAACCGACCACGTCTCCGAGGAAGTACAACCTCGCGATCCCAACCTCGGCCAACACATTGAGAGAGGCGCGCAGGGCCACTGAGTTGCCGTGCACGTCGGAAATCAGGCCCAGCCTCACGGGCCGCCGGGCTGGTCGACCAGGTTGAAGACCGGGTCGACCCAGTAGTTGTCGCCCTGGTAGGTGAGGGTCGGGAAGGCGGGGGAGCTCCCCATGGAATAGAGGCCGTCGGGCGTGGTCGTCGTGGCCAGTCCGTAGAGCGGCGGGGTGTTGACGTTGGCCGACGAGAACGTCCCGCTCGTGGCGGAGTAGTGGCCGTTGGGGTCGGTGTAGGAGACCACGTAGGTGGTGCCGACGCTGACGGCCACGGGGGTCGAGAACGACACCAGCTGCCAGCCCGAGGCCGTCTCGCCCGTGAAGGTGGCCTGGGCGAGCTCGGTCCCCGAGGCACTCCAGAGGTCTCCGACGTGGGTGCCGGTGTTCGCGGCCGCCTTGTAGAAGCGCACGCCGGTGATGTAGCCGGGCTGGTCGACGCTGAAGGCCATGCCGACGTTGACCGCGGTCGAGTCACCGCTGTCGACGGCTCCCGCCGCCGGGGTGGAGGAACCGAACACCGTGCACGGGCACGGCGGTGCGGAGGCCTCGGGCGTGGCCAGGTTGCTCGTCGCCGACGCCGGCCCCGCACCGGCGCTGTTGGTGGCGCTGACGGTGAAGGTGTAGGTGCTCCCGTTGGTCAACGTCGACAAGGTCGCCGAGGTGGCGGGCGGAGACCCCGACACCGTGACCGGGGTCTGGGCGGTCGAGCCCAGGTAGGGGGTCACCGTGTAGCTCGAGATCGAGCTGCCGCCGGTGTTGCTCGGCGCCGTCCACGCCACGGTCACCGACCCGGTGCCCGCCGTCGCCGTGACCGCGGTGGGCGCGCCCGGGGCCACCGCCGGCGTGAGGTTGAAGACCGGGTCGACCCAGTAGTTGTCGCCCTGGTAGGTGAGGGTCGGGAAGGCGGCGGAGCTCCCAATGGAATAGAGGCCGTCGGGCGTGGTCGTCGTGGCCAGTCCGTAGAGCGGCGGGGTGTTGACGTTGGCCGACGAGAACGTCCCGCTCGTGGCGGAGTAGTGGCCGTTGGGGTCGGTGTAGGAGACCACGTAGGTGGTGCCGACGCTGACGGCCACGGGGGTCGAGAACGACACCAGCTGCCAGCCCGAGGCCGTCTCGCCCGTGAAGGTGGCCTGGGCGAGCTCGGTCCCCGAGGCACTCCAGAGGTCTCCGACGTGGGTGCCGGTGTTCGCGGCCGCCTTGTAGAAGCGCACGCCGGTGATGTAGCCGGGCTGGTCGACGCTGAAGGCCATGCCGACGTTGACCGCGGTCGAGTCACCGCTGTCGACGGCTCCCGCCGCCGGGGTGGAGGAACCGAACACCGTGCACGGGCACGGCGGTGCGGAGGCCTCGGGCGTGGCCAGGTTGCTCGTCGCCGACGCCGGCCCCGCACCGGCGCTGTTGGTGGCGCTGACGGTGAAGGTGTAGGTGCTCCCGTTGGTCAACGTCGACAAGGTCGCCGAGGTGGCGGGCGGAGACCCCGACACCGTGACCGGGGTCTGGGCGGTCGAGCCCAGGTAGGGGGTCACCGTGTAGCTCGAGATCGAGCTGCCGCCGGTGTTGCTCGGCGCCGTCCACGCCACGGTCACCGACCCGGTGCCCGCCGTCGCCTTGACCGCGGTGGGCGCGCCCGCCGTGGCCCCGCCCCCGCCCCCGCCGTTCGGCGTGAGGTTGAAGACCGGGTCGACCCAGTAGTTGTCGCCCTGGTAGGTGAGGGTCGGGAAGGCGGGGGAGCTCCCAATGGAATAGAGGCCGTCGGGCGTGGTCGTCGTGGCCAGCCCGTAGAGCGGCGGGGTGTTGACGTTGGCCGACGAGAACGTCCCGCTCGTGGCGGAGTAGTGGCCGTTGGGGTCGGTGTAGGAGACCACGTAGGTGGTGCCGACGCTGACGGCCACGGGGGTCGAGAAGGACACCAGCTGCCAGCCCGAGGCCGTCTCGCCCGTGAAGGTGGCCTGGGCGAGCTCGGTCCCCGAGGCACTCCAGAGGTCTCCGACGTGGGTGCCGGTGTTCGCGGCCGCCTTGTAGAAGCGCACGCCGGTGATGTAGCCGGGCTGGTCGACGCTGAAGGCCATGCCGACGTTGACCGCGGTCGAGTCACCGCTGTCGACGGCTCCCGCCGCCGGGGTGGAGGAACCGAACACCGTGCACGGGCACGGCGGTGCGGAGGCCTCGGGCGTGGCCAGGTTGCTCGTCGCCGACGCCGGCCCCGCACCGGCGCTGTTGGTGGCGCTGACGGTGAAGGTGTAGGTGCTCCCGTTGGTCAACGTCGACAAGGTCGCCGAGGTGGCGGGCGGAGACCCCGACACCGTGACCGGGGTCTGGGCGGTCGAGCCCAGGTAGGGGGTCACCGTGTAGCTCGAGATCGAGCTGCCGCCGGTGTTGCTCGGCGCCGTCCACGCCACGGTCACCGACCCGGTGCCCGCCGTCGCCTTGACCGCGGTGGGCGCGCCCGCCGTGGCCCCGCCCCCGCCCCCGCCGTTCGGCGTGAGGTTGAAGACCGGGTCGACCCAGTAGTTGTCGCCCTGGTAGGTGAGGGTCGGGAAGGCGGCGGAGCTCCCAATGGAATAGAGGCCGTCGGGCGTGGTCGTCGTGGCCAGTCCGTAGAGCGGCGGGGTGTTGACGTTGGCCGACGAGAACGTCCCGCTCGTGGCGGAGTAGTGGCCGTTGGGGTCGGTGTAGGAGACCACGTAGGTGGTGCCGACGCTGACGGCCACGGGGGTCGAGAACGACACCAGCTGCCAGCCCGAGGCCGTCTCGCCCGTGAAGGTGGCCTGGGCGAGCTCGGTCCCCGAGGCACTCCAGAGGTCTCCGACGTGGGTGCCGGTGTTCGCGGCCGCCTTGTAGAAGCGCACGCCGGTGATGTAGCCGGGCTGGTCGACGCTGAAGGCCATGCCGACGTTGACCGCGGTCGAGTCACCGCTGTCGACGGCTCCCGCCGCCGGGGTGGAGGAACCGAACACCGTGCACGGGCACGGCGGTGCGGAGGCCTCGGGCGTGGCCAGGTTGCTCGTCGCCGACGCCGGCCCCGCACCGGCGCTGTTGGTGGCGCTGACGGTGAAGGTGTAGGTGCTCCCGTTGGTCAACGTCGACAAGGTCGCCGAGGTGGCGGGCGGAGACCCCGACACCGTGACCGGGGTCTGGGCGGTCGAGCCCAGGTAGGGGGTCACCGTGTAGCTCGAGATCGAGCTGCCGCCGGTGTTGCTCGGCGCCGTCCACGCCACGGTCACCGACCCGGTGCCCGCCGTCGCCTTGACCGCGGTGGGCGCGCCCGCCGTGGCCCCGCCCCCGCCCCCGCCGTTCGGCGTGAGGTTGAAGACCGGGTCGACCCAGTAGTTGTCGCCCTGGTAGGTGAGGGTCGGGAAGGCGGGGGAGCTCCCAATGGAATAGAGGCCGTCGGGCGTGGTCGTCGTGGCCAGCCCGTAGAGCGGCGGGGTGTTGACGTTGGCCGACGAGAACGTCCCGCTCGTGGCGGAGTAGTGGCCGTTGGGGTCGGTGTAGGAGACCACGTAGGTGGTGCCGACGCTGACGGCCACGGGGGTCGAGAACGACACCAGCTGCCAGCCCGAGGCCGTCTCGCCCGTGAAGGTGGCCTGGGCGAGCTCGGTCCCCGAGGCACTCCAGAGGTCTCCGACGTGGGTGCCGGTGTTCGCGGCCGCCTTGTAGAAGCGCACGCCGGTGATGTAGCCGGGCTGGTCGACGCTGAAGGCCATGCCGACGTTGACCGCGGTCGAGTCACCGCTGTCGACGGCTCCCGCCGCCGGGGTGGAGGAACCGAACACCGTGCACGGGCACGGCGGTGCGGAGGCCTCGGGCGTGGCCAGGTTGCTCGTCGCCGACGCCGGCCCCGCACCGGCGCTGTTGGTGGCGCTGACGGTGAAGGTGTAGGTGCTCCCGTTGGTCAACGTCGACAAGGTCGCCGAGGTGGCGGGCGGAGACCCCGACACCGTGACCGGGGTCTGGGCGGTCGAGCCCAGGTAGGGGGTCACCGTGTAGCTCGAGATCGAGCTGCCGCCGGTGTTGCTCGGCGCCGTCCACGCCACGGTCACCGACCCGGTGCCCGCCGTCGCCGTGACCGCAAAGGGGACACCCGGGGCCGTCACCGGCGTCACCTGGTTGGATTGCTGAGAGGCGGGTCCGACGCCGAGGGCATTGGTCGCTGTCACGTTGAACGTGTAGGTCGTCCCAACGACGAGTCCGTCGACCACGCCCGAATTGGCCGTTCCCGTCACCGTCGTGTCCAGAGAGGGTTCTGCCGTCGAACCGACGTACGGGGTGACCGTGTAGCTCGTAATGGTGCTGCCGCCGTTGTCGGCAGGCGGGGTCCAGACGACGGTCGCGTCGCCGTTGACCGGTCCGAGTGTTGCGTTCACCCCCGTCGGGGCGTCGGGCACGGTCCCTGGGGTGACGGCGTTCGATTGGCTCGACGCCCCGGTCCCCTCCACATTGACCGCTTGGACCGTGAAGACGTAGGTCGTCCCATTGTCGAGCCCGGTGACGGTCACTCCGGTCGCGGGCGGGTTCCCAGTGACCTCGACGGGGGAGAGGTATGTGATCCCTTCGCTCGTGTTGATTCCCGGGGTCACCAAGTAGGACGTGATCGGGGCCCCGCCGTCCTGGGACGGCGCTGTCCAGGAGACAGCGGCGGTCGTGTTCCCGGCGGTGGACGTCACGTTGGTCGGCGCGGCCGGCACGGCGAGCGACAGGACAGTCACCGCGTTCGACGGTGCTGACTGAGCTCCCGTCCCCACAGTGTTCGTCGCCGCGACGGTGAAGGTGTACGACGCTCCGGGTGTGAGGTTGCCGATGTTAGTGCTGCTCACGGGCGGCGCATTGCTGACGATCGTCGGTGTCTGTGCAACCCCGCCGATATATGGCGTGATCGCGTAGCTCGAGATCAGTGCTCCACCATTGGAAGGTGGCGTCCACGAGACCTGCGCCGAACCGTCACCGCCGGTCGCTGTCACTCCGGCTGGTGCTTCCGGAAGTGTCGGAGGGGTCATTGCCTCGGATTTCAGGACCACCGTCGCCATCATCCACGTCGTGTTCGATCCGGTGCTGACCGACGCGTTTGGAGTCCCACTCGTCGACAGCACCTGGTCCTCGACGAGGGCCTCGGGTTCGCTCGTCGGAGCCACAGTCACTCGTGGGGTGTAGCCGGACCCTGCCGCCAGCGTGTCGTTGCTTCCTTGGTCGGCGTAGAACCCGATTGCCTCCTCATTGGTGCCGCTGGAGGGGGACGTCGGACCCGACTGCACCGTCGCCGCGCTCGTGGTGGTACCGGCGGCAGAAGCCACCTGGTCCAGGACCACGCTGCCTGGGGCACCGGATAGCCCCTGATATTCGAGCGCCGCGATCGTCATGTTGGCGGTGGTGCTCGGTGTCGCGGTGATGACCGGCTTGGTCCCGCCGCTGTTGGTGATCGGAGCGGTCCAGATGCTCATCTGCGTACCGTTGGATGCGGTCACGCTGGTGAGCTTGGTGAACGTGTCGCCGACGGAGTCGGTAACGTTCGTCGTTGCTCCCGCCGATTCCACGACCTCGACGACGAGCCGATTGCCGGCAGTCAGATTCGACGTCGGGCTGACCGAGACCGTTCGTGACCGATTGGGCCTCCGCACTCGCCTGCTGGATGAAGACGGGCGGAGAGGTCACGCTCGGCGTGATGGGATTGCTGGCTGCGGACGGGGTCGCCGTTCCCGAAGGGTTGGATGCCGTGACCGTAAAGGTGTACGTCGTGCCGTTGGTCAGGCCGATGACCGTTGCGTTGGTCGGCGCAGGAGTGCCAGTCACGGTGGTCGTCGGTTGTGGCGTCGAGCCGATATAGGGCGTGATGGTGTAGGAGGTCACCGGTCCACCGGTGGTCGGCGCATTCCAGCTCAGGAGGCCGGCCTCGAAGCCAGCGTTGGCCGTCAAAGCCGTCGCCGGACCCGGGGCTGGCTGGGGGGTGAACAGCACGTCGACGCCGAAGTTGTCCCCTCCGGGGTTGATGTCTCCCGTCGTGGGGAAGCCCTGCCCCGCGACCCAGACACCGTCCGGATTCGTCGGGGTGTTGCGGACAGCGTGTAGCGGTGGGGCGTCCGCGTTGCTCGGTTGCAAAGTCGGGAGAGGGTTGGGGTCCAGTGCCCCGTTGTCCTCGGAGTTGTGACCGTTGGGAGCGTAGTAGCTGACCACATACGTGGTGTTGGGGAGGATCGGAACGGGCTTGGAGAACTGCACATGTTGCCATCCGGAGGCGGTCTCGTTGGTGAAGGTCGCCTGTGCAAGAAGCGTGCCGGTACTGCTCCAGAGCATTCCGACGTGAGTACCGATGTTGGCGCTCGCTTTGTAGAAGCTGATGCCGTCGACCACTCCGTAGGTCGTGGAGTCGAACTTCAAGCCGACCGTCACGGCATTCGTGTTGCCGCTGTCCGGGACCGCAGGCGTATATCCGGAACCGAAGATCGAACATCCGGCACCGCAGGAGATGTTCACCGTGACCCCATCGGTGGGTGCCTCGATATTGCCCCAACTGTCAGTGGCGCGTGATTCGATCTCGGTGGACGGCACACCGTGTGCGTCCTGCCACGAGTAGCTCCACGTCATGGAGGCGGCATCGGCGCCGTTGAGCGTGGCGGGGTGCCAGGTGGTGCCGCCGTCCGTGGAGACCTCCACGCCCGCGACGACGTCGCCGGGTGCGTTGGTCGTCGCGGTCCCGGTGATCGTCGAGGGAGCTCCGTCGGGGAGCGAGGCGTCGTTCGTGGGACTCGTGATGACCGAGCTGGGTGGTGTCGTGCTCGAGGATTCCGCGCCCGGTACCAGGCCGGATATGAGGGTGGCCGGTTGCACGCCCATCATGGCGAACAGGTTCACGACGAACTGCTGCATGTTCCTGTCCGCGGGTCCACTCCCCTGCTCGATGGGGTTCCAGGGATCAAGGCCCCACGAGAACTGCACGGTTCCGGCCCCGAACACCAATGCCCCGCTCGCTGCCCTGTAGAGAGAAAGATGGTGGGTCTCGGTCGTGGTGTTGTTGGTGACGTTCGTGCCGTAGTCCTCCACGAACGCGGACGTGGCGGTGTCCGTGGTCGAAGACATATCGATCTCGCCCGCAGGCCTGAAACCGTTGTCGACGTCCGCATCCCACTCGTAGCCCAAGCGTCCCGAACCCGTTCTGCATGGTCTGGAGACTGCTGAGCGATCCGAGGTTGGTGCCGAGGACCACGGGGGGGCTCGACGGAGTGAGCTGCGCCACCGACGTGTTCGCCCACACCGGCAGGTTGGCGTATTGATATGGGACCTGGATGTCGTCGTTGTTGGCCGATGCGTCGACCGCCGTCAACTGGCCGGTGAGCGCGTTCTCGGGGGTTCCGGCATCGTCGGGCGCGCCGCCCTGTGGATCCCGCCAGGTCCCTGTCCAGGTCGATGGGTCGCTCGGGTCGAACTGGTTGGCCGAGGTGCCGTACGGCGGTTCGTTGTGCGTCTCCTTGTAGGAGATCATCGTGCGATCGGGAGTCGCGTCGAGGGGATCCTTCGCGAACTGCGTCTTCCAGAACACCTCGTCGCCGCTGAAGAAGGCGAGATTGACCCCATGGTTGACTGCGGCCTGCACGTTGTTGCGCATGTTGCCCGACCAGTACTCGTCGTGGCCGCTGGAGATGAAGATCTGGTGACCGTTCAGCGCTGAGGGGTTGCTGTCGGTGTCCATTTCGCTGATGTACGTCATGTCATAGCCGTTCTCCTCCAAGAAATAGATCATGGGGAACTCGGAGTAGAACGGCGACATCCGCCCTTCGTATGTGCCTCCGTCCTGGAGTGGCCGGTTGTACGACACCTCGGTGGCAGGTGTCGTGGTATAGCCGCCGGGGGTACCCGGCGGACAGGCGATGGAGCACTGGTACAGGCTGTTTCCCTCATCGATGCCCGTTCCCGCGGGGTTCGAGACTCCCGGAGGGTTGTAGGCGTTGTACGCCTCCCACGTTGCATCGGACGTCTGATAGACGACGGGGGCGGTGCTCGTCGGGTCCGTGACGACGAACGGGACTTCACTGACGGCACCGGTGTCTGCACGAACCAACAGCGCGATGTACATGCCCGAGACGGCGTAGGTGGGGACCTGCCATGAGGCCGAGACCGCCCAGTTCCCACAGTCGATGAGGCCGGTGTTCTGACCGCCGCCGGGATTGACGTCGCACGGTGGCTGGGACTGAGGAAGGCTCACCGAGGGCAGGACGTGCGAGGCCCACTCTCGAGACCCCAGACCGTGGTAGTAACCCATCCGGAAGATGTTGATGTACCAAGACGAAATGGTCGGAGCGTCGACCTTGAAGGAGACGGAGGTGCCCGCGGCCACGCTCATTTGGGTGGCGAAGCCCTGGATCGCCGGGTCACCAGTGCTCTGGTACGGGATGCTGACCGGCGAATTGGCGATCGGCGTTCCGGGCTGGGTGTTCTCGCACTGCACCGGATTCATGGAAGGCGTGCAGCCCGTCGGCGGCCCGACCGTTGTCCCGCTCGCGCCAGAGGTGGCGGGACGGTCCAGGTAGACGAGTCCGGTCAGGAGGCCCCCAACGAGCGTCATCGCGAGCCGCGACGGCCCACAGCGCCCGCACCTTCGGCGTCATCGGACCGAGCGTGCGACGGGACGCCTCATGCTTGGGATTTCCGTCGCTCCGTCTCATCCGTGTCACGCCAGATCTCTGCTCGCCAGCCATCGAGGCCAACGTCGCCGGTGCATCTCAAAGCTCGCTCAGAGGCACGGCCGCGCCCCCCTGGCGCAGGCTGGCCGAGGCTGCCTCCAGAATGCGCAATACGCGCAGCCCGGCCCGACCGTCGGTCAGGGGAGCCCGTCGCTGGTTGATGGAGTCCACGAATTCCCCAATGACGTTGCTGAGAGCCTCGGTCGCGGGCAGAGCGGGGGCGCTCAGAGCTCCGTAGCGGTAAAGCACTTTGCGGTCGTGCACCTCTGAGCTCACCGATGCGTCCGAATCGAGGACGTCGACGCCCTTGTCGTAGAGGCTGAGGCGCTGCGACACGTTGAGATCGTCCCAAACGACCATCCGCTCCGACCCACCGATGGTCACCGTGCGCACCTTGGTCGGGCTGAGCCAATTGACGTGCGAGTGAGCCAGAATTCCCCCCTCGAGGTGCAGCGTGAGATAGCCGATGCACGCCTGGCCGGTCCCGAGGGGGTCGGCGCCGAGCGCCGAAACCGCCACCGGTCGTGAACACTCAGGCAGGAAGGCGTCCAGGATGGCCAGGTCGTGGGGAGCCAGGTCCCAGAACACATCGATGTCCGACTGGAGCAATCCGAGATTGGTCCGCACGCAATCGACATAGTGGATCTCACCGATCTCACCACTCGACACGAGCCGACGAATCTCCTGGACGGCGGGTGTGTAGCAGTAGGTGTGATCGCACATGAGCACGAGACCGAGGTCCTCGGCGACATTTACCAGTTTCTCGGCCTCGGCGACCGTCCCTGCGAGGGGCTTTTCCACCAGGACGTGCTTGCCGGCCTCCATGCACGCCAAGCGCCACCTCGACATGCGTGTTGGCAGGAGTTGCGATGGCGACCGCACGAACGTCGCGGTCACGGAGGATCTCGTCCATGTCGTCGGTCACGTCGACGGTGCTGTAGCGCCCGACGGCGTCTCGGGCCCGCGACGGGTCGAGATCACACACCCAACGGAGGTCGCAGTCCGCCGAGCTTGCGATGTTGCGGACCAGGTTCGGTCCCCAGTAGCCGGCTCCGATCACGCCGATGCCGATCGGGGAGGGAATGTGGGTGCTGTCGGAGCTCACCGGTTCTCGCTTTCGTTGTCCTACGCTCAACGTCCCGTTGACGAGTGCTGCCTGGCGCCTCTGGGCTTGGAATTTCCGGCCGCACGCCTCGTCGTGTGCCGGCGCAAATCGTCCAAAGGCACGACCCCTACGTCATCAACCAATAGAGCGCTTTGCCGGCGGGTTGATACGAGGGTGGCGGGGAAGGGAGGTCGCCCCGCCGCCGGCCCCGGGACCTGGGCAAATCTCAGCCCGACCTCGGCCTGGTCAGCCCCTGCCCGGTTCGAGATTCCTCAGCGCTTGGCCGACCTGGGGAAACCGCTGGGAAAGCCGTGCTTTCAACTGCGTGAACCGGTGAGCCACCAGGAGTCGCGACCGCAGCGGCAGCGGGGCAAAGCTGTAGTCGGGGTACTTCCGGTTGAAGGGCTGCCCGCTCCATTCTTCAGGCCGTGGCTGCTCGAGCAGCGAAAACGCCGCGGCACGGTTGTCGAGGATCGCGTCCAAACGCCAATTGGGTTCCAGCTTCATGTGCTGGAACAGCGGCGCCACGGCCGGAATCGGTACGTCGTCGAAGATCAGCTGCCCTCCCACCTTCAGCATCCTCACCACGTAGTACCAGTCGATTTCCGGATAGGGAAAGGAATGAGCACCATCGAGGAATGCCACGTCGAGAGTTCGAACAGCGGGAAGACTGGGCAAGACGTCGTCGGAGAGACCTTCGATGAAGGTCAGGCGCGTGTGATCCACACCAATCCTCTCGCAGTACTCGACGACTCTCCGATGTTCGTCGGGATCAGGGCTGATCGCCGTGTGGTGCGCCCCGCCAGCAGCAAAGACGACTGTCGATGCTCCGCAACCCGTCTCGAGCGTGGTGCCTCCTTCAGGCACTGAGCGCTGAATCAGCCTGAGTGTCTCTGGGAGGGAGTTCCACTCGGCCGTGCCGTTCTGGTGGAACTTCGGTCGATCTCGCTCGAGTGTCGTGACGACGTTCATATCCATTACGAGGTTCATATCCATTCCTTTTTGCGTTGCGGAAGGGGACCGGTTCACGCTGTGACGACCTCCTCGTTCCGCCTCGACCGCCGGGCGCGGAGCCTCGGTTGCCAGAGTGATCTGATGGCCGCGAGATACACGACAAGGCCAACCGACACGCCGACGGCGAGACGGGCGACGTCGGAGAGAGGGAGATGAGACGCAGCTATCCCGACGACGGCGACGCCGAGAGCACCCGCAACAGGTGCTGCGACTTCTCGGCCTATCAAGTGCACAGAGAAACCATTGCGACGGAGCGTCCATGCGAAGGCTGGAAGCACGATGATCCCTGCGACGAGTACGTGCCCGAGGCCCACGCCGGCGATTCCGCCGAGGTGGGCGCCAGCGATCAACGCCGGGACGAGGATCGCGAGCCAGAGACCCTGAAGGAGGAACACCGTCCGGCCTCGCCCGACGGCGACCAGCAATTCGGTCGAAATGATCGTCACGACCCTCATCGCGGCGAGAACGGCAAGGAACGTGAGGGCGGTTGCAGAATGGCCCCACTTCTGGCCGTAGAGCACGTGGATTACTGGGACACTCATGGTCGCAAGCAGCACACAGAGGGGCAGCGTGATTGCAACCACCGCCCCGACCGACTTTGCAAAGGTCCGATCGAGAGCCTTCCGATCATGCTGGAGCTTCGCGAAACCGGACAGCGAGACCATGGAGACGGCGGCCGAGAACAGAACGACGGGCCAACTCGAGACGTTCCACGCCAACGAGTAGAACCCGAGCTGCTCAGGTCCGAGGAAGTGGCCGACCACCAAATTGTCCGTATTGAGGATCGAGACGAACAACAGCGCAGCACCTGCCAGAGGCAACCCGTGACGGAGCAGGGCCCGGGCGGTGGGCAGGTGAAGCCCAGGTCGGTATCGCATCGGCGCCCACACGAGCAACACGAGTCCGACGACGAGGTTGCCACCGATGTTCCCCCAGGCGAGGCTGTATGCGCCGAAGCCCAGCGTCGCGAGGATCAGGGTGGTGCCGAGCGAAGTCACGGTTCCCGCGATCTCTCCAGAGCTCCGGACGTGGACTCGAAGGGTGCGGTTGGTCAGCGCGGAGTTCACCGTGAAAATCCCGCTGATGAGCAGGCCCACGGACATCAGACGAACGACGCCGACGCCGTCCGGAGCGTTGAACGCATCGGCAAATGCAGGTGCCGCAAACCAGAAGGCGACGAAAAGGGCCGTGCTGAACACCATGACAAGGGTGGTTGCGGTCGGCGCGATTTCTTCGAGGTCGTGGGGCCAGCGCACCAGCGTCGCCTCGATTCCCATGTCGTTGATGCTGGCCGTCACGAGGAGGGCGACGAATCCGACGGCGTACACCCCGAATTCCCGGGGCGAGAGGATGCGGGCGAGGATGAGGCCTGTGAGCATCGTCCCGAAGCGCATCGCGAAGGCGCCTGCAAAGGCCCACTTCAGGCCGCGCTTTACCCGCGCGCCGAGGTCCGCGACCCCCTGATTCGGAGCAGCGCCACTCTCGAGCACCTCGGCCCCGGTTGAAGCCGTCACTGGCTCCGTTCCGTCGGAGCGAGCCGCCTGGATCGTCACGGGCTCGCCGAGAGGACCGACAGGCGCAAGAGACAGTGCGACCGTCCGCGGCGTCGGATGCCAGTCCGAGCGAGGCTCGTCCGGCACGCTGAGCGTCTGCAACTGGGGTTGGTAGTCTTGATCTTGGCGCCGCAGGACATGCCCGAGAGGTGGTCTCCGCCGGTCGTGCGCCGGGGCGCCCCATCTGTCCTGGGAACCCAGGTGCTCTCCACCACTGCCCAGCGGCGTGTCACGTCTCACCTCTTCTGACGGTCTCGCCCTTCCTCAGGGCGTCGGAAACCCGGCTTGAGCGTCCGATGCCCACGCCCTCGCACGTAAATGAGGCCAAAGCCGCAGGGCTGATACCTGCCGAGACGCCTCCGAGGGGGATCAATCCTGGAGTGTCACCGCCGAAGCTGAGGCTGCGTCGGGTCCGTGAAATTCGAGCATGGTGGCCTGAGACGTATCAGGACACGCCCCTGCTGCTCCCAATGATCGGAACGAAACCGGCGTCGAGGAGCTGACACGGCAGCCAAGAGCTTCAAGGCAGCCAGGAGCTTCAAGCTGCGCCGGTCTTCACTCGGGGAGCGTACGCGGCTAACTACCCACCCTCTCCCAGTGGTCAATGCACACCTTCGAACCCCATGATTATGCCGACTAAAGGATCCATTCTGATTCCCGCCCACAACGAGGCTGCGGTAATCGCCAGGTGTCTCGATGCTCTTTTTGAGGACGTATGCCCTGGTGAACTCGAGGCGGTGGTGGTCTGCAATGGGTGTAGCGACGACACAGCTCGTGTGGTCCGGGACTCTGAGCATGACGTGATGGTCCTCGAATCGGACGTTCCGTCGAAGCCCGAGGCACTGCGGATGGGGGAGCGGGTACTCAAGGCTTTTCCCCGTCTGTACCTTGATGCCGACGTCATCTTGCGCGGTCGGTCGGCCCTTGCGCTGTGCGAACGGCTTCGGCAAGGTCCCGCTCTGGCCGCTCGCCCACCGATCCTCTACGAGGTTGACGGCGCCTCGGGTCCGGTGCGCAGGTACTACAAGGCACGTGAGCGTCTGACCGCCGACATCGTCTCGCTCTGGGGTGCAGGCATCTACGGGCTGTCACAAGAAGGCCGCGCTCGATTTGGAGCATATCCAGACATCGTTGGCGAGGATCTCTTTGTGGACTCGCAATTTGCAGAGCATGAGGTCGAGGTCGTCTGCTGCGCGCCCGTCATCGTAAGAGCTCCCCGGCGAACAGCGGATCTCGTTCGGATCATGCGGCGCGCCTACAGGGGCAATGCAGAGCTTGCCGTGGGTTCACACGGATCGACTCCGAAGGCGACCACCGGACGGACGGGTCGTGAACTACTCGACTTGGCTCGTGAGGGACCGAGCCAGGCCTTCGATGCCTTCGTCTATTCGACGGTTGCGCTTACGGGACGGCTGATGACCCATATCGGCGCCACGGACCGATGGGAACGGGACGAGAGTTCGAGGGTCGCGTGACTGTCACTTTGACACCTGATGTCCGCACGGTGAATCTGCCAACAGACCACCGGACGCGGAGCCGGCGGGACCATGCCGTGGTTCTCCTGCAGGCGTTTGCCGTCACGCTGTTCGTCTTTCCCTCCGACACTGTCATCAAGGCCATCGGTGCGGCCGGTTTCGTCGCGGCGATCATCGCCATGTTCGGCTTTGTCGCGTGGCTGCTGTCGACGATTCTCGGGCTGCACAATCCGCTCGATCATCGGCATCCGACTCGGGCCGCACTTGGGGTTTTGTGGCTGGTGTCGCTGGTGTCCTACTGCCTCATGCACCGGACACCCGTATCCAACGTGGAAGACTTGGCCGCCAATCGCTGGCTCATGCAGCTGGCAGGCGTTACCGGTGTCGCACTGATCGCGGCTGAGTGCCTCAATTCGCTAGAAGCCGTCAAGCGAGTGATCAGGGTCGTAGTCGCGGGAGCGGCGTTCTGCAGCGTTGTCGCCGCCCTCCAGTTCTGGACGAGTTTCGACCTTTCCCACTACCTGCGGATGATCCCCGGGTTCTCGATCGACGCCGTGAACGCAACGGTGACCTATAGGGACGGGGTCAGACGAGTGACGGGGACCGCCATCGATCCGATCGAGCTGGGAGTGGTGGCGGGAATGCTGCTTCCTCTCGCGCTGTACCTGTTGCTCTACGACCGGCATCGACGGCCATGGAAACGGTGGGTTCCGGTGCTCTGTCTCGCTCTCGCAGTGCCGATCACGGTGTCGCGATCGGCCGTCCTGGCTGTTGCCCTGTCGTTTGGACTGTTCTTGGTGCTCCTTCCGTCGATTCGTCGGATTCCGTTCATTGTGGCACTACCGGTGGTCGTCGCGGGCATCTTCGCGGCTGGGCACGGATTGATCGGCACGATCGGCAAGTACTTCACGTTGAGTTCCAGTACTGATACATCGCTCGCCCATCGGACAAACAACTACGCCTACGTGGAACAGCTCGTGCGGGAGGCTCCGTGGTTCGGTACCGGTGGAGGTACGTATCTTCCGAACACGTTGCACATCCTTGACAACCAGTACCTCACTACGGTCATCGAGTTAGGGCTGGTCGGTCTTGTTGCCGTCGCGTACTTTTTCGTTCTCCCGTTTGCAACGGCTCTCGTCGCACGGAACCGAACGTCTGATATGGAACTGCGCACCCTCTGCGGTGCGCTCGCAGGGGCTGCACTTGCGGCCACTGTCTGCTCGGGAACGTTCGACTCTTTGTCCTTTCCGATGTTCGTCTACGTCGACGCACTGGTTCTCGGCCTGGCCGGTGCGTGCTGGCGGCTTGTCGCATCTTCGAATACCCAGTTAGGAGGCACCACCGTGCACAGAAATTTCCGACCGGGCCTTGCCCGCCTCAGCGGGAGGTAGATCGCCATGGATCTCCTCTCTATTTGCCGGACGATGTGGAAGCACAAGCTGGTGGTGCTCCCTGTGTTGCTGATTACGTTCGTGAGCGCCGCCTACTTCTTGGTCGTCGCGAAGCCGCTCTACCAAACGACCGCTGACTACGTGATCGCTCCACCCCCAACCGCGGCTACGCCAGCTCAGATCGCTGCGGATCCAAGCCTGAAGAACGCCAACCCGGCCAACCTCTACGCGCGGTTCTACGACCAGTCGATCATCGCCGACGCCCTCGAGGCTCGCATGACCAGCCCGTCCACACAGAACGCGCTCTTGAAGCAAGGCGCGGATCCACGCAACACGACGACGCTCGTCCAGGTGAACGGGACGACCGAGCCCGGCGTGGAGGTTACGGGTACCGGGTCCACCGCTGCAGAGGCGACCCGGACCGGTATTTTGCTCGGAGACGAGGTCAACCAGAGTCTGCGCTCCCTTCAGAGCGCTCAGGGCACGAATCCCTTCTACATGTTCACCGCGATTCAGGTCGCCAACAGCGGCCCCCCGCAAGTGAAGGAGTCGAGCAAACTTCGATCTGTGCTCGGCGTGCTGGGCATCGGTATCGTGTTGCTCTTCCTCGCGGTCTCGATTGCCGACGCGATCGACAAGAAGCGAGCGGAACGCCGTCACCGGACCGTCCACCGGGTGAAGGGTGAAATCCCGGGCTCGGGGGCACAGAAACCGTCGGCATCGAACCGGGAACCAGCCTTCGCCAACACCGCTGTGGTGTCTCACAACGGAAGCGGGGACGCCTCCCGGACGGCAGACAGGTACTCGTGAACGAATCGGTCGGCCTCATGGGGCTGATGCTTGACAATTTGGATGAGAACCAGGTCACCGAGCGAATTCTCGACGGTGCCGCCTCAGGCCGAGGCGGATGGGTGATCACTCCCAACGTCGATATTCTTCGCCAGCTGGTCGACGATCCCGGTCTGATGGAATTGGCGCGTCGAGCCGACCTCGCGATCACCGACGGCATGCCTCTCGTTTGGGCCAGCCGGCTCCAGGGCACTCCGCTGGTAGAGCGGGTTGCGGGCCGTCAGCTGATGTGGACCGTTTGCCGTGCCGCTACGGGGCGCGGCGCGTCGATCTACCTGCTCGGTGGGGAATCCGGCGTGGCCGTGGAGGCTGCCGAGGCGCTCACCCGAGAAATCCCCAACCTGAGAGTTGTTGGTACACATTGCCCGCCTCACGGATTCGAACGTGACGAGCGATGCATGGAAGCGATCTTCACGGAATTGGAGCGGACACAGCCCGACGTCGTCTTTTGTGGGCTTGGTTTCCCCAAACAGGAGCGTCTGATGTCTCTCCTCGCTGCGCGGTTCGAGTCGATGTGGTTCATGGGGTGCGGGGGGTCGCTGACCATGGCGGCCGGCCGCGTGCGGAGTGCCCCAAAGGTGATCCAGAAGCTCGGCCTCGAGTGGATGTTTCGCCTCGTACAAGAGCCCAGGCGTCTCTTTGCCCGCTACGTGGTTCATGACCTGCCGTTCGCCGTCCGTCTGCTCGTCGAGGCCGTTCGCACTCGGAGGAGCGAACCGCCGACTCGAGTGATCCGTTCCGAGCACGGATCCGGGGTGGAATTGACAGCCGCCGGAGGGCGTCCGGGATCCATACCGTAAACAGCCGCCAGCGGGCGCGTTCGTTCGCGGCGATTGCAGCCCCTATCCGCCTCGGGCGGTTGGCGCCAAGGCCGGCTCGCATCAGCTTCGGCGGTGGCGGGATCGATCTCCTGCGGGCCGTGGGTGGGGTGCTCTCAGGCCTATCGCTGATCTTCTTGTGTTGGTCGTGGCTCCCCAGGAAGTTGTGCCCACGACCCGCGATGGAGAAGACGTCGGAGGGCCAAGCGGTGGTGAGGCTGGCCGGTCCGCAGGATCTCACCCAGAGCGACAACAGCGCGGAACAGGGCTGAGGCGGGGCGTGAGTGGTACTTCTCGTAGTACCTGATGCGGTTGACCGCCATCAGGGCGTTGAGTTCGGCCGACGTTCCGGAGCCACCTTGTCGGTGAACGACGCGAGCATCCGGCGCATAGAGGCACGGGAAACCCGCCTCCCTCGCGCGCCTGAAAAAATCGGTCTCCTCCGAGTACAGGAAAAACCGGTTGTCATCCCACGGTCCGACGTCGCGATTGCACTGCTCGCTCATCAGGAGTGCGGCGCCGCTCGCCCATTCGATCGAACAGGAGTTCTTGTACGTCGCCGGGTCGTGAATCGTCTCGCTCGACCAGGCCGGTCGGATGCGGCCGAGCCGAGATCCCAAGCACGCATCGCAGGTAGCCCGCAGCAGTGTGGGCTCTCGTCTCAGCGACGTATAGAGGTGTCGTTGCGCATCGAGAATCATGGGCACGACGACCCCAGCGTTCGAAGTCTTGAGCGAATGGACGAGGGCCGTGACGGCTCCAGCTTCCAATGTGAGGTCCGGATTCAGCAGAAGCACGCTGTCACAGGGTTCAACGTGTGGGCGAGCCACATTGATTGCTCCCGCGTAGCCGAGGTTGGCGCCGGCGGCAACGGCGACGACATCGCTGTGTTGCGTAATTTCGTTCCACGTGGCGTCCGACGACGAGTTGTCCACGACCACGGTCCGCATCCGCAGTCCCGGAGCTGCTGCGGGTAAGGATGCGAGCAGCCGGACCAAATCATCGGCACTGTTGTACGTGACTATGATGACGCCGCAGTCGACACGGTCGAGTTCGGGGGAGTCCTCTTCGGTTGTGGCAGGAGCAGACAGCATCATCACTCGAGTCGTCCCGTCGGATCGCCGTTCTCGCTCATACGAACACCGATCCTGTCAACAGAAAGATGGCCAGATCACATCCGACGAGGGATATGAGTGGCCGGGCCGGCGAGAAATACGACGGGTCGGCAGGATGACTTCCGGGGCTGAGCATGTCCAGGACTCCGGTCCGGTTCCGGGCAATCCTATGACAAGATCGGCGTGGGGCGGTCCACAGCCCGCTGGCCGCAGAAATGGCCTGCTTCCCCAGTCGACCTGACGTGATGAAGGCTTTCCGAAGCGACCTGGTCTGGTTTGCCGGTGTGCAGTGGGATGGGATCCGCGGCACGGATCGGCACATGGTCACGGCGATCAGCCAGCACTTCAATGTGCTGTGGGTGGATCCTCCCGTCTCCCCGCTGACTTCGCTCCGGTCGAGCGACGCCACCCACGCGGTTTTCAGGCCACGGTTGTCGGTGGCGAGCGAGCGTGTCACTCGGCTGACTCCGGTCGCGCTTCCCGGCGTCACTCGCTGGGGGGTGAGGGCGACGACCTCGCCGTTAGTGCGAGCACAGGTCCGGTGGGCGCTGCACAGGACCGGGAGCCGGCCGCTTGCCGTCGTTGCCACCCGCCTCGACGATGTTCTCGGTCGATGGGGCAAAGGTGTCTCGAACGTCCTCTATGGAACGGACGACTACGTCGCTGGCGGCGACCTCATGGGGCTCTCGCCTCACTGGCTCGAAGCACAGGAGCGCGAGGCGCTGACGCGGGCGGATGTTGTGATCGCGGTCTCGGATCAATTGGCAGATCGATGGAGACGTCCCGGCGTGACGCCCGTGGTCATTCCGAACGGCTGCAACGACGCCGGCGACAACGATGCCGTGCCCGCGGTACCGCTTCGGCTGCCGCGACCGGTGGTCGGACTCGTGGGGCAACTCTCTGACCGCATCGATCTCGACATAGTGGAAGGCGTCGTCGACGCCGGCTTGTCGCTCCTGCTCGTCGGCCCGAAGGACCCTCGGTGGGAACCCGAGAGGTTTGACTCCTTGGTTCTCCGCCCAGGCGTCCACTTCGCCGGTCCTGTTCCCGCGGACGAAGTTCCCTCCTATCTCGCGGCCATCGACGTCGGGATCACGCCGTATCGGGACAGCCCGTTCAATCAGGCCTCGTTTCCCCTCAAGACCTTGGAATATCTGGGGGCGGGCCGGCCCGTGGTCAGCACGGCGTTGCCCTCTGCGCGCTGGCTGAAGGCCGATCTGGCCAAGCGCGATCTGGAGTCCCATGAGGACGAGATCCTCGTGCTGGCCGATGATGTTCCTGGCTTCGTGGACGCATTGCGCAGGGTTGCCAACGGCGGATGCGGACTAGTGCAACCCCCGCGCGTCAAGGACGAAGGGCGCGCCGCGCTGACCAAATCCGATCGGTGCCGCGCCTTTGCAGCAGAGCACTCCTGGTCGCGTCGTGCTGACGCGTTCACATCAGCGATCGGACTGGCAACCCGGTAGGTACCTCGGCGACCTCGCGATTGTTGCACTCCGACGGAGACAAGCCCGTCAGGCGTTTGATCCAGCATGCAACTGGTAAAGGTGACATTTGTCTCGCGGCTGAACACGAGCGAGTTCTCTTCGAGAGATGAGCAGGTTGTCGTCTAGAGAACAGTTGGAGGGGGAGTGAGCCGCATGGGACCGTACTTCGCGTTTGACCCTGGCGTCTCGAAGGCGACGCGCTGGCATGAGCCTGCCTGGCGGCCGCAGTTCGTGCAGTGCATGGTCGACGTCCGTAAGAAGTTCCGGGCATCACTGCGTGACGCGTATTGCACTGCCGCTCACGGGACGGACCGGTTACGAGTGCGTCTGATGGGCACAGACGAGGGGCATAGGCACGCCCGGACGTATGGTCAGCGGTCCAGCCAGAGAGGAGGCAGCGCTCGGAAGTCCCGGTTGCTGCTCGCCCTCGTGGGAGTCGTGGGCGTGTGGAGCGGCGCTATCACGTCCCTGCCCTCCACGACCGGAGCGTCATTGAGGAGCACTGTCGCGACAACATCGGCCACCGCCTCGTACTTTCCGGTCGCCGTCTGGCTGCAGAATCCGGACCAGACGACCGAGATCGAGAGCGGCTACGCGAACCTCGCCCATGCGGCCGTCGCCGAGGGCATCAACACCTTCCTCGGGCTCTACGACTGGCCCTCGGCCTTCGCCGTGGACAACTCGACAGGTGGGCAAGGTCCCCAGTTCCAGGCGGCGTGCAACGCGGGCGAGCACGTGATCGCCGGCGGTAACCCCTCATCGAACATTTTGGCCAACTCGGTCGCCTCGGTCGAGTTCATCGCCGCACTCGAGACCCAGGCCTCGACGCGTACCTCGTGTAGCCAATACCTGGCCGGCTACGACTGGACCGACGAGCCGGCTGAGTGCTCGACCAACGTGATTGCCCAGGTGGCGTCCATCCACGCCGAGGACCCCACGCGGCCGACGGTCGACAACATGGCGTCGTGGGTGAGCTGGGGCGACTCTGGCTGCACCTCCACCGCCGACGCCGCCTTCGCCGCCCCCGCCATCACCTCGTCGGACGACTATCACAACACAGACGCGTGGAACGTCAGCGGCTGCGAGGGGGCGCAGCACGTCTCGACGAGCCCCTGGGCCGACTGCTCGTGGCTCTACGGCCTCCAGGCGGCGGTGCAGGCCTCCCTCTCGGGGGGCAAGCCCACATGGGTCTACCTCGAGACCGGCACCGACGAGCTGGGCTTTTCGAGCCAGTCCGGCAGCTCCTGCAACACGTCGACCAACACCTGCTCGAACGGCAACGAGTACAACGCGACCGCCCCCCAGGTGAACGCGAACGCCTGGGCGGCCATCATCAACGGGGCCACCGGCATCGAATGGTTCTGCCACGGCGCCGCCCAAGGGCAGGCCACGAGCGACTCGGACTGCATGGGGGGCAACGGCTCGGGGTCCAACGCCATCTTCTCGAACCTCCAGTACATCGACGACACCGTCGCGATCACCGCGCCAGTGCTGGAGAGCCCGACGCAGGGCGCCTGCACCATGCAGCCGAGCACGTATTCGACGAGGAACAATGTCCTCCTCCAGGGATGCTCGGGCGGTGACCTCGCCATGTTGACGAGCAACGCCAGCGAGCCCATCATGGCCATGACCAAGGTCCTGAACGGCACCACGTACCTCTTCGTCGAGGCCGACCGGGCCAACGGCACCGCGACAGGGATCTACAGAGTCTCGGGGGCCGCCGGCGACAAGGCCACCCTGGTCTACGACTCGGCCGCCCACTACGACCCGGCCGTCTCCGAGCAGGGTCAGACGTTCAGCCTCAACGGTTCGGGCGGCTTCGCGGACACGATCCGCGGTGACAACGGCGCAGGCTCGAACCACTACGGCGCCGGCGCCAACGGCTACGAGGTGAAGATCTACACGATCAAGTAGAGCGCGAAGCTAGTCCTTCGGACTCGCCGGAGCGAGTTGCATCTCTTCGAGTATCTGGCGCAGCTGCTCGAGGCAGCGGCCCCTCGTAGGTCCGATGCTTCCGATCGGCATGTTCAGTTGTTCGGCGATCTCCTTGTACGGCAGATCGTCATCGCCCATCAACAGGCCGAGGAGACGCTGATGTCTCGGCGAGAGCCGCTCCGCGGCGACCCGTATCGCCCGCACCTGCTCGTCCTGCAGGAGCGCAGCGTCGGGAGGAGGGCTCTGATCGTCAACCAGATCCATCTCCTCGATCGAGGAGACGACTGCCCGGCGAGTGGCGATCCGCAGGCTTTCCCGTCGCGATGTGGTCGCCAGCCAAGCACCGAGGCGTTCGGGTTGTTCAATCCGGTCGAGGTTCTCCACCAGTCGAAGCCAAGTGGTTTGACACACCTCGGCGACATCGGCGTTGTTCAACCGACACCGCCGCGGCATGGCGGCGACGAGTCCGCTGAACCGATTGACCAGAGCCTCCCACGCGGCACTCGATCCGGCCCGCGCCTCCGCGACGATGCCCGCGAGATCTCCTTCGTCAGAAGCGTTCGACGTCGTCCCGCGCCTCTGCGGGGCGCGGCGACGAGCCTCCACCATCTCTACCATCTCCACCTGATCCCCTCCTGAACCTCGCCAAACTGCAAAATGCAGCGCCGGAAAACCGGCAGGTTCTCGTGTCCCACACATCGTCCCGAATAAACCTGGGCGTGTCATCCCCTCTATTGGGGAACTGGAGCTTGTTCGATGGGGTCGAAAGTCCCTATTTTCCGGGGACGGCGGGCAGTGAGTCGGCTTGCACCATCCTCACGAACCGACTCACGTCGGGTCCGCGTTGTCAGAGCGTTGCCAAAGCGTTGCCAATGCGTTGCCAATGACACGGTCGCGCGCGTTCGCCGCGAGGATGACACCGTAAGGAAAGATCACGCCAAGGTCGACAGGACGATGACACCCATGCGAAGCATCCGGCGGGCGCGAGATGGCGCGGTTCACAGGATGAGGAGCGGAGCGGAAGCGCTCAGCCTGCCTCAGACAGCGCTTCTCTCGGCTCTCGTTCAGGTCCGAAGACCTTAAGGACCCGCGTGATCACCATGGGTATCGTCGCGAGGAGGATGAACAGGTCGAGTCCGATCGACCAGTTGTCGACGTAGCGGAGGTCCAGCCTGCGATATGCGTGGAAGGACGGGTTGTCCCTCGCTTCGAGCTGCCAGAGGCCGGTTATGCCGGGCTTGACCGCATGCCGACGCTGCAATTCCTGGTCGAACTGTGCGACCTCCCCGGGCAGCGCTGGGCGAGGCCCGACCAAGCTCATCGTCCCGGTCAGAACGTTGAGCAGCTGCGGAATCTCATCAATGCTCAGGGCGCGCAGAATGGCGCCGACCTTGGTGACCCGTGGATCACTCGCCGCTTTGAAGAGAGGGCCATCAGTGCGCTCGTTGATCGCAGCAAGATCGATGTCGTCGTCTCGTTCGACGGTCATCGTTCGGAGCTTGTAGACCACGAATGGTCGTTCGTCCAGCCCCGTTCGGACCTGCCGGAACAGCACCGGACCGCCGTCTTCGACCCGGATGGCCACCCAGGCCAACAAGAGGATGGGTGCGGCGATCACCAGGGCGATCACGGAGCCGAGGACGTCGAGGGTTCGCTTGGCTGCCTTCTGCCACGTGGGGTGACGGCTCGGTTCGACGTACAAGAACGCTTCGCCGCTCATCGGCAGGCGGCGGATTCGCTGCATGCCCAGTCCGCGGAAGCCCGGCCAGATCTGGACGTGCAGGTGTTGAACCGTCGCGAGCTCGATCGCCCGCTGAACCTCGGCTGCCGACAGCGCGTTGGCCACGAGCAGCACGCCGTTCGAGTCGGTCTGCGTTGCGAGCTCGGGAAGCCAGTCGATCGTGTCACTGTGAGGAAGGTCAGTCTTGGCTGATGGTCGGCTGAGTCTGCCGATCGTCCCTCGGACCTCGTATCCGAGTTCCGGCTCAGAATCGAACATGGTCGAGATTGTGGCGGCATCCTCGTTGACTCCGACCATGATGAGTCCTCGCTGGTAACGACCTCGTGCTCGCTGGGCGCGAAGCCATTGGTCGAAACCCCACCTCGCCGTGATCAGTGCGAGAACGCAGCACAGTGCCGTGGTCGCGGCGACGGCGGAGCTCCGGCTTCCGTCGCCCCTCAACAGTACGAAGACAACGGCGCCCGATGCCGCGGCAACGGCAATCCGGGCTGATTGCTGTCCGCGGACCGCGCACAGTCGCGATCGATAGAGCCCGAGCAGAGGAAGGAGCGCCAGAGTGACCACCGCGCCGGCCAACGCGGCACTCCAGCTCCGGAGAACCGTGGCCGCAGGCCAGACGATCGTGCCCAGCACGACCCACGCCGTGACGGCAGCCGCAAGGTCGACGATCAAGAGCCGCGCCCGCAAGCCACTCCCTTTTGCAGCGGCCGCTGGGCCCTGCGTGGCCTCCTCGTTGGCCTGCGGCGGGATGGATGGGAACGAGCGGGGCTGCGTGCCCGGAACCACGACGCACGATGAGTTCACAGAGCGGATGAGAGTCTGCTCAGCTGCGAGCGTCCATTCCGAGGTCAAGTCAGGTGCCAAGGCACTGCCATCTGGCACTGAAGTCTCAGTGTGCGTCATCCGTACCTTCCATCGCCTTGATTTCCCTGTCCTGCCCAATAGACGGGACCGGGAGGCGAGTGCCCACCGGCCTGATCGGGAGCCACCCGACCGACTGAGCGCCCGCCCTGTCTCGCCTTCAGAAGTGGGGTCCCTCTTGCGGAGGGGGCCCCATGACTCTTCCGAGGCCCAATCCCCGTGTCTGATACCTCCGACACCAAGGGTTCACCGGGTCGCGATGGATTCGGGTATCTCGAGGAGTTGTTGGCGCTCTTTCCGTGTTAGGTAACGTTTCGAAGAGGTGGCAGGTGAGTTGTAAACCAGAGCTTGCACTCCTACTGCAACTAGAGACACACAGCTACTCGGGTCTCAAGGGGGGCAGTACCGTCTTGGCTCAAGACAACCATGAGTTGGGGGCCCCGAGCTTGGGGGGCGCGTTCTCGGGGCGATGTAACGCGTGCGCGCTGTCCCAGCGGATTGCCGGTGACGCGGAACCCTCCGCCGCCGAAGAGGCCTGTGAGGATGTCGTGGTGCTCAACGCCCCTGACCTGGTCGGATTGATGGTGATTCCCCGCGACCACGTGAGTGGGCTCGAGGAGCTCCCACCGCTTCAGCGCGGCCGCATTCTCGCCGCGCTCCGCCGGGCCAGCCTCTCGATCGGCGAGCGATATCCGGGGTCGTCTCCGAGGGTCGTCGTCCTGGCCGATCCCCCGGCCTCCGAGAGCCATGTGTGCTTTCAGGTTCTTCCGAGCAACCAACACGGCTCCTCGGTCGTCTCAGGAGTGACAGGGGTGCCATTGACGACCGACAGGAGTCGTCGCTAACATCTGCAATGCGGGTAGGCAACTAGCTGTGGACCGAGCTGGTCGCAGGGACCACAGGCAACGTAGGCGAAACCGACTTCCCGCTTTAGGCGATTTGGCGAACGAGGCGACAGGAAAGTCGATGGTCGCGGCTTTGTATTCGGACAGAGGGGGCTCGATGTTCCGTTCCACGTGGCGGTGTGGCAGGAGTTTGAGCATCCTCCGCTCGACGAGCGCCCACCCGCGCCGCTCTACGCGTATTGAAGGTGAAGAAGGGGTGCTGGCGTGACGGCTGCGAACTGGTCCGAAGCGGTGGGCATCGTCCCGGCCCGGATACTTGTTGTCGGCGACGACCTGTTGACTGGCGCCCTGGCGCGCGCTCTCAGCGCGCACGGATTCTCCACAATGCACGTCCCGCGGCGCGAACCGGGGGGCGGCCAAGGCATCGGCTGGCGCCCGAGCCTGGTCATTTTCGATGCCGGCTCCCTCGAGCCGGAGGTCGGAGCCGCGCTGGTCGGATCGTTTTGCCGAGCGGGTCTCCGGGTGTGCGTCATTGATGCCGGCGGCCAGGCAAACCGGCTGAGGGTCTGGAACGTGTGCGGGGTGGCTGCGTTGGTCGACAGAAACGCGCCGTTCGACGAGCTGGTCAGTACGGTCAGCCGGCTCCTCGGGAAGGAGTCGCACGGGCTTTCAGTGCGACCCGCGTCGGCTTTCCCGGCGCTGAGCTCAGTGGCGTCGCCGTCTGACTCCCCGCTCGAGCCGTTTGCCCTGTTGACCGAACGCGAGCAGTTCGTCCTGGCCGAGCTCATCGAAGGTCATTGCGCTGAGGAGATCGCCGGCGCCGCCTATGTCTCCATCTCGACGGTCCGTTCACATATCAAGTCGATCCTGCAGAAGCTGGGTGTCAGTTCTCAGTTGGCTGCCGTCGCTCTGGCGCGGCGAGCGGGATGGTGCTTCGAGGAGTCTTCGGTGACGGCACAGAGAGTTTCGGGGAGTCGCGGCGCCTACGCCACCTGACCCTGGGGGGTCGGGCAGCCCGCCGGGGCCGGAACGAGATCCGGCGGCGGGCTCCTGAACAGGCTTTAGTCGAATAAGCCCAGCTCTGGTGCCCAAGGGGCCAGGGCGACGAGGTGGGAACTCGCGCCGCACTGTATCTGCCGGCGTTCTCCAAGCTCAGTACCAGTGCGTGTTGCCAGCCACTTCACCGCGACCAATGTGCAGACCCCCATTTCATCGTTCTGGCGGCACGACTGTGAGCGACCCATGTCCCTGTTGACAACCGATGACGATGACCTAGAAGGGTTCCGCTTGTCGGGTGAGTCCTCGTCGGATCGTATGAAGATCTCCGTGATCGTCGTCGCCAATGAGCTCCTCTTCCGCCTCGGGTTGGCTCGGCTGCTCAGCGAGGACGGACGACTCGATGTCATCGCCGTCTCGGATGGCGAATCCGAGATCCTCGAGCTCTGTAGAACGACCACCGCTGACGTCGTCGTGATGGACATGAAGCTGTCGAGGGCCGACAGCGTCGACCTGGTTCGCTCCATTGCGGCGGTCAGCCCGAACACGCAGACACTCGTCTTGACGTCGACTACCGATTGGCGTACTCGCTCCATCATCAAGGCGGGTGCATCGGGGATCTTGCTGATGGATTCATCTCCCGAATCGATTAGAGCTGCTGTCGTGTCCGTGCATCTCGGTGATCAGGTGTTCTGCAGCGAGGCAGCCCAGTGGGTCTTCGGCGATCCGCTAAAGACCCGGCTGACGCCGCGTGAGTCAGATGTGCTCCGCATGGTTGCGCAGGGCGCGACCAACACGCAGATCGCCGCACAGCTCCATCTCGGCGAGAAGACTGTGCGAAATTACGTGAGTCGGCTGTACCGCAAGCTCTCACTCAGCAGTCGCGCCGAAATCGCGCGAAGCGCGATGCATGCGGACTTCGATGCGGAGGCAGACGCGACCGAATGGGTGCGGCCGGACCAGGGATGACCTCGAGGTCCGCCGGCCGAGGTGCTCGGTCCGCCGGCCGAGCCGCGGTTGACACCCACCTTGCGCCTGCCATCCTCCCTGGCCCACCCAACCCCTGAGCTCCCACTTCCGCGGGTAAGGCTCCGCCCAGCGCTTTCCTCTTGCCCTGGGGCGCCCGCCTCGCGATTGATGACTCTCACGTTAACGTTAAACTTCTTTGGGTGAGCTCCCCCACCGTGACGAACGGCAACGGGCACGTGCCCGGTGCGGCTCCGGAGCGCTCGCGCTACCGCTGGCTGGCCCTGTCGACGGTGACGCTCGGCACGCTCATGGTCTTCATCAACCAGTCGATCGTGCTGATCTCGCTTCCGGACATCTTCCGGGGGATCTCGCTCAACCCGCTGACGCCGGGGAACACCGGCTACCTGCTGTGGATGCTGCTGGGCTTCATGGTCGTCCTCGCCGTGCTCGTGGTCACGCTGGGCCGGGTGGGGGACATCTTCGGACGGGTCAAGATCTTCAACCTCGGGTTCGCGGTGTTCACCGCCTTCTCCATCTTGTTGGCGGTCACCCCGCTGACGGGCTCAGCCGGCGCTCTTTGGCTCATCGCCATGCGCATTGGCCAGGGCGTGGGCGGCGCCATGCTCTTCGCCAACTCGTCGGCCATCATCACCGATGCCTTCCCACCCGACAAGCGCGGCCTGGGCCTCGGCATCAACAACGTCGCGGCGGTGGCGGGCTCCTTCGTCGGGCTCGTACTGGGCGGACTGCTGGCTCCGGTGGAGTGGCGCCTCGTCTTCCTGATCTCGGTCCCGGTCGGCCTGTTCGGCACGCTGTGGGCCTACATGAAGCTCGAGGAGCGCAGCGTGCGCACCGCGGCCAAGATCGACTGGCTCGGGAACGTCACCTTCGCAGCCGGACTGATCCTGATCCTCGTGGGCATTACCTACGGCCTCCTGCCCTACGGCGGGCACACCATGGGCTGGACCAGCCCGGTGGTGATGGCAGAGATCTTCGGAGGCATCGCCATCCTGATCCTCTTCGGCTACATCGAGACGAGGGTGGCGCATCCGATGTTCCGCCTCGCCCTTTTCCGCATCCGCGCCTTCAGCGCCGGCAACGTGGCCAGCTTCCTGGCGTCGCTCAGCCGGGGCGGGCTGATGTTGATACTCATCATCTGGCTCCAGGGGATCTGGCTCCCGCTCCACGGCTACAGCTTCTCCCAGACGCCGTTGTGGGCCGGCATCTACATGATCCCCCTCACGGTCGGACTGCTCTTGGCCGGGCCGATCAGTGGCGTCCTGGCCGACCGCTACGGCGCACGCCCGTTCGCGACCGGCGGGCTGGTGCTGGTGGCGCTCACGTTCATCTTGCTCATCCAGCTACCCGTCGACTTCTCCTATCTCGGCTTCGCCGCGATCATCTTCTTCAACTCGGTGGGCATGGGCATGTTCATCGCGCCGAATCAGACCGGCATCATGAACAGCCTGCCGGCGTCCCAACGCGGCGCGGGCGCCGGGATGGCAGGCACGTTCAACTCGTCGGCCCAGGTGCTCTCCATCGGCATCTTCTTCACGCTGATCATCCTGGGGCTGGCCTCCACGCTGCCCTCCGCCCTCTTCCACGGCCTCACCGCCCAGGGCGTGAGCCCGGGAGTGGCCGCTCGGGTCTCGCACCTGCCCCCGGTCGGCAGCCTCTTCGCCGCCTTCCTGGGCTACAACCCGATGCAGACGCTCCTCGGCCCGGCCGAGCTCGCCCACCTGCCGCACGCCACGACGGCCTATCTGACCAGTCATTCCTTCTTCCCACACCTGATCGCCCCGGCCTTCTCGGACGGCCTCACCGCGGCCTTCGCGTTCGCGGCCGGCGCGTGCATCCTCGGCGCCTTCGCGTCGCTGTTGCGGGGCGGCAAGTACCACTACGTGGAGACGCCGGCGGACGTGGCGGCCCGGGCCAAGAGCGGCGAGGACCGGGTCCCGGCCGAGGAGGCGGTGGCCGAGACCGAGCCATTGCTGGTGGACTGACATGTCCGTGACCGCCGCACCCCGCAAGCCAGCCCGGGCCGCCTCCGAGAGCGGCCATGAGCAGCCGGTCGACGAAGCTGCCGGGTCCGTCGAGGCCGAGGCGGGGATCCGCATCAGCGACGCCGCGACCCGAGCGGGGGTATCGGCCCGCACGCTGCGCTACTACGAGGAGTTGGGCCTGCTTGCGCCCTCGCTCTATACGCCTGGGGGCGAGCGGCGCTACACGCTCGAGGACCTGGCCCAGTTGGAGCGGATCTTGGAGCTGCGCGAGGTGCTGGGCATGAACCTCGACGAGATCCGCGAGTTCCTGGCCCTCGAGACCAGGCTCGACGAGTTGCGGGCCGCCTACCGGGCCACCAGTGGCGCCACGAGCAAGAAGGCGCGCGCGGCGCAGAAAGCGACCTTGCGGGAGGCGCTGGAACTCAACGAATCCCTGGCCAAGCAGCTCGCCGACAAGCTCGCCCGCATGGACGCGTTCCGGTCCAAGCTGGAGAGCGACGCCGAGCGTTGCCGCGAGCTGTTGGCCGAGTCCGACTGAACCTCTGGCGGGTTCGCTGGAGTCACCGTCACCGTCGGCGCCTACGCTCGGCGCCGTGGCCTACGACGAGGACCTGGCCGAGCGGCTCCGCGCCCTGCTGGCGACGGAGCGGGGACTGAGCGAGAAGAGGATGTTCGGCGGGCTGGCGTTCCTGATCGGTGGCAACATGGCCCTCGCGGCCAGCCGCGAGGGCGGGATCCTTGTCCGGGTCGGTCCCGCGCAGTCCGGCAAGCTGGTCGCCACGACCAAGGCGTCGGTCGCAGTGATGCGCGGGCGGGCGATGCCCGGGTGGCTGCGGGTAGCGGGCGAGGACGTGCGGACGAAGCGGCAACTCGCCAAATGGGTCACACTCGCGACGACGTTCGCTCGCTCACTGCCGGCGAAGGGTCCGAGGAAGCGGTCGGCGAAGCGCTGAGCGAAGCGCTGACACCCGCTCAGGGTGCGCCCGGTGTCGATGCCGGGAACAGCACCGACGTTCGGTCCTACCATGCTCTGAGTGAGACGCCGTTGGTTCTCCCCGCGCGCCGTGCTCTTGCACTTCGAGGTCCTGATCGTGGTGGCCGCCTGCGCGGCGGCGACGTGGTGGCAGGCCGGGCGCGCGCTCGGTGGCAACAGTCTCAGCTGGTTCTACACCTTCGAGTGGCCGGTCTTCGCCGGGATCGCCCTCGCGGCGTGGTGGCACCTTATCCACGAGGACCCTGAGGCTCGGGCAGAGCGGCTACGCAAGCGCGAGGAGGTCGACCAGTCCAATCGCCAGGCGGAATGGTGACGGCAAGAGTGCAGGTACGACACGCCGGACAGGATCGCCCTGGCTAGCGTGAGCAGTGTGGATCCCGGGGGATCGATGCAGACGGACGAGTTGCGCCGGGCCGCGCCGCGCCCGGCCCGGCGCGGGTGGAGATCCAAGGACCGGGTGTTCATCTGGGTGGCCGCCGTAGCGGGCGTCGGCCTCGTCGGTTTCGTCGTGTTCGTGATAGTCCGGGGGCCTTCGCAGCCCGCGGGGCCGGGGACCGCAGCGCTTGAGGCGCCGCCGCCGGCCACGCTCAAGCCTGGCACGACCGCCCCGGCGTTCTCCTTACCGGCCCTCGGCGGCGGCGATCCGGTGTCACTGTCCGCCTTCCGCGGCACGCCGGTCATCGTCAACTTCTTCGCGTCATGGTGTCGTGACTGCCAGGCCGAGCTCGGCGCGGTAGCGACGGTGGCTCGGCGGAGCGCCGGTCACGTCGCCGTGGTCGGCGTCGACTCGAACGAGAGCTCAGACGCGGCGGCCACGCGACTGCTCGCAGCTGCCCACGCGACCTACCCGGTGGCGCTCGACAACAGCGCCAGGGTGGCGACGCGGTACCTCATCAACGCGCTCCCGGTGAGCTACTTCCTGAACGCGGACGGCCAGGTTGTCGGCGCCGCGCTCGGCCCCCAGACCGTCACCTCGCTCGATCGGTGGGTGGCGCGCCTCGAGAAGAGGGCGAGCCGGTGAGCGGACCCGTCGACTCGGCGGGTGGCGCGCCCGTCGAACCCCCGGGAAGCGGACCCGCAACGGACGCGACCCCCGACGGCCCTGGGATCGACCGTGCGGCTGCGCTGGCGGAGGGTGCGCCCGGCGTCCCCTCGCGCTTCATCTGGTGGGTGCTCGGGGCGGTCCTCCTGGTGAGCCTGGGCGGTCTCGTCGGCGAGCGTGTGCTCTCGGCCGTCGGACTCAACGCCTCGTCCTCGTCGGTAACTACGACTACGGCGCCGAACCCGGTGCACACGTCGCCGGCGGATACGCCCGCACCACCCAGCCCCGACCGCACCCTCGATGCGCCGCTCGCGTCGTTCATGGGCATGAGCACACCGACCCCACGGCTCGCTACCCCATTCACCCTCACCGACCAGCGCGGTCAGCCGGTGTCGGTGCCATCGCAACCCCGGCGCGTCGTGGTGCTCACGTTCTTCAACGCGCCGTGCAACGACATTTGCCCCGTTTTGGCCTCGGAGATCGCGCAGGCCGATGCCGACCTCGGGAAGCAGGAGGCCGACGTCGAGTTCGTCACGGTCAACACCGACCCGGCTGCGCTCGCTTCGTCCGCGGATGCGCCCGCAGTGAGCGGGACCGCGCTCGGCACACTGTCGAATTGGCATATGGTCACGGGGCCGCTCGCCTCCCTCAACCGGTTGTGGAAGGCCTACGGCGTCTCGATCTCGCTCGACCCCAAAACGGCCGTGGTGGTGCACAACGACGTCATGGACTTCGTGGACCCGCGGGGGTCTGTGCGCTACCGCACCACGCCGTTCGCCAACGAGAGCTCTAAAGGGACGTTCACACTCGCAGCGTCGAGCGAAGCGCGTTGGGCTCAGGGCATCGCCACCTACGCCGGAAGGCTCGTCGGGCCGTGACCCCGACGGCCGCCGCCGCCCCCGACGTCAAGAAGAAGCCGATCTGGCAACGCCACCGGGGAGCCGCCATCGCCGTGGCGGTGGCGGTGATCGCCCTGATCACGGTGCTCACCGACCTGCCGACCGCGACGACGCGGGCAAGCGACATCAGCGAAGAGCAAAGCGTGATGAGCGAGATGAACTCCGACCTGCACCCCTGTGCCTATGCGGTCAACCAGGCTCTCGGCATTTGGGCGCTGCAGGTGAAACACCAGCTCAGCCAGGCCGAACGCGCCCCGACGCCGGGCATCTTGAGCGACGACCAGTCGGCGTGCTCGTTCACCAACGAGGGCATCTACGACCTGACTAGCAATCTCCAGGTGCCCAGCACCGCCGCCGGCAAGCAGCTGGGCGACCTCGTGTATACCGCCACGCTGTGGGTTACGTCGGACGCGCTACAGGCGATCGAGGACGTGCAAAGGCTGTTGAACGACCCGCACAACGCCGCAGTGGCGCGCAACCTCTCGAAGGAGGAGGGCCTGTTGGCGTCGGACCGACGCGCAGGCCTGGCCGAGGAGAACGCCGCCGACCACGACCTCGACACCCGGCTGCAGCCCGTTGACCTGCCCTCGGTGAGCTCGCTGACGGCGACCTCGTCGGAGGCTTCGTCCGCCGGCTGAGCTCAGGGCGCCGGCGAGGCGCCTCCCCGTCTGGGATTGAACGGGGCTGTCCCCCGGCGGCGCTCGGCACGGGCCAACGTCTGGAGCTCCGTGTCCGGGTCCTCCTCGGATTGCAGCCAGGTGAGTGCGTTCCAGAAGATGACTGGCACGAACGTGCCCGCAGCGACCGCCCAGAGGACCCCGGCCGCGATCTGCTGGTCGGCCGCGGCGCTCAGGCCCCCGGCCAGGTGCGAGAAGTTGTGGTAGAAGCCGCGGTTCGACAACCCGGTGACGTAGGCGAGGATCCAGAAGGCCCACATGCAGAAGGCGCCGAGCACCGCCCGGCGGAGGTGCCCCGAACGCGGTGCGAGCGGGGGGGACGGCAGCAGCTCCAGCCACAACCCGAGCCCGAAGACGATCAGGACGGCCGCTTCGACGATGGCCAACCAGCCGTGGGCGGACACGGTGCTCACTGCGCCAGGGGTGTGCCATGCGATCGCCACGCCGACGTCGCAGGCGATGTAGGCGAGGGACCACGGCAGCTCCCGGTGGCGCCGCCGGCGATCGGCCAACCGGTCGGCCGGGCGGGGCCGCTCGCCGGGCGTCCCGTCGCCCGCCAGCCCGAGTAGGCGCCAGGGGGCGCCGAGGGTGACGAGCGCCGGCACGGCGATCGCGAGGAGCGAGAACTGCAATGCGGCCGCGTACTCGGCGCGGCGCGCCAGCGTGGCGAGCGGGGGGACTAGGACGAGGACGGCGAGAAGAGCGGCCACCAGGAGGCATCCGGTCCGCCAGGCCGGAGGACGCGGATGGGGCCGCCGCTCGGCAGCCCCGGTGCTCATCTCGTCGAGCTGGAGCTCGTCGACCTGGAGCGGCGCCTTGTGGGCCGGCGTACGAAGAATCCCCAGAGGCAAACTACCGCCAGGGTCCCGACAGGGATGGCGAAGGTCAGAGCCTGGGTGCCGGCAAGGTCAGCGATCATGACGGACACCCTCCCCTTGGCTCAGATGACGACTCAGATGACATAGAAGAGTACCCAGAAGAACGTCGCCAGCAGGCCGGTGAAGCCCCAGAAGTAGGAGCAGCCGTTCAGGTTGACGCGAAACAGCCGGGCCACGGGCAAGGTCGAGTTCGGAGCGCCGCCGTCCTGTGTCATGGCTCGGCGCAAGCGGAGCTCGCGGGCGAGGATCGTCTCGATCCAGTAGGTCCCGCTGACCAGGAGCACGACGTTCATCACCCCCCACGCGATGAAGCACGAGGCATAACCGCTCGAGGCCGGGAAGAAGGGCAGCTGCGTGAGTTGGTAGATCTGGAGCCCGATGGCGAGGAGGCCGCCGGCGACCGCTGTCCACCCGGCCACCTGCCAATCGAGCGTCTCGTTGATGCGGAAACGTCGCTCTCCGAACTGGACGATCAGGGCGCAGGCCACCGTCACGGCGAAGATGGCGGCACCGAGACCAGTGGGCGCGGTGATCCCTCCCGGCCGCCACAGGTCCTCGTTGTTTGCCGAGCGGAGGTAGAAGTAGGCGAACGCCAACGCAGCGAAGCCGAAGGCGAAGATGCCGATGAGCAGCCGGCTGCCGGTCCAGAGGGCGCCCTCCTGGGCGCGCAGTTCGAACGCGATCTCCTCTGGTGTCTCCCTGAGTTCGCCGAAGCTCTCGAACTGCTGGTTGTCGACCGGTTGGTGTGCCATGGCCCCCTCGCTCACGCCATGGGCGGGCGCGGATCGTCGCCGCGTTCCAGGCCCCTGCGTTCGTCCGACCCCAGCGGTTCGCCCGCTTCAATCGATTCGCCCGGCACCCCCACCGTCGCCATGACCTTTCCCAGGTCCGCCACCGGCGGCGCGTCCGGCTCCCCATAGTGGTAGGGGTCGTTCAGGATGACGGGGATGTGCTCGAAGTTGTACCAGGGAACCGGCGTGGGCGTCTGCCACTCCAGGCCCAGCGAGTTCCACGGGTTCTGGGGCGCCGGGTGCGGGTTCAGGTAGATCGACCAGATGAAGTTCACGATGAACAACAGGAACGAGGCGCCGAGGAAGTAGGCGCTGAAGCTGGCGATGTCGTTCAGCGTCTGCAGGTTGGTGGCGTACTCGAAGACGCGCCGGGGCTGGCCCAGGAGCCCGATCAAGAACATCGGGAAGAACGTGAGGTTGAAGAAGATGAAGAAGGTCCAGAAGTGCCACTTGCTCAGCTTGCGGTTCATCGTCTTCCCCGTGATCTTGGGGAACCAGTAGTAGAACCCGCCGAACAAGGCGAAGATCAGGCCACCCAGGATCGTGTAGTGGAAGTGGGACAACACGAAGAAGCTTCCGTGCACCGTCACGTTGACGGGGACGTCGGACAGGAACACGCCCGTCACGCCGCCGATCAAGAAGTTGAACAACATGCCGAGACAGAACAGCATCGGCGTGTCGAATCTGATTTTCGCCTTCCAGAGCGTGCCGAGGGTGACGAGAAACAAGAAGCCGGTCGGGATGGAGATGAGTTCCGTCGTCAGCATGAACAGCGGCCGCATGTCGGGGTTGATGCCGCTCTGGAACAGGTGGTGCTGCCAGACGAAGAATGACAGCAGCGTGACCCCCAATATCCCCGCCGCCGCGACCCGGTAGGCGAAGAGCGGTTTGCGGGTGAAAACCGGGATGATCTCCATCACGATGCCGAACCCCGGCAGGGCCATGATGTAGACCTCCGGGTGGCCGAAGAACCAGAAGAGGTTCTGCCACAGGAAGCTGCTGCCTCCGTGCTCGTTCACGAAGAACGCGGTCTCCGCGGTGCGGTCGAGGATCCCGGCGAGGCAGGCCACCACGAGGGTCGGTGTGGCCAGCGTGAGCAACGCGGTGGTGGCCAGGATGCCCCAGACGAAGATCGGCACCCGGCCCCAGGTCATGCCGGGCGCGCGGTAATTGATGATCGTGGCGGCGAGGTTGAAGCCCGCCAGGATCATCCCGATGCCGATCACGCCGAAGCCGACGAGATAGGAATCCATGCCGCCCCCCGCCTGGGTCTGCAGCGGGGCGTAGCCCGTCCACCCCGTCGGGAACCCGCCGAAGAACAGCGCGCTGACGATCACCAGATAGCCAGCGCTGAAGATCCAGAAGGAGAAGGACTCGACCCGTGGGTAGGCCATGCGCCGCGAGCCGATCATGAGCGGGACGAGCCAATTGCCGAGCGGCCCCACCACCGCGGAGGAGGCCATCATCATCATGATCGTGCCGTGCTCGCTCACGATGGCGATGTAGACCCCCGGCCCGAACACGTGGCTGGTCGGGCTCAGCAGCTCGGTGCGGATGAGCATGGCGAGCAGCCCACCGGTGAAGAGGAACAGGAGCACGCCGACGGCGTACTGGTAGCCCACCACCTTGTGGTCGTCGGTCATCCGGAAGTAGCGCACCCAGGTCCGCTCGGGCGGCGGCGGCATGGGCTCGTGCCCCACGATCTTCGCCAGCGGATAGGTGAGCCCGCCGATGCCGGCCATCCACCCGACCACCCCGAAGACCAGTCCCAGCACTATCGCCACGTCGTTCGACCCTGACGCGCCCGCTGTCTGTTGGTAGCCGCTGGCGATGACGTTGCCGAGCCAGTGGCCGAAGAAGTAGCCGCCGACGGCCCCGCCCATCGCCCACAGGATGTGGGGACGCAACCAGGGCGAGCGGCGCCATGACGGCGGTGAGGGCGGTCGATCGCCGACGTCCTCTTCCCCGGGGTACTCGAACTCTTCGGCCTGGGTGGTGTCAATCGCCATGCCTGTGCCCCCTCGTCTCGGGAGGTTGGTCGTCTCGTCGTCCGCAAAGACCGGCGTTCACGTCAGCCGGCCCCATGGTTCTGTGGAGCGCCGTATTGCTCCATCTTCGAATAGGGGTCGACGTTGTCGGGGTAGTAGCCGCCGTCGGAACCGTTCGCGTCGGGCGTGTAGGTCAGGCGATACGGCGGCAGCAGAGCGGTGTTGTGGCGCAGCCGGATCGCGGTCAAATGGGCCCAGGCCTCGAACTGCGACTTGGTGACGACCACTCCGTTGTTGAACATGGCACCGTGCCAGATGCCACACAACTCGGAGCAGCGGACGATGAACGAGCCGAGCTGCTGGGTCGTCGCGTAGGCGACGTTGTTGTAGTCAGGGTTGGCGTCGGCCTTCACGCCGAGCTGGTAGGCCCAGAAGCTGTGGATCACGTCGAGCGACGTCACGTTGAACTGAATGGTGGTGTCGTTGGGGACGACGAGCTCGTTCGTCTCGAAGCCCCCGAAGGTGGGGTAGCGGTAGGTGAACTTCCACTGCTGCCCGATGACCTGGATCGGCAGGATCGTCTTGGAGGTGGGCGTCCAGATGGGGCTCGCGCCCTGGCCGCCGCCGGCTCCTCCCGGCTGCACCAGCTCGTAGGTGCCGAAGCCGAACAGGAACATGACCAGGACCGTGCTGGCGATGATCCAGCCGACCTGGATGCCGATATGTCCGCGGGCCGCTAGGCCACCGGCGGGCTCGGGCCCGCCCCGCGACGCCCGCCACGTGAAGAACGCGTAGAGCATGTAGATCCACACGGCGAAGACGACCGGAATGGCGGCCACCATCAGCACGTTGAAGTCCCACTGCGCGCCCTGGGCGACGTCGGTCATGGTGCCCGGCGGCATGTGCGGCCCGGCGAGATAGAAGAAGAGCGGGTCGGCGATGGCCGAGAGCACGACCCAGATGGCGATCAACCGCCACCAATGGTGCGTCCGATCGGGGGCGGCCGTGGAGTCGGTTGTGGCGGGCGTCGGCGTGGCGCCCGCCGCTTGCGTTTCGGTCACGCCGCCACCTTCATGAACCCGCCCATGTAGCCGAGCGTCGACATCGGGCCACCGTTGCCGAAGAGCCACCCGCTCGCGCAGGGGACGAAGCATTGCCAGCGGTAGTCGCCGGGTCCGGGAGTGGTGATGGAGAACCTGATGACGTTGACAGGGGACTTCGGGCTGCAGGGCGCCACGGCGCACAGGTTGGCGTTCCCGTTGTTGCCGTAGAGCGGCACGCTCACGCCGAGGGAGGGGATGGAGAAGGTGTGCCCCACGCCGTTCCCCTTCGGGTTATTCGAATTGATCACACGGAACACCCTGCCGTTGAGGGTGGCGACGTTGCCGTAGGTACCCGTGACCTGGCCGAGCTGCTGGTTACGCAGCGGACTGCCCGAGTCGTAGTTGTAGATCGTGAAGTTGATGCGGGTGTGCTGCGGCACCTGGAACACGGTGGTGTGCACCCACTGCCCTTGCGGCGACTTGACCAGGTAGGAGACCCAGCTGGGATGGTTGCCGTAACCGAGGGACCCGACGGCCTGCAGCGTGACGTTCACCGGCTCATCCGCCGCCGAGGAGCTGAAGGCGACCACGGGGGGCGTGCCGAGGAGGGCGACGATCAGGATGACGGCCGCGACCGCACAGATGGCGAACAGGACGATCGTCACGGTCACCTTCCACGCCAAGCTCATGGACCCTCCCGAAAGCTCCAGAACCCTTCAGCAGAATTTCGAAACCAGCCCCAACACGGACGTTAAGACTCCGTTACGGCTCCGTCAACTATTCCGTCGTAGGCGCGGAAATTCGGTGCAACGCAGGCTGCCTACGACGGAAACTGGTCGGGCACCCGGAGTGCGGATGCCGGCACGCTCAGCCGGGGGGTATCCGGTCGGCCGGCGGGCGGAACGCCTCGAGCGGGGGCCCCGGATCACGGTGGAAGAAACGGTCCACACCCAGTGACAACCCCTCCTTGTCCTCCATGGCGCGCCGGATCGTCACGACCAGCGCGGGGATGGCCCAGAAGTCGCCGCAGATCCACAAGATGGCAGCACCGATCTGCTGGTCGGCGTAGGGGGAGAGGGTCACGCCAGGAATGTGGGCGTAGACCGAGTACCAGCTCGTCTCCGAGAAGAGTGACATCGTCATCGCCAGGACGAACATGACGACGTTGGTGGAGATGATCGCCCCGATCTGCCACAGCGGCGACGCCTTCAACCGGAACGGGTAGGACGGGATGATCTGCAGCCAGAACAGGACCCCCGTGAGGAAGAGGCTCGCGTGCATCAGCCCGATGTGCACGACCTGGTTCTCCTCGGCGGCGTCGAAGAGGGCCGGCACGTGCCATACCACCATCACGACGTTGAACGAGACCAGCGCCGTCCACGGGTTGACGAGGAAGCGCCCGACGGCGCGCAGGCCGCTCGAGAAACGACCGAGGAGGAGGAACCGGACCACGCGCCGCCGCAGCCCAACCGGCAGGCCGTGGAGGAGCGGGAGCCAAGGAGCACCGGCGACGATGAGGATCGGCGCGTAGAACGCGATGAGGATGTGCTCGATCATGTGCACGAAGAAGTAGTCGTCGGACCAGTAGTCGATCGGCGACGTGACGGTGAGGAGCAGGAGGGCGAGACCGGCGTAGAAGAAGAGCGACTTGAGGCGGCGCTTGCGCGTGCGCGCCGGGACCGAGCGGCGACGCAGGTTGGCCAGGCCGAGCTCGTTGAGCACGACGAGGACGGCCACCACGATGACGAACGGGTCGAAGCTCCAGTTGTCGAGGATGTAGCTCACTGGGCCCTTCCTTCAGGAGCAGGCTCTCGGGTCACCGTAGCCCGCGACCCGGCGCCGTCCGCTTGTCCGGCTAGCTCGAAGAGCCGTAGGCCAGGGGGACCTGGGTGCTCTGGACCTTGGCCCACCGAGTGCCGGCCGGTGTCAACGCGTACACGCCAAGGGCCGTCCCCGCGACCGTGAACGCGTCGAGCGACGGTCCGCCCAAGCCGATGCCGGTTTCGAGGGGACCGAGCGCGCTGGTGTCAGGCGGCAGTGCGGGGAGTCGTGTCCACGCCCCCCCGGGGACCAGGTCGTAGCCGAGCGGCGCGCCCTTCGGGCCCGTTGTCACGGCCACCGAGCCGGCGGCGCCGAGGGACGACGCCAAGACCGCTCCGTCCCCCGGCAGCGCGAGCGGTGCGGACGCGCTCCAGCCGCCGTCCCTCTGCCAGTAGGCGACGAGCATCGTGTGGTTGTCCCGGCTGGCGGCGACGAGGGCGGTGGTGACGGTCCCGCCGGACTCGAGGCGAAGGACGTTCGTGCTCCACCCCGCCAGGGCCCGTGGCGGCGTCGGGCCGATGTCCATCCACGATCCGCCGGGCCGTGAGAACACGGCCACGGTTCCGCCGCGCCGGCAGGCCGCGGCGACCAACGGGTTACCCGTCGGACCGACCGCGACGGCATCGAGCGCCGAGGCGTCACAGCGCGGAGCGGCCCGATTCAGGCGGTGCAGGGACACCAGGGACGACCACGACGTGAGGCCGGACCGGGCCCGCAACACGGTGGTGCCAACGATGGCGAGGGACGCGGCGGCCCGATCTCCGCCGTCGGCCAGAGCGTCGGGCCGCGCCGCCAGGGCACCCGGCAAGAAGACCGGGCTCCAATTCGCGCCGCCGTTGACGCTGAGCGAAAGCGGCGAGAACCTGAGGAGGCCGCTCGGCAACGTCCCGATCAGGGTCGATGCGGCGGACGCGCCGGCCACGACCCCGCCGTTGTTGGCGACACCTTCCGGCGTGACGACCGACCAGTGTGAGGACCCGGGCGCGCCGTGGAGCACCTGCCAGAAGGTGTTGGACGTATTGGACAGCTCGCCCATCGGTAGGACGGCCCACGAGCCGTTCGAGGTCTCGACGGCGCTCGGCAGCGGTACGCCCGCCCGGCCGGCGCCCGACGCCGGCGCGGCGCCGAGCGCGAAGAAGCCGGGGCAGGCGACGAGGCACCCCGCCGCAGCCAGCGCCACCCGGCGCCAGAAGGGGATCATCCTCACGAATGGAGGACTTGGTCGATTCGGCTCGTCAGCAGTGAGGAGAACGAGGATGCGAAGACCTGGGTGGGACCGGGATCATCGATGAGCGCGTCGCGCTCGTGTCCGTGTGCGTCGATCACGAAGGCCAGGTCGCTGTGCGCCACCATGGCACCGTCGGCGACCGTCTGCACCTCGTAGCCATAGGAGTCCCAGACGCGCTGCAGCGTCGCGACCGACCCCGTCAGGTAGTACCAGTTCGCCAGGTGGGTGAGTCCCTCCTGTCGATCGAACGCGTTCGTGAACGACACCGATCGATAGATCGGATTCGCGACGATGGCCACGAAGTCGACCTGGCCCGACTGCGCCGACAGCTGCTGATCGGCTTGACGGAATTCCTGGGCGATGAGCGGGCAGTCCGAGGTGCACACGGGGTCGAGGAAGGTCAGCGCGACGACGTGACCGCGCAGGGCGGCGAGGCTGACCGGGCGGCCGTGCTGGTCGATGAGTTGGAACGGCGGCGCTGGCACGTCGATGGCGTTGGGCGTCCCGTCGAGCGCCTCGGTGAGGATGGGGTCGGCCTGCCGGTCGACCGCAGCCATCGCCATCGGCGCGGTCCCGACCAGCACGATGCCCAAAGCCCCCACCACCGCGGCGGAACGCAGCACGTAGGACAGTGAGGCCCGCTCCCACCACCGCGTTGGAGCTGCCGGACCCGGCGCGGCGGCCGGCGCGGGCCCAGCCTCGGCCGCCCGGACCGGAGCGGGCCCGGTGACTTCGGTCGTCGCCGGGACCCGGACCAGGGCCAGGTACCCGGCGACGAAGAACAGCGCCATCGGCAGCATGGAGTTCGGGTCCGTGCCGACGCCCCCCAGGAAGCCCAGGTCCTCGACGAGGACCCAGTCGGCCAGGCACAAGGCGACGAGGGCGACCAGTCCGACGAGGACGGGTTTCGGGCGACCGCTGAGCAGGAGCGCCCCGATGGACGCGAGCGACAACACGACGAAGAGGTTCACCCCCCAACCGTGAGCCGCGACGAACGAGCCGAATGTGCCCACCCACGACGACAAGAAGCCGGGCTGGGACGTCTTCGACATGGTCTGGACCATGCCGGTCAAGGTGCCGCCGCGGCCCTGCCAATAGCCCCGGCCCGGCCAGGCCTGGAGCACCGCCATGCCGATCAGGAAGAGGCCGCCCACGGTGAGGATCGTGCGACCCAGACGAACCGATGCGTAGGCGCGTTCGGGCAACGCGACCAGCACTCCCGCGGCGCAATAGAAGAGGACGGCACCGGGTGCGCCGAAGAGCCAGGTGAGGCCCGGGGCGAAGATCCCTCCGAAGGCCTCGCCGAACACCCACACGAGGACGCCCCAGCCCGCGCTGGCCACCCCGCCGAGGCGCGACCAACGCCCGCGCGGCGCGACGAGCAACCAGATGCCGAGCCCGATCTGGACCCAGACCGTGGCCGCGGCCGCTTGCACCGGATGATTCGACCAGATGGTGACGCCGCTGTTGACGACGTGTTGCACCCACTGCGGCGACGTGCTCGCCGCCGGCTGGATCACTCCGGACGGCAGTCCAAGAGGCATGGAGGACTGCAGCTGCAGCAGTCCGTCCAGGATCCACAGCAGTCCGAACCCGATCCGCACGACGTGCCGGGCCAGCGGCTCGGCACTCGTGGCCGGCGGCGAGGGAAACGCCGTCTGCCCTTGTCCGCGCAGCCGCCGGTACTGCACCGTCCGGACGACGTTGAACCCGATCGCGCACACGAAGAGGACGAGCAGCACGATCAGCAGCTGGTGCAGCAACGCCGAGTGGAACGACGACACGATCAGCGAGTTGCCGTCCTGCAGCGAGCGACCCATGCCGGGCATGGAGCTAGTGGTTCCCTTGAGTGGGCCATATGTGGCCTGCGGACATCGCGGCCGACACTACCGCCGCCACTCGGGGATCCGGCAGCGGGTACCCCTATCCGAGCCCGCGCACGTGTGCTGCTTGCCGTGGTGGCCCTGCTCCGAAATGATGACTGCCAACCATATGACCGACGTCCCAGCTCCCGCGGTCGCGGTTCGAGAGTCATCGCCGCCGCGGGCTCTCCGATGGCTCAGGTCGAAGGACCCGCAGCTGCTCGTGCTGAAGCGCTCCGTGCGCGCGGCCATCGTGATGCCGAGCGTCTTCGCCTTCGCGCACTGGCTCTGGTCGAACGCCCAAGTGGGATTGTTCGCCTCGTTCGGCTCCGTCGGGCTCCTCCTGTTCGTGGAATTCACCGGGCGTCCCGTCGTCCGCTTCGCCTGCTACGCCGGCCTCTACGCGGTGGGAGCGGGTTTCATCGCGATCGGCACGGTGGCGTCGACCCACGAGGCCGCAGCGGTGATCACCATGTTCGTCGTGGGGTTCTGTGTCCTCTTCGCCGGCATCGTGGCGCCACCGGTGGCGACGGCGTCGACCGCGGCGTTACTCACCTTCGTGCTGTCGGTGGCGGTGGCCGAACCCGCCTCGCAGACCGGTCCGCGGCTACTGGGCTGGACGCTGGCCGCCGCAGTGTGCATCCCCGCCTGCCTACTGCTGTGGCCGCCGCCGTGGCACGACAACCTGCGACGCCGGTTGTCGGCGGCGATCACCGCGGTGGCGCGTTTGGCCGACGCGCGCGCCCGCGGGGACGAAGATCCGAGTTGGCAAGAGGCGGTCGCCCGCGAGCAGGCGCAGCTGCGCACGCAGTTCTCTGCGACGCCGTACCCACCGACCGGCGCTGCGTCGGGAGCAGTTGCGGTGTCCAAGCTCGTGGGCCGCGTCGAATGGGTCTCGGGCGACTCGGTGCTGCTGGTCGACGGACACGATCCGGCCTTGCCGGCGCCGTCGGTCCGGGTCACCGAGCAGGTCGCAGAGACGCTGCACCGAGCCGCCGCACTCGTCTGCGACGGAGACGGCCATCCGGTCCACGATCCCGCGCTCGTCAAGGAGTTGCAGGACGCTAACCGCCGCTTGGACGAGTCGATCAACGCCGAATTGCAGGCGGACATCGCCAGAGTGAGTGCGGCGCCCGCCTCCGACGCGCCGACAGAGGCGGACGAGAGTGTCGCGTCGGATCTGGACCCCGGGTTCCGCGCCCGGGGACTCGGGCTCGCGACCGAGATGGTGGCTGATGCCGCACTCGAGGCGGCGGGTGTCGAGGGCGTCCTCGACCGGCGCATGGCTGCCGCTTCGGTCCCCGAGCATGCCGTCTACCACCGGGTGCTGTCCCACCTGTCGTTTCACTCGATCTGGTTCCGCAACGCGCTGCGGGGTGCGATCGGCCTCGCCCTCGCGGTCCTGGTCGTCGAGCTCATCGACGTCCAGCACGGATTCTGGGTCGTGCTCGGCACGTTGTCCGTCCTGCGGTCCAACGCGCTGGGGACGGGCGCCATCGCGCTCCGCGCGGTCTTGGGTACGACCCTCGGCGTCGTGGTCGGATCCGCCATCATGGTCGGCGTCGCCGACCACACGGTCCTCTTGTGGGTGCTGCTCCCGTTGGCCGTGCTCGTGGCGGGCACGGCACCTTCCATGATCGGGTTCGCCGCCGGGCAGGCGGCGTTCTCCTTGACCGTGATCATCCTCTTCAACATCATCCAGCCGGTCGGCTGGAAGGTCGGCCTTACCCGCATCGAGGACGTGGCCATCGGCTGCGGCGTGAGCGTCGTCGTTGGTCTGCTGTTCTGGCCCCGGGGAGCGACGGCTGCGCTCGGCCGGGCGCTTGCGGGTGCGTTCGTGGCCGCCTCCGCCTACCTGGCGGAGGCGGTCGACCGGCTCACCGAGACGTCGCACGAGGTCGACACCGGGCCCGCCCAGCGAGAGTCCTTCCGGACGTACCTGTTGCTCGACGACGCCTTCCGGCAGTTCCTGGCCGAGCGCGGCGCCAAGGTCGTCTCGGTGGAGACCGTCACCCGCCTTTTCGGCGGCTCCAACCGGCTCCGCCTTGCGGCGTACGCACTGGCCACGCTCCCGGTCCGTCCTCCCGACCTGGGCCGGCCCGAGGTCGAATCCGTCGCCATCGCCGAGGCCGTCCTGCGCGACTCGTACGCGGCGACGCACCGCTGGTACGAGATGTTCGCGGAGCTGCTGGCGGACCAGCGCCCCGCGCTCGAACCGCTGCCGCCCCAGGGCGAGGTCCTCGACCATGCCCTGCGGACGGCCTTCGACGACGTCCGGAGTCAACATCGCGACGACCGCGTGCTCACGACCCTCCTGATGCTCTGGGCCGACGACCTCCTGGAGAACCAGGACCAGATGCAGACGGACCTCCTGGCCTCGGCCACCCTGTTCGTCCACACGCACCGCAGGATCTTGGTGTAGAGCGTAGGGAGGATTTCGCGTCGCTCGAGGCTTGCACCGGTACAGTACGGGAACCGTTTTCGCCCCAGGGAGCCGTAATGAGTTCGACGCGCACCGAGTCACGTCGCTCACGGAGCCTGACGTCCCGCTGGACGAGCGCGGTGAGCGTCTGCATGATCGCGCTCCTCCTGTCGTCCGGCACCGCCGCTGCCGCGGCGCCCTCGAGCACGACGACGACCGCCTCCACCGGGTCGACGACCACCACGTCGAAGACCCCCCACGTGGTCAACCAGCCGAACCTCGCCGCGCTCTCGCCTCACGTCGTCGCGCTCACTGGATCGGGCGTCCAATACCAGCACAGCGGCGGGCCCACGAACGCCGAGCAAGACCTGTCCGGAACACCCAGCTTCATGACTTCGCCGGGCGGCCCGTACCTCTACGATGCCGACAACCGCATGGTGATCCTCCACGGCACGAATGTCGTGTACAAGCATGCGCCCTACATCGCGTACCCCGACCCGGGAAATCCCTGGAATTTCGACGCCTCCGATGCCGAGCGTATGCGGAGTCTCGGTTTCAACCTCGTTCGTCTCGGCATTGAATGGCAGGCCCTCGAGCCGGGTTCGGGTGGGGTCAACCAACCAAAGATCTGTGCGGCTGGATCCCCCGGGAACCCGCACGAGTTCAATCGAGTCATCGCGCTGCGCTACCTCAAGAAGGTCGCCGCCACCGTGAACCTCCTCGGCCGCTACGGGATCTACACGCTCCTCGACATGCACCAGGACGTGTACAACTCGAATTTCCGTGGCGAGGGTGCGCCGAACTGGGCCGTGTGCACCGACAACAAGCCCATCGTGCCCAGCGGTGGGCGGTGGTCGAACAACTACGCCAATCCTGAACTGCAGATAGCGGCGGCGCACTTCTGGTCCAACGACGTCGTGGGAAACCTGCAGGGCGAATTCGACCACGTCTGGGCGGTCGTGGCGGACTACTTCAAGAACGATCGCTGGGTCGTCGGCTACGACCCCTTCAACGAGCCGTTCTCGACCCAGACACAGCAGGCAGCCGAGGCCACCTTCAGCGGCTACCTGGAGTGCTTCTACACCGGAAAGTCCCACACGGGCTTCTTGGCCAACGGGACCTCACCATTGGTGTGCCCGCCGGACGTGCCCAACGAAGGGGTCGTCCCCTCGATCGAGGCCGTCGACCCACACCATCTGCTCTTCGTCGAACCCGACATTTATTGGGTCACAGGGGGCAACGTTCCTTCGCAGCTGGGCCCGGTGCCGTTCCCGCGCGTCGTGTTCAACTTCCACGACTATTGCGGCGACCGCAGCCCCGTCACTGGCGACCCGACCAACCTCTTGGGCTGCCTGCAGACGGAGGAGACTTCGGCCGCTGAGCAGGACGTAGTGCGGCTCTCGATGAGCTCGGCGTACCAGCCGAGCGGGCCGGCCCTCTTCATGAGCGAGTTCGGCGCGACGTCGAGCGTGTCGCTGGCTGGGTTCGACACCGAATGGGCAGCATTGGACCAGATTGGCTGGGCCTATTGGGCGTGGAAGTACTACGACGACCCGACCGGCTCGTCCGCCGAAGGGCTGGTTCTGGCCGACGGAACGTACTCGCCGACCGTCACCGTGTTGTCCCGGACCTACCCGCAAGAGATCGCCGGCGTCGCCAATTCGATTCTGTTCAACCCGTTCACCGGCGCCTTCGGTTTGACCTATACCCCGAGCACCGCCGCACGCGGCGTCACCAGCATCGAGGTCGCGGCCGCCCAGCACTATTCCGATGGATGGTGTGCTGCCGTGAAGGGTGGGCAAATCACGTCGCCACCCGGAGCCGCCCACCTCACCATTCGGACCGTGGGCAGCCCCGTGCAGGTCGCCGTCACGGTGACCGCGGGCGCGTGTCCGTGAGTCAGCCGGTCGGGGTCAGGATGCCCACTAACCCGTTGGTGTAGTGGTTCGGCCCGGAGCTGAACACCAGGGCGTGGGTGCCCCCGAATGCGGTGTCGCCCTTCCGTAGCCCCCACAGCCCGGGGATCACGATGGGGGCTCCGCTCGTGTTCTCGAGCGCACCGAGGTAGGCGCCGGTGGCGGGAGCGAACACGTTGATCCATCCGTTGCCCAGGTTCCCGACCAAGAGCTTGCCCGCGAACGGGCCGAAATCGGGTGGGCCGAAGGCGAGGCCCCAGGGCTCATCGAGCGGGCTGCCCGCGCCGCCGCTGACCAGGTGCTTGAGCAGGACGCCATCCGGGCTGTACCTGTCGACGAAGCCCAGTCCGGCGCCGGGGACCACGTTGGTCTTGGCGGCGTTCTGCTTGCCGTACGTGACGTAGATGTTCTTGCCCAGCGCCTGAACGTTGAAGGGCGCGTACCCCTTGGGGATGGCGGGATCGACGAACTCCGTCGGTGTGCTCACCGGCGCGAAGTCCTTGTTGAAGACGTCGACGCGGGCGTTGGCCACGTCGGCGGCAAAGAGCTCTGGACCCGCCGTCGGCAGCGCAGAGATGGCGAGTCCCTTGAACACTGCGCCGGCCGGCGTCGTGCCTCCTGGTCCACCGGTCGGGCTGTCCTCGACCACGAAAGTGGCGCCACCGTTCCACGCCGCGATCTCGCCTGGAGACTGCGTAGTGCCGATGGAATCGGAGTCAACGATGAAGAGTGCGTGCGAACCGGTCGTGCCTCCCACCGGGAAGTCGGCGGTCGGGTTGCCGACCTGCCCCGTGGGGTTCCCGCCGGGCACGGGCACCGTCAGGTCGAGCGACACCGCGCCGCCGTTGATGCCGCCGCTATAGAGGGTGGCGTTGCCGGAGTTGTTGTCCGAGACCCAAAGGGGGCTGTTGCCCAAGGTGGCGAGACCCCACGCGTTGGTCAGGTTCGGGTCGACCAGCTTCGCCCCGAAGCTGGCCTTGTTGGCTATGAGGTCCGTCTGGGCGAACTTGTTGGGCGCCGTCGACACGGGACCTGCTCCAGCCGCCGCAGCCGCCGGGACGAGGGCGCCGGCCACGGCGACGCCTGCGGCGATGGCCCCGGCTCGACCGAGCCAATCGGGCCGCCCCGCCCGGCGGGCTGGGCGGAGACGTCGAGTCCTCGGACGAGCATCCTTGGTGGGTCCGGTCGTCATATGCATCCCTCTCGCATTCGAGCGCATTGGTTTGTCGAGGTGCGCGACGACAGCCCGATCGGGGGCAACCTGTCGTCTCTCGGGGCTACGGCCGCGAGGAACGCCGGGATTGCGCTCCGGCGGGGCATCCGTCCACGGTGGGGATCCGGGCAGGTCGCAGGTGAACTTCGCGTGACCGCCACCCCCGTCCGAGGCGGTCAGGACGACGCACCCACCGATACCGACTCGTCGACAACGGCGCGGAGCTCACCCGGGCCGATGGAGAGGCGCCCTCGCCCTTGAGCCCCGCCCGAAATTCGACGACGTTGTCCTCCCCCGCCCCGGCCAGGAGGTCGAAGCCGCCGTGTAAGGCCCAGCCACGCACGGCTCATTCCGGTTGCAGACGCGCTTCACTCACTCGGCCGCCCTCCACGGTGAGCATGGCTGTGGGGCCGTCAAGGTCGCCGCGGAGCCGTACCTCGTAGTGCCCGTGCCGCAGACCGGAGAAGAGTGCCGCGTGGACGACGCGGTCGGCGACGTGCCGTGCCCGGACGGCAACATGTGTCCCGTCCCAGGCTTCACCGCAGCGGCGGATCTCGATTTCAGAACCGAGGAGCGATGCCGGGGTGCTGACGATGGCGGCACCGACGTCATCGCCGATGTCGAGAAGGACGCTGCCCTTTTCGCTCGGCTCCCCGAGATGCACGGAGTCCATGGCGTTACGGCGCAACGGAGATAGGCGTTACGGACGGGTTCGAATAGCCGCTGTAGGGCGTGCCCAGGTACGGGAAACCGCTCAGGTAATGCTCGGTGCCCTTTGCCGAGAGGTCGGTTCCTCCGGTCGTCAGCCCGAAGTCGACGATGCCTGCCGCGGCGTCGGCGGTGAAGGACGGCACGACGAAGCCCAATGTCGCCCCAGCCACCGCCCGGAGCGCGATCGTGGCCACGTCATCGAAGACTCGGCGACCATTGGGGAATCCGGCTACGTCGAGCCCGAGCAACCCCAAGTTGCTCGGGCTCGACGTGGGAGGGATCGCCGTGTTCACTCGTAGCATGTCCGCCTTGATACCGGTCCCGTTGTAATTGGTGAACGTCGGAGCGGGCGTGATCACCCCCTTCGGGATCCCCGTGAGGAATATCGCCTCAATGTCCGGTCGTGTGTTCTGCGCACCACTGTTGTAGGCCGCCAACTTCGGGAATACGCCCGGATACAGTCCCGGCAACAATTGCGCCAGCAGAGGCTTGGCGAAGTACTCCAGGAATCGCCCGCCATCGGCGCTCGGTGGCACCATGTTCCACCGGTTCTTGTCGCCGATACCAATGAGGAGCTCGTTCGTCAGGGGATTTCCGAGGCGCGACACCTGGGTCCACGGGCCACTCTCGAAGTCGTCCCCTTCGTCCTCTCCGTTTCCCCGCACGCTGACACGCTGGCGGCTCGCGGTGGTCCAGACACCGATGACGGCAGCAGGGTCGTCGGGGCCCGCGGGCGTCGACCTCGTGAGTTGGCCGACCGGGATCTGCAGCGCCAGCGTGTGGACGTTGACATCGGCCGTCGAATTGACGCCGGGCATGCCGTTCATCAGCCCGGGGCCGCCGCCGCCGGCGTGGTCACCGGCGAATCCGCGCAGATCAGCGAGGTCGAACACGGCACCAAGGTCGACGTAGAAACCCTCGGCCCGCTGCCCTGCGAACACCCGAGCCGAGAACGGTCCCGCCGCGACGGAGTGGACCGCCGCACTCGCCAGCGACGGGTAATTCGGGGTCGAGAGCGGACCGATGTTACAAGGGGGGCTCAGGAGTCCGGAGCCCAGCACAGTCTCCCTTCCGTTCCCCCATCGATTCGATGACATGTCGACGCGAGTCACGGTATAGGTCTGCTGGCGGTTCCAGTTCGACGTCGGCGACGGTGGCGTTAACGCCTTGATCGGGCCGTCGTTGTACAGGAACGATCCAGGAATGTTGTTGACGGTCGTGAACCGGAATTGATAGCTGATATCGGGAACACCGTCACCCGTGTTGTCGATATTGATGGCGTAGAGCACCTTGTGGCCGAATTCGTAGAAGTTCGGACCCCCGTCGGGCGCTTCGAGCGGTATGTAATTCGCGATGAGCGTGACCGTTCCGGGCTCGTCGGGGCTCATAAAGGCATACAGATCGGTGCTGTCGGCGACGGGGTCCTTCGAGATCTCGGGCGCTTCGCGGTGTGACGACACGGTGTTCCTCCTCGACGGGTGGTTCCCGATGGGGCGTTCGGCTATGGGCGGGCGGCTGACATCAAGCTGCGGGCGAGAGAAGGGGAGTGGACGACGACCTCTCGCTCTCCTTGGAACAGGCCGATCTCGCCGGTACTGAGATCCTTTACGTGCGCGAGAAGTGGTTCGGTGAGGGCACCGCTGTCATCGGCAGCGTCGCTCATCCCGGTGTCGACAGCTGGTGCGTCTGCGCTGGTGGTCGAAACGAGCGTCGAGATTCCCGGAACACTGCTGGCAGCGGCAACCGCGGCAGCGGCGAAGGTGCCGCGGCGCAAGAAGTTTCGACGGCTCAGGCCAGCTCGCCATCCCCCAGGTTGCGACGCGTTCTCGTCACCCCGATCAGCGCTCATCGCTGCCCTCCGCTTGTTTGGCCGCTCGGTATCCGGAGCCGTCCCGGTGGTTGGATGACGCTGCGACCGCAATTCGAAGAGATTTGCGTGGACCGATTGGTCGTATCGGGGAAATGTTCGTACCGGTTGCTCGATCTGCCGGCTCTCGCGGCCGATGGGCCGCACTCGATACAGCCCAGATGGGGGCGGCCTCAGCCGGCGAGGAGTCGGACGCCCCCGATGCCGAGGTTGATCGTCATGCCCTCGTTGGCCAAGCACACCCTGTCTTGAGCCGCCGGCCAGATCTGGCGCGCGTCGTCGAGGACTTTTTCCAGTTCGTCGTCGTCGTGGTAGGGGTCGTGGTGGAACAACACGAGGTTCCGGACCCCCGACTTGCCAGCGAACTCCATCACGTCAGCGATCCCGGAGTGTCCCCATCCGACATGGGCACCGTACTCGTGGTCGCGGTATTGGGCGTCATGGAGCAGGACGTCCGCGTCATGTGCGATGTCGTAGCCGCTCACCCACTCGGGCGGGACCGACCGCAGGTCGGTGCCGAGCGAGGGCTCGTGGTCCGGCAGGTACACCAACGAGCGCCCGTCCTCCTCGATGCGGTAGCCGACAGTCGGACCTTGATGCTGGACCAGGCACGAGCGAATCGTCGCCGACCCGATCGTGACCGCGTTGTTCGGGGCGTCGTGGAACGTCAGTCGGGAGGGGACCTCGTCCAGGTGGACCGGGAACAGCGGCGGCGACAGATACATGGCGATGCGCTCGGCGAGTGGCTGTACAGGCGAGGGAGGGCCCCAGATGTGGATCTCGAGGCCGGGACTGAAGAGCGGGCGGAAGAATCCCAGACCCTGCAGATGATCGAGGTGGAGGTGACTCAGCAGGATGTGCAGTTCGGGGAACGGCGCCGATTGCAGGACGACGCCGAGCGGGCGGATTCCGGTGCCTGCGTCGAGCACGAGCACCTGTCCGCTCGCCAATCGCACCTCGACGCACGACGTGTTCCCGCCGTATTTGACGGTCTTCGGTCCGGGTGCTGCGACCGAGCCGCGGCATCCCCACACCCGTACCTCCATCAGATGACGTCTTCCTGGTCTCCGACCTGCCAGAAGACCGACACCACACCGTGCATCTCGCCGTTCGTGCCGAACAGCGGATACGCCGTCGCATGCACCAGCCTCTCCACGCCGTCGTAGCCAGTGGCATAAAGGGTCCTATGAGCAGGACGACGCTCCATGAAGGAGATGCCCGACGGAGACTCGCGCCGGAGAAGGATCTGGCCGTCTGGGGTCCTCATGCGCAGGACGGCCCCGAACTCCTCGGCGAGCGTCTCGCCCACTTCGCTGAACGGCCTTCCGATCAGCTGGGCCGCGGCATCGTTGTAGAACACGAGGAACCCGCGGGCGTCGATGAGATGCATCGGGGTGGCCAGGTTCGAGGCCAACTCACGCGCCAGAATGAGTGTGAGCGGTTTGACGCCTGCCCTCGCCGCCTCGGAATCCACAACGGAGATAGTTACCGCCCGCCGTCATCGATGCAATCGGGATGGCGGCGGTGTCTGACGCCGCCAGCGAGCACCCTGATAGGAGCTCTTTCAGACCCGACCGCTCTGCGGAATCGTTACCGGGACTGGACAGGCGAGGGCCTTCTGCGTCGCTCTTCTCAGACCTCGAACCGGCATCTCGTTGATCTTCGGAAAATTCCCTTGTCGTTTCACTCCGCCTCAAGCGAATCGATCCAGCGGGTGAGACGTCGGCTCTCACGGAGCATGAGACCGGGATCACCCAGCGTGTTGGCTAACAGCGCGGTGCCCTGGTACGTGGCGATCAGCGTGACCGCAAGATCGTAGGCATCCCTACGACCCATCGACCGAAATTGCGTCTCGGCCCAGGCGATCGGGACGCGAATGAGCTCCGCCGCCACATGGTCACTACCCGCTTCGCGCTTGTCGAGTTCGGAGCAGAGGGATCCCTGAGGGCAGCCGTACTCAGCGATCAAGTCACGCTGTTCCGCCAACTTCCTCACGAGTGACTTCAGTCGGCTCTTGGGGGTGTGGTGACCGTTTTCAAGCGTTGACAGCGTCGCCCGAATCTCGTCCAGGTGAGACTGAACGACCGCCTCGACGATCTCGTCCTTGGTCTTGAAGTAGTAGTACACGTTGCCAGGAGGCACATCAGCCAAGTGGGCGATGTCCGCGAGACTTGTTCGTTCGACGCCCTGCTCGTACAGCAGCTGACAGGCGGCGGCAATGAGCCGGTCGCGCTTGCCGGGCGACAGATCGCCTATCTGCGGGGTAACGACTGAGTCAGTCATCTCACTTCCAGTCTAGACACGCCTTGGTCCGGATGTTATAAGTGAGTTAGTCAACTAACTTGGAGCGCCGATGTCCACGACTTCTCCCGGCGCGTCGGTTCTCTCGACGCGGCGCGGCAAGCTCACGCTGTTCTTCGTCTGCGCCGTCGCTTTCCTCGATTTCGTCGACGCATCGATCGTCAACGTCGCCTTGCCCTCGGTCAGGCGCGATCTGGATTTCTCGGTGCAGAACCTGCAGTGGGTCCTGAGCGGCTATCTACTGACCTACGGCGGTTTCTTGCTTCTGGGCGGTCGTTCGGCTGATCTCCTCGGCCGCCGCCGAGTCGTCGTCGCCGGGATCACCACGTTTGCGTTGTCGTCGCTGTTGGGCGGGCTGGCTCCCACTGCGGGCGTGTTGGTCGGCGCCCGCCTGGCACAGGGCGTTGGTGCCGCAATGATGTTGCCGGCCGCGCTCTCGATCCTCACGACGACCTTCAGTGAGGGAACGGACCGACTCAAGGCGCTTGGGGCGTGGGGCGCCGTCGCCGGCATCGCCTCGGCGGTAGGGGTCTTCCTCGGCGGGGTCCTCTCGCAGGGCCTCGGTTGGAGATGGGTGTTCTTCGTCAACCTTCCGCTTTGCGTCGTCCTGCTCTTCTCATCCTTTCGACTTGTATCGAGAGAAAGACGAACCTCATCACTGCGGCACTTTGACGTCTTCGGTGCTGCGACTGTCACCGGAGGAATGCTCCTCCTGATCTATACCCTTGTCCGCGTTCCCGAAGTCGGTTGGGGCAATTGGCGCACGATCGGCGGGCTCACCGGAGCGTCACTTCTCCTCGTGCTCTTCTTGATCAACGAGCAGAGGCATGACAGACCGCTCCTCCCGCTGTCCATCTTCCGAATCAAGGGGCTCGGCGCTGCCGACGCCACACAGGCCGTGGCCATTGCTGGCTTCTATTCCATGTTCTTCTTCGTCACCCTGTACATGCAGGACATCCTGCACTTCTCGCCTCTTCGGGCTGGATCGGCCTACGTCCCCGTCACCATCGGTGTTGCCGTATCAGCCGGGATCTCTTCCAAGCTGTTCGAGCGCCTCGGCACACGACCGATCATCGTGGTTGGTGCGCTACTTGCCGCAGGAGGCGTCTATTGGCTGTCTCGCATCCCCGTCAACGGTTCGTACGTAGCCGACCTGCTTCCCGGGCTGATGATCATGTCGATGGGTCTGGGTGCTGTCTTCACCGGTGTGACCACCGCTGCGAACGCCGGCGTTCCGCCCGACAAGGCCGGTCTCGCCGCAGGGCTGGTCAACACCTCGCAATGGTTCGGCGCTGCGCTCGGGCTGGCGATCTTCTCTGAGATTGCGACCAATCGGACAAATCAACTCTTGGCTGCCCATGTGCCGCAGGCGGTCGCTCTCACCCAGGGGTTTCATCGCGCTCTTCTTGCCAGCAGTCTCTTCTTGGCCGCCGCCGCGGTCATTGCGCTGTGGGCCACCAACACCCGCGGTGAGCCGGTACAGCGAATCGACGATCCGGAGCTGGCCGGCCTTGGCCACGAGCTCGAGCCCGTTCCGGAGGGAACAAGCTTGGGTCTCTCGTCCAGCGAGAGGTGTTGACGTCGACGATTGGTAGGAGCTGTGCGACGAGCTGGATTGGGAGGTCGCACCCACCCAAGCACCCCCAACCGGATTCGAACCGGTGCTGCCGCCGTGAAAGGGCGGTGTCCTAGGCCGCTAGACGATGGGGGCGGGACCGTGTCGTGTCCACGGAATAAACGAGCCTAATGGGCCGCGACCGGCACGCCCGCTGCGGGGGCGTCGGGGACCGGCGGGGCTGGCAGCGCCTCGGGGGCGTGGTAGGTGCAGGCGAGGAACGTCTGCATCGCGCCGATCACCAGCGAAGTGGCGCCGACGAGGTGGACCTCGACGAGCAGCGCCGGCAGATGCGTGAAGTACTGCGTGTAGCCGACCGCCGCCTGGGCCACCATCACCGCCATGAGGATGCGGGCCGAGCGCCGGACCCGCTCGGGCACGTCACCCATGTGCAGCGCGACGACCAGGCCGATGGTTAGCCCGATGAGCAACAGCGCGAGGCTCGAGTGCAGCTCCGCCATGTCGCGCAGCGCGATCGGGATCCGCTTGGCCACTTGCTGGCCCGAGCTGTCCCCCGCGTGCGGCCCGGCGCCCGACGTGGCGGTGCCGGCTGCGATCACGACGGCGAGCAACGCCAGCAGGCCGTAATAGAGACGGATGACCGGCCGGGGCACCAGGAGGCGGGCGGAGCCGGGCGTGTAGTCGCGCCTGGACCGGTGGACGAGGACGATTGCGTCGACCAGCAGGAGCAGGGTGGCGTAGAAGTGCACCATCACGACATAAGGGTTGAGCTTGGTGTAGACGACGATCCCACCGAGCACCGCCTGGGCCACGACGCCGGCCACCAGCCCGCCGCTCAGCCAGATCAGGTCGCGTCGGCGTGGCGAGCGGAAGATCGAGCCCAAGAAGGCGGCCGCCACTGCAATGGTGAGGACGACCGTGACCAGGCGGTTGCCGAATTCGACCAGGCCGTGGAACTGCAGGGCCGGGGTGAGATGGCCCGCGGTGCACTCCGGCCAATTGCTGCAGCCCAACCCCGAACCGGTGAGACGCACCGCTCCGCCCGTCACGACGATGAGGGCGGTCAGGACCAGGGCGACCACGTCGAGCCGGCGGCTGAGCGAGGGTGAGACGGTGGGGAGGCGCCGCTGCGACACGCCGGCCAAGCGTATCGGCGCCCCTGGCCTGGTCCCGGTCCACCCTGCGTCGTAGGCTGACCCGGCATGTCCATTCAGGCGCCCGCCCTCCGCGACCGGCGAGTGCGGTGGTCGTGGCACACGATCGGGGCCTACGTCGCTCTGACCAAGCCCCGGATCATCGAGTTGTTGCTGGTCACGACGCTGCCCACGATGGTGGTGGCGCAGCGCGGGCTGCCCCCTGTTTGGCTCATGGCCGCGACGCTGGCCGGAGGTGCGCTGGCGGCGGGCGGCGCGAACGCCATCAACATGTACGTCGACCGCGACATCGACCGGTTGATGAAGCGGACCAAGAACCGGCCCCTGGTCACCGGCGCTGTGAAGCCGGCCGCGGCACTGGTCTTCGCCGTCTCGCTCGAGGTGGCGGCGTTCGTGGAGCTGTGGCTGGCCGTGAACCTACTGTCGGCCGTGCTGGCGATCTCGGCGACCCTCTTCTACGTCTTCGTGTACACGCTCTGGCTCAAGCGGCGCTCCTCCCAGAACATTGTCATCGGCGGCGCCGCCGGTGCCGTGCCGGTCCTGGTCGGGTGGGCGGCCGTCACCAATTCGCTCGCCTGGGCGCCGGTCGTGATGTTCGCCATCATCTTCATCTGGACGCCGCCGCACTTCTGGTCCCTGGCCGTGCGCTACAAGGAGGACTACGAGGCGGCCGACGTGCCGATGCTGCCGGTGGTCGCCTCTATGAAGCGGACGACGACGGAGATCCTGTACTACACGGTGCTGTTGGTGGCCGTCTCGTTCCTGCTCGGCCCGGTGGCCCACCTGGGCTGGATCTACATGATCACGGCCGCGTTGCTGGGCGCCGGGTTCCTGTACCTGGTGACCAGGCTGTGGGGGCTGGCGCAGACCGCACAGGTGACTGGGCGCGACGCCATGCGGGTCTTCGGGTACTCCATCACGTATCTCACCGTGCTGTTCGTGGCGATGGCGGGCGACGTCCTGATCTCGAACCACGTACACATCCACTGACGGCCGCCCGCGATGACTGACGCAACACCTGCCGAAGAACCGGCACCGTCGAGCGGCGCGGGCGAGAGCGACGGTGTGAGCCCGCGCAAGCCGCGGAAGATCTTCCTCCTCATCGGAGTCGTGCTGGCCATCGTGCTCGGCATCTTCTTGTTCACCAGTCTGGGAACCAGCCAGGGCTCGACGGGCGCCCCGCACGAGGGTGGGTCGGTGCCGTCGTTCACCCGTCAGAACGTCGGGCCGGTCGGGGGGGCGCAGGTGCGCGTGCCCGCGGACGGCGGTGGCCGCGGCACGCCGGTGGTCCTGCTGTTCTTCGGGAACTGGTGCCCGAGCTGCCACCAGGAATTGCCTCCCCTGGCCGCGGCGGTGCGCACCCAGGACAAGGAGGGCGGGCGACTCTCACACATCCGGGTCATCGGCGTGGACAGCGAGGATTCGGTCTCGAGCGCGCAGTCGTTCATTCACGGCGCGGGCGTCAGCTTCCCCGTGGCGTACGACCCCGACGTCACCGTGACGAGCGGGCTGTTCTACTTCGAGGGTGATCCGTACGCCGTGTTCGTCAACGGGGACGGGACGATCGCCAAGATCGTGCGCGGCGCCGTGCTCACGCCGTCGTCGTTCACGGCGGACGAGCGAGCGCTCATTCCCAGCGGAACGTGAGTGCAGCTGCGGCCGGCGCCGCCACCGCCCACACGGCGAGCACGACCCACGACTCGGCCGGGACGGCGGTGCCGCTGCCGAGTGTGGCGTGCAGCGCGGCCGAGAGCGCTTCGGCCGGGAGCAACTTCGCGAAGTCGGCGAGCCCGCTGCCCAGCTTGGAGATCGGGACGATCATGCCGCCCAGGAGAAGGAGCACCAGGTAGAGCCCGTTGGCGGCGGCGAGGTTGACCTCGGCGCGCAGCGTGCCCGCCATGAGGAGGCCGATGCCGGCGAAAGCGGCCGAGCCGAGCAGGATCGCGCCGATCGCCTCGGGGACCGCGACGGCGCCAGAGCCTCCCGGGTTCCAGCCGAGGCCGAGCCCGACCGGAAGCAGCACAGCTGCCTGGAGGAGCTCAACGGCGACGATCGTGACGATCTTGGCGCCGAGCAGCCGCGGGCGGCCGAGGGGCGTGGAGCCCAGACGCTTCAGCACGCCGTAGCCGCGCTCGAAGCCCGTCGCGATGCCGAGCGAGACCATGGCCGTGGACATGACCGCCAGCGAGAGGATGCCCGGCACGAAGAAGTCCGCCGGGTTCGCCGTCGGCGTCGAGACGACCGACACCTTGGAGAAGAAGAGGAGGAACACGACGGGGATGCCGAGGGTGAGGAGGAGGGTCTCCCCGCGGCGCAACGTCATGTAGATCTCGGCGCGGGTCTGGGCGGTGAGGGGCCGCAGCGCCCCCGCGTTCTGCGTGGCCGTGGTGCCGGGGACGGCCGTCTGGCTCACGGACGGCTCCTCCGGGCGCGGCCCTGGCGGCGCCGGCCTCGCGCCGTGGCGCCGTCGTCGTCGTGCCGGTCACGCGCGTCGGCGGCCGCGGGGGACCCGACGGCGGCGAAGTAGACGTCCTCCAGCGTCTGGCCCACGACCAGGTCGGTGAGCGCCTCGCCCTGTTCGGCCAGGTACGTGGCGATCGCCGCGGTCACGGTGGGGCCGGGCGCCGGGGCTTCGACGCGGTAGCGGCCGGGCGCGGTCTCGGTAGCTGCCACCGCCGGGCCGAGCGCCGCGGCGAGGGCCACCGTGTCGAGGGACGGTGGCGCGCCGAACGTGACCGTGGTCGTGTCGGCGGGGGCACCGCCGCCCCGCTCGGTCAGCTCAGTCGGCGTCCCTTCGAGGACGATGCGGCCCGACGAGAGGATCACGATGCGGTCGGCCATGCGCTCGGCCTCGATGAGCTCGTGGGTGGTCATGAGCACGCAGACCCCGTTGTCCTTCAGGCCGGCCACGACCGCGCGGATCGCGATGCGCCCCTCCGGGTCGACGCCGGCCGTCGGCTCGTCGAGGAACGCGACCGCGGGGCGTCCGATCAACGCCAGAGCGAGCGAGAGGCGCTGCTGCTCACCGCCGGAGAGATGACGCCAGGGTGTGTGGGCGACGGACCGGAGGCCGGCCAGGTCCAGGAGCTCTGGTGTGGGCACCGGGTCGCCGTAGTAACCGGAGAAGAGGTCGAGCACGCGCTGGGGGCCGAGGATCGGGTAGACCCCGCCGCGCTGGAGCATCACGCCGATGCGGCCGCTCAGCGCCGCGTGATCCCGCGCGGGTCGAGGCCGAGGACCTCGACGTCGCCGGCCACAGGCCGGCGGTACCCCTCGAGCGTCTCGACCATGCTGGTCTTCCCGGCGCCGTTCGGGCCGAGCACGACGAGTACCTCGCCGGCCTCGGCCGAAAGGTCCACGCCGTCGACCGCGGGCGCCGTCCCGGGCGGTCCGTAGCGCACGGTGAGGCCCGCGACCCGGACGGCTGGCATGGCGTCGCAGGCTACCGTGAGCAGGAAATGATCGACATCCAGCTCCTACGCGACGATCCCGACGCGGTCAAGGCTGCGCTGGCGCGGCGCGGCGTCGAGGCGTCCGAAGTCGACGCCATCGTCGAGGTCGACGCGGCGTGGCGCCGTCGTGTCAACGAGGCCGAGGCCAAGCGGGCAGAGGTCAAGGAGCTCTCCCGTCAGTTCCAGCAGGCCAAGAAGAACGGTGACGGCGCGCTGGCCACCGAGCTCCAGACGCGCAGCGGCGTGCTCGGAGACGAGGAGCGCGCGGTGGCGGCCGAGGCGGACGCCCTCGCCGAGCGGCGGCGGACCGGGCTGCTCTACCTGCCCAACATCCCGTCGGCGGAAGCCCCGGATGGGGTGGGCGAGGAGGACAACGTGGAGGTCCGCCGGTGGTGGCCGGGGCAGGACGCCGGGCGACCAGAGCCCCATCGCCAAGAGCACCAGGAGGTGCCGCACTGGGAGATCGGCGAGGCACTGCAGCTCCTCGACATGGAGCGCGGCGCGCGCCTGGCCGGCTCGATGTTCCCGCTCTACCGCGGTCCAGGCGCCCGCCTGTTGCGCGCGCTGACCGCGTTCGCCATCGACCGGCACTCGCCCGACTACGAGGAGATCCGCCCGCCGACAGTGGTGCTCACCGACACCATGGTCTCGACCGGCCACCTGCCGAAGTTCGCCGACGACGCCTACCATGTCGAGCGGGACGACCTGTGGCTCATCCCGACGGCGGAGGTGCCGCTGACCTCCATGCACCGGGGCGAGATCCTCGAGGAGTCCCAACTGCCGCTGCGCTTCACCGCGTCGACGGCCTGCTACCGGCGCGAGGCCGGCTCGGCCGGGCGTGACACGCGGGGTCTGCTGCGCGTCCACGAGTTCGACAAGGTGGAGTTGTTCGCCTACGCCACGCCGGAGGGCGCGTTGTCGGCGCAGGCCGACATCTTGGAGCGGGCCGAAGCCATGCTGCAGGATCTGGAGCTGCGGTACCGGGTGCTCGACCTGTGCGCGGGTGATCTGGGTGGGTCGTCGGCGCGGACGTTCGACCTCGAGGTGTACTCACCCGGCGTCGACCGCTGGCTCGAGGTGTCCTCGGTGAGTTGGTTCCGCGACTACCAGGCCCGGCGCGCCAACGTGCGCTACCGGCCGGCCGCTGGTGGCGGGCCGCAGCTGGTGCACACGGTGAACGGGTCCGCGCTCGCCTGGCCCCGCATCTGGGCGGCGCTGATGGAGAACGGGCGGCAGACCGACGGCACCGTGATGCTGCCCGACTGCCTGGCGCCCTACCTCGGTGGCGAGCTGCTGATCAAGGCGCCGTGACCGAGCTCACCTTCCTCGGGACCGGGAACTACCTGGCCCCGCCCGGCCGCTACTGGAACAGTTTCGTCCTGGGCGACAACGTCCTGGTGGAGCCGAGCCCCACCTCGCTCCCGCATCTGCGCCGCTGCGGGTTCTCCGTCGACGCCGTCGACGTTGTGGTGATCTCGCACTTCCACGCCGACCACTGCTTCGGCTGGCCGTTCCTGCTGGAGGCCCTCGCCGAGGCCGGGGGCCGGCGCACCGTGCACGTCGTCGGGCCGCCCGGCCTCGAGGCGCACCTGGCCGGAATCATGGCCGTCGGCGCCGTGCGCGGCGTGCTCGACACGGCACACGCCCGCCTCGACCTCCGCTACATCGAGGTCGACGAGACCTGGCAGCAGGCCGGGCCGCTGCGCTTCCGGGCGGTCGAGGTCGAGCACGTGCCGTACCTCCGCTGTTTCGGGTACCTGTTCGACCGGGGCGGGCAGACGGTCGCCTACAGCGGAGACGTGCGGCCCTGCGAGGGCCTGCACGAGCTGGCGCGCTGGGCCGACGTCCTGGTGCTCGAGTGCAACGGCGCCCATGACGGTCCCCCCTCCCACATGGACGAGGCGGCCGTGCGAGCCCTCCAGGCGGCCCACCCCGGCACGCGCCTCGTGCTCACGCATCTCGGCGAGCAGGTGGACACGACCTCAATGCCCGGGGTGACGATCCCCGACGACTTCGATCGGCTCACCGTCTGAGTCTTCGGCAGGTGGCCGGGCCCTCCCGAACCCGGCAGTCCCGTTGAACTGCTTACGAGCACAATCGTGCGCCCGCGTGCGCCCGCGTGCGCCAACGCATCGAGGAGATGTATGTGTCGTGCCTCTTGCCGTATCTCGTCGTTTCGACAAGAGGTGCTGCGTATAGACATCGGCTAGACGGCCAACGAGGCCCCGCAAATGTGCCTTCCGAAAGGGGTACCAGGTCGTTTGGACGGCGCAGTCGGCCGGCCGCCCCCGGTCGTTCGTTCAGTTCGCCGCCGCGAACCGGTACCCCACCCCGCGCACCGTCGTGATGAGCACCGGCACGGCAGGGTCGGCCTCGATCCGCGAACGCAGTCGCTTGATGTGCACGTCGAGCGTCTTCGTGTCCCCGATGTAGTCAGTCCCCCACACGCGGTCGATCAGCACGTCGCGGGTCAGGACCCGGCCTGAGTTCTCCACCAGCAGGCGCAGCAGCTCGAACTCCTTGCGCCGGAGGTGCACCTCCTCGCCGCGCACGAACACGCGCCGCTGGTCGAAGTCCACCTTGATCCCGTTGGACTCCCAGATGCCGTCGTTGCCGAACTCCAGGTGGCCGGAGTCGGAGGCCTCGGGCCCGCCGGGCGAGCGCCGCAGCACGGCGCGCATGCGCGCGACCAGCTCACGCAGGCGATAGGGCTTGGTGACGTAGTCGTCGGCGCCGACCTCGAGTGCGACGACCGTGTCGATCTCGGTGCCCTTGGCCGTCACCATGATGATCGGCACCTGCGAGCGCGCACGGATGGTGCGGCACACGTCGATACCGGACATCTTCGGCAGCATCAGGTCGAGCAACATGAGGTCGGGCGCGGTCTCGTCGAACAGCGCCAGGGCTTCTAGTCCGTCGCGGGCGACGGTCACCCGGAAGCCCTCGTTGTTCAGCCCGATGACCAGTGCCTCGATGAACGACTCCTCGTCCTCGGCCAGCAGGACCTTGATCGGGCCGTCGCCCGGTGCCGATCGCGCGCTCTTCTTGCTCTTGATCGCCTTGCTCACGCGATCCGCTCCGCCTGGATCGGGAGCACGAGCGTGAACGTAGAGCCCTCGCCCTCGCGCGACTCGACGTCGACCCAACCCTGGTGGTTGTTGGCGACGTGGCGCACGATGGAGAGGCCGAGGCCGGTCCCGCCCGTGTCACGGCTGCGGCCGTGGTCGACGCGGTAGAAGCGCTCGAAGATGCGGTCGAGGTCGCGGGCCGGGATACCGACGCCGTGGTCCTGCACCGAGAGCCGGACGTTGTCGCGTTCTTCGATGCGCCAGTTGGGGAAGCCGGCCGAGGTCGTCTCCGCCGCGCCCGTCGCGGCGGCGTCACCCTTCTCCGCCTCGTGGGCGGCCGGCGGCGCGGTGCTGCCCGTGGCCGGCGCGGCGAGCGCGTCGTCTTCGTCGGGCGTGTACTGCTCGAGGATCTCGGGGGTGAACACCGGTTCGATGGGCCCGTCCGGCTTCTCGGCCTTGGCCGGGGTCGCATCGACCGATGGCGTCTCGCCGGTCGGCGGGTCGGGCTCGTCGCGGCCGGGCGTGCCGACGGCGGCGACGGCCGGGTGCTCCAGGTTGGGGTTCGAACGCTCGACGGTTCCGGTCACGACGACCTTCGAGTTGTCGTACGAGTAGGTGACGGCGTTCTCGAGCAGGGCATGCATGGCCGAGACGAGTTGCCGGCGGTCGCCGAGGATGGCGACCGGGGGGGACGGCTCGTGCAGCACGATCTCGATGCCGCGCTGGTCCGCCGCGGCCCGCACCCGCTCGATGGCGTCGGCCATGACCAGGTTGACGAGCACCGGCTCGCGTGGTGGGGCCTCCTCTGACTCGATGCGCGAGAGGTCGAGCAGGTCGTCGATGATCCGGCTCACGCGGAACGCCTCGTTGTGGATCCGGCCCGCCAGGCGCTGGGCGACCTGGGGGTCGGGCTCGGACACCAGCGTCTCGGCGAGCAGTCCGAGCGCGCCCATCGGCGTCTTGAGCTCGTGGCTGACGTTGGCCACGAAATCGCGGCGGATCTCCTCGAGCCGGCGACGTTCCGAGACGTCCTCGATGAGGGCGATGACCCCGAGCGGCCGGCGACCGTCGTCGATCTGGTAGGCGCGCACCTGGAGCGTGCGCCGCGGCGGGCCGTAGAGGTCGAGCGTGCGCTCGGCCGAGCCCTCGTGCCAGGCGTCTTCCAACACCTCGGTGACCGCCTGCGCGGCCAGGGCGTCGCCGTGCCGGCTGACCATGAGCGCGTTGGCCCGCCCGTTGCGGTAGATCACGGTGCCGTTCTCGTCGCAGAGGACGACGCCCTGGGTGAGGGTGTCGAGGGAGCGCCGCAGGCGGATCGCGTCGGAACTCGACTCGGTCACGGCCTGGGCGGCGCCGCCGGTCACCTGCTCGAGATAGGAGAGGGAGGTCTCGATGTTGTACTCGTCCTCGGGCGGGTCGAGCCCGAGTCGGGTGCCCAGGGCGGACAAGCGCTGGGAGATGGCCCGGCGCCCCGAGCGCCTCCCCATCAGGGCGGCGACGAATCCGACCAGCACACAGAGGGCGACGGCGATGACGAGGAAGGCGATCTCCTGGGCCTGGCTGAGGTTCACGTCACCCGGCGTACTCAACGGCACGCCCCCAATATGACAGGGCCGGGACCCGGGCTGCGAACGTTCAGGTCCGCCGCCGCCCGCGCTGACACCCTGGTTTCGTACCACCCGCTCCGACGCTCGGTTCCCTGTGTGACCTGGGCGACCTCGTACACAGCGCATTGCCTCCCGCGCCCGCGGCAAGGCCGGTCGAGAAACGACGCCGACGGGCCAACCGTTCTGCGGCGAACGGCGGGCCGGAGCGTCCGGCGCCGCAGAAGAGACTGGGGACACCCATGGTCGTGTGGCATCTGGCGGATGTCTCGCTGAACCCGAGCGTCAACGCGTTGCCCGGTGGTGGGACGCTGCAGGACCTCACGAACGGCCTCGGTGCCTGGGCGCTCATCGCGTCGCTGGCCGGGTTGCTCATCGGCGCCGCGGCCTGGGCCCTCGGGGTGCACTCGCAGAACTTCCAACAGACGATGGTCGGGCGGCGGGCGGTGCTCGTGTCGGGCCTTGCGGCGCTCCTCATCGGTGCCGCCCCGCCGGTGATCAACTTCTTCTTCCACACCGGCACGAACCTCCACTGAGTCATACCGGTCCGCGTCGCCATGCTCGCCGCCGGCTGCACCGGCCTCGAGGCCCTGAACCCGGTCTGCCAGATCGGCGGCCTGGGCGGTTCGCTCGCCGCGTCGGGCTTCGAAACCGTCCTCGACTCCATCAGCCAGTGGGTGGCGAGCGGCGCCGAGTGGCTGCTCGCCCAGATCGGCGACGTCCTGGTGTCGACGACGACCGTCGACGTGGGTGCCACCTGGTTCCGCGCCCACTACGGGCAGATGACGGCGCTGGCGGGCGTGGTCATCCTCCCGATGCTGCTCCTCTCGACCGTGCAGGCGATCGTTCGCCAAGACCCGACGCAGCTCGTTCGCACGTTCCTCCTGCGGCTTCCCCTGGCCCTCGTGCTGGCCGTCGTGGCGATCCAGATCGTGATCATGGGCCTGTCCGTCACCGACGAGATGAGCAACGCGGTCGCCGGTGGTTCGGGCGCGGACGTCGCGTCCCTCTTGTCCGGCGTGACCAAGGGCCTCGTGGCCGCGGCCGCCGACCCGACGATCGCCAGCTTCGTGCTCCTGTTGATCGCGCTGCTCATCGCGGTGGCGGCGTTCGTACTCTGGCTCGAGCTGCTGATCCGGGCGGCGGCGGTCTACGTCGCGGCGCTCTTCTTGCCGCTTGCGTTGGCGACACTGGTCTGGCCGGCTGTCTCCCACTGGTGCCGGCGACTGGTCGAGACGCTGGCGGCCCTCATCTTGTCCAAGTTCGTCATCGTGGCCACGTTGAGCCTGGCGGCGGGGGCCGTCTCGTCGGGGACCGCGGGCACCGGTTCGCACGGCTCGGGATTCTCGGCCGTCCTCGCGGGTGGCGCGCTTCTCCTCATGGCCACCTTCACCCCGTTTGCCATCCTCCGCCTCATCCCCGCCGTGGAGTCGGGCGCCGTCGGGCATCTGGAGGGCCTGCGCCAGCGTGGCACCGCCGCGCTGACGCAGCTGCCCCGCAGCGCGGCGAACCACGTGCTCCACGAAGGCCTCGGGGCCCTCGGCGACGCACGGCTGATGGCGCAGACCGCGGGGGTGGGCGGGGCCGGTCCGGCCGGCGCGGCCAGGGCCACGACGCGCCCGTCGCGTGCCGGCGCGGGCGGCCGGTCGGCCGACTCGGGAACGGACGCGAGCGCGGACCCCGATGGCGCCGATGAGCTGCTGGCTCAGGTGACCCCCGAGAACGGCGGATTGGTGAGCGGTCCCGACGGTCTCGCCCTCGGCAACCCGGAGTCGCAAAAGGTCTACGACGACGCGATCGCCCGCGGCGCGGTGCCCCCGCCCAAGGGGCCGAAGCCCATTCGTCCCTCCGCCACGGACGGCGACCGGGCGGGTGCCGTCCCGGACGACGCCGCGCCCGGCTCGCCGCTGCGCCATGTCTCGATGTCCGGGCCCCTCTCGGCGCCGTCCCGACCTGCCACGCCCGGTGATGCGTGGAAGTCGGAGGGCGTCCCGCCCGGGTACCGGCTGATCGACCAGGTCGAGCCGGGCAAGATGCGCCACTGCCTGGGCGACGACGGTCACGGCCCGCAGATCAAGTGGCTGCCCGCCGTCTGGCCGCCGGGCGAGGGGCCCGAGTCGTGAGCCCCGACCGGGTGGCGCGCTACCGCTTCGGACCCCGCGAACGCGGCGGCACCCTGGCGGGCTGGCGCTCGGGCCAGATCGTCACCGTCGCCGTGGGCCTGGCCTTCGGCGTGCTCGTGTTGCGCGCCGAGCCCAACGCAGCCGGGGTGGGAGCGGCGATCGCCATCCTCGTTCTCTACGGTGCGCTCGCCACCGTTCCGTGGGCGGGCCGCACGGGTGACGAATGGGTGCCGGTCGTGGTGTGCTGGGCGGCGCGCCGGACGCGGACTGGTGCGCGCGGACAGATGGGCGCACTGCGCGGCCTGCGCCTGTTGCGGGCGGACTGGCACGGCATGGGCGTGGTGCACGACCGTGTGGCCGGAACCCTGACCGCTGCGCTCTCGCTCCGGGGCGGCAGCTTCGCCCTTCTCGGGCCCGACGAACAAGACCGGCGCGTCGGGGGTTGGGCCTCCGTGCTCGCGTCGCTCGCCCGTGAGGGGTCTCCGGTGCAGCGGGTGCAGTGGGTCGCCGCGTCGTTTGCCGACGACGGGGAGGGCGTCCGTTCGTACCTGGCCGCGGAGGCCGTCGGGCCGCCTTCGGCCTGCACCGCGTCCTACGAGGGGCTGCTCGGCGACATGGACGCGTACGCGTGCAGACACGACGTCGTGCTCGCGGTGCAGGTTCGCCCGGCCCGCTCGGTCGAGGCGGGATGCGCTGCGCTCGCCCGCGAGGTCGCCTCACTCGTCCGCCTGCTCAGCGACGCCGACCTGGAGGTCGAATCGGTGCTCGGCGCCGCCGAGCTGGCCCACCAGCTCGTGCGGACCTACGAGCCCGAGCCCGGAGGCGGGGGGTCCGGAAGGTTCCCGAGTGGGGACCCGTGGCCGATGGGGATGGAGGAGACCTGGTCGACCGTGCGGGTGGACGGGATGGTGCACGCCACCTTCTGGGTGGCCGAGTGGCCCCGCATCGAGGTCCGCAGCGACTTTCTCGCCCCGATCCTTCTGGGTTCGGCGCGTTCGACCTTCTCCGTAGTCATGGAGCCGCTCGGTCCCGACGCCGCCGTGCGCAAGGTCGAGGCGTCCCGGACCGCCGACCTGGCCGATGCCGAGCTGCGGCGGCGCGGCGGGTTCGTCTCCACCGCCCGCCACGCCCGGGAGTCCGAGGTCCTCGCCCGGCGCGAGGCCGAGCTCGCCGAGGGCCACGCGTCGTTTCGCTACGCGGGCTTCGTCACCGTCTCCGCCCCGAGCGAGGAGGAGCTGGCGACGGCGTGCGACGCGGTGCAGCACGCCGCCGGACAGAGCCGCCTGCTGCTGCGGCGTCTCTACGGCGACCAGGCCTCCGCCTACACCTGCACGCTCCCCCTGTGCCGCGGCCTACGTTGAGCGCGCGCCCCTACCATGTCCGCCATGCCCGGTGCGACCGACGAGACTCCCGCCACCGCAGGTCCGGCGGCAGCGCGCGGCCGGCCCCGCAATCTGGTGATCCTGCTGCTCGACAGCCTCAACCGGCACCTGCTCGGCTGCTACGGCGGGACCGAGTTCGAGACGCCCAACCTCGACCGGTTCGCCCGCGACCGGGCCGTGCGGTTCACGTCGCACGTCACCGGTTCGCTGCCGTGCATGCCGGCCCGGCACGACATCTTGTGCGGCGCGCTCGACTTCTTGTGGCGGCCGTGGGGATCCATCGAGGTGTGGGAGGAGCCCGTGACGCAGCCGCTGCGCCGGGCCGGCGTCACGACCATGTTGGTCTCGGACCACCCTCACCTCTTCGAGATCGGCGGTGAGAACTACCACACCGACTTCTCGGCCTGGGACTACGTCCGCGGGCACGAGGGCGACCCCTGGCGGACGTACGCCGACCCCTCCTACGTCGGCGCGCCGGCGCTCCCGGCGCGAGGCGGCGGATGGTACTGGCGCGAGCGCATGAGCTTCGACGCCATGCACGACCGTCCGTACGACCGGTCGCGCACGTTCTTCCGCGCCGAGGAGGACTTCCCGGGACCGCGCACGATGCGCACCGCGGCGGAGTGGCTGCGCCGGGGCGCCCCGGCCGACGCGCCGTTCCTGCTCTTCGTCGACGAGTTCGACCCGCACGAGCCCTTCGACACGCCGGCGCCGTGGGCCGGGCGCTACGACCCGTCGTGGGAGGACGAGCTGTTGATCTGGCCACCCTACGACGTGGGCGCGGTGGCCGAAGGCCGGCTGAGCGAGCGCGAGGGGCGGCAGATCCGCGCCAACTACGGCGCCAAGCTGTCGATGATCGACCACTGGGTCGGCTCCGTGTTCGCTGCGCTCGACGAGCGCGGGCTGTGGGACACGACGGCGGTGATCGTCTGCACGGACCACGGCCACTATCTCGGAGAGAAGGACATCTGGGGCAAGCCGGGGGTGATGCAGTACGAGCCGCTCGGCCACATCCCGTTGCTGGTGCACTGGCCGGGGGTGGGCGGAGGCGCCCGATGCGAAGCGCTGACGACCAACGTCGACCTGCACGCGACGATCGCCGACGTCTTCGGCGTGCCCGTGGGACGGCCGTCGCCGCCCGAGCGAGGGTCGCCGGGGTCGCCTGGGCGGCCCCACGGCCCGGGCCATGGCCGGTCGCTCGTCCCGCTCCTGACCGGAGAGGCGACGGAGGTGCGCGACTGGGCCGTCGGCGGCGTCTTCGGCAACTGGGTCCAGGTGACCGACGGGCGGCACAAGTACGCGCGCGGCCCGGTGGGGGACAACTTCCCGCTCTCCATGTGGTCGAACCGCTGGTCGACCATGCCCCTGCCCGGCCTCGAGGACCTGGTGCGCCTGGCGCCTCCGGACCGCCGGGCCAGGCTCGACTTCATGCCGGGCAGCGACGTCCCGGTGATCCGCCAGCCCTTCGCACCGGGCGACCGCCTTCCCTTCTGGGTGGGGCGTGCCGCGGTGGACGCCCACTTCCTCTTCGACCTGGCCGAGGATCCCGACGAGGAGCAGAACCGGGCAGGCGGTGTCCGGTCTGCGGGTGGCGGGGCCGGCGGGGCGCTCGAGGCGGACATGGTGGAGCTGCTGCGCACGGCGTTGAAGGATCTCGAAGCGCCGGACGAACAGCTCGAGAGGTTGGGCATCGCATGAGCCCCACCGGGGACGAAGTGGGCGGCGACGACGGTTTCGTGCTGCCGCGGATCCCCGCGTCGTCGGGTGCGATGATCTTCGACCGGGCCGGGCGCCTCCTCATCGCCAACCCGACCTACAAGAAGCACTGGACGATCCCCGGCGGGATCATGGAGGCCGACGGCGAGACGCCGTGGGAGGCCTGCCGCCGCGAGGTCCAAGAGGAGGTCGGCCTCGTGGTCGAGCGCGGCCGTCTCGCCGCGGTCGACTTCCTGCGCCCCCGGCCTTCGCAGCCCGGAGGCATGCGCTTCCTGTTCGACTGTGGGGCGTTGGACGACTCGGCTCTCGCCGGCATCGCGCTGCAGGAATCGGAGCTCTCCGAGCATCGCCTGGTCGAGCCGGCCGAGGCCCTCGAGCTGCTGAGCGGGCCGCTGCGCCGACGGGTGGGGGCGGCACTGGCGGCCGTTCCGGAGTGCGTGTACCTCGAAGACGGACGGCTGGTCCCCGCGGTCCCCGGGGGGCGTCCGGGGTCCCTAGAACACCTTTAGGTCGTCCCGAGCTCGAGGGGCGCTTCCCGAGAGAAGTACAACGCGGTCAGCACGAGGATCACGCTCGCGATGACGAGGGCCCAGCCGGGGTGCAGGTGCTGGACCAGCACCGCGCCGACGAGTGCGCCGCCGAACATGCACAACACCGAGGTGGCGCGGTGGGCGGCATTGGGATTGTGGCCGCCGGCCAGGCTGGACTCCGACGCGAACCCGGTCAGAGTCGTGGTGAGCACCGTGGTCGTCATGTCGGGAACCCCGATCGTGCGGACGGCGGAATTGCGGGCACCCATGCCCAAGGAGAGCAGGGCGATGATCGTGTAGCGCGGCCAGCCGCTGCCGATGCCGAGGTCGCCATGCGTGCGGGCGATGATCGCCGCCGCCACCGTCAGCGCCGTTTCGATCGCCACGACCACCAACAGGAGGGAGCGCTGGGACGGCACCCGGAGCGCGATGCGCCCGCCGCCGACCGCCCCGGCGAGAAAGAGCCCGAGGGCACACAGGCTTGCGGTGACGGAGAACGCGGGTGCACCCGCGATCCCGAATCCGATCAGGGCAACGTTGCCCGTCATGTTGGCGGTGAAGACATGGCCGAGCGCGAGGAAGCTGACGGCGTCGACGATGCCGCTCACCACGGTCAGCGTGGCAAGGGTCACCACCAGGGGTTGGGGCGGACGATCCACTTCGCTCATGGCTGGCACCTTCTTCGCGTCGTGAGGGATCGGGCGATGGCCAAGGTAACGGAGGCGGGTCCTCGGGAGACGACCGTTCCTCCGCCGTGAGGGAGCGCACGCCACGGGTCCCGGCGCATCAGGTCACGACGCGCAACCTCGGCGCGGCCTACCCGTTCATCGCGGAGGCCGGCCTCGGGCAGCGCGGCGTGATGATCGGCGACGACCTGCTCGGGGGCTCCTTCGTGTTCGACCCCTTCGAGCTCTACGCGGCCGGCGCGGTCTCCAACCCCAACATGGTCGTGTTCGGGCAGATCGGCCGCGGCAAGAGCGCGTTCGTCAAGACGTTCCTCTGGCGCCAGGCCGTGTTCGGCCGTCGCGCCTGGGTCGTCGATCCCAAGGGGGAGTACGCCGACCTGGCCGACGCGTGGGGGGTTCGTCCCGTCGCGCTGCGTCCGGGCGGTTCGGTGCGGCTCAACCCGCTCGATCCCGGGCCGGAGTCTGCCCGCGACGGCGACGGCAACGGCTCCGATCCCACGGCGCGCCGTCGCATGGAGCTCCTGTCCTCCCTCGCCAGCGCCTGTCTGGGCCGCAACCTCGCCCCACGCGAGCGGGCCGCCCTGTCCTCCGCGCTGGCACAGACCGCGGGTCCAGGCGTCCCGACCGTTCCCGTCGTCGTCGACGCGCTCCTGTCACCGAGCGCGGAGTCCGCCCGCGCGCTCCGCACGGAGCGGCGCGACCTCCTCGAAGACGGACGCGACGTCGCCCTCGAGCTGCGCCGGCTGGTGCACGGCGATCTCTGCGGCATGTTCGACGGGCCGACGACCCCGGGCCTCGACCTGTCGGCCCCTCTCGTCGTGCTCGACCTCTCAGCGTTGTACACGTCCGCCGCGCTCGGCGTCCTCATGGCGTGCGCCACCGCGTGGCTCCAGGCCGCACTGGCACGGACCGCAACGTCCGGCCCGTCGGCCGTCGCGCCCGGCCGCTTCTTCATCGTGGTCGACGAGGCCTGGGCGATCCTGTCGAACCTCGGCGTGGCGCGCTGGCTGCAGTCGTCGTGGAAGCTGTCCCGGGCGTTCGGCGTGTCCAACGTGGCGGTCCTGCACCGTGTGTCGGACCTGCGATCGGTTGGCGCGTCCGACTCGGAGCAGGTAGGGCTCGCGCAGGGCCTCTTGTCCGACTCGGAGACCCGTGTCGTCTATGCGCAGGCGGTGGGGGAGCTCCAGGCGGCGGCCGAACTGCTGTCCCTCTCCGAGACCGAGGTGGAGCTCCTGCCGCAGCTCCGCCGGGGCATCGCACTGTGGAAGGTCGGCCAGCGCTCCTTCCTGGTCCAGCACCGGCTCAGCGCGATGGAGCGGCGCCTCGTCGACACGGACGCGGCGATGACGGCGCGCTAGGCGATGTCCAGCCTGGAGGCGCACATCGTGCCGGTGGCGGTGGGCGTGGCCCTCTGGGCGGGCGTCTCGACCCGCGACGTGACGCGGCTGGCGCCGGGGCGACGGCGGTCGCGGCGAGGCGCGCACTGGGCCAACCGGCGCGACCTGCGTGCCCTGCGGGTGAAGGCCGGCGCGACGCCGGCGGGGCGTTTGCTGCTCGGAACGGTCCCGGCCCTCGCCGGCCCGGCCGGCATCGCGGCGGAGCCCGGGCAGTCGGTCGTGGTGGTCGGCCCGACGCAGAGCGGGAAGACGACGTCGCTGGCCGTACCGGCGATCCTCGGCTGGCCCGGCCCGGTCGTCGCCGCCAGCGTGAAGGGCGACCTCGTCCGGGACACCGTCGCGGCGCGACGCGCCATCGGCCGCGTGTGGCGCATCGACCCGGCGGGGAGCACCCGCGGGCCGACCGACGTCTGGTCCCCGCTCGACGGGTGCCTCGACTGGGGGCACGCCTGTCGCCTCGCGGCCGACCTGTGTCACGGCGCCAAGGCCGAGGGCATCACGGCCGACGGCGACTTCTGGTACTCCGCGGCGGCCAAGTTGCTGGCGCCGTTGCTGCTGGCCGCGGCGATCGACCGGCGGACCATGGCGGACGTGGTCCGGTGGGTCGACACGCAAGAGGTGGCCGAGGTCGCGGAGGTCCTCGAACGTGCCGCGCCCGCCGAGGCGCTCGATGCGGCACGCGCCACGTGGTGCCGGGACGAACGGACGCGCAGTTCGGTGTACACGACCGCCGAGACGGTGCTCGCGCCTTTCGCGCACGCTTCGTGGGAATCATCGGCGCCGCCAGCGTTTCGATCCGCCCGCGCTGTTCGGTGGCGCCCACACCGTCTACTTGTGTGCGCCGGCCCACGACCAGCGGCGACTCCGCGGCTATTTCACCGCGTTGACCCAGCAGGTCCTGACCCTGGCGTTCGAGCGGGCCACCGCCTCGGGCCGGCCCCTCGAGCCGCCGCTCCTCGTCGTGCTGGACGAGACGGCACACATCGCCCCCTTGGCCGAGCTGGACGGTTTGGCGGCCACCTGCGCGTCCCACGGCATCCAGATCGTCACGATCTGGCAGGACGTGGCCCAGGTGAGGGCCCGCTACGGCGCCCGGGCGCCGACCGTGTTGAACAACCACCGGGCCAAGGTGTTCCTGCCCGGGATCGCCGACCTGGACACGCTCGAGTACGCGAGCCGGCTCATCGGTGACGAGGAGGTCAGCGATGCCGTCGGTGACCCGCGACGTCAAGGGCGGCCGGCACCGACGACCTCGACGCCGGGCCCGGTCGGCTCTTCCCGCCCGAGGAGCTCCGTTGCCTGCCACCAGGGCAGGCGGTGCTCGTCTACGGCACGCTGCCGCCGGCGCGGCTGCAGCTACGTCCGTGGCGGTGAGGGCGCCGGCGCCTGCTCAGGCGCCGGCGACCCTCGTGGCGGCGCGGAAACCTCGACGAACGTGGTGGATCTGGACCCGCTCGCGAATTGTCAGTTCGCGACCGTGATCGTGATGCCCGGGCTCGTGGCCGTCGTGCCCCCGACCTCGGTGGCGACGCTGTTCAGCGTGTAGGTGCCGTCGGCGACGGTGGTGGTGTTCCATTCGGCGATCCAGCCGTAGAGCGTCAACGTGGCGGTTCCCACCACGTGGTCGGACAAGGACCCGCCGCTCACCTCGAACTGCACTGAGGTGACGTCGCTGGTCCCGCCCGCCGAGGCGTCGAGGACCGCCGCCGAGCCGCTCAGCGTCGCCCCACTGGAAGGAACGAGAACGGTGGTGTGCAGCGGGAGGTTGTCGACGGTCACGGTGATGCCGGCACTCGTCGTCGAGTTCCCCAAGATGTCGGTGGCCACGCTCTGCAGGGTGTAGGTGCCGTTGGGCACGTCGGTGGCGTCCCAGCCGCCGATGTACCCGTAGAGGGTGGCGTGACCGGTGCCGATCACCTGATTGGAGATCGAGCCCCCACTCACCTCGAAGTTCACCGAGGCGATGCCGACGGGACTCGAGGCGGCGGCGTCGAGCCAGGAGCCACCCGTGATGGTGGCGTCGTTCGAGGGCAGCAACACGCTCTGGTGGGCGGGTCGAGCGTGGCCGCGTTCGTCATGGCCGAGCCGTTCGCGTTGGTGAACACGGCCCGGAACTCGTTGCCGATGTCAGAACTGGTCACCAAGGTGATGGCGTACGTGGTCGATGTGGCACCGGAGATGTCGCTCCAGGTCGATCCACCGTCTGTCGAGTTCTGCCATTGCACGGTGGGAGACGGGTTGCCGCTCGCAGCGGCGTTGAAGGTCACCGTCCCACCCGCGCCGACCGACTGACTGGCGGGCTGGGTGGTGACGACCGGAGGTGCCATGTCCGTCGTCTCGATCAAGGCATTCTGGGGCACAACGTTTGGCGTTTCGTCGTAGCCAACAGCGACACAGTTGGTCGAGCTAGGGCACGACACGTCGCTGAGGTCGTCGTCGTTGCCCTGAAGGCTGGGGCTGGGGGTGACGGACCAGGAGGTCCCATCCCACGTCTCAACCAAGGTCTGGCTTGTACCAAAGTCCGAGAAACCAACGGCCACACAGTTGGTCGAACTCGTGCACGACACACCGAGCAGTTGGTTGAGTTCGTCGGTCCCTTCATTGGGACTGGTGATGACGGACCAGGTTGTCCCGTTCCAGGTCTCCACCATCGTCTGGATCACGTTTATCGGCGGAAATCCGGGCTTGACGACAACAACGACCGTATAGAAACCAACGGCCATGCAGTTGGTCGAGCTGGTGCATGACACGCCGTTGAGCTGGTTGCCGTTCTCATTGGGACTGGAGATGATGGACCAGGAGGTCCCGTTCCAGGTCTCTACTAGCGTCTGCCCTACGTTCGACGAGTTGTTGTAGGAGCCAATGGCGACGCAGTTGGTCGAGCTGGTGCACGACACGTCGTTGAACCCGTCGTCGGTTCCCTCATTGGGGCTGGAAATGATCGACCATGTGGTCCCGTTCCAAGTCTCCACCAGGGTCTGCGCTACGTTCGATGAGTTGTTGTAGCCGCCTACGGCCACACAGTTGGTCGAGCTCGTGCACGAAACGCGGTTGAGGGCGGCGTTGCCTTGTTGGTTGGGACTCGGGATGGGGGTGATGGACCAAGAGGTCCCGTCCCAGGTCTCTACTAGCGGCTGATTCACGCTCGATGAACTGCCGTAAAGACCAACCGCCACGCAGCTGGTCGAGCTGGTGCACGACACACCATTTAGTTGGTCATAGCCACTTCCTTCGTTGGGACTGGAGATGATGGACCAGGTTGTCCCGTTCCACGACTCAACCAAGTTCTGTGGCGAGTTGGTTGATGTTAAGTACTCCCCAACGGCCATGCAGTTGGTCGAGCTGGTGCATGACACGTCGCTGAGGATGTTGCGGCTTCCCTCGTCGGGACTGGGATAGATGGACCACGTTGCAGTCTGTGCCCCAGCCACTCCCGCATCGAGGAGCGTGACGCCAAGCGCGCCGAACAGGAGAAGCGCGCACCAAAGAGACCGACCCGTCCGAGACCGCAGGGCGTGCGCCTCGCGCGCTTGAACGCGACTACTCAGCGGTCCTCCTGAACGTGTGTGGCCTGACACGACTCTGCACGAAATCAGGGATTCAAATCGACGACCAGGCACGTCCCACCCCACTTCTCGCAAGAACGAATGCGGTGCCTCAAAGTGAACCACGACCACCTGGTCACCTGGTCAGGGTCCAACGTCCAATACGCGGAAAGGTCGGCGTCGAGGGGACAGGTTCCTATGGGGCCGGCATCGCCCGCTTCCTCACCCGAGCAGGGGTCCACGTCGTCGAGGTGGACCGCCAGAACCGCCAGGCCCGGCGACAGGCCGGCAAGTCCGATCCCCTCGACGCGCTCGAAGCCGCCCGGGCGGCGCAGTCGGGTCGAGCCCACGGAACGGCGAAAAGTAGAGACGGCAGCGTCGAGGCCATCCGGGTCCTCGTCGTCGCCAAGCGTTCGGCCCGCGGAGCCCGCGTCAAGGCGCTCGGCCAGATGCGCCAGCTCACCTTCAGCGCCCCTGACCAGCTCCAGAGCAAACTCAAGGGCCTGCCCATCGCGGCCTTCGTCGCGGCCGCACAAGGACTGCGCCCGACTCGTTCGCCCGACGTGGTCATCGCGGCCACCAAGGCCGCGCTCTCCTCACTGGCCCATCGCGTCGCCGACCTCGAAGAGGAAATCTCCGACCTCGACGCCATGATCACGCCGCTCCTCGAGCAGACCGCGCCTGAGCTGCTCGCCGTCTATGGCGTCGGCATCGACACCGCGGCCGCATTGCTCGTCGCCGCCGGCGACAACCCTGAGCGCCTGCACTCAGAGGCCGCCTGGGCCCACCTGTGCGGCGTCTCCCCACTCGAGGCCTCCTCGGGCAAGGTCACGCGTCACCGGCTCAACCGCGGCGGGGACCGGCAGGCCAACCGGGCGCTGTGGCACATCGTGATCACCCGGCTGGCTTCTGACCCGAGGACCCAGGCCTACATGGAACGCCGGGTCAAAGACGGTCGCTCCAAGAGCGAGGGCATCCGCATGCTCAAGCGCTACGTCGCCCGCGAGGTGTACCGCTTCTTGCCTCGCGCTTAGGTCCTCGGGCCGTGGACTTGGCTCACAATACGCCTGTCGTCCCGCGGGACTGACCTGTAACCGATATGCCGGCCCGCGACCCGGGTTCACCGATCTCTCGAAGACGCGTGACCTGATAAGAGCTTGCCCTCTTCAACGAGTGGCCCATCATTGGTCTGTCCGCTCTCTTCACACCCGAAAATTCCCTCGAAAGGACTTGACATCATCCATAGGAGCATCGGACCCCCTCGATAGGTCCGGCCCCCTCGCCGGTCCTCGTCAACGGGCAGCGCCACTCATGGAAGAGTTCCCGGGTCGAGCACATGGGCTCTGACGGATCAGGATTTACGGACTGCCAGTCTGTTGAGCGCATCACCCGGTGGGGTGAGGTCAAAGCCCTCCTGTGAAGCCGGACTCCAGGGCGCAGCCTCCCACCTGGTGTTTTGTCAGCGCCCACAAGACCCCTTGCGTACTCGGAATCCGGGCCGCACCGGGGCTCCGACCTGGCGGTTTGTCAGGTCCCGCAAGGGGTTAATGTCTAGATCCCGGATCGGATGGCCCGAGTTCACCCGCTCTCGTCAGTCACGATTTCGGCAGCGTGGAGAACCCGAGTCTCCGATCCGGTCGGCGATCGAGATTAGCGGGCCGGCACCGCTGCACGCCGGGAGACGCGTCTCCGCCCCGTTGCAACATTCCTCTTCGATCGCTTCCGCTCGGATCGGCCCGGGTCGGCGAAGGCCAGCGAAGTCGCCCAGCGCAGGCCGGCTGACCCGGCTACGTGAGCTCGGTCGGCACGACGGTCACGGTGACGACGCGGTCGTCCCGCAGGACGAGCAGCGCCAACGTGCGCCCGATGGACGCGGCCGTCATCAGCCGCTGCAGATCGCTCGTCGACTCCGTCGGTGACCCGTCGACCCCGAGGATGGTGTCGGCGGGGCGGAGGCCCCCGCGCTCGGCCGGGCTCCCGGACGTGACGTCGATCACACCGACGCCGCTCTGCTGGCCGAGCTCCTCGGCCCGCCGGGGCGACAGCGGCCGGCTCCCGCCGACCACGCCGAGATAGGCGCGCCGGACCCGGCCGTCGCGCATGAGCGTCGCGACGATGTCGAGGGTGGTCGCGTTGATGGGCACGGCAAGCCCGAGGCCGATCCCCGCCAGTGCGGTGTTGACGCCCACCAGGCGGGCGCGGGAGTCGACAAGGGCGCCGCCCGAGTTGCCCGGGTTGAGTGCGGCGTCGGTCTGGATCACGTTCTCGACGACGCGGCCGCCCGAAGGCAGCGAGCGGCCGAGTGCGCTCACTACGCCGGCGGTGACCGAGCCGGCGAAGCCGTGCGGGTTGCCCACCGCCACCACCAGTTGGCCCACGCGCAGCGCGTCCGCGTTGCCGAGTTCGACCTGGGGCAACCCGGACGCCCGGGCCCGCAGTACGGCCAGGTCGGAGAGCGGGTCGCGCCCCACGAGCTCGAACGAGGTCTCGTGCCAATCGGCGAAGACGGCGGTGCCACGCTCCGCTCCGGCCACGACGTGGGCGGACGTGAGGAGGTAGCCGTCCGCCGCCAGCACGACGGCACTGCCGGCGCCCTCACGGCCGCGCGCCGCCACCCGCAACGAGGCGACCGACGGCACGATGCGCTCGGCCACCGCGATCACGGTCTCCGAATAGGCGTCGAGGGCTTCGTCGTCGACGCGTGGCGTTTCGGTAAGAAGGTCGGTCATATCAGGCTCGGTCCTCCCACGCGGACCTGCTCGACGCCGGCCAGGGCCTCTCGCAGCTCGGCCAGCCAGTCCGCCTGGTGCCGCGCCACGAGCTTCACGCACCACGCCAGGGCTTCGCTCCGGCTGCGGGCAATGCCCGCGTCGATGAGCGTTTCGAGCACGGCGCGCTCACGCAGCTTCAGACGGGTCATCACCGGCGCGCCGTGCGTCGTGAACAGCGTCGTGGCCCCGTCGCTCTCCACTCCCCACGACACGACGCGGCCGAAGCGCGACTCGGCCTCCCGTGCGATCTCCATGCGCTCGGTGCGGGTGGCCTCGCGGAACTCGCCGGCGGCGGTCCCTTCGGGCAGGGGTCCGACGCAGAGGATCTCCTCCTCGTCGGACTCGATGCTCGGCGGCCCGGCGAACCACTCTGCCGGCACCCGCTCCTCGAAGAACTCCTGGATGGGCTCAGTCGTCATAGTTACGAGATTACATACTTACCTGGTTGCACCGCGCGCCCCGGGAGTTGGCCGGCTGAGCAGCCAAAACGAATCATCGGGCCGGCCGCTCCTCAGCCCTCGACCGGGGAGACCCGGTCCCGACAGACGGCGGACCGATCCTCGAGCAGCGCCCGCTCCGCCTCGTTGGTGGCCAGCGCCACGGCGCGGTCGAACTCGGCGGCCGCCTCGTCGTGGCGGCCCAGACGTTCGAGCAGGTCGCCGCGGACGCTGTAGAGCAGGTGGTAGCGCGCCAGCGTCTGCGTGCCCACGAGCAGGTCCACGTAGGGCAAGGCGGCCTCGGGCCCCGACAGATAGGAGATGGCCACGGCCCGGTTGAGCTCGACGATGGGCGAGGAGACGATCGCGGCGAGCTCGCTGTAGAGCCCGACCACCTGCGCCCAGTCCGTCTCCTCGGGGCGGAACGAACGCGCGTGGCAGGCCGCGATCGCGGCCTGGAGCGTGTACGGCCCACGTGGCCGACCGAGCTCTTCGGCGCGGGCCAGGGCTGACTCGCCCCGGGCGATGTGCAACGGGTCCCAGCGCCGCCGGTCCTGTTCGAGCAGGAGGATCGGGGCGCCCGAGGCGTCGGTGCGCGCCCGCAGCCGCGAGGACTGGAACTCCATCAGTGCCACGAGCCCGTGCACCTCGGCGTCGTCGGGATCGAGGGCAGCGAGGACCCGGCCCAGGCGCAGCGCCTCGGCGCAGAGCTCGGGGCGGAGCCACGCCTCCCCCGTCGTGGCCGAGTACCCCTCGTTGTAGATGAGGTAGACGACCTCGAGCACCGCCCGGAGGCGCCCGGCGCGGTCGTGGCCGGCCGGCACCTCGAAGGGCACGCCCGCCCGGGTGATCGTCTTCTTGGCGCGGACGATGCGCTGGGCGATCGTGGGCTCGGGGACGACGTAGGCGCGGGCGATCTCGGGCACGGTGAGCCCGCCGACGAGGCGCAGCGTCAGGGCGACCCGGGCCGGTACCGCCAGCACCGGATGGCACGCCACGAAGATCAGCCGGAGGCGGTCGTCCTCGATCTCCGTGGCGCCCTCGTCGAGGTCGGTCTCGTCGCCCGCACCGGTCGGCGGCTCGAGGTTGCGCCCCAGCTCGGCGTACTTGGCCGCCAGGTTGCGGTTCCGGCGGAACCGGTCGACGGCCCTGCGCTTGCCCACCGTCGTGAGCCAGGCGCCGGGATTCTTGGGCGTGCCGTCGCGGGGCCACTGGTGCAGCGCGTCCACGAGCGCGTCCTGCGCCAAGTCCTCGGCCAACCCGAGGTCACCCCCCGTGGCGCGCGCCAGCGCGGCCACGACGCGTGGGAACTCGATCCGGTAGACGGCCTCGATCGCGGCGGTCGAATCGGTGGCCGGCACGCCACCGATTCAACCACCACGCTGCGGCAACGGATCATTCCGGCCCCGAGACGGGCCGGACGCGCACCTCGCCCTCGCCGAGCACGCCCAGGAACCGCTTGCTCCACTCGACCGCCTCGCTCAGGTCGCGGCACTCCATGAGCGCCCAGCCGCCGACGATCTCCTTCGCCTCGGCGAACGGGCCGTCCACGACCTCGTACTCGCCGTTCGTCAACGTGATCTTGGCGCCCTCCGACGTCGGGGCGATGCCGCCGGTGGCCACGATGACCCCGGCCTTGATGGCCTCCTCGACGAATTTGCCCATCTCCTCGTACAACTCGGGCCGAGGCGGCTCGGTGGGCATCTCGGCCTCGCTGGCGAGCGTGTATCCCAGGAATCGCATGATGTGCTCCGTTTCTTGCTCTCGGTGCGGCGCCGTTCGCCTCACTCTGGCAGAGCGTCGAACGGGACGACCCAGAATCGACAACTGACCCGAAGAAATCTGCCGCGCCGCCCACCCGCGCCTCACCCCGGGATGGAACCGCCCCACCCGGCCCGCACCACACCCGTCTTGACCGGTCGCGCGGTGCCTCCGTACTCTCCTGCCACTGACCCGTCGAATCCCAGGGGGTGGGTATGTCCAGGCAAAGCGGAGAAGTCCGCATGCTCATCGGGGGCGAACTCGTCGAGGCGTCCTCCGGAAAGCGCTTCGAGAACATCAACCCGGCGACCGAAGAGGTCCTGGGGGAGGTGGCCGACGCGTCCGCCGAGGACATGCGCCGCGCCATCACCGCCGCCCGCACGGCGTTCGACGAGACGGACTGGTCGACCAACCGTGCCCTGCGCAAGCGGGGCCTCGAGCAACTGCAGGAGGCGCTCGAGTCCGAGCGCGAGGAGTTGCGCGAGGAGATCGTCGCGGAGGTCGGGTCCCCCCGCATCTTGACCTACGCCGCGCAGGTCGACTGGCCGCTCACCGACGCTCTCAAGTACCCCGCCAAGATGATCGACGAGTTTCCGTGGGAGCGTGGGCTGGCCGACTCGGACATGATGGGCATGGCCAGCCGCCGCGCCGTCTACAAGGAGCCGATCGGTGTCGTCGGCGCCATCATCCCGTGGAACTACCCCGTCGAGGTGACCCTGAACAAACTGGGGCCGATCCTGGCCACGGGCAACACGGTGATCGTCAAGCCGGCGCCGGACACACCCTGGAACGCCACGCGTCTGGGCCGGCTGGTCGCGGAGAAGACCGACATCCCGGCCGGAGTGGTCAACGTCGTGACCTCCTCGGACCACCTGGTGGGCGAGGAGCTCACCATCTCGCCGGACGTCGACTTGATCTCGTTCACCGGCTCGACCGCGACCGGCAGGCGGATCATGGAGAAGGGTGCCCCGACGCTCAAGAGGGTGTTCCTCGAATTGGGCGGAAAGTCGGCGATGCTCGTGTGCGACGACGCCGACTTCGCTTCGGTCGTCCCCGGCGGGGCGATGGTCTGCGTCCACGCGGGCCAGGGCTGCGCCATGCAGACCCGCATGCTGTTGCCGCGATCCCGCTACGACGAAGGGGTCGAGCTGGTCGGCGCGGCCATGGCCGGCATCCCCTACGGCGATCCGACCGACGACGGCGTCATGATGGGCCCCGTGGTCAGCGCACGCCAGCGCGACCGCGTCCTGAGCTACATCGAGAAGGGACAGCAGGAGGGGGCCAAGCTCGTCTTCGGTGGTGGGAAACCCGCGCACCTGCCCAAGGGCTTCTTCGTCGAGCCCACGCTCTTCGTCGACGTCGACAACTCCATGACCATCGCCCAGGAGGAGATCTTCGGGCCGGTGCTGGCCGTCATCCCCTACGAGGACGACGACGACGCCGTGCGCATCGCCAACGAGAGCAGCTACGGGCTCTCGGGCGGCGTCTTCTCGGCCTCCGAGGAGCGCGCCACCTCCATCGCCCGGCGCATCCGGACCGGCTCCATCGGGGTCAACGGCGGCCTGTGGTACGGGGCCGACTCGCCCTACGGCGGCTACAAGGACAGCGGCATCGGGCGCCAGTGCGGCATCGAGGGCTTCGAGCAGTACCTCGAGACCAAGGCCATCGCCTGGCCCGGCGGCTGACGCCGGCGGGGTCGCGGGCGGGAGAGCCGCCGACTCAGCCGGCGGAGGACGACGACCACTCGCCCACCAACTCGTCCACCGTCGCCAGGCGCGCGACGAAGGCGAGGCTGTGCTTGAGCATCGACGCGTGGTGCGACGCCGGCGTGCCCACCGAGGCGTCCGTCGCCACGATCACCCCGTAGTCCTCGTCGGCTGCCCCCGCGGCGGTGAGCACGATGGCCAGGTTGGTCGACACGCCGGCGACGACCACCTCGTCGACGCCGAGGTTGCGCAGGACGGTCAGCACCTCGGTGCGGTGGACGGGCGAGAACCCCTGGTGCCGCGGCAGGACAAGGTCGTCGGGCTCGACGCCGATCTCGGGGATCACCTCCATCGCGGGGTGATCCTCGGTCCAGTCGGCGGAGCCGGTGGTGACGCGCATGAGGGGCGCCCGGCGGCTGGCCGACCGCCCGCCCGCGAGCGGGAGATAGGTCAGGTGCACCACGCGTGCCCCGGTGGCCCGGGCCCCGGTGGCCAGCCTTCCCATGGCCTGGCGGGCCGGTTGCGCCTCCTTCGCCAGCGCCGGGAGCACGGAGAGGTCGCCGATCACCCCGCGCTGACACTCGATGAAGAGGACGGCGCAGCGGCGGGGGTCACTCATCGGTCGGTCGGTCGGAACAGGCATCGTCACCCCGCGTGCGCACGCACGGACGCGTGGCGCACCTTCGGCCGTTGATTCAACCAGACGCCCACCGCGGGCCTCACATCCGCAGTCCGAGCTCGGCCAGGACCTCCGCCGTGTCGGCGCCCAACGCCGGCGCCGGGCGCGCCGCGGGTCGCGCCCGGGGCGGTGCGACGGCAAGATCGGCCGGCACCGGCACGGTCGGGCCGCCCAGTGCCGCGCCCACGCCCGCCATCGACACGTCGAGGAGCCACCGACCCCCGCCCGCCAGCGCCTCGAGGCACGCACCCGCCGCGGCCAGTCCCGTCAGCGGGTCGGCGACGGCGTCGGCGCAGAACATCGGCGCCCCCTCGTGCCAGACCACGAGCCCCCCGGCGGCGGCCGCGTCGTCGCCGAAGGCGACCCGCCCCACAGGGCGCCCGTAGCCGGTGATCGAGACCCACACCTGGGGCCCACCCGAGCGCACGGCCTCCTCCGCGTCGACGCCCAGTTGCGCCAGGGCACGGGGCCGGCTGGCCTCGATGACGACGTCGGCCCGTCCCACCATCTCCCGCAGCGTCGCGGCGCCCCGTTCGCTGCGGAAGTCCAGGGCGACCGAGCGTTTGCGCCCGTTGAGGAGGTCGAAGAACGCGGCCGGCCCCCGCCGCGCCCCGTCGGGCCGCCCGGTCGACTCCACCTTGACCACGGTCGCTCCCGCTGCGGCGAGCAGGTCGCCACACAGCGGCCCCGCCCACAACGCGGAGAGGTCGAGCACGACCAGCCCCTCGGGGCGCCGTGCCGGCGCGTCGCCGAGCGGCACCCGAGCCACCGCCGGCGACTCGGCCGCCTCGCCCACCCGCGCCACCGGCAGGCCCAGCAGCAGGGCGCGCTCGACGAGCTCGAGAGGGTCGCGCGTCGCGACGCACCGGGCGACGGCCGACCAGGCGGCCGGGGTCGTGGCCGGCGCGTCGGCGAGCTCGAGCCAGGCCGGCACGGCCTCGAAGTCCTCGGCGCGGGGGAGCGACACCGCCATCCACCCCTCGGCCGACGGGAGGAGCCGGCAGCTCCCGCCACAGCTCGTCGGGCCGCGCCGCCACAGGCCCATCAGGCGCGGCGCGCTCGCCCAACAGCGCCAGCGCGTCCAGACCGGCGAAGGGGCGGGCCAATTCGTGCGACCCGTCGACCAGACCCTCCGGTGGCCCGAGCGGCCGCTCGGGCAGCCCGGTCAGGGCCATCGCGCCGCTGCGCGCCCAGTGCTCCAGCCGGGGGTCGTCCACCGCGGCAGGGTAACGTCTCGCGATTCTCGAAGACCTCAGCGCCGCGGCGTTCGTCGCCGAGCTGCGCGCCGACCTGGTGCCCGAGCGCGACGCTCCCGTGCGGCTCGTGCTCGATGAGCGTCTGCCCGCCCCCGGCGTCGCCCCCGATCGTCTGGCCAGCCTGCCCTTCGTCGTCTTCGGCGTGAGCCGTGGTCCGGTGGACGCGCTCTCGCCCGCGTGGCTCGAGCTGTGCGACGTGGTCGTCAGCGAGGACGACCCGGCGCTGGGGCAGATCGAGCGCCACCTCGCCGGCCACCCCATCACCGCCGCCGCCCTCGCCTTGCTGCTGCGCGGCCAGCCCCGGCGCTCGGTGGACGACGGCCTGGTGGCCGAGTCGGCCACCTATTCGGTCCTGCAGGCGGGCCCCGAATTCGCCGCCTGGCGCGCCGCCCACCCGGCCCGGCCCGAGCACGAGCGCGAGCACGAGCGCGAGCGCGACGGGGGCGACCGAGTCCGAACGGAACGACGCGTCGACACGCTGGTGATCACCCTGACCCGCCCGCAGCGCCTGAACGCGCTCGATGCGCGGATGCGCGACGAACTCGTCGCCGCCCTCGCGCTGGCGTCCGCCGACACCAGCATCGTCCGGGTCGAGCTGCGCGGCGAAGGCCGTGCCTTCTGCGCCGGTGGGGACCTCGACGAGTTCGGCACCCGGCCAGACCCGGCGACGGCCCATCTCGTCCGGCTCCAGCGGAGCGTGGCCCGCAGCCTGGCCTGGCTCGAGACCCCTACCGTCAGCTACGTGCACGGGCCGACCATGGGGTCGGGCATCGAGCTCGCCGCCTTCACCGACACCGTCGTCGCCGCCGAGGACACGCAGATCGCGCTGCCCGAGATCGGCCTCGGCCTCGTGCCGGGCGCCGGGGGGACGGTCAGCCTGCCCCGCCGCATCGGCCGCCTACGCACCGCCTGGCTCGCGTTCTCGGGCTGCACCATCTACGCCCCAGCGGCGCTGGCGTGGGGCCTCGTCGACGAGATCGCGACCTCCCCCTAGCTCCCACCCATCAACCCATCAGCCCAAACCTCCAGCGCAGAGCGCTCGTGTCGTGAGGGCGACCCTCCCTCCGGCCGGCCGCCCCGGTCGCGCCCACGTCGGCGCGGCGGGCCTCACCCCTGCGCCCGCGCCCTCTACGCTCGTGGATACTTCATCCGGAGGATCGAACTTGGCATCGACGTCGCAACCTGGCCACACCCACAACGTGCACCCGCCGCATGCGCAGCGTGCCCGCGGCGCAGCCGCGGCCAACGACCCCTTCCCGAGCGTCGAGAAGGTCCGGCCCGGGCTGTGGAGCGTCCCCGTCCCCCTCCCGAACAACTCGCTGCGCTACGTGTTGGTCTACGTCTTCGAGACCGACCGCGGCCCCTACCTGGTCGACGCCGGCTGGAACACCGACGAGGCGTTCGGCGCCTTGACCGACGGGCTGGACGAGGTGGGCTGTGCCGTCGGTGACGTCCAAGGCGTCCTCGTCACCCACATCCACCCGGATCACTACGGCCTGGCGGGGCGGATCCGCGAGGCCTCAGGAGCTTGGGTCGCCCTGCACCCGGCTGACGCCGAGCTCATCCACGACCGCTACGACGAGCCCGACGAGCTGCTCGATCGGGTGGCGGCGGCGCTGCGGCGCATGGGCGCGCCGGACGAAGAGCTGGTGCCGCTGCGCAACGCCGCCATGCCGGTTCGCTCGCTCGTGGACCCGGTCTTCCCCGACGTCCTGCTCGAAGACGGCGGGCGCCCCGAGGTGCCGGGCTGGGACCTCACGGCCATCTGGACCCCGGGGCACTCGCCGGGGCACCTGTGCTTCTACGAGGGCCGCCAGGAGCTGATGCTCTCGGGCGATCACGTGCTGCCGCGCATCACGCCCAACATCCCGTACCACCCCCAAGCGGGGGCCAACCCGCTCGGCGACTACCTGGCGTCACTCGACAAGCTCGAGCCGTACCTCGTCGACGAGGTCCTGCCGGCGCACGAATACCGCTTCGACGACCTGCACGCGCGCCTCGAGGAGCTCCGGCAGCACCACCGGGACCGGTTCACCGAGATCATTGCGATCCTCTCGGAGGGACCGCACAGTGCGTGGGACATCGCGTCGCACATGCGGTGGTCCCGGTCGTGGGACGACATCGCGGGCTTCATGCGCCGCGCCGCGGTCGGCGAGGCCGCCTCCCACCTGCGCGCGCTCGAGGTCCAGGGCCTGGTCCAGGTGGACGAGGGCGAGCCGGCGATGTGGTCGCTCACCGAGCGGGCGGCCACCCAGCGCGCCAGGGTCTGACGCGCCGCCTATCCGAGCGAACGGCCGTGTCGGCCGCCTAGCCTCCTCTCCGGGCAGCAGGTGAGGTGATGGTCACATGACGGAGGCGTTCGCCCTCTCGGGCGGCGGAAACCTTGGTGCCATGCAGGCTGGGGGCATGCGAGCCCTCGTCGAAGGGGGAATCGAGCCCGACCTTCTCGTCGGCTCTTCCATCGGCGCGTTGAACGCGGCGTTCTGCGCCACCCACCCGGGGCTCGACGGCTGCCGCACGCTCCAGTCCGCGTGGAGCGATCTCCGGCGAAAGGACGTCTTCCGGTTCGAGCTCTCGCGGGCCATCGCGGGGTTTCTCGGGCTGCGCGACCACCTGGTCGCGACGAAGCGCCTGGAGCAGGTCATCCACGAGTGGCTGGGCATCGAACGGATCGAGGAGTCCGACGTGCCCTTCGCGGCCGTCGCCACCGACGCGCTCACCGGCGAGATCGTGGCCATGACGAGCGGTGAAGTCGCGTCGGCCCTGTTGGCCAGCTCCGCCATTCCCGGCATCTTCCCCCCCGTGCGGCGCGACGGACGCTGGCTCGTCGACGGGTCGCTCTCCGCCGGCTGCCCGGCCGCAGAGGCACTCGATCTCGGTGCCGACGTCGTCTACGCGTTCATGACGACGACGGCGCCGCGTCGGCGGCCCCCACGGGGGGCCGTGGCGGCGGCGATGAGCAGCGTGTCCCTCGTCACCGCCAAGATGCAGGCGTCGCGGCTCGACGAGGCGGTCCGGCGGGCCGAGGCGCGCGGCGGGGCGGTCCACCGTGTGCCCTCTCCGTTCCCCGACGCTCCCTCGCCCTTCGACTTCGCCCAGGGCGCGGCCCTGTCGACGTCCGGCTACCGCTGTGCCGCGGAGTGGCTCGGCGACCAGGTGCGCCACGACGTGCGCGTCGTCGACGACGGGCTGCGTTGATCGGCGCTGGCGTCAGCGCCGCGGATCCACGCCGAGCGCGCGCTCGCAGAACGAGCGCACGTGGCGAGCCGCGTCGGCTCCCGACACCGGTCGCTCGCGGGCGGGGCTGAGCCCGGCGGCCGCCCACACCACCGACTGAATCAGCGCGGCGTCGGCGTCCGGGTCCGCCAGAGGGAACGAACCGTCCGCCCTGCCCGCGGCGAGCAGCCGCTCGAGCGGGGCCATGAGCAGCTGCGCGGCGTGGCGCGTCTCCTCGGCGTAGCCGTCGGCTTTCATGGCGCCGCGCGAGCTCAAAACCTTGAGCCGCGCCGCCTTGGCCCGGTCGTGACTCAAGCTCAGGATCTCGTCGATCCAGGCCTCGAGCGCGGCGCGTGGGGTCCCGGCCGCCTCGACCTTCGCGCCCAGGCGCGCCGCCGCCGCGTGCGCGTCCCGCCGGTACAGCGCGCAGAGCAATTGGTCCTTCGACTCGAAATGTCGGTAGAAGGAGCGAGTCGACAGGTTCGCCTCGCCGAGGATCTCGGCCACGCTGGCGTCCACGTACCCGTTGCGTTCCATGACGACGAGCGCCGCGTCGAGCAGGATGCGCAGCTCGTCCTCGGTCTCGAAGCGCCTTGGCCGGCCCGCCCGGGGGACCGGCTGGGCCTTGGTCCCGCTCATGCCGCGAGCGACCGCGCCAGCACGGGCACCTCGGCCAGCGACCGCAGCCCGTCGTTGAGGTGGGTGCAGCAATCGGTCGAGCGGAGACGGTCGAGGACCTCGGTCCGCATCGTGCGGAGCGCCGTGCCCGCCATCCGCGACGCGTGCGGCGCGGCGCCCGGGCACTCGACGTAGGGGAGCACCCGGGGGACGGCTGTGACCGAGGCCAGCTCGCCCGTCGCCCGGTCGGCCGACCCGAGGATCTGGTATTCGTGCAGGACTTCTTCGCGGTCGGCCGGTGTCCACACGCTGTCTCGGAACATGGCGTCGAAGTGCAGGCGCTCGTCGTCGCGCCAGACGTCGATCCTCCGGGCCCGTCGCATCGCGATGCGGGGCGGCTCGTCGAGCTCGTGCCAGCTCAAGGGGTCGGCCGCGTCCGCCAGCGGCGGGGCCACCGGCGTGTTCTCGCTCACGCCTCGCAGCGTCCCGTCCGGGTTCAGCGCGCTCGAACGGTCTCGGAACCCCGAACAGATGCCGCGCATGTCGCGGTGGCCCGAGTTCGCGAGCCGCTCGCGCATGCCGGGCACCTCGTCGGCCCACTTGAAATACGTGAAGCCGGCGATCAGCGTGGCGCCGGCAACGTCGTCGAGCAGGAGTTGGAGTGGCGTGCCCCGCTCGACTTCGTCGGGCAGCTGTTCGGCGATGGCGCGGCGCAAGTTCCCGCCGGCTCGGCACCCGATCAGCCGCTCGAGCTGGGCCACGTGCGGGTCCGCCTCGATGCGCCGGACGTCGCGCTCGGGGCCGGTCACGACGAGCAGGTCCGAGGTCGCGACCACCGACGGGTCGCCCTGCTCCGGCGTGAGCAAGTCGCGCGCCCTCCCCTTCAGGTGCAACTCCGCGCCGAAGCCGTCGGGCCAGAGCATCAGCATGGTCGAGGTTCGGCGGACCGAGCCCGGCCGGCGTGCCGGTGCCGTCGCGACCGGTTCGGCCGGAGCCGAGGTCACGAACGCCACGTCGGTGCCTCCTCTTCGCAAACCATGTTTTCATGCTAGCGACGCACCCGTTCGGGGCGCATTTTTCGGACCACTCTTCTCTTGAAGATGCAGGTCAAAGACGAGAATGGTCCGGGACGCGGGTTACGCTGGCCCGATGCCGACGGCTGCCGCCACCAGCGAGCTGACGCGCCCGGGGGCGGATTCGAATGCCAAACGCGCGGCGAAGGTGGCGGACCTGATCGTCGGGGACGTGATGGAGAGGGGGTGGCCGGTGGGTGAGGTGCTCGGCTCCGAGGCGGACTTGCTCGAGCTACCTCGCCCGGCGGGCCATGAAGCTCACCGAGCTGGCCGAGCTGCGCCTGGGCGTCGAGCTGGCGACGACGGAGCTCGCGGCCACCCGCATCGACCCGGAGGGAGTCGCCCTGCTGCACGAGACCCTGGCCCGGGAGGACACCGCGACGGATGCCGAGCGGGCGGAGGCCATGCACGACCTGCATGCGGCCGTGGCGCTGGTGGCGCGCAACCGCGCGCTGCACCTGGTGGCCCTCGTGCTCGTTCGCCTCAGCCGGCTGCACCAGATCGAACGCCTGGCGCCAAGCGCGCAGAGGCGGATCCGGTTCGAGCTGGCCGGTGCCCACCCGGGGATCGCCGGGGCCATCGCGGCCGGCGACGCCGGCGTCGCACGCGAGGGTATGCGTCGGCACCTCGACGCGCTCAGCGCGCTCATGCGGTGAACCGACTGAGACTTACCAGCCCGTCGCTGCGATGATCGACCCGTTGAGGCGCGTTCCGAGCATGGACCCGTCGTCCGGCGCGTCCCCATAGCTCGCGACGGCGCCGTTCGCCGCGGCCACCCAATAACCTGCCCCGTCGGCGGTGGTGAAGATTGCGGTAGCCGGGTCGGGTCCACCCATAAGGCCGACCGGACTGCCGTATGGCGAAGCGTCGCCGAAGTTCGAGATCGCGCCGTTGGCGAAGAGAATCCAATAGCCCCGACCGTCGGGCGTACGCACCGCCGACGTGACCGGGACGCTCTGGGGTCCAGGTGCTCCGTAGAACGGGGCGTCGCCGAAGGTGTAGACGCCGCCCGTCTGGGTGACCACCCAGTAGCCGTCACCACTCGCGTCAGGCATCACCGCAACTGCGGCGCCTGAACACCCACCGATGGCCGGACAACTCCCGGCGAAGCGGGCGTCACCGAAGGCGAAGACACCCCCGTCGGAGGCGACCATGAAGTAGCCACCGCCGTCGGCGGAAGGGACCATGCCGACGATTGGAGCGTTCAGCGAGTTCGGCCTTCCCGAACCCGCCGGGTGGAGACCGAACCCGGGGATGGAGCCGTAGAAGCCGGCGTCGCCGAAGGCGAAGATGCCGCCGTCGGAGGCGTCCAGCCAGTAGCCGCCGCTGTCTTCGGTCGGCACGATGCCCACGACTGCGCGCTGCAGCTGGATCGAGCCCGTCGAGCCGTAGAACGGGGCCGAGCCGAAGGTGAAGATGCCGCCATCGGATCCCACCAGCCAGTAGCCGTGCTGCGGCTGCCGTTGTGGTTGTGGAGGTGGTGGTGGTGGAGGGGGAGCGTTGACGCGCAGGTTCGCGGTCCCGGTCGAACTGGCGAAGACGTTGTCGCCCGAGTAGGTCCCAGAGATCGTCTCCGTTCCGACCGGCGCGGTCCTTGAGGTGCACGAACCGGTCCCGTTCGACAAGCTGGCCGTGCAGAGCCGAGTCGAACCCGTCGAAAAGGCCACAGAGCCTGTCGGGGTGCCCTCGCCGCCTGAACTCACAGTGGCCGAATAGCTGACTGAAGTTCCCGAGGTCACGTTGCTCGGACTTGCAGAGACCGAGGTCTGTGTCGACGGCTGGCCGTAATAGACCGTCATGTCATCGTTGACAAAATTCGCGGGATAAGCGAGGACGTCATCGGACGCGTTCTCCAGGACGATCGGCGTCGAGATGCCATCCGAAGGGTCGGGCGTGCCGATCTCGAGGGTGTCGAACTGCGCAGAGCCGAAGTTCGCCAACGGTGGCTGGGGCCCCGGGGAAACAGTGGTCGACTCTTCGATCCATTCGGCTGATGTCCCGGGACCGTTGTAAGAAACCTCGCCGGAATAGCTCTGGTTCGAGGTGAGGTCCTGAATCGTGATCACCCAGAGGCCGGGCGAGTCCTGGTAGATCTCTGCATACATTTCGTCGCCAGGGGAGACCCCGCCAATCTCGACCTCAGATCCGGGGAGTGCTTCGTACCAGGCGAAGTAACTCGTCGACCCGCCAGAAATGTCCTGCTCCGTTCCGGCTTGGATCATCGATGTATCGGAGTACCCGTCGAGACCGATCCAGGTAGATGACACCGCGCTCGACTCGGATGGCTGCACCGCCGGGACAGTCCAATACGCGCTCAGCGCTGTATAGGTGGCGCCGGCGTCGACGAGCCCGGCCCACTTGCTCGAGACGGCGTCAGCGGCAATCCCCTGAGAAATGTGGGGGGTCTGATCTCCGAGAGGAACCGGTTGGCCCAGATCGGGATTGACCTCGAGAGTGGTTCCGTCGGCCCACTTCGGCCCCACCGCCGCGGCATAGACATCGTTTGCGAGAAGATGAGAAGAGGTCGAGGTCGCTCCGGCTAACGGCGCATCAACCCGAAGCACGCCCACACCGAATATCACCATCGTGACCATGGCTGATGTGCGGACGACGTCGCCGATTTTGTGGAGTCGCCGCCGCCTATCGGTCACCGTGCCGGACGAGTAAAGCAGGTTCGCGTTTCGCAGTGGCGGATACTCGACTGCATTGCATTCGTTGATGCAACGGCTTATTCCATATCTAGGTCCTGCCGCATCACGACCGCGGCCTCGTCAGACCCAGGCTCGTGTGCAGGTTGCGGGCGACTGCGTTGCGCGCGAACACGCTGAGACCGATCGTCGTGGCCGCGCGCTCGCGGGCCAGCCGGCGACGACGCCGTCCGGTGAGACGACGTGTCCGAGCAGTGCCCGGGTGCCGGAGTCCCCCAAGGCACCGCGCGCTCGAAGGTCGCGGCCGCGGTGCCCTCGACGTCGGCCGCCGAGTCGCCCGCCTCCATCCGCTCGGCCACGTATTCGCCCCGGGATCGCGCCAGCCATGCTGCGAGCACCTCGTCAGCCATGGGCTCGAACCCGACTTCCGGCGACGTCACGTAGACCTCTCTTCTGTGCGGCACATTCTCAGCCGATTCTTACGTTGTTCTCGCACTTTCCTGATCTTTCCGCGCCAGAGTTCCGCCATGCGGATTCACAAAGGCAGGGCGGCCGCCGTCGGGCTCCTTTGCGCCGTTGCGGCAACGGTCACGCTGTGGAGCGGGCCCTTGTCGTCCGCCTCCGGTGCGTTGCACTCGACGGGCCAGGCCCAGAGCCAGGTCCACCCGGCCGGGCGCACCGCCCGGTAGGGCCCGGGGCCTCCCGCCCGGGCGATTTGTGCGGGCGACACCCCGGCGGGAAAGGTGACCCGATGACCCAGAGCGAGACGCAGGCCGAGCCCATGTTGGTGACCGAGCGGCGTGGGGCGGTCACCGTCCTGCGGCTGAACCGGCCCGAGGCGCGCAACTCCTTGAACCCCGAACTTCTCACGGCGATCGGCCTCGGCATGGTGGCGGCGGAGAACGACCCCGGCGTCAGGGCCGTCGTGCTCACGGGCACCGGCGAGAAGGCCTTTTGCGCCGGCATGGACCTGCGGGCCTTCGCAGAGGGGGGCGCCCTCGGCGGATCGCCCGAGGGGATGCAGGGCTTCGCCCGCTTCACGCAGGGCCAGATCGGCGTGCCGGTCGTCGGCGCCGCGAACGCGACAGCGGTGGCCGGAGGCTTCGAGCTGCTGCTCGGCTGCGACGTCGTCGTCGCGTCGGAGACGGCCTTCTTCGGACTCCCCGAAGTGAAGCGAGGGTTGTTCGCCGCGGGGGGCGGCGTGTTCGTCAGCACGCGCATCCCGCTCGCCGTCGCCTTGGAGCTCACCCTGACCGGTGATCCGATCGATGCCGGGCGTGCCCAGTCGCTCGGTCTCATCAACCAGGTCGTACCTCAGGCAGAGGTCCTCGATGCCGCCGTCGCGCTGGCCGAGCGGATCGCGCGCAACGGACCGCTCGCCCTCCAAGCGACGAAGGAGCTCGTGCGGACCGCCTCGACCGATTTGGAGAAGGCACGCGGGCTCGCGTCGGAATGGCAACCCAAGGTGTTCGGCAGCGAGGATGCCAAGGAGGGCGCCACCGCCTTCATCGAGAAGCGTGACCCGGTGTGGAAGGGTCGCTGACCGCCGGCGCAGGCCCTTTGGCGTCCGCATCGGTCTGCGACGCTAACTCGGCGATCGGCACGGTGACTCGGGCGACAATGACGTCCTCCATGTTCCGCAGTGCGGCCGACAGCACCAGATCCAACTGGTTGTGGAGGATCCGATATCGGATCTTGTCGGGTCGTATCACCGGGATCAGCACGACGATCTGGTCGTCGGGATGGTCCTCTTTGGCCCGCTCGATGAAGGTGACGATCGGGTCGACCACCGAGGCGTAGTCGGTGTGCAGGACCCTGAGGGGCACGCCGCAGTCCCAACGCCGCCACTCGTGCTGCAGGCTGTCGGCCCAGTGGACTTCGTCGTCGCCCGTGCGCAGAGCGACGGTCACCGCAATGACCTCCTGACCGAGAGACTCGGCCTCGCTGATGGCGCGCTCGGTGAGCCGTGACAGCTGGTTCACCGGGACGATGACGATCGTGCGCTTCGCCTGCGGCTGGTGGGGCGTCTCGTCGAGGGCCAGCGCTTTGCCGACGCGCTCGTAGTACGCGTGGATGCGGAGGAAGAGGAAGATGAAGCTGGGGATGGCGATCACGACGACCCACGCACCTTCGGTGAACTTGGTGACGAGGAAGACGATCGTCGCGACCGCCGTGACCAACGCGCCCAGGCCGTTGATGGCGGCCCGGCGCCACCAGCCTGGAGGGCGAGTACGCCGCCAATGGACGACCAATCCCGTCTGCGACAGCGTGAAGCCGATGAACACCCCGATCGCGAAGAGAGGGATCAGCGTGTTCGTGTTGCCGTCGACGGCGACGAGCAGCGCGCCCGACATCACCGCGAGCACGAGGATCCCGTTGCCGAAGGTCTGACGGTCCCCGCGGATGGCGAACAGGTGTGGGAGGTAGTTGTCCTTCGCTACCAGGCTGGCCAAGACGGGGAGCCCGCCGAAGGATGTGTTGGCGGCCAGCGCCAGCACGATCGTGATCGTGATCGAGATCACGTAATAGGCCCAGCCCCGCCCGATCGCCATCGCCATGATCTGGCTGAGCACGGTCTGGCCGGTGCGCGGGCCGATTTGCCAGCGCTTGGCCAGCACGGCGAGGCCGAGCAGCATGGCCCCGAGGATCAGCCCAAGGAGCATCTCGGTGCGCTTGGCCCGCACGACCCGAGGCTCACGGAAGAGCGGCACGCCGTTGGCGATGGCCTCGACCCCGGTCAGGGCGCTGCAGCCGGCCGAAAAAGCCTTCAGGATCAAGAGCACCGTCACCGCCTTGAGCCCGGTCGTGGGCAGCTGCGACGTCCCGGGCTGGGGCTGGTTGAGGCCGAGGGGGTGAATGAGGCCGATGGCGATGATGGCGAGCAGCCCGACGATGAACACAAGCGTCGGCAGGAGGAAAGCTCGCGCCGTCTCCCCGAGGCCGCGTACGTTCATCAGGGTGATGAGCAAGAGGATGCCAAGGCACAACGGGATGGTCGCGGAGTTCAGGCTCGGGTAGGCGGACTGGAGTGACGCCACCCCGGCCGCGATCGAAACGGCGACGGTCAGGGTGTAGTCGACGACGAGCGAGGCGGCGGCGAGGAGGCTGACGTGGGCGCCGAGGTTGGCCCGGGACACCGCGTAGGCCCCGCCCCCTGTCGGGTAGGCGTCGATCACCTGGCGATACGAGAAGACCAGAATGGCGAGCAGGGCGACGATGGCGATCGTGATGGGCAGGATCAGGTGCAGGGACCCCGCCCCCGCCACGGCCAGCACGAGGATGATGGCCTCGGGGCCGTAGGCCACCGACGTCAACGCGTCGAGCGAGAGGGCGGAGAGCCCCTCCACCGGGGTGATCCGCTCCTTTCCCGTGCCGCGCGAGGAACGAGGTCTTCCCACAAGGACCTGCCAGACGGCATCGCCCGGGCCGCGATGCGGGTCTGTCATGAGGGGAACTCTACGGGCCGCGCTCCCGCCTACGAGGTTCCCTCCGTTGCGGTGCCGGCGTCCGACGGTGCCGGTAGCGTGCCCCGGATGGAGCAGTGGGAGCTGTCCGCCCGCGAATGCTGCCGCGACACCTTGGCGCAGTACTCGCACGCCGGCGACCGGTACCTGCTCGAGGAGTTCGCCGCCGCGTTCTGCCAGGACGGCGTGCTCGAGATCCGTGGCCAGGCTCCGCTCCGTGGCCGCGCCGCCATCGTCGAACGCTTCGGAGGGGCGACCACGGCGCTCCAGGCGAGGCGGGTGGCGAGCGCCGCCAGGTCCGACGGTGCCGACGCAACGCGCCGCATCGTCCGGCACAACGTCACCAACATCCGCTTCGAGGCCGTGTCGCCGACCGAAGCCACCGTGGCGAGCTACTTCACCGTCTTCACCGAGGTGGGTGTCGACCACATGGGTCGTTATCGCGATCGGCTGGTGCCGGTCGGTGACCGCTGGCTGATCGCGCACCGCTTCGTGTCCACGGACTGGCGCGCGCCGGGCTCGGTGTTCAGGGCCCAGGTACCACCGGTCGAAGGCGCGTCCGATTAGCCGTTCGCCGGTGGCGATTCGGATACCCGGGGGCGGAGGGCCAGGTCGGTTCAGTTGATGAGCGGGTCGCGCGGCAGGCCGAGGATGCGCTCCCCGATCTGGTTGCGCTTGATCTCCGAGGTGCCCCCGGCGATGGACGCGCCCCTGTGCATCAGCACCATGAACGCCGTCATCGCCGTCTCGCCGTCGGCGTACGCCGTCTCGGGCCCACCGAGCGCGGCGAAGATGGCCGCAGCCTCGTGACCGAGCTCGGACAGCACGAGCTTGGTCACGTTCCCTTCCGGGCCGGGACCGCCGCCGACGACGGCGCGGTGCGCCGCGCGCTGGTTGAGGACGGCCACGGCCTCAGTGCGCGCGAGGTAGCGGCCGATCCGGCCGGCCCCACCCGCCAGGCGCTCTGGGTGCGCGTCGAACGCCGGGATCACCATCGCCCCCTGCGTCCGTCCGCCGCCCTGGCCGCCCCCGATCGACACGCTCTCGTTGCCGAGCGTGGCCCGCGCGACCGTCCACCCGCCGTTGACCGGCCCGACGACGTCGTCGTCGGGCACGAACACATCGTTGAAGAACACCTCGTTGAACTCCGACTGGCCGGTCACCATCCGAAGTGGCTTGACCTCCACGCCGTCCTCGTGCATGTCGATGACCATGGTCGTGATGCCGTCGTGCTTGGGGGCGTCGGGGTCCGTGCGGATCGTCGCCAGCCCGAACGACGCGTAGTGGGCCCCGCTCGTCCAGACCTTCTGGCCGTTCACCAGCCAGCCGCCCTCCACCCGGGTCCCACGTGTCTTGATGCCGGCCGCGTCGCTGCCCGCATCGGGTTCGCTGAAGAGCTGGCACCAGATCACCTCTTGGCGCAGCGCGGGCAGCACCCAGCGCGCCACCTGGTCCTCGGTGGCGTGCTGGATCAGCGTCAGGATGACCCAACCGGTGATGGAGTACTGCGGCCGCGCCACCGCGGCAACCGTGAACTCCTGTTCGATCACGAGCTGCTCCACTGCGCCGGCGTCGCGCCCCCACGGCTTGGGCCAGTGCGGCATCACGTAGCCGCTCTCGATCAGGGCCTCGCGCTGGTCGGGGGTGTCCAACCCCTTGATGCGCTCGGTGAAGGCGCGCACCTCGTCGCGCACAGGCTCGGCCTCGGGCGGAAGGTCGACCGTGCGGACGCGGCTCACCCCCTCCCGCGCCAAGCCCGTCACGTCGCGCGCCGCGTCCTCCGCGTCGACGAGCCCTGCGAGGGCGGCGGCGCGGCGAAGATACAGGTGGCAATCGTGCTCCCAGGTGAAGCCGATGCCGCCGTGCACCTGGGTGTTGAGCTGCGCGCACTCGTCCGCTGCCGCCAGCGCCAGCGCGGCCGCCATGGCTGCGGTGGAGGCGAGCTGCGGCCCACCGTCGTTTGCGGCCCGGGCGGCGTCCCACACCGCCGCCGTGGCGAGCTCGCAGGCCACCAGCATGTTGGCGCAGTGATGTTTGACGGCCTGGAACATGGCGATGGGCCGGCCGAACTGGATACGGTCCTTGGCGTACGCCGCCGCCTGCTCGGTGCACTCAGCGGCGACGCCGGTCGCCTCGGCCGCCACCAGCAGGCGGCCCAGGTCCACGAGCGCCCGCCGCCCGCCCGCGATCACCTCGACCGGGGCACCGTCCAGCGTCACCCGTGCCGCGCGCCGCGTGGGGTCGAGGTTGGCCGGCATCGTGACGGTCACGCCCGGGGCCGCCGCGTCGACGACGACCGCGTCCTCCCCCGCCGGCAGGACGAGAATCTGTGCCAGGCCGGCGCCCAATACCGCAGGCGCGGTCCCCGTGGCCGTGCCGCCGGATACGACGAGGTCAGAGACGAGCGCGACCCCGGCGAGCACCGAGCCGTCGGCCAGGCCGGGGAGCAGCCGGGACCGCATCGGGTCGGGGCCGGAGGTCGCGACGACCGCGCTCGCGATCACGGTGGGCACGAACGGCCCCGGCGCGAGGGCCCGTCCCAGCTCCTCCACCACGACGACCAACTCGGGCAGCCCGTAGCCGGACCCGCCGTGCTCTTCGGGCAGGTGCAGGCCCAGCCACCCGAGCGCGGACAGGTCGCCCCAGAATTTCGGGACCTCCTCCGCCGGCACCTCGAGCAGCGCGCGCGCCGCACCGCGTGCGTCGTGCTTGGCGAGGAAGTCCGAGGCGGTCTGGCCGAGGGCGCGGTGGTCTTCGGTGATCGCGATCGACATGCCCGAAAAAGTACCCTTTTATTGTTCCGGGCGGGCGAAACGGCCGCGGTTCAGGGCCCGGTGTTGCCGGTGCCGCCCGTGTCTCCGGTGCCGCCCGTGTCGCCCGTGCCGCCGGTCGAGCCCGAGTTGCTCTGGACCGGGGGCGCCGGCGTCAAGCCGTAGGCGGGCGGGGTGTTCCCGATCCCCACCGGCGGCACGATCTCGTTGACCGGCGGGGGCGCGGTGCCGGCACCCGGGAACGCCGCGCCGGTGTTGCCGGTGTCGCCGGTGTCGCCGGTGCTGCCGGTGTTGCCGGTGCTCGACCTGGGGGCGGTGGTCGTCGTCGAGCTGGTCGGGCCGGTGGTCGAGGAGGCGCCCGTGCCGCCGTCGCCCGAATGCCCGTGGCCGGACGAGGCGTGGTGCGTCGTGTGACTGACCGGTCTCGCGATCGGGGTCCAGCCGGCGTTGTGGCCGGCCAGGCCGGCGCCGCCCACGGCCAGGATCCCGACGGCGGCAATTGCCCACGCCCCGATGGGCCGCAGCATCCGGATCCGCGTCGCCGGCGGGATCGCCGCCTCCTCGGATGTCTTGGTGTCCTCGTCCGCCGGGCCCGCCACGACTTGGGACTTGGACCAGTTCTGCACCGCGTCGATCGTTGCGACCACCGAGCCGACGAGGGCCGCCATCGTGTCGATGGCGAGGCCGATCCCGAGGACCTGGGCCTTTCCGGTGGTCGGCGAGTGCGCCGAGGCGAGGTGTACGGACTCGTAGACCGCGACCGCCAGCAGGACCAGCCAGGACAGGCAGAGGAGCGATCCAGTGAAGCGGTTGCTGTCCATGGCGTACCAGTAGTTGCTCGTCCGCGCGCCGTGCCAGAACCCGAAGATCACGGCCAAGATCAGCACGAGCAGGTAGATCACCCCGGGCGTGGTCTTGATCCCGTCTACGCTCAATGGACCGGCGCTGACCCACGGGAGGAAGAGGCCCACGGCTGCGGCCACGAGCGCTCCGAGGTGCGCCCAACGCAGGCGGGTCATGCGGATCGGGAACTCCCGCGGCTCGTCCATCAGCGTGCCGCTCCGTTCCTCCCCTGGTGGCCGAACGTCATCGCCCTCCGGATCGCTGTCGCATGTCGCTCTCGGTCGCTGCCGCCTTTGACGCGATCTCGGGAAAACCCTGGTGCACGCGTCGCTTCTATCTCTACCACCCAGGGCCAAGGACGAATCCCCGCGACCCTCACCTGCCCCAATGGCGAGACGGCGGCGGACGGCCCGAGCGTCACCGTCCGGCCGGATGCCGCTCCTCGGCGTCGTGCCGCCCCGGGTCGGTCGGCGCGGCGGCCCTCTGGACGGGCACCGGCCCGGTCTGATCCACCGCCCGGACCAGGTCGCCCGCGCCCACGGGTAGGAGGAGCTGCTCCTGGTAGAGGGTGGCGCCCAGCCGACCAGAGCGATCGCGCAGGGACCCGTGGTACGCCCCGCGCGCGTTGCGGGCCTTCACCGGACGCAGGTCGACCAGCACCCAGTCGTCGGCCCGGATGTCCTCTTGGAACCAGACCGAGTGGTCGACCGACGGGCCGCCCCGCCCGACCAGCGACCGGTCTTGCTGGCCGAAGCCCGTGCCCAGATCCGAAAGGAACGTCAACCCGGCCATGTGCATCAGGGGGTCGTCTCCGAGCGACGCGCCCGAACGCACCCACATGCAGTCGCTGAACACGCCCTTCAAGAAGTCCGTCCGGGTCACCTCGCGCACCTCGAGGAGCGTGCTCCAGGGCTGGCGGGGCGCCTGCTCGGGCGGCGGAGCGTCGCGGCGGGGGGCGTCGTCGAACGTCGCGGCCTCGGCATACTCGCGCTCGGCGTGGAAGGAGGTGATCATCGAGAAGATGACCTCGCCCTCTTGCACCGCGACGACGTGGCGCGCCGAGAAGGACCGGCCGTCCCGGTCGCGGTCGACCTCGAGGATGACCGGGAGGTCGACCCGGCCCGACCGCAGGAAGTAGCCGTGCAGCGAGTGGGGGAGCCGGTCGTCGTCCACGGTCGCAGCCGCGGCCAGCAGGCACTGCGCGGCCACCTGGCCGCCGAAGAGGTTCTGGCGCGGCCCGTAGTTGGCGTTGCTGCCCCGGAACAGGTCGCGGTCGACCCGTTCCAGCGTGAGCAGCGAGGCCAGGTCTTCTGCGAGCTCGAGGTCCGTCACGGTGCCGACCCCGTCCCGCCCCCGGCGTCGCGTTGCGCCCGTACCCAGGCCGCCCACGTCTCGATCCGCCGCCAGAACAGCTCCCGGGTGCCTGCGAAGTTGTGCATGTGCGCCATCTTGGGGCAGACGAAGAAGTCGACGCTCGAGGCCGACTCGTAGGCCCGCACCTCGCCACGCGGGTCGACGAGCACGTCGCGCTCGCCCAACGCGACGAGGACCGGGCTCTCGATGGCGGCCGCTTCCGTGAGGACCGAGCCGGGCGAGACGCACCACAGGGCCACCGTCATGGGAATGGTGGCGGAGCCCCACGCCGGGACCGCGCCGTTCCGAGCCGGAAAGCCGTCCAAGTCGCGCCGCACCACAGCGCGGTCCACGTCGTCGTAGTGGAAGCCCCACGCCATGGGGTCGATGACCGCAGCCGCCGGCTCCGGCGAGGAGGCGGCCACTCCGTCGACTCCGGCGATCCCCGCCAGCGTCGGGCCGTTGGGTGTGACGCCGTCCGACGGCATCGTGTCGCGCGGGACCCAGGGCAGCGCGAGCGGCGGGGTGCCCGGGGCCGTCGGCGGGTGGGTGTGCAGCGCGCTGTAGCCCAGCACCCCGATGCCGTCGTAACAGTGGAAGCGGCCCTGTTGCACGATCGTGAGCGACCCGCCCATCGACTGCCCGAGCCCGATCGTCACCGATCGCTCGACCGGGCCGAGACCTTCCGTCAGAGTGCCCGCCGCCAGCTTCTGCCGCACGTCCGTCTCGGCGGCGTGGCTCGCCGCGACGACCCGGGAGAACGTCAAGGCCTCGGGGTCGTGCTGGGAGCTGTCGCCCACGCCGAGGTGGTCCACGGCGACGACGATCCAGCCGCGCGCCGCGTGCCAGTCCGCCTGGCTACCGAGTCCGTGCCCGGGACCGGGCAGGTCGGTGGTGTAGTAGCCGCGGCTGTAACCGGCGCCGGGCTTGGCGAAGCAGACGATCGGGTCCGCGGCCGCCGCGTCGGGCGCCGTCACCGTGAGGGCGAGGTGGGCCGGCTCACCCAGGCCGACCGCGTCGGTCACGTCGACTCGGAGGTCGATCGACCGCACGGTCCCTGCCCCGGTCCCCGGATCCTTTGCGTCCTCTCGCCTACTTCGGGGCGAAGCGCTGGCCGCCGTCGAGGCGGATGCACAGGCCGTTGAGCATGGGGTTCTCCACGATCGCCACGGCGAGTTTCCCGTACTCCTCGGCCCGCCCCAGCCGCTTGGGGAAGGCGGCGTCCTTGGTGAGCGCATCAGCGAAGTCGTCGGGGATGCCCTTGGTCAAACCAGTGCTGAACAGGCTCGGCGCGATGGCGACGCTACGGATCCCCAGGCTCCCCAAGTCGCGAGCCATCGTGAGCATCATGCCCGCGATGCCCGCCTTGGCCGCGGCGTAGGCGACCTGGCCGATCTGGCCCTCGAAGGCCGCGATGGACGCGGTGTCGATGATCACGCCGCGCTCCCCGTCCTCGGGCTCGTTGGTCGACATGTGCCAGGCCTGGAGTCGGTTGAGGTTGAACGTGCCGATGAGGTTCAGCTCGATCATGCGGCGGAAGTCCTCGAGGGGGTGCGGCCCCTCCTTGGTCAGCGTCCGCTTCCCGATGCCGCCTCCCGCGGTGTTGACCGCGACGTGGAGGCCGCCGAGAGCGCTGACGGCATCACCCAGCGCGGTCTCGACCTGATCGTCGTCGAGCACGTCGACCTCGTGGAACGTGCCATCGAGCTCCTTGGCCACGTCGGCGCCGGCCGTGTTGGGCAGGTCCAAGATGGCGACGTCGGCGCCCTTCTGGTGCAGCAACTCGGCCGAGGCCTTGGCCATCCCCGACGCGCCGCCCACGATGACGGCCTTCTTCCCCTTGATCTCCACCGCGTGATCCTCTCTGTCCGGTCTGCCTCAGGCGTTCGTTGATCTCTGGGCGCCGCGACGTCCTTCTTGCCGTTGGCGGTCCCGCGGTCGACGCATGCGCTGTGTGTGATGCTGTCGGCCCTGCGCGTCCGGCCGCAAGCCGAGTGAAAGAGTATCCCATTTACCCCCAGGCCCGGCCCGGGGCCAGGAGGACCGATGGAGCGCGAGACGATCCTGTTCGACGTGGCCGACAACGTCGCGACAATCACGCTGAACCGGCCAGATGCGATGAACTCGTTCAACGACGCCATGGCCACCGACATGGCGTGGGCGTGGGAGACGGTGCGCGACACCGAGGAGATCCACTGCGCCGTGATCCAGGCGAACGGCGAGCGCGCCTTCGGTACCGGGATCGACGTATCGAGCGAGATCCCCTGGTTCATGAAGGAGAACACGTGGAACACCTTCGACCCGGGCGAGACGCTGGGGCCGAAGCTGCGCCACAAGGTGTGGAAGCCGGTGGTGACCGCCGTGCACGGCCTGTGCGCGGGCGGCGCGCAGTACTTCTTGAACGAGTCCGACATCATCATCTGCTCCGACGATGCCGTGTTCTTCGATCCCCACGCGAACGTCGGGATCGTGAGCGCGCTCGAGCCGATCGGCATGCTGCACCGCGGCGTGCCACTGGGCGACGTGCTGCGGTGGGCGCTCATGGGCAACGAGGAGCGCATCACGGCGGAGACGGCGCTGCGCCTCGGTCTGGTCACCGAGGTGGTGAGCCGCGACGCTCATGCGCGACCGGGCCCGGGCGATCGCGCTGTCCATCGCGGGGCGCAACCCCAAGGCGATCCAGGGGACGATCCGCGCCATCTGGGAATCGCTGGACATGGCGCGCACCCCCGCTTTGCTCAACGGCGTCTCCTACACGCTCATCGGCAACTTCCCCGTCAACCGGCCGCCGCCACGCGACAAGTCGGAGACCCAGTACCGCTAGCAGTTGGCGCCGCCTACCATCGTCGGCCGCGGCTGCAGGGCCGTCGCCGGCGCCCGGACCGAGGGGAGATTCGATGTCCATGCTGTTCGCGATGCGGTTCGACTTCCGTAACCCGGAGATTGCGCGCACGGCCCTGGCCGATCGCTACGCGGCCGCGCTCGAGATAGCGGAGTGGGCCGACCGGCTCGGATGCGTGAGCATCGCGATCTCGGAGCACCACGGCTCCGCGGACGGGTACCTGCCCAGCCCGCTGCCCATCATCGCCGCCATGGCGGCCCGCACGACCGACGTGCGCTTCGGCGTGGCCGCCCTGATTGCTCCGTTCTACGACCCGATCCGGCTGGCCGAGGACCTGCTCGTGCTCGACCACTTGTCGCAGGGGCGGGTGGACCTCATCGTGGCCGGCGGCTACGTGCGCCAGGAGTTCGAGCTGTACGGCGTGCCGTCAAGCGAGCGCGGCGCCCGGGTCGAAGAGGTGGTGAAAACCATCCGGGCGGCGTTCCGTGGCGAGCCCTTCGAGTATCGGGGCCGCATGGTGCAGCTCACGCCGCCGCCGTACCGCAGCGACGGGATCAACATCACGATGGGGGGCAGCAGCGCGCCGGCGGCGCGACGAGCGGCGCGGATCGGTGACGGGTTCATCCCCTCGGTACCCGAGGTGTGGGACTTCTACCGGGAGGAGGTCCAGCGCTTGGGGCGGCCGGATCCCGGCCCGTCACCCATCGGGGAGAACCGGGTGGTCGCGTTGGCCCGTGACGCCGAGCAGGGGTGGGAAGAGATGGCCCCGTTCTTCCTGCACGAGATGAACGCCTACGGCGAATGGCAGGCCCAGGAGCAGATCGCCTCGCCCTACCGACGAGTGGACGACATCGAGGAGCTGCGCCGGAGTGGCCAGTACGCCGTGCTCACCCCGGACGAGTACGTGGCCGAGCTGAAGGACAGCCCGTTCCCCTTCGCGTTCTTCCACCCGATGGTCGGCGGCACGCCGATCCAACTGGCCTGGTCCAGCCTTCGGCTGTTCGAACACGAGGTCATGCCGGCCTTCGCGTGAAAGCGGCGCGCCGCCGGCCGCCCGCCGTGAGCACGGTGCGGTGGGAGGCAATCTTTCCTAAGTTGACGATCGTGAGCGAGAACGAATCCACTTCTGTTGGCGCGCCCACCGTGGCCGTGGTGACGGGCGCAGGCCGCGGCATGGGCCGCGACTGCGTCGAGCGGCTGCGGGGCCGGACCGACGTGTTGATCGCCGTCGACCTCGAGCCGCCGCACGCCGAGGGTACCGTCGGCTTGGCCTGCGACATCTCCGACGAACGGGCGGTGGCCCACCTCGTCGAGGACGTGCGCGAGCGGGGCAGGTTCCGTGCCCTGGCCCATGCGGCCGGCATCTCGCCCACCATGGCGGACGCCCGGCGCATGTTCGCGGTGGACCTCGTCGGGACCGAGCTGCTGCTGCGCGGCCTCGAGCACCTGGTGGAACCGGGCTCGGCGGCGCTGTGCTTCTCGTCAATGGCGGCGTACCAGATCGCTCCGTTCGCCGACGCCGACGCCGCGCTCGACGCGCTGATCGACGAGCCGCTGGCCGCAGACTTCCTCGACCGGATCACCGATGCGGTCTCCGACAGCGGACTGGCCTACGCGTTGGCCAAACGCGGCGTCGTGCGGGCGTGCGCCCGGGCGGCCGTGCGCTGGGGAGCCCGAGGTGGGCGGGTCAACTCGATCGCCCCGGGCATCATCGACACCCCCATGGGCCGCCAGGAGCTGGAGCAGCAGCCGATCATGAGCGAGATGCTCGGTCAGGTACCCCTGGCCCGGCAGGGACGGCCAGACGAAGTGGCCGCGGTGGCGGCGTTCCTCCTCTCGGACGAGGCGTCGTTCGTCACCGGCATCGACGTGCTCGTCGACGGCGGGCTGGTGCAGGCCCAGGCGATGGGGGCTGAGGCCGGGCCCGCCGCGCAATAGAGCGGGGATGTTCGGGCTGACCCCCGCTCCGGGTGCGGCCGGTCACCCTTGCTACGTTGCAGCCGCGAGGGATTGCTCCCGGAGGGTGCATGCACCAGCAGGCGGTTGGAACCCGAGAACAGGACGGACCGACGGAGGCCTCGCCCGCCGCGTCAACGAGGGACCCCTCCGCTGCCTCGACGCCGGCGGCGATGCTGCAGTGTGCCGGGCTGCGCAAGACCTACGGGGAGCGCCTCGCCGTTGACGGCGTCTCCTTCTCCATCGGGGCCGCCGAGTGCTACGGGCTGCTGGGGCCCAACGGTGCGGGGAAGACGACGACCATTTCCATGCTCTGCGGGCTCGTCCCCCCGGACGCGGGCGACGTCTCAATCGACGGCCACGCCGGCGGCACGCTCGAGGCCAAGGCGGCGGTCGGCTACGTGCCCCAAGACCTGGCGCTGTACCCCGACCTCTCGGCGGTCGAGAACCTCGGTTTCTTCGGCCAGCTCTACGGCCTGTCCGGGTCGCAGCTCCAGACGCGCATCGCCGAGACGCTCGCGTTGGTCGGCCTGGCCGACCGGGGCAAGGACCGCATCAGCACCTATTCAGGCGGCATGAAGCGTCGGGCCAACATGGCGGCGGGCCTGTTGCACCGGCCCAGGCTGTTGGTCCTGGACGAGCCGACCGTCGGTGTCGATCCGCAGAGCCGCAACGCCATCCTCGAGACCGTCGGCCGCCTGGGCATCGCCGTGCTCTACACGACGCACTACATGGAAGAGGCGGCCAAACTGTGCGACCGCATCGGGATCATCGACGACGGACACCTCGTTGCCGAGGGTACGGCCGACGAGCTGATCCGCGCGTACGGCGGGCAGGACAAGGTGCACCTGGCCTGTGAAGGCGCCGACCTCGACGCGCTGGCCGACGCCTGTCGGCGCGTGGAGTCGGTCCACCAGGTGCGGGAGATCGACGGGCACCTGGAGCTCACCACCGAGCACGGGCCGGCCGTCCTGCCGGCGCTGGTCGGCGTCGCCACCAGGCAGGGCGTGGAATTGACGGGAGTCGAGGTGCGCACGCCCAACCTCGAGGACGTCTTCTTGAGTCTCACCGGCAAGGAGTTGCGGGACTAGGCACACGGTGTCGCGGAGGGCGCATTGTCAGGTCGAGCCTGACAATGTAAGGTCAGGCCGCACGCTCGCAGGGAGCTCAGAGGAGGACGCCGTGCCCACCACCGAAGCTCCCATTGCTTGTTGCTCCTTCTGTCTGAAACCAGACACCGAAGTCAAGCGACTCGTCGCCGGCCCGGCGGTCTACGTCTGCGACGAGTGCGTCGACCTCTGCTGTCAGATCATCGAGGACACGCCCGAGGGCCCGACCGCGCCGCGCCTGTTGCCTTGGGATCGGACCGACTCCCTCCAGGTGACGCTGGCCAACCTGCCCAACGTCGCCCGAGCGCAGGCGCAGGTCGAGGAGAGCCTGCTCGGCTGGGTGCGGCGCGCCCGCAAGCTCGGCGCGACGTGGGCGCAGATTGGCGAGGCGTTGGGCATCACCCGCCAGTCGGCGTGGGAGCGTTTCGCCGCCGAGGAGTAGCCGCCGGCGGGGGATGGGCTGGGATACTCACCCGGTGCGCCTTGCGAGCGGACGATGCTGGGAATACCTGGCGCAAGCGGACCACGGTGTGCTCTGCACCACGGGCGCGCGCGGCACCATCGACGCCGTTCCGGTGTGCTTCGTCGTCCTCGCCAAGGTGGTCGCCTCGCCGGTGGATCTCGTCAAGCCGAAGGACACCACCGAGCTCGGCCGGCTGAAGAACCTCGACCGCGACGCTTCGGCAACACTCCTCTGCGAACACTGGAGCCGGCACGACTGGTCGCGCCTGTGGTGGGTGCGCGCCCACCTCGTGCGCCGGTCGGGCCACGACGTGAAGACGACGTTCCTCGCGGAGTGCGAGGCGGCGCTGCGCGAGCGGTACTACCAGTACCGCGGGGTCGAATTCGCCGACGTTCTCGTCTTCGACGTGAAGTCTCTCATCGGGTGGGCGGCCCGGGAATCCTGACCCCGCGGCCAGCCGTGTCCGGCTTCGGCCGAGACGTCAACTGTGATGCCAGGTCACCGAGAAGGCGCCACCGGCGGGGTTGAGCGTCGACGTGGTGGCCTTCGTGACGCCCCCGGTGCTCACCATGTTGATCCGTGTCGGGTTCGACGCGCCGATAAGCGGGCCGTCGACGTGTACCAAGGTGAAGGGCACGGTGCCGAAGTTGGCGAGGGGCAGGATCCCTCCACCCGACGTGCAGCACGGGGCCTCCTCGATGGCCTCGGCTGAGGACCGCTTGGCGGTCGCCGACGTTTTGGTAACCGTATGGGTCCAGCCCTTGGTGCCGTCGCTGATGGTCAGGGTGAACGAGGTGCCCGCGGAGGTGACCGATGCGCTCATGTGATCGCCGGCTGAGACGGGCTTGGCGATGCCCACCGAACCCGCCGGGAACATCTCGTACCAAGCGCCATACGACGGGGTGATTCCGGAGCAATCGCTTTCCGTGCCGGTCTGCTCCACGGTTGAAGAGTTGTAGCCGTCGAGTCCGACCCAGGAGGACGAGAACTTTTGCCCGGTGGTACACGTGAGCGGGGACACGACCCACGCGGCCGAGACGCTCGAGTAGGTCGAGCCGTGCGCGGCAAACCCGGACCAGTTGGTGGACGTCGTCGTACCTGCCGGCGCGAGGAGAGGAGTGGTGCCGGGCGGCGTCGGTTGCATCGGCGCATGCGCCAGCGTGGCGCGATGCCCGGTAGAAACCGCAGCTGCCGCCGGTGTCGTGACCGCGACTGCCGTCGCCCCCAGCGTCAACAATGCGAGGACCGCCAACCTGATCTGCCTGCCGACCGACATCATCACCTCCCGGTGGATCCCAGCCACCCCCATGGCAGCCACCCCAGTGACAGTAGCCGCAGTGTTGCGCAATCAGTGGGCGGGGGTCTCGCCGGAGAGCTCGTCGCGGAGCACGCGCCGCAGGAGCTTGCCGGTCGGCGAATACGGCAACTCGGTGCGGAAGTCCACCACGGTGGGCGCTTTCGTCGAGCGCAACCGCTCCCGCACCCAGCCCTGCAGATCGGCTTCGCTCACCGGTGTCGCGCCCGAACGCAGCACGACGACGGCCGCCACGGCCTCGCCCCACTCGGTGTCGGGAATGCCGATGACCGCGGCCTCGGTCACGGCGGGGTGCGCGTGCAGCACGTCCTCGACCTCGCCCGGAGAGATGTTCTCCCCGCCGCGCACGATCACGTCGTCGAGGCGGCCGTCCACGTAGAGGAACCCGTCGGCGTCGAACCAGCCGGCGTCACGCGTCCGGAACCAGCCTTGTTCGTCGAGCACCGACCGCCCGACGTACTCGCCGGCGACCTGTTCCCCGCGCACCCAGATCTCGCCCTTTTCGCCGGCCGGCAGCGCCACTTCGTCCTCACCTCGCACCTCGACCTCGAGCGCCGGGAGCGGACGGCCCACCGAAACCAAACGGGCCCGCACCACGGGATCCGACGACGAGAAGGCCTCGCGGTGGTCGTCCGGCGTGAGCATCGCGATGGTCGACGACGTCTCGGTCAGTCCGTACGCGTTCACCAGATCGACCTGAGGCAGATCACGCAGAGTCCGCTCCACCAGCTCGAGCGGCATGCGCCCCCCGCCGTAGGAGAGATGGCGCAGCGCCGGCGGGGCCGCCCCCGAGTCCTCGACCGCCTCGAGGATGCGCCCGAGCATGGTGGGCACGACCATGGCGTGGGTGATCGCTTCGTCGTTGGCGACCTGCACCCACTCCGTCGCGTCGAACGTGGGCAGGTACATGATCCGCCGCCCCGAATAGAGCGAGCTGAGCACGGCTGCGATCCCGGCGATGTGGTACGGCGGCACGCACACGAGCTGTGCTTCCTCGGCCGAGCAGCCCAGGAACTCGACGCTGGAGATGATGTACGAGGCGAGATGACGGTGGCGCAGGACCGCGGCTTTGGGCTCCGAGGTGGTGCCACTGGTGAACAGCAACACCGCCACCTCCTCGGGGTCGACGAACGGGTGCTCGCCCGACTCGGGCTCGGCAATGGCCGCAGTGAATTGGTCCTTCGTGATCACCCGGTCCGCGCCGACCGCAGTGAGCCGTGCCACCTCGTCGTCGTCGGCGATCAGGAGTCCGCCGGCCACCCGGGCGAGGATGCCGCGCAGCTGCTCGTCCGGGGCCCGGTAGTTCAGCGGGGCGAAGGGCACGCCGGCCAGCGCTGCCCCGAACAGGGCCACCGGCAAGACGTCGGAATTGAGGCCGAAGTAGCCCACGACCTCGGTGCCGCTCTTCTCGAAGTAGATGGCGGCCCGCCTGGCCCGCTCGAGCAGATCGGCCGCGCGCAGCCCCTCGGTGCGAGAGCCCACCACGACCCGGTCCGGGTCGCCCTCCGCGACCATCTCGAGCAACATCGCGATGTTCACCGGAGAACTCCGGGCTCAGTCGGAGGCGGGAAGCGGTTTCGCACCCTTGACCTCGAGGACCGTCTCGCCGACCGAGATCGACCCCTCGCCGCCCTTGGTGCACAACAGCTCGAGCCCCAGCTCCTCGTCGCTGTAGCGCTTCCCCAGCTGGGTGCCCTGGTCGAAGCCGGCCTCGACGCTCTGGGGCACGACCTCGGTGTCGACGGGCAGGAAGGCATGCCCCCCGCACCGGACGTCGACCGGCTCGGACGGAGCCTTCACGACCACGACCTCGCAGGCGTCCGTCGCGCTGCGCAGCCTCGTCCCGGCCTTCAATTGGATCCCCACTGCAGTCCTTTCTTCGCTCGCCGGGCGCCACTCCGCGGGCCCCCCAGAGTCTCTCCAGCCTACGGCCCAGCGAATTCGGCGCACGAATCAGCCCCCGCGGGTCGGTTCGGGCGGGGGCGAGGGATCCTCGCCGGACGGCCGAGCGAAAACCGAGGCGGCGGGTAGGCGTGGAAGACGTGACACCAGCGGAATCCGCTCGAAGGGCAGGCGGGAGGGCGTGCGGCGGGTGACAAACGGACACCCTCCCGGGTGGTTGGCGGACCCCGACCGAGTGGGTCGGGAGCGCCACTGGGACGGGGTCGGGACTGAACCGACGGGGTCCGTGGGGCGGTCACCGCCTGTAACTCGCGCCAGCTCGAAGCTGCCGAGGTCGTGAGACAATAGGCATCACGGGTTGGGCGCACCGAACGACGAGGGGGAGGAGCACCGCGTGAGCCAGGCACCGGGGTGGTACGGCGACCCCTTCCTGCGCGACCGAGAGCGGTACTTCGACGGGCACGTCTGGACGCAAGGGGTCCGCGCCGCGGGATCCGTGGGATCGGACGCTTCGCCGGATTCGTCCCACGGCGGCGCCCCTGGGACACCGCCGGCGCAGGCGTCCCCGTCTTCGGTGCCGTCCTCGTCTCCGTTGCCGCCGTGGTCGCCCCCGACGAAGCCCGACCTGGCGGCCGCTCCGCTCGGCGCACCGGTGGTGTGGGGCGCTCCGACGGCCGTGTCGCCCTCGGGTGTGCCGCCGGCGTGGCCGTCACCGAAGCGGCGCAGGCGCGGCGTCGTGATCGGCACCATCGCCGCGGGGGTCCTCCTGGTCGGCGCGCTGGCGGGCGTCGGCGCCGCGTTCGTCTTCGGCCAGCCCGACAAGGCGGCCGCGACCGAGGCCGTCACCACCGCTGCCACCCACACGCTCGCCGCGCAGTCGGCCGACATGTCGATGACGCTGAAGGTGTCGGTCCTCGGCCACGACGAGACGATCAGCGGCAGCGGGGCGTTCGACTTCGCCAACCAGTCGGGCACGTTCACGGTGAGCCTGCCGGGATCGTCCGGCCAGCAGCTGAGCGAACAGGTCCTCTACGACGGCCAGACTGTCTACGTCAACGTGGGCAGCCTCCTCGGCAGCCTGGGCGGGCTCGGCAGCAGCGTCACGCAGGGCAAGCAGTGGGTGTCGATCGACACCAGCGAGTTCGGCTCGGGGAGCGCCAGCGCGCTGGGGGGTGGCATCGACGCTTTCGGCAACCCGGCCGCCATGTTGCAGCAGCTCCAGTCGGAGGGCGGCACGGTGACGTCGCTCGGCCCGACGACCTACAGCGGGACGGCGGTCACCGAGTACTCGGTGGCGCTGCCGCAGTCGGACATCGAGAAGGCGATGGGCCAGCTGCCGTCGTCGCTGCAGCACGCGCTGTCGGGCGTCACGCCCCCGAGCATCGAGGCGAAGGTCTACGTGGCCAGCGGGAACATGCTCAAGGCGATCGACCTCCCTCTCTCGTTGTCGATCGCGGGACAGACGATGTCCGAGGACATGACGATGGTCTTCTCCAACTTCGGCACGCCGGTCACGGTGACGCCGCCCCCGTCCTCAGAGGTCATCCCGTTCTCGCAGTTCGCCGGAGGGCTGCTCGGGGGCAGCGGCGGCGGCGGGCTGGGCAATCTCGGCAACAGCGGCAACACGGGCAACACCGGGAGCACCGGCAACAGCGGGAGCCTCGGGAACTCGGGCAACAGCGGGAGCTTCGGAAACTCGGGCAACAGCGGGAACACCGGCTCCGATAGCGGCGACACCGGGAACACCGGGCTACTCCCCTACTCGGGCGACTCGGGGAACACGGGAGGCGGGGCGGCCATCTGAGTGGCGGGCGGGTCGAGCCGAACGCCTCGGAGGCAGCCCCGGGACCTGAATCAGGTCGATCCAGTCGATCCAGCTGATGTATATGGCGCTCGGTTCTACTCGTCGGTGAATGAACGGATAGACCCACCGCCAATATTCACGAACCGACGACTGAATTCGTTAAACCGCGGCGGAAGTCACCCGCCGCGCCACCTCGCTCCAGCGCTCGAACGCCGAGGGATCGCGCGCCGCGTCGGCACCGGTGAAATAGCTGACGACCCGCGTGGCGATGCCGCCGTATTTGCCCAAGATCTCGTCGGCGATGTCGTCCCAGGTGCCCACCGTCGTGAACTCCTTGAGCAGGTCGTCGTCGATCACCGCGGCCATGCCGGGCACGTCCCCCGCCCGCTGGCGTTCGCGGATGCGCTCGGTCGTCCCCTCCCGGTCGAGCTGCTCGAAGATGAACGAGTAGTTGGGGGTCGATCCGTAGAAGGCCACCTGCACCCGCGCCATCTCCCGCCAGCGCGACTGCTCCTCGTCGGTGTCGCCGGCGCAGAGGAAGGCCGGCACGATCACCTGCAGGTCCTCGACGCTCCGGCCGGCGCGCGCCGCCCCCGCCCCCAACTCCGGCAGCACGGTCTCGCGCAGGTACGTCGGCGTGTTCAACGGGTGCACGTGTACGCCGTCGGCCACCTGCCCGGCCATGCGCAGCATCCAGGGGTTGACCGCCGCCACGTCGATCGGCGGGTCGGGGTAGTCGATCTGACCCGGCGCCCACGTCGGCGGGAGCAACGAGAGCGCGTAGAACTCACCGTCCACGTCGAGCGGCTCGCCGGTGCGGAAGGAGTGGAAGATCTGCTTGACGGCGAGGACGTACTCGCGCAGGCGCGGCCCGGGTGGGTCGAACGCGGACCCGTAGCGCCGCTCGATATGAGCACGCACCTGTGCGCCCAGCCCGAGCCTGAACCGGCCCCCGCTCGCCTCGGCCAGCTCCCAGGCCGTGGATGCGGTCACCATCGGGCTGCGCGGGAACGCGACGGCGATGCCGGTCAGCACGTCGATCTCCGCCGCGACGGCGATGGCGCCGCACGTGAGATACGCCGTGCGCCCCGCCTCGGTCACCACCAGCCCGGAGAACCCGGCCGCCGCGGCGAGCCGCCCGAGCTCGCCGGCCCGGCGCAACGGCTGCGCGGGGAGCATGGCGTCGAACTTCAGCCTCATGGCGTCACCGCCTCACCGCCTGGTCTCCCGCCCCACACACGTCGTCGTCCGAGCAGATCGCGGCGACCGGCGCTCACGCCGTGTCGGGCGGCGTGGGCAGACCGCCCCGCCGGGCCGGCACCCAGTCGTTCAGCCCCAGTCCCGGGACGTACTCCTCGGTGTGGTCGACAGTCCCGGCGGCTGCGTAGTGGTACACCATCGCGGCGCGGATCCCGAACGACTCGTTGTCGGTGGAGCGGTGCATGAGGTGGCTGTCGAAGACGAGCAGGTCGCCCGGGTGCATCAGCACCGGCTCCGAGGCCGACATGTCGTGGTCGACGATCTCGACGTAGCCGTGGTTGGCGCCGGGGCGCCGGTCCGGCACGTGGGTGTGCACCGGCTCGGTCTGCGAGCCCGGCAGTACGTGCAGGCATCCGTTCTGCAGCGTGGCCTCGGTCACGGCGAGCCACACGCCCACGACGGGCCGGGCCGGCTCGAAGGGGAAGTAGAAGGAATCCTGGTGCCACGGCTGGCCCCACGCACCCGACGTCTTGAAGATGAACTGGGACAAGAAGACGTCGATGTCGGGCTCGATGAACTCGGAGACCGGGTCGACCACGGCGGCGGAATGCGCGAACTCGGCGAAGACGGTGTCTCGATGAAGCTTGAACACCTTCGACACGGCGTCCTCGGGCTGCGCCACCACCATCTGGGCCTTGTTGTTCTCCGGCGTCACCCGGGCGCCGAGCCCTGCCGCCAGCCCCCGGTCGCGCACGATTTCGACCACGCGGGCCAGCATGGCCTCGCACACCGAGGGCGGCGCGAAGCCGGCGACGCGGAAGAACCCGCGCTCGTCCCACGACGCCCGCTGCTCGTCGGTCAGCGCGTCCGCGCGCACGCCGCTCACCCGAGCGGCCCCACGTCCGCCGGCGGGTCGGGCAGGTCGCCGGCCGGCCGGGGCCAGGCCAGCGGCGTCACGTCGCTCGCGATCACCGCGCCCATCGGGATCCCGGCTCGCTCGACCGCTGGATGCGGGAAGCGGCCCTCGCCCCGCGTCGACCCGTCGGCGAAATAGATCACCGTGTGCACGCGACGGACGGTACCGGTGGTGTTCGGTCGTGCCAAGTGGAACGTCAACCCGTGGTGGTAGGCGACCGCGCCGGCCGGCACCTCGACCCACGCCGGCTCGATACCCTCGAGCTCCCGCCGCGCCAGCGCGTCCTCGCCCGTCCCGCTGAAGATGTTGACGAACTCGCGCAGGCCCAGCCGGTGGCTCCCCGGCAGGTACCCCATGGCCCCGCTCGCCACGGTCGAGCCGTCGAAGGGGATCCACGCGGTGATCGTGTTCGTCTCGACGATGGGCCAGTACGGCTGGTCCTGGTGCGGGTCGGTCTTCCGGCCGCCCGGCTCCTTGTAGAGGGCCTGGTCGTGCCAGAGCCGCACCGCGCCGACCCCGAGCAGGCGGGCGGCCGTCTCGGCCACGAGCGGATGGAAGGTCAGCGGCCGCACCTCGGAGGAGTCCTCCCAGAGGTTCTGGCACTGGACGAAGCTCTGCTCGTAGCGCGACTTCTGCGCCAGCGTCCGCGTGTCTCCCCGGCTGCGCCGGGCGACCGCCTCGTCCACCGCCGACCCGTACCGGCGGAGCTCGTCGGCCGACAACAGGCCCGGCACCACCACGAACCCGTCGCGCCCGAAGTCGTCGACGAGCTGCGGCGTCAGCGTGGCGAGCGTCGTCACGGGCTGTCCTCGGGCAGCTCGGGCACCTCGCGCACCTCGCGGACGTAGCCGATCAGCTCGTGCACGCTGGGCGAGTCGAGCCACGGCGTGAGGTCGAAGTCGTACTGGGCCGTCGGCTCCGGGCCCTGGTCGAGCTGGTGCGGCTCGGACGCCATGAACTTGCCCTCGATGAGCCGCACCTCGGTCAGGAGGTCGGCGTACGGCAACTCGGTGATGGCGGCGGAGCCGAAGCCGAAGACGCGCTCCGCGCCCATGACGGCGTTCACCGCGGCGCGCCCGCTCAGGAAGGGGCGGTAGTCGTTGCGAGCGAGCTCGCCCTCGTACGCGTCGAGGATGTGCAGGGCGCGGTCGAGCACGCGCTGGTCGTACGCGTAGAACACGTTCGGCGCCGGCAGGTCGCCCCACACGCCCCACATCCACCACCGCACCGTCGGCGGCAGCGCCGCCAGGGCGCGCTGCACCCCGCGCCCCACCGTCTCGTGGCCGTGATGGACGTCGTGCGGCGACGGCGACACGACGATCTGCGCGCCGTGCGCCTCGACGATGTCGGGCAGCTCGGTGGCCAGGCGCCGGGTGGCGAGGGCGAGATCGGCGTCGAGGTCGAGGTCGAGTGGCGGGTCCAAGAACACGGGGGTGAACCCGGCCCGCTTCGAGGCCTCTTCGGCCTCGGCGCGCCGCCGGTCCCGCTGGCCCTCGAAGCCGAGGCTCGCGATGACGCTGACCACGGTCCAACGCCGGTCCTGCAGGTGGAGCAGGGCGCCGGGACAACCGACGGTCTCGTCGTCGGGGTGCGGCGCGACGTGGACGACGGTGGGTGGCACTGAACCAGCAGGTTAGCGACGCGATCCGCCGCTCCGCCGGGCTCACCTCGGGACCGGTGGCTCGGCGACGCGCCTCCGGGCGCCCCGAGCAATCCCCGCCGAACCGGAGCAGAATCCTTGGATGACCACCTTGAGCGAAGCATCCACCGCCTCCCCGCCCGGGTCGGCGGCTTGGTTCGCCCTGGATGTCGACGCCGTCGTTGCCGCGGTGGGCAGTGATCTTCAGCGGGGCCTCACGTCGGGCGACGGCGCCAGCCGCCTCTCCCGTTACGGGCCGAACGAGATCGCCCGCGAGAAGCCGCCCTCCATCGTCCAGGTCGCCCTGGGCCAGCTGCGCGACCCCATGAACATCATGCTGATCGCGGTGATCGTGATCAGCATGGTCATCAGCCAGTTCTCGACGGCCGTCATCGTGGCCATCCTCGTCCTGCTCAACGTCGTGCTGGGCTCGCGTCAAGAGCTCAAGGCCCGCGCCAGCGTGGATGCACTCTCCAAATTGCAGGTGCCGCAGGCCAAGGTCCTGCGCGACGGCCAGGTGGCCCTCGTGCCGGCAGTCGAGCTCGTCCCGGGCGACGTCGTGATGCTCGAGGCCGGCGACATCGTCCCGGCGGACGGCCGTATCGCCCGGTCAGCCACCCTCGAGACCCAGGAGGCTGCCCTCACGGGGGAGAGCGCACCGGTCTCGAAGGACGCCGAGACCCTTCGCGGCGCGGATTTGTCGCTCGGCGACCGCTCGAACATGGCGTTCCAGAACACGTCGGTGACGCGGGGTACCGCCACCATCGTCGTGACGGCGACCGGCATGGAGACCCAGATGGGCCAGATCGCCACCATGCTCACCTCGGTCACGCGGCACGCGCTCGCCCTTGCAGAAGGAACTCGACTCGCTGACCAAGGTGCTGGCGATCGTCGCCTGGTCGGCGGTCGCCTTCATCTTCGCGGTGGGAGCCGCCCGCGGCCTGCCCGCCAAGCAACTTCTCTTCCTCGGCACCGCCATGGCCATCTCGGCCATCCCGACCGGCCTGCCGGCCTTCGTCTCGGGGCTCCTCTCGAGCGGGGCCAGGCAGCTCGCCGACTCCAAGGCGGTGGTGAAGAACCTCACCGACGTCGAGACGCTCGGTGCGACGAGCGCCATCAACACCGACAAGACCGGCACGCTGACGATGAACGAGATGATGGTCTCCGACCTCTACGCCGGCGGCTCCTGGTTCACCGTGCAGGGCGAGGGCTACCGCAAGACCGGCGAGATCCGCGCCGTCGCCGGCGCGCCGGTCCCCGACTTCACCCGGCTGGCCCTCGGCCTGAGCCTGGACAGCGACGCCACCGTCGACGACGAGGGGAACGTGGTAGGAGACCCGACCGAGGCCGCCCTCGTGGTGCTGGCCGCCAAGCTCGGCGTGGACGCCGAGGAGACCCGCCGGGCCTACCCACGCCTGGCCGAGGTCCCCTTCGACTCCGAGTACAAGTTCATGGCGACCTTCCACGAGGCCACCGTGGACGGGGAGCCCCGGGTCATCGAGCTCGTGAAGGGGGCGCCCGACGTCGTGATGGCGCGCTGCAGCCACTCCGGGGGCCCGTTCAGGGAACAGGTCCCGATCGCCGAGGCGAGGAAGGCCATCGAGGCAGCCAACGAGCGCATGGGGGAGCAGGGACTGCGCGTCCTCGCCTTCGCGGCGAGGCAGCTGAACCAGGCGGAGCGGACGATCATGATGAACGATCCCATGTCGCTCACCCGGGACCTGTCCTTCGTCGGGATGGTGGGCATCATCGACCCGCTCCGGGCCGAGGCAACGGGCGCGGTGCACACCGCGCTCGGCGCAGGCATCGACGTCCGCATGATCACCGGGGACCACGCCGTGACGGCGCGGGCGATCGGCGAGAAGCTCGGGCTCGGCCCGGGGTCGATCAGCGGCAGCGAGCTGGAGGCGCTCTCCGACGACGAACTGGTGGGCCGGCTGCCCGAGCTCCACATCTTCGGGCGCGTCTCCCCCGAGGACAAGCTGCGCCTGGCCCGGGCCATGCAGTACGAGGGCCTCATCGTGGCGATGACGGGTGACGCCGTGAACGACGCGGCCGCCCTCAAGCAGGCCGACATCGGCGTCGCGATGGGCTCCGGGAGCGAGGTCACCAAGCAGGCGGCACGCATGATCCTCACCGACGACAACTTCGGGACGCTCGTCCACGCCGTCGAGATCGGCCGCCGGGTCTACGACAAGATCGTCTCGTATGTCCGCTTCCAGATGACCCAGCTCTTGGGCATGGTCATGCTGTTCGTCGTCGCCACCGCGTTCAACATCAACAGCGGGGTGGCGCTGACGCCGTCGATGATCCTCTACCTGCTGTTCTTCGTCACCGTGGCGGGCGTGGTGGTGATCGCCCAAGACCCGGGTGACCCCGAGGTGATGCACCGTCCGCCGCGCGATCCAAAGGTGCCGATCACCAACCGCAACGCCGTCATGATGTGGGTCCTCTACGGCGCCGTGCTGTTCGTGGCGGCGCTCATCCCGCTCGTGGCCGGCCCGGACACGCCGCATCCCAACAAGCCCAGCGCGTCCTTGACCATGACATTCGTCGTGATGGGGCTCGGTACCATCTTCAACGCGCTGACCAACCGGCGCGACCCGGCGGGCGGGCTGGAGCCCCCGGTGTTCAAGGCGCTCGCGATCTCCGTGGTGCCTCTCGTGATGATCGTCCTGGCCACCCAGCTGCCGTCTCTCCAGAGCGGTCTGGTGACCCAATCGCTCAGCGGGCGTGAGTGGCTGGCCTGCTTCGGACTCGCGCTCGTTGGTGCCGGCGGTGATCGAGGGGAGCAAGTGGCTGCGTCGCCGGAGCCAACCCGCGCCAGGCCTGTTGGACGTGCGTAGCGCCGTCGCCGGTACCGCAAAGGGGGAAATGTCGTGAGCAAGAACGGGGCGCACGAGACGAACGGCGCTCACAAGGCGCATAAGCACGCAGCCAAGCACGCCGCCAAGCAGGACGGGAAGACGCCGCCTCCGCCGATGAAGCGCAAGGAGTACGACCACGAGCTGCGTCGCCTCCAGGGCGAGCTCGTCGCCATGCAGGAGTGGGTGAAGTCGACGGGGGCCAAGATCTGCGTCGTCTTCGAGGGACGCGACACCGCAGGCAAGGGGGGAACGATAAAGGCGATCACCGAACGGGTGAGTCCCCGGGTGTTCCGAGTGGTGGCGCTCCCCGCCCCCAACGAACGGGAACGCTCCCAGATGTTCATCCAGCGCTACGTCCCCCACCTCCCGGCGGCCGGAGAGGTCGTGATCTTCGATCGCAGCTGGTACAACCGGGCAGGCATCGAGCGCGTGATGGGGTTCTGCACGGAAGAGGAGGTGCAACGCTTCCTCGGGTCGGCGCCCGAATTCGAACGCGCCGTGGTGGAATCGGGGATCCAGCTCATCAAGTACTGGCTCGAGGTCAGCCCCGATGAGCAGACGCGCCGGCTCCAGAGCCGCATCGACGACCCCCGCAAGATCTGGAAGCTCTCCGACATGGACCTCAAGTCCTACAGTCGGTGGTGGGACTACGAGATCGCTCGGGACGACATGTTCCGGGCCAGCGACACGGCGTTTGCGCCCTGGTACGTGGCCCACACCAACGACAAGAAGCGGGGCCGGTTGAACATCATCACTCACCTACTGAGCCTGGTCCCCTACAAGCCGCTCGAGCACGGCGACGTGCGATTGCCCAAGCGCCAGAAGGAGAAGCAGGGCGGTTTTCCGCCGCCGGAGTTCCGCGAGATCCCGACGCCGTTCTGACCGACCGAGCTCGAGAGCCCGCGGTGCGGCGTCAGGTGTGCGACGGTCTCCCCTCAGCTGGCCGCTAACGGCGGCATGCCGACCATCTCGCGGAACTCGACCGTCGAGTTCGTCTGCGGGAAGGCTTCCGCCGGCACGGGGAGCCCGAGGCGCTCGCAGATCGGCTCCCAGCCGTCCGAGGTGGTCCACTCCAACAGCCGCTCGGCGGGAACGCCGGCGCGCACCGCGTCGTTGTGCTTCTCGAACGCGGCCAGCATGGCTTCCTTGTCGTCCAGCCTGTCGCTGAACCTCTTTCTGAACATCTGTAGCAGGGCCGCCATCCAGGAGTCACCCTGCTCCACCATCATCTCCATCCCCCCGAAGATGGTGTTCGTGCAGCTGGTGTACCAGTCGTCGGGGTCGCGCACCGAGAGGATCACCAGCGCGTCGGGATTGGAAGCGGTGAGCTCGGGCCAGAAGCTCGCGCCGGGCCAGTCGACCAGCGCGGTGTACGGCTTCATCAGCGCGCCCCAGTCGATCTGCTTACCGTCGATGGCCTCGATCCAGATCGGGACCTCGTCGGGATTCGCCAGCACCTCGATCATGTGGTGGCACTTGCCCCCGAGCAGCTGCTCGAGGGCCATCTTCAACGAGTGCGTGCCCGTGCGGCCGACACCCGCGCCAACAACCTTCAACATGAAACCGCCTCCCTGTTTCCCTGCCCTGTCCTCGCTCGTGGATCAGGACTCGGAACCGTAGCCCGGGATCCCTCGGTCCTGCAGGTCACTGTTGTCCGGCCCGCCCTCCGCAGGAACTCCGCGAATCGCCCGACCCACCCGGTTGGACGGGTCACATCAAGCGCGAGACTGGGCTTGCGGTCCCCCTCTGCAGGCCAACCTCGTGAGCCAAGGGCGGGACGCACCGCCCAGCGGAGCGACGATGGGGAGGGACACGGTGACCCAAGAACAGCCGGGACGCAGTGAGTTGCGCGAGTGGAAGGCGGCGAGCGCCGCCAACTTCTACGACGCCGACCCCAATCTGGCCGACGTGCTCGACCGCCGGGCCGGGCGTGCCGCACGGGAGAAGATGGAGCCGGCACTGCGCGAGTTCGGGGGCGTGGTGGCCACGGTGGTCGAGCCGGCGGTCGTCCGTTGCGAGCTCCACCGAGAGTTCCCGGCCCACGTGCCCTTCGACGGCATCGGCAACCCGCTCGAGGCGATCGAGTTCCACCCCGCCTACGAGGAGGCCGGGAGGGCCATCTGGGCGTCGGGGATGCTGGCGGGCGGGCGCGAGGGCCCGGGCCCCTTCGAGCTCTCTGCGCTCTTCTACCTCCTCGCCCACGTCGGTGAGGGGGGTCACGCCTGTCCCGTGGTGTGCACCGTCGGCGCCATCCGCGCGCTCGAGCATCGAGGCAGCCCGGAGCTTCGTGCGCGCTTCCTTCCAGGCCTGCACGCCCGCAATTACGACTCGTGCCTGCGGGCGTCGCAGTTCCTCACCGAGGTACAGGGCGGCTCCGACGTCGGCGCCAACGCGGCGCGCGCCGTGCCGGACGCCGACGTGCCCGGGGCCTGGCGCATCAGCGGCGAGAAGTGGTTCTGCTCGGTCGCGGACGCGGACCTCTTCGTCGTGACGGCCCGCCCCGAGGGAGCGCCGGACGGCACCAAGGGCCTCGGTTGCTTCGTCGTCCCGCGCCGAATCGAGGGCGCGCGCCGGGGTGCAGCGGGGGCGGCACCCAACGGGTTCCGCATCCGACGCCTCAAGGACAAGCTCGGCACCCGGGTGATGGCGTCCGCCGAGATCGACTTCGACGGCGCACTGGCCTGGCCGGTCGGGCCGCTCGACCAGGGCTTCCGTGTCGCCGTGGAGGAACTGCTCAACACGTCGCGCTGGCTGAACGCCGTGGGTTCCACCGGGATCATGCGCAGGGCCTACCTCGAGGCATCGTCGTTCGCCCGGTACCGCAGGGCCTTCGGCACCTCGGTCACCTCGTTCCCGCTGGTGCGCGAGCAGCTGGCCGAGATGAAGTCGGAGGGCGCCGCGGCGCTGTCCTCCACCCTGGCGCTCGCGTCCATGGTGGCGCGCGTCGACGAGGGCACCGCCGACGACACGGTCGCAGGCGCCTACCGGCTGCTGGTCAACGCGAACAAGTACGCCACCTCCATCGAGGGGACGAACGTCGCGCGCCGGGGGATCGAGATCCTCGGCGGCAACGGCACCATCGAGGACTTTTCGCCTCTTCCGCGCCTGTACCGCGACGCCATGGTGTTCGAGAGCTGGGAGGGCACGCACAACGTGCTGAGCGCGCAGGTCCTGCGCGACTGCGCCCGGCTCGGCATCCTCGACCCCACACTCGACTGGCTGCGCAGCGAACTCGAACCGGCCGGCGACCTCGCGGAGGCGCGCTCGGTGAACCAGTCGCTCGAGGCACTCGAGCCGCGGCTCCGCCGCTCGATCGCGGATCCGGACCGTGGTGCGGCCTATTTCCGCGGCCAGCTCGAGCACCTCATGCGCGTCGTGCAGGCGGTCTGTTTGCTCGGTGAGGCCGCCGTCGCGGGCGCCGCGACGCCGAAGGCGGCCATGGCGGCCCTGTTCGTGCGGCGGCACCTCGCGACGGATCGGCTGCGCGAGGACGATCCCGGGTGGAGCACCCTGGTGGACGCGACGCTGGCGGGCGACGTTGACTGAGGCTGAATGAAGGTCGCGGGTCAGCGCTCTGTCGAAATGGCTCTCAAGGTCCGGATCATGCGAACGCTCAGGGTAAGTCCCACCCTCTGATCCGTAGTGGCGCCGGCCCCGTCCACACCGTCTTGGCCAGTCACATACTTCCAGGTCAAATAGGTCGTGATGTCCACTGAGTGAGACGTCGTCAACGCGATTTTGCCTCAAAAGATTGCCAAAGGGATTGCCAGAGCCGACGATCAGAAGGTTGCTCGGTTGCGCGATCACGACTCGATCCACTCGCCCGAGTCGCGGTCCCAGACTCCTACCGCGGTGCCGCCTAGTAACGGGGTCGACGAAGGCGCCGACGGCGGCGAGCGCCTCCTCCACCGTACGTGCGGTGTTGAGCAAGGAACGGCGCGCCTCGGCAGAATACCCCTGTTCCCAGAGGGTTCGATCTGGCACGTCGAATTTGTAGAGGCAGCGCGAGTCCCCGTCGCTCGAACTCTGAGAGCAGCACAGCCGACCGTGTCTCAGCAGACACGGATGCACTGGTAATGATGGCGACCAGATCCACTAGGTCCCGGTAACGGGTCGAAGGTCCACGGTCCTCGCCGTGCCGTTCGTAGATTGCTGCGACCTTGTCGGCGATGTGATGGACAAGCGGGTACGCTTCCCGAACGGCAGTCAACAAGTCCTGCGATGGTGATTTGCCGACTATCGACGCGCCGCCTCGGCCAGTGTCTCGGTTCGCCGCTCTTGGACCCGGGCGGAAGCCCGGCCCAACCGGGTGATGAATTGCAAGAGTCGGTTCCGGGCGGCCTCGGCCGACGGCGTCAGACCTTGCCTGCCGGCCACGTCCCAATGGCCTAGAGCCACCGGGCGGAGGATGGCGTCATGGTGCACGCCCAGGTCGTAGATCCCCGCTCGGGCAATGGCCTTTGCGTGCTGGGCGAAGTCCGGTATGCCGGTGCCGGGGATATCGAAGCTCAGCACTTGACGCTTGATAGCCTCCATCATCCCCGAAGGATCGATCTCCAGCACGGCCGAGACCAGATCTCGGTAGAAGAGGTAGTGGAGGTTCTCATCTGCGGCCACCCGCTTCATGACCGCGTAGCCCTCAGCGTCGGGCAACACCTTGGGGGATGTGGTGGGTGATTCGGGTCGCCAACTCTTGGAGGGCAGGGATCAAGACGAACGCGTCAGCGATCGTCTCGGCCTGAGGGGAAACACCGCCGGTGACCTGGGCCATCCGGGCCCGCTCCAAGTGGACGGGGTCGATGTGCCCGCTCATGATCAAGTAGTCCCGTAGGACGATCGAGTGCCGCCCCTCTTCGGCTGTCCAGCGCCGGGTCCAATAGCCCCAGGCGCCGTCCCGGCCGAAGAGATTATCATCGAAGCGAAGTAGTACGGCAGGTTGTCCTCGGTCAGCACGTTGACGAACACGGCACTGGCCACACCATCGGGCAGGGGTTCGGCGAACCCCACCTCTGGTGGCGGCCGCCACTCGACGAGGTCGTGGGGAAACCACTCTTTGGCCATGCCAAGATGGCGGTCGACCAAGCGCTCAGCGGTCGGTTGGAGTTCGGCGAGCATGGTCGCGTCATCCATATCCGGCCCTCCTCCTCCTGGTTGCAGCCGTCCGCCGGACCTGCACGTACCGGTACTGCCGGACGCCGTGGGAACGAGGCAATCGCTAGCCGAGGATATCGCAGCTGAGCGCACCACTATTTGAATCCAGTTCTAGACCGGCAGAACCCGGCGGATGGCGCCTTGTAAGCGTGTCACCTATCGCCGTACATCAGGATTGAGTGCCATCGGACGCCCAAGGGTGCATGCTTCCGTTTTCGGTTGAACAGTCTGGAAAAGGGAGACCGCTCGGCGGAAGTACTCGGTTGGAACGCTACCTTTCTATTCATGGACCACTCACGACTTGGACGAACTGGCCTTCAGGTGTCGAAACTGTGTCTGGGGACGATGACCTTTGGATTGCAGTGCGACGAGCCGACCTCAGTGTCGATTCTCGATGAGACTGCGGAGGGCGGCATCGACTTCATCGATACCTCGGACGTCTATCCGTTCGGTGGCGATCTCACAACTGTGGGCCGTACCGAGGAGATCCTCGGTCGCTGGCTATACGGTAGGAGGGACCGCTTCGTCCTAGCCACGAAGTGTTTTGGACGGACCGGGCCGTCGCCGTTCGACGGCGGCAACTCCCAAAGGCACATCTTCGATGCAATT
>CAVXPD010000012.1:0-22064 GCA_963763575.1 uncultured Acidimicrobiaceae bacterium
GTCCGCCATGGCGTCGCCCCCGACTTGCTCGTCGATCACCACCAACACGGTGTCGTCGCCCGCCACGGTCCCGACAATTCCTTCGAGCCCACTGCGGTCCAGGGCCGAGCCCACGACGTGCGCCGATCCGGGCGGCGTTCGCAAAACGACCATGTTCGCCGAGTGCGCCACCTCGACGACCCATTCGCCCAGCACCCGGCGCAGATGGTCCTCCGGCGCGATCTGGTGCACGGGCAGTTCGGGCAACGCGTAGGCCGTCTCGCCGCCGGGGAGGCGAACCTTGACGGCGCCGAGGTCATCGAGGTCGCGCGAGACCGTCGTCTGGGTCGCCTCCACCCCTAGGTCGGCCAGCAGCGCCACCAGCTGGGCCTGGCTGGTGACCGGCTGCTCCTCGAGCAGCCGCGTGATCCGGTGCTGGCGCTGGTTCTTGGTCAGGCGCCCGGGGGCATGGCCGCTCACCGGCGTCCACCTCCCTGTCCTCCCTGTCCTCCCTGTGCCCCCTGTCCGCCCTGCACCGCCCAGGCCAGGATGCCCCGCATGGCCGTGCGCCGGTGAGCCGCCTGGCGCCACACCACCGAGCGCGGGCCCTCGAGCACCGAGTCGGTGATCTCCTCGCCCCGGTGCGCCGGCAGGCAGTGCAGCACCACGGCGTCGTCCGCGGCGCGCCCGACCAGCCGCTCGTCGACCGTGTAGCCGGCGAAGGCCGCACGGCGCGGTGCCGCCTCCTCCTCTTGGCCCATGCTCGTCCAGACGTCGGTGTAGAGCGCGGCCGCCCCCTTGGCCGCCTGGGCGGGGTCGTCCCTCAGCGCGATCGTGCCGCCCCGGCCCGCCTGGTCCCCGAACGCCTGCAGGCCGGACAGCTCCGCGGCAGAGAAGGAGAAGCCCTCGGGCGCCGCGAGGCGGACGTCCATGCCTTCGAGCAGGCCCGCCTTGGCGAGCGAACGCGCCATGTTGTTGGCGTCACCGACGTAGGCCAGCGCGCGTCCCGCGAGCGGACCGAGCGCCTCGCGCATCGTCAGCACGTCGGCCACGGCCTGGCACGGGTGCGCGTCGTCGGAGAGGAGGTTCACGACGGGCACGTCGAAGCCGCTCCGTTCGAGCGCCGCCGCCATGCGCGCGAACACCCCGTGGTCGAAGACGCGGGCGCACAGCACGCGGTGGTAGCAGGCGAGCGTGCGCGCCACGTCCTCGGCGGTCTCCCGCGTGTCGAGGCCGACCTCGGCCCCCTGGATGTAGACCGGGTGCCCGCCCAGGTCGACCACCGCCATCTCACTGGAGCTGCGTGTGCGCGCCGACGGCTTCTCGAAGAGCAGCGCGACACCCTGTCCCGCCAGGCGCTGCACCGGCGGCCATTCCAACGCGAGCGCGAGGACCCGGTCCCAGTCGTCCGGGTCGAGGTCGTCGACGTCGTGGAGGTTCGGCACGGACCCGGTCTACTCCCCGGCTGCGCCGCCGTCGGCGGCAAGGGCGGTGGCCTCGAGCGCGGCCCCGAGGATGGTGAGCGCCCGGTCGATCTCGTCGTCGCGCACGAGCAGCGGGGGCGCCACCCGGACCGCGTCGAGGCGCACCGCGTTGACCAGCAGGCCGTGCCCGAGGGCCCGTGCCGTCGCCTCCTTGGCGACGGGCGCATCGAGCTGGGCGGCCAGGAGCAGGCCGGCCCCGCGCACGGACACCACGCCGGGCAGCCGGGCCAGGCCCTCCACGAGGCGCGTCCCCGCGGCGCGGGCGCGGCCGCAGACGTCCTCGGCCTCCATGACGGCAAGCGTGGCCCGCGCGGCGGCCAGCGCGAGCGGCTGGCCCCCGAACGTCGACCCGTGGTCGCCCGGACCGAACGCCGCCGCCACCTCGGCCCGGGCCCAACAGGCGCCGACGGGCATGCCGTTGCCCAGCGCCTTGGCCATCGTCACCACGTCGGGCTCGAGGCCCTGGGCCTGGAAGGCGAACCAGTGACCCGTGCGCCCGAGGCCGGTCTGGACCTCATCGAGCATCAGCAGCGCGTCGCGCTCGGTGCACAGGGCGCGCACCGCGCCCAGGTAGTCCGAGCTGGGCACCATGACGCCGCCCTCCCCCTGGAGAGGCTCGAGCAGCACGCCGGCCACCGTTTCGGGGTCGAGCGCCTCGTCGAGCGCGGCGACGTCGTCGTAGGGCACGTGGACGAACCCCTCGGGCAACGGCAGGAACGGCGCTTGCTTGTCGGGCTGCCCCGTCGCGGTCAGGGTGGCCAAGGTGCGCCCGTGGAAAGAGTTGTCCGCGCTGATCACGACGTGGCGGCCGCCGCCGGCCCAACGGCGGGCCAGCTTCAGCGCGCACTCGTTGGCCTCGGCCCCGGAGTTGGCGAAGAACACCTGGCCCCCTGCCTGGCCCGTCCCGCCGTTGATGAGGCGGTCGATGGTGCGCGCCACCTCGGGTGCCAGCGTGTTGCCGTAGAGGTTCGAGACGTGGCTGAGCGTCCGGGCCTGCTCGGCCACCGCGTCGGCGACGGCCGGGTGGGCGTGACCGAGCGAGACGACGGCCAGCCCGGTGATGAAGTCGAGGTATTCGGCGCCCTCGGCGTCGAAGAGGAGCGTGCCCTCGCCCCGCACGAACGTGGCCGGGGGCTCGGCGTAGGTGCGCATGAGGGCCTCGCGGCCCGCGTTGGTGGTGTCCGTCACGGCAGCACCATCGTCCCGACGCCGGCGTTGGTGAAGAGCTCGAGCAGCAGCGCGTGGGGCACCCGCCCGTCGAGGATGTGAGCCCGCTGCACGCCGTCGCGCACGGCGCGGGCGCAGGCTTCGACCTTGGGCAGCATGCCGCCCTGTGCGTTCCCGCTGCGGACGATCTCGTCGATTACCTCGACGGAGGCCTGCTGGATCACCGTCGTCGGGTCGTCCGCCACCACCCGCAACCCCTCGATGTCGGTCAGGAATATCAGCTTCTCCGCCCGCAGCGCCTCGGCCAGCGCGCCGGCCACGGTGTCGGCATTGATGTTGTAGGCCTGGCCGGACGCGTCTGCGCCGATCGTCGCGACCACGGGGATCAGTCCCTCGGCGAGCAGTCGCTGCAGCATCGTGGGGTCGACGAGCGACACGTTGCCGACGAAGCCCAGCTCGAGGTCGGTCGGCGCCGCCGTGATCAACCGGGCGTCCTCCCCCGACATGCCGACCGCCAGCGGCCCGTGCACGTTGATGGCCGAAACGATGTCGCGGTTCACCTTGCCCACGAGCACCATGCGGGCGATGTCGAGCGTGTCGGCGTCGGTCACCCGCAGCCCGTTGCGGAACTCGGTCTCCTTGCCGAGCCGGCTCATCAGCTCCCCGATCTGAGGCCCGCCGCCGTGGACGACCACGGGCAGCATCCCCACCGCGCGCATGAGCACGACGTCTTCGGCGAACGACGCCAGCGCGTGATCGGTCCCAGCCGCGTCGGCGTCCCCGGCGGCGCCGGCCGACGCGTGCAGCGCGTTCCCTCCGTACTTGACGACGACCACCTTCCCCCGGAAGCGGTGGATGTAGGGCAAGGCCTCGACGAGCACCGAGGCCGTCTTCGCCGCCGAGGCCTTCTGCGCCCGGGTCACTTTCGGCGCCCCCGGGCCCGCCGATCGCGCCGTCACGACGTCGTCCGGTTCTCGTCGATGTAGCCGTAGCCGAGGTCGGTCCCGAGCACCACCGCCTCGCCCGGGCCGAGACCGAGGTCGCAGTCGATCTCGACGTGGCGTCCCGCCATGTGGGCGGCCACGGCCGCCTCGTCGTGCGCCACGGCCATGCCGGCGGCACACACCACGGTGCCCCCGTAGGCCACCGACACCCGGTCGAGGTCGAAGGGCGTCCCAGCCGAGCCGAGCTCGGAGACGATGCGGCCCCAGTACGCGTCGGCGCCGTTGAGCGAGCACTGGACGAGCAGGGAGTCGGCCACCTTGCGAGCGGCGCGGTGCGCCGCGCCATCGCTCTGCGCCCCCCGCACCCGGATGTGCGCCACCTTCGTGGCGCCCTCGGCGTCGGCGACCATCTGCTCGGCCAGCGACCGGCAGGCCGCCGTGAGCGCCTCGATCAGCTCGCCCGGACGCGGGCGGGCCGCGACACCGTTGGCGAGCACGAGCACGGTGTCGTTGGTCGATGTGGAGCCGTCGACGGTGATCGCGTTGAACGACGCGTCGACCGCCTCCTTCAGGGCACGGCTCAAGGTGGTGGACTCGGCGGCGGCATCCGTCGTGCACACGGCGAGCATCGTCGCCATGTTGGGGGCCAGCATGGCGGCGCCCTTGGCCATGCCCCCGACGGTGAACCCGTCGCCCGAGACCGTCACTTCCTTCGGCACGGTGTCGGTCGTCATGATGGCCCGCGCCGCCCGGCCCGCCGCCTCGGCGCTCGGCGCACGCGGACGCGACGATGCCGCCGAGACGGGGCTCCACGGTGTCGATCGGGAACGGGATGCCGATGAGGCCTGTTTGGCAGACGAGAACCTCGTGGGCGGCCCGTGCCCCGATGCCCCGCGCGACGGCGCCACAGAGTCGCTCCGCGGCATCGTGCCCCGGGGCGCCGGTGGCCGCGTTGGCGTTGCCCGACGTGAGGATCACCCCCGCCGAGAGCCCGCCGGTTCCGTCGAGGTGGGCCCGGCTGACCTGCACCGGCGCCGCGGCGGCCAGGTTCGAGGTGAACACACCCGCCGCTGGGACGGCGCGGCCGTCCACCGTGGCCACGAGGGCCACATCGAATGCGTCGCCGGCCTTGATGCCGCCCGATCCCCCGGCCGCCACGAACCCGTCGGGCGCGGTGACGCTCACGGGTACATCGCCGCGACCGGAAGGCCGGTGGTCTCGGGCAGGCCCAGCGCTGCGTTGGCGCACTGGATCGCCTGTCCCGACGCCCCCTTCACCAGGTTGTCGAGCGCACAGAGGGCGACGACCCAACCCGTCCGCGGGTCCACGCCGCGCCGTGACGTGCGCCACGTTCGAGCCCGTCGTCGCCTTGGTGGACGGGGGGTCGTCGGTGACCACGACGAAGGGCTCGTCGTCGTAGGCCTCGTGGAGCGCGTCCATCACGCTGATGGTCGTGGGCGCGGCGGAACCGGCCGGACGGGCGTAACAGGTGGCGAGGATCCCGCGCACCATCGGGGCCAGGTGCGGCGTGAAGAGCACCTGCGCGCCCAGGATCTGCTCCATCTCGGGCGTGTGGCGGTGGGTCAGCAACCCGTAGGCGGTGAAGTCCTCGTCGACCGTCGCGAAATGCAGCGTCTCCTTCGCCCCCCGCCCGGCGCCCGACACCCCCGAGGCGGCGTCGACCACGATGCCGTGAGGTTCGACGAGGCCGCGCCGGAGCAGGGGCGCCAGCGCCAAGCCGGCCGAGGTCGGGTAGCACCCGGCCGCGGCCACCAAGGTGGCGTCGCGCAGCTCGTCGCGGAAGAGCTCGGGCAGCCCGTAGGCCGCCCGGGCCAACAGTTCGGGCGCCCCGTGTTCCTCGCCGTACCACTGCGGGTACAGCGAGGCGTCCTTCAACCGGAAGTCGGCGGCCAGGTCGACGATGTGCCCGACCCGGCCCCGCAGCTGGGGGACGAACTTCTGTGACTCGCCGTGGGGCAGGGCACAGAAGACCAGGTCGAGGCCGTCGAAGGCGTCCGCCGTCGTGTCCGCGTAGGCCAGGCCGGGGTAGGCGGCCCGGAGGGAGGGCGTGTGCCCGCCGACGGGGAGCCCGGCGTGGGAATGCGCGGCCGCCACCCCCACCTCGAACGCCGGATGGGCGCTGAGCAGGCGCAACAGCTCCGCCCCGGTGTAGCCCGAGGCCCCGGCGATCCCGACTTTCATCGCATCAGTATACATAGAGCCGCATATTCATGCGAACCCAGAGAGGCGCGCTCGGGGAGTGCATCAGCCGGCGATGTTCTTGCGCCAGAAAGTGGAGTGCGCCACCACCTCGAAGCCCATGGCGTCGTTCACGGCGATCATGTGCTCGTTGTCAGCCGCGTTCCAGGTGTTGATGACGCGCACGGCGGGGTGGCGCTCCATCACGCCCCAGAGGTTCGCCACCTTCACCGCGAAGCCGAGTCCGTGGCCGCGGTGCTCACGCAGCACGAGCGTGTCGTGCTGCCAGACCGACTCGGGCGCGCCGAGCGGGATCGCGACCTCGGTGAAGGCGATCAGCCGGCCCGTCGCATTGTGGCGTGCCGCCGTCGTCACCTTGGCGCGGTGCTGCGCGGCGAGCATGGCCTCCATGTCCCGCACCCGCGCTGCGTCCCACTCCTCCGCCTCGAGCTCCTGCTCGCCGGTCGGGACGTCCGTCGACATGCGGTAGCCGAGGAGACAGCGGTCTTCGAGATACTCGTCGGGCCACCGATCGGCGAACGTCAGTAGGGAGTAGCCGGCGGGACTGGCGCGTGGATCGGCCCGCAACGCGGCGGCTCGTGCCGGGTCGAGGGGAAGATCGAGCCGCCGGCGCACGTTCCGTTGCACCGGAGTGAAGCCGAGCCGGCGCGCGAACGGTCCGCCCGCATCGACGAAATCCGGTCGCTCCCAAACCTCGTCCATGCCGGCGAGCACGGTGCGGCCGGTCTGGCGAGCAACGTCTGCAGCCACCTCGACGATCGCGGTGCCCGTGCCGTGGCGCCGGTGCGCGGGCAGCACGCGCACCTCGACCTGGGCCAGGTCGCGGTTCTCCCGCCGGAAGAGGAGCATGCTGGCGATGCCGACGACCTGGCCGCCGCGGCGGGCGACGAGGCAGCGGTTCTCCTGGGGCCCGTCCCGATCGAGCGCCTTGGCCACCCGTTCTTCGCGTTGCCACCCCGGACCTCCCGGCTGGCGCTCCTGGTCGATCGCCGCGAGGACGGCGAACCATTCGTCGAAGGCCGCGCGGTCGGTGGGGTCGACCGTGGTCACGACGGTCCCGTGGTCGTCGGCGCGCTGTCCGCCTTCGGTCATTCTCGGGCCGGCGAGAGGTGCCTCTGCCAGAACATTCCGTTGCCGGCGATCTCGTAGCCCATCAATTCGTTCACCGCGATCATCGGCGCGTTCACCGAGGCGTTTCCCGTCACGATCAGCTCGACGTTGGGCGCGCGCTCCGCGAGCAGCCCCAGATTGGCCAGCTTGACCGCCAGCCCGAGGCGGTGGCCCCGGTGGGCTGGGTGCACCACCGTGATCTCCTGCCAGGCCTGCTGGGGCACGTCGTCGGCGACCAGGATCTCGGTCATGGCGACCAGCCGGCCCGACGCGGCGTGCTGCGCAACGGCGGCCAGCGTGCGGACGACCCGAGCCGTGCGGAGCTCCTCGCCCTCGCGCAGACGCTGCTCGTCCCACGCCTCCGCCTCGCGGTCGTCGTCGCCCGCCGGCTCGTCCGTCGACATGACCCGGAGCAGCGCGCACTCGTCCTCGAGGTATTCGCGGGGCCAGGGTGTCTCGAAGGAGATCACGCGGTAGGCCGCCGCATCGCGCGCGGCGGAGACCGTTGCGCGGAGCTCCTCGAGCCGTCGTGGGTCAACGGGGAGCCGAAGATGCCGCGTGTTCCCAGACAACGTCGGCACGAAGCCGACGGCAGGCCCGAAGGACGAGGACGCGTGGTCGGCCGTGGCCGCGACCGGGACGTCCACGATGGTGTTGAGGGTCCGCCGCCCATCAGCGCGGGCCACCCCGGCCATGCGCTCGACGATCGCCGTTCCCGCGCCGCGCCGCCTGTGCTGCGGGTGGACCGCGATCGTGATCTCCGCGGCGTGGAGGTTGTCCCGCCTAGGGAACTCCACCATGCCGACCCCTACCATTGCTCCATCGGGCTCTGCGGCCGCGAGGAGCTCCCAGCGCCGCGACTTCCCCTCGAAGCGCGCAAAGGCGCGGATGTCCTCGAGCGTGTAGCCCCACAGGTCGGGCCAAAGGTCGCGGTCGCTTGCTTGCAGGACAGCCGTCCACTCGGTCAGCGCGGCGTCGTCGCCCGGATCGATGTGGCGCACCTCCACAGTGCACCACCATGCCACGGGTGAGCGCTGGCGCATGACGAACCGCGAGCGAGCCGACCCGCATCACCCCGATGCACTTGGGCGTGATCGCGACAGGCGCTGCCTCATCGGCCGCGCAAACGGCTGATGACCGGCTCGAACTCTTCGATGACCCGCACCGTGTAGTGCTCGATGCCCCACCTCTGCCTGCATTCGCGCAGGTGGTCGGAGATCTCGTCATGGGTACCCAGGCAAAGAAAAGGCGTCGACAGCACGTCGTCGAGGGCCATTCCTCGTCGTGCGGCGATCTCGACGGCCGCGTTCGTTCGATCCTCTGTCACGACGACCGCCTGGACCAGGGCGTGCAGGGCCACCGAGCGCCCGTGGGAGGCGGCGCTGTCACGAACCCAACGGACGGTCTGGTCCAACCGGGCCGCCTCCCATCGGACTTCGTGATGCTGTCCGTCGGGCAGCGTCGGGCCGAGCATCGTGAGAGCGACGATGTCGGCATGTCTCGCCGCGTGCGCCAGCGCGGTCCTGCCGTTCACGCCCACCAGGATCGGAACGTGCGGCCGTGACGGGCGAGAGATCGTGGCGTTCTCGACGGTGTAGTGCTGTCCTCGTATCGCCGTCGGCGACCCGTCGAGGAGCGAGCGAAGGATCTCCACGGATTCTGCAAGCCGCTGCTTCCGGACCGCCGGCGGGTCGAACGGGATCCCTGCGGCCTGGTACTCGGTGAACGAGTGACCGGCGCCGATGCCGACCTCCAGACGACCCCCGCTGGCCTGGTCGAGCGTCGCCAGCTCTTGGGCGAGGACGACGGGGTGACGGAGATCGTTGTTGAGGACGAGCGTGCCGAGTTCGAGCCGCTCGGTGACGGTTGCCGCGGCACCGAGTGTGGCGAGCGGAGAGACCCCTGCTCCGAGGTGATCGCCGACCTGGAACACGTCGAACCCGGCGGCCTCGACGCTCCTCGCCTCGATGCGTACTCCGGCGAGATCCGGCGCCGAGCTCTGGAACCCGAACCGGAAGGACATTGCGACGAACGATAGCGATGCTGCGCTCGGAGCGATCGGCGGCTGCTGGGTGGCTGGCTGCAACTCCGACGTGGGCGACTACTGCTGCCGTTGCCGCCGACGCGAAGGCCCTCCCCCTTTGGGGGCGACGTTGCCCGCCATCATTTCCCGCCCCGATACAGCGGCCTGCGCCCTATCCCATACCGAACCCTCGGGGAACCCTCGGCCCGCAATAGCGCGCATGTGGGACAGCGATACCTAGCCTTCCGAGATCCCCGATCTGCGCTTCGATAATGTTTGACGAAGACGCCGGGAAGCCCGATGACATCCGTATGGCTCCCACACCCACTGATGGCCACCACGACTTCCACCGTCACCAGAGGCCAAACCTCACGCCAGCCAACCGCATGGCCTGCTGCCTTCACGTTCGAGCAGAGCCCGTGGCGGCTCGTCTCGTTGAGCATGCTCACGCTCTTCCTCGAGCTCGCACTCATCCGCTGGACTACCGCCAACAACGTCCACCTGTCGAACATCCCGAACTTTGTACTCTTGGCCAGCTTCTTGGGAATCGGGGTGGGCTTCCTGCGCGCTCGTTCGTCACAGAATCTGTTTCGCCTGGCGCCAACAACCCTCGCGGCCTTAGTCGCGTTTGCCCTCATTTTCCCTGTGAAGCTCGTCACCCTGCACGGACCCCACGCGTTCGAGGGCCTCTCGGGGCACCATCCGCTGTCGCAGTGGGTGAGCCTGCCGGTGATCTTCGCGCTGGTGGTCCTCGTGATGGCCGGTCTCGGCCAGGCATTGGCGCGCTCCTTCGCACACTTCAGGCCGCTCGACGCCTACCGCTTCGACATCATCGGCAGCATCAGCGGGATCGCGCTTTTCTCCGCACTTTCCTTCGTCGGGCTCCCACCGATCGCCTGGGGGGCGGTGGTGGCCGCGTTGTTCGTATTGCTTCTAGGCGTAAAGGAGCGGTGGTGGCAGTGGGGAATTATCGCTGCCTTGGTGCTGATGCTGCTGGCCGAATCGCTCTCGAGCGTGGATGTCTGGTCTCCCTACTACAAGATCACCACGAGCCAAGCCACCACGACCGTCGACGGCCACAGCTACCGCGGGTTGCTGGTCTCGGCGAACAACATCCCCTACCAGACGCTGTACTCGACCTCCACGTTGCACAAGATTGAGCCCTTCTACTTCTTTCCCTACCGACATGTGACACGCAGCTCGCTCTCCGACGTGCTCGTCATCGGAGCGGGCACGGGCAACGACGTCGGCGTGTCACTGTCAGCGGGGGCGCGACACGTCGACGCCGTCGAGATCGACCCGGAGCTCGTGGTGCTCGGGGAGAAGTACAACCCCGAGCACGCTTACGAGAGTCCGCGCGTGAACGTCTATGTCGACGACGGACGGGCGTTCCTACAGGACGCGAGAAAACGCTACTCGCTGATCCTTTATGCGCTGCCCGACTCCCAGACAGCGCTTACAGGCCAGTCCGCACCAGTAGGCCTCGAGAACTACTTGCTGACGACCCAGGCCATTCAAGTTGCGAGATCTCACCTGGCTCCCGGCGGCACCTTCGTCATGTACAACTATTACCAGCCGTTCCTGCTCGACCGCTATGCGACGACCCTCGACGATGTGTTCGGCTCGCGTCCGTGTGTCGAGGTGGGAAACACCCTCGGCGGACGCGACCAGGCAGTTCTCACGGTCGCGCTCGACGGCAATGCTCCGCACTGCTCGAGCTTCTGGAACGGACAGAGGGTGGCACCGGTCTCGGACGACCGTCCGTACCCATACCTGCCGGTTCCTTCGATCCCGAACTTCTACCTCTTGGTCATCGGGCTGATCCTGGCGGCGTCCCTAGTCGTGGTGCGGGTAGCGGGCGGGCCGCTCAAGGAGATGGCTCCATTCGTGGATCTGTTCTGGATGGGAGCGGCGTTCTTGTTGCTCGAGTCCAAGAACATCGTACAGTTCGCCCTCTTGTTCGGAACGACTTGGTTCGTGTACTCGCTCGTGTTCGCCGGTGTGTTGCTAAGTGTCTACGCGGCGATCGAGACCGCGCGACACGTAACGCTCCCGCGCCCGATGTTGCTGTACATTGCCTTGCTCGTATCTCTGGGCGTCTCTTTCGTCGTCCCGCAAGAATCGTTGCTGGATCTTCCAGTCGTGTTGCGCTTCGTGGCGGCGACAGCGCTCGCGTTCGCCCCGATCTTCATTGCCAACCTTGTCTTCGCCCAACGCTTCAAGGATGTGGGCTCTTCCACCACTGCCTTCGGTGCAAATCTGCTCGGGGCGATCATCGGCGGAGTCCTCGCGTACCTTTCGCTGATCACGGGGTTCCGATTCCTTCTCGTGGTGGTGGCGGTGCTCTACGGCATGGCTCTTGCCTTCGGCCGGCGCCATCTAGCCGCGCGTTCCTGAAGGACGCGTGCACGACGCGTTGGTCGTCCATCCGGCGGCCCAACGCCTCGGACTCGAGGAGTAACTCCACAGCGAGCAAGGAAGCGTCCCCGGACCCGAACGGACGCCACCCCGCCCCGTGAGTTACAAGTCTCTGTACTTCCTAAAGCCGCCCTTGCCTTTCGACCGGCGGCTGGCCGCTGCCTCGGTAGGTGGTCGGGACCGTTGGCCCTCCGCCGGGGAGTCGCCGGATGTACTCTACTTCTGCGACCCCAAGAGCCCTTGGCCACGCGGCACCAACGAAAATACCGACGGCCTGCTGCGTCAATACCTGCCGAACAACTCGGACTTGTCCTTCGGACTTGTCCTTGTACTCACAGCAGCAGCTCAACGCCGTTGCACGCTCACTCAACCGACGCCCTCGACAGACACTGGACTGGATGACACCATTTCAGGCGTTCGCCGAGGCTGTTGCATTGACTCCTTGAGCACGCACCGTGCTGGGGTGCAGCTCACCGGCACGATGGGGCAACCCCTCGAGTCCCGGACGTCGGCAGTGTCATTGTCTATGGGAAGCTCGATGCGTGAGCTGGCGAATCCGGAGGTACGGGCCATCGGACGAAGAGCCGGTCGTTGTGCTCTCCCTGCCGCGTGGGGTCCGGTGTTCGCCTCTCTCGAGGACGTGCTTGGAGTCAAGATCTTTCGTCGCTTGCATTCCGACTGGCGGGCCGATCAAGACAAGGCCGTCCGTGCCGTACTGGAGGATCCGACGATGGAAATCTGGGTAGCCGAGGCCGAGGCCGGCCCAACCGGGTTTGTCGCCGCGAAACCCAATGCGGACAGCCTGATCGGGGAGGTCTACATGTTGGCCGTAGACCCCGATTCTCAAGATCAAGGCGTTGGCACAGCGTTGACCGAGACGGCCACCAACTGGCTGCGCACGTCGGGAATGCGAATCGCAATGATCGACACCGGCGGCGACCGTGGACACGCCTCAGCTCGACAAGTGTACGAAAAGGTCAACTACACCCTTCTACCCATCGCGCGGTACTTCAAGGCCCTGTAGCCCTAGCCATTTCGCCCGCTACCTGCCCCCGTTCGCCGAGTAGGTGAAGCACCTCCGGTACCTGATCGGCTCTTCGAGGTCGCGGACAACAAGCCTGGGTAGTCTCGGGGCTCATGACCCCGGCCGATGGCGACCCCAATCGGGAGTACGAGAGTAAGGCTGAGGCTCCCGATCCCGCCGCCGAACCGCCAACTCGCCTCCGAGAGGCGGCGGCGGGGATGGCGGAAGCGCAAGCCTGGAAGGGACAGCAGATCGCAAAAGGCTGGCGCAAGCTCGTGGACGCGCTACGCAGACCGAGGCCTCCATCACAGTGACCCCTATCGCCGTATAGGTGAGATAGTTCGACGCGACCCAACAGCCTGCCCCTGAAGGGTCTTGACTAGTCCGAAGCGGCGTTGATAAGTGCGACCGACCGATCACTGACAGCGACCAACTCCAAGAAGGCTTTCAGGAAGCACCATCCATACGACGCCTCGGAACCCAGCTCCTGGAGGCGAAAACACACGCCCGATCGACGGATGATTTCCCCGATGCGCCCCATCTCCACTGGCGCCTCATGCGTTGCTTTGCGGGCCGGGCCCCAGTCCGCGTCGGATTCCCAAGTTAAGAGCGCCTCTTCAGCAGCTTCGGGTTGAAGGAGTTCGAACTGATCGACTCCGATGTATTTCCGCATGTAGGGACCATGGATATCGATCAAGCTTCCGTCGGCGGCGACAAATTGAGAGTGCATGGGCGAAATGTAGCGATAGTCCGGGCTGTCGATGAGGAGTTGTAGGGCCTTTAGGGGATCGCCATGCTTGGTATCAGGGGTCCAATCGAACTCCATGACATATAGAAACCGCCAGGTCAGATCGCGGAAAGGCGTCAAAGTTTCGGCACTGACCTCCAGCCTGTCGGGCACGTCGCGATGATGACCTGAACCCACACAAGGGTCAATCCGTTGTCTTGCCTGTCCCAGATCACACCCGTTCGTGCTCCCTCGCGAGGTCCGCGGCGGACAGATATCCTCCCGAGTCACTTCGACGAAGTGGGGGTGAATCATGAAGCACCTGACGCGACGGCGCTCTGTGGGCGCATCCCTTGCCGTGTTGGCGGTCGGGCTCCTCGCAAGCGGTTGCGACTGGTACGGGTTCGGCTATCAGTCGAGCCTCAACTGGGACAACGCCGGGGAGACCACCATCACGCCGGCGAACGTGTCGACGCTCACACCTTGAAGTTCACCGCGACAACCGGCGCAACCACTCCCATAGCGGTGGATGCTGAGGTCAACGGCGTCTTGTACGCGACGTCTACGGGTTTGACCACGGGTAGTGGAGAAAGTCCGACCCTCTATACGTACAGCGCCGACGGCACGACAGGTTGTGGTGGCACCCCGATCACCTGCACGCCGCTGTGGACTGCCTCGCTCGCTGGCTCGAACATCGACAACGCGGACTTCACCCTGGCGGTGAGCAACGGTGTCGTCTACGTAAACGGCGGGCTCGGGCTCGAGGCGTTCGACGCCGCCGGCCAGAAGAACTGCTCGGGCTCCCCGGCGCTCTGCCAGCCGCTCTGGCAGGCGTCGGTCGCCGACGCCAACGCAATCCCTACGGTGTCGAACGGAACCGTGTTCGTGACCTCAAACGGAGACGTCGAAGCGTTCGACGCCAACGGCAATACAAATTGCTCGGGAAGCCCGAAAGTCTGTTCACCCATCTGGACCAGTGCCATTTCGGCTCCCACCAGCGCTGTGACCGTTTCGGGCGGGATGGCCTACGTCGTGAGCGCCGGCGTAGGAGGCACCGATAACACGGTCGTCGCGCTCGATGCCAACGGCACCACCGGATGTAGCGGAGCCCCGAAGGTCTGCACGCCGTTGTGGCAGTATCAGCTGACGGATCCCACCGCCGGGTACGTGACCGTCCAGGGAACGACGCTCTACGCCGGCACCTTCATGGCTGTGTCGTCGAAGCCCAAGCTGGTCGTTGTGGGATCCGTCGAGGCCTTCGACGCCAAAGGCGTCAGCGGCTGCGCAGGGACGCCCACGGTGTGCTCGCCGCTGTGGACGAGCCCCAACACCTTCTTCTCGGGCCCCCCAGTCGTGGGTGACGGTTTCGCGTTCTCGCGGAGCGCCCCCGAATCGTTCGCTGCTTTCGATGCGAACGGGCAGACGAACTGCTCCGGTACTCCTGTCGTCTGCAATCCGGTATGGACTCCGTCGATTGGCCCGATCGGGTATGCCACCCCGCTTGCCATCGGAGGCTCCGTGCTTTATGCGGCGGGAGGCGAAAACAACCTCTACGCGTTCGACGCAACTGGAAGAGCAGGTTGTGCGGCCTCTGTGTGCAGTCCCTTGTGGTCGACCAACAACACAGTTGGCGGCGGCGTCGGGTTCAACAGCGCCGTCGTCGCCAACGGCACGCTCTAGGCGGCCACCCAGGCACCTTCGACGGGCAACGGCGAGGTGCTCGCCTACGGCCTGCCGTAGTCAAGCAGGCTTCGACGCGCCCCCTACCACCGGGAGGGTGACACAATCCGGCACCATGGGGATACCCGCTCCGGTGACGCGAATCGCCGGGACAGGGCACCCACCCAACCCCCGAACTGGGCAAAGGGAGTGCTAGAACCCGAATCCGCTCCCAAACCCTGAAACGATCGTGTGGGTCCGAACAAGAACGATGTGGAGACCTTCCTAGGGATGCGATGTCCGATTCAAGACAGGACCAGTTCAGCGCGCTCTACGGCTGGGCGTGCCCTCTGATCGCCGCCTATGCGCTGCGGCGCACGTCGTCACGTGAGGACGCTGCCGACATCGTCTCCGAGACATTCGAGATTGCGTGGCGGAGGTTCGACGACGTCCCGACTGGTCGTGCTGCCCTTCTCTGGCTCTATGTGACGGCCCGCTACGTCCTCGCCAATCATGGCCGGCGCACTCGGCGACGAGAAGCCATCGTCGCCCTCCTGGCCGAGGAGCTTGAAGGGGTGCAGACGCGCATCGCTCCGCCGGACGAGGATGCGGTCACTATGAGGTCGTGTCTGAAGTCCCTTCTAACTGACGACCGCGAAGTTCTCATGCTCGCCGGCTGGGAAGGACTGACCGCATCAGAGATCGGACGGGTCCTCGGGTGCTCGCCCACGGCGGCTCGCATTCGCCTTCATCGTGCGCGCTCGCGACTGAAGGACGAGATGGCGGGGCGAACAACCCAACGGAAACAGTCCGGGTCGGCCGGACACAAACAAGGTGGAACTCTCCACGAGAACAGCACAACTGAGGAGGTCATCAAACAATGACGCGCCGCGACACGCTCGCTGCGATCGATCCGGTCGATGCACTGGAGGTGGAGCGCGTTGCGTCGAGCCCTGCCTTCGAGGAACTCCGCCGAGACATCATGGCAATGGATCCTCGCGCCCGCGAGTCGGGACCTGACGACAGGGACTCAATTGTGCTGCCGCCTGCGTCGCGACGCCCACGCCTGGCGGTGGCGTTCGCAGTGGCCGCCGTGGTCGTGGTCATCTCAGGGCTCTTGGTGCTCGGTGGAACTGGTAACAGAAGTAAAGAGCCGACATTGGCAGCATCCAAGACGGGCACGTGGAAACTCGCCGACGACCTCTTGAGCGGGACGTGGCAGCAGTACACCTCTGGCCCACCTCCGGGGTCCCTGAGCTGCCCCACAACGTCGACTTGCTACACGATGAGCGGCCAGTATGCGTCTCCGAGGGCCGGGTCGCCCCTGCTGTCCGAGTCGATGTACGTGAGTACGGACGCCGGCGCGACGTGGGCCGTTTCTCCGATGCCGCAAGGTTTCGCACCGACGAGTTCGATCGCCTGCGGCGGAGCGTCCGACTGTGCTGCTGGGGGCACCGACAACGGGCAGCCGGTCCTCGCCACCACAACCGACGGTGGACATACGTGGACGCTCGCTCCGCTCCCGCCCGATGTGGGACACCTCGACACGCTGACGTGCCCATCGAGCAACTTTTGCGCCGGGCTTGCCGCTGACAGCGAGTTCCTCCAGGTCGGCACCACTGACGCCACGTTTCTCTCCACGACTGACGGTGGCAAGACATTCACCGACACAGCAATCTTGGCCGGTGATTCGATGCAGTCCCTCACCTGTTCGTCCAATCTCGACTGCACTGGGGTCGGTTGGAACGACGTGCTCGGTCCCAATGACTTAACGGCAGGGGTGGCGGCTCGGACCACAGACGGGGGCGTGACCTGGACACCTGGAGTCCTTCCGGTAGGTCTCGGTGTGAATAGCAACTCGCAGCTGTCGTGCCCCGATGCGTCGCACTGTTCGATGACGGGCACCATTGCAATCGCCGTTCAGAACCCTCCGCAGTGTGGCGCCGCGGTCCCTCAGCGCTTCCCTGGAGGGACATCGGCCAAGACTCCGCTGAGTCCGCAAAGCCCGGCGGTTCAGGGAATCGCGCAAGCCGAGTCCCTTGCGGCATCGATCGAAAACCTCAAGGGCGCGGGGTCAGGGGACGGTTTCTCCTGCAACTCGACGGGTCAACCGACGTTCATCGGAGCGATCGCCTCCACGCAGGACGGTGGGCTTTCCTGGACGCCCGACCCGTTGCCGGCCGCAGTCCCCGAGCCGATCTTCTCGGATTTGTCGTGCCCAACGGACAACCAGTGCTGGGCCACCGGCTCCGACGCCGTGCCAGAGCAGGTGGGAACCAGCCGCAACGGAGGGTCCCCCATGTTGCTGGGGACGACCGACGGAGGCTCGACATGGTCGAACGTCACGTTCAGTGTCCCGCAAGGGGCTCCGAACTACTACGGGCAGGGCTATCTGAGCATGGGATGGATTTCGTGCCCGTCGACTGGCATCTGTGTCGCCCTCGGAACCGGGGCTCAAAGCGCGCCCAGCGTGCCGACCTACAGCCTCGTCGTGCCCGGCTCGAGTCGGTGAAGGATCAAACTGATGGACGACGCGAAACGCTGCTCGAACTCCATGAGCGATACCACTATCACTGGGTTCCAGCTCTAGAGGCTCGAATCGCAGACGGATGAGACTGCCCCCGTACGCCGGATGTGAGGCGCTATTGAGCGGCATGGGCGAATGTGACAGCAACCGTGACGGCCATTGGAGCACCGACCGTTACGGTGAACGAGGCGACGTTGCTCGACTCGTTTACGATCTCCCTGACCTTTGCCAGGAGCTCGTTCAACCACTCTTTGAGTTCGTCGGGAACACTGAGCGTCCGTTGTCGCATTCCAGGTACGGATTCGTTTAGCAAGTCGGCATTGAAGGATGCGACCGCCGTCAAGAGGTCTATGACAGCGGTTGAGCTGGTCGGATCAATCTGTTGGAGGTCGGCGATGTGCGTATCCAATTCCGGCATAGGACGACCTTCTTCGCTTTGGACTCGGGTGGGACAGGCCGACAGCTTGCCCCCGGAGAGTCACCACCGCCATCTGACCTGGCTAGCCCCTATCGATCGCTGCCGGCTCTGAGTCACTAAACCTAAATCAGCGAGACTTGCTCTAGAGTCGGACAAGTTCCCGGCCTGATTGCGAATCCGATGTCGGTCTGGCCTCATCCGTCTACCCTTTCAGTGGGTTCTTTGCGAACAGCAACGAGCGCCAGAGGGTGTAAGGAGACGACCATGCCAGCTACCTACGACGACGCCAATCTCGTCCTGCAGATCGTTCGCTGGGGCACCGAAATGGGTCTTACCGACGCCGTCGTGGCCGTGCTTGCCGACGAGTTCGATCCGGACGCAGCTAGCACCGACGATCCCTCCGTGCAGAAGGTTCTGAACTTCGGCGAAGTGGTCGGCACCCTCGTCAATCAAGGCGTGCTCGACCGCGGCCTAGTCCTGGACATGTGGTGGATGGCGGGGCTCTGGGCGCGGGTAGGCCCGGCAGCCCGGCGACAGCGCGAGCACCTCGGCGAGCCCCGCCTGTCGGAGAACTTCGAGAAACTGGCGGGAGGCTGACAGCCCATGCCCATCAGGGCCGAGGTAGCCCCGTACGCCGGGAGCGGGCGCACTATTCAGGTGCGGGTGCTTGCGGCCGGGCTAACTGCCACCGACCGGGCACTTCGGGGGGCGGATGTCCACCCTTGACGAAGCTGGCACCGAGGATTTAGCTGAAATGGGGAGGGCCCTTTGCGGGCTGGCGGGACCCCCTGTTAATCGGAGGCCGCGTGGCCAAGAACAGCCAACTAGCCGCTACCAGAACCGCTGACTCCTCACCGACGCAAGCTCCTGCACGATCTGAGGTGCCGGAGCGGGCGGGGCTGCTCCTGACGACCCTTATTTTGGTGGCTGCGGTCGTGAACTTGCCGTTGGCGGTGGCGAACGTGGCCCTGCCGGACATCGGCTTGCACTTCAACGCCTCGCAGACCCAACTCAACCTGGTCGCGGTTTGCTATTCACTCGGGCTGGCGGTCTCGGTGCTGTGGTTCGGCGCGGTTGGCGACCGATACGGGCGCAAGCAGTTGATGCTGATCGGCATGTTGGTGGCGGTAGCGGCGTCCATGGTGGCCGCCTGGTCGCCGACGATCCAGGTTCTGATCGGGGCCAGGTTCGTGGGCGGCCTGGGCGCGGGCATGGCTTATCCGACCACCCTGTCGCTCATTACCGCGCTGTGGCGCCCGGGCGCGGCACGGACCAAGTCGATCGCGTTGTGGTCGGCTGTCGGCGCGTCGATTTCGGTCCTGGGCGCGCTGGTCGCGGGTCTGCTGCTGTCAGTCGCGTGGTGGGGGTCGGTGTTCCTGTGCCCGCTACCGTTGGCGGTGGTGGCCTTCCCGCTGGCGTGGAAGCTGATCCCTAGCCACGTGAACGAGACCACCGACCCGGTAGACCACCTAGGCGGCATGTTGTCGCTGTTGCTGATGGGAGGGCTCATCCTGTCCATCAACTTCGCGACGGTGCCCAACTCCGGGACGATCGTGCTGAGCACGGCGATCATCGCCGTGGCGGCGCTCGGGGCGTTCGTCATCCGCCAGCACCGCGCGACCAATCCGCTCTTTGACCTGCACATCGCCGGGCGCCCCACCTTTTGGGTCGCCGCCTGCTCTGGGATCATCGTGTTCGGGTCACTGATGGGGGCCATCTTCATCGGCGAGCAGTACTTCCAGAACGTGCTGGGCTACTCCACCATCGACGCCGGGCTGGCCATCCTTCCGGCCGCGGTGCTCATGGTGCTCATCGCCCCCCACTCAGCCAAGCTCGTTGACTCCCACGGCTCCCGACTCGTCTTGCTGGCCGGAGACGCGTGCATCTTCCTCGCCTTTCTCGTCATGCTGCTGCTCTGGAAAGAGGGCGCCTCTTACTGGGTGGTGGGCCTTGGTTTCGCTTTGCTCGGTGCCGGGGTCGGGTTTGCTGGCACGCCGGCCTCTAATGCGCTCACCGGCTCGGTGCCGGTCACTCGGGTCGGCATGGCCTCGGGTACTGCCGACCTGCAGCGTGACCTTGGTGGGGCCATCATGCAGTCGATCATGGGTGCCCTGCTGACCGCAGGGTATGCCGCCGCGGCGGGCGCGGCGATCAGCAGTTCCCCGAACTCCTCGCAGGTCACCAACAACGTTCAGAGCGAACTCACCAAGTCTTACGACGGCGCCGCAGACATCGCCAAGCAGTATCCGCAGTACTCCCAGCAGATCGTTGCCGGGGCCAAGCAGTCCTTCGTTCACGGCGACCACTGGGCCTTCGCATCCGGGGCCATCGCAGTCGCGCTCGGTGCGATCCTCGTCTTCTTCTTCTTCCCCAAGTTCGAGAAGGAAAAGAGCTCGCTCGCGGACTACCGCCGGGCCGACTCCGCCTGCGGCACTCAGCCTGCCCCATAACGCCGCCAGGTAGCTACTCAAATCCACCCATAGAGGGCCGATAGGGCAGCCGCGCATCCGCGGAAAATGCCCCCTGGTCCAGGAAAATGGGGCTGTTCGAAGGTCCCGTTCCCTGGCACAGGAGGCATCTCTGAGATGAGCATACGCGTCGGCACCACGTCGCGGGCGATTACCTCCTATGGCGGAGCCGAGTTGTTGCGAGAGACGGCCCGAGCGGTTGGTCTCGACGATGCGGTGGGCCACTGCGTGCACCTCAAGACGCGTGCTCGTGGTCTGTCCGAATCAGAGTTCGTCGTGTCAATGGCCGAGTCGATCGCACTGGGCGCACGCTGTCTCGACGACCTGGCGGTGACCCGGGCCGATGCCGCCCAGGCCATGCTGCGCGGCCATCGGGTCCCGGCCCCTCAGACGGCGGGCACCTGGTTGCGCCGCTTCACCTTGGGCCACATCGGCCAGTTGAACAAGGCGCTCGAGACCGTCCAGCGCAACGCCCTGGGTGCCTCGGGAGCGACCGAGGTGACACTGGACTTCGACTCCACCTACGTCTTCAGCCGTTCGACCAGGCGTCAAGGAGTCGATCGCACCTACAAGCGCGGCTATGCGCTCCACCCGTTGCTGTGCTTCGAGGCGTCCTCGGGCGTGGCCATCCACGCCCGGCTCCGGCGGGGCAAGGCGGGGCCCTCGAGCGGGATCGCCACCTTCGTGGCCGAGACGTTACGCCGGGTGCCCGAGGGAGTCACCGTGCGCAGCCGGCTCGACTCGGGGTTCTATTCGAGCGCTCTGTTCGAACAGCTCGAGCGGGCCGGCGTCACCTACCTGTGCGGCGTCCCCTTGATCGCGGCCCTGCTCGAGATCGCCACGCGAATCGGCCCGGAATGCTGGACTCCTTGCCTCGACAAGGACGAGGGCGAGGTGGCCGAGTTTGGCTATCGGATGCGCTATGCCGGCAGCCGATTTCGCCGCTACGTCGTCAAGCGCATCGCTCTCGACGATGGCCAACAGCTCAGCTTCGACGGCGGGACCCACCGCTACTGGATCTTTGTGACCAACGACCACGACCGCAGCGCCGCCGCGCTCGAGTCCGAGCATCGGCACAAGGCAGATGTCGAGTCGGGCAGGCGCGAGCTCAAGTCGAACTTCGGGCTGCACGCCTTCCGCAAACACGGGTTCATGGCCAACTGGGCCTGGCTACTCCTCGTCTGCCTCGGCCACAACCTGTGCTTGTGGACCCAACAGCTCGGACGTCTCGGGGCCGGACGAGACGGCGGCGACCTACGGGCCAAGCGACTTCGCTATCGCTATTTGGCCGTCCCCGCCATGGTGGTCCGCAGCGGTCGGCGCTTCACGCTGCGGCTTCACGCCAGTTATCCCTACCTCGAGCAGTTCAGCGCTGCGCTCAATCGCCTCGAGGCTCTCCGGGCCCCTCCCGCCTGAACCGAGCGCATCGCGCGTCGGGGCGAACCCCTGGGCTCGCACGCCCTGGCGCGGCTTCACGGAGCCCGTCCGAACAACCAGCCCCGCTTCGCGGCGTCGGGTATGCCGATGGTCCCTCTTCGACCCCTCTCACCCGCATCAGAACGGGACGAAAGGGCGTCAGCGCCCCGTTACCGGTGGATTTGAGTAGCTACCTGGCGGGCCGGAGCACGTTACCCGCAGGGTGATCGCAACGTGATCTACGAATGCCCACCCCAATGCTCTATCGCCAGACCGTCTTGGACACGAATGATCTCGATTGTCTCCCGCTGAAAAGGCTTGCCTGACTTGGGGGTGCCGTGCCATCGGAGCCGTGCGGCGGCACGGTCCGCCTGCTCGATCAGGTCCTCAACCACAACCTCAAGCGCGTCGAACCCGCTCCGTGCAACGGTCACGACGGTTGTAAATCCGGCGGTCCCTGTCACCGGCCCGTCATCTACT
>CAVXPD010000013.1:0-23749 GCA_963763575.1 uncultured Acidimicrobiaceae bacterium
GTTGCCCGCCTCGATGTTGCATGGGAAGAGCGGGGCCCTCGGCGACCCACGGCTCCGGCCTGTCTTCTCGAACGAACACCGGTTGTTGGCCCTGATGGGTAGGCTCCCGCCGGTGCCACGCTCACTTCCGGCCGTCACCCTCAGTCGCAAGTGGCAATTGATCAAGAAGCCCTCGATGAGGGGGATCAACATCGTGGGTTACTGCGGGGATCCCAGCGGAATCGGTGAGGCCTCGCGCTCAACGGCGCGAACTGCATTGCGAGCAGGCTTTCCCATCAGCACGATCAATATCGGTACGACGCCATTGGACGAGTGGCCAGTCCAATGGCGCGAGACCGATCACACACCCCGATACGCCACGAGCGTGATCCACGACAACGTAGCCCTCGCAAAAGACCAGCCGGACAACTACTCCTGGGGGCCGCAGAGTTCTTCGAAGAGCCGCGCGACAAGGCGGACCGTCGGCTACTGGTACTGGGAGCTCAGTGAGCTGCCTGAGGAATTTTGGCCGAGTTTTGATCTCGTCGACGAGGTGTGGGTCCCCACGCGATTCGTCTACGAAGCGCTTCGACCCCACACCGACAAACCGGTCGTGATCGTGCCACCGGCTGTCGACACAAGAGCGGCGGAACCGATGGCTCGCCGCGAGTTTGGCCTTCCGGAAGGGAAGTTCTTGTTTCTCACGATGGCAAGCGTGTACAGCGTCCTCGAGCGGAAGAACCCGCTCGGAGTGATCGATGCGTTCGAGCGCGCGTTCGACAGCCATGACGATGTCGGATTGGTTCTCAAGATCACCGACGCAGACCTCCGTCCGGAAGTCAATGCGCTCGTCCAGGAGGCCGCGCAACGACTCCCCTTGTTCGTGATCTCTCGAAACCTGTCTCGCTCGGCCACACTGGCCCTGATCTCATGCACGGACGCTTATGTCTCGCTTCACCGATCCGAGGGGTTTGGACTGCCGATCGCTGAGGCGATGGCCTTGGGCAAACCGGCTATTGCGACTGCCTATTCGGGGAACATGGATTTCACAGACGGCGAGACCGCTTTTCTCGTTGACTATCGTCTGACTGAGCTCCAAGAATCCCATGTGGTGTACCCAGCGGGGTCCGAATGGGCCGAGCCCGACGTCGACTGCGCAGCGCGCCACATGCGGAGCGTCGTCTTTGACGACGAACGACGAGAGCGTGTCAGTCGCGCCGGACAGGTGCTCGTCTCCGAAAGATATGACATCAAAGTGGGGGCGGCAGTCCTCGGCGAACGGATACGCGCATTCGCGTGATCATTGCGAATCAGGCATCTCTTCGGTGCGGAGCTCATCGAAGGTGCTAATCGAGATCATCCGAGAGGTCCACGCTGACTCGTTCGCTCCTTGCGAGGCCCCCTGCTTCGCGATTGCGGCCGGTGATGAATCGTCTGACAGAGTTCCCGACCATCGACCTCACGACCCGCTCCTGGTCGTCGTACCAATCACCTTCGTGCGGACCCTTCACTCCGATGGAATCGCTTCGCACAGCAATCGAGGGGACCGCATCTAGCAGCCCCGGCCCGATCAGGTGCCGAGTGCTCCAGGAGTCGAATCGCGTTACCGCCTCTTCGTATTCCCAACGATCGTCCACGACTTCCTCGCACAGTTCGTCGGCCAGCAGCATCAGTGCGTAGAACGCGCGATAGGGGTCACCCGGAAGCTCGAGGCCTATGTCCTGGACCATAACTTGCGAGTGGGAAAGGAATGTGGCCGAGGACTCTATGTCTTGTCTCCACATCGACGCCCAAATGTCACGGGGCTGGCGCGAGAGACGAACAATGTAGGCGTCCGGAAATCTCTCACGCAGCCATCCAACCCGGAAGGTGGCGCGCGTGAACTTCAAAACGGGCACGAGGGGGGCCGAATCGATCAAAAATCGGACATAGGCCTCCATGTCCGCCGCCTCGTCCTCTCGCTCCAGAACAAACCGCTCTTGGCTGAACCAAGGTTGCCACAGGGCTCCCAACACTGGGCGGTCGAGGATACGGAACTCTGCAAACTTGTCCTCGACACCTCCATGGGTTGGATCGTGGGGCACAACGGCCCGATCATCGACCATTGCGAGCAGCGAGTCGTGGAAGGGCTCGTAGTAGCCCCAGTACCGTTCGCGCGCTGACCGCAGCAAGCTCCAGAACATGGTGGAGCCGCTTCGGTAGTGGCCAACCAAGAACACCGGGCGCCGTTTCTGGTCCACGAGGCGAAGAGCGTAACCGCACCGCCTGTGTCCTTCATGTAACGCAGCCTGGCACGTTGCGCCGGCACCCGACACAAGAAAGTTGTGTCTGGCCGGCCTCGACGACACCAGCCCGGTTCAGGCGGGCGACGTTCGTCGAGGCAATCCTCAAGGAGCCCCTCGTCACACCCTTGAGTGTGACGAGGTTCGAACACGCTGATCTGCTGGCAGCGGAGGTCTGTGAATTTCTGGTGGCAGCGGAGGTCTGTGAATTCATGGCAGAGTCCCGAATGTCCGGATATGGGCGGCGTGGCTCGCGCCATCCTCGCCTACGATGTGACGGATTTCCGCGGTAGCACAGCGAAGGGAAGTCCAGAAATGGACCGTGAGGCTCGAATTTTCGTGGCGGGACACGGCGGCCTCGTGGGGTCCGCCCTTGTCCGGCGTCTCCAAACCGACGGTTTCAAGAACCTCCTCACCGCCAGCCGCGAGCAGCTCGACCTGCGGGATCAGGCAGCCGTGAACTACTGGTTCAAGGCCAACCGGCCCGAGTACGTCTTCCTCGTGGCGGGGACCGTCGGGGGCATCCTGGCCAATTCAACGCGCCCAGCCGAGTTCATATACGACAACATGATGATTCACGGAACCGTTGTGCACGCCAGCCATCTCTTCGGGGTCGAGAAGCTCCTCTACCTCGGCAGTTCCTGCATCTACCCCCGCCTTGCGTGTCAGCCCATCACCGAGGATCAGCTCCTGAGCGGTCCACTCGAGCCGACGAACGAGTGGTACGCATTGGCCAAGATCACCGGCATAAAGCTGTGCCAGGCCTACCGCCAGCAGTACGGGTCCCACTTCATCTCAGCCATGCCCACCAACCTCTATGGCCCCAACGACAACTTTGATTTGCAGAGCGGCCACGTGCTTCCTGCCATGATCCGCAAGTTCCACGAAGCGAAGGAGGCAGACGACCAGAGCGTGGTCATCTGGGGCACCGGTAACCCCATGCGTGAGTTCCTACACGTAGACGATCTGGCCGACGCCTGCCTCTTCTTGATGGAGAACTTCGACGATGCCGAGCACATCAATGTCGGCACCGGCCAGGACCTGACCATCCGGAGCTTGGCCGAGCTGGTAGGCAGCATCGTCTACCCCGATGGGCAGCTCGTCTTCGATACTTCGAAACCGGACGGCATGCCACGCAAGGTCCTCGACGTGTCGCGCCTGAAGAGGATGGGGTGGCGGCCGACGATCCCCCTCTCGGAGGGCATCCGCTCCACGTATGAATGGTTCCTCGACAACTATGTCCTCGACGGCTGGGCAACTCGCTCGAGAAGCTAGATGTTTCGCGCCCAAACCCCTGAGGCCTGAGGCCCGTTCGTATCCCCTCTATCTCCGAGATCGCAAAGGCAAAGAAGGTGTCGCTGCTCTGATCTATCAACTCACCGAAAATGTCTTCGTACAGGAGAATACTGCTCGAGCGAGCGCAGTGCAGTTGGAGAAGCATCGTCAGAGGAAACTTGAGCTCAACCACCTGGTCAATTTCTATTCTGCAGCCGGCAGCGAGGAACGCACCCAAGAATTAACCGCCGACAGTATGCGCCGAGCCAAACAGAGAGTCCGGAAGGTGCGATTGATCGCCGTAGTCTCGCAGGATCAGCAACTGCCGATTCCGCGCGACTTCAAAGGAATCAACCTAAACCGGACTGTCGTCGATACAGCCGAATTTTCAAAACACAGGCCTTTGCCCTTGCTGTTTGATATCTTGGAACGGGGTGCGGCGGCTTGTCGGAGCGACTCCTATCTCGTTTTTTCCAACGCAGATATTTGCGTGCAACCGTACTTTTATGACGCCGTTTCTTCATTGATAACGCAGGGGTTCGATTGTCTCATCATTAATAGACGGACCGTCGCATCCATAGAGGACTACGGCGCTTGGACCGGGTTCTCTGCGCTTGAGAGTGGCGAGTCGCACCCAGGCCTCGATTGCTTTGTCTTTCCGACCAAATGGGTTGGCCACTTTGTTCGAAGCAATGCCTGTGTGGGCGTAGGCTACGTTATGCGCTCCTTGCTTTTCAATCTTGTAGTGCTTGCGAATCGCATGTTAATTATGAAAGATGTCCACCTGACGTATCATTTTGGAGATGATCGACGCTGGGATACCGCCGAGTTTGAGGAATATCAAGCTCACAATGTCGCTCAAGCTCGATTGACATTTGACAAGCTATCGATCAATCCGAAACACAGAAAGCCTCTTTGGGAGTTTTGTACGGCGCATGGGGAGACTCTTCCAGATGGACCGCTTGGTGATGTCTAGGCCCGAGCCGAGCTACATCCCGCAGACGAAATCGCTGCCCAACAGTCGCGCACACCTCGGCCCAACAGTCGAGCACACCTAGCGACGCTCAATGACTGCCAGACGTTCAGAGAGCCCTTTGGCTGGTACTCCAGAGCGCGAACGACCCGGAGCGAACCTTGGGACCACCGAGGGCGCGCTCGAAAAGTGTCAAGGCCAACGCGCCGCCGCGCGCGGCCTGGTCGACCACGACCAGTCGGACGTCGTCGTTTGCAAGCGCGGCACGTGTCGCGGTGACCAGCCGTTCAGTCGGTGGCTTGTTGATGTGGCTTTCCAGGTTCTCCAGGTAGAGAGCCAGGTCTGGAGGGCTCGTCGGATTAGGAGCGAGACTGGCGCGGCCGTTCGCCGCGGGCTGCAGCGCGTACCCGCCTATCAGCCGAAAGGAGAAACCGTCCTGCATCTGCCAGACCTCAGCCTCAGCGTTCATGCTCGAGGGGTATGGATAGGTGACGGCCACGGGGTTCCCCTGAGGTAGAGCAACGCGAATTTGGGCGGGCAACTCGCGAATCGGTTGGGACTCGTACGGCCATCGGGGCAGTTGACTGACGACCAATGCCGCGAGCACGACCGCACAGGCCACTGAGCCACGGCGGCCCGCCGAGGAGACGCTCGGGAGCGCAAGGTGCCTGCCTCCGAGCACAGGACGAGCGGGGTCGCGCAGGTCGTCAAGTCCGAATGCAGTCACCGCCCCCAGCCCGAGGCCTGTGGCAAACGAGAATCGGGACGGCAAAATATTGTCGAAAAGCGGGAGTCGCACAACTACGTCAAACGGCATCGGGATCTTCGAGAGATGCCCCTCGATCGAGAGGTGGGTACCGAGCGACAGGATGTAGGCCCATACGGTCAGAAGCAAAGCGACCTGCATCCGCGAGGTGTGACGTGACCTCCATGCCAACCCTATGGCCACGATCAGGAACGGGATGCCGATGTACCCTTGACTTGCTGCGGGCAGGCCGTGCAGTGGTGGGATTCCGAGGGAGAGTCGCTGCGGTGGCCCCGGGTGGATGAAACTCAGCAGGTCGTTGTAGTACGGGCCGGAGATGGGGTGGACCGGACCAGTGAAGTGCCGCGGCCCGAACTCATACATCCACGCCGGGATGACGATGAGGAGCGCGGTAACGACTGCCGCAGTCGCGAGCGGCCTTAACATGTTCCGACACCGCTCGACCACTTGTGCTCGCTGGCGTAACCCCACCGTGATCAGGACCAGGGCCGACAGGATGATGCACATCACGAAGATCTCGGGCGCTATGAGGAATTGGGCGGCGAGCAGGAGGCCGAGCTCGAGACCCAGGCGCCTTGGACTGCCCGTTCGACGGACGATTGAAACCAAAGTCAACGCAATGAACGGCGGTAAAGGCAGGAAGACAAGGAAGGGGTGGCCGTCAGCCGGTTGGAGCATGAATGGTGAGAACCCGTACACCAGCCCACCGATAGCCGCTGCTGGCGACCAGACCTCCCATTTGCGCAGAACGACATATGCCGCCGACGCTGACACCGGCAAGGCCATGACCGTGACCAAGTTTCCGCGCGCGACCGGGCTGAGCACCGGTGCCACTAGCCCGGTGAGGACGCCCAGCAGGGGAGTCGCTGTGTTCTGCGCAACATTGACGCCGAGCGGGGCGTAGAGAGCGTTGCTGAACAGCGGGTTGATTCCGTGCGCCAAGGCATGAGGGACCCAGGCCAGGAACCAGGTGCATAACACCGCGTCTGCGCCGGTCTTCGTGCCGAAGAGGCGTGTCGAGGTCCACGGCCAATTTGGTGCGAAGGCCACCAGGCCCAGCACGACGTAGACCGCGACGACTACCACATCGAAGAGGAGCGGTCGGCTGATCGCTCGTCGCCGGCGCAGCGCGCCGTCGGTCCCCTCTATCTCACGGCCAAAGCCGTTCCCGACGACCTGCGGGCGGAGATCCGCGAGATCGACCGGTTTCACTCCCTCGACCCCGGACATCGGACACGCATCTCTGGTCCGCCGGAGAACCCCGATCTGATCGGGCGCGTTACGTTACTGAACGTCACGGGTCGGACCGTGCTGGACAAGGCGCGCCGAGGCCGAGAAATCGGAGTGGGCAAGTCAGCACGGCGCGTCCAAGGATATTTGCTCAACGATTGGGCATGCGTGGTCAGGTCAGTCCCCGACGACCCGGCTCCGCCGACGGCGGCGAAGTGATCGGGCCCACCTGTCATGGCGGCTACCACCCGTCGGGATGGCTGTGAAGCGACTAAGTGACGGTGGCCGAACTTCAGGATGTACCCTCATCGCAACCCAGACCGCGTTCTCTCATCGTGGTCCATTGAAGGGGTCAAGGCTGTGGTCACGGCTCCTTGTGGGGGCGGAGGGACTCGAACCCTCACTGGGGACGGTTTAAGCGCCCTGCCTCTGCCAATTGGGCTACACCCCCTGCACCATTCTTGACCCGGAGCGGCGCCATGAGTTGGATGACCTGACCGGGGCGACCGTCCCTAAGGAGGAACGGTCATCCAAGACCTCCCGGTTGCCGGCAGGGTGCTCAACGTGATGGACGACCTGCGCCACGCCCGCAATACGCCCGCTGGTCACGAAAGCCTTGATACCGGACGCCGTCCGCCACTTCGAAGGCCGGGATGCGCCGGCGGATGGGGTGGCGCTGTTGGCCGCCCTCGGTCGAGGAGCTCCTGCGATGGACGACCCCCTCGCCCTCCAAGCCGCGTACTGCGACCACCGTGTGGATGTGACCTCGCGGGCATCCGCATCGACCCAGGGGCAGAGCGTCGTCGTCGGTGAGGGTTGGGCCAACCGTTCAGCGTGGCCGGCGAACCCGAATGAACGCGCCGCAACCGCAACACCGGCATTCTCCACCTTCCGCTGCGGCTGACGAAGTTCGCCGCCTGGACATCCCCATGAGCGCACTGTCGGTGGCAAGCGATGCCGCGGTCAGCCGGGTAGTCCGCTCACCAGCGGGCGGTGTCGTTCCAGGACCGCGAGCTCACCGTCACGCGGGGCGTCCACCAGAGAGGTGTGCGCGCCGAAGATCATCGTGCTCCGCCGCACCGGCTCCCACCGACCCCACGGCCCGATGCCCTCGTGCGACGGGTCGCCCCCCCGGGCAAAGTCCAACCAGGCCCGCTGCATGTGGTGCGAGAGCGCCGTCACCGCCGGACCTCCACCCGAGAACAGCTGGACCACAGGTACGTCGACGGCACCGAAGACGAAGGGCAGCTCCAGCGCGTGGCACGACCCGAGGATGCCGTCGAACGCGGGGGACTCCCAGTCGAACAGGTATACGTAGGCCGTGCCACCCCGGGCCACGTGGGCTGCCGCGAGCTGGAGGCTCGGCCAGCGAAAGACGATGTCGCTGCCTGCCGCGACCCAGATGTCTCTCGGCTCCACTGGCTCGGACCGGCCGCGCCGGGCGCTGCGATAGGCCTCGACGACCTCGTCCCCCGCAACCCCCGGAAGTGCGTTCGAGATCCAACGCTCGACTCCCGTCTCGTCCATGCCCAAGAGGGCGGGATTCCCCAAGCCGAAGAGGGTCATCTCGTCCCGGTTCGTGCCGATCAGGAGGTCGATTTTCGACGCTGCCCCGGCGGCCACGCTCGTCAAGGGGTGTCGGGGCAGGAACACCCCGTCCACCGTCGGGAGGAACGGCAGCGGGAGCATGCCCGGGTCGGGGCGCCGCCGGCCGATCTCCTCGGTCGCGGCCATGAGCTCCGCGGCGGGCACGCGCTCGAGGGAGTCCCGCTCACACGACGCGAGACCCAGGACCGCGGCGAGCCGTGCCCCGGCCCTCTCTGCTTCCTCCACCGAGTGCGCATAGGCGCCACCGCTCTGCACGATGGCCCGGTGGAAGAGGCCCGCTGCCTCGGGTGCGCCCAGCAGCGCCGCGACACTGAACCCACCGGCGGACTCGCCGAAGATCGTGACGTTGTGAGCATCGCCGCCGAAGTGCGCGATGTTGTCGCGGACCCAGCGCAAGGCGGCGACCTGGTCGAGGAGTCCCCAGTTGCCCACGACGCCGCCGGGCTCGGACAGGTCCCGGTGGCCGAGAAAGCCCAGCGCACCGAGGCGGTAATTGATCGTCACGACCACGGCGTCGCCGTTGCGCACCAGATTCCCGCCGCGGTACAGGAACACCGAGCCGCTTCCGGACGTGAAGCCACCGCCATGGATGAACAGCATCACGGCCCGCCCCTCGCCTGGCTTCGTGGACGGTGTGGTCGGTAGCTCTGGCGTCCACACGTTCAGGGCAAGGCAGTCCTCGCTGTGAGGCTCCGAGTTGTCTGGGTCGGAGGGACTGGTGATGCCGGCCACCGACGCCAGCTGCGGGGCAATCGGACTGAAGGTCGAGGCGTCCCTGATGCCGTCCCACCTCTCCGCCGGGGCGGGAGGCCGCCAGCGCAACGGTCCGATCGGGGCCCTCGCGTACGGGATGCCCGAGAACGACCACAAGTCGCCGCGCCATACGCCGCGGAGCCTCCCCGGGCCGATCTCAACCACGCCTCTCATGGGCGGGTCACGTTAGGAACGGAACGCCCCGGGGTCAATCGACGAGTCCGTGAACGGGGCGCGAACTCGCATCCGAGCAGGCTGGTGATCCCGAGGATCCCCAAAATCCCACGTGGGGGCGGTTACGCTTGCCGCCCGTGGGTGCAGTGAGGTGTCGGACCACTGTGCGCGGTTGGTCGCGCGCCATGCGGGCGGCCTTCGTCGTCGGCGTCCTCGGCGCGTGGATTTCACCCCTCGTTGTAACGGGAGCGGGTGCCGCCAACACTTCAACCACCCTGCCCGGCCCGGCGCCGAATCAGTCGCAGATCAACGCGACCCAGTCGCAGGTGTCGCAGATCGAGGCGACGCTGACCCAGGAGGAACAGCAGACCTCCGTACTCGACGACCGCTACAACACGGCGGTCCAGAACCTGCAGAACGCGCAGGCCATGTTGCAAACGCTGGCGGCGGACCTGGCGCGCGCCCGCGCGGCCGTCGCCACGGACAAGCGACTCGTGGCGACCGACGCCGTCGCGGCCTACGTCTACGGGACGCCCGACACCGGTCTCGCGTCGTACTTCACCACCTCGGCCAACCTGACCCAGGCGCGGAACCAGTACACCAACCAGATCGTCGGCAACCTGACCCGAGACGAGTCCGCCCTCGAGAGTTCCGAGTCGCGGCTGCAAGCCGAACAGTCCCAACAAGAGACGGTTGCCGCGCAGGCGCAAACGGAGGCGACGCAAGCGAAATCACTGGCCCAGCAGAACGAGCAGGAAGCCGCCGCCACAAAGGCCACGCTCGACCAGGTGCAGGGACAGTTGGCCCAGCAGGTCGCGCAAGCGGCGATCGAAGAGGCGCAGCAGGAGGCCGCAGCGGCGGCCCAGGCCGCAAGCAAGGCGCAGCAGCAGCAAGCGGCAGCGGCAGCGGCCGCGGCTGCGGCCGTGGCCGGCGCCGTCGGCGGGTCGGCGAGCGGCGCGGCCGCGACCAACGCCGCGAACCAGGCTTCGGCCAACGCCCCGAACCAGCCCTCGGCCAGCGGTCCCGTCGGCGGCAGCTCCTCGGGCTCGGGTTCGGGGATGGCCGCCGTGCAGGCCGCCGTCTCCCAGCTCGGGGTGCCCTACGTCTTCGGGGGCGAGCAAGCCGGCGTCGGTTTCGACTGCTCGGGCCTCGTGCAGTGGGCCTGGGCCCAGGCCGGCGTGTCGATCCCGCGGACGACCGAGGTGCAGTGGCCCTCGTTACCGCACGTGTCGCTCGACGCCCTCGAACCTGGTGACCTGCTCTTCTATTACAACCTGGACGGCGACAACCAGGTCGACCACGTCGTCATGTACGCCGGATCAGGTCCCTACGGCGCCGACACCGTGATCCAGGCGCCGTTCACCGGGAGCACTGTTTCGTATTCGCCCATCTTCACCGAGGGCCTGATCGGGGCCGCCCAGCCCTGACGGGCCGGCCCTGACTGCCGGCCCTGACGAGCACGGCGCGAACACCGATCGCCGGCCGTGCCGTCGCTCGCCGCGCGCCGGGCCGGAGCCGTCGTCGGCCTCGGTACGATGATCCGATGGCCAGCGGGCGCCAGGTTGCAGGTGAGGAAGGCCGGACCACCGCCATCGTCCCGCTCCGTCTGCCCGCCGAGGACCCCGCTGACATCGTGGACCCACGCCTCTCGGATGTGGACGAGTGGGGCCGCTCCGAGCGCACCCGGGCGCTGGCTCGTGCGCTCTACGACCCGATCTACTCGAAGTGGTTCCGCACCGAGTGGGAGGGACTCGAGAAGATCCCCGCGGACGGCGGAGCGTTGCTCGTGGCCAACCACGCCGGTGCGATTCCCTCCGACGCCCCGGTCATCATGCACGGGATCGAGAAGGAGCTCGGCCGCGCCGTCTACGGCCTCGCCGACTATTTCTTCCGGACCGTTCCCGTGGTCGGCACGCTCTGGGCCCGGGCGGGTGGCGTGTCTGCCCGCCCGGCCAATGCGTACCGCCTACTGAAGGAGCAGCATCAGCTTGCGCTCGTCTTCCCCGAAGGGACCAAAGGTCCGTCGAAGTCCTACACGGATCGCTACCAACTTCGGCGCTTCGGGCGCGGTGGCTTCGTCGAGATCGCCATGCGTGCCGGCGTGCCGGTCATCCCGATCGCCGTCATCGGGTCGGAGGAGGCGATGCCGATCGTGCTCCGGCTGCCGACGCTCGCCCGCGCGCTCGGCGTGCCCTACTTCCCGGTCACGGCCAATGTCCTGACCCTCGGGCCCGTGGGGATCGTGGCGCCCTTCCCCGCCAAGTTCAAGCTGCGGGTGCTCGACCCGGTCGGCTTCGACGTTCCCCCGGACCAGGACCGCTATTCGAAGAGCCGCATCATGGAGGAGTCCGAGCTCGTCCGCACGCAGCTGCAGGAGGCCGTCTACGACATGCTGCGCGACCGGCGCAGCGTCTGGTTCGGATGAGCCGGCGCATCCTCGTCACCGGTGCCGACACCTTCTGGGGTGGCCGGATGATCCAGGCCCTCGAGACCGATCCGAGCATGGACGTCATCATCGGCATGGGAACCCACACACCATCTGTGCCCTTCGAGCGCGCCGAGTTCGTCCGGTCGGACGAGAACTACTCCATCCTGAATCGCATTGTGAAGGCGACGGAGGTCGACACGATCCTCCACACGTTCATGATCACCAATTCCGCGACGGTGCCCCGACGTGCCGTGCACGAGATCAACGTGATCGGCACGATGAACCTGTTGGCCGCCGCGGGCGCAGCCGGCTCGTCGGTGCGCCACGTCGTCGTGAAGTCGTCCACCTTGGTCTACGGCTCCGCGGCAAGCGACCCCAACACGTTCCTCGAGGACACGCCGCGCACGAGCCCAGTGAAGAACAGTGTGGAACGAGCACTCGTCGACGCCGAGGGGCTCGTGCGTGACTTCTCCGAGGACAACCCCGCGACCAAGGTGACCGTGCTCCGTTTCGCCAACGTGCTGGGCCCTCACCTCACGACACCGATCAGCCGCAACCTCGCTCGACCGGTGTGTCCGTCGATCTTCGGCTTCGACCCGCTGCTCCAGTTCGTCGAGGAGGACGACGTCGTGCGGGCGCTGCTCCATGTCACCCAGCGCGGCGTCCCCGGGCTCTACAACGTGGCCGCCGACGGGCGCCTGCCCTGGAGTGAGGTCGCCAGCATCTGCGGGACCCGGCTGATCCCGCTCTCGCCGTACAGCCCATTGAAGATCAGGCCCCTGGCGCGGCTCTTCGACCTGCCAGCCGAGCTCGAGGACCTGCTCCGGTACGGCCGCGGGGTCGACACCCGCAGGTTCACCGCGACTGGCTTCCGCTACAACGCGACGAGTGCGGGCGCCGTCCAGACGTTCATCAGGGCTGTGCGCCTGCGCCGGCAGTCAGGCCGCCCGCCGGCGTCCTATACCTACGAACACGACATCGAGCAGTTCTTCCGCCACTCGCCGTCCGTGGTGGGCACGAGCGACGTCTGAGCTCAGGAGTCGAGCCACTCGGCCACGAGGCTCGGCTCCCTCTCCGCCCACTCCTCGGCGGTGATCGCGTAGCGCACGTGGTCCTCCCAGACGCCATCGATCTCCAAGTAGCGCAGCGCGATGCCCTCGTCGCGGATCCCGAGCTTCTCGACCACCCGCCGGCTGGCATGGTTCCGCGGGATGATGGAGATCTCCACGCGGTGGAGCGAAATCGCCTCGAAGGCGAAGCGCAATGTGACGACCACCGCCTCGGGCACCAGGCCCATGCCGGCAAGCGCCTCGTCGATCCAATAGCCGACGAACCCGCTCTGAAAGGGCCCACGCTGGATCGACGACAGCGTCACCTCACCGGCGAAGCGATCGCCCACGAAGATGCCGAACCCGTACCCGGTCCCCAGGTGCCGCTCGCGCTCGCGGATACCACAGCGGGCCGCGAAGCTCGAGCGGTCCTCGGAGGGGACAGGTGCGCCCTTGGGGCGGGGCTCCCAGCGCAGGAGCCAGCCGGCGCAACGGGTCCGCACCTCGTGCCAGGCTCCGAAGTCGTCCTCGGTGAGTGGTCGCAAGACCACCCGGCGGCCGCGCAGCTCCAGCGGTGCGTGCCGCACCGCCCGGGCCGCGCTCACCGTCCGAGCACCTCCTCGAGCGCCCCCAGCAGCGCCAGCACGTTGCGCGGCCGTGCTGTGTGGCCCATGCATCCGATGCGCCAGATCTGTCCGGCCAGCTGGCCGGCGCCCGACCCGATCTCGATTCCGTACACCTGCAGGAGCTCCCGCCGGCACGCGCCGTCGTCCACGGCCGAGGGAATCCGGACCGTCGTCAACTGGGGCAGGCGGTGGTCGGGCTTGACGAGCAGCTCGAGCCCCAGCTCCTCCAGCCCGTCCTGGAGCAGCCGGCCGCACGCGGCGTGCCGTTCTTGCACGGGCTCGATACCCTCCTCGAGCAGGGCGCCCAGGCCGGCGTGCAGCGCCGCCACCATGGTGACCGGGGCGGTGTGGTGATACACCCGGCCACTGCCCGCCGTGTCGCGCACGTAGCGGGTCAGCAGGTTCAGATCGAGGTACCAGCTCGAAGGGCGCGCCACGATTCGCTCCATGGCGCGTTCGGACACGGTGAGGGGCGAGAGGCCAGGGGGGACGCCGAGGCACTTCTGGGTTCCGCTGTAGGCGATGTCGACGCCCCAGTCGTCGACCGCCACCTCGATCCCACCGAGCGACGTGACCATGTCGACCAGGAGGAGGGCGTCGCCCTTTCTGCGACCGAGCGCCTCGATGTCATTCCGCACACCGGTGGAGGTCTCCGCGTGCACCACGGCGATGATCGACGGCGAAGGGTGGGCCGAGAGGAGCCGCTCGGGGTCGATCGACTCGCCCCAGGCCGCGTCGACCCGGACGACCTCCGCGCCCAGCCGGCCGGCCACCTCGCACATCCGCTCGCCGAAAACGCCGTTGACCCCGATGACGACCACATGGCCGGGACGGACGAAATTGACGAACGAGGCCTCCATGCCGGCCGACCCGGTCCCGCTGATCGGCAGGGTCAGGGCGTTCGACGTCGCGAAGACCCGGCGCAACCGGTCGTTCGTCTCGTCGAGGACGGCGAGGAACGCGGGATCGAGGTGGCCGAGCACCGGGCTGGAGAGCGCCATGGTGACTTCGGGGTAGGGGTTCGAGGGCCCCGGGCCCATGAGCAAGCGTTCAGTCATCCCCACCCGCGCATCGTGACAGGTCCTCGCTCACCAGCGCCAACACACGGAGGGAGAAGCCATGGTCGGGTAGATTGCCGCTGTGGATCGGGTCCTCTTCGCCCCGAGGGCCCTGCCGACGTTGCGGCCCGACGTGGCCCAGGACCCCATCGCCTTCGACGCATGGGTGCGCGAGCGCGAAGGGGACCGGCGGCGCGGCCGTTCCGCCACCACCTCCCAGACTCGCCCCCTCCACGTCGTCATGGTCATCGACGGGACTCCCCCCCCGGAGACCATCGAATCGCTGCGGTCGCTCGGCATGCAGACGAGCACCAGCTGCAAGCTCTCAGTCGTCGCCCAAGAGCACTGGCACAGCGGGGTCACGGCCCTTCTGGCCGCCTCCGGCTTCGGCCAGCGGTCCGAGCTCGTGGAACTGCCCACAGGCACCACGCCGCAAGAGATGCTCGCCGCCGGGCTCGCCGCTGCGGGAGGGGACGACCTCGCACTCATCTTCCCCGGTGACGTCTGGCCCCCAGATGCCGCGAGCCTTCTTTCAGCCTCGCTTCCCGCGGAGGGCATGGCCTACGCCGACGAAGACGTGCTGGACGCAGCGGGTCGGCACGTCGCCCCACGCCTCAAACCCGCCTTCTCGCCCGAGTTCCTGTTGCATTCGGACTACATGGGTCGCCCTCTCGCCATCTCCGCCGAAGTGGTGCGACGACTCCCGCCGGCGGAGACCGAGGCCGCGGGGAGCCGGGAGCACGATCTCGCGTTGCGAGCATGCGAGGTCGCGAGCTCCGTTCGGCACATCCCCGAGGTCCTGTGTCATCGAAGAGCTTCCTGCGCAGAGGTGAGAAGCGAAGCGGCAATGGACGTTGGACCGGTCGTCGCGGCACTGGCGCGACGGGGATCGACCGCCGAGGTGATCCGCGGTCGAACCGCATCCTCCATCGGAGTCCGGCACACCGTGCATTCTGTCCGGACGGCGAGCATCATCATCCCGTTCCGGGATGAACCGAGATTCCTGCGCGCCTGCGTCGACTCGGTCGATCGGACAAAGGCGACCATCCGGCCCGACTACATCCTGGTGGACAACGGCTCGGTACAGCCCGAGACGGCAACGTTGCTGGAACAGCTCGGTTCCCGGACCGACGTGCACATCGTTCGCGACGACCGGCCTTTCAACTGGGCGGCTCTCAACAACGCGGCCGCGACTCGGGCGACGGGTGAGGTACTCGTCTTCTTGAACAACGACATCGAGGCGCTCTCTGCTGGGTGGCTCGACGCACTCTGCGCCCAAGCCGAGCGTGCAGAGATCGGCGCGGTCGGGGCCCGCCTGTTGTATCCCGACCGCCGCCTGCAGCACTGCGGCGTGGTGATCGGACTCGGCGGGGCGGCCGGCCACCTGCTCGTCGGCTTGGATGAAGCCGCGCCGGGCTACCTGGCACTGGCGGTCACGGCCCGCGAGTGTGCCGCCGTCACGGGCGCGTGCCTGGCCACCCGCCGAGAGATCTTTGAGCAGCAAGGGCGATTCGACGAGTCGCTCGGGGTTGATCTAAACGACATCGATTACTGCCTTCGGGTCCAGCAAACCGGCCTCCGGGTCCTCTACGAGCCGATGGCCGAGCTCGTCCACCACGAATCGCCGAGCCGCGGCACGGCGGGCGACGTGAGGGATATCGTCAACTTCATCGATCGCTGGAAGACGAACATCTTGGCCGGTGATCCATATCTGAACCCTCATCTCACCAGGAGGGACGCGTCGTGCGCGTTGCGCGGACCCAACGAAGCCGAGTGGTGGCACCGTTGGTACGTGGGCCTCGCCCACATGTGAGTCGCAGGCGATGAGCGACGATCCTCCCACGATGTTTCGCCAGCCCACCGACCCGCCTGCGCCCCTCCCCCCACTACGCGGAGGCGAGCACATCACCCGCATCCACCGCGAGTGGGCCCGCATGCACGCGGCAGCGGACGGGACCGGCTCACTCGGGCATCGAGTCCGCGTGCGGGCCAAAGTGATGGCTGCCCGCGTGATCGGTGGGAACGAACGCCTATTTCTCGGCGACCTTGTGCGCGCGACCGACGAGGTCGCCGCTCGCTGTGACGAACTGTCCGAACGAGTGAGCAACTTGGCCATGGCGGTCGACGACCTGGCACGCTCCCTGGGCGAGGAGGTGACACACCTGCGGGCCACGGCCGGTCGCGTCGCACTGTCCGATCCCGAACGACCACCCGAAGAGTCGCGATGAGCCCGGCAACAGAGGGTCCCAGCGTGGTGGTCTTGAGTTCCTCGTGGGACCATCCCAGCACCGAACTGGCCTTCGTAACCCGGGCGATAGCAGGGGCGCTTTCCCGCTCGTCCCCCGTCATGGTCGTGACCAGGTTGCCCGCTGGGTCGATCGTGCCCGACGGCGCCTTCGACGTCGTCGGCATCGGGGCCACTGACTCGAACTGGCCCGATCCGGCCGCGGCAACCCGGACACCGTCGTTCGACCCGAACGCAGTGTGGATCGTCGACGACCCCAGCGCCGGCGCCTGCGCCCTCCTGAATGCGTTCGGGAACGCTACGACTGCCCTCTCCATCACCGCGTCGGCGTCGCTTGACAGCGAACTTCGTCAGGTGCCACTCACCTCCACGCGTGCGCCAGCGAATGAGGTGCTCGGGATGCTCGTGCCGGTAAACCCGCTTGCCGTTGCGCATCGCCACACCGGGCTGGGCTTCACGGGGTACGTCCTCGTGCTCACCGACCGTCCGGCTGCTCCCCCCGTCGCTCCTCCCACGCCAGCCGTAGCCTGGCTCACGGCTCGTTTCTACGATCAGGACGTCGTCGTCCTCGAAGGCGGCCGGGCTGCCGCCTGGAGAGGAAGGGCGCTCAGGGGGGTGATCGGAGTCGACACCCGCACGGACCTCTGGCGATTGATGGCGCACGCCAAGGTGACCGTGGACCTGGCGCCGGGAGAGATCATTGCTCGCGAGTGCCTCGAGTCGCTTCGCCTAGGCACTCCCATCGTCGCTCCCGACGGGACCATTGGCGCCGAGCATGCCCGCGGTGGCGGCGGATTCGCTTTCGAGAACACGGCCGAGTTGCTCCATCAGGTGGACCGTCTCTCTGACACGTCTCTTCGTGACCGCCTCGCGGAGTGTGGCCGCGCCTATGCGGACCGCCATTACGGTGAGTCGTCCACCTTCGTTGAGGGCATGGCGCGGCTGATCAGCTCCCACGACTGACCTCCCCTGAACAGTGCACCCCCGGTGCTATCCTTCGGCCGTGCCAGCCCCGGAACGATGATGCATCCGGGTTGTCCGTACCGCGGATTACCGTGACGCCTCCTCCTGTGTCGGCCAGCGGAATTAGTGTCTCTTCCGGCGAGGCCGCCAGTTCCGGCAGTAGTGCTGCGCATTCCTGAATCCCAGGCGACGAGTCGTCCGGACTCGACGGCTCCATCTCCGGCACCTGCGGTGGGACCCTCGGGTGCACGACATGCCCGGGCCCGTGTGTCGTGGTTCGCTCCACTCTTCCCGAAAGCGGAGCGATCCAACGCGCCGCTGTGGCTCATCGCCGTGCTCTACCCACTGGCCACCGTCGGATTGGCCGCGCTGGCGCTCCTCCGTCAGAGTGGGGTGCCGGCAACGAACACGCTGTGGGCCGAAGACGGCTTGATCTTCTTACAACAATCTCGAACGAGCGGGTTCCTGCACACGCTGACGACTCCGTATGCCGGATATCTTCAGCTGGGCCCGCGCGTGTTGGTCGAATTGACCCGCCTCGCTCCCCTGACTGACACCGCGGCGATCACGGCGATCACCGGTGCAGTCGTGCTGTCCCTGCTCTGTTGCTACGTCTTCCACGCATCCCGTGGGGTCTTGACCCCCGTGTGGTGCCGGCTCGTACTCGTGGCTGTCATGATCCTGCTCCCGCTGGCCACGGGCGAGATCCTCGACAACGTCGTGAACATCGGGTGGTGGCTTTTCTTCGCCGCGTTCTGGTCGCTCATCACCCGCCCGCGCACGGGCGCTGACGCGGTACTGGCCGCCGTCGTGTGCTTCTTGGCCATCGGAACCGAGCCGTTGGTTGCGCTCCTGCTGCCACTCGTCGTGGCTCGGGTCTTCGTCGCGCGAACTGACCTCCGTCAAGAGGCGGTGGTGATCGGCTTCGTCCTCGGCGTCGTCTACCAGGTGATCGGCATCGAAGCCAGTGGCAGCTCGTCCACCTTCTCCCTGCTCAACGCGCACGGCGTCGTCGGTGCTCTCGGCATTCGGGTCGGCTGGGGCTGGCTCACCGGCAACGATCTGACCAACCACATCATTGCGTCATCGCACGGCGTTGTCTGGCAGGTGACCGGCTACCTGATCCTGGCCGTCGTCGTCGGAGTAGCGGTTCTGCTGCGTGACAGGGCAACCCTGTTCTTCGTCGTCGCCGCCGTGGGCATGGCCGTCATCACCTTCGCCATCCCGGTGCTGGTCCGAGGTTCGGGGCCCGGCCTCATCGACCAGGCGGTGTTCTTCGGTAGCCGCTACAGCGCCACCCCGATCCTCTTGGTCTGGAGCGCGATCATCGCCGAGGCATACCGAGTCAGTCAGCTCGTTCCACGCCGGGTGTGGCGGTATGTTCCCGCCCTGGCTTGCCTCGTCCTTTTGGTCCCGGTATGGGTCCTCGACTTCCAAACGACCAATCTTCGGACGAATGGGCCGCGTTGGAACTCGCAGGTGACGACCGCCACCGCCTACTGCAGGGCCCGGCCCCAGGCGAACGCGGTCCTGCAGATCAGCCCGCCCGGTTGGAAGGTCGTCCTGCCGTGTTCGGACGTCCTCTAGGGACCAAGGTCGGGAGATCTCGAGGCGGCCGAGCGAGGTCTGAGGCCGTCTTGGCAGTTCAGCGGGGTCCCCGAGGCAGCGGCACCCTCGGTGGCCACGCCAGGGAGCAATTCTCCGCCTCGAGCGAGAGATTGGGGTTGTAATAGGGGTCGCTCCGCAGTTCCGAGCCCCAGCGCGTCTGCATGAACGCAACTTCACGGGCAAATGCCTCCGCACGCGCACCGTCGCTCTCTGGCCCACGGCTGATCGACTCGTGATGGATGAGCTGAGCGTGTGGCGTGAAGACCACGTCCCAACCCGCCTCCCGTAGCCGAAGACAAAAGTCCACGTCGTTGTATGCGATCGGGAGGTTCACCTCGTCGAGTCCCCCCACTGCATCCCAGGCCTCACGGCGCACCAACATGCACGCTCCGGTCACAGCAGACATACGGTGAGCCAGCTGCAGCTTGCCGAAGTACCCCGGAGAGGCGCGATCAGCCAGCCGGTGATCATGCGACGCGATGCCTCCAATCCCGAGCAAGATCCCGCCATGCTGTATGCGACCGTCCGGAAAATAGAGCTTCGGACCGACCGCCCCCACGCCAGGCTGGACCAGCTGACTCACCATTTCCCAGAGCCAATCTTCTGCGATCACCTCGGTGTCGTCGTTCAAGAGGAGGATGAGGTCGCCCGAGGTTTGGCGGACTGCATGGTTGTTCAGGGCCGCAAAATTGAAGGGTCGCTCGTCGCGGATCACCGTCAGAAGGTCAGCTAGTCCCCGAAGGTATTGCAGGGTGGACAACCCGCGGCTCGAGTTGTCGACCACGACGACCTCGTAGTCGGGATACACCGTGAAGTTCAGCAAAGTGTCGAGGCAGCGTGGGAGATAGTTCCCGTCCCTGGTCGGCACGACGACACTCACCCGGGGCGCGGGGTCTGGGACATCCCAACGAATACGATTGTGACCCACCTTGCCGATCCGAATGGCACGACCGGAGCGACGCGTGCGCACCAGATGGTCGTTCACGGCGCGCCGGCCCGCGTCCACCGCGTACGGCTTGGCAAACACGGAGGAGGCAGTCGACTCCGCATGCACGCGCCAGTGGTACAGCACATGGGGAATGTGCTGTACCTGGCTCGGCTCCAAGAACTCGGACACGCGGAGCGTGAGGTCCCAGTCCTGGCTGCCCTCGAATCCCTCGCGGTAGCCACCGACGCGATCGACAAGGTCCTTTCGGAACACGCTGAGGTGACTGACGAAGTTCTGACCGAGCAGCAGCAGGGGGTCGAAATCGGGCTTGAAGAAGGGGTCGCTGCGCCGCTCGAATTGGCCGATCTTGTCCTCGTCGCTGTACACGAGACCCGCGTGGGGGTGATCGGCGATCGCGAAGGCGATCAGAGCCAGCGCATGCTCCGCCAGCCGATCGTCATGATCCAAAGGGGCAACCCAGTCGCCCGTGGCAAGCTGTAGCGCCGTGTTCGACGCCGCCGAGATGTGCCCGTTCTCCTCGCGTCGCACGACCTTTATCCGCTCATCGCGTGCGACGAATTCGCTGAGGAGCTGCGGGATCCTCGGATCCGTTGAGCAGTCGTCGGCGATGCACAGCTCCCAGCGGGGATAGATCTGCTCCTGCACCGACTCGATGGCGGAGCTCAGCAGATGGACGGGCGGGTTGTAGACCGGCATGATCACGGAGATGATGGGCGGGTTGACGAGCGCCCGAACGCTTGCGTCAATGTGTTGCCGCGTCTCCTCGTCGACCGTATCGAAGAGCTCGATCCATAATTCATAGGTCCCATCCGGGGGGTAGACCGAGGGGACGACGGGACCGCTCGGAACTCCACGGCTCCTGAGCCGGCTGTAGAGTTTTCGCACCTTGTTCGTGTATCGGAACGTCTTCGTGTTGTAAACACGGGAGAGTTCGTCCTCACGGACGTTGACAAGGGCCGCCAAACGCCGTTGATCGCCCTCGAGGCTACGAACCCTCTCGAACGAGGCGACATTTTGGGCTACCTGCCGCCGCTCGGCGTTCTGCAGTTCCTGGTCCAACCGCGCGGCCGTGTCCTGGAGCTCGTCGCGAGCGTGGCTCAGCGCCTCGGACTGCACCTCGAGCCCATTCCGCTCGGCAAGCAATTGCTGATATTCGTTCTTCCGACTGTTGACGTCAGTCGTGGTACGCCACAGCGCTCGCTCGTAGTCCTCGATCAACGTATCCGCGTCAGCGCTTCCTCGACGGAACAGCATGGCCTGCGGAGCGAGAAACGAGGCGTCATAGTCGAGGTCCCGGACGAAGCCGTGACGGAGGAACAACTTGGCCCAATAGCCGCTCGGCTCGACGTTGAGATGGGTTGGCTCGTCGTAGTCGTCGGGTGTCGAAGAGAAGAGCACCGTCTCGGCGTGGCGGCAGAGGTTCGCCACACCGAGGTCCGCTTGGTTGGGCGGAAGGTGCTCGAGCACCTCAATGCACGTGATGAGCTCGTAGTGACCCTCGATTTCCTCGGTCACGGAGCCCACCTGGCAGAAGGGTCGCAGCGCGCGGGGGACCTGGTCGATCGCCCACGCGGAGATGTCGATCCCTCGAGCGTCGATGCCCTGCTCGCGGAGCGCTTCGACCAGCATTCCGATCGCGCAACCGACGTCGAGCACGCTGCTCGGGCCCAGCGTCTTCTTCAAAGACCGCGCGATACCGCCGAAGAACTCGATCCAGTGAGGCTCGTCTCGGGTGTACGGCAAGCCACAACTGGTGTCGTAGTACGTCTCGTCGTAGAACGCCGCCGTCACGTCGACCAAGCCGGGCAGAGCCTCCGCCTCCGTCGCCAGGTCGCGGGTTGATCGCCCGTCGAGCTGGTTCAGCAGCCGGTCAAAGGTACGGCGACGCGGGTCGATCGTTTCCGGATCGACGACGATCGGTGGCGATCCCGACGAATGCGCCTCGACGAGTTCAATCGCCTCGGCAACGTCTCCACGCGGCGCCAGATCGAGGGCCGCGAGGAAATCCGTGATCTCGGTCAATATGGCCTTCGGCCGGGCGACGAGCTCGTCGTAGTTGACGACCAGGGACGGGTACTCCGAGCAGAGGATCAACGCCGACCGGTTGTAGCGGTCCCACCATTCCAACACTTGGCTTGGATCGGCTCCTTCTGCGACCCGCGCGGCTTGGACTTGGGCTGGCTCTCGGTGCACCAGAATCACGGCGGGCTTGGTCGCCAAGACGTCCGACCAGAACGGCGCCAGGAAGGACAGCTGCGGGTCCGCCCAGACCCAGTCTCGGGCCGCCGACCCGACCGCATTTTCTTCCAAAGCGGCGGCGCGTCGCCGGGCCTCGTCGGCCCAGGGCGCCAGCGTTCGGGCCAATTCCGCCGGGGTCGCCTCCGGGAGCCGCCCGTGGCTCCCGCCCGCAGACAGCAACCGGCTGTTGAAGGCGGTCAGTCCGGGCGTGGGCCGCACGGCGTCGCGATCGCGCAAGCAGCGCAGGCCCAATCGCGACAGGGCGTCGCCGAGGATTTCGACCCCGCTCGCGTACATCCCGACGACGAAGACATCGTGACCAGCCGACGAAGACGCTGCGAGCGGGGTGATCGGCCCGGTGCGCGCGCTCGGATCGGGCCCGGCGGCGTCCTCCACGCCGGCAGATTAGCACCCTCTTCGAGGGGTTCCGGGGAGTCCTAACCGTGGGTGGGACGACGGCGACTCGAGCTGCTCGAGGCCAACAGGCTCCCGATCAGTCCGTCCAAGATGTCGGCTTCGGACACGATGCATCGCACAAAGCCGAAGTGGGCCATGCACTCCCTGAGCACCAGTGCCCCCCCAAAGAGAACGTCTTCTCGACCGGCGGGGATACCGGGCCTCAGCGCACGGTCTCGCACGCGCTCCGCCCCCAGGATGTTGCGCCATTTCTCGACCACCTCGTCCGAAAGGACGGAGTGGTGGATCCGTTCGCGCTCGTAATGCGTGAGCCCAAGCTCCAGGGCAGCGAGCGTCGAGACCGTCCCGGCCAGGCCCACGAGACGATCGGTGGGCCCGCGGCGTGCGAGAACCGGCAGCGCGCGTTTGGCCCTGTCGAGCTCGTCCGCAATGGCGCGCTCCGCGTCCGCCACCTCAGCGGCCGTAGGTGGGTCGGATCGGAGGAACCGCTCGGTGAGGCGCACGCACCCGATATCGAGGGAGACGACGAAGAGATCGTCCGGATCGTCTTCGGCCATCGTGACGATCTCGGTGGAGCCTCCACCGATGTCGATGACGACCGTGCGTCCGTCGATCACGGGCAGCTCGGACGTCGCGCCCGCATACGAGAGGTGACCTTCCTCGGCTCCCGTCAGGACCTCCGCCGGGACCCCGACCACGTCAGACGCAGGAGCGAGAAACGCGCCGCGATTCGTCGCGTCTCGTACCGCCGACGTGGCGACCAAGCGGGCGCTCGTCGTGCGCTCCGCGTCCATGATGGCGCGGTACTCCGCGAGCACATCGAGTGTGCGCACCACCGCGTCCGGTTGGAGCCGGTGGGTGGCGTCGACGTCGGCGCCCAGTCGGGTGATCCGCATCTCGCGCGCCGCCACTGCGCCGGACTCCCTGACGACGAGCAACCGAGTCGAGTTCGTCCCACAGTCGATCGCCGCCACGGCGGACGTCGGGCTCATACTGCTGGACTATCACACGGTGGTGTGGTTATTCGTCTGGCCGGGGCACTCCCAGTCGGTTCGCCACCCAATCGCCGACAGGGTCGTCCCCGCCGGCCAACCACCACGCAAGATGGGCATGCAGGCATTTGATCCC
>CAVXPD010000014.1:0-111943 GCA_963763575.1 uncultured Acidimicrobiaceae bacterium
ACGGCAGACTGATCAGCGCTAGGCTGTCGCAGACGCTGAGAAACCTCCATCCCGATTTGGAGGGAGAACTCTGCCAACTCGCCGCCAACCTAGCGAATGGGGCCGGCGAGGTGACCCTCGCGGCTGAGCTGTGGCTCGAGGCGGCTGGGCGAGCCCTCAGTGAGGGATCGCTCGCTACCGCCGAGGCGTTGGCGCTCCGAGCGCGCCCTCGGCGCCCCATCGAAGCCGACCGGCTGCTGCTCTCTACGTGGGCGCTAGCCGGGCAGCCCCTCAAGGCCCTGGAGGTTGGCGAACGGATCCTCCTGTCGGACGTCGATCCCGCCATCCAAACCGACGTACGCTTCGACCTGGTCGACACGATGATCGAGGCCGGCCGTTCGGACGACGCCCAACGGTACCTCTCGAGCCTGAGTGGCGAATCCAAACCATCCCATGTCGCGCGTCGAGCGATCGGCGAGTCCGAAGTGGCGCTTGCCTGTAACGATCGACGAGCTGCGATGGCCTTGGCCCGTGGCGCGTTGGCCGACGCGCAAGCCGCAGGCCTGGCCGACCTGACTTGCCGCGTGTTGTGGTTGATCGGTCGTGTCGAACGCGGTAGGGACATCGAGGCGGCATCCGCGGCCTTCGAAGAAGCCTATGAGTGCGCGAATCGACACGACTTGGCCGTCTGCCGCGCCCGCTCGCTCCTCGAACTCGGGACGATCGAGATGTTCGAGAGGCTGGCCACTGGCCGCTGGAGAAGGCCCGACAGGAAGCGCTGAGAGTCGGGGCGCTGTCGTCCGCAGCGATGATCGACCTCCATCTGGCTGGCACCCTCAGCATTCGCGGTCAGACGGCGCTGACGTTGGAGGCGGCCGCCCGCTGCGAGGAGGTGTCGCGTCGCTTCAGCCTCTCATCGCTGCCGATGAGCCTCGCTCTGCAGGCGGTGGCTCATGGGATCTCCGGCGACCGAACGGCGACAATGGACACGATTGCCGCACTGGGCGAGACCGAGGGCGATCGCGACACGGCACACATGATCGCGCTGGCGAACGCGTTGCTCTACCATCTGGGCGAGGGGCAGCTTCCCCAGGCGATCGATGCCATGGACGACGCGATGAGGTGCTCCGGACCACGTGTGGCGGCGCCCACGACTTTGCCGGCCGCTGGGCGCTGCTGCGAACCCTCGCCGACGACGGTGGCGGAGAAGAGGCGCGGGAGGAATGCCGGGCACTCGAGTTCGACACGGCCATGAGCCGCGCCACTTTGCGGGCAGCGGACGCGGTGGCTGCGGGCAGGGAGGGTGGGAATGCCGTATCGATCTACGTCGGTGCCGAGGAGGCACTCGGCCGCTTCGAGGGCGGCTTCGTTCGGAACCTGGCCCGGCTCCTCGTTGCACCCTGCGCCCACCGAGACGGCTGGGGGCAACCCGCGGCGTGGCTCAGGGAGGCGCTGGCGACGTTCGAGGAACTGCAGCTCGCCAACTTCGCCGGCCAGTGTCGGCTGGCCCTGCGTGGATGGGCGAGGCCGTCCCTCGTCGCGCCTACGCCGGCCAGGCAAATGTCCCTGGGCCTTTGGCCGCCCGGGGCATCACCGCCCGGGAAGCGGAGGTGATGGCTCACCTCGTGGCCGGCCGCTCCAACCGGGACATCGCCGAACGCCTGCACCTGTCGGTCCGTACGGTCGAGAAGCACCTGGAGAGGGCTGCGCCTGAAGACCGGCTCCACCCGCGCTGAGCTGGCGGAACTGGCTGACACCTTCGCGCTGCGGCCACCGGATTGACCCACGGGATGCAGCTTTCCCGACTGCGCTCCGTTAAGTACACATTCCGTCCCGAGAAAGTTTCTTAGCGCGCTGACTGGCAAACGGTCCATCGGTGCGGATGGCACCAACTGATCGATCAGCTCGGGAGGGAGCAGCACACATAACCGATCCGACGGGGAAGGTGAGACCCGTCGCACCCATCCGTAGGACGGGAATCGACTTCGAGACGCTTCTCTGATAGTCGACAAAGCTGCGGAGCAGACGTCACAATTTCGTCCCGCAGCCGTTGTCGCTCGCGCCCAACCAGCTCAGTGACGACCGCATCGGAATCCTCGTTGGTAGCGCGACCTCGACCTCCAGAGGGGCCCGCAGGTTGCACCACCAGCTATTCCGGCGTACTCATCGTGGCGCTGCGACCATGTTTTGAACGCGTCGCCCTCGTAGGATCCGGCCGAGGCACGGTCCAAGATTGGGCAATAGACAGATCAGTCGGATTCCGCCCGATGGGGTTCGTCGTGCCAGATCCACCACTGGTACGGCGGAGTCTGGGGGTAGCCTTTGGGCGAGTCCTCCCACGTCTCTTGGCGCCCGAGCGCCGTCAAGTCGAGGTAACTCCACGTGCTACCCATCGCCTCGTCCCCGCGGTTGTTGACGAAGTAGGTGCGGTAGACACTGTCGCCCTCACGGATAAATGCGTTGGTACCGTGCCATTCATCCACGCCGAAGTCGACGGCGAAGTCGCCTTCGAAGGTGTACCACGGCATCTCCCAGCCCATCCGCGCTTTCACCGCGTGATGTCACGCTGTGACGAGGGCGAGACGAACACGAGGGTCGTGTCGCGTGCATTCAGATGGGCGACGTGGGCCACCTGGTCGGCCACCATCGAGCATCCAATGCAGGCATGATCGGGCCAGCCGTAGACTCCTGGCTCGAAGAAGGCTCGATAGATGATTAGCTGACGACGCCCATCGAACAACTGGAGCAAACCCGCCTGCCCTTCCGCCCCTTCAAACACGTACTCCTTCTCGACAGCCAGCCAAGGCATCCGCCGGCGCTCGGCTGCCAGCGCGTCACGAGCCCGGGTGACCTGCTTCTCTTTGACGAGCAGCCCTAGGCGTGCCGCTTCCCACTCCTCTTTTGGCACGATCGGGGGCGTATTCATGGCTTATTCCTTTTCAAGTCTCATTGGCCGAGTGTTTTGCCCGGGCCGTTGTGCCGACTGTCGCAACCCTGAGGGGTTCGGCTACGTCGACGGTCGTCAATACCTTGTAAACGTCATGGGGAGACGATGACGTGGTCCTCTTAAGGTGAGAACCTTTGCGATCAACTTCCGCGCCCGAACTGGCATCGTACGGCATCGCATTGTTCAAGATGCGACCGACATTGTCACGAAAGATGCATTGTCTTTCTCCATCGCCTTGACGGCACCGCTCCGCCAGCTGTCGGCAAGGGATGCCGAATAGGAGTCGGGGAATATGTCTTCCTCCTCGTTCTCCACTCCGTCGAGGATGGCCCCCGCAACGGACTCTCGGGTGGCCTTGGGGATCTCGAAGCCTCGAGTCATTTCGGTGTCGGTCGGACCAGTCAACACGGCGTGGACGGCGATGCCCTTCTCCGCCAGCAAGGCACGAAGCGACTGCGTCATGTTGAAGAAGGCTGCCTTCGATATTGCGTACGACGGGGTGAGCGGTAAGGGAGCAACGGCCATCGTCGAGACATTGTTCACGATCACCCCGCGAGACCGAACCAGCAAGGGCAAAAAGGCCTGAGTCACCGCGTAGGGGCCAAAGAAGTTCACCTTGAGGGTCTCTTCGAGTGTGCCGCGATGGGTCAGGTCATCATAGGGTGCCACCCCGGCGTTATTGATAAGGACGTCGAGTGCTTCAACCTGCTCGACGGCTTCACAAACCTGCGTCTCATCGGTCACGTCGAGTGCCAACCGGACGACACGCTCGTCAAGATGCGTGAACGGTTGGCGTGAGCCGGCGTAGACCACCTTGGCACCTCGCTTCAGGGCTTCATTGACCAGCGCTTGGCCGATGCCGCGATTCGCTCCCGTGACGAGGACGGCCTTGTCTTTGATGGGCACGCTCATTGTTGATTTCTCCTTTGATCTACTGGATTGAAGGTTCGGGTTGACTTGCCGTCATGGTGATTCGACGACGCGTCTTACGCTCCTTCATGTTTGGTAGGCCTTGACCGATTCGAATCACACCCCCGCAATCGCCGCGTAGACCTAGTCCGGCTTTGTTGGACCGAGATCGTGGGGTTAAGCCTTCCTTTGTGGCCCTTTGAGATGGGCATGTCGGGTTTCCAAGTCGGTTGATCGGCTTGAGGAAATGGTGTGTCCACGGCGGCGGTGATGCCATCGGTGGTGGGCTACGACATTTTTGCGCTCCGACTACGTAGATAAGAGGCGGCCTGCTGAAGCAGTACGCAGCGCTCGCGATAAAGAGTGCACGCCGCCGGCTCCTTCGGCTAGAATTCGCTGGTCCGTGGCAGTGCGCGGCAAGCAACTGCGTAGTGCTGCATTCTCTTGAAGCTGAGCTGGCGCAATCACCTCGACGAGCCCGGGCATGACGCCGGACGCCAACGATCCACTGCCACATGTCGACGCTCGGCAGCAACACGCTTTCGATCCCGAACGTTCAGCGCGCTTGGGTCCGGGACTTCGTGAGTCCCCAGCCGCATAAGCACCCCGAATAGCTCCTTTGTCCGCTTTCACGCCGACTTTCAACAGAAGCCGGCTACGGGCAAGACGAGGTGCGGCCCCATCCGATTCTGCGACGCCACACGCCGCTCGAGACTTTCACGGCAGAGAGAAGGCAGGGCCGCGCAACGCCAAATCTACTCGGCCGAGGTCGACAGCGCCGACGAGTCACGCTGCGTTATAAGGGCAAGCTTCACTGCGTCGGCGGTGGGCAATGCCTTTGCCGGTACACGGATGGTCTTCCTCATCGCCCGGCTCGACTTCACGCCGTCGGCTTCGACAGATCGCCGATGCGGCACCTCACCTTGGACCCGACGTCGACTACCACCGCAAGCCTTAGAGGCTCGTGACCTGGCCCCACATATACTCCGAACGGATTGAAACATCGCTCTCAGATGTCGTCCCAGATCTACCTGGGAGTTTTCTGTCGAGCGGAAGAGGAGATTCGAACCCGCGATCCTCACCTTGGCAAGGTGCTTGATCCGTCTAGCCAGTGCTTCATGGTGTGCTGACATCCGACTCCGTCCATGCATTGTCTGCACAGTTGGATTGAGGCCAAGTGGAACCTGCGGGCCATGACCTACGTCGACGCCAATGCCTCGAACATGTTCAAGTTCTTCCACTTCCACGGGCGTCCGCCCTTCATAGAGCCGCCGACGTCCGTCCCCCCCCCGCTGAAACCATTCGTCGGGCCGCTGCCCGCGCACTCGGACGGCGCCGACGCGGGCCCGTTCCACCCGATCGCGAGCCCAGTGGACGCCAGCACCCTGCCGCCTGCCGCCTTCCACGTGAGCGCGCCGCCCAGAGGCCGTGGCGTCCCCGGTCCCAACCCGTTCTCGAACGGGAAATAGAGTCTGCAGTCGGAGAGGCTGATCGTCCGACAGGCGACTGTATTATTTTGAAACGCGTCGCCTCCGGGTTCACCAACTTCGAGAACTTTCGGATCCGGACCCCGCTCGATGCGGGACGATCCAACTTCAGAGTGCTCGACTCGTGGTGGCGTGACGCGGCGCTCTCCGCCAGAATCCGAAGAGTCCCAATTTCTCAGGGAACCTACGTCAGCGCGCGACCCCGCTGAGATCCGAAGAGCTACATTGTGGAGCGGAAGACGGGTTTCGAACGCGCGACCCTCTCCTTGGCACGGTGAGACGATCGGTCCACCCCGTGGCTTGCAGCCCCACGTCCAATGGCACCCCGATCAACAATGCCGGGCCGGACCAAGTGCCCTCCACCGACTAGCGTGATCGCGGTGGATCTGACAGTGGAGGAGCATTGATGCAGCAGCCGATCGTGGACGTGTTCACTTGGCCGGCTGATGACCCCCAGCTGATCGGTAGCCGGTGTGAGGGCTGTGGAGCGGTCACGTTCCCAGTGCAATCTCGGTGTCCGCGATGTAGCGCCCCGGGCATGGCCGAACTACCCCTGCCGCGCCGCGGCACCCTTGTATCCTGGACGACCCAGGGCTTCCCGCCGAGCTTCGACTATCCAATGGGCAGTACGACAGGGGCGTCTTTCGAGCCCTTCGGGGTAGGGCTTGTGCAGCTTGACGACGTTGTTCGGGTCGAGTCGCGGCTCACCGAAAGCGACCCCGAAAGACTCGACTTCGGCATGGAGGTCGAGCTACGAATTGTCCCATTCTGCGTCGACGGCGACGGCAATGAGATCGTCACGTTCGCCTTCGCGCCGGTCCCGAATAGCGAGGAGCGCTAAATGAACGAGGTCGCCATCATCGGGGTGGGCCTCCATCCCTTCGGCCGCCACGGCGACAAGTCTGCGTTCGACATGGCCGCCGATGCCGTGGAGATGGCCTTAACTGACGCTGGCGTGCCGTGGAGTGACGTCCAGTGCGCCTTCGGTGGCAGCTGGGAGGTCTGGACCGACCCCGTCACCAGTCTGATCGGCCTCACCGGCATCCCGTTCATCAACGTGTTCAGCGCGTGTGCGACCGGCGCAGCTACCATCCAAGAGGCCGCAAACGCCATTCTCTCCGGCACCGACGACATCGTCATGGCCGTGGGCACGGACAAGCACCCTCGGGGCTCATTCAAGGGCAACCCGACGCTAACCAATGTGCCCGCCTGGTACGGCGACAACGGGCAATACGTCACGACGAAGTTCTTCGGTATGAAGATCAACAAGTACATGCACGATCACGGTGTCTCCTCTGCGACACTTGCCAAGGTGGCGGCCAAGAACTACCGCAACGGCGCTCTCAACCCGAAGGCCTTCCGCCGCAAGCCGATCACCGAGGACGAGATCCTCAGCTCACAGATGCTCAACTACCCGCTTACCTCGTACATGTTCTGCGCTCCGGACGAGGGCGCCGCGGCGGTCGTACTCTGTCGCGCCGACATCGCCCACCGATACACCGACACGCCGGTGTATGTGAAGGCGACTGCTATCCGCACACGCAACTATGGTGCCTATGAGGTCAACACCACCTGGGCCCCCGTAGAGGAAGATGACGCCCCCACCGTGTACGCGTCCCGCGCCGCCTACGAAGCAGCGGGAATCGGGCCTGAGGACGTCGACGTGATCCAGCTCCAGGACACCGATGCTGGCGCCGAGGTCATCCATATGGCAGAGAACGGCTTCTGCGACAATGGCGAGCAGGAGAAGCTTCTCGCCGAGAGAGTCACCGAGATCACTGGTTCCATGCCGATCAACACCGACGGCGGTCTTATCGCCAACGGTGAGCCGATCGGTGCCTCCGGCCTCCGTCAGGTCCACGAGCTTGTGCTCCAGCTGCGCGGTCAGGCGGGCGACCGCCAGGTTCAAGGCGACCCGCGCGTCGGCTACGCCCAGGTCTACGGGGCGCCCGGCATCGCCGCCGTCACTATCCTCGCCCGCTGAGGACGGGCATCCCTGCAGCGAACGTGAGGAAGACGGGATTCGAACCCGCGACCCTCACCTTGGCTAGATGGTGTATTTCGTCCTCCGACCGGTCGTCAATGAGATTGTCCCACTCCTCGGACAGGAGCGGGAAGTCGAGATTTACTATGGCAACTGGACCAACGCCGCAGCGAAATCTCGTTCGGGTCAGCACGTTCCCGACGGCGAATGGACAAAGCTCACGGTGTGATCCAGACGTCCGAATACGTGTAAATCGAGTGCCGCATGGCTGCATGGCCCCGTGCTCGCCCTCCGGTCGACCGTTTATGACGAGTGCTTCGGTGCCTACGGCCGGCCGCATTCGCTGCAGTAGCCCTGGAAGAGCACTTTCGCGGTTGACGATCCGGTAACCGAAGCGCTGCGAGCGTGGCAACGCAAGCGCATCCAGTCCCTGCGGATGCACATCGCGCAGGTCACCGCACTTGAGGCACACGAGGTGGTAATGGCCGTCATCGGTGTTGGGGTCATAGCGCGTGGGCCCGCCACCGGCATCCACCTGCTGGACCTCGCCCATCGACACCAGCTCGTTGAGCGCGTTGTACACCGTCGCCAGGCTGACCTCTGGGAAATGTTCCCGAGCCCGCTCGAGCACCTCTTCTGCGGTGAGGTGGACGTGCTCACCTTCCATTACCTCGCCTATGACCCGTCGCTGCGGCGTCAAACGCCAGTCCAGCGCTCGGAGGCGCTCGAGAAGCGGGGTCGAGGTCACGCCTCATGTATACCGGGAAGCGATTCTAAGACTAGGTCTCCGGTAACTCTTGAATGCTTCTAGGTCCAGCCCTAAGGTGAGCCAAGAGTCGGGATTACACCGACGGGAGGCCGATGGGATGCAGGAGCCGGTCAGGACGTCAGAAACACTGCGGGAGGGGAATGGCGAGGAGCCGGGCTCCGACAAGGTGACCGCCTGCACCCGGGCGTTCGAAGAGATCGATGCTCAAGTGTTCCCCGGGCCCGGCCGAGGGGCCACGCGTTTGGAGGCGGCCGCGAGCGATCGGTGGGGTGGACCGTCGCCTGCCACCGTCGCCGCGTACCGACGCATGTTCGCGCTCGTGGCGAAGCATGAGCTGGCCCACAGCGACCCGATGAGCCAGCACGACCGCAGGCCGCGGACCACGTCGCTCGCCCCGATCGGGAGAGCGGCGAGTCTGGATACGGGGTCGACGAAGCCGAAGCCATCTACTGGGTTCCATGTCCAAAATGTGTCGCGGCACCTTCAGTCTCGTCTGCCGCGTAAAGCGGACACATAAGACACGACATGAGCTGAACATGGTCGGCCTTGGACCCCAGGTAACGAACGTCACGAGCAACCACTCATCAGAGGGAAACAGCGAGCGCAAGGAGAATGAAAGACATGTCTGACCGCGGCAGCGATAGCGAGAACCCAGTAATCCCCTCTCCGACTCCCACGCTGCATCGGCCCATGTCGAACCGGGATTGGTGGCCGGACCAGCTCGACCTACGGATACTCGGTCAGCACGCGACCCGGTCCAATCCCATGGGCGAGGAGTTCAACTACGCGGAAGAGTTTGCGACCCTCGACGTCGACGCGCTGAAGCGGGATCTCGTCGACGTGATGACGACGTCGCAGGACTGGTGGCCGGCCGACTACGGGCATTACGGGCCGTTCTTCATCCGGATGACGTGGCACGCCGCCGGCACGTACCGCATCGCCGACGGCCGGGGCGGCGGGGGCGAAGGCGCTCAGCGCTTCGCCCCCCTCAACAGTTGGCCGGACAACGCAAGCCTCGACAAGGCGCGCCGGTTGATTTGGCCGGTGAAGCAGAAGTACGGGCGAAAGATCTCCTGGGCCGATCTGATCATCCTCGCCGGCAACGTGGCCATGGACTCGATGGGGTTCAAGACCTTCGGCTTCGGCTTCGGGCGGGAGGACATCTGGGAACCCGACGAGATCTTCTGGGGCCCTGAGGACACGTGGCTCGGCGACGAGCGCTACAGCGGCGACAGGGACCTCGCCCATCCCTTCGGAGCCGTGCAGATGGGCCTGATCTATGTGAACCCGGAGGGACCCAACGGCAACCCCGATCCGCTGGCTGCCGCCAAGGACATTCGAGAGACCTTTCGTCGCATGGCGATGAACGACGAGGAGACGCTTGCGCTCATCGTCGGCGGCCATACGTTCGGGAAGACCCATGGCGCAGGCGGTTCCGAGTACGTCGGTCCGGAACCCGAGGGCGCTCCGCTCGAGGAGCAGGGCCTTGGCTGGAGGAACACCTTGGGTACTGGCCGCGGCGACGACACGATCACCAGTGGGATCGAGGGCGCTTGGACCAACGAGCCCACGAAGTGGGACAACGGGTTCCTCGACAACCTGCTCAATTACGACTGGGAGCTCACCACGAGCCCTGCCGGTGCGAATCAGTGGACTCCGAAGAATCCCGAGGCACAGGGCACCGTGCCCGACGCCCATGACCCGTCGAAGCGGCACGCCCCCATGATGTTGACGACGGACCTGGCGCTGAAGATGGACCCGATTTACGCGCCGATCGCGAAGCGCTTCCACGAGAATCCCGAACAGCTTGCAGACGCGTTCGCCCGAGCGTGGTACAAGCTGTTGCACCGGGACATGGGACCCGTCTCGCGCTACCTGGGTCCGTGGGTTCCGGAGCCTCAACTGTGGCAGGACCCCATCCCCAAGGTCGATCACGAACTTATCGGGGACGAGGACATCGCCGCCCTCAAGGGCAAGCTCCTCGCATCGGGACAGTCCATCCCCCAGCTGGTGTCCACCGCCTGGGCGTCGGCGGCAAGCTTCCGCGGCACTGACAAGCGTGGCGGGGCCAATGGGGCGCGGATTCGCCTTGCGCCGCAAAGAGACTGGGAGGTTAACGACCCGGGCGAATTGGCCAAGGTGCTCCAGACCCTCGAGCAGATACAGCAGGACTTCAACAGCTCACAGGCCGGTGGAAAGAAGGTCTCGCTCGCCGACCTGATCGTCCTGGGCGGTTGCGCGGCCGTCGAGCAAGCCGCGAAGAACGGCGGGCACGATGTCAAGGTCCCGTTCCTTCCGGGACGCATGGACGCCTCTCAGGCGGAGACCGACGTGGAATCGTTTGCGGTGCTCGAGCCGGCTGCCGACGGGTTCCGCAACTACCTCCGGGCCGGCTCGAAGTTGCCGGCGGAGACCCTGCTACTCGACCGAGCCAACCTGTTGACGCTGACCGCTCCCGAGATGACGGTTCTGATCGGCGGCATGCGGGCCCTGAACGCCAACTTCGGGCAATCCCACGACGGCGTCTTCACCGACCGGCCCGAGACGCTGACCAACGACTTCTTCGTGAACCTGCTCGACATGGGCACGGAGTGGAAGGCTTCTGCCTCGTCCGAAAACGTGTACGAAGGTCGGGATCGCAAGACGGGCAAGGCCACCTGGACCGGCACCGCTGTCGACCTCGTTTTCGGTTCGAACTCTCAGCTCCGAGGGATCTCTGAGGTGTACGCGTCTGACGACGCGAAGGGCCAGTTCGTCCACGACTTCGTCGCTGCGTGGGACAAGGTCATGAACCTCGATCGCTTCGACCTCGCGGCCAAGAATTAAAGGCGGATCATGCGCAAGCGATTCGTCGAACAAAGGGCGGACCATTAGCCCAAGACCTGAGCGCCAATCACGTCGGACCCTGCTCTCACCGCGAAGTGGGACGCGTTGGAGGCATGTCAGCCGGGTTCCAATGGCTGAGGTGCGGGAGTTCTGTCAGATCCGGAGCTTCACCTTCCTTGGTACCCCCCGGAGCTGTTGACCCTTTGCTTCAACCCGGCCTCGTGCTGATTCCGCCCGGGATCCCCGCGACAACGCCCGCATTCCTTGCTCGGGAAGGCGGGCGCTGTTCCTTCGTTGTTGGCGCCTCGGGACGATTGGATCGGAACCCTCGGTACGGCTCAAAATGCCAAGATTTTCACGACTGGACCTCAGCAATATCGTCCTAGGTAGTTTGTCGTCAGTTTGCTTCGAGCTTCAGCCCCGCTCGGGCAACGTCAATCACCCAATGATCCCGAAACGGGGAGGCGCTCTGCACAGGTCCGACCATCCAGACGCCTCACCTCCTTCGGTGGAAGAACAACCTTCTTCTACGACTATGGAGCCTTCGGGCCTGAAGCGATAGAAAGTAATTGCACCTTTTCTCGGTGGACACACATCTCCACCGAGGGAGGCGGGCCCGGGCAGAACTCGCTGGTCTCTTTGCTGAGTGAGAGTGCAAAGAACAGTGCCTGTGGGCTCGACTCAGTTGGCGACGCCGACCTCCGACCGATCTTCGGCGAATGCGTCGATGAGTCGCCTGGCACCCGCGACGCGCAGACCCAGTTCCTGGATGAGGTCGTTGAGCGTTTCGGGCCCCGGGGTCCCTCGGCGAGCTGCTCAGCCGAAGCCGTAGAGATTGTTGCCGTTGGAGAAGAAGACCAGCCCTGACACGATCGGCCCGAACTTCAGGCTAAAGCCGCTTCCGACCTGCCAGATCGGTGTGCAGTTCGGCGTGCAGGATCCGTTGGTCGTGTCGAAGGCGTCGAGGACGCCACTCAATCCGGTCGTCGCGGGGGCGAGGGCGAAGAGGACGCCGTTGGCGATGGCGATCGGACCGCCGAACGCCCCGTCGGCCTCGGCCTTTGTCTGCCACACCGGACTGCAGGGATCCGAGCAGGTTTCAGGGAAGCCGTAGAGCGTGTTGCCGCCGGCGACGTACACCCGGCCGCCGACCGCCGCCGGCGTGACGCTACTGCCGGCCGCGAGCGGGGTGCTCACCCACGTCGGCAGGCACGCGGACGCGCACTTCGCCGAGTAGGCGTACAGCTTGCCGTCTCCGGACTCTGCGAACACCATACCGTTTTCGACCGTGGCTGAGCCCTGGATATCGCCGCCGGTCGTGCTAGTCCATTCCGGCTTGCAAGGGGTGGAGCAGGAGACCGGGTACGCATACATAACGTGTGTGTTCGAGCCGACGAACACGGTACCGCCGTTGACGCCGTCGACCGCCGGCGACCCGTAGATAGCCTCACCCGACGCAGCGGTCTTCCAGGTCGGCGAACAGCTCGCCGAGCAGCTGGCCTGGTAGGCATAGAGCTCACCGTTCGTGGCCGCCACGAACACCTCGCCGTTGTAGACGGTCGGGCTGCTCGCGACGAACTGGGCCCCGCCATCGGCGGCGACGCTCGTCCACACGGGACCGCAGGGGCTCGACGAGCACGTCGTGGCGAAGGCGTAGACGTGACCGTCGTAGGACGCCACGAACACCCGGTTGGCGGCCACCGCCGGGCCCGAGGTGCTGGGCCCGAACGAGGTGCTCGACCACATGACCTTCTTCGTCGTCAGGTTGACCGCCTGCAGCGTGGCCGAACTCCCTGTGTTCACCACAACGTAGGCGACCCCGGTGGCCACGGCCACGGGGCTGCCGACGTTACCGATCGGAAGGAGCAAATTGTCCTTAAGGCCTGCGGCCACGTGGCTCTCGGTGAGGAACAACTCGAACGGGTCCGCAGAGGTGTGATCCGAGTTGTTCCCAAACTGCGGCCACGGAGAGCTGACGTAGAGGACGAGCTGGTCCGGGAACCGGAGGACGCCGAGGGTGTTCGTTCCGGGCTTGGTGGCATTCGGGAGGTGGTAGACGACCGAGAAGTTCCCGTTGCTGTCGGTCGGAGATTGGTCGATCGACATCTCGTCCAGCGTGATCGTCACGCCGGAGTCGGGGTGGAACGCCGTGCCCTCGATCGTGATCCGCTGGCCGGGATAGGGGTACCGAGGTGTCACGAAAAGACCCTGGGTGACGTCGAAAGCGGACGCGGACTGGGCGGAGGCACCGCTGGGGTCGACCACCGTGATGGGACCGGTCGACGCCAGGGGGACACTAGTTCTGATGAGCGTCCCCGCCTTGTTGACCTTCACGCCCTTGGCGAGGATGCCCGCGAAGTAGACGGTGTCACCCGGGATAAAGCCGGTCCCGTTGATCGAGACCGCCGTCCCCACCTGCCCCTGCGCTGGGCTGAACTCAAAGATGCCCAGGTTGCTGGCCGAGGCCGCCACCGACGTTGTCGACGCGAGCACACCGACCATAAGGAGGAGACCGGAAGAGAGCCCACACAACTGCGCCCTCCAAGAGTTCTTCATCAGACACCGTCCCCGGTACCCAACCCCGTTCACTTTTCACCGTAAGTGACGGGGGTGGTGATGTCAACGGTCGCGTGTGCCAGGACACGTGACGGTCGACCTCCCTCTGGGCCATTTTGAAGGTGGCCACAGGTGTCCGATCAGCTCGAGGAGATCAAGCGTGTCACCAGTTACCGCGAGTTTGCCCCAACACCACTGCGATAGTTCCCGGCCCGAGATTCGAAGAAGTCGCGTTCGACTCCTGGCCAGCCAGCACCCCCAACACCAGACACGGTCCTTGCTCCAGACAGAGGACCGTTACCTCAGTCGAAAGACGGGATCCCAACCCGCAACCCTCACGATGGCAAAGGATGATGAAATTGGTCCAATCGAGAAGAGGGCGCAACATGAGAGCATGGTTGGTTGATGAATTCGGTGCACCGACCGACGTGCTTCGGTTCGACGAGGTCGATGTGCCTGAGCCCGGTCCGGGCGAAGTCCAGATCGCCGTGGAGGCGATCACAATCAATTTCAACGACATCGACGGGATCCGGGGCCGATACCGGACGGTGCCGGTCGAGCCGCCGTACATCCCCGGGATGGAGGTTCTCGGCCGCGTACGTGCGGCAGGCGCAGGGGGTGAGGCGTTGATCGGAAAGCGCGTCTGCGCAATTCCCGCTGGTGCCTTCGGCGGGTACGCGGAAGTAGCGGTTGCGCCCGTCGCGATGACTTTCGCGATGCCCGAAGACATGGATGCGGCAACCGCCGCAGCGGTCTACATGCCGTTCCATGTCGCCTATCTCGCCCTCTACGAACGTGCCCGTGTCTCCGCCGACGACACCGTGCTCGTGCACGCCGCTGCCGGGGGTGCGGGGTCGGCCGCTGTACAACTCGCTCGCGCACGCGGAGCCCGAGTGATCGCGACTGCAGGTGGCCCTGTCAAGCTCCAGTTCGCCACCGAGCTCGGCGCCGACATCGCAATTGACTATCGCAATGATGACTTCGTCGCGCGAGTGCTCGATGCGACCGGTGGGCGGGGCGTCGATGTGGCCTTCGATACAGTCGGTGGAGCGACGACGATTGAAACCTTTCGGTGCATGGCATTCGGAGGCCGCCATCTGCTCGTCGGCTTCGCGTCGGGAATCGAAGCTGAGGACCAAGGCATCGTGCCGAGACCAGTGTTGTTCGGAAACTTTTCGCTCGTGGGCGTCTGCCACGCGTACACAGAGGATGCGCTCGAATTCAAACGCGCGACGGGGTTGAACTTCCCGTCGCACGCTGACGGCATGCGGCTCCACGAGGACCTGTTGAGAATGATCGCGGACGGCACGATTCGTCCGATCGCTGGTTCGACTTCGTCATTCTCGGCGCTCCCCGAGATTGTCGGCGCGATGGAGTCACGTGCGACGATGGGTCGCAACGTGGTGATCGTCGATTGACGGTACCCGAGGTCGGCGGGACGAATGTCGATCGCCGCGCAGCTCCTAACCAGCTGTCTTGGCGAACGCTGTGCGGCGTCGCGAATCGGATGACGGTCAGCTCCCGTCAGGGTTGAAAACGTGCCTTCCACCTGCCACTATGGAGCGGAAGACGGTGACGGAGCGGCAGACGGAATTCGAACCCGCGACCACCCTCACCTTGGCAAGGTGGTGGCTTTCGCACCACTAAATCCGGCGAGTCTTCTGACGTGCGCCTCCGTCCATCCAGTTTCCACCCCGTCCATCCAGTCAGTCCCTGTAGTAGTAGACCGCTCTACTATCAACTGCTCACACGTCTTACCAAATAGCACCGCCGCAGCAGCGCCGTGGCTCCACGCGTCACCACCCCGGATCCTTCGAGTCAAGGACGATGTCGTCTACCAGGCTCGGACGCCGCTTCTAGCGCCGGCCGGAATAATTGATCGTCTTCAGTCGCTTCCGCGGTCCGGCCAAGTAGAAGGCAGAGACGGTCGCTCCGATAGGTCCGAACAAGAACCACGCACCAACCATGCCGGTGATCCAAAGTGCTTTCCATTTCCCTGCCAGCGCCACCGCCGGACGTCTGGCGACGTCGATCACCGCCCAGACAACTACCCCGAGCGATGCAAGAGTGACAAACAACTGCACGGTTCCCATCTGTTCCTCTCTTCGGCGAAGAGCGGACGCTCTCAAGTCGACGGTCCTCACCTAAACGAGCGTTTTACCTCCCGAAGGTGTGAGCACGATCAGAAGTACCTAATCGTCTCCTAAAAGGGGTGTGATCAGTTGGGGTGAGCCCGCCCTGCGAATCGGCAGTCGCATGTTGGCTCTTCGTCGGATCTCCGTTCTCGAAAAGGCGCCTTGAGAAATCGCTTTCGTAAGCGCGTTAGCCGGCGAGCTGGGATCTAGATCTGGTCGGTGTTCGAGCTCTCTCGATGATCAGACGGAAAGTACTTCGGAGCAGTCACGCAGGTGTCCTACAGCCGCCTCACATAAACGGCTGGCACTGTGGGTACTTGAGTGCGAGGAGCGCCGTCATGAGTGATTACGAACCAACCAGCCCCCGGGAAATTCTGCCCTCTGATCCGGAATCGGGCAAAGCATCAGGGTCGACGGTTGAGGCCTTGGGAGGCACAACTTCCGCGTCGCCTCTGCCAGTGGCGCCATCATCCGGGCCAATCTCAGCAAGCATGTCCGAGCCAGCACGCCGGCCGAGAGCGCGGGAGTCGCTCTCACATCTGAGGCGTGGACTGATCGTGGCCGCTGCGCTGCTGGGATCGGTAACGGGATTGTTCGTCGGGCTCGGAATCATCGTCATCGGCCGGGGCCGCACAAACCGTGGTCGCCAGCAGCGCCACTGGACAGTCTTGGATCGGGCGGCCAGGGATCCAACGCACGATCCGGACCGGCGGCAGGAGGATCATCGGGCAGGATCGGGAACGTGGCTAAGTCGAGCTTCACCCTGACGACGTCAGCGGGTCAGGAGGTCACGGTTAAGGAGGAGTCTTCGACGAAGTACGAGACGGAGACGAGCGCGACCTCGAAGAGCGCCATTACGAAGGGCGAACACGTCCTCGTATTCGGGAACCGTCAGTTCAACGACCATCAAGGCCACGCAGGTCCTCGTGCAATCGACTCGTGGCGCTGAGGCCTCCACAGCGGCAACAGTGGTCCCTTTCCAAAGGGGTGCAGCGGAAACGTCAAAGCAGGTCGGACAGATCCCCGCCAGTTACAGCCAGGGGTCGGGGACAATCGTCAGTGGGACAACAGCCAATAAGGCGACGGAGGCAGCCCTGACGGCCTACCCGGGGGGAATCGTCGACCGAGTTGTGAAGCTGAGCAACGGCGAATACGAGGTCCATAACATCGGCGTCAACTGGCCACACCACATCTTCGTCAACCAGGCTTTCAAGGTGGTCGGCGCGGACTAGCTGCCGAATCAGACCTCGCGACTTGGACACCATCAACCACGACCACTGTCGAGGCTGGGAACGTGGGGGCATCACTCCGTGCTGCGCGCACCCGACGTGCCATATCCCATGATCGAGCCCGAGGACCTCGCAAACCTGATGACCACCTCGCATCAGGGTTGAGCAGTGGCTCACGAGGAGTGCAATAGCAAGCCGAAGAACTCGGACTGCCGGGTATCGAAGGTATCGAGGGCGCAGCTTCTGCATCGCCTCTCCTGCCAGCGTCTTCATCCTGGTTGGCCAATCTCAACCGCCATGTCCGAGCAAGCAGGTCCACAGGAGTCGCGACGGCCGCTCTCATACATGAGGCGGGGACTGATCGCGGCCGCTGCGCTAATCGGTTCGGTAACGGGGCTGCACATCGGACTCGGCACGTCGCCCTCGGCAGCGGCCGCACCATCTATTGCCAGCGGCACAGGACACCTTGCGTCCGTCGGCGAGGCAGCCAACGCGGCCGCGGGAGGATCATCGGGCCTGGTCGGGAGCCTGTTCAGGTTGAGCTTCAACCAGGCGAGTGTCACCCTGACCACTCATGCAAGTCAGGAGGTCACCGTTGACGGGGTGTCTTCGACGAAGCACCAGAGAGTGACGAGTTCGACCTCTAGACACGCTACCAACGCGGGTCGCCCCTGAAGTCTGGGCGCGGGGTGCCGAAATGTCCCACCGTCCCGGCGACGGCGACTCGGGCACCCCGGCGTCCACCCAGTTATCGACGGATACCGGATGATAGTTGTCGTCTCCGCTGAACCTTCAGGAGAGTGCTTCGATCACGGCCGCGAAGTCTGGCCACTCCCCGCCTGCATCAATAACGGTAGTCAAGAGCGCTTCGGTTGCGGGTCCGATGCGCACACCCACTCCGGTCTCTTCGGCCAGGTCGATGGCGAGGCGGAGGTCCTTTCGGGCCAGTGCGGGAGAGAACCAACCCGGATGCGTCGCATCGAGCAGACTTTCCAACCGGAGATTGCTGGCGAGACTTATCACCGGACTGTCGGCGAGCAGGGTCCTTAGGAACTCGTCGGGGATTCCCTGTTGTCTGGCCGTGGCGATGGCCTCGGCAAGCGAAGCCACCCCCGTAATCAACAGCGAGTTGGCCAAGATCTTCGTGGTTGCCCCGGTTCCGACTGGCCCACAGTGCGTATAGCCGGATCCAAGGTCATTCCACAGGGGTTCTATGCCAGCAATCGCTGAGGCGGGACCGCCGACGAGGAACCTCCCCAAACCGCCAGCAATCATCGATGGTGATCCCATCACCGGAGTGTCAAGGACCCGACCGTCAGGTCCCAGCTCGGCAAGGCGCCGAGCAGTCTGCGGGGAGACCGTGCTGACGTCGGCAAACACGGCATCGGGTTCGAGCGATGCCAACACACCATCGTCGCCCAGGCACACGTCGAGGACGGCTGCGTCGTCGGCGAGCACGACGAGAACGGCATCAGCACCCACCGTCGCTGTCGTGAGAGTGTTGGCCTCGATAGCGCCGCTGGCCACCAGGGCGGCGACCCTACCCGGGGTGCGATTCCAGACCCTCGTCTGGTGACCAGTTTCGATTGCCCTGGCGGCGAAAGCCCGACCCATGTTGCCCATTCCCAAGATCGCGATGCGCACAAGGCCACCCTACGTTCACCGGGGAGCAGCGGAGCGGGATTCCCGGTGTCTTGCCTTGTCGGGCGGTTTGGCCAAAGACCCACCCGTGCTCGGGTTAGGTCGCTAAGGACGATTGCGATCGCACCAAAGGGGTCCGATCCCAGGTCAGGAGCGCCATCCGTCGGATTCGGGTCAGATATGGCAATGATTCGCGATGCTAAGCAAGAGGTGAGACGCCAATGGCGCGGCGTTCGATCATCCTTCCGGTCCAAAGTGTTCCGGCCACCGCTCGTCAGCCGCACCCAGATCCTTCTGTCGACGAAAGCGGCTGTGGCCGCGGGGATTGCCTGGACAGTCGCCCTTTGGTCGATCCGCATTCTCGTCCGTACTTCGCGCCGATGGCCGCAATCCTCGTCGTCCAACCGACGGTTTACGACTCACTCTCGCGGGCCGCCCAGGGGGTCGTCGGGGTGCTGTTAGGCCTGGCCGCAGCCTTGGCCGTCAGCCATTTCCTCACCCTGAGCGGCTGGAGCATCGCTCGCAAGCAGGATCGACTTGCACTGACCGACGTCCCATCTTGACCGGAAGACGGGATTCGAACCCGCGACCCTCATCTTGGCAAGGTGAGGGTTTTCGTACTTCTAGGTCTGGAGATCTCCTGAAGTGATGGCATGCCGTACCGTCCAGCATGTTTCCACCTCGTCCACCGGGTCCGCCCCTGTAGTAGAGCGGTCTACTACAGATGGGGGCAACGACACGTTGGACCTCCGACGGGGCCTATGGACCGACTAAGGAGCAGCACAGTGGGAATCACGTTGTCGAGCGTGGTCGCGGCGCCCCAAGAGGAGACGTTCGCCTGGCACGAGCGCCCCGGCGCGATCGAGCGCCTGACTCCTCCCTTCCAACCGGTGCGCGTCGTCAGTGAGGCCAAGCAACTGACCGACGGCCGAACCGTGCTGCGCCTCCCCGGGGGTCTCCGCTGGGTCGCCGTACACGAGGGTTACGAGCCGCCGATTCGCTTCACCGATCGCCTCGTGTCGTTGCCCCTTCACTGGCGCCACACGCACTCTTTCGAGGCGCTGAGCGAATCCTCGACCCTTGTCAGCGATGAGGTTGAGACTCCCCTGCCCGAACGGTTCCTCCGGCCGATGTTCGTGTACCGGCACCGCCAATTGGCAGAGGACCTCGTGAGCCAGCATGCGCTCCGATTCCTCGCACCGAACTCATTGTCGGTGGGGGTGACCGGCGCGTCCGGACTGGTTGGGCATTCCCTCTGCCCTCTGCTCTCCACCGCCGGTCACCGGGTCATCCGCTTGGTGCGTCGCACGCCAGCCAGCCCTAATGAGCGGCATTGGGATCCCAATGACCCCGACCCATCGATCTTCGAGGGCCTCGACGCCGTCGTGCATCTGGCCGGCGCATCGATCGCCGGAAGGTTTAGCGAAGCCCATAAGAAGGCCGTTCGGGAGAGCAGAATCGGTCCGACCACCAAGCTTGCTCAGGCGCTAGCAAGCGTCGCCGACGGACCTCGGGTCTTGGTTAGTGCGTCCGCAGTCGGGTTCTACGGGTCGACCAGAGGGGACGAAGAGCTCGATGAGGAGAGCGAAGATGGTGAAGGATTTCTGGCTGAGGTGGTCCGCGACTGGGAACAGGCGCTCTCTGCATCGGAAGAAATGGGCATACGGACTGTGAGGATCCGGACCGGCATCGTGCAATCCCCACGTGGCGGTGCGCTCAGGTTGCAATGGCCGTTCTTCGAAGCCGGCATTGGCGGAAGACTGGGGGGCGGCAACCAGTGGCTCCCGTGGGTCGACGTTGACGACCTGTCGGACATCTACTTCCGCTGCATCGTTGATGACCGATGCCGCGGAGCGATCAACGGGGTCGCCCCCAATCCCGTCACGAATCGGGAATACGCGAGCACGTTGGCACGGGTCCTGCGACGTCCCGCCATGCTGCCGGTGCCCACGATTGGCCTGAACCTGGTGCTCGGGCTGGAAGGCACCCGCGAGGTCGCCATGGCGAGCCAACGCGCCCTACCCATTTCCTTGATCGGTCTGGGCCACGCGTTCCGAAGGCCTCGTCTTGAGGCTTGCCTGCGCCACCAGCTCGGACGCTTCGACGTCACCGAGCCCGGCTAGCGGGGGAAGGGGTCCGCTAGCTCCACCTCGTTCTCCTCCCGTTTGCGGATGATCCTTTTGTTAGAGCGGAAGACATTGGAGCGGAAGACGAGATTCGAACCCGCGACCCCAGCTTGGCAAGGTGCTTTTCGTCCGGGTGTGACGACTAAGACCTTGATCCCGGCGTTTCGCCTCGAGTTGACGAGGTTCGGGGCTCCTTCGCTGGGTCGTTTTCTGCTTGATGCATTTGCGTATCACGCGCTTGCATGGTCCGACGGGCCAGCAACCTCAGCTGGAGAGTCCGAGCCGCTCCAATCACAAAGACTGCGGTGGCACCAAGAAGCGCGGCCAACAGAAGATCGAGACCGAGCGGAATCCGCCAATGAACGCCAAAAAATGTGGCATCGGTGGCATGAAGATTCTCCAAGATGAAGACCAAGACGATCACCAGGACGACGATGGCAATGGCGACAATGGTCCAAGACACCGAAGTCCGCGTTGACGGCACACTGCTTTGCATGCCCCGGCCCCGGCGATTGGGTTCTCGAACAGTGCCTTGAAGTGAGTCATTTTGGGGATCCGGATTACTCATGGTCACGAGGCTTTTCGAGAGTCCAGTATTGTTCCGCTCTCGGAGAGTCTGAGCGTCGCTCTTCAGGGTACGCCCAAGACGCTACGAGGCTACGTGAACCGGCTTCGCCCATGGCTGAGGTCGATTCGGTGTGTGCAAATGCCCCTACCGTCGTAACGATCGGTGGCTGGCGCCTTCTCCTCGACCCAGTGCGAAAGCGGCAACCCAAACAACTGCAAAGACAATCGCTGCAATCCACAGCAGGTGGATGGCGAAGCCCGCACCGAAAAGAATCAGTACCAAGAGTGCCAACAAGATGATTGCCATTGTCGTGCCTTCCGTTCACAGTGGCCCAGCGTTGGGCACACTTTCCTGTTGAGAAGCGGTGCATCACACGCCTACTTCTTGACGGCGTCCTTCATCTTCTCTCCGGCCTGCTTCAAGTTGCCAGAGACCTTGTCCCGCTTCCCCTTCGATTGCAATGACCGGTCCTTTGTCGCCCGTGCCGCGGTGTCCTTCACGTGACCTTTTGCCTGTTGGGCCTTGTTCTTGGCCTTGTCGACCGTTGACATCGTGACTCCTCTCGCAGGCTGCAAAAGTCATACCCCTCACCGTGAGCCCTAAAACGCGTGTCGAACACAACGCTGAATATGTGTCTTCTGGGGAGGGCGCAAATAGCGAAAGGAGGGGCCATGGCTTCAACTCCAAGTCAACAGCCTCGTTGCCAACGGCAAATTTGTGAAGCGGCGCAATTCCGACGAAAAGACAGAATGAGGTTTGCAAACATTTGAAGAGTCAAGGAGGTGAGCCGGTTGCGGTTCGAGATGATGCAGAGTGAGCCCACCAGTACCGGCTCCCTCCCATGCTTTTCGTCTGACGCAGCTGGTTCGTAGTGCGGGGCAATCGCTGCGCCCCCATGTTTTTGTCGATCTCATGGTCCGGCTCGGCAGACGTCTGCCCTCTGGCTTGCCGTGTCAGGTTTGACGACCCGTGGCCGCGTCTGATCCGGCGGCTCGGCGCCATCTGAGGGGCTCCCCCCGCGGCGCTGTCGTTCCTTGTTCGTCTTCAACCGGAAGGATGCGTCATGCTCAGCTTTACGTGGACGGCTCATCCTCGAGCGCTTCGACCGTTTCGGGGGGTGCCTTCAGCGTCATCGACCTCTTCATCCTCAACGCCCTGACTATCGTGACCGAGTTCATCGGAGTCACGTTGGCGGTCGGGCTACCTTCGGCTGCCCAGAGTTCCTGCGGTGATCCTGGCCGACCCGGTGGTCGTAGCGGTCGCTAACTCCGGAAGCTTTCGTCGTTTCGAGCTCGTTGGTGACGATGATTCGTGCGTCATCGCTCCGAGGTGATCCGATCAATGATTGGGAGGGCGAACCACAAAATCACGAAACTAGCTATCACGATTCCGACCAGCGCCGAAAACACCCAGCTGCTCCCGACGAAGCTAAAGATGAGAGCTACGGCGCAGGAGATCGAGAATGCCTCCACGCCGAGGCCAAGCAGTGCCTCGACGTTGGCCAGACGGAGGAGCTTCCGCTTTTGATGTCGCCGGAAGACCCAGCGGTGGTACGCGACAGGACTCACGAGCAACGCCGTCGCGGCCGCAGCACTGAGAACGCTCAGTCGGTAGACGTCTCGCTGGGCACTGTCGAGCTCCGTGAACCGCATCGAAAATGGCAGGGCGAGTAGAAACCCGAAGAGCACCTGAACACCAAGCCCGGCGACGCGAAGCTCCTGGAGCAAGTCTCCGACGTTGCGGTTGATGCGTTCGGACGCTTCGGGGGCTTCGGCCTCAGACATATCCACGCCTCACGCGATCTGCTCCACAAGGATCCACGCGTGGTAGAGCTCCTGGGGTTAGGTGCACCTTCAATTCATCGATGACGCTCAGAAATTCGGCCCCAGTGACCGTCGCCACGTGACTGATGCAATGCAGGATCGACTGACACTCGGTTCGCAGGTCCTCGTTGAGGGCGTCGACAAAACTCTCCTTGTCCATACCGCTGCTCCGTTCGGGTTGATGTCTCTACCATTGAAATAAGTCTTCCCGATTGCGGATCGACTCAATCGGGCCGGGTGTCCCGTTGGCCCTGTTTCGGCGCGGACGTGTAGGCGCGGGTCATCGGGGTAGGAAGTGCATGTGCAGTTCGCAAAGCAATATGGCTGGAAGGCAGTCACGGTCGGCCTCGGAGCTTTGACAGGGCTGGCCACCCAACGCCTCCTCGAGGTCATCTGGAAGGCGCTACGAGGATCGACGGCACCAAAGGTGCCCGCAGACCGGCGCTCCTCCTGGGCAGACGCCCTGAGCTGGGCAATCGCAACCGGTGTCGGGACAGGTGTGGCGCGGCTCCTGGCGATCCGTTCTGCCGCCGCGGTTTGGGAGGCCGCCGCTCATCAGCCACCGCCCGAACCGGGACTTACCGAGTCTCCCGCGGCGTAACGCGTAACGACCTCAGCTCCCTCCTGGAGCCGCCTTCTTCTTCGTGGCCTTCTTGGCGCTCGCGCGTTTGGCGGTCGCTGTATTACGGGCTGTCGTGGCGGATCTCTTCTTGGTCGCCTTCTTGGCGGCCGTGGCGCGTTTATTGCTTCCGGTGGCCGTGGTCTTTACTCCGGAGGCCTTGCGCTTCGCGGCGGTGGCGCGTTTCTTCGCGCTCCTCGTTGCGCCGGTGGCCTTCTTAGCGGTCTTCTTTGCTCCAGTCGCCTGCGTCTTGGCGGTCTTCTGTGTCCCGCTGGCCTTGCGCGTCGCGGCGGTGGCCTGCTTCTTGGCCGTCTTCTTACGGCTCTTTGCTTTCCTTGCGGCCCTCTTCACCAGCGGACGCGCCTGCGTCTGCACGCGCTTGGCGCTCTTCGAGCTTTCGATCACCGTGACCGCTTCATTGAGGCCCTGCTTGACTCTCGACCCAGCTACCGCTGAGGCTGTCTCAAGGGTGCCGACGGCTTCTCCCATCACTTCCGCAGCTTTGTCCAGTCTTTTCGGCATGAACCCATCCGTTCAACTCGCTTGTTTCGGCGTCGTACGGCGGTTGCTCTACCCGATTCGCCGAGATCTATACTCGGTTGACGATTGAAAGAGTGATTCTTAAGCCCGAGAGTACGTTCCGGCTCGCCGAGTTCGTCGCTCTTTTCGTTTGGCCATAGACTCTCGTACACGCACTTCAAGTATCGTGACCTCGAAATCAGTGGCGATACGACAAGTTCCGAAACCGTTGTCGAGGTGAGCATCGTCAATAGCGGCACACGCCGGTGATGAGGTTGTGCAGCTCTAATGCTGCGACGACTTCGCGTCGGTCGCCAGTCCGAAATCGCGAGCTCGTCGGTTTCTTTCGAGTAACACCCGAACCTGTCGAGAGATCGACCGTTGCCTTCACAGTTCCATCAACTCGACTTGTTTCGTAGGACCGAGTAATGCGACGACGTGACAGAACCGGGAACGTTCACGTTCTGCTTGGGTGCGACCTCGACCGACATTCGCGCTGAGGCTACGGCTCTCATAACTGGGTGTTCGGATTCTGGCGGGGAGCGCCGTGTCGGAGGGTCCCCCTGAATTAGGCGAAGGCGCTTCAGGCTTGTGGTGTGAGCCAACAGCCAAGAAGCACCTTCGTCCTCGTCCACCCTAGTGAGATCCTTGCCGCGTTGGTGGGTCTCAAAGACGTGCGGGTCCTCCACTACGAACGCCGGGGCCCTCACGTCGAGCTGATGGTCGAGCAGATCCCAGGGACTGTCCGTTGTCCGAGCTGCGCCGAGCTGGCCCAGGTCAAGAGAGCGCCCGGTCGTCCACGACGTGGACCTACCCGTCTACGGCACGCCGATGTCGCTGGCCTGGAAGAAGCACCGGATGCGCTGTGTGAAGCCGTCGTGCCCGAGGCGCACCTGGGTGCTCGATGACCACCGCATTGCAGCGAAGAACTGCCTGCTCACGACGAGAGCGGCCGCAAGTGGGCCACGGTCCAGGTCGGCGGAGGCCGCACCGTCTCAGAGGTGGCGGCCGAAATTTCTCGCCTGTGACTGGCACACCGTCAACGACGCCGTGATCACCTACGGCGAGGCGCTGCTGGCGGCAGATCGCAAGCGCCTCAACAAGACCACGGCCATCGGGCTCGACGAGACCTCCTTCGTCAAGCTCTCTGACCACGTCCAGACGCACTTCGCCACGACGGTCGCCGATGTGGAGAACCACCAGATCATCGACATCTTGCCGACCCGCAAATACATCGACGTGGCGGGCTGGATCGACAAGCAGCCACGGGGCTGGAAGGGAGCGGATCCGCTTCGGTCTCGACGTGTCGGCCACATACTCGACGATCTCGTCGTCATTGCCCAAGCGTGCCATGTTGCCCGAGGTCTAGCGGCTCGGACGACCCTTTCACGCCTCGTCTCACATCGCCAACCAGCTGGCCTCGACGCTGCGGGTGCGCCGAAGAGCTCCACAACCGCAGCAGACCGGCACATCGGTTGGCCGAACGTCGAGCTCTACCGGATCCGCGCCCTGCTCAGGCCGGCAGACCGAGCTGCCGCTGTCAGGGCCGATCGATCGCCGGTGAGCCCGCGACCCGGCCAGATCCGAAGGCCCGCACAGCTGGGGTGATCGCCGAGCAGCCGTTGGACGACATCGGCATGACCTCGACACTCGTGACGTCAGCTAGTAAGGAAACTTGAAACGCTGCCTGTCGCGCTCCTCGCGTTGCGTGACAGGATCCACGGTCAGGGATCGGAACGTCTAGCTGCTTGACAACGTGGGCGACTTGTGACCTGGACCGTCGTCTAGGTCCCATCAGTCGTGGAGAACCCACCGACCCGCGATCATCGGCGTGACGGGACTCGGATCGGACGCCCAGGGACGACGAAGCGGGCCGCATGCTCGACGAGCTCGTTCGCCATTGCCGCAAGCGTGCCATGCCGCCCGAGGTCCAGCGGCTCGGACGGACCCTGCACGCCTGGTTCGACATATGAAAAGAAAAAAAAAAAAACGGAGATCTGCAACTTCCACCTGGCCCGGACGTCTAACGGGCCCACCGAGGCGCTCAACAACTTGGTCAAGCGGATCAAGCGCATCGGTTTCGGCTTTCGCAACTTCGAGAACTACCGGATCCGCGCCCTGCTCTACGCCGGCAGACCGAACTGGCGGGTGTTGGGCTCGATCGTCGTCCGGTGAGACCCGCGACCCCGCCAGAATCCGAAGAGTCGAAAAACCGCCCCTGACCTGCTACAATGGAGCGGAAGACGGGATTCGAACCCGCGACCCTCACCTTGGCAAGGTGATGCGCTACCGCTGCGCCACTTCCGCGTTGGGACACCACATTATCGCGCCGTCCCGCCCACGACGGGTCCCTCGGAACGCCCGCCCAGCAGCGGATTCGCCCCCCGGGGAGCGCTGCGGCTCGAGAAGCGGACCGCCTCGGTAGATTCGCCGCATGCACCAAGACGAGCGAACCAGCGTTCTCAGCCGCTCCTTCGGTACGGTGGCCGGCGATTACGACCGGCTCCGCTCGGGCCCGTCGGACGAGGCCCTCGATTGGCTCCTGCCCGCCGGCGCGTCCGACGTCCTCGAGATCGGTGCGGGCACGGGCATCCTGACCCGCCTCCTCGCCGAACGGGTGCAGCACGTGACCGCCGTCGAGCCCGACGACCGGATGCGCGCCGTGCTCGCGGCCTCGGGCGTGAACGCCGACATCCGGGCCGGGCACGCCGAGGAGCTCCCCGTAGAGACCGCGTCCTATGACGTCGTCATCGCCGCGTCCGCCTGGCACTGGGTCGACGAGGCGCGAGCGGTTCCCGAAGCCGCCCGCGTGCTGCGTCCGGCCGGACGCCTCGCCCTGGTTTGGAACGGGGTCGATCGATCCATCGACTGGATGCGCTCACTCTGGGCCGGCGGCGTCGACCTGAACCCCGACGAGAAGGCCGCGGTCGATCGGCACCGAGGGAGACGCCACGTGGTCAACCTCGAGGCCGGTGGACCCAGTCCCTTCCTCGAGCCCGAGACGCACCTGTTCCACTCGACCCGGCGCATGACGAAGGACGACCTCGTCGACATGGCCGCGACCTACAGCGCCATCATCACCATGGCCGACACGGCAAGGCGCCAGCACCTCGAGGCGATGCGGCGCTATCTCGACGCCCAGCCGCAGTTCGCCGGCGTAGAGGTGATCGACGTCCCGATGCGCTCCTACTGCTGGCGGGCGACGAAGCGCTGACCGCCGGCTTCCCCGGCATGCGCTGCACTCCTAGTCTGCCGAGGGCGCGACCCCACCACACCAGGTCAGAAACTGCCCTCCCTCAGGGAGCCCGTGTCCGACGGCGACGGCGCCTGTAAGCCCTCGGCGACCCGGCTGTGCGTCGGCGTCGCGCCGCCTGAGCGCAGACTCTGAGGTCACCTGTGAATCGTCATCGAATCGTCAATGAACTCCACCAACGCGCTGCGCTCGCTCTGCGCGACGCCACAGGTGGGAGGCGCAACGTGTGCGGTGCCGGCCCGAAGGGACCGGACAAGACAACACACCACACACGAAAGGAACAAGTCATGCAGATCCGCCTCCGTAACGTCCTGGCGGTCGGCGCGCTCTCGTCCGGTCTTTTGGCCGGCGGCGCGCTGGCCGCCAATGCCGCCACCACGTCGAGCTCGGGGAACACCGGCTCGGGCTCGACGTCCAATTCCTCGACCACCACGCCGTCGTCGAATACGAGCACTTCCAACACCGGCTCCGGCAGTACGGCCTCCGGCTCGGGATCGAGCTCCGGCTCGAGCTCCAGCTCGGGGTCGGGCTCCACCCACAACTGCCCCAACATGGCCAGCGGTTCGGGCTCCCAGAGTGCGCCGCCGGCCGGCAACGGCTCGGCGGCCCCTCCAAGCTCCGGTTCCACCTCCGGCTCTTAGCGGGCCCGGCGGCCGAGGAGGATGGTGCGGGCCGTGTCGCCGACCGGCCCGCGCCGCCGCCTTGCCCAACCGAAAGGCCGCCCAGCCGGTGTCCGAGGGCTGTCTAGAACATCGAGGCCGTCGCTCTCCGTGCATCGAGCGCGCGCACCACCAGCTCGGCGAGCGCGTCGTCGATGAAGAGCGCCACGTCCTCGAGCTCGGGCAAGAGCTTGCGGCAAGCGAGCAAGCCGAACTGCACCTGGTCGAGATACGAGAACACCGTCACGTTCACCCCGATCCCCTCCGCCATCGGCCCCACGGGGAACACGTCGACCACCCGGCTCCCAGCGCAGAAGAGCGAGAACTGTGGGCCGCGGATGCTCGACACCGTCACGTTGAACGGAGGCCGCACCCTGTCGAACAGGCGCGTGCCCGCCAGGGCACGGGCCAGGCGGGTGGTGAGGACCGGCAGCGCGAGCTGGGCCAGGTCGCCGATGAACCGGCCGCGATGCAGCTTCTCCTGTTCCTTGGCCAGGCGCGCCGACTCCGAGATCGCGTCGAGCCGGAGCACCGGGTCGTCGACGTCGCTCGCCAGCGAGACGAGCATCCCCGAGATCTGGTTGCCCAGCTCCTCGCTTGCCCCGTCCGGCCGGGTCGACACCGGCACCATTGCCACCAGCGCGTGGTCGTGCTCCTCGCCGCGCGCCTCGAGCAGCCGCCGCAGCCCACCCGAGACGCACGCCAGCACGACGTCGTTGACCGTGGCCTCGAAGGCTCGGCCCACGAGCTTCACGTCGTCGAGCGGCACAGACAATGAGCAGAAGCGCTTGCGGTTCGACACGGCCCCGTTGAACGAAGTCCGCGGCGCGGCGAAGAACCCCGGCGGGGGGTGTTCGCCGCGGCCCGTCAGCTCCCGGTTGTGCATCCCGAGGTCCGCCACCGCCTCGATCCCGGCCTGCACCGCGCTGAGCGTGCCGCTCGGCTGGCGGGCCAGGGACGACGCGGCGTGCCGCAGCATCGTCGTGTTGGACGGAAGCGGCGCCGGGTTCCACTCCTGGGGCAGCGCCACGACCCGCGACCTCGGGTTCAGGTCGAGGAAGGCCGCCAGCACCGACGCGCCACTCACCCCGTCGAGGATCGAGTGGTGCACCTTGGCGATCAGCGCCGTTCGCCCGTGCGCCAACCCCTCGAGCACGTACATCTCCCAGAGCGGGCGGTCGGGGTCGAGCGGCCGGCTCATGACCGCGGCGACGAACGCGTCGAGCTCGGGCTTGGCGCCCGGCGACGGGAGGCTGGCCCGCATGAGATGGTCGTCCAGCTCGAAGTCCGGGTCGTCCACCCAGACGGGGTGATGCAGACCGAAGGGCACCCGGATGGCGCGCTGGCGCAGCGGAGGCACCAAGTGCAACCGTTGCTCGATCACCCGCCGGATCTGCGCGTAGCGCGTCGAGGGCGAGAAAAGCGACCGACGGCCCTCGGGCGGGTCGAGCACCAACACCACGCCGACGTGCATGGGCGTGGTCGGCGTCTCGAGCGACAAGAAGGCCGCGTCCATGCCGGTCAGGGGCTGCATCATCGACCCTTCTTACTCCCGATCCCTACTCCCGATCCCTGCTCCCGATCCCTGCTCCCGGTCCCGTGAGGCGGTCACGTGCCGGTGTGCCCGAAACCCCCGCTGCCTCGCTCGGACCCCCCCAGCCCCTCCGGCTCGACGAGCTCGAAGCACACCTGCTCGACCCGGAGGAGGACCAGCTGGGCGATGCGATCCCCTCGGCGGACGGCGTAATCGTGCTCGGGATCGAGGTTTACGAGCACGACTTGCAGCTCGCCGCGGTAGCCCGAGTCGACCAACCCGGGCGTGTTAAGACACGTGATCCCGTGCCGCGCCGCCAGGCCGCTGCGCGGCAGGACGAAGCCCGCGTAGCCCGGGGGGATGGCCACCGCCACCCCGGTCGGCACCACGGCGCGGCCGCCCCGGCACCCCAGCACGGCGTCGGTGCGCGCCACCAGGTCGGCGCCGGCGTCTCCCTCGCGGGCGTACTCCGGCACGGGCAGCTCGGAGTCGAGCCGGTGCAGAGGCACGCGCACCATCGCCGGACCTTAGCGGGGCCGCGGCGCTACGGCCCCGAAGTCGAGGCGGCCGGTAGCATGCCCGCGTGCTGGCGTGGATCGATCTCGAGATGACGGGGCTCGATCCCGCACGCCACACCATCGTGGAGATCGCCACCCTCGTGACCGACGACGATCTGACGATCGTGGAGGAAGGCCCCGACCTCGTCGTGCACGCTTCGGCGGCGCAGCTGGCCGACATGGACGACGTCGTGCGCGCCATGCACACCCGTTCCGGTCTCCTGGCGGCCGTCGAGAGCTCGACGCTCTCCGTGGCCTACGCCGCCGCGGAGACGCTGGCCTTCCTGAAGAAGCACATCCACCAGCCCCACAGCGTCCCCCTCGCCGGCAACTCCATCGGCACCGACCGGCGGTTCCTCGCGGCGCAAATGCCCGAGATCGAGGACTATCTCAATTACCGCTCCGTCGACGTGTCGACGGTCAAGGAGCTCTGCCGCCGGTGGCGCCCGGAGGTCTACCGCGCCGCGCCGGAAAAGAAGGGGGGCCATCGGGCGCTGCAGGACATCCGCGAGAGCGTCCAGGAGCTGGCCTACTACCACACGACGATCTTCGACCACGCCGACCGGTCCGACCGCGCCGACCGCGCCGACCGCGCCGACCGCGCCGACCAAGCCGACCAGGCCGGGCCAGCCGACCACGCCCACGAAGCCCCGACAGAGGAGGAGAGCCCGTGACCGTGACAGGGAAGGACACACCCTCGATGACGATTGCGGAGGCCAACACCGCTCTCACCGCTGCGGGCCAGCTCTTCGAGATGGAGGAGCTCGATATCCGTGGCGTGGCGACCCGCACCTGGAAGAACGCGCCCCCGAACCTGCGCGCCGTGATCGACATGTCCCTCGGCCACGGCGACGCCGCCTACCTCGTCTACGAGGACGAGCACACGAGCTTCGTGGAGCACTACCGCATCGCCTCCACACTGGCGCACCGCCTTCGCACCACCTTCGGGGTCGAACAGGGCGACCGGGTGGCCATCGTCATGCGCAACCTGCCCGAGTGGGTCATGGCCTTCTGGGGCGCCGCGCTGGCCGGCGCCATCGTCGTCCCGCTCAACGCGTGGTGGAGCGGCGAGGAGCTGCGCTACGGCCTCGAGGACTCGGGGTCCAAGGTCGCGTTCGTCGACACCGAGCGCGTCGAGCGCATCCGGCCCTTCCTGGGCGGCCTCTCCACCCTCGGCGCGATGGTGGTGACCGACGAGCACCGCACCGAGCTCAAGGCGCCCCTCGCCGTGTACGAGCCTCAGGGCGGGAGCCCGCCGGTGCCCGAGTGGCCCTTTCCCCTCGCCCTCGGCCCGGTGGACGCGGCGGCCACGCCCCCCGACCTCACGATCGAACCCGAGGACGACGCCACGATCTTCTACACGTCGGGTACGACGGGTCGGCCCAAGGGAGCCGTGGGCACCCACCGCAACATGGTGACCAACCTCATGAGCCTCTTCTTCCTCAACACGAGGGGCTCCATGCGCTTCGGGACCTCGGCGTTGGCGCCGGACGAGGCGACGGAACACGTGCAGCCGGCGATGTTGCTCTCGGTGCCGCTGTTCCACGCGACCGGGTGCCACTCCATCATGGTGGCCAACCTGGCCGCCGGCGGGAAGATCGTGATGATGCACCACTTCGACCCCGAGCGCGCCCTCGAGCTCATCGAGCGCGAGAAGATCGGCACCTTCGGCGGCGTGCCGGCCATGGTCATGCAGGTCCTCGATTCGCCGAACTTCTCCAAGTACGACACCTCGTCCATTCGGGGCGTGTCCTACGGCGGGGCGCCCGCACCGCCCGACCTCGTGCGCCGCATCCGCGAGGCGTGGCCGGTCGGGCAGCCGTCCAACGGCTACGGGCTGACCGAGACGTCGTCGGTCACCTCCATGAATTCGGGTGGCGACTACGTCGCGAAGCCCGAGAGCGTCGGCCCTCCGGTGCCCGTGTCCGACGTCGCGATCGTCCCCGAGGACTACGCGGGCGACGAGCCGGACGAGAAGGACCTGGTGCCGCGGGGCCGCGACGTGCGCGGCGAGCTGTGGATCAAGGGGCCCAACGTGGTGCGCGGGTACTGGAACAGGCCCGAGGAGACAGCCAAGACCTTCACGCGGGGCTGGCTCCACACCGGCGACGTCGCCGAGCTCGATGAGGACGACTTCATCTATATCGTCGACCGGGCCAAGGACATGATCATCCGGGGCGGCGAGAACGTCTACTCGGTGCAGGTCGAGGCCGCGCTGCACGAGCACCCGGCCGTGGCCGACGTCGCGGTGATCGGGGTGCCCCACCCCACGCTGGGCGAAGAGGTCGGCGCGGTCGTCGTGCTCCACCCCGGCGCCAAGGTCAGCGCCGACGAGCTGGGGCTGCACGTGAAGGCCCGGCTGGCCGGGTTCATGGTGCCGACCAAGGTCTGGTTCCGCTCCGAGCCCCTGCCGCGTAACCCGCAGGGCAAGGTGCTCAAGCGCGAGCTGCGCCAAGAGCTCGTCGAGCCCCGCGCCTGACGTAGGGGCCTCCGGCGTGCGGCCGTGACCCGGACTTGATGGGGCTCCTGGCGTTCGCGGGTTCCATCACTCGGCGGACGGGGCCGACCTGACCCGGCAAGGCCGGTGTGGAGCCTCGTGTGCCAGGGGCACAATGGAGAGCGGTGCCCCCCGAAATGCCCTACCGAGCGCAGGGACTAGTCGGTCGCGAGTCAGAGCTGGACGCGATCATCCGCTTCCTCGACGGCGCGCCCGACGGTCCGGGCGCACTCCTGATCGAGGGGCCTCCGGGAATTGGAAAGTCCACCCTCTGGTTCGCCGGCGTCGAGATGGTTCGAGACCGCGGCTGGTGGGCCCTCACGTGCCGCCCGGTCGAATCGGAGGCCTCCATGAGCTTCGCCGCTCTTTCCGATCTGCTCGAGGCACTCCCCGAGGCCGCCTTCGCATCGTTGCCTGGGCCTCAGCGTCACGCTCTGGACGTGGCGCTGCTGCGAGCCGAACCAGCCTCACAACCTCCTGATCCGCGAGCGGTGGCCGTCGCGGTGCTCGGAGTGATCCGCGCCTTGTCGGTGAGCGCACCGGTCCTGATCTGTGTCGACGACCTGCCCTGGTTGGACGGCGCCTCAGCATCCGTGCTCGAGTACGCGGTGCGCCGGTTGGCCGCCGAACCCGCTGGCTTGCTTGCCACGTCTCCCCGGCGATTGGCGGCAGCCGGTGAGCCCGCCATCACCTCCGTGCTCCCGGACGAGAGGCGACAGACCCTTTCCGTTGGGCCTCTGACGCTCGAGCCGATTGCCGCGCTGCTCGATGCGAAAGGGAATCGACAGCTCAGTTGGCCCAAGGTCATTGAGGTGCACGGGGCTTCGGGAGGCAACCCGTTCCTGGCGTTGGAGTTCGCCGCCGCCCTGGGCGGATCGCCAGATCGGCAGGGTCGCGCGACTCCATTGCCGGTGCCGGATTCACTCCAGCCCTTGGTGCGGCGCCGCCTTGACGCCGTGTCCGCGGCGGCACGGCGAGTGAGCCTCATCGTGGCGGCTGCGGCCTCCCCGACCCCCGAGCTGGTCACGGCCGTCTACGGGGATGGGAATCTTGCCGCCGAAGGCCTGCTCGAGGCCGAGGCGGCCGGCATCCTCGTGGCCACGCCAAAGGGTGTTCGGTTCGACCATCCAATGCTGCGCTCGCTGTGTTACTCGAGTGCGAGCGAGTCCGAGCGACGATGGGTCCACCAGCGTCTCGCGGCTTGCGCCAACGGTACCGAGGAGCAGGTGCGGCACCTCGCCCTGGCCTCCGCCGGGCCCGACGAGTCCCTCGCTCAGCGGGCCAGCCAGGCCGCACGCGAAGCGCTTGGACGCGGAGCAGCGGTCAGCGCGGCGGAATTGGCCGACCTGGCGCTCGACTTGTCCACGGACGCGGCGTCGGACGTCCGTGTCGGCAGGCTGGTCGACGCGGGAAGGCTCCACCTCGCCGCCTTCGACCCCTCGGGAGCCACCCGTTTGCTCGAGGCGGCGGCCGATCTCAGTCCCAGGGGCCCACAGCGAGCCGCGGCGTTGCACCAGCTCGCTCGTGCGTGCGCGTACACCGAAGGGGTTCCCACCGCCCGTCCACACCTCGAACAAGCTCTTGTCGAAGCACCGGACGGCTCGCTCCTCAAGGCGCTGATCCACCGGGACCTTGGCTACGCCATGGGACTCAGCTCCGATGGGTTTGGACCGGCAACGATTCAGCATTTCCTGGCTGCGTTCGACATCGCGGAGCACCTCGGGGAGGACGAACTCCTGACCGAGCTGGAGGCATTCCACGCCGTTGCCGAATTCGTCGCGGGCAACGGCGTCCGCGATCGTCTCGTGCAGAGGGCTCTCGCGCGTGTCCCACTGCGGCGGCTCGCGATGGAACAGCGACCGAGGATACTGATCAGTCACGTCTATCGATCGAGCGACGACCTCGCCGGAGCACGCAGCTTGCTGGAGGCCGAATTGGAGGAGGCCCACGAGCAGGGTGCCGAGAGCGACCTGCCGTTCGTCGTGATGCATCTCGTGACGCTCCATACCTGGACGGGCGATCTAGATGCCGCGCAGGCTCACGCGAAAGAAGGTGTCTCGATCGCACGCGCTGCCGGTGCGGTGACCCAGCTCGCCTGCATGCACGGTGCCCAGGCCGCGTATCTCGCGTTTCGTGGACCTCTCGACGAATCTCGCAATCATGCCGAGGCCGCAGTGGATGCGGGACTCCGCTCCGGCGTCTACTACCCCGTCCTCCTCGGATGCCAGGCGCTCGGCCTGGTCGAGTTGCTCACCGGCCGACCTGCGGCCGCCCACGCTGTCCTCGGCGCAATTACTGACGCGGTTGCCGGGTGGCACCTCGTCGATCCGGGATGGATCGCCCTCAGGGCCGTTCCGGACGACATCGAGGCCTTGGTCCGCATGGGCGACCTCGACGGCGCTGAGGCGTTGCTGGCGCCCCTCGAACTGCGAGCCGACCGCCTCGACCGGATCTCCGCCGTCGCCGCCGCCGGACGTTGCCGCGCCCTCCTCATGTCGGCCAAGGGGAACGAGGACGAGGCTCTGTTGGCCTTGGACCGAGCCCTGAGGGCGCACGAGCGAGTTGAAATGCCCCTCGAGTCGGCCCGCACACATCTGATCGCCGCCGAAGTGCACCGCCGCGCCCGGCGTCGACAGGCCGCTCGCCAGCACGCCGAGGCGGCCCGATCTATCTTCAGCCGGCTGGGCGCCATCCCGTGGGCACACCGGGCGCATGCCGACCTCGTCCGCCTGGGTGCCGAGCGATCGGAGGGGCCGGAACTGACTCCCGTCCAACGGGAGGTGGCATCTCTGGTTGCGGCCGGCCGCACGAACCGTGAGGTGGCGGCCGAGCTCTACATGGGTCTTCGCACCGTCGAGGCACACCTGTCGGCGGTGTACCGCAAGCTCGGGATCCGGTCACGCAGTGAACTGGCCGCAACCTGGGCGGAGGGGTCGGTACCGCACGCCTGAGCAAACATGCGGTTCCCACGGATGAAACCTGGGATGCGAGGCCGCACCATCTGTCGCACGGTCCAACCCGGACCGCTTTGAGTGGGACGTGTCTCAGATGACATTCGAACGTTCACCGCGCCGGGGGAACCCCCGTGAAGGTTCCGTGACATCCCCGGAATCACTATTTACACCGGGGATGCAGGGGTGTATAACGAACCCGGCGGTAACGCGGGTTGTCAGGTGAGGTCCCATCCCTCAGATCGAGGGGCGACAACGACTAAGGAATGAGGTCCTCATGAAGTTGCTACAACGAACCGGGAAGGTCGCGGCCTTCGCCGCGGCATCCATGGGTCTGGTCTTCCTGGCGGTCGGTTCGGCCGGCGCCGCAGCCTCGGCCAGCCAGCCGGCGCCCACGGCCGTCGGCGGGTCCGCCGTGAACGGCCCAAACGCTCAGAGCAAGCAGAATGCGACGCTGGCGTATTGGACGCCGGCCCGGTTGAAGGCGGCCCAGCCGCTCGACGTCATCGCCGCCGGCACCGCGCCAGCACCGCTCGCGGCTCCTCAGAAGCCGACGGGCACGCCGGGCAAGGTCCCGGGCGGCGCACCGCTGGGCGCGACGACAGCCACGGACGGAACGACTCCACAGACCGAGACGACTCCGTTCGACGCGTTCCAGGTCGGGGCCACCGACCAGAGGAAGTTTCCGTACGATCTGAACGGCAAGCTGTTCTTCACGAACAACGGCGGCAACTTTGTGTGCTCGGCCACGTCCGTGGGGTCGCACGACGCCAGCACTGCCGAAAACGAGATCTGGACCGCTGGTCACTGCCTGGTGAACACCGAGGCCAACAACCAGGTCGTCGACAGCTTCGCTGAGTTCATCCCCGCCTACAACGGCGTGCATTGCTGCAGCACGGCGACGGTCGCGGCGGAGAAGAAGTGGGCCCCGTTCGGCATCTTCACGTGGGATGGCGGCTGGGAGAGCAACACGGCCTGGCTCAACAACCGCGACCTCACCGAGGACGAGGCGGCGATGGAGGTCGACTCCTCGGACATCACCGGCCTCACTCTCGGTCAGGCGGTCGGCTGGGACGGCTTCGCCTGGAACGAGCCCGTCAACGAGCAGTTCGTGACCTTCGGGTACCCGGCCGCAGCTCCCTACCATGGGGAGCAAATGCAGGCCGACATCTCCGCCACGGGCGGCCAGGACGGTAACGGGGGCGCCAACGGCCAGAACCCGATCTTCATCGGCAGCCCGTTCACCGGCGGCTCCAGTGGGGGCGCCTGGAACATCGACTGGAAAGACACCGGATCCGGCTTCATCAACGGACACAACGACTACGTCTACCTGAACTCGTCTGGGCAAGAGAGCCCGGCGGACCAGATGTACTCGCCGTATCAGGACGGCCTCTCGAACAAGGTGCGCTGCTTCGGCGCATCGAGTTGCTAGCACTGTCAGCAACGGCGTAAGCAAGCGTCAAGGACGAGACCTCGGCGAGGTGAGCCCGCGTGAGCGGGCTCACCTCGCACGAGGAGCTGCCGCGTCCAGGGTGCTGTTCGGCCTCGCAGAGCAGCGCAGCCTCTCTCGGCGCTCAGGAGCAACAGCATTCGAGCGGACTCGATGCCATGCAAACGGGGACGGCTCCCTAGTGTCGTGAGGGCCGACGCGACCGTGCCGGCCCCGAGAGGCCGGCACGGTTCAGAGTTCCGCCCGCCACGCGGGCACCCGCTCAGCGGTTCGGCTGGGGCGTGACCCGCAGGTACGGCTTGAGGGCCTTCCATCCCTTGGGGAAGCGGCCCTTGGCGTCCTCGTCGCTGACCGCCGGGACGATGATGACGTCCTCGCCGTCGCTCCAGTTCACCGGCGTGGCCACCGAGTAGTCGGCCGTCAGCTGCAGCGAGTCGAGGACCCGGAGGATCTCGTCCACGTTCCGCCCCGTCGAGGCCGGGTAGGTCAGCGTGAGCTTGACCTTCTTGTCCGGGCCGATGATGAAGACCGAGCGGACCGTCAGGGTGTCACTGGCGTTGGGGTGGATCATGTCGTAGAGGTCCGCCACCTTGCGGTCCTCGTCGCCGATGAGGGGGAACGCCAGGGCGGAGCCCTGCGTCTCCTCGATGTCGCCGGCCCAGCCCTTGTGCGACTCCACCGAGTCGACCGAGAGCCCGATCAGCTTGGCGTTGCGCTTGTCGAATTCGGGCTTGGCCTTGGAGAACGCGCCCAGCTCGGTCGTGCAGACCGGCGTGAAGTCCTTGGGGTGGGAGAACAGGATCCCCCAGCTGTCGCCGAGCCACTCGTGGAAGTTGATGGTGCCGTCGGTGGTGTCGGCCGTGAAGTCGGGGGCGGTGTCCCCCAGTCGTACTGCCATGTGATCCTCCTGAAAGGTGTCGCTCGGAATCTGAGGCTCCGACTGTACCGGGATGTGCCGCAATTGTCGACACGTTTGGTCATATTTGGCTCCGCCGGCCCGGTCGGCCAAAACCGCCTCTTACCTGGGGTGGGCCTCGGCTCGATGTGCGGATCTCCTAGCCCGCCCGTGCGAGAATGCCTCCATGAGCCCCCGATCGGCCCGCCCCGCCCCCGGCATCGCCGCCACCGGGCCCCCCGGGGACCGGTACCGGCCCTACAAAGAGGACACGCTCGTCGTCGAGCAAGACGGCCCGGTGCGGGTGATCAGCATCAACCGGCCCGAGCGGCGCAACGCGGTCGACAGCGTCTGCGCCGACCAACTTCGGGATGCCTTCTTGGCCTTCGACCTCGACGACGCCGCCTCGGTCGCCGTGCTCACGGGCGTCGGGCGTGCGTTCTGCGCCGGCGCCGACCTGAAGGCGATCGCCGAAGGGGACGTCCGGCCGGTCCCGGACGAAGGAGCGGGCCCGATGGGACCGACCCGGCTCCTCTTGACCAAGCCCGTCATCGCCGCGGTGGAGGGCTACGCCGTCGCGGGGGGCATCGAGCTGGCGCTGTGGTGCGACCTGCGGGTGGCCGCCGAGGACGCCGTCTTCGGCGTGTTCTGCCGGCGCTTCGGGGTCCCGCTCTGCGACCTCGGCACGGTGCGGCTGCCCCGGATGATCGGCCACAGCCGGGCTATGGACCTGATCCTGACGGGGCGGGCCGTGGCGGCGTCCGAGGCACTGACCATGGGGCTGGTGAACCGGGTGGTCCCGCCGGGCCAGGCGCTGGCGGCGGCGGTGGCGCTGGCCCACCAGCTCGCGGCGCTCCCCCAGGTGTGCCTGCGTTCGGACCGGATGAGCGCGATCGAACAATGGGGGCTGAGCGAAGAGGAAGCGGCCGTGGAAGAGGCCCGGCGTGGGCGTGACGTCATCAACAGTGGCGAGACGCTCGCCGGGGCGACCCGGTTCGCTGGAGGAGCGGGACGCGGTGGTGCTGCGATCGACTGACCAACGACGCGACGACCCGTCGCCCTCGGGGCGCCCGACCGTGGCGGCGTTCGACTTCGACGGCACGCTGACCGACGCGGGGAGCGCCTTCCCCTTCCTGATCGCCGTGCGCGGCGTGTGGCCCGTCTTCCGCGCCGTCGTGCGGCTGGCACCCGCCCTCCTGAAGGCCGCCGTCGTCGGCGGGGCGGCGGCCGACGACGTGAAGGAGCGGCTTTTCACCCGCCTGTTGGGGGGCATGCCGGCCGGCGAAGTGGACCGGCGCGGCCGGGCCTTCGCCCGTCATCACCTGCAGCACCATCTGCGCCAGGACGTCCGGCGCCGGCTCGAGTGGCATCAGCGCCAGGGTCACTACACGGTCATCGTGTCCGCGTCGCCCGAGTGCTACGTGAGCCCGGCCGGCGAGGAGCTCGGCGTTGACGGCGTGGTCGCCACCCGCCTCGCGGTGGGCGGGGGCGGCCTGCTCACGGGCGGCTACGAGGGCAAGAACTGCCGGGGCGCCGAGAAGTACGCCCGCCTGCTCGGCCACCTGCGCGCCGCCGGGATCCTCGGCGGGCCCGCCACCGAGCAACCGGTGCTCTGGGCCTACGGCAACAGCCGGGGCGACCTGCGCCTGCTCAACGCGGCCGACCACGGCGTCGATGTCGGGCGCCTCGGGCCGCTCGGCCGCCTGCGCCGCTTCCCCCGCCTGGCCCAGGTCACCTCCGACGCGGCGGCCTCGGCCGGCTCAACCGGGCACGGCGGCGATGCCCACCGCATGGCCTGAGTACCCGGGGACGGCGGTGGTGACGTCGCCGAAGTAGGGCGCGTCACCGTAGGCGAAGGCCTGCCCGCTGCCGTCGACGGCGTCGAAGCCCTGTCCCGTGACGTCGGGGATCAGGGCGACCATCGGGCTGAACATGGAGCTGAGCCCCGGAGAGCCCACGGCGAGGCCCACGGTGGGTGCGGACCCGAAGCCGTGCGCGGTGCCGTCGGCCTCGAGCATCCAGTAGCCGCCGCCGCCCGGCGACGGCGCCACGCCGACGATCGGGGTCGGGGGCGGCGACGCCCCGAGGGAGCCGAAGAACCCGGCGTCGCCGAAGGCGAAGATCCCGCCGTCGGACGCGACCAGCCAGTAGCCGCGGCCGTCGTGGGTGGGCACCATGCCGATGACCGGCTTGTTGAGGTGCAGGGCCCCGGTGCTCCCGTAGAACGGTGCGTCGCCGAAGGCGAAGATGCCGCCGTCGGACGCGACGAGCCAGTAGCCCCCGCCGTCGGGCGTCGTCGCCATGCCGACGACCGGCTGGTTCAGGACCAGGTTCCCCGTGCTGCCGTGGAACTGCGCGTCACCGAAGCTGAAGACGCCTCCGTCGCTTGCCACCTCCCAGTATCCGTGGGCGTCGCCGGTGGCAGCCATCGCCACGACCGGTTGGTTGAGGACCATCCCGCCGGTGCTGCCGTAGAACTGGGCGCTCCCGAAACTGAAGACGCCGCCGTCCGACGCGTTGATCCAGTAACCCGACACACCGCCACTGGCGCCGCCGACCCTGGTGATGTCCGAGAGGTTCTCCAACCGGGCGGGGCTGTAGTAGTGGCCAACGATCTGGCTGAAGTTCCAATTGCCGTCGCCGTTGTCCTGGCCGATGGCGTATCCGAGGGCGCCCCACTGCCCCATGCCGATGCCGTGACCCCATCCCTGCCCGGTGATCGACATTGCGCCGCCGGCGGTCGAGGTGATGGAGAAGAGGTCCGACTTCAAGCCGAGGTCGGTATAGAACTCGGTGCCGGGGACGGTCACGCTCCCAGCACTCCCGTTCAAGGTGATGGTGTCGACCCGGCCGAAGGGGAAGTCGAAGGGATGGCCCGGGTCCGTGGTGGCTGACACTTGGCCGTTGAAAGAGCCGATCTGTGGCCACGTGGCGTTGAGCGTGGCGTCGCTGACCGAGGTGGTCCAGTGGTGGTTGGGGTTGCCCGACACCGCGTCCCCGTTGTCAGGCACCGGGTTGAACGGAGACCCCTGGTTGGCACTCGAGGTGTAGCCACCCGTCGAGGCGGAGTACTCGGTGGTGGCGATCTGGCCGTTCGGCATCACCATGACCTGACCCGCCGTGTCGTTGGCCGCCTCGATGCTCGTCGCAGACTCGAACTCGATGCCGCGGTAGGTCTGACAGGTGAGGTCGCACGTGTCGGCGTAACCGCCGTAGCCGCCCAGGTTCGCAAGTACGTACGAGCGCACGGCGATCGCTTGGGCCTCGAGCTCCTGGAAGCCCCACGGCATGCTCTGGGGACCGGCGCCACCCAGACTGCCCCAGCTCGACGGCGATTCCCCGGGCACGGTGTCCGCGACGTACGGCTCGAGCGGCAGCGTGTTGACCGTCCTGGCCTGGCCGGCCGAGTTGTATACCGCGCTCAACGTCCCGCGGACGTTGGGGCTGCCGCCCGCCACGCACAGCGTCAACAGCCCACCGACCGGCGATGCCGTCGGTGTGCCGCCCTGGTTCCCCGAGACCTGGGTCCACGGGCCCGCACACCCCGCACCGACGTCGATGTTCCACGTCCCGCTCCCGCTCTGTTGGAACCGAACCGCCGCCGCCTCGGCCACACCCGGAGCGGAGACGCCGCCGTGGTACCCGGCGACGATCACGTCCAGTCCGTCGTTCTCCTGCATGTCGATGGTGACATTCACCGAGTCGGACGGCAGGGCACGCGGGGTGGGGGCCGCCGCCGCCGACAAGGGGCCGAACAGGGCGGCAGGCACCACGAATGAGGCCACGACCAGCGCCGCCACGAGGGCGCACGCACGCTGGCGGCGGCGCCGCACGAGTCCTGGGCGCGTAACGAGGGTGTCGTGCGGCACGATGCAACCAGGCTAGGGCGCGCACCAGGGCGTACGCGTGCATGGTCGCAGTGCATGGTCGCAATCGGGGTGCGAGGTGGCACCGGTACACTCCTCGGCCGTGCGCGTCGACCAGGTGATCCCTTCGCTCGCCAGTCGCGACGCCATCGGGGTCTCCTCGCTCAACCTGCGCGACGGGCTTCGCGCTGCCGGCATCGACTCGGACATCTTCTATGGCAGCTTCACGCCCGACGTCGAGCACGAGGGACGGCCCGTGACCGAACTGGGGCGGGCGGCGCGCGACCGCTGGCTGCTGTATCAAGCGTCGATCGGCAGCCCGGTGTACGACATTCTCGCCGCGCGTTCGGAGCCGAAGCTCGTCAACTATCACAACATCACACCGGCCGCGCTGCTGCGGGACTGGGAGCCCGCGGTGGCGTACGAGGCCTCGCTCGGCCGCACGCAACTGGCGCGCCTGGCCGACCAGAGCCGCTTCGCCGTGGCCGACTCCGCCTTCAACGAGTCCGAGCTTCTCGCGCTCGGCTACGAAGGGACGGCGGTCGTCCCGTTGCTCATCGACATGCACGTCAAGAGCGACGAGCCGGATCCCGAGCTTGCGGCTCGTCTGAGTGAACGCAAGGCGCGCGACGGCGGCGCCGACCTGTTGTACGTGGGGAAGATCTCGCCGCACAAGGCACCGCACGATCTCGTCAAGATGCTCGACGTCCTGCGGCGGACCGGCGACCCCGCGGCGCGCCTGCATCTGGTCGGCTCCCCGTTGGGCGAGACCTACGAGCCCGCGCTGCGCGCCTTCATCGAGGAGCTCGGGCTGGACGGCTCGGTCAACCTGCCCGGCTCCGTGACGGGCGCGGAGCTCGAGGCGTACTTCCAAGCGGCCGACGTGTTCGTCATGGCCTCGGACCACGAGGGGTTCTGCGTGCCCCTGGGCGAGGCCATGGGCCACGGCGTCCCCATCGTCGCCTACGGCGTGACCGCGGTGCCCGAAACGGTGGCCGGCGCCGGGCTGGTGCTGCCCGACAAGTCGCCGGTCCCCTTCGCGGCGGCGGTCGGCCGGGTGCTGCAGGACCCCGAGTTGCGCGCCGTGCTGGCGGCCGCGGGCCGGGAGCGGGCGGCGGGTTTCGACCTCGCGGCGTCCACCAAGCGCTTCGTGTCGTTGGTGCAGGAGGCCGTCGCCGCCTGAGCCTCGCCTGCGCTCGCGTGGCCCGCCTCAGCCGGCGGCCGGTGACGCGGGGCTTGGCCGGAACCGCCTCGTCCCTCTGGCGCCCGCGCGTTCAGCGAGACAATGCGGTGACGAGGTCGATCGTCCGGTCCCCCGCCGACGAGAGGTCCAGCGCCTCGACGCGCCGCGCCGCCGTTCGCGCCAGATCGGCGCGCAGTCGCGCATCGCCCGCCGCGCGCGCCGCGGCTCCGGCGAGTGCGTAGGGATCGGTGGCGTCGACGAGCAGCCCGCCGTCGCCCACGATCTCGGGGAGCGCGCCGGCCCGGTTGGCCACGACGGGCAGGCCGATCGACATGGCCTCGAGCACCGGGACGCCGAAGCCCTCGTGTCGGGACGCCATGACCAACACGTCCGACTCCGACATCGCCGCGACGAGGTCGGCGTCGCTCAGCTGCCCCACGAACGTCACGGCGTCGCGGACCCCCAGCTCGCGGGCGAAGCGCACGAGCGCGCGGGTGTAGGCCGGCACGACGGGGCGCCCGACCACCTGCAACGTGGTCGCCGGGTCGTGATGCTGTCGCGCGACTAACAGCGCCATGAGCGCGAACTCGATCCCCTTGTTCGGTGCGACGCGGCCGACACACAGCCAGCGCGCGCCCTGCCGCGGGCCGGCGGGGTCGGCGGCTCGGTCCGGTGCGCCAGCGGTCGGCGCCATCGCGGCGGGTGGGACGACGGCGGTGCGCGGGTAGCCGGCCTCCCGCAGCTCTCCCTCGTTGAACGCTGACACCGCGATGCCCAGCGCCGCGCGTGGGGCCAGGAGCGCGAGCTCGTGGGTGGCGCGGAGTTGGTGGCGCGCCATGGGGTTGTTCCAGGCCGCGTAGAGCTCGGGCGGGGTCACGTTGTGGTAGTTGACGGCCAGCCGCTCGCGCCGGCCGGCCAACCAAGGGGCGATGGCCGACGCGGTGGCGAACTGGTACAGCAGGACGTCGCCGCCCGCCGCCTCGTCCGTGTACTCGAGATAGGGCCGCGTCTCGCGCTCTGTCTCGGGGTCGACCATCTCGACGTAGATGCGCGAGGCGATGCCCCGCGACGCCAGCACGTCCCGCAGCCGGAGCGTGTGCCGGCCCACGGCGTCGTCGCGGTGCAGCATCGGGACGAATTGGTGGACGGCGGTCACTTCGCGCTCCGGCCCAGCAACGGCGTGAGCAGGTCGACGAAGCGCGCCGCGGCCGATCCCAGATCGAGCTCCGCCAGCCGGCGGCGTCCTGCCCCGGCGAGGCGACGGCACTCCGCCTCGTCGGCCAGCAGCCCGGCGATCGCCTCGGACAGCGCATACGGGTCGCGGGACCTGACGAGCACGCCGGCGTCCCCGAGCACCTCGGGCACCGCGCCCTGGTCGAACGCCACTACGGGGAGCCCGGCCGCCATCGCCTCGACCACCGGGACGCCGAAGCCCTCGTGGTCCGACGTGACGACCAAGACGTCGGCCCACTCGTAGGCGGCGGCCACCGCGGCGTCGCTCGCGTAGCCGACGAAGGTCACGGCGTCGGTTAGTCCGAGCTCGTCCACATAGCGCCGGAGGGCCCGCTCGTAGGCGTCGGTCACGGGCCGGCCGATGACCCGCAGGGTGGCGGCCGGGTCCGCGTGCTGCCGCGTGACCGCCAGGGCGGCGAACGCGTGCTCCACGGCCTTGTTGGGTGCCACGCGCCCGACCGAGATCCAGCGGGCGGCTTTTGCGCGGGGGGCCGGCGTGCCGGACGATGCCGGCGCCGTGCCGTCGGGACCGAGGGCGGCCGATGGGGGGACCACCGCGGTGGCGGCGAACCCGGCGCCCACCAACTGCTCCGCGTTGTACGCGGAGTCCGCGACGGCCAGTGAGGCGCGCGGTGCGAGCACCTCGAGGTCGTATCGGGCGCGCTCCTGGCCCAGCGCCAGATAGTGGTCCCACGGCTCCACCAGCTCGGGTGGCGTGATGTTGTGGTAGTTCACGACCAGCGTCTCCTGGCGCCCGGCCAGCCACGGCGCCATGGAGGAGGCGGTGGCGAACTGGTACACGACCACGTCGCCGGGCCGCGCGTGGGCGTCGTAGTCCGGGGCGGAAAGGGTCTCGTCCGCCGTGTCGTCCTGGACGAGGTCGACATAGATGTCGGAGTCGATGCCGCGCGCCCGCGTGGCGTCGCGCAACCGGAGGGTGTGCCGCCCGACGGCGTCGCCGCGATGGAGGACGGGGACGAAATGATGAATGCCGCTCACGAGGGGGGCGTCGCGCCGGTGATCCCGAAGCGGCCCTCGTCGGGACCGCCGGGCAACGGCGCCACGTCGACGAACCCGCTTCGCGCGAGGAGGAGCTCCCAGGTCTCGACGTGCAGCGGCCGGCCGCCGCCGAGGTCGTGCGCGACCGGCCGTTCGACTCCCCCCGCAGAGTTCTGCTCGGCCACCACGACGAGCGGGGCGCCCCCCGCAAGCGATCGGCGGCTCCGGGCGAGAACGGGCAGCAGCGCATAGAGCGGGAGCCGGTCGACGACCCCGCTCAGGACGAGGCCGCCGAGCGACGCCGAGGCGGAACGCGCCAGAGTTTCCGCGACCTCGCCGATGGTGACGTCGCACCCGCTCTCGAGCGCGCGCGAGCGCGACGCCGCCACGCGGCTCCACGCCCCGTGCCGCCACGCCAACTCTTCGCAGCGCGTCTGACGAGCGCGCCCTCGCCGCAGTCGGCGTGCACCACGTCCCCGTGCCGGGCCGTCGCCGCGACGAATGCCGCGACCGGCTCGACCCAGACGCCGAGCTCGCGCGCCGGCACGAGCCAGGCCGCACCGTCGAGCGGCGTGTCCTCGCCGGCGAGCCTCGCCTCGAGGGTGCTCACCCGCGCGTGCAGGAAGCGGAACGCCTCGATGACATCGCTCATCGCCTCTTCCACCTCCGACCGCTCACCGCCTTCGACTCCCGGCGACCCCACGGCGCGAGGGCTTCCCGGCCGCAGTCTCCCCAGGCGACCACCCCGCCGGCCCCGGTCCTGCGAGGCCAGGAGATCGGCCACGTCGGACGCCCCGGGCCGGTAGGGGCCGAATCGGTCACCCATGTGGGTGAAGGCCCCCATGAAGTTCCACTCGTCGCTGCCCTGCGGGGACAGGCGTGCAAAGGACGCCCGCAACGCCTCCCCGGCGCGTGCCTTGTCGGCGTCGCTGACGCCATCGGGGTTGGAAGCGCGTGCGCCCTGCTCGCCGTCGGGCCCGGCGCGGTCGGGCGACGAACTCGGGGTGGACACGCAGGTTGATGCTAGCGGGGGCGCCCACGCTGCCTTGGGGGGCGCCGATACTCGCGCGTGGGACGAGGGTAACTTGTCCTATCCGATCGAGCTGAGGCGGCTTTCCCTTGAGATACCTGCCGATCACTGCCACGCGGCTGCTGCTGGCCGCGATCCTGTCCGCCGGCCTCTCGCTCACCTCTGTCGCGTTGGCGTCCAGCGACGCCAGTGCCGCGCCGGCGACCCTCGGGCTGACGCTGCAATGGAGCACCGCCCTCGACGACGCGCCGTGCGGCGTCGCCGAATCGTCGCCGATCGAGTTCAACGACAGCGGGACGCCGGCGGTCGAGTTCGGCGACCGCCAGGGCGATCTCTACGGGTTCGATCTCCAGAGCGGCGCCGTCGCGCCGGGCTGGGGCACCACCACGACGAGCGCCGGGGTGGGGTCGGGTCAGGGGTGCGCGCTCCGCAACACGGGCGGCGGAAGCCCCATCTCGAACGCCGCCGTCGGGGTCGAAATTCCCGAGGCCCCCCCGGTCGATTCGACCGCATCGGTCGACCCTGGATCGGGCAACCTCAACGTCACCGCGGGCAACAGCGCTGAACCGGGTGAGGGCGGGTACTACGGCTATTCGCCCGGCGGGTCCCTGCGGTGGAACCAGACCGTCACGAACCCGTCCACGGACACGCTCCACGACATCGGCGTCCAGGCCTCGCCGTCCGAGGGCAGCGGGCTGGCCGAGGCCGGCTCGCTCGGCCAGATGACCTACGCCTTGAACGCCAGCAACGGTTCGCCCGCCACGGGCTGGCCGCAATTCTCCGCCGACAGCGTGTTCTCGACGGCCGCCATCGGCGACCTCTACGGGACGGGGAGCGACGACTTCGTCGCCGGCGGCGCGTCCTCGAACGGGTTCGCCTACGACACGCACTATTCCAACGGCGGGCACGTGCGGATCTACAACAACCACGGCGGCCTCATCTGCGAGGCGAACACGAACGAGGAGGTCGACTCCTCGCCGGCCGTCGGCCCCGTCCTGTCGGGGAACGCGTACGGGATCGCCGTCGGGACGGGGAGCTTCTTCGGCGGCGCCAGCGACGAGAACGCGGTGAAGATGTACGACACCAGGTGCAACCAGGTGTGGAGCGACACGCTTCCGGGCCACACGGGCGGCAGCCCCGCGCTGGCGGACGTGCAGGGCAACGGCCAGCTGGCCGTCGTCGAGGGGACCGTCAACGGGAACGGCAGCACGGGCTCCGTCTGGGCCATGAACGCGGCGAACGGCAACGCCATCTGGGAAGTGAACGTGCCGCACGCCGTGTTCGGCTCGGTGACGACGGCCGACCTGACGAACGCCGGCTACCAGGACGTGATCGTCCCGACGACCGAAGGCATCGTGATCCTCGACGGGCGGACGGGTGACGAGGTAGCCGACTTCGACGACGGGTCGGGCCACTACGGGCTGGGCGGCCTCGTTTACGGCTTCCAGAACGCACCGCTCGTGACGTCGGACCCCAACGGAACGATCGGTATCACGGTGGCCGGCTACTTCGCGATCGGTGGCGCCGACGTCCAGGGCGAGGTGCAGCACTTCGAGGTCACCGGCTCGCAGGGCGGCCGCGCCAACGAGACCGATGGATGGCCGCAGTTCCACCACGACCCGCAGCTGACCGGCTTCGTTGGGGGCGGCAACCCCCTCGGCGTCTGCACCCGACCCGATGGCGCCCAGAACGGCTATTTGACCGTGGCGTCGGACGGCGGCATCTTCGCCTTCGGGCAGGACTTCTGCGGCAGCACCGGAAACCTGGTGCTCAACAAACCGGTCGTGGGTATGGCCGCGGTGCCGCGCGGTGGCGGGTACTGGATGGTGGCCTCCGACGGGGGCGTGTTCTCCTTTGGCGGCGCGCAGTTCTACGGGTCCACCGGCGCGCTCCACCTCAACGCGCCCATCGTCGGGATGGTGGCGACGCCGGACGGGAAGGGCTACTGGCTGGTGGCGTCCGACGGCGGCATCTTCTCGTTCGGAGACGCCGCGTTCTTCGGCTCGGCGGCGTCGATCCCCGGCCAGGACATCGTCGGGATGGCGGCCTCGCCCGACGGGCAGGGCTACTGGGAGGTGAGCACGACGGGCAACATCTTCTCGTGGGGCGACGCCCTGTACCAGGGTGGCGTCGGCGGGTTGCACCTCAACGGCATCATCGTCGGCATCACGCCCGACCCGGTGACGGGCGGCTACTGGCTCATCGGGTCCGACGGCGGCGTGTTCTCCTTCGACGCGCCGTTCTTCGGCTCGACCGGCAACATCCACCTCAACCAGCCGGTGGTGGCGATGCAGGCGACCGACGACGGCGGGGGCTACTGGTTCGTCGCCCGCGACGGCGGCATCTTCGCCTACGGCGACGCGCCGTTCCGGGGCTCGATGGGCGGGCAGCCCCTGAACCAGCCCATGGTGGGCATGTTCGGCTTCTGACCCCGTCGACCGGTACTCGACTCGCGAGGCTTCAAGAGGCGGACCGAGACGTACCGGCGATGCCGCTCGGCCATAGAAATTTCCCTCTCTGGGCATCGCCCCCCAAGACGAATCTCAACGCGTCGTTAACGGTGCTCGCGAGTGCGGTGGTGCTCGCCTGTCCTGAGCTCCCTGTGCGGACACGCCAGGGGTGCGCTCAGTGCGACGAAGAGGAGCCGTCGTTGGCTCGGCGCAGACCCGCTCGTAGAAGACTGGGCCCCGCCCGGGATACGTGAACCTCCGCCACAGACAGCGTACCGCGGGGAGGGGGGCTTCCCGCAAGGACCTCGGATGTGCTGACAATGCTGGCCGTGACGACCGACCATGCGGTGGTGATCGCCGGCGGAGGCCCGGCCGGGATGATGCTGGCGTGCGAGTTGACGTTGGCGGGGGTCGACGTCGTGATCGTCGAGCGCCGCGCCGATCAGGTGGTCGAGAGCTCGCGGGCCGGCGGTCTGCACGCACGGACCATCGAGGTGCTCGATCAGCGCGGCGTCGCCGAGCGATTCCTCGCAGAGGGGCAGGCGATGCAGGTCCAGGGTTACGCCGGTGTCCCGCTGGACATCAGCGACTTCCCGACTCGCCACAACTACGGGCTCGCGCTGTGGCAGAGCCAATTCGAGCGCATCCTGGCCGACTGGGTCGACGAGCTCGGAGTGCCGATCGCGCGCGAGACGCGAGGTGACGGGTTTCGCCCAGGACGGCACCGGCGTCGACGTCGAGATCTCCGACGGCACCTCGCTCCGGGCGGAGTATCTCGTCGGGTGTGACGGAGGACGCAGCGTGGTCCGCAAGGCGGCCGGCATCGAGTTCCCCGGCTGGGATCCGTCGACCAACTGGCTGATCGCCGAGGTCGAGATGGACGAGGCGCCGGCGTTCGGCCTCCGCACCGGTGGCGGCATCGGCCCGGCGGACGGAGGGCGGATACGGGTCGTGCTGAGAGAGCCGTACGTCGAGCACGCCGGCGAACCGACTCTGGAGGATCTGAGTCAGGCACTCATCGCCGTCGACGGGACGGACTACGGGGTGCGCCGCCCCAACTGGATCTCCCGCTTCACCGACATGACCCGGCAAGCGGCCTGCTACCGGAGGCGACGCGTGTTGCTCGCGGGCGACGCCGCCCACGTGCATGCGCCACCGGGTGGGCAGGGTCTCAACACAGGAGTCCAGGACGCCGTGAACCTCGGCTGGAAGCTGGCTCAGGTGGTCAACGGGACGTCACCCGACGTCCTTCTGGACACGTACCACGCCGAGAGGCACCCGGTCGGCGCCCGTGTGCTGCGCAACACCATGGCGCAGGTAGCCCTCATGCGCACCGACGACCGCACCGAGGCGCTGCACGACACTGTGGCCGAACTGCTTCGTTTGGACGAACCCCGCCGGCGGATCGCCGGCATGCTCAGTGGGCTCGACATCCACTACGACCTGGGGGACGGACACCCGCTGGTCGGGCGTCGCATGCCCGATCTCGATCTGGTCACGGCCGACGGTCCGCTGCGTATCTTCACGCTGCTCCACGACGCCCGGCCCGTGCTGTTGAACCTCGGTCAGTCCGCAGAGTTCGACGTCACGCCGTGGGCGGGTCGGGTGCAACGTGTCGACGCCACGTCCGCCGGGGCGTGGGAGCTCCCGGTGATCGGCGAGGTCACTGCTCCCCCGGCGGTGTTGATCCGGCCCGACGGACACGTGGCCTGGGTGGGAGACCTCGACGACCCGGGGCTCTCCGACGCAATGACCACCTGGTTCGGTCCGCCGGGCTCGGAATAGTGCGCGAGCGCCGGCGGCGGTGGCAAGCGGGCTCTGTGCTTCGGGGTGCACGCTCAGATGCGGGGTCCCTGGCCCTCACCCATCGCAGGCGTTGCGAGAAGCGCGACAGCGGCGCGTTTGGCGTTCGAAAGATGACTCACCTGGCCGCTGACCCGGGTCAGGAGCAAAGCGCCCTCGATGAGAGCAAGAGCCGCCGAGGCGGTCCCGGTTACCGATTCCTCTGGCCACCCGTCGACCCGGAGGCGTGCGGCGATGAGGTCCTCCCATTGCTCGAAGCACTGTGCCGCGATCGTGCGCAGGCGGGGGCTGATGATGGGCGATTCGAGTGCGGTCGGCGCGATCGGGCACCCGGGGCACTCCTGCCCCCGCACCGGTCCCTCTGCCATCTCGAGGAACCGGACGACACCCATCGCCGTAGTGGGGGCGCGATCCAACGCCTGGCTGAGGGCGTCCGCGACCACCTGGCCGGACGCTTCGAGGGCGGTCTCGGCGACCTCTTCCAAGCCACCGGGAAAGTGGTGGTAGAGCGACCCGTTCGACACACCGCTTTCGGTCAGGAGCTGGGCCAGCCCGGTTGCCGTGTAGCCCTGGTCGCGCAGCAGCCGCGCCATCGTCTGCACCAGCTCGGCGCGGGAGTCACGTCCAAGGGCCACCCACTTGACGGTACTAGAGCAATTGCTCTACAACGTGTAGAGCGATTGCTCCAGAGCCGATCGCGGCCCGTGAGTCACTGATAGGGCCCGTCAGTCACCGATAGGGAGGTGGACGATGAGTACTCAGCCGACCGCAGTGCTGGTGCATGGCGCGTTCGCGGACGCGTCCGGCTACGCCGGCGTGATCAGGAACCTGGAGGCACAAGGGGTCGCGGTGAGGGCGCCGATGAACCCGTTGCGCGGTCTTGCGTCGGATGCCGAGGCCGTCGCGCGTTACACGACCACGATCGAAGGTCCGATCGTCCTCGTCGGCCATTCCTATCGGCGGCGCCGTGATTTCACAAGCCGCGCCTGCAGTGAAGGACGTACGTGCCCTCGTCTTCTTGGCGGCCTTTGCGCCCGACGTGGGCGAGAGCTGCGCCAGCGTCCAGGAACCGTTCCCCCCGTCGATGCTGGCGACGTCGAACGTACCGACACCCTACGACGCGCCCGGAGCGGCCGGTGGGCCCGACTTGTTCATCGACATCGAGAAGTTTCACGAGACTTTCTGCGCTGACCTGAGCGAGGACGTCGCCGGCCCGATGGCGGTCAGCCAGCGCCCCCTGTCTGCGGCCGCGTTGACCGAGGGAGCAACCACCGCCGGCTGGAAGGACCTTCCATGCTGGTATCTGGTGTCCGAGCACGACAACGCCATTCCGCCTGACTGCGAGCGCTTCATGGCGCAGCGGATGAACGCGGTCACCGAGTCGGTCGACGGCTCTCACGTCGCCTTCATCGCCAAGCCCGACGTGGCGTCGGCCCTGATCCTCAAGGCGCTCGCATCGGCATGACCGCGTGCGGCGCTACCCGCTGAGCGCCGGACAACTTCGTCCATCGCTTCGAGAGAGAGGAGAGCCTCGTGCCGATGATCGATGTCTACGCGACCACGGGCACCTTCACCGATCCGCAGAGGCTGGCCCAAGACCTGGCCACCTCATTGATGAGAATCGAAGGTGTTCCAGATATCCCGATGTTCCGCCAGAACACTGCGGCCTTCGTCCATGCCTTGCCCGCTGGGGCCATGTCGAACGTCGACGGCGACGACTCCCACGTCAGGGTGCAAGTGCTGACAAACGCCGGAGCGCTCGACCGGGAGAAACAGCTCGCCGTGGTGAGTGAGTTCACCGAATTGATCGCAGCCGGGGCGGGAGACCCCGCCGTCTCGACGAGGACGTGGGTCCTCCTGACCGAGGCGGTCGAGGGTGGTTGGGGCCTGGCCGGTCACGCCTACACCAACGCGGAGCTCGTCGACGCAGCTCGAGCGGAGGTCGCCGAGCTGGGATCCAATCGGGCATAGCTTCTCTGGATCTCGGTCGGATCGGAGGGAGCAGGTGAGTAGCGGACACCTCGAGGGTCTCACTGCCCTCGTGACCGGGGCCACGTCGGGCATCGGTCGAGGTATCGCCGAGGAGCTCGGCCTCCAAGGCGCAGAGGTCGTCGTCCACGGCCGCGACGCCACCCGCGGCGCCGCGGTCGTCGACGCCATCGAGGGTGGGGGGTCAAGGGCTCGCTTTGTCGCCGCCGATCTGAACGACCCCGACCAGGTCGTCGAGCTCACCCGCCTCGCTGGAGCGGTCGACGTGTTGGTCAACAATGCCGGGTTCTCGTGGTTCGGGCCCAGCGACACGCTCGATGTGGACACCTTCGACCGGCTCTTCGCGGCCAACGTCCGGGCGGCCTACTTCCTGACCTCAGCGCTCGCGCCGAAGATGGCCGAGCGCGGCGGCGGCAGCATCATCAACATGAGCAGCATGGCCGGCCAAGTCGGCCTGCCCGGAGGTGCGGTCTACGGAGCCACGAAAGCCGCGATGGCGGCGCTGACTCGTTCCTGGGCAGCCGAGTTCAGCCCTCGCGGGGTGCGGGTGAACGCCGTCGCCCCCGGGCCCGTCTACACCGGCGGCGCCGCCCCCGACCGCATCGAGGCCCTGGGTGACACCACCCTGTTGGGTCGGGCGGCACAACCGACGGAGATCGCCCCGCTGGTCGCCTTTCTCGCCTCTCCTCAGGCTGCGTACATCACCGGAGCCGTCTATGCCCTCGACGGAGGCCGTACGGCGATCTAGCTCTTGTGCGACTCCTCCGCTCCTAAATGGCCCGACGAGTCCTAATCGAGCTGGTCTGTGCTCGCCGAGGAGGAGCAGAGGCTGAGGCAGAGGTTGCTCGACCATCCAACTCGCGACCCCGTTCCGCGGTCGGGAGCACCAGTCCCTCCCGTATCGACTGGCTGCGTGGGCAGATCGGCTCCTCAGTGAGTTGGGAACCCGAGGGCCCGGGCAATTCTGAACCCTCGGCACCGTCTGAGAGGATGGAATCAACTTGAGAGCGGGAGGAATCCGATGAGTCAGGGCGAAGGCCACGCCGTTTCATACGAAGCCCTCGAGGTCGGAACACCAGTCGTCACCGCCACGCAGACGCCGTTCGGCACCGTGGAACACGTGCTCCAAATCCCCTCCCTCGACGTCTTCGACGGAATCGTGGTGAAGACCCACCACCACGGCATCCGCTTCGTCGATCGAGATCAGATAGACGACATCAGGACGGACGCCGTCCGCTGTTCGATCTCCGACGACCAGGTCGCCTCCCTCCCCGAACCGAGAGGACCGCTGGCCGTTGAACCCGACCTTGACCGTGACGAGGGCACCTCGCTCACTGCTCGATGGGGCAGGCTCTTCGGTCGGCAGCATTGGAAGGAACTGGACTAAGTCAGCAACCGCACGCTTCAGACGCCGCCATCCAAAGAGCTGGCTTCCGCTACCCCACCTGTACGGCGTCATGGGCGCTGGAACTACAAGAGCGAACCAGAATGCTCCTACCCCCGCAGCGGATCAGGAGTGCCCAGACGTTCCCGCCACCACTCGACAGGGACAAGTCGCACCGCCAACTCGAGGGTCCCTCGATCGAGCTCCTCGGCCAGCTGTGCAACGACAACCATGCGATCGGCCAGCCACTCGCCGTCGGGCTCGCCCTCGATCTGGACTGCCGGGCTATTCCGCGCTCGCCTCTGTCGACGGAGGTCCGCCGGCGGGTGCGAAAAGTCCAAGAGCTCGGCGATCCAGGAGACGTCGCCTGCCAGCTCGACGTGACGGTCGATCAGTTCGGCGTACACATCGGTATTGAGCATCACGGCAGCCCATCGAGCGAGCATCTCCTCGGAGTGCTCAGCGAGAAAAGCGATCTCGTCGTGGAGACGCACGCGACCCGCTTCGTCGTCGAGAACTGAGCGGAGCGAAACAGTCAATCGAGGGGTATCGCGAACGACAGCCGCTCCGGCGGCCACCCATTCCAGGCGGTTCACTTCGTTGGGGAGAAGCCCTGCCACGTCCAAGACGCCGGACCAAATCATCCGGGCATTGCGGACCAACTCGAACATCACATATTGAGCGAGGATGCTCCAGCGTTGGCGACTTCTACGTTCGATTGCTTCGTTCACCACTGCGACCGTGAGCACCACCACGATCACGCTCGCGGCCAGACCTGCGAGCAGCGCGTGTTGTTCCCAGAACCTCTCGTTTATCTCGTCGGAGGCAATCGCGGCGACACACGCCAGCACGGCCACAAGAGCAAGGATTCGTGTCTGACGCAGATAAGACTCAACCGATCGGGTCCGCCGTGGTCCTGCTGGCCGCCTCATTCCCATCCCGGTCCGAGGGTCCCGAGGCCTCTCGTCAGCTCAGTCGTATCATCGGCTGCCTGAAGCAAAGCGCGCTGCATAAACCTCATATTGCCGCAGTCGGGCGAACAGGGCTGACGGGAACAGGGCACGGTGGTCGATAGGTCCGTGTCGCTCGAAGCGAAGGCGATGCTTGCCTTTTGGCGTGCGCGACAGCTGCGATCCGCCCACGCGTGAGGCACCGACCTGTTCATCGTCAGCGACGAACGATGACCGAAAAGTTGTCATACATCAAGGGAGCCGCACAGACAGGGCATAACGGTGTTCGGCGGGATGCACCCAGGGAGGACCGGGTTCACGGGACCAAGACGATCTTGCCGAGAGTGTGCCGTTGCTCGACTTCGGCGAATGCGTCACGCACCTGGTCCAACGGGTAGACCGCAGCAATCGGAATCTCGATCTGTCCGGAGGCGACGAACTCGGCCATTTGCGACAGGACAGCCGTGGTGGACGCATCACCACTGCCCTCCATCTTCGCGCCGACGGCGAGAGCCCTCTCACGCGAGACGATCGTCTCGATACGGTCCGGCGGGACGTCCAAATCGATCGCCAGGTCTATGTACTCAGGACCGAACAGATCGATGAAGGCGTCAACGCCGTTCGGCGCAGCAGCCCGGATACGGCTCTCGAGGCCTTCCCCGTAGGCGACCGGAATCACGCCATGATTCGCCAGCCATTCGTGGTGACGCTCCGAAGCGATGCCGATCACCGTGGCAGCCCGGAGCCTCAACAACTGAACGACCACCGAGCCGACACCGCCCGCGGCTGCCGAGACCACCACCGTGTCACCCTCGTGCACGCCCACGGCGCGGACGGCCGCATACGCGGTAACGCCAACGACGTAGAGCGATCCGGCCACCTCCCACGTCAGGCCGGGCGGCTTGGGGATCAACTGGGTCGCCGGAACCGCGACATAGTCGGCATGGCTCGAACGCTCCCAGGACCAGCCGAGCACCTCGTCGCCGACGGAGAACGTCGTCACCCCGGCCCCTACCGAGCTCACGATGCCGGCCAGGTCACTGCCCTCGCCCGAGGGAAACGTCGCCGGGAACTGGTCCTTGAGCAGTCCCTTGCGGATCGAAGCCTCGCCGGGGTTGAGACCCGCGGCGCGAACCCGCACGACGACGTCACCCGGCGAGGGTGTTGGTACTTCGACGTTGGCGATGTACAACACATCGCGGTCGCCGTAGTGATCGAACCGAACGGCTCTGGGCATCGAATCCCTCCTCAGAAGATCCCGGGCTCGCCTCGGCCACGCTCGGCCAAAGACGAAAGGAACGACTCGTACCGGGCGATGAGCACCGGCCACTGGAAGTGCGAGTCGACGTAGTCCCGCCCGCGCCGGCCGAGCGTGGCACGCAGGGCATCATCGCTCACCAACCGGTCGAGCGCGGCCTCGAACTCGGGATAGGACGAGAACCACAGTCCCCCGCCCGAGCGCTCCGCGTGCTCGCGGGTGGGCCCGCACGAGCCGTTGACCAGCACGGCCACCCGGTCGACCCAGGCCTCGACCACGACCAGCGAGAAGGACTCGAGCGCCGAGGGCGACACCGCCACCAACGCGTCGCGCACGATGTCCCACTTGTCGGGCTCGTCCACCGGCCCGGTGACAACGATGTCGGGGTGCGGCTCCGGCTGGTAAGAGACCGGTCCGACCAACGCCAGGGCTAATGGGCCCGGGTGGCGTTCCTTGTAGGTGGCGAAGTACGCCGCCAGCATCTTGGAGCCCTTGTGCTCGTCGACCCGGCCGACGCTCACGAGGTAGGGGCGGTCGCCCAGCCCCAGCAGCTCTCCCCCGGGCCGCCCCTTCGCCTGGGACTCACCGACGCCGAGGCCCAGCACGATCTGGGGGCGCTCGGCGACCGGGTACATGCGCTCGACCAGCGCCCGTTCCGACGCCGTGTGGAAGCAGAAGCCGTCCGCATCGCCGAACGTGCCGCGGTAGACCGGCATGTAGAGGGCGGGCTCGTCGTGCGCGGCCGGGTGGAGTACCGCGGGCGCCTTGACCTTGCCGATCGTCGCCACGGTCGGGTGGTACATGTACGGATAGAACGCGACGACGTCGGCGTCCGAGGCGCAGACCGCGTCCACCAGCTCGGTCGAGACCGGGCCGTTGTACTCGACCCACCGCTTGCCCTGGTCGCGCGTCGCCAGCTGGGGCGCCAGACGGAGCAGGCCGTCGAGGTTGTAGAAGTCCATGGTGCGCCCGTGGTCGACCGGGTGCCGGTACACCGGGACGCCGTTGACCGTGGTGCGCCCCGGCTCGAGCTCGTCGGCCCAAGTGTGCGGGTCCAGCGCGCAGGTCGTGTGGACCTCCGACTGCCAGTCGGTGTGGGCGCGCAGGTGCTCGGCCAGCTGGCGCGCGCCCGTCTCCGCGCCCCCCATCACCTGGGTGCCGTAGCGGGGGGTGACGAACACGACCTTCTTGCTCATGGCCGGCCCACCACCGCAGCCACGGCGTCGACGAGCGTCGTCGCCACACCGTCGCCCTGGAGCTCCGCGGCCCGCCGGCGACCCCGCTCGACGAGCGCGCAGCGCAACCGTTCGTCGGTGCGCACGCGGTGCACGGCCGCCGCGACGTAGGACGGCTCCACGGATTCCAACACGAGCGCCGCACCGTCGACCGTCTCAGTGACCGCGCCCGCGTCGCGCGTGACGATCGGGACGCCGGCCGACATGGCCTCGACGAGCGGCACCCCGAACCCCTCGTGCAGCGACAGCGACACGAAGACGTCGGCGGCGGCGAAGTAGGCCGAGAGCGCCGCGTCGGAGACCTCCCCGGCGATGCGCACCGCGGCCGCGAGACCCAGGTCGTCGGCGAAGTCGTAGAGCGACTTGCTGTACGCGTAGCTCGACGTCCCGCCGAGCAGGTGCAGCCGCGCCTCTGGATCGTAGAGGCGGCGGTAGGCCCAGAGGGCCTTCACCAGCTCGTGCTGAGCCTTCGACGGGACAATGCGGCCGACGAAGATCAGGTCCGCACCGCCATCGGCCTTCAGCGCGGCCAGCTCCGTCGCCACCCGTTCGTCCGGTGCGGTGGCCACCCGCCCGTAGTCGGCCAGCACGGGGACGACCGCCGTGTGCCGGCAGCCGGCGCGCCGCAGGCCCCGCGCGTTGAAGGAGCTGTCGGCCAGCCCCAGCAGGGCGCGTGACGCCAGCCGGGCCAGCTCGTCGGCCGCTCGCGACGCGCGTTCGACGTTGGAGGGCTCCCAGCCGGCGAAGAGCTCGGGCGCGGTGAAGTTGTGCGAGTCGAGGATCAGGGGCAGGCCGAGCTCGAGCAAGTACTCGGCCACGGCCGACGACGTCGTGAACTGGTACAACGCGACGTCGCCCGCCGCCTGGTGGTCGGGGTACATCCAGTGCTTGTAGGCCTCGGATGCGAGGTCGTCGTGGATGGCCTCGGCGAAGATGTCGGAGCGCCAGCCGGCCCGGCGCAGGATGTCGCGCGCCATGAGGGTGTGCGTGCCGGTCGCGTCGTGGGGGTTGAGGGTGGGGACGAACTGATGGATGGCCACCGGCCGCCCGGCGGCGGCCATCAGCAGTCGGAGTGAGAGGGCGTCACGCCGGCGCGGACCGCCGTGATCAGGTAGTCCGAGTCTTCGGGGCCCACCTGCGCCGTCGCCGTGTACCCCCCCTGCTCCAAGAGCCGGCACCACGTCTCGAACCGGAGCGGGTGGCCGGGCGCCAGGTCCGCGCCGATGGGAGCGTCGTCGGCGTCCCAAGCCTGGCGCGTCACCGAGTGCAGGACCAGCGTCCCGCCGGGCGCCAGCCGCGTGCCGATCGCGGTCAGAAGGTGTCCCCGCTCGCCCCCCGACCAGCCCTCGACGATCCCGCTCAGCACGATCCCGCCGAGGCCCGCCGCCGCGACCGCGCGCAGGTGCTCGTCCAGGCCCTCGCCGCGCAGGTCCAGCACTCCGAGCTCCGCCGCGTCGACCACGGGCGAGCGCGGGTCGACGCCGTAGGCGTCGCCGCCCGCCTCGTTGAGGCGCCGCACCAGCCAGCCGTCACCGCACGCGGCGTGCAGGACGCGCCCGGGCACCTTGACGAGGGCGGCGACGACGGGCTCCGCCCACCAGGCGCCCAGGCCGGCAGAGGTCGGGAATTCCACGACCGCGGCGTCGGGCACCCGCTGGGCCTCCGCCTGGCGCTCGAGGTCCTTGAGGCGCTCGTCCACGATGTGCAGGGCGCGGCTTACCGCCGACGCCGACTGGCTCATCTGGTGGGTGATCCAGCCGACGTACCACAGCGACAGGGACCGCATGCCCTTCTTCACCACGGAGCCGGCCGCGCGCTCCGACTCGACCGGGACGACCGGGTCGATGAACGTGGCCGCGTCGACCTGGCGCAGGGCCTCGCCGAGGTCTCCGCCGCGCACACCGATGGGGGAATGGGCGAGGAACAGCTCGTCCAGCTCGCGCTCGAGCTTGGGCGGCAGGTCCCCCGAGGCGCGCCGCAGACGCACCTCCTCGGCGATCTCGGCCATCACCTGCTCGATGTAGGCCTGGGGGTCGGCCGGCAGTGTCTCCTCGGTCTCGCTCACGGGTGTGCCCGCTCAGGCCAGCGCGGCGGTGTCGACGGCGCTCTCGGAGGAGATGAGTGCGGCATGGACGTCCATGCGTAAGAAGCCGGTGGCCTTGCCCGGGTTCATCACTTCGAAGGTCCCGGCGTTTTCCTTCCAGTCGTAGAGGATGCCGCTCCGGCTCTGGATCCCCACGGCGAACGAGAAGGAGCCGTCGAGCATCGGCATGTTCACGATGCCGAAGTGCATGACACTGACCCCTACTGGGGCATCGAAGGACACGCCGATGATCGACGTGTCGGTGCGCATGATCGTGGTGTGCAGCTCGTTGAGGATCTCCAGCGAGAAGACGACATCGTGGGTCGGCGCCAGCGCCTCGAACTCCACGCGGATGGTGAGGTCGTCGCCGGTCCGCATGTACGGTACGGAATTGTCGCCCGAATAGACGCGATGGACAGAGCGGAAGCGGACCGGCCGTTCGGACTCGCCCAGGTCACCCGTCTCGCTGCCCGGTATCGCCGGCACCGCCGGGTCGAAGGTCGACATGCCGGCGCCCTCGGCCATGAGGCCCTCACGGAAGATGCGGGTGGCCTCACCGGGCTCCCCTTCGGCCACCAGGCGCCCGTGGCTGAGCACGACCCCCCGGTCGCAGGTGCTGCGGACGGTGTCGGCCGAGTGGGTCACCAGCAGAATGGTGCGGCCCTCCCTCTGGAACTGCTTGACCCGGTCGACGCACTTGCGCTGGAAGCGCTCGTCGCCCACGGCGAGCACCTCGTCGAGCACCAGGATGTCCGGGTCGACGTTGACCGCGACGGCGAAGGCGAGGCGCACGTACATACCTGACGAGTAGAACTTCACGGGTCCGTCGATGAACTCCTCCAGTTCGGAGAAGTCGACGATGGCGTCGAACACCCGGTCCACCTCGCGCTTGGACATGCCGAGCAGCGAGCCGTTGAGGTAAATGTTCTCGCGTCCGGTCAGGTCCTGCTGGAACCCGGCGCCCAGCTCCAGCAGCCCGGCGAGTTTGCCCCGCACCGCCACCTCGCCGTCGGTGGGCTGCAGAACGCCGCAGATGCACTTGAGGAGGGTCGACTTGCCGGAGCCGTTGCGGCCGAGGACGCCCACCGTCTCGCCCTCGCGCACGGTGAGCGAGACGTCGCGCAGGGCCCAGAAGTCCTCGGTCGACTTGCGCCGGCCACCGTGGATGATGCGCTCCTTCACCGTCTTGTACTGCCCGTGGGCAAGCCGGAAGCGCTTGGAGACGTTGCGGACGTCGATGGCGTAGTCGCTCACGACTAGAGCTCCTCGGCGAAGTTGCCCTCGAGGCGTCCGAAGACGGCGAGGGCGACGAGGAAGAGGCAGACGGCCAGCAAGAGAACGCCGAAGTCCAGGCCGGCGAACCACACCATGCTCTTACCCGGGAGGACGGGGTAGGGGGCGGCCTGACCCGGGATCATGACCGTGACGTGCGCGTAGATACATCGCTGGAACGACAGGACCAGCGGCACCATCGGGTTGAGGAAGTACACCCAGGCGAGACCCCGCGGCCCGAGCTTGTTGCCGATGTTCGCCTGATAGGCGTAGACGATCGGGCACGCCCAGAACCAAGCAGTCAGGAGGACCTCGACCAGATGCTGGGTGTCACGCAGGTAGACGTTGATGGCGGAGAGGAGCACTGCGAGGGCGCCCGCCAATGCAATTCCCGCCACCAGGGCGAGAAGGAGAACGGGGAAGTAGGCCATATCGGGCTTGTGCTGCAGGGCAAGCATGAAGATGACCAACACGACGCACTGGAAGGCAAAGAACACACACGCCGACCCGACCGACGCCAGCGACAGGATCTCGCGGGGAAAGGACACCTTCTTCACGATGCCCGCGTTGTTCACCACCACCCCGGTGCCCGTCAACACCCCGAGCGAGAAGAGATTCCACAACAGCAGGCCCGAGAACAGGTAGATCACAAAGTGCGGGATGTGGTTGTTCAAGATGACCTGGAAGACGAAGAAGTAGATGGCGAGCGTCATCGCCGGCGCGATCATCGACCACACCAGGCCGAGGACCGAGTTCTTGTACTTGACCTTGATCTCGGTCCGCACCAGATAGACCAGCAGCTCCCGGGACAACCAGATCTCGCGCAGGCGCTGGCGCACGCCGATCGTCGGCGTGACGATCCGGGTCGAGGACCCTCGCTTCGCGGCGCGCGGGCCGACGCCGGCGACCCGGGCCGCCATCGGCGATTCGTCCGCCACCCGTCGTTCCGTCGTGTCCTCGACTCTGCTATCTGCGTCCGACGAGGAGGCCGGGACGTCCAATGCCACGTCTAGGAGTTCCCCGCTGCCGCCGTGGTCGCCGCCGTGGAGCGGTCGATCACCTTGTCGATGAAGCCGTATTCCTGGGCCTCGTCGGCGGTGAACCAGCGGTCGCGGTCCGAGTCCGTCTCGATCCGCTCGAGGGTCTGCCCGGTGTGGAAGGCGATGCGCTCGGCCATCATCCGCTTGAGATAGATGATCTGCTCGGCCTGGATGGCAATGTCGGCCGCCTGCCCCTGCATCGCCCCCGAGGGCTGGTGCATCAGGATCCGGGAGTGCGGCAGGGCGTAGCGCTTGCCCGGCGCACCGGCGCAGAGGAGGAACTGGCCCATGCTGGCGGCCAGCCCGACGCAGATGGTGGAGACGTCCGGCCGGACGTACTGCATGGTGTCGTAGATGGCGAGGCCATCGGTGACCGAGCCACCCGGGGAGTTGATGTAGAGGGAGATGTCCTTCTCGGGGTCCTCCGCCTCCAAGAGGATGAGCTGGGCGCACACCATGTTCGCGGTTGTCTGGTCGATCGCGCTGCCGATGAAGACGATGCGCTCCTTCAGGAGCTGCTGGAAGACCCGGCCGCCGGGGTCGAGGTCAGTCCCCGCGGCGACGATTTTGGGGGTTGCGGATGCCTTGGCCATGGCCACGAGGCTAGTTGGACCAGCAGGCACGCGTGGGCACACGGCCGTACACTCCCAGTTCACCCGCACTGCGGGACCGCTGCGGGCGTGGCGGAATTGGCAGACGCGCCGGGTTTAGGTCCCGGTCCCCGCGAGGGGGTGGAGGTTCGAGTCCTCTCGCCCGCACTGGGCACCCGCACTGGGCACCCCGCACCTCCCGGGCTGCACCGTGGCCATGGGCGGCTCGTCAGGCGATCGCGCAGGTCACCGTGCTGGTGCTGGTCGGAACGGTGGCCAGGCACACGGCCCCGTAGAGCTCGATCTCGACGGTGTCCCCCGGCTTGAGGACCGAGGTCGAGCCGTAGCCACTCCCGAAGCTGAACGCGATCGCCGTGTTCTGGTAGTTCGAGACCACGAGCCCGATGCAGTCGCCGGGCGCACCGGCCCCCCACCCGGCCGTGACATCGGTGAACGTGAAGTGCGAGTAGAGGGTGTCCGTCCCGCTGGTCCCGCAGTTCGTCGCCTCAGCCGGCGGCCTGGGCACGAATCCGGAGCCCGACAGAGTGAGCTGGAGTGACGGGGAGAGGGTGAAAGTCAGCTGGCTCATCGTCGGGACGGGGACGACGTGGTCGAGGTCGAGCGTCTGCAGCGTCCCCGAGCTGAGGTTGTCGAACCCGCCGGCCTGGCAGTCGACGCGAGTCGCGCACGAGACCCCGGAGAGCACGCTCGTGAACGCACCCGGACTCGGCACCGTGGTGGTCGACCACGCCGTGCCGTTCCAGCTCTCGAGCAGGTCGAAATGGGTCGACCCATCGAACGACGAGCCCGCCGCGACGCAGTGGTTCGGGTCGGGGCAGGACACGCCGTCCAGGCCGTCTCCCGCCGCCCTGGGGTTGGTGCCCGCTGCGATGGTCCACGACGTGCCGTTCCAGCGCTCGACGAGAGTGTTCTCGGCCTGGTTCGCCTTCCCGACGTTGTTGACGAAGTCCCCGACGGCCGTGCAGGCGGCTGCGCTCACGCAGGAAACCGCCTGCAGCACGTTGGCGCCCGTGCCCTGGTCGGCGGAGGGCTGAATGGCCCACGACGCGCCGGCAAAGGTCTCGATCAGGGTCTGATTGGGCCCCATAGCGTCGTTGCTGCCGACGGCCGTGCAGGCCGTGGTGGTGGGGCACGACACGCCGAAGAGCATGGTGTCGCCCAAGGAGGGATCGGCGGACGCGACGACGACCCAGGCCGTGCCGTTCCAGCGCTCGACGAGGGCCTGGGACGTCCCGTCGACGTACACGCGTCCCACAGCGACGCAGTCCTTGGCCGCCGGGCACGAGATGCCGCTGAGGAGACTGTCGCCGGGCCCGGGCGACGGCGACGCGACGACGGACCATGTCGTGCCGTTCCACCTCTCGATCAGGGGTTGGTCGGCGGGGCCGGAACCGGACAGAAGCTCGTCACCGACGGCCATGCACTGGGTGGGGCTCGAGCACGAAACCCCGTAGAGGATGCCGATGGCGCCCCCGAGGGAGGCCGTCGGCGAAACCGTCCAGCTCCCCCCGGAGAGGACCTCCGCCAAGGGTGCGACACCCCCGGTCGACGCCGCGTCGCCGACGCTGACGCAGTCGCTCGGGTCGGCGCACGAGGTGGCGAGGAGCTGGTTGCTCCCGCTCCCTTGGTTCGGAGTGGAAGCAACGAACCAATCGGGAGGCGGGGTGGCACCGAAGCTGACCGGCGGGACGGCGGCCGGGTCGGACGCCTGGGTCTGACCCGGGACGGGCTGACCCGCGGCCTCCGGTGCCGCGGGCGCGACCGCCGCGGCCGGCGATGCTGCGCGTGGCCCCGCAGAGCCGAGCTTCCCCGGCGGGTCGGCGATGGCGTCGAGCCGCAGTCCGGCGATGTCCCAGTTGTCGGGGAAGAGGCTGCCGAACATCGTGTGGATGTCGATCGACGTCAACGAGCCCAGATTGGTCGAGGGCGGAGGGACCAGGGGGAACGAGAAGACCGATCCGTTGTCGAGGGTGTCGCTGTTGTTCACGTTCTGATACTTCTGCGACCCTCCCCCGAACGCGAGGATCACCTGCGCGTTGTCCCCTTGTTCTCCGCCCCCGCGCAGGTTGTCGCTGCCGGTCGTGATGGTGACTTGAAGCGCTGTCACCGTGTCGGACGCCAAGGAGGGTGGGACGGCCGGGATCGACTCGGGGCAGTCGTTGCTGCTCCCGGTTTCGCGGCAGAGGCCGGTGCTCCCGTCGCCCAGCGTCGTCGTGTTGGAGACGTTGAGCAGTGTGGTCGAGACGAAGGTTGGCGGTGGCTTGGTCGCGGGGCAGCCCACGGCTGCGGTCAGCGAGATGGACTTCACGTCCCAGTTGTCACCGCCTGTGCCCCCCGGCAGGTCGGTTTGCAGCGTGACCGACGTGATCTGGCTCATCGTCGTGTCAGGCGGCAACACGTTGAGTGGGACCACGTTCGGGAGCGAGCTGTCGTCGGCCAGGTCGATGGGCTGACTGGTGAACCCGTTCGTCCAGTTGGCGTTGTCGTTGATGTTGTCGAACGCGATCTGCTGACCGGTGCCCAGCGTGACGATGGCATTGGCGTTGTCCAGAGGCTCGTTGCCGCCCCGGAGGTCGTCACCGCCGGTGCCGATCACCAGAGACAGCCCGGCCACCTGCTTGTTGGCGTCCGCACCCGGGGAGTGGAACGTTTCGCCAAAGGTCTCGGTGGAACCGCCGGTGAACCTGACCAGTCCCTTGCTTCCGTCGCTGAGCGCCGTCGTGCCGACGGCGTTCACACCCACGACCGGTGCGACCGGGGTGCAGCCAGCGATCGGCGTGACGACCGATGCCTGCAACTGGACGCCCGTCACGTTCCAGCTGGTGCTGTCGGTGGACAGCGTCATGCTCACCAGGTCCGAGGGTGAGATCCCGTCCACGAACGGCAGCAGGACCGCGTGCATGGTCCCGTTGCCCCACAGCGTGCCCTCGTTCAGCCCGTTCGTGGTGAAGGAGTGCATGCCCCCGCCCAGCTTCACCGTGAGCGTGACGTTGAGCGAGTTGCCGCCGCCGAGCCCGCTGGTGCCGGTGGCGACGTCGAGCTCCAGCGCCTTGATCGTGTTTGTGTTGCTGTCGGAGATCGGCACCGTGAGGCTGTGGACGCTGCTCGAGAACGTCACCGAAGGGCTGCCCGCCAGCGGCACCGGCGTGTCGTTCATGATGGCCCCGGGCTCGCACCGGTTGTCCTGGTCGGACCAATACGAGCCGACGTCGAGCCCGGTGATGGGCGGTCCCCCGCTCGCCGGAATGATGTTGGGGAACGGGATGGACGGCGTCGGCGCCACGCCCACCTTGCTGCAGATGTCCGCCAGCTCGCCGTTGTCGTAGGTCTCGTTGAAGTCGGGCAGGACACCGTGGACCCATCCGAGGCCGAAGTTGTCCGAGATGAGCTCCACCATCTCGTGGGACTCGACCTCCATGACACCTCCCGGATTGGCGTTGCAGCTCGGGAGCGTTGCGATCGCCGTCCACTGCGGGACGTTGACCCCGGCGCCGTGATACCCACCCTCGCCGTCATTGCACAGGCTGGTTCCGTCCTGGTTGTAGCCGGACGCCGCGACGGTCGGCCCCACGAAGATGTTGACCTGGGGCGACGGATCGTTGTTGGCGTTCGAGTTACAGGCCGCGAAGCTGCGCATGGTCGCGTACGAGATCACGCCGTTGGTGCTCGCCGCGTCGTTGAGGGCTGTTGTGACGCAGCGCGAGCTGGTGACCTGGTCACCCGCGTAGACGGGCGTGTTGATGTTGTACTGGGTGAGCAGGTCGAAGAACGAGCTGCAGACGAGGCCGAGCGTCATCGCGTCGATCTGCTCCTGGGTGGGAGGTTGCATGGCCGGCGGAAGGCTGGCCACGTAGGAGTCCCGGCTGGTGAAGCCGGGCGGCATGAGGAAGATGTTCGTGAAGTCGCCGTTGGGGATGTCGTTGGCCCCGAACGGAGGCGCGGTCACGTAGTCGCTGAGGAAGTGGTCGCTGTGGAAGGCGCCCGTTCCACCGGCGAACCCACTGAACTGAGGCGGCGACCCGTTGGCACAATTCTGGATGACGCCAGCCGGGGTCGTCGCTCCGGCCGGCTCGGCCGTCCCGGTGTTTGCCGCCACGCCGGCGATCGCCGCCAACACGCTCGCCGACAGGACGCTGGCCAAGAAGACCGCTACGAGCGCCCCGGCGTGTGTCCTCCGAACGCCGTTCCTCCGCGTGGCACCACCTCATTGCTACGCGGGTTTCAATTGCATTCACAGTGAACTCAGTCCGGAGCCTTGTCAAGCGGGATCACGGGCTCGGCGCGCGGGCGTCGCTGTTCGTTAACTTCCTGCCCTGTGCCGCATCTCGTCGCTGCGCCCGACAAATTCCGGGGCACCGCGACCGCGTCGGAGGTCGCCGCGGTGACTGCAGACGCGGCGCGCCGGGCCGGGTGGACCGCCGACGAGGTGCCGATGTCCGACGGCGGCGAGGGCCTGCTCGATGCGCTCGGCGGCACGCGCCACGTCACCCGCGTCACCGGCCCGCTCGGAGCACCGGTCGATGCCGAGTGGCGCACGATCGACCTCGGACCGGCCGAGGGGGGCGGTCCGACCGCCGTCATCGAGATGTCGCGGGCGGCCGGACGGGCCCTGGTCCCTCACCCCCGCGGCGAAGACCCGGTCCGCGCCCGCACGACCGGGGTGGGCCAGCTCCTCCTGGCGGCCAGAGAGGCCGGCGCGGCGCGCATCGTCGTGGGCTGCGGCGGGTCGGCGACCACCGACGGCGGGGCGGGGGCGTACGACGCCGTCGGTTCCCCGGCGGCCCTCGGGGGCCTCGAGCTCGTGGTGGCCTGCGACGTGACCACGCCCTTTCTCGACGCCGCCGTCGTGTTCGGGCCCCAAAAGGGCGCGACACACCGGCAGATCGACGCGCTCACCCGCCGCCTGGCCGAGACCGCAGCTCGATACCGACGCGACACGGGACTCGACGTCACCACCCTCCCGGGCGCCGGCGCCGCCGGGGGGCTGGCGGGCGCGCTGGCCGCGCTCGGTGCGCGGATCGAGCCCGGGTTCGACGTCGTGGCGGGCTTCGTCGGCTTGGCCGGACGCCTCACCCCCGCCGACCTCGTCATGACGGGCGAGGGCCACCTCGATCCGCCTTCGTTCCAGGGCAAGGTACCTGGCGGCGTGCTCCGGCTCGCCCTGGCCGTCCGTCGCCCCGGCGGCCCGCCACCCGTCTTGTGCATCGCTGGGTCGTCGGACCGGGCGATCCTGACCGCGCCGCCCGAGGGCATGGAGGTGGAGAGCCTCGCCGCCCGTTTCGGCCGGGCCCGGGCGAGGAGCGAGACGGTGGCGCTCGTCGGCCAGGTGACGGCCGAGGCGTTGGCGCGCTTTTGCCCCTGAATCGCCGCGTCGGCCACACTGCACCACCGCGCGACCGCCCGCCCGGGGCTGGCACGATCCGGCGCCGGCCGCCGGCAACCTCGAATGGCGGCACCACCCGGGTGCGCACACCGAACTCTCATCGCCCGGACGCATCGAACCCGGAACGCATCGAAAATCGAAACAAGGACAGAGCGGAACAAGGACAGGAGGCATCACCATGGGACTGCTCGATGGCAAGGTGGCGGTCGTCACCGGCGCAGGCCGCGGCATCGGCCGGGAGGAGGCGCTCGTGCTGGCGGGCGAGGGTGCCAAGGTCGTCGTCAACGACGTCGGTGCCGGGCTCCACGGCGAGGGCAGCGCAGACGTCCACCCGGCCCAGGAGGTGGTCGACCTCATCAAGAGGAACGGCGGCGACGCCGCGGTCAACGGCGACGACATCAGCTCGTGGCAAGGCGGCCAGAACGTCGTCGAGCAGGCGATCGAGACGTTCGGCTCCCTCGACATCCTCGTGAACAACGCAGGGATCCTCCGCGACAAGATGTCGTTCAACATGGAGGAGTCCGATTGGGACGACGTCATCCGGGTCCACCTCAAGGGCCACTTCGCGGCGACACACCACGCCGCGGTCTACTGGCGCAACCGCTCCAAGGCCGGTGAGGACGTGACCGGGCGGATCATCAACACCTCCTCGGAGGCGGGCCTCTTCGGCAACGCCGGACAGGCCAACTACGCCGCGGCCAAGGCGGGCATCGCCGCGCTCACCTGGGTCGAGGCCCGCGAGCTCGGGCGCTACGGCGTCACGGCGAACGCGATCGCACCCCGGGCGCGCACCCGCATGACCGAGACCCTCTTCGGCGGCGGCATGGGCACCGAGGAAGGGGACTTCGACAAGTGGGACCCGAAGAACATCGCCAACGTGGTGGCCTTCCTCGCCGCGCCCGCGTCGCAAGACATCAACGGGCAGATCTTCGTGGTCTTCGGGGGCGACGTCTACGCCATGAGCGCGTTCAAGGCGGTCGGCCAGGTGACCCGCGAGTCGGCCTGGACACCCGAGGAGCTGGTGGCGGCCAAGGACGAGCTGTTCAAGGGGATCAGCTCGGCCGTTCCCGACTTCAGCTTCATCTAGCAAGAGCACCGAAGACGATCGGGAGAAGGGCTGCTCCTGATCGACTTCGGCACGGCCGTGCGGAGAGCGGTTCAGCCGGAACGCTCGTCGCCCGAGACGATCTCCGTCACCGCCTTACGGCCATGTCCGGAAACCTCCGCAAGCTGGTGGAGCGACGTAAGTGTGATCTCCCTCTGCACTCACACTTTGCCGTTGCGCTCGCGGTGCGCGCACCCCGGCCAGCAGCAAGGCCGGCGCATGCCGTCCTCGAGCTCCTCCTGGGTCCGGCGAATGCGGCGTTCACGGGTCTTCTCCTGCTTGGCGTCCACGACCCAGCAGATGAACTCGTTGCGGGCCAGTGGCGTGATGTCCTTCCAGGCATCAAGCGCAGTGGCGTTGGCGACCAGCGCCTTGCGCAAGTCGGCGGGAAGTCTGTGCACCACCCCATCGGGCACGCGGCCGCTCACGGGGCAACGGTAGCGGCCTCGGGCGGGGCCTCTGAGTGTCTCAGCCGCCCCGACCAATCGCCTCCGTCAGCCTGAGTGGTCCAATCCGTCGCACCAGTGGCCAGAAACGCCAGCCCAGGCCGGTCGAGGCCGCCTCCACTGTCCGGGAGCGCGAAAAGGGCTGTTCTGGCAGACTGAAACCGTCATTGCGGTGGGAGGGGCTTCGCGTGGCGACACAGACGGTCACAGTGATGTTCACCGACCTCGTGGGGTCGACCGAGACGATCTCCCGGTTTGGCGATGCCGTGGCGGACGACCTGCGGCGACAGCACTTCGCGGTGCTGCGCAGCGTCATGACCGAGGTCGGAGGCAGCGAGGTCAAAAGCACCGGCGACGGACTCATGGTGGTCTTCAGCGGAGTCGGTGCAGGTCTGGCTTGCGCCGTCGGGATGCAGCAGGCAATGGCGGCACGCCCTGCCACGACGGTGCTCATGTCCATGCGCGTGGGCTTGGCCGTCGGTGAGGCCGTGCCAGAAGACGGGGACTGGTACGGGCGATCGGTCGTGGAAGCCGCCCGACTGTGCGCCCGGTGCAACGGTGGGGACATTTTCACCACCGACATGGTGCAGCTCTTGGCCCGGTCTCGCGGCGGGTTCGAGTTCGAGTTGGTCGGCGACCTCGAACTGAAAGGTCTCGATGAGCCGGTCCGCGTGCACCGCGTCCTATGGGAACCGCTCGCCAACGCCGAAAACCAAGTCCTTCCCCTCCCGCCGAGGGTCGCTTCCCTCGCTGCGTCGAGATACGTCGGACGGGTACGCGAGCAGGAAGTCCTCGACGCAGCGCTCAAGGAGGCGTGCGCCGGCAGCCTGCGGGCCGTGCTGCTGTCCGGCGAGCCGGGCATCGGCAAGACGACACTGGCGGCGCGCGAGGCGGCGAAGGCGTCGAAAGCCGGCGTGTCCGTGCTCTACGGACGCTGTGACGAAGACCTCTTCGTCCCCTATCAGCCGTGGGCCGAAGCACTGGGTCAGCTGGTCGAGCAGGTACCGCCCGACCTGGTTCGCCAGCACGTGGCCGCGAATGGGACAGTCGCCGGTCGCGTCGTGCCGGCCGTCCGGGCACGAACCGACCCCCCCTTGGGCCCGGAATCGGCCTCCGAGGAGTCGGACCGTCCCCGGTTCTTTGCGGCCGTCGTCGACCTCTTGGCGCGCGCCTCGCAGGTCGCCCCGCTCCTGTTGTTCCTCGACGACCTGCATTGGGCGGACGCCGGCACGGTGGACCTGCTTCGGCATGTCCTGTCCTGTGGTCGACCGCTCTCGCTCCTGGTGGTCGCGACCTTCCGAGATGCGGACGTGGGCGTCGACGACCCCTTGGCAGCGGCGCTGGCCGCCCTCCACCGGGAGCTCGGCATCGAGCGACTACCGCTCCGCGGCTTGGGCGACGACGAGCTCCTGGCGTTCCTGGAGGTGTTCGCGGGTCATGAGATGGACGAAGACGGCGTCGCCTTACGCGATGCGCTGTCAGCCGAGACCGACGGCAATCCCTTCTTCGTCGGCGAACTCCTGCGTCACTTGACGGCGACCGGCGTGATCTACCAAGGCGAGGAGGGACGCTGGCTGGCCACGGCCGACCTCCGTACCGCCGGACTTCCAGTCAGCATCCGCGAGGTCGTCGGCCAACGGGTGCGCTCGTTGGGCGTTGAGACTCATCAGGTTCTCTCGCTGGCATCGGTCATAGGCCGAGACTTCGAGCTTGAGCTTCTCGAGCGGGTAGCGGACCTCGGCACTGACGATCTGGTCGATGTCTGTGACGCCGCCGCGGCCGCTCAGCTGCTGCGCCACTCCGACCGTGGCGCCGACTATTCGTTCGCCCATGCGCTGATCGGTCACACGCTGTATGAAGAGATCTCTCCGAGCCGCAGGGCACGTGCCCACCGCTCGATCGCGCTGGCGCTCGAGGAGCTGACCGGCGGAACACCCGGGCGCAGGGTGGGCGAACTCGCCTTTCACTGGGCGCAGGCGACGCGCTCCGGCGACTCGGCGAAGGCCGTTGCATACGCTGGTCTGGCCGGGTCCCGTGCGCTCGCCACACTTGCCCCGGCAGAGGCAGTGCGCTGGTACACCCAGGCCCTCGACCTCCTCGGCGATGCAGCCGAGCCTGACCGGGAGCGAGCCGAACTGCTCGTGGGCCTCGGCGATGCTCAACGCCAGGTGGGGATCGCGGCCTACCGCGAGACGCTCCTTGAGGCTGCTGTGGTCGCGGAACGAGCGGGCGACTCCGAATTGTTAGCCCGCGCCGCACTGACCAACAACCGCGGCTGGCAGTCACGCATTGGTGATGCCGACCAAGACCGACTCGCCGTGTTGCGCAGCGCTCTCGATCGCACCACGAGCGACAACGCTGCGACACGGGCCCGGTTGCTCGCGCTGTTCGCCACAGAGCAGATCTACACGGCGTCTCTGGCGCAGCGACTCTCCATCACGCGCGATGCGATCGGCCTCGCACGGGCGAGCGGTGACTTCAGCGCGTTAGCTGACGCGTTGATTCGCGGTGCGCAAGCCGTCATCGCCCCCTCGACTCTTTCCCTGAGATTGGAGTGGCTCGCCGAGGCCGTGCGGGCGGCCGACGTCGTCAACGATCCCATTCAGCGCTTCCTGACCCGGCACCTGCTCCTTCGTTGCGAACTCGAGTCGGCCAATCGCGATGGGTTCGAGGAATCACTGGCCGTCACCGGGGCGATCCTGGAGCAGTTGCCCCACGCGGGCCTTCGCTGGACTCATGCCTATGACCTGGCAGTCCAGGCGCTGCTGGCGGGCAACCTTGCCGAGGCGGAACGACGGGCCACGGATGCCCTCAATTACGGCATCGAGACCGCACAACCCGATGCCTTCACCATCTACGGTTCGCAGCTCCTCAACATCCGAGTACGCCAAGGTCGACTTCCGGAGCTCATCCCACTCATTGAGCAAACGGCGTCCCAATTCCCCGGGCAAGCGGTATACCAGTCGGTGCTCGCAATGGCCTACGCCGACTCCCGAGACCTGGACCGGGCGCGCCGGCTCCTCGACGACGCCCACCGCGCCGGACTGGTCGTCCCCGAAGACAACGCCTGGTCGAGCGCACACTATTGCTGGGCGGACGTAGCCGTCCGGACGAAACACTCGCCGGCCGTGGCGATGTTGCACGGACGCCTCGCTCCGTTCTCGGACCAACTCGTCACTACGCATGTGACGATCGACCCTGTCCTGGCCCACACGGTCGGTCGCCTCGAGCATGTGCTGGGCCGGTTCGAAGAAGCCGAGGCCTCCTTCAGCCGCGCCGCCACGCTCCACGCACGCCTCCGGTGTCCTTCCTTCGTCTCTCTCACCGAGGTCGCCTGGGCGCAACTGTTGGCGGACCGCGGCAGAGGCGACGACCGCCAACGCGCCCGTGCCATGGCTGAGCGAGCCAGAGCCACCGCGTCCCAGCACCTCCATATGGGGATCGAGCGAGAGGCCGTCGCAATCCTCGAGCGCCTGCGTCAAGCGCCCTAGCGCCCCCAATGGCGTCGGCGAGCCATCGGCCGTGGTGGTGGACGCAGCTCCGCTGGACCGAGCAGGTGCGGCCTCGATGAGGCAGCATGTCGTCATGGCACATGACCGAAGGTTCCGGTTTGCCGCGCAGCTGAGCAAGGCGCCCGAGGGCACTGCGCGCTCGTGGGCCGAGCAGGCCCGGAAGGCGGAGGACCTCGGCTACAGCGCGCTCTTGATGCCCGACCATTTCGGCGACCAGCTCGCCCCGGTCCCGGCGTTGGCCGCCGTGGCGGCCGCCACCGCCACGCTGCGGATGGGGTCCCTGGTCTTCTGCAACGACTACCGGCACCCGTTCGTGCTGGCCAAGGAGGCGGCCACGCTCGACGTGCTCAGTGACGGCCGCCTCGAGCTCAGCCTCGGCGCCGGCTGGATGCGCACCGACTACGACGCCGCCGGCATGTCTTACGACCACCCCGCCGTGCGAGTGGCGCGCTTCGAAGAGGCCGTCAAGGTGGTCCAGGGGCTGCTGCGCACCGACGGCCCGTTCAACTTCCACGGCCAGCACTACGAGGTGCTCGGCCACACGCTCACGCCACGCCCCCTGCAGCGACCGGGTCCCCCGCTCATCATCGGCGGTGGCGGCCGCCGGGTGCTCTCGTTCGCGGCACAGCACGCGGACATCGTGAGCATCAACGTCGACCTGCGCGCGGGTACGGGCGGCCCGGAGACCGCGACCGACGCCACGCCCGAGCGCACCCGCACGAAGGTGGCGTGGGTGAGGGAAGCGGCGGGCGACCGCTTCGACGACCTCGAGCTCAACTCCCTCATCGGGTTCGTCATGGTCACCGACGACGCGAAGGGGCTGGCGTCGCAAATGGCGCCCGCCTTCGGTATCGACCCGGACGACGCGTTGCACGTGCCGCTGGCCCTGATCGGCACGCTCGACGAGATGGCAGAAGAGCTCGAGTGGCGGCGCGCCGAGTACGGCATCTCGTATTGGTCGTTCGAGTCCGACGCCTGGGAGACCCTGGGGCCGCTCGTGAGCAAGCTGGCCGGCACGTGACGATCACGTCCAGCGCGGGTTGGGAGGCCATCGGTCGCTACCGGCACTTCGCCGACCAGCGCATCTTTACCGTCGACGCGCCGGCGATCGGCCCCGAGCGCCACCCGCCCCTCCTCGTCTTGCACGGCTTCCCGACTTCGTCCTTCGACTACGCCGCGGTCCTCGACGGCCTGCGCGCCGGCCGCCGCGTGCTGCTGATCGACCTGCTCGGCTTCGGGCTGTCGGCCAAGCCCGACCGCGCCTACTCCATGGACCTGCAGGCGGACCTGGCCTCCGCCTACCTGGCCGAGCTCGGGATCGACCGCCTGGCGCTGTTGACCCACGACATGGGCGACACCGTCGGGGGTGAGCTGCTGGCCCGCCGGGCCGATCACGAGTGGCCGGTCGAAGTGACGAAGCGCGTCGTTACCAACGGCAGCATCTACATCGAACAGGCCCACCTGACCGACGGCCAACAGCTGCTCCTCTCACTCCCGGACGCGCTGCTCCCCGAGGGCGTACGCATCGACGCGACGGGACTGACGCGGAGCTTGCGCGACACATTCAGCCCGGCCACGCCGGTGATCCCCGAAGGCTGGCCCGAGGATCCGGTGCCGCCGGCCGCGGCTCAGATCGTCCATGACGACGGGCAACGCGTGCTGCCACGGCTGATCCGCTATATCGAGGAGCGCCGGGCCAACGAGCGCCGCTTTACCGGCGCCATCGAGTCCGACCCGTCGCCGCTGCACGTGGTGTGGGGGCTCGACGACCCCATCGCCGTGCCGTCCATGGTCGACACGCTGCTGGCGGCGCGCCCCGACGCTACTGCTGTCAGCTTGGAGAACGTCGGCCACTACCCCATGGTCGAAGCGCCTGCCCGCTTCCTCGAGGCGGTGCTGCCCGGCCTCGACTGAAACGGCGCGGCTCAGGCCGGCGCCACGACCTTGAGCGTGCGCACCTCGTCGGGGAGCGCGGCGTACAGGTCGGCGACCAGGTCGTCGCGCAGAGCGCGGCGGCCCGGCTCGTCCCACCGGTTCTCGAACTGATGAGGGTCCTCGTCGACGTGGTACAGCTCACCGGTCGCGATGGCGACCCCGCCAGGGCCCTCCTCCGAGCGCTCGTAGACGACAGGGCAGGGACGAAGCACCGCCTCGCCCCAGGTCTCCTCGAGCCCGTTGGGCTGCCCGGCCGTCGAGGGTTCGTAGACGGTGCACAGCCAGCCGTCCCGGTAGATCGAGCGCAGGTGCATGCCGTAGCCGGGGAACTGGCTGTCCCACTCGCAGAGCACGCGCTCACGCCCCGGCTCGCCGTCGGACAAGGGGAGCGTGTGGCCCTGCATCGTGGGCGGGGGCTCGACCCCGGCAATGGCGCAGAACGTCGGCGCGAGGTCGACCTGACCGACCGGGTCCGTGACCACCGCCGGGACGACGCCGGCGGAGCGGGCCGGACGCCACACCAGGGGCAGGCGCATCAGCGAATCGGTGTGGTACGGGCCCTTGTACAAGAGCCCGTAGTCGCCCTGGAGCTCGCCGTGGTCCGTCGTGAAGATGACGTCAGTGTCGTCGTCCCAGCCGCGCCGGCGGATGGTGTCGAGCACGCGCCCGCACGCCTCGTCGATCAGCTCGTTCATGACGTGCGTCTTCGCGTTGACCTCGCGGAGCTGGTCGTGGCTGAGGCGGGAAGGGACGAAGGCCGCCGGGCCGCCCTCCATATTGGGGAAGGTGCCCTCCCAGTAGCCGAGCCAGTGCGCGGGCTTGCGTTCGAGGACCCTGCGGACGGCGTCGTCGGAGCCGGGGTGGCCCGGCGGCAGGTCGAGGTCCTGCCAGGGCACGCGGTGTAGCTCTGAGGCCGGCGGGTCCCACGGGTGGTGCGGGTCGGGGAACGACATCCAGCAAAACCACGGCTCGTCCTCTCCGAGGGAGCCGAGCCACTCGACGGTCAGATCGGCCACCCAGTCGGTGTGGTACCACTCGCGCGGGATCGGGTTGTTCTTGGTCTCGGGTGCGCGCGTGTCGCCACCCGGCTCGGCCTGGAGGAGGCCGGCGAAGCTGTGCAGGTGCTCGGGGTGGTTTTCGGCGAGCCAGCGTCCGTAGTGCGCGATCGGGTACTGGCCCCAGGCGGCCGCGTGCATCGCCTGGACGGAGCGCTCGAAGCCGCGCCAGGGGCCGGTGTCACCCCGCGCGGCGCGTGCGTTCTCCTCGAAGTGGAGTTCCGGGTCGAAGCCGGGCTCGAAGTGCGCCTTGCCGAGAAGCGCCGTGCGGTATCCAGCCTTGTCGCGGAGGTGCTCCGCGATGGACGGCGCGTCGAGAGGGAGCGGGATGCCGTTGGCCACGACGCCGTGCGTGCGCACGTACTGGCCGGTGAGCATGGTCGAGCGCGCGGGCATGCACACCGTGTTCTGATTGTAGGCCCTTCGGTAGTTCAAGCCTTCGGCGGCCAGGCGGTCGACCACCGGCGTGCGGGCGACGGTGCCGCCGTTACAGCCGAGGCTGTCGAAGCGCTGTTGGTCCGTCGTGACGAAGAGGATGTTGCGGCGACGGGCGGCGGGAGTGCCGGGTGTTTCGGGCTCAGCCATCGTCACCACCGGCCTGCGCCCGGGACCCGAGGGCGTCGAGCAGGGGCTCGCACGCAAGCAGCACGGTGCGGTCGAGGCCGCGGGCGCGGTGCTCGTGCGCCTGCTCGTACGTGGACGACGTGACCATGTCGATGAATGCCGAGCGACTGGGGTACGACACGAGGGCAACCAGGTCCCAGGCGTCCCGCTCGGAGTCGCCAATCAGCACGTTCTCGGGACGCCCGGTCCAGATGACCTTCCCGCCGCGGGACTCCACCATCTTGATCACCTGGTCGCTGTATTCGCGATAGGCGCCGGCGCCGCTGGAGTGATCTTCAGCGGTCTCGGATCGGGAGTCGTCGTCCTCGGACCGGGCGAAGTGGAGCAGGTTGATCATGACGACCTCCCCGTCCCTGCTGCCGTGTGCGAACTCAGTGAACTGCTCCTTCGTCGGCGTGATGGCCATGCGCGCTTCCCTCCCGTTCTTCTTTGTCTGTGCGTGTCGCGGTCTCCTCCGCTCCGCGCGATGGAGAGTCCAAGTTTCGAGCGGCCGTCAGCCGCGTAGTACACCCCCGACCAACAGCTCCACTATCCGCGTCGACGACGTCACGGAGAGCCCCTTGACGCGCCGAAGCTGGTCCCAGGTCTCCCACCCGGCGGCGAGGTCGGCGGCATCGAGCCCGGCCGCCCGCCGGTGCCGGGGCAGGGCCTTCAGCTCGAGCTCGAACACCTTCGCCATCTGGTTACGGAGCAACAGATGGTGCATTTCCACGCCCGCGGCGATGCTCTCGGAGCTCCCCGCCAGGCGGTCTCCCACCCGTCGCACCGGCGCAATGGCTTCGAACACGGTGGCCCGGTTCTTCGCCAGCGCGCGCAACCGCCTCTCGAAGGCACCGGTGCTGGGCAGGGTCACGTAGAGGTGCGCCGTACGTTCGAATTGCCGCAGCAACGCCGCCGCATGCAGCGACTCGATGTCCTCGGTGAGCCGGAACACCGTGCGCACCGAGATGCCGGAGCGCTCGGCGATCTGCTGGGCCGTCGGGGCGTCGTTGCCCTCCACGATCAGGTCGAGCAGCGCGTCCACAGCCTGCTCGAACGAGTTCAGGCGGCGGAGGGTGCGGCCGTCGGTGGCGGCGCCGGAATCGGTCGGCGGGGCGACATCCGTTTCGACGGGGTCGCCGGTGGCGTCGGCGGCTCTGGCCATTTCCGCAGGGTAACACAATTGACATTGCAGGTGTCACTAGATTGATGCCACCGTTGGTAGCGTCACCGAGGCTTGTGCATGCGTTGCAGATCGAGCTCGAGGTCGTCCAGCAGCTCGGTGAGCCGCGCCAGCCGGGTGACCGCGCCGTTGGACGCCAGCAGCCGTTGTGCGTCGTACGCGCTGACGGGTGCAGCCGCGCAGAGCTGCCACGCCGCGACGTCGGCGTCCCCACCGCCGTCGAGCGGCCAGTCGGGCGGCAGGGGCGGTGCGCCGCCGTACTCGGCCAAGACGGCCCGGGCCCGCCGGACGCGCGGCTCGGTCTGCTCCAGGGCCGCTCCGAGGTCCGGCGTGGAGATTCGCCCAGCGTCGCCGCCCGCTCCGGCCTCGCTGACCCGGGCGAGAGGGTACGGGGCGTCGGGCAGCCACTCCTCCACTGCGATGACGGCCTCGCCGCGCACCTCCAGGACCCAGCGGCCGTCTGCCAGCTCGGCCGCTCTGGTGATCACGCCCCGGGTGCCCAACGCGGTGCGCTGGTCGCCGCCGCCGACCTCGGAACCTCGCTCGATGAGGACGACGCCGAACCTCGGGTCTCCCTGGAGGCAGTCGTGCATGAGCGCCCGGTAGCGCGGCTCGAAGACGTGCAGCGGCATGGTGGCGTGCGGGAACAGCACGGCCGAGAGCGGAAACATCGGCAGCCGCGTGCCGGACATACCCCACCATGGCACGGCGCTCCGGCGGCTGCAGCCCTGCGCCGGGCGAACCGGCCCTTGGGGAGGCGCGAGAAGGACCGGCCCCGTGGACCGGTCCTTAACTCGTTTGTAGTGATTTGTTCTGTTCGCGGCTCTTTCGGTCCCAGCCTGCGGCGTAGAAGGTGCGGGGGCCGCCTTGTCGGCCGGCCGGCACACGCACCGGCACGAGCGCGGCCAAAATCACACGCCGGGCTTCACACCAAGTGAGCCACTCTGCTGCGTCACCGAAGCCGATATCGGTGACGCCGACTCAACCCGGCGGTCCACCCTCCTCGGTCGAGCGTGTCGATGGCATCGGCAGCTCCTTTCCACTCGAGGCAACGGCGGGTGCTCCAGTTGCCGCTCGCTTTACTGTTGGCCAGTATCCCCCCGCGGCCCCATGGGTGTGAACCCCACGCGAACAGGACATTCGCGAAGGCCCTGGTCGGGCTCCACCGCGTCACGAGAACTTCATGTAGTTGTGTCTCTTCTACGTCACTTCTTCGCTGCGGTGGCCTTGCGGTCACGCGATCGGCTGGCTCGTACGCTCTGACCATGGCACTCCCGACCCCCAAGGAGAACACGACGGCCTTCGTCACCGGGGCCTCGTCGGGCATCGGCAGCGAGATCGCCCGTGAGCTTGCCGCGCGCGGCTTCGGCGTCACCCTGGTGGCGCGCCGCGAGGACCGTTTGAGGGCGCTGGCGGACGAGCTGGCGCAGGCGTATCACGTCCGAGCGGAGGTGCTCGCCGCCGATCTGACCGACGCGGACTCACGTGGTCAGATCCTCGGCCAGGTCGAGGGCCGCGGGCTCACGGTCGACATCCTGGTCAACAACGCGGGCTTCACGACGATGGGGCCGGTGAGCCGGGCCAACCGGGAGCGCGAGCTGGCGATGGTGCGCACCGACGTCGAGGCGGTCGTCGACCTGTGCACCCTCTTCGTGCCCGGGATGGTGACCCGCCACCGGGGAGCCGTGCTCAACACCGCCTCGACCGCAGCCTTCCAGCCGCTCCCGGGGCAGGCCGGCTACGGCGCCTCCAAGGCCTTCGTCCTCTCCTACGGCCGGGCCCTCGGGGCGGAGCTGCGCGGGACGGGCGTGACCGTCACCACGTTGTGCCCGGGGCCGGTCGAGACGGGCTTCGCCGAGGCGGGAGGGATCTCGGACGACGAGGCCGCCGAGACGCTTCCCAGGTTCATGTGGGTCCGTGCGGCCGACGTGGCCAAGGCGGCCGTCGACGGGCTCGCCACCGGCCGCCCGGTCGTCATCCCCGGGGCGGCCAACCGGGCCGCCGCCGCGTTGGCCCATCTGGCACCGAAGTCGTTGATCCTCCCCATAGTTGCGCAGCGCCATCCGGCCATGAAGCCGTCTCCGTCTCCGTCGCCGCCGCAATCTCCGTCGCAAAGCTCGTGACCTCACCCATCCCTGCCGAAGGGCCACGGCTGCCCCTCAACTAACCTCGCGAGCGGATGGGGCGTCGCGGCGCCGCCGCACCATCCCTGCGACGCAAACCCTGGGAGTCTCATGGCACAACTGGTCACCGAGCTGCAGCTCCCCCACCTCGATACGGTGGGTCTGGAGCGCCGGGACGCCATCGAGGCCGTCAAGGCGGCGCGCGCCCAACACTGGCTGGCGCGGACCGACCTGGGCTACCAGGTGACCCGGCAGCAGGACGTTACGGCCGTCCTGCGCGACAAGCGCTTCCACTCCGCGCTCTCGATGATCGAGCGCAACCCCGAGATCCAGGACACCGAGTGGGCGCGGGGCCGGCGCCGGTCCATCCTCACCATGGAGGGGGACAGCCACGCCCGACTGCGACGCCTGGTCGCCCCGGCCTTCACCCCGGCGTCGGCCAACCGACTCCGGCCGACCATGCGCGCCGTGGTTGGCGAGCTCGTCGACCGCGTCGCCGGGAAGGGGCAGTGCGACCTCGTCGCCGACGTGTGCGAGCCCTACCCGATCCCAATCATCTGCGAGCTGCTCGGGGCGCCTCCCCAGGACTGGAAGCTGTTCTCGGCGTGGGCGACCGACATCTTCCGCATCTTCAACAACAACGTGGCCGAGGACCTGCCGCTCATCGCGCAGGCCGGCAACGAGCTCACCCAATACGTGACCGAGATGATCGCCGAGCGCCGCACCGACCCCCGTGACGACCTGCTGAGCGATCTCATTGCGATCGAGGAAGAGGGCGACCGGCTCTCCACCGAGGAGATGACGATGCTGGCGCAGGCGGTCCTGATGGCGGGCACCGACACGACGCGGAATCAGCTGGCCTGCTCGGTCGCCCTGTTCAGCGAGCACCCGGACCAGTGGGCCCTGCTGGCCGAGCAGCCCGACCTGGCGCCCCGGGCGGTGGAGGAGTCGATGCGCTACCTCGGAGCGGTGCGTGGCACGGCGCGGTTCGCTTCCGAGGACATCGTCTACCGCGACGTCCTGTTCCCGCAGGGGACGCTCGTGTCCACCTCCCTGGCCGGCGCCAACCGCGACCCCGAGGCGTTCGACGATCCCGACGTCTTCGACATCACCAAGGAGCGCGACACCGCGCAGATGACCTTCGGCGCCGGCATCCATTTCTGCATGGGCGCCGCGCTGGCCCGCGCCGAGCTCCAAGAAGCCCTGCCCTTGCTGGCCCAGCGCATGCCGAACCTCGCCCTGAACGGCGACGTCGAGTGGAAGCCCTCGAACTTCGGCATCTGGGGACCGGCCCGGCTCCCGCTGCGCTTCGAGCCGACCTAACTCCTCGCGCTCCGACGGCGGGGCGGCGCCGTCTAGGTCAGCGTGGCCGTCGCCTCGCCCACGACCTTGTCCTCGCCGTCCGCACTCGACAGGCTGACGGCCAGGTCGATCAGCCTCTTGCCGTCCTCCTCGCGCTTGGCCGTCACGACGATCCTCGACGACAGCACCTCGTCGGGCCACGTCTGGCGGGCGAAGCGCACCTGGTAGCGCGTCAGGTTGCCGATGCCGACGTAGTCGGTCAGCGCGGTGCCGAGCAGGCCCATGGAGAACATGCCGTGGCCGAACACGCTGGGCTGGCCGGCGGCCTTGGCCGCCACCTCGTCGTGGTGCATCGGGTTGAAGTCCCCCGACGCCCCCGCGTACTTGACCAGGTCGGTCCGGGTCAGCGTGTGCGAGATCACGGGGGCCTCGTCCCCGACCTTCACGTCCTCGTAGGACAGCTTCTTCTCACTCACCGTGCAGACCTCCCGTCACCAACGATTCGTCGACCTTGTTCTTTGTTCTGGGTTCTTTGTTCTTGTTCTTTCTTTGGGTTCTTTGTTCTGGGTTCTTTGTTCTGGGTTCTTTGCTCTGGGTTCTTTGCGCTGGGTTCTTTGCGCTGGGTTCTTTGCCGTGTCGGCTTACGACCAGATATGCAGCCAGTGGTCGATCGACCACGTGTTCCAGGCGTGCGTCCCCAGCACCACGACCGACGCGAGGATCATCATGAAGTTCTGCCCCTGCTCCGCCCAGTCCGAGATCATCAGGACGAAGTAAATGAGGTTCAAGAGGATCCCGGCGAACGCCGCAATGGGCGTCAAGAAGCCGAAGATCAGCCCCAGCCCGATCGCCAGCTCGCCGAACACGACGACATAGGCCATCACCTTGGGCCGCGGCACGACCACCACGTTGAAGCCCTGCTTCACGAAGGCCCACTTGTGCTTCTCGGCCACCGACTGCCCCCACGAGATGCCGGCGCCGCGCTTGAACCAGGCGGCCTTGTCCTTGTGCCGGAAGCTCTCGAACCACCACAGGCCCAGCCCGATGCGAAGCACGGCCAGCCATTCGGCGGCCGTCAGCCAGGTCGTCGTGTTCACCGCGAACATCGACGACACCCAGTGCGTCCCTATCTGCGTCACTGAAAACCCTCCGCCGTCGGCCTATGCACGATGGATCAGGTTGAACCGAGCGGTCACCACGGGCTCACCGGTCTTGTCATCGCTCCAGTTGGTCTCTTGGATGATGAAGGTCATCGTCTTGCCCTTCGACTCCTTCTGGTAGGCGTCGACGATCTTGCCCTCGCTGACCAACTCGTCGCCCACCTCGACGGGACGGTGGTAGATGAACTCCTGCTCCCCGTGCAGAATAAGTCCACCCTTGGCCATCAGCGGCCCGACTGCCTTGGCCAGCGGGCTGCCGGTCGGCGCGTCGGCCGGCTGGATCTCGTCGAACTTGCCGGCGAACTCCATGGCGAACGCCCACGTCGGAGGTGCTGGGATGTTGTCGAACCCGGCCGCCTTGGCCGCCTCGGGGTTGTGGTAGATCGGGCTCGTGCTGAGCACGGCGTCAGCGAAGTGCTGTACCGGACTCCGCTCCACGACCACCTTGGCCTTGCCCGTCGGCTCTCCGATGATCTCCTTCAGCACGTCTTCGGCCTCTGGCACGGTTTGCCTCCTGTCGCCCTCCGCCCCTGTTCTGATGCACGTCGTCCCGGCGGGCACCGGCCTTCCTGGGCCGATGCGCCGCCAAAGGTAGCGGTTCGCCCCGGCACAGCCCAATCCTGCTGTGCCAGGGCAAACGGCGCGCAGCCACGTCGCGTCGGACGGCCCGAGGACCGTTCAGGCCGACCCGAGGCCCGCCCCTCGATACCATCGCCCGCCGTGCCCGACTTCTTCGACGTGGTCCATACGCAGCGGGCCGCCCGCTCGTTCCTGCCCGACGACGTGGACGACGAGACCATCGCCCGCGTCTTGACCGCAGCGACCCACGCTCCGAGCGCCGAGAACAGCCAGCCCTTCGTCTTCGTCGTCGTCCGTGACCCCGCGCTCCGCAAGACGATCGGCGAGCTGACGGCGCGCCTGTGGCAGGGCGGCGCCCGGGCCTATGAAGAGGACCGGCTGTCGCCGGCTTTCCTCGCCGACGTCGAGCGGGGCGCCATGGGGGGCATCGCCGCCGCGCCCGTCCTTATCGTCGTGTGTGGCGACACCCGCCTGACCCTGACTCATGCGATGGGCGCATCGGTCTTCCCCGCCGTCCAGAACCTGCTTCTCGCCGCCCACACGCTCGGCCTGGGCTCGACGCTCACCACCCTGCCGGTCATCGCCGGTGAGGAGCTCACTGGGCCGCTCGGCCTACCCCTCGAGGTGGTTCCGGTCGCCGTGGTCCCGCTCGGCCACCTCCCCCAGCCCCTCGGCCCGCCCCGCCGCCGGCCCGTCTCGGAGAAGGCCCACCTGGACCGCTACGGCAACCCCTTCCCGTAGAGAGCAGCTCCGGGCCGCTCCCGGGCTCCGCCGGAACTCGCGCACGACGAGCCGTCGACCATCCTGTGTCTCGCGAGCCGACTCGGGCTCTGCGACCGAACGGCCGACACTTTCGCCGGGTTGTATTCGCGGGCTCGGGCGAGTCACCGTCGGGTCTATATGGTCGAAGCAACCAGTTCAATCTCGCATATAGACCTGAAGGTAACGCCCGGCTTCTCCGTTGAATACAGCCGAGCGAAACCCACGGCTCCCGTCGCCTATGCACCCGCGAGAAAGCGTCGGGGTCTGAGCCATATACACCTCGGCCGGTCCACAGACGCGCGCCGAGGGGGCTGCCAGGGATGTCCCCGGAACGCTTTTTCGTCGGGGCTATGCGCCCTTGATGTTGCCGTCCGTGAAACGCTCCAAGAACGCGTGGTACCGGTCGAGGATGACCGGCCAGCGGAAGTTGGCGTCCACGTAGCGTCGCCCGTTCGCCCGCATCCGGTCGTGAAGGGCGGCGTCGGTCGTCATCAGCTCCAGCATCGCCTCGAACTCCGCGAAATCGCCGAACCACAGGCCTGCGCCCGACCGTTCGCAGTGCTCTCGCGTCGGCCCGCACGCCGCGTTCACCAAGGCCGGCACGCCGGCGGTCAGCGCCTCGATCACCGTGAGCGAGAACGACTCGTGCCGTGACGGCGCCGCCAGCACCCGCGCCCCGCGCAGCAGCGCCCACTTGGTCGCGTCGTCGACCACCCCGGTCACCACCACGTCGTGAGCCGGCTCGGGCTCGTCGACCACTTGGCCGACGAACACCAGCCGCAGCGGACCCGGGTGGCGTCGTTTGTAGGCCCGGAACGCGCGCCACAGCATGCCCGTCCCCTTCTCCTCGTCCACTCGGCCGATGCAGATGACGTAGGGCACTTCTTCCAGCCCGAAGGCCGCCCGAACGGTGGCGTCCTCGCCACTCCCCTCGTCCGGCTCCTCGACTCCCAGCCCGATGAGCACCTGGGGAGTCGTCGCGACGCCGAAGCGCGCGTTGACCAGCCCCCGCTCGCTGCGGCTGTGGAAGGCGAATCCACGGCAACGCGCGAACAACGAATCGAAGATCGGCAGATGCAGCGCCGGCTCCTCGTGCGCGGCTGGATGCAGCACCGCCCGCTCCGCCACCAGCGGCAGCCCACGCACCGTCGGGTAGTAGAGGTACGGGTAGAAGGCGATGACGTCGGCGTCGCTCTCGGCCACTGCGGCCACCAGATCAGGCGAGCGCGGCCCCTGGAGGTCGACCCAGCGCTCCATGTCCTCCCGCGAGGCGGACCCCGGGTCCTCGCGCAGCACCGCCCACAAGGGATGGAAGCTCTCGTCGCGGCCCGCGGCCGAACGAATGCGGTGCACGGTGACGCCGCGCAAATCCTCGGTGCCCGCGGGCAGTTCGTCGCGCCAGGTGATGGCGTCGAGTGCGCACGTGGTGAACACCTCGACCTCACAGCTGCGGTCGGCCACCAGCCGCTCGGCCAGCATGCGCGCCCCGATCTCGGCGCCACCCCGGATATCGGACCCGTAGCGGGGCACGACGAACGCGACCTTCACCGGGACCGTGACCTCACCGCGGCGACCCTACGCGACCCCGCCAATCCCGCCGCCCCTGCCGCCTCCGCCCACCGCCGCTTACTGACCTGATACTCCCGTCAGGCCCGGGGATAGGGTGAGCCGATGCAGGAGCACAAGTACCACGTGGACATCGACGCCACGGTGGACGAGCTGTGGCAGCTGTTCTGGGCCCGCATCCCCCACACGGAGACGGGCGACGTCACGATCGACATCCTCTATCCCGGAAACGACATCGGTGACGGGCTCATCCGCCACTGCACCTTCCGGGTGCCGAGATACCTTCTCACGGCCGGTAAGGGCCAGTCCTGGGAATGGCTCACCGAGGTCAAGCCCAAGGAGTCGTGGAAGTACAGCGCGATCGGACGCCCCCTCCTCTCCGAAGCCGAGGGATGGACGCGCCTCGAGGACCTGGGTGACGGGCGCACCCGCGTCCACTTCAAAGAGACCTACCACGCCTTCAACCCGCTCCTGCGTGCGCTCTTCGAAAAGCGCGTGCACGCGTTCATCTCGAACGACAACGACCGCCTGATCAAGCAGTCGCTCGAGACGGGCGTCAAATACCTGCGCGCGGCGAAGGCCAAGGCCGCCGAGAAGGGCAGGGCGGCCGACCGCGCCGGGACCAACGCGAGCGCCAACGCCAACGCCAACGCCAACGCAGAGACCGCACCCCGTCCGGCGTCCGGACCCGCCTCACCACCTTGACCGCGTGACCGTCGTCGACCTCTGGGTCAACGCCCTCAGCGGCAAGGCCGCCGAGGCCTTCTTGAGCCAGGCCGGCAACGAGGGCATCCCGGATCTCTTAGGCGGCGACCTCTCGGTCGCCTCGACGCTCAAGCGGCTGCTGGCCACGATGGACGCGTGCGCAGTTGACGTCGGCGTTGTCGCGGCCGGGCTCTCGAGCGATGAGACCGAGCCCCTGCTCGATCAGGTCGGCGCCCACTGCGATCGCCTGCGCGTCGCCCTCGTGGTCGACCGCCCCGACCGGCCCGTGAAACAGTTCGGCCTCCTGCGCGAATACTCCGCTCACCCCGCCGTCGCGCTGGTGCGCGTCACGCCGCTGGTGCACCAGTACCCGCTGAACGACAAGCTCTACTACCCCATCTACACGCTGTGCGCGGAGCTCGGCCTGCCGGTCTCCATCAACGTCGGCCTCCCCGGGCCCCGAGTACGTTCTGCCTGCCAGAATCCCGAGCTTCTCGAGGACGTGCTGATCGACTTCAAGGGCCTCACCGTGATCGGCGCGCACATGGGCCACCCCTACGAGGCGCGGCTCATGCAGTACATGCTCAAGTGGCCCGACCTGTACCTCTCCAACTCCGCCTACCTGGCCAAGTACATCGACCCCGCCCTCGTCGCGTTCATGGACTCCAAACGCGGCCTGGGCCGAGTCCTCTACGCGTCCGACCATCCCTTCCTGCCCATGGAGAGGGCGGTAGCCGCCGCGCGGGACCTGCCGCTCACCGAGGCGGCGGCCGAGGCCTATCTCGGCGGGACGGCCACCCGCCTGCTGAAGCTCGACGACTGATCCGGACGTGGTCCCCCAGCCTCTGCTCGTGCTGGTGACCGGGCTGCAGGGCACCGGGAAGTCCACCATCGCCGACGCCGCCGGCGCGCACCTGGGGGCGGCCGTGCTCGCGCACGACTGGGCCATGAGCGGCCTCCGTCCCTACCCCGAGCTCCAGGGCGCCCTCGACTCCATCGACTTCGGCCACCGGCGCGTCGGATGGTCGATCCTCTCGGCGCTGGCCCGTTCCGAGCTCCGCCGGGGCCGCCACATGGTGCTCGACGGGATCGCCCGCGGGCCCGAGATCGCGCGGTGCCGCCGCCTGGCGGCCGAGGAGCTGGCTCGCCCGGTCGTCGTCCTCACCGAGTGCCCCGACGCGACGGTGCACCGCAGCCGCGTGGAGGGGCGGCAACGCGCCATTCCCGGCTGGTACGAGCTCGACTGGAGCCACGTGCAACACGCGCGGGACACCTGGGAACCGATCGCAGATCCCGACCTGGTCCTGGACGCCCGCGCACGTGTCGATGAGAACGTGAACCGTCTCCGCTCCTTGCTCGATCACACGAACGCCAACTAAGCAGAGGGCCATGGAGCTCGGCCGGATCGGCGTGTGGTGGAGCGGCTCGTGGCGGGTGGCCGACGACCCCGATCACGACGTGGCGGGCGAGCTGGAGTCGCTCGGCTACGGCACGCTGTGGTCCTCCGGCGGCTTCGAGTCCGGCCTCTCGACGCGCTTCGGCATGCTGCTGGCGGCGACCGAAAGGGTCACCGTGTCGTCGGGCATCGTCAGCGTCTGGGCGGGGGCGCCGGCGGAGGTCGGCCCTGCGGTCGCCGACCTCGAGGCGCGATTCGGCGGACGCTTCCTCCTGGGCGTGGGTGCGAGCCACTCGGTCATCGTGGCGAATTACCAGCGGCCGTACAGCCACGTCGTCGAGTACCTCGACGCGCTCGATGCGCTCGACCCGCCCATCCGGCCCGAGCGCCGGATCCTCGCCGCCCTGGGCCCGCGCATGCTCGAGCTGGCCGCGACCCGTGCCCTGGGCGCCCACCCCTACTTCGTCACTCTCGAGCACACGGCCCGTGCCCGCGAGATCCTGGGGAACGGGCCAATCTTGGCGCCTGAAGTGGCAGTGGTCCTCGAGACCGACCGCACCGCCGCGCTCGCACTGGCCCGCGAGTACGCCGCCATCTACCTCCCCCTGCCCAATTACGCCAACAACCTGCGGCGCTTCGGCTTCGTCGACGCCGACTTCGAGAACGGCGGGAGCGACCGGCTGATCGAGGCGGTCATCCCCTGGGGCGACGCTGAGACGATCGCCCGCCGCATCCATGAGCATCTCGATGCCGGCGCCGACCACGTGTGCGTCCAGGCGGTCGCCGGCTACGAGGGATTCCCACTCGCTCACTACCGCGAGCTCGCGCCCGCACTGCTCGCCCGCTGAGCTGAAGTCCTGGCCTCAGTTCCTCCCGTCCGACTCCGCCAGCCGTTGCGCCAGGGCTCGGAAGGCCCGGCCGCGATGCGAGATTGCGTCCTTCTCGTCCGCCTCCATCTCGGCGAAGGTCCGCCCGCCCCCGCCGTCGGGTTCGAACACCGGGTCGTAGCCGAACCCGTTGTGGCCCCGCGCTTGCGCGGCGATGGTGCCGTCCAACACACCCTCGGCCGACGCCTCGGTACCGTCGGGGAAGGCGGCGAGCGCCACCGTCTTGAAGTGGGCGCGCCTATCCCCTCCGCCGTTGGCGAGCGCGCCGAGCTCTCTCAACAACTTGTCGACGTTGTCCGCGTAGGTGGCGTCCTCACCCGCGTAGCGCGCCGTGAAGACGCCAGGGGCGCCGCCCAGCGCGTCGACCTCGAGGCCCGTGTCGTCGGCCACTGCCGCCGTGCCGGTGGCCGCGACCAGAGCCTGCGCCTTCAGCCGTGCGTTGTCGAGCAGCGTCTCGCCGTCTTCGACCACGTCGGGCACCTCGGCCGGCCGCGGCACCAGCTCGACCGCGATGGCGCCCGAGAGCACCGCCACGATCTCCTTCACCTTGTCGGGATTGGCCGACGCGACGACCAGGCGCAGCGGGGCGCCGGCGCTCACCGACGGGGCGGCGGGTCGGCCAGCACCGCCGCCTGCAGGCTCGACAGCTCCTTGATGCCCTCCTCCGCCAGCGCGAGCAGGCCGTCGAGTTCGCCGCGCGTGAACGCCATGCCCTCAGCCGTCCCCTGAACCTCGACGAACCGGCCGGCACCCGTCATGACGACGTTCATGTCGACCTCGGCCCGCGAGTCCTCGGCGTAGGGCAGGTCGAGCATCGGCACCCCGTCGACGATGCCCACCGAGACCGCGGCGACCGAGTCGGTCAGCGGGTGGGTCCCGATGGTCCCCGCGTCGACCAACCGGGTGCAGGCGTCGTACAGCGCGACGTAGGCCCCGCAGATGGACGCCGTGCGCGTGCCGCCGTCGGCCTGCAGCGCGTCGCAGTCCACCGTGATCTGCACCTCACCGAGCGTCACCAGGTCGCACACCGCGCGCAGTGAGCGGGCGATGAGGCGCTGGATCTCTTGGGTCCGCCCCGACTGTTTGCCCCTGGCGGCCTCCCGCGAGGCTCGCTCGGGCGTCGAGCCCGGCAGCATGGAGTACTCCGCCGTCACCCAGCCCTTGCCCGTCCCCCGCATCCACGCCGGCACGCGCTCTTCGACCGAGGCCGTGCAGAGCACCTTCGTCTGCCCGAACGTCACGAGGACCGATCCCGGCGCCATGACCGTGTAGTCACGCTGGAAGCTGACCGGTCTCAGCTGATCGATGGCCCGTCCGTCCTGGCGCGCCGCTCGACCGTCCCCGCTCGCTTCGCTTGCTCCCACTGCACTCCCTTCGACGTCAACCATGACACGGTAGGCGAACGCTGCGTGCCCCGACGCCTCATGGAGACGGGGCATGACGAAGACCCATGCCGACCCGCGCTCAGTTCCCTCGAGTGACCGCCTCCGGATACGAGTGCGACGGGATCTCCAGGGCCGCGTGCACGTCACGGTAGGTCTTGAGCTCGATGACGTTGCCGCTGGGGTCCGCGATCTTCATCTTCGTCTGCTCGGTCGGGAGGCCTTCGTCGTCGGTCGTCACCGGGACGACCCAAGGCACCGCAGTCACCTCGAGACGGGCGACCAGCTCGTTGAACTCGTCGCGTCCGACCGTCACGCCGAAATGCCTCGATCCTGCCGTGGTCAAGGGGACGACCTCATCGGGCCGGTCATGCAGGGTGAGCTGCAAACCGAAGAACCACACGTCGATGAAGTCGTCCCGGGTTCGCGCCGCCTGGCACCCGAGCGTATTCACGTAGAACTCACGCGCCGCGCGCAGGTCTTGGACCGGCAGTGAGAGATGAAGGATCGGCTGGATGCCCACAGCCTATGACTGTTCACCCCCGGCCGGCGCCGTAGAGCACGCAGTTCGACATCGTGAGCGGGTCTGCCTTGGCCGCCGGTGCGTCCGCCGCCAGCTCGCAGAAGGCGAGAGAGCTGCCGAGGGCCGGGAGCGCAGGCGCGTTCCCCTGCTGCAGGTTCCACACGAAGGCGCCGTCCTCGAGCGTCGGTCCGACGCCGATCACCTTCGTGAAGAAGCCCGACGCGTACACGGGGTCGTTGCTCGTGCCGGCGATCACGACCCGGTCCACCCGCCACGTGCCCAGGGCCTGCCGCACCACCGCAACCTGCGGCGCCGACCCGCTCGGCCGGGGCTCCCCGAGAACGCTGAGATCGGTCAGGATGGCGCGCGCGGAGCCGGGGGCTCCCTGCCCGATGGGCGCCCCCTCTGGGTCCGGGGTTTTCAGCGCGGCACCGGCGAGGTCGAAGTGCATGGTGTTGACGGCCTGCCAGAGCATCGGCTGGGTCGACCCCGAGATGGCGAAGGGAATGGTCAACACGACGGTGTGCGTGGGAAGCGTCGGTGCCACGTGGCGCATGTACGGCGGGATGGTCACCGACTCGACGGTCAGAGGGACGTCGAAGGTCGCGAACACGGGCACCACGGCGAGCACCGTCACGGCGGCCGTCGCCGCACCCGCGACCACGCCGCGTCGTGAGGCGAGCCACGAGTCCGGGCGGCGGTACTGCACGTAGAGGGCGTCGAGGCCGACGGCGAGCAAGAAGGCGGCGAAGAGGCTGATGAACGGCGCGAACTGGTCGGCCAGGATCTCCCTGAGGAGCGGCAGGTTCGAGAGCGAACGCCAGGGCAGCCACTCGAGGCGGGGCCCCGACGACGGCGTGAGGTACAGAGCCGAGCCTAGGGCGAGCACAGCGGTCACGAGTGTCATGAACAAGAGAAGCCACGTCAGCGGTCGGCGGCGCCCCAGGACCGCCGCCGCGGCGCCGGAAAACGCCAAGCCACCGCCCAGGTAGTTGGCCGGCGGGCCCATGCGCCCGAGGTAACCGCCGAATCGCACGTACGAGTTGGCGGTCGTCGCGAACGGACCCGGTGCCACAAGGCCCGACAACGGCACCCCCGCCAGGGGCGCGATGGCGAAGAGCACGCCGGTCACCGCCTGAGGACCGGCCAGACCGAACCAGGTCGGGTACGCGAGCACGACCACGCAGACGAGTGCGGCCAAGCAGAGCGCGGGCACGGCGTGGCCGGCGCGCACCCGCACCTGGCGCCAACCGACCGCCATCACAGCGAGCAAGCCGATCACGGCCAACAGCGCGCAGATCACGACCACCTCGGGCGAGATGAGGAATTGGACGATGACCAGCGCGGCCAGCACCAGCCCGTCGCGCCGCACCGAGCGCTCCTGGCGGATCACGATCTCGTGCAACGTCGTGAACAACAACGGCGGGACCACGAGCAACGCCACCGAAACGTGGCCGAAGGACAGCGACGAGATGACTGCCGACGAATACCCGTAGGCCAGCGCCGCCGGGATCGCACCTGCCTTCCACCGGACGAGTGGCCGGACGGCCACGAAACACCCCCACACGCTCAGCGCCGGCGCGAGCGTGAGAGCGACGTTGGTCGCGGCGACTGGACCCCAAAGCCAGGTGACCGGCGCCAGCACGACGCCGACGAGCGTGCCAGAGGTGTTCGACAACAGGTTCGCCCCGCTCGGCACGTTGACCGCGTGCGAGAAGAACGGGTTGCCGAGGTGCGCCACGGCCCAAGCGGGCCAGGCCATGAACCAGACCTCCTGCGCCGGGTCGCCACACGAACACGCCAGCGTGTTGGCCGGATGTCCGGACCAGACGTGCCACCACAGGACCACCGCCGGCACCGCGAACAACACGATGACGCCGAGATGGAAGGCCACCTGGCGGGTCGCGGCAGCGACGCCGGTCGGGGGGCGAGATCGGGGCGGCGGAGCAGTTCTGCCCTCTTCGACCGGCTCGACCTCGAGCTCGGAGTCCCTTTCGAGTACGGCCTGACGCGACAGGTCCGTCGCACTCGTCACCGCGCGAGCGTAGTGCCGGGTGTCGCGGCCTCTGGAGAACCCTCGGCGCAGTCCGGACACACAGCGCATTCCGAAGAGTCGCTCAGCGCGTTCCTATGATCGGTCCCGTGCCCGATGAACGCCGTTGCATCGTGGTCGGGGCTGGGCTCTTGGGACTGGCGACGGCGTGGGCGCTCTCCCGGCGAGGCTGGTCGGTCGCCGTCCTCGAGGCCGCAGGCTCGGTGGGTCACGTCGGCTCGGGGAGCAAGGGAAGCGCTCGCATCTTCCGTCTCGGCTACCCCGAGGCCCACTACGTCGAGATGGCTGTGCTGGCCGGAGCGCTCTGGCGCGAGCTCGAGGCGGCGACGAACCGCACGCTCCTCCACGTGACCGGGCAGGTCTCCTTCGGGGACGATGCCGTGCTCGAGTCGATCGCCACGGCGATGTCGGCCCAGGGCCGGGTGACCGAGGACCTCACGCCCGAGGACGTCGCGCGTAGGTTTCCGGGTCTCTTGACCCACGGGCCCGCGCTCTGGGAGCCGGACTCGGGCGTGCTGGCGGCGGACGAGTGCCTCGCCGCGCTCCGCACTGCTGTGCGCTACGAGGTGGTAACCGACCGTCGCGTGACCTCGCTGAAGGAGGATGCCAACTCCGTCCTTGTCACGACCGTCCGTGGGAACGTGCTGGCGGCGGACGTCGTGGTGAACTGCACGGGCCCGCTCGCCCTCGACCTCCTCGCCGGCCGACGGCACCCGGCGGTGGAGGCGGGTCCCTCGCTCCCCCAGGTGGCCTACTTCCGCTCCGCCGAGGCGGACTCGGCGGCGGCCTTGCCCGTCTTCATCGAGTGGGGACCGGACATGATCTACGGACTGCCGGTCTCGGCTGGGGGAGACCACTGCAATAGCTACAAGGTCTCCCACCACACGCCCGGCCCGCGGCTCAACGACTTCGATCCGCTCGGCCCGAACGACTTCGGCGACGACCCGGCGCTGCTCGCTCGCCTGACCGGCGCGGTGCGCCGGCTCCTCCCGGGCCTCGACCCCGAACCGGTCGCGACCGAGCGGTGCGTCTACGACAACTCGACCGACCAAGATTTCGTCATCGACCGCATCGGTGGCGTCGTCGTGGGGTGTGGTACGAGCGGGCACGGCTTCAAGTTCGGACCGCTCCTCGGCGAGGTGTTGGCGGACCTGGCCGAAGGGAGTGCTCCCTCCATCGACGTGAGCCGGTTCCGCCTCGACCGGATCGGTTCTCCGAAAGGCCGACCGATCGCAGCGGGCGGGTAGCGTCCCAAGCATGCCCCGCTACGTCGCGCTGCTGCGCAGCGTCAACATCGGCGGCTACGGCCGTATCCCGATGAACGAATTGCGGTCTTCCTTCGAGAAGCTCGGGTACGCCGACGTGACGACCTACATCCAGACCGGAAATGTCTTGTTCTCGACCACCTCGAAGAGCGAGCCGAAGATCGTCGACACCATCGAGGAACGGCTGGACGAGGACTTCGGCGAGTCGCCCGCGGTGATCCTTCGCAGCGTGCCCGAGCTGCTGCGCGTCGGAAAGGCGAGCCCGTTCGCCCGGTCGGGCGCGAACCCGGCGCGCCACCACGTGACCTTCCTCGCCACGCCGCCGGGCAAAGCTGCGCTCGCGGCGTTCGACCCGCCAGCGAGCGGCCAAGACGAGCTCGTCGTCGACGGCCGCGAGGTGTACGTCCACACGCCGAACGGCTATGCGGAGACGAAGTACACCGGCACCTTCCTCGAGCGCCGGCTCGGGGTCGTCAGCACCACCCGGAACTGGAACACCGTGACCAAGCTGTGTGCACTCGCCGAGCGATGACTTCGTCCACCACGATCCGACCTGCGCTCAAGCGTCGTCTCGGCTCTACCAGCCCAGCTCTCTCAGCCGAGCATCGCTGATGCCGAAATGGTGTCCGACCTCGTGGATGACGGTCTTGCGAACCTGGCGCTCCACGTCGTGCACGTTGTCGAAGGCGCCGCAGATCGTCGCTTTGAAGATCGTGATGCGGTCGGGCATCGCTGCTGAATATTGACCCCGACTGGTCAACGGGATCCCCTGATAGAGCCCGAACAGGCGCCCCGGCGGGCTGAAGTCATCGACCTGGACGACGACGTTGTCCATGACCGACGACAGTTCGGGCGGGATGTCGTCGAGAGCTCTCGCGACGAGTTCCTCGAACTCCTGCGACGACATGGTGACCACGTCGGTCATCATGCCAAAGAGAAAGAACGACTCCCTCGAGCCCCGAGCCTCGAGCCTCCGATGGCCGCGGGGCCGCGGGGCCGTGGGGCCCGCCGGGCCGCTGCGCAGTGACGGCACCCTGCCAGAGCGACTCCGTCTTGTGGCTGCGCCCGGTCGGACGCCTTGGCTTGCTTCGGAGTGAGACACCTCTCAAACATCGCCTCCGTCGCGAATGGCGGTCACGATGCGACCGCAACGGGCGCACGAGGCCACGGGAGCCGCCTCGTCAGCGACATGGACGAGAGCGCCGCAATTGCGGCAGCGCCAGATCGGAGGGTTCTGGGCTCGCCCCAAGTCCATGGGACCGACAAGCCTGTTCATTTGGACAGCCTTTCCACTCGATCGATGCGGACCAGGCTTCCCCGTCGTTCCCAGAGTGACGATCACTCTCACCACGTTCAGCCTCACCGGTAAACATTGCACAGACTGAGTTCCAAGGGCGAGATTCCGACCATAAAGTTGCGGCATGTCACGCAACAAGCCGCCGCAACGTTTCGACGGAAAGGTCGCGGTCGTCACCGGCGCGTCCTCGGGCATCGGGAGGTCCATCGCGGTCACGCTCGCCCAGCGCGGCGCCACCGTCGTTGGGCTGGCCCGGCGCACGGACCTCCTCGACCAGCTCGCTCCCGAGCTGACCCGCCATGCCGCCGACAGTTCCGTCGCGACGTGCGACGTCAGCGACGCCGAGGCCTACCGCGCCGCTCTCGGCGCCGTCGGGGCCGCGCACGGCCGGCTGGACATCCTGGTGAACAACGCAGGGATCGACCTCATGCTCCCGATGAGGAGTGCGCACGTGGCGACCGTCCACCAGGTGTTCGACGTGAACTTCTTCGCCACCGTGACCGGCACGCTCGCCGTGCTCCCCGGCATGGTCGAACGCGGCTGGGGCGTCGTGGTCAACGTCTCGTCGGACACCGCGCGCGCTCCCGAGGCACGGCAGGGGGCGTACGCGGCGTCGAAGGCGGCCGTGTCGGCGTTCAGCGAGTCCGTCGCCAACGAGGTGGCGGACGCCGGCGTGCACGTTCACGTCCTCTACCCCGGTTGGGTGCCCACAGCCATGGGGCTCTCGGGGAACGAGGGGGGCGGGTCCCGGCCGCCGAAGATGGTGCGCCGGACCGCAGACGGCGTGGCCAACCTGACCGCCGAGCGCATGGGAGGACGCCACATCGACATCAACGCGGCGCGCTTGGCGCTCTTGGCGCCGATCGCCCGCACCGTCGCTCCGCTCTCGTACCAACGGGCGATGCGGCGCATGGCGACGACCTGAACTGGGCGGTCGAACTCCGGGAATCCCCAAGGGCGGCGGAACGAGCGGCGTCGCGGGCGGGGTCGCTCAGAAGTAGATGATCTTCTTGGCCCGCTCGGTGACCTCGTCGAGGTCGCCGGTCCAGGCCCCGGTCGAGAGGTACTTCCATCCCCCGTCGGCCGATACCACCACGATGGACGCCTGCTCCCCCGGCGCCAACGTGGTGGCGCACTTGACCGCCCCCGCCAACGCGGCACCCGACGAGAGCCCAGCGAACACGCCGACCTCGGTGAGCCGGCGCGTCCACTCGATGGACTCCCGCGGCCGCACCACCGTCTTGCGGTCCAGCAGCTCGGCCCCGCCGAGCTCCTCGAAGATGGGCGGGATGTAGCCGTCGTCGAGGTTGCGCAGCCCGTCCACCATCTCGCCCGCCGGGGGCTCCACCGCCCAGATGGACACCTTGTCGCCGAGCTTCTCGCGCAGGAATCGGCCCACGCCGAGCAGGGTCCCCGAGGTCCCCAACCCGGCGACGAAGTGCGTCACACCGGGGCAGTCGCGCAGGATCTCGGGGCCGGTCCCCTCGTAGTGCGCCCGGGGGTTGGCGGGATTGCCGTACTGGTACAAGAAGACCCACTCGGGGTGGTCGTCGGCCAGGACCCGGGCCATGCGCACCGCCCCGTTGGAGCCCTCGGTCCCGGGCGACTCGATGATCTCGGCGCCCCACAGCTCGAGGAGCTGGCGCCGCTCGACGGACACGTTCGTCGGCATGACCGCCTTCAACCGGTACCCCTTCACCCGGCACACCAGCGCCAGCCCGATGCCGGTGTTGCCCGACGTCGGCTCGATCAGCACCTGGTCGGCCTTGCCCGGGACCAGCACGCCGCGCCGCTCCGCGTCCTCGATCAGCGAGAGCGCCACCCGGTCCTTCACCGAGCCACCCGGGTTCTGCCCCTCGAGCTTCATGTAGATGCGGGCGTCGGGGTTCGGGCTGAGCGCGCTGATGTCGACCAGCGGCGTGTTGCCGATCAGGTCGAGCACCGAAGAGGCCAACGCCATGGCGGGTTCGAGACGAGGACCCGAGGGTCTCAGCCGCCGGCCACGGCGGGGAGGATGGACACCTCGGCCCCGTCCTTCACCGGCGTGTCGAGGCCCTGCAGGTAGCGCACGTCGTCGTCGTCGACGTAGACGTTCACGAACTTGTGCAGCGCACCGTCGTCGGTCAGGACCTGGCCGGCCATTCCGGGGAACTCCGCGACGAGCTTGGAGAGCACCTCGCCGACCGTCGCCCCGTCCACGGTGGCGACGGAGGCGCCTCCGGCTTGGCTGCGCAGGACGGTCGGTAGTCGGACTTCGACGGCCACGGGGCCTCCTCGATCGGTTCTCTCGGGTGCGCACCCGGCTGCCCTGGGCTGGTCACGCCGCTCCGGGGCAGGTCAGGTGATTGTTGACTGATTCGGTAACGATTCTACAAGGGCAGGCGGCGGCGCCTACCCCAGTCCCTCGAGCCCGCGCAGGTCGAGCCCGGGGACCTCGAGCCCGGGGACCTCGACCGGCTCCTCGGCGATCTGCCCCTCCGCGATCCGGTAGCTGCGCACGACGGGATGGGTGTCGCGCAGCGAGACGAGGACGTAGTGCCAGCCCGGATCCATCGCCTGGGTCACGTCGGTCGGCGAGGGGTAGGCGTCGGTGTGCGTGTGCGAATGGAACACGCCCATGATGTCGGCACCGAGCTCGCGGGCCGCGCGGTCGACCCGCAGCATGTCTTTCGGGTCGATCTCGTAGACCATGGCCGAGGCTGCGGCGTTGGCGGTCGGGAAGAGGTGGCCCACCTCGTCTCCCCCGTAGGATCCGACCAGGAGGCCGCACGCCTCGTCGGGCAGACCGCCGAGGCAATGGGCGACCATCTCCATGTAGAGGTCTCGGGGCAGGCGGAGCACGCGTCCACGGTACCCTCGTACCCCTCATGGCCAGGGCGAAGAAGCAGATCGCCAAGCGGGCGGCCGCCCGCGAGGTGCGCAGCGGCGACCGCGTCGTCGCGACCAACCGCCGCGCCCGGCGAGAGTACGAGTTCCTCGAGACGTTCGAGGCGGGGATCGTGCTGAGGGGGTCCGAGGTGAAGTCGCTCCGGGAGGGCAAGGCCCAGCTGAACGAGGCCTACGCCCGGGTGGACGGCGGCGAGATGTGGCTCTTCCAGCTGCACATCCCACCGTGGCAGTTCGCCACGGGCTTCGGCGCCCACGACCCCGACCGCAAGCGCAAGCTCCTGCTGCACCGGGCCCAGATCGACGAGCTGATGGGCAAGACGCAGCAGCAGTCGCTCACCCTCATCCCGGTCTCGCTCTACTTCCGCGACGGCAAAGCCAAGGTGCAGCTGGCCCTCGCCCGGGGCCGCCGGCTCTACGACAAGCGCAACCTGATCATGGCCCGTGACGCCGAGCGGGAGGCCGCTCGGGCCACCAAGGAGATGAGCCGCTGGGGCGGCGAATAGCCGGCGTCCCCGGGCTCGTACCTGCCCAGGCGGGGGACCGGTCGGTCCGGCGGACGGCAGGTCCGGCCGCCCGTAGACTGGGGGGGCCGATCAAGGCGGTCGGCAACCCAGACATGGGGGTGATTGGTTTCGACTTCGGTCGTCAAGGTAGGAGAAGCGAGCCGTGGTCTCCGGAGCCACGTTAAAGAGCCGGAACCAAAAACAAACGCCGAGCCTCAGCTCGCGATCGCTGCTTAAGTAGCGACGTCCGCCCGGTCCCCGCCCTACGGACCGGATCCGGGCGTCATCCAGTAGGGCTCACTCAGCGATTCATGCCAACGGGGCGCTGAGGACATCTTGCTTGGCTACGGGGCGGCACCGCCGCCGGCAGTAGTGCCGCCCCCGACAATCCTCTGCCGGCTGCGCTCGGAGAAGGCCTATTGCGACTCCGGAGGACGCGGGTTCGAATCCCGCCACCTCCACGATGCCCTGACCTGTTTTCCCGCAGGTCAGGGCTTCATTCTTTCCGCAGCCGTGCCAGCAGCGACGCCAAAGGGCACGAAAAGGGCACAGCAGGAGTAGAAGCGCCAGGCCCGCGTGGTCACCAATGACGGCGTCGCCGTTGGTCGCGTAAGGATGGGCGGCCGTGACGACCCACATCGAGATTCCCTATCGGAGCGACGCAATGCGAGCCGAGCTGGCCGCTTCGGATGCGGCATGGCTCCTAACCCTGCTGCGACCAGACGAACCGAGAGAACTACTCTTCTTCACTCGGAACAGTGTCGGTGATGGCATACCCGGCGGGGACAGGAAGTTGGGCGACGCCACGGCCGTGACTGGCTACTTCGAGAGCCGACTCAAGGCTGCTGGCTACGACCCACGGCCAGCGAAAGTGAACGGCGACGACCTCGCCGCGTGGGATCTTCTGCGGGACTAACCCACCTACCTACGCCGCCCGCCGCCGCAGCTCCCGCCGCTCAGCTTCGTCGGTCCCGCCCCAAGGCCAGTCAAGGACTCTTCCCGTGGCAAAGCTAGAGATCGGCAGCGACACGGCGGTACGGTCGGCTCGTGCCGCCCCGCCCCGGCGACCCGTCCCCTGGCTTCGTGGCCGAGCCCGGGCGCTGCTGGCAGATGGTCTACGACCACAACCTGCAGGCGACTCACTGCCGAGAAGCACCGTCGTGGACGGGTCGCTGGTTCAGCCCAAAAGGGGACAGCACATGGTGGCGAGTCTGGTCCTGTGCTGACCATCTCGAGGGGTTGACGGGACTGCGGGAGTTCGGCCGGCGTCGGGTTTAGGTCACTCACCCGACGGCTCAACGTCTCGCCGCTGCTGTCATCCAGGCCCAGCGCCGGATTCGTGCGGGGACGGGGTGCCACCGTCCGCCACGATGGGGATAGTCGATGATGCTCCGAGACCGAGTGGCAACTACCGACGTGATTCGTGCAAGCCCGACTCTCTCGCGAAGATGATGGGAATCTCCGCCAGTTCGTTGTGACCCCACAAATATGCACCCCAAACCACACCGTTTGTAGCCCTGGGGCCCGCCCTGCTAACGATCAACCAGACAAACGGATGACGGCGAGCCGACCTTTCGTCAGTTCTGCTCATTTTGCTCGAACCTTCATCATGCGTGTGATAAAGACCAACCACAACGCCGGATCGTGATGGTTCGCGCGTTAGGGCTCGGTTTAGCTCGCTCGAGGGAATCGCGAAATGATCGCTGGTCGTTAGACAGTTCTGCACCGGCATGATGCCTCTGACGAGGACAGAGCTACCGCAGGTTTCCCCCAACAAAAAGCCACACCGCTCGGTTCTGGCTTCCTCTGCCGCAATCTCTTGAAGGCCCTTGGCGACCTCGGGAATCAAGATCAACGACAAGGTCAGAGAACCAAGACTAAAAGCAACCCCAAAGCGACCATGGCAATTGTGCCAAGCGTACCCAAATTGTCATCTGTGTTACCGGCAGTATCCCCTGCCCCTTCTAGTGTCAAGAGACCGTGGCTTCGTGTGGCTTCGACATATTCTTCAAACCGTTCGTGCTCTTTCGCAGCCATTTCAAGGAGACTGGTCGTGGTGCCTGTGGCGTTGTGAATCTTCAGAAGATTCCAATCCCAGTCCTGACCCAGGACATCAATAGCGCCTGCCCAAGCAGTGATAGTTTCGTTGTCCGCTCCCATGTCTCTGAATATTCCATATAACCCTGGCAACGCGTAGGGGTTTAGCGGAAAATCCATGAAGATCTCCGTGGCATTCATAGCGATAAGCTCGGCCAATCCTGCCTTGAGTAGCAAATCGTTGAGCTGGTTAGCGAGCGCTAGATAGCGAGATGTCTCACGCAAGACTTGATCGCACCGCTCAAGAAAGACTGACTCGGTTGCCTCGCTCAGGGACCTTGCCTTTGCCTTTTGCGTCTGAAGTGTGTCTTTGAAGCGACCAAAATTCACCAGAGTCGTCAACGCCTCTTCCATACTGAGGAACAGAGCGCGACATTGAGACTTCTCAAGTTTCTTGCACGCTTCGACGAAATCGGCCTGCTCGCGGATGTGATCCCACCGCTTTACGCTCGCCACAACTCGGTCGGCGTATCTGGGGTCGTTAAGAGCATCTGAGCTTATTGCCGTCTGAATTATCAAGCCATCGCCTCCAAATGAGGTCCGCAGCCGGGCCCGCCTAGACGTCTCATCTTGATCCCGGACATTCGAGAGGTCAAGGCCGTTTAATCGCTCATCATGGGTCCGAGAGCAGGACTCTCCTGTGGGATCGACTGGAGTCCGCTCGGGGTGCCTCCTATCGCCTATCGCAGTTCGGGGATGCGAGTCTGGGCGTGCCCCGACCACCTCGAGGGGCTTACGGGGCTGCGGCAGTTCGGAGGCTCACCGAGCTGGGGCGAATGAGGGCTGTAGCTGCGGGTCCTCACGCCGCGCCCGCCGCCGGAGCTGGCGCCCGCCTTCCTTGACGCCCCGGTGAAGGTCTCCCTAGTTGATTAACGGCTCGATGAACCGCTCCAGTATTACGTCAAAGAGTCCATCGGCCGCCGCCGGCGTATACGGAGGCGACCGCGTAAGGCAGATGAAGTCGAACGGATGGTCGGCTTGAAAGACTTCCCCAGCCTTCGATTGGTATGGGACCCCAGGCTCGACGCCCCATGGCTGGACGTCCTTCTGTCGATTCAGAAGGTCATTTATCTGCTGCTGGGTCAGGATGGGGAGCTGAATCTCGCTCGCATCGATGTCAAACCCCTTCATGAGGTAAACAAGTTCATCGTGACCACCCCCTTCGCTGTACACGTAAATGAGGCTCTCGATCCACCGGCACCGATGGCGAACGCAAGATGGTTGCCATCGTTTAGACCATCGAAACCGGTGCGCGGCCATTCCCGTTCTTCCGGTTTCTCATGGAGTAACTCAGTCAGGAGATAGACATAGCCCGCGTCACCAAGTCCGAGGTCTGCATGAGCGTCTACGTGCGTTACATGAAATCGGAGGCGTGAGACTCCCTTGGAAATCGCGGCTCGCCAAACCGGGAACAAGTCTCCGTGGTTCTCCGTGACGAATCCGGGAAGTGGGGTCGATAGTCCGCACTGGTTACGAAGAAAGGCGAGCACCTCATTTACCGGCCAGACCGGATGGTCTGCTTGATCGGGACGAGTCCGTCATCAGGCGGCCAATAGACGGGGCGGTGGACGAAGAAGTCGAGGTCGATATCGAGCACCCGTTGCATGTGTCAATCGGTAGCACAGTCGCCCGGGACCTCGCGCAGTCCTCTTTTGCTAGGTCGGAGAGTTGAGGCCTCGGGTGGAGCACTTGTTGGGCGATCAGGCCATCATGGACGGCCGTGGCGTCCGAAGAAGCGCAGGTCGTTGACCGGTACGAGGAGCGAGCTATCGATGAACTCGGCGGCGCTGTTCAATCGGGAGCGGACGCGTGGTTTCTACTCCCGACAACTCGAAGTCCGATACGAGCGACAATGGTTCCATTGGGTCACCAATCGCGGCACTCAGAGATTTGATAGCTGCGGGTGAGATCATCAGCGAAGAGCGAGAACTCGCCTCCGCAGGTGGCACCATCCACTTGATGTGGCATCGAAGTCACAGGTATCACAAGCGGGATGCGGAACGATTGATCGCACTCGTCAACGAATACTGTGAACCCTCAATTGGTGCCGCATTGGGCTGGCAGGGAGAGATGCTCGTCCTGGAAGGTTTCGCGAGACGGCAGTTTGTGATGCTCGGGCGGAACACGCGTCGATTCGAGGATCTGGCATGGGCGAGAACCGAGCACGACCTCGATTTCATTTTCGAGAGGAATGGCATCGTGTACGGGGTCGAAGTGAAGAACGCCCTCGGGTACATGGACAAGGACGAGCTGGATATCAAGGTTGACTTGTGTGCGCACCTTGGACTGCGACCGGTCTTCGCTGTCAGAACTCTTCCGAAGACATGGGCCTACGACGTCATTGCGGCTGGGGGGTATGCGATGGTGCTCGGCTACCAGTTCTATCCGTCGAGCCACAAGGAGCTGGCCAGGCGAGTCCAGTCCGAGCTGGAGCTTCCGGTCGACGCCCCGGCGGCACTGTCCGAGGGCACCATGGACAAGTTCGTGGCCTGGCACCAGCGGCAGTTGTGATTCCGCGGACCGATTCACAACAGTTTTCGCAAAACCCCAGGTCATACGGCCTCGCAGCGCACCCCCATGAATACGTGGTTGTGGGTCTCCTTGCACTCGGCGGCCAGCGGTACATATCGCTGTTCTGGCGACGCGCCGGGCGAGAACACTTCAGAACCGCTCCGGCTGCGACATGACGGGCAGTGGTTTCGGCCCCGACACGGTGGGGCCGAGGGGATTGGACGCCAGCCTCGGGAACACCAGGTGTGGCGGTGGCGTAGCGGGCAGACGGCCTTCGGCTTGCATCTGGGCGACCACTTCGTCGAGGTTGTGGACCTGGGGCCGACGCTCGGAGCGCGTCGCCGCCGCCCAATGTGCGAAGGTCACGGCGCAGAGCGCGCTGATGTCGACACCCGAGGAGCGCCGGGTCCAGGCGTAGGAGCCATCGCCAACGGCTCGACGAGCCGCACCGTTGAGCGCTGCGTCCAACTCGAGCTGGCCAATGTGAGCCAGCCCGCCGTCGGCGCAGGCGGAGACGAACGTCGCAAACGCCGCCGTGACGTCGCCGGTGCGGAGCTCGGTTACCTTGACGCCGGCCTCGGCCAGTGCGGGCAGTGCGGTTTTGGCGGGTGTACTCAGATCCACCACGACCTCGCCGGCCTTGTGTTGACGAGCCAGACGGGCCACCTCGCCGGCCAGCCATCCCACGCCGTTGCGTCGGTCGACGAGCTCGACGTGGACGACACCGTCGGGGCGCCTCGAGGCGATAGCGATAGAGCCCCAGCCTGCCGTCGGGGGAGGAGTCGAAGGCGATGGTGAGGTGCGTCGCCCCGCTTGCTCGAGGGGTCGCGCCGGGCGTCCCACTGTTCGGGCGGGATGACCGGGTCGTGCTGCACGGTGGTCCACTGGCAGAGCCGGGTACGGCGAAACTCGGCCTCGCCCAACGTGGCCAGTTCGGAGCGCACGGCGTCCTCGGTGATGGTGATGCCAAGGCCGGGTTGCAGGAGTACCAGGTCGAGGCGTCGTCGTGGTGGAGCCGTCGGCGGCGGACCACTCGATGTATGCGGTGCGAGTCAGTGACGCCGACCTCGACGAGCTGGCGCCGCGACTCGACCCGCTCGAGCAGATACGGGCTCTGCGCCGGGTGCCGGCGGTCGACACCACCATGAACTGCACGCCGGGAGCGATGCCCGTGCGCGTCGCCATACCCGGGATGACCGAGGTCTCGACCCGCGAGTCGATCAAGGCGAACGCCTCGTCCTGGACGACGAAGTCCCACTGTGCGCCGTGCTGCGCCTTCGTGGACGTGGAAACGAGCAACTCGATGATGCTGCCGTTGTCGAAGCGGATCGACTCGGAGCCCGACTGCAGACGCACCTTGAACGTGCCCTTGAGCGCTGAGCCCTCGAGCAGGGGCACCCACTCCTCGAGCAGCATCTTTCGGGCGGACTTCAAGTCCTGCGCCCCGTAACCGCAGCGGCTCCCGGGCGTGCCCAAGCAGCGCAACAGGAGCAGGATCAGGACGGTGAAGCTCTTGCCCACCTGGCGGGGGCAGACCAGCGTGCAGTCGGTGAACACGTAGAAGCCGTGCCCGTCCTTCTCGGTGAAGAGCTCGACGGCGTGGCGCTGATGCGCCATGAGCGGGTGGCCGAGGAGTTCCGCGATGCGCTCGGCGGGCCCGATGGCGGTCGGGCGGCTCGTCGTGCGGGGCGTCGTATATCGGGGTTGGGGTGTCATCACTCGGCGAAGATGCTCTTGATCAGGTCGGCGGCGGCCGCCTTGGCGTCGGGGTCGATGAGGTCGGCCAACACGGAGCGCAGCTCTCGGGACAACAGGGCGTGACTGGTGGCGCCGGTCGAGGGTCGGTCGATGCGATGGGCCAGCGAGCGAGCCAGAGCAGCACGGGCCTCGCCGGCGGCGTCGAGGGTGAGCGAGGCGATGAGCGCGTTGACGCCGTTCGTCACGGGGCGGTAGCTCGGGAGCTTGGCCAGTTCGTCGGCATCGGAGTTGGAGAGGGAGGGCATCGCTACCACCTCTGGGACTGGACGCGGGGGCTGGCGGCGCGGGCTCGGGGACGCTTGCCCTTGGACCCATTGCAGAGGCGTGTGACGCACTGCAGGTTCGAGCGGTCCAGGAAGAGGAACCCTGAGTCGCGGGGTCGAGTCGGCGGAACACCGCGCGCGGGATGACGTGGTCGACGCTGGTGCTCCAGCGGCTCCGAGGGCGTGCCGAGGGCACGAGCGGCCGGAGGCAGATGGCGCAGTGCGTCGCGTTGGCGAGAACGGCCACTCGGGCGCGCTCCCAGTCGCCACTCGAAACACCCTCAGGAAGTCTCAATCCCACCGAAACTCACCTCGATACCCGCGTTGACCTGCGACAAGGACCCAAAGTCCAGTTTTCTGAGCTGAATGTCGGCGCGCCGGATGGGCGGGGTCCGGAGCGACCTGGTCACAAAGTCGACCCCCCGCCCGGGGGTACTCCCTGGTCACGGGGCTGTATATCGCTCACGACCGGTACCGGCGGCCGGCTTGGCCGCCTTCTTCTGGTGGCCGCCTGCCGCTGAACCACGGCGCCGCCGCAGTGGGCGTGGCTTGGGCCTGGTGCGGCGAGGCATCTACTTCCTCCGCGTGCGCAGGCGCTCTTGCGGAGGCCGGCGCAACTTCATGAGCTGGATCTGCATCTCGAGATAGGGGGCGTCGGAGCGCGTCTTCAGCGACCCGTTGGCGGACCAGGTGTCCGGGATGAGCTTCATCAGACCGAGGCGCTTGGCGTTCTTGATGATGTGCAGCCGAATGGCGTCCTCGTCCGCGCTACCGAGCGGGACCGCCTTAACTGCGTGCTTGATGTCCTCAGCGTCATTGACGGGAAACGATGGGTCCCCGTTGGCGTTCGCCAAGGCGTGCCCCTTGTTGAGCATGGCGGCCTTCTGCGCAGCCGTGTACTTGGCGCGCGTGCCGGTGCCGTCCATTGCGGACGCCGGCGACGGATCTACGCCCGACTGCGTACCATCTATGCCAGCCAACCCCGTGCCGTTGCAATCCGCACAGGTTTTGGAGCCACCACAGGTTGCGCACGGCATCTGAGTCCCGCGTGCGAATCCTATGGAAGCGGATGCATACGCCGGGCTGTTGACCGCGCTCACATCATGGATGGCGGAGAACCGAGTCAAGTCTCGAGCGCTCTTATCAGCGGCCCACTTGTCGCCGCCTTTGTCGACAGTGAACGCCCACGAAGTCTGGGTGATCACGCCGTTCTCCATTGCGACTACGAGATCGTTCGCAATGTGCATTCGAGTGTCGAGGACCGCCTGGAAGCGCAGAGCCGTCGACGTGTCCTCGAATGACATCGTCGTCGGGACCCTCGCCATAGCGAGCCCCGAATGGTTGAGCAAGAAGACCGTTCGTAAGTTGGGCGAGCCCAACAGATGGGTCGCCGCGCGAGGCTTTACCTGTTCTCTGTAGGACCCGAAGGAATCCCAAATCGTCGTGGGGTCGTTGTACCGGCACACATCCCCGATTACTTCGACGCCCTTGCCGGCGAACATGCTCGAGCCCCTGATCTCGAAGCCAGTTGCAGGGCTACCGGCGACCGGCCTGAACTCGTTGGTCCGGCCTTCGACGGTTCCGGCGAGGCCGAGGCGGTAAGCGTCTCGGCGCTCCGCGCGGGTCCAACGTCGTTGCTTTGAGCTGTTCATGAATAGTCCTCTGTTAGGTCGTGCTCGAGGTCTTCGAGGTGGGCGAGGGTGGCGTCGATGCGTGCTGTCGAAGTTGGCTGGCCGTTCGAGATGGCGATGGCCATTTCCGGAGTGACGTCGAGCCTGTGGGTCTCGAGCCGAGCTCGGGATTCCCTGACGGCCAGTAGCGCCGCTTGGCGTTCCGCCGGGTTTGATGCGCCCTCGGCCATGACGATGCTGGCCCGGACTTGATCGAATGGCGTCGTGCTGCGGGGGCGTCTGTATTCCACGTCTTCCAACTCCTCGGGCAAGTGGTTTGGGATGCGGCTGGCGATGGCTTCATCGACCTGAGCGAGGATGGCGCGCAGCTCCCGCACGACTTCGGGGTCGCGGTGCTCGACGGCGAGATCCTCGACCAGCGACTCGCGGATGCGCTCCAAGGCCTCGAGGTCGTCGCCGGCACTCATTGGTCCTTCTTCGTGACGAGGCCGGCGAGGTCGATCCCCTTCGCCTTCAATCTTGCGAGCAGGTGGTCGACTTCGTCAGGCACTGGCGCAGCCGACGGCGTGACGGCACATGGCCCGTGGCTATGGCCGACCGTGGTGGTCTGGCCGCAATCTGGACACGGTGGCCCTTGCTCGCCGTAAAGATGACCGTTCAGGCGCCCGTGGACCGGGTGCGGAGCGTTCCGGGCCTTGGCCGCTGCCTTTCGATAGGCCACCCGGAACGTGCACTCCCGCAGATGACGGTCGACCTCAGGACTGCCGTCCGGGGCGCTAAAGCTGCATGTGCCCGTTGCGCAGTGCCACATCACTGGGGCGATGTCGACGGAGCCGACGGCGCCGCCGGGGATTTGGATTCTAAGTGTGGTCATTTCGGGTTCCTTTCGGTGGAGGTGTTCGTAAACATCGGGGCGTTGCGGTCCAGGTTCTTCGCCACGTTGGTGTGGGAAACCCGTGCAATGCACGGTTTGGCGAACTATTCCAACCTGTCCCGCGTGAGTGACAGGTTGGACAGGAGCTTGACCATGGCAGGCGGCAACGCCGGCGGACGCGACAGCAGCTCCTGGAGCTCCTCCCACGCCGAGTCGTCGACTAGGAAGACGCGCCGGTCAGCCAGCTCCGTGTCGTCATCTCGGCTCATCAGGTCGCGGTGGCGGCCAGAACCCGGACAGCCAATATGTGGGCACAGGCGGGGTCGTCAGGACAGGTGCAGCTCCACCCAGCAAGACTCCAGTGGACGTCGACGATGCCTGAACTGTCCCGCACGGACGCGGATAAAGCGCTGTCGCTCCGCCAAACGATCTTGACTTCGTTGTAGGACTCGCTGACGAACGTCACGACGTCTCGCTCGCCATTTGCCGCACGCGTCGGCGGACAGCCGCAGCAGTCACCCTCGAGTTGGTGCCGAAGCTGCAAACGTTGGCCTGCACGTTCAGCACGTCGTCGAGTGCCATCACCAACCCGCCGACCACCTCTCGGGTGGCCCAGCGTTTGCCGGCGACCTGGGCGATGTAGTCGAGTACCTCAGCGCTGTCGAGACATCGCTCGAGATCGACTTCGTAGCGGCCTGGAACCTCGAGCACGTAGGTGCTGGCCTTGAGCCGCCAGGGTCCCCAATCCCGGTGGCGTCGAGGAGCGGGAGCCAGTTCGGACGCCCGGGTCAACGACAAGCGGCGCGTCACTTGGACCCCCCTATATCCCCTGTTATTTGTGTTATTGCGTTATTTTCGGGAGGGTCACCAGCCGAGCCAGAAATAACAGAAATAACACTGTTTCCTATAGGGGCGTAGGTGCCTCGCGAGACCTTGGTGATCCGGTCGGTGTCGTAGAGCCTGGTCAGGTAGACGGTCGCTGTCGGCCGGTCAAGATCGAGCGCCTGAGCGACCTCGACGGGCCGAACGCCCTCGGGATGCTCGCAGACGTAAGCGAGTATCGCCCTGGACCGTTCGTCGAGCCCGCCCGTCACCCTGATCTGAATGGCGGCAGTCGCCGCCTCATCGAGGTTGCCACGGAGTTGCCACGACGATCCACGCTGCAGCTCAACGACGTACTCGCCCTCGGCAACGTCACGGCCGGTGACCTTCAGCAGTCCGTCGCTTTCGTGGCGTGCCCGTGAGAGCACGATGACGGTGTCGGCTGCCCCGGCCAGGCCATGAGTACCTGACACGGCGTCCACGAAGTCGTCCGACGATGCCTTGCGGTCGTGGTGGTTGACCAGCAGGGCCGCGCCAGGGCGGCTGTCGACAAGGCGCTTGAGCGCTGATCCGATCCGGTAATCGCGCTGGTAGGTGGACTCGCCGAGAACCGCCGGCGGCATCACCTTCCCCAGCGTGTCGACCACGATGAGTGGATGACCATTGCCGCCGTAGGTATCGAGCCATTCATCGATCGTGGCGAGCACCTGACCCGGCTCGATCTTGGTCATGTAGTGGAAGGACTCGGGAATCGGAGCGCCGCCGAGCAGGGTCCGACAGCGATCCTGGAGACGCCGGTCGCCATCCTCGAGGCCGAGATAGAGGACCTGGCGCTGCTCGACTGGGATCTGGCCGAGTGCGTAACCGCCACCGGCGATGGCCAGCAGGACGTCGAGCACGAACCACGACTTGCCGATCTTGGGCGCGCCGACCATGAGCGAGAACCCTTCGGGGATCAAGCGGTCGACGTGATACTCGAGCGCTGGGAAGGACTGCGCGTCCAGCCAGGCTCCCGTGCGTAGGCCTACCAGCAGTGTCCCCGGATCGGCAGGGTCGTAGTCGGGATGGGTTTGTGGACTCACGCCGGCACCCGTCCGTAGCGGCGCCAGAACCCGATGGTTGGGCTCGAGCCGGCAAGGAGGATGTCTGCCAGCTTGTCCACGCCCTCGGGCGTCAGGTCATGCCTCGGCTGGGGACGGCGTGTCTCGATGACGGCGGCGAGCTCGCGGAGTGTCCGAGGCTCGAGCACGGCGAGGAAGTCGCGGCTCATGCCGCCACTGCCCACAGGTCGAAGGCCAGGCTTGCACTCAGGCCGGCCAAGGCATCGAGACACCGCTGGTGCCTCGGCAGTGCTCCGGCGGCAATGGCAGTCGTGGCGATTGCGAGGGCGTTCACTCGGGCCAGAGCGAGCTGCTGCCGCTCCGGGCTGGTACTCTTCGAGCAGTTCATTCGCTGGGCAGCGGGGACTACGGGAGCGCCCCCTAGCGGGGGCGTTCTCGCGTTCACGACGCCGGCCTTCCGTGGAAGTCGAAGGCGGACACCTCGCCACCGCACGGCCTGTGGATGAGCTGCACGGGTTCGTGCTCGACGGCCCAGAACTCCCTCTTGAGCCGATCAGCTAGGCGGCGCTTCCCTGCGACGTCGGCATCGAGCCAGCGGTTGCGCGCTGCTTCCTGAGCCGTCGTCACCTCTGCCAGGCCGTTGAACGTGAGCCGCTGGCCCCTCACTCGTCCCGACACAGTGGCGCCGCACCCCCGGCAATGGAGCAGGACGTCCCGGCACAGCCTTCCCTCTCCCCTTGTGCGGGTCCCGCGGGAGCTGGGCGCTGGAGACGTTCCGGGCTGGGCCCGGTCTGGCGGTCACGCCGGGTCGATACGCCCCGCCGCGGCGTATTCGTCCAGGTCGTGGAGGTCGAACAGGATCCGGCCGTCGATTTTGAAGTACCGAATCCGGTGCTCGGCCACGTATCTGCGCAACCGCCGTTCAGTCGCCCACGGCCGGTGTGCCTGGACCTGCTGCAAGGGGATCAATGTCGCTGTGCTCATCATGTGTTCAAGCGTAACCGCTGGCTGACCCCCATTGACCGGCCACTGGCGGGCCACTATGATGGCTGACATGACCACCGACTCCCAAACCGGCTGGGACTTCTACTTCCCGTCCAAAGAAGCCGCCTATGCCGCCACCGAAGGTCCGTTCTACGACCTGGGCGATGGAGTCCTCTTTCCCGGCGAGGTCGAGATCGCCGCGAAGCCAAAGGGCAGTGACGGGCCGTATGTGAAGCTGTGCCTCGAGATTGACGCAGACGTAGGCAAGGTCGTGTGTGCGGCATTCGAGGTCAGGCGCGCGGCGGGCGGCGTGCCCATCGAGGCGTCAACCATCAGCCATATCAAGCTGAAGCCACTCCTCGACGCCGCCGCGGTGTGGGAGTCGGCTAACGCTCGCGCCATTGTGGACATCGAGGGCGGTGTGAGGGGAGAAGACGGCCGGTACGTCTTCAACCGGGACGACACGCACGACACCGAGAAGAACGCTCTCGCCTTGCGTCGCCAGCGCTCAGTAACGGACGACCTTCTGCGCGAGGTCGCTGCGGTCTACCAGGCCGACACGATTGGCGCGCCAACCCTGGCGGTCGAGGACCACTTCGAAACATCGAACCGGACGGCTACGCGCTGGGTGAAGCTCGCCCGACAGCGCGGGTTCATTCCCCGATACACCCGCGTGCGAAGAAGGAGGATTGACCAATGGCCAGCATCGAGAAGCAGCCCAATGGACGGTGGAAGGCCCGATACCGGGACGCCAACGGCCGCAGCAGGCGCCAGACGTTCGACCGCAAACTGGACGCCCAGCACTTCCTCGACGACCTCTCCACGGACCTCCGGCGGGGCGACTGGATCGACCCAAGATCACGCCGGGACACGTTCGACAGCTGGGCCGACCGGTGGTGGAACACGACGGCCAAGCTCCGCCCAACGACCCGACGCGGCTACCACGGCGTCCTCGAGCGCCACGTGCGGCCCTACTTCAGCGGTCGCAAGATCGTGGACATCGACTACACCGACGTCGAGGAGTTCATCGCCGACCGGCTCGGCACCGGCCTCTCCCCCAAGTACGTGCGCGAGTGCGTCACTGTCGTGTCGCTCATCATGCAGGCCGCGATGCGCTCCAAGGTGAGGCGCGACAACCCTGCCGCCGGGCACAAGCTGGCGAACCGCAATCGCCGGATCCGCGAAGGCGACATCCTCGACATGGCCCAGATTCACAAGCTGGTGGTCGAGGTCCGCAACCCATACAAGCCTGCGGTCTGGCTCATGGTCTACGCCGGCCTGCGCCCCGCCGAGCTCTGTGGGCTCCGGGTCTCCAGCGTCGACATGACCGGCCACGTCGTGCACGTCACCGAGACCCTGCTCCCGGTTCACAAGTTCGGAGACGAGCCGTTCCGCCAAGCCGTGACGGGTCCGCCCAAGACTGAGGCTGGCGACCGCTCCATACCGATTCCTGCGTGGCTCTGTGACGACCTCGCTGCGCTGCTCGCCGAGCGTGCCAAGCGCCGTGGCTCCCCCATCGACCGGAACGAGCACCTGTTCCAGACGCGTTACGGCAACCCCATCAACCGCGACAAGCTGCGTGAGAAGGTCATCCGCCCCGCCCTCCAGCGAGCTGGGCTCGACGACACCATTCGGACCTACGACCTGAGGCACTCCCACGCATCACTTCTGATCGTGGACCTGAAGTCAGACGTTCTGACGGTCTCTCAGCGAATGGGCCACAGTGACCCGGCCGTCACCCTGCGCGAGTACGGGCACCTCTTCGAGGGCGCCCAGCAGAAGCTCACCGACGACCTCGATGCGCTCCGAGAGTCGACCGCCGGGACTCCCACGTCCGCCGAGATCATCGACATCGACGAAGCCCGTGGCGCGGGGTCGTAGGGCACGAAAAGGGCACAGAGGGCACGAAAAGGGCACAAAACTCCGGCAATCTACGGTGACCCACGGTAAAGGCCGGACAACAGAAAGCCCAGGTAGATGCGGTTTCTAGGGCTCTGACCTGCGAACACTCGTTCGTAGAGACGCGGGT
>CAVXPD010000015.1:0-22960 GCA_963763575.1 uncultured Acidimicrobiaceae bacterium
CTGCGGCGGCGAGGCGCGGCGTAGGTAGGTGGGTTAGTCGCGCAGAAGATCCCACGCGGCGAGGTCGTCGCCGTTCACTTTCGCTGGTCGTGGGTCGTAGCCAGCAGCCTTGAGTCGGCTCTCGAAGTAGCCAGTCACGGCCGTGGCGTCGTCCAACTTCCTGTCCCCACCGGGTATGCCATCACCGACACTGTTCCGAGTGAAGAAGAGCAGTTCTCTCGGTTCGTCTGGTCGCAGCAGGGTTAGGAGCCATGCCGCGTCCGAAGCGGCCAGCTCAGCTCGCGTTGCGTCGCTCCGGTGGGGAATCTCGATGTGGGTCGTCACGGTCGCCCATCCTTACGCGACCGACAGCGACGCCGTCATTGGTGACCACGCGGGCCGAGCGCTTCTACTCCTGCTGTGCCCTTTTCGTGCCCTTTGGCGTCGCTACTGGCACAGCCGCGGAAAGAATGAAGCCCTGACCTGCGGGAAAACAGGTCAGGGCATCGTGGAGGTGGCGGGATTCGAACCCGCGTCCTCCGGAGTCGCAATAGGCCTTCTCCGAGCGCAGCCGGCAGAGGATTGTCGGGGGCGGCACTACTGCCGGCGGCGGTGCCGCCCCGTAGCCAAGCAAGATGTCCTCAGCGCCCCGTTGGCATGAATCGCTGAGTGAGCCCTACTGGATGACGCCCGGATCCGGTCCGTAGGGCGGGGACCGGGCGGACGTCGCTACTTAAGCAGCGATCGCGAGCTGAGGCTCGGCGTTTGTTTTTGGTTCCGGCTCTTTAACGTGGCTCCGGAGACCACGGCTCGCTTCTCCTACCTTGACGACCGAAGTCGAAACCAATCACCCCCATGTCTGGGTTGCCGACCGCCTTGATCGGCCCCCCCAGTCTACGGGCGGCCGGACCTGCCGTCCGCCGGACCGACCGGTCCCCCGCCTGGGCAGGTACGAGCCCGGGGACGCCGGCTATTCGCCGCCCCAGCGGCTCATCTCCTTGGTGGCCCGAGCGGCCTCCCGCTCGGCGTCACGGGCCATGATCAGGTTGCGCTTGTCGTAGAGCCGGCGGCCCCGGGCGAGGGCCAGCTGCACCTTGGCTTTGCCGTCGCGGAAGTAGAGCGAGACCGGGATCAGGGTGAGCGACTGCTGCTGCGTCTTGCCCATCAGCTCGTCGATCTGCGCCCGGTGCAGCAGGAGCTTGCGCTTGCGGTCGGGCTCGTGGGCGCCGAAGCCCGTGGCGAACTGCCACGGCGGGATGTGTAGCTGGAAGAGCCACATCTCGCCGTCGTCCACCCGGGCGTAGGCCTCGTTCAGCTGGGCCTTGCCCTCCCGGAGCGACTTCACCTCGGACCCCCTCAGCACGATCCCCGCCTCGAACGTCTCGAGGAACTCGTACTCTCGCCGGGCGCGGCGGTTGGTCGCGACGACGCGGTCGCCGCTGCGCACCTCGCGGGCGGCCGCCCGCTTGGCGATCTGCTTCTTCGCCCTGGCCATGAGGGGTACGAGGGTACCGTGGACGCGTGCTCCGCCTGCCCCGAGACCTCTACATGGAGATGGTCGCCCATTGCCTCGGCGGTCTGCCCGACGAGGCGTGCGGCCTCCTGGTCGGATCCTACGGGGGAGACGAGGTGGGCCACCTCTTCCCGACCGCCAACGCCGCAGCCTCGGCCATGGTCTACGAGATCGACCCGAAAGACATGCTGCGGGTCGACCGCGCGGCCCGCGAGCTCGGTGCCGACATCATGGGCGTGTTCCATTCGCACACGCACACCGACGCCTACCCCTCGCCGACCGACGTGACCCAGGCGATGGATCCGGGCTGGCACTACGTCCTCGTCTCGCTGCGCGACACCCATCCCGTCGTGCGCAGTTACCGGATCGCGGAGGGGCAGATCGGCGAAGAGCCGGTCGAGGTCCCCGGGCTCGAGGTCCCTGGGCTCGACCTCCGCGGGCTCGAGGGACTCGGGTAGGCGTCGCCGCCTGCCCTTGTAGAATCGTTACCGAATCAGTCAACAATCACCTGACCTGCCCCGGAGCGGCGTGACCAGCCCAGGGCAGCCGGGTGCGCACACGAGAGAACCGATCGAGGAGGCCCCGTGGCCGTCGAAGTCCGACTACCGACCGTCCTGCGCAGCCAAGCCGGAGGCGCTTCCGTCGCCACCGTGGACGGGGCGACGGTCGGCGAGGTGCTCTCCAAGCTCGTCGCGGAGTTCCCCGGAATGGCCGGGCAGGTCCTGACCGACGACGGTGCGCTGCACAAGTTCGTGAACGTCTACGTCGACGACGACGACGTGCGCTACCTGCAGGGCCTCGACACACCGGTCAAGGACGGGGCCGAGGTGTCCATCCTCCCCGCCGTGGCCGGCGGCTGAGACCCTCGGGTCCTCGTCTCGAACCCGCCATGGCGTTGGCCTCTTCGGTGCTCGACCTGATCGGCAACACGCCGCTGGTCGACGTCAGCGCGCTCAGCCCGAACCCCGAAGCCCGCATCTACATGAAGCTCGAGGGGCAGAACCCGGGTGGCTCGGTGAAGGACCGGGTGGCGCTCTCGCTGATCGAGGACGCGGAGCGGCGCGGCGTGCTGGTCCCGGGCAGGGCCGACCAGGTGCTGATCGAGCCGACGTCGGGCAACACCGGCATCGGGCTGGCGCTGGTGTGCCGGGTGAAGGGGTACCGCTTGAAGGCGGTCATGCCGACGAACGTGTCCGTCGAGCGGCGCCAACTCCTCGAGCTGTGGGGCGCCGAGATCATCGAGTCGCCCGGGACCGAGGGCTCCAACGGGGCGGTACGCATGGCCCGGGTCCTGGCCGACGACCACCCCGAGTGGGTCTTCTTGTACCAGTACGGCAATCCCGCCAACCCCCGGGCGCACTACGAGGGGACCGGCCCCGAGATCCTGCGCGACTGCCCCGGTGTGACGCACTTCGTCGCCGGGTTGGGGACCTCGGGGACCCTGCTCGGCGTGGGCCGATTCCTGCGCGAGAAGCTCGGCGACAAGGTGTCCATCTGGGCGGTGGAGCCCCCGGCGGGCGAGATGGTGGACGGGCTGCGCAACCTCGACGACGGCTACATCCCGCCCATCTTCGAGGAGCTCGGCGGGGCCGAGCTGCTGGACCGCAAGACGGTGGTGCGGCCGCGGGAGTCCATCGAGTGGACGCGCCGGCTCACCGAGGTCGGCGTGTTCGCTGGGCTCTCGTCGGGTGCCGCGTTGGCGGGGGCGGTCAAGTGCGCCACCACGTTGGCGCCGGGGGAGCAGGCGTCCATCGTGGTGGTATCGGCCGACGGGGGATGGAAGTACCTCTCGACCGGGGCCTGGACCGGCGACCTCGACGAGGTCACCGAGCGGGCCAAGAAGATCATCTACTTCTGAGCGACCCCGCCCGCGACGCCGCTCGTTCCGCCGCCCTTGGGGATTCCCGGAGTTCGACCGCCCAGTTCAGGTCGTCGCCATGCGCCGCATCGCCCGTTGGTACGAGAGCGGAGCGACGGTGCGGGCGATCGGCGCCAAGAGCGCCAAGCGCGCCGCGTTGATGTCGATGTGGCGTCCTCCCATGCGCTCGGCGGTCAGGTTGGCCACGCCGTCTGCGGTCCGGCGCACCATCTTCGGCGGCCGGGACCCGCCCCCCTCGTTCCCCGAGAGCCCCATGGCTGTGGGCACCCAACCGGGGTAGAGGACGTGAACGTGCACGCCGGCGTCCGCCACCTCGTTGGCGACGGACTCGCTGAACGCCGACACGGCCGCCTTCGACGCCGCGTACGCCCCCTGCCGTGCCTCGGGAGCGCGCGCGGTGTCCGACGAGACGTTGACCACGACGCCCCAGCCGCGTTCGACCATGCCGGGGAGCACGGCGAGCGTGCCGGTCACGGTGGCGAAGAAGTTCACGTCGAACACCTGGTGGACGGTCGCCACGTGCGCACTCCTCATCGGGAGCATGAGGTCGATCCCTGCGTTGTTCACCAGGATGTCCAGCCGGCCGTGCGCGGCCCCGACGGCGCCGAGAGCGGCGCGGTAGGCCTCGGCGTCGCTGACGTCGCACGTCGCGACGGAACTGTCGGCGGCATGGCGGGTCAGCTCGGGAGCGAGCTGGTCGAGGAGGTCCGTGCGCCGGGCCAGCCCAACGACGGTGGCGCCGCGCTGGGCGAGCGTGACCGCGATGGACCTCCCGATGCCCGAGGACGCGCCGGTGACGACCGCGACCTTTCCGTCGAAACGTTGCGGCGGCTTGTTGCGTGACATGCCGCAACTTTATGGTCGGAATCTCGCCCTTGGAACTCAGTCTGTGCAATGTTTACCGGTGAGGCTGAACGTGGTGAGAGTGATCGTCACTCTGGGAACGACGGGGAAGCCTGGTCCGCATCGATCGAGTGGAAAGGCTGTCCAAATGAACAGGCTTGTCGGTCCCATGGACTTGGGGCGAGCTCAGAACCCTCCGATCTGGCGCTGCCGCAATTGCGGCGCTCTCGTCCATGTCGCTGACGAGGCGGCTCCCGTGGCCTCGTGCGCCCGTTGCGGTCGCATCGTGACCGCCATTCGCGACGGAGGCGATGTTTGAGAGGTGTCTCACTCCGAAGCAAGCCAAGGCGTCCGACCGGGCGCAGCCGCAAGACGGAGTCGCTCTGGCCGGGTGCCGTCACTGCGCAGCGGCCCGCGGCCCCGCGGCCCCGCGGCCATCGGAGGCTCGAGGCTCGGGGCTCGAGGGAGTCGTTCTTTCTCTTTGGCATGATGACCGACGTGGTCACCATGTCGTCGCAGGAGTTCGAGGAACTCGTCGCGAGAGCTCTCGACGACATCCCGGCCGAACTCTCGTCGGTCATGGACAACGTCGTCGTCCAGGTAGATGACTTCAGCCCGCCGGGGCGCCTGTTCGGGCTCTATCAGGGGATCCCGTTGACCAATCGGGGTCAATATTCAGCAGCGATGCCGGACCGCATCACGATCTTCAAAGCGACGATCTGCGGCGCCTTCGACAACGTGCACGACGTGGAGCGTCAGGTTCGCAAGACCGTCATCCACGAGGTCGGACACCATTTCGGCATCAGCGATGCTCGGCTGAGAGAGTTGGGCTGGTAGAGCCGAGACGAGCTTGAGCGCAGGTCGGATCGTGGTAGACGAAGTTCATCGCTCGGCGAGTGCACACAGCTTGGTCACGGTGTTCCAGTTCCGGGTGGTGCTGACGACCCCGAGCCGGCGCTCGAGGAAGGAGCCGGTGTACTTCGTCTCCGCATAGCCGTTCGGCGTGTGGACGTACACCTCGCGGCCGTCGACGACGAGCTCGTCTTGGCCGCTCGCTGGCGGGTCGAACACCGCGAGCGCAGCTTTGCCCGGCGGCGTGGCGAGGAAGGTCACGTGGTGGCGCGCCGGGTTCGCGCCCGACCGGGCGAACGGGCTCGCCTTTCCGACGCGCAGCAGCTCGGGCACGCTGCGAAGGATCACCGCGGGCGACTCGCCGAAGTCCTCGTCCAGCCGTTCCTCGATGGTGTCCACGATCTTCGGCTCGCTCTTCGAGGTGGTCGAGAACAAGACATTTCCGGTCTGGATGTAGGTCGTCACGTCGGCGTACCCGAGCTTCTCGAAGGAAGACCGCAATTCGTTCATCGGGATACGGCCGTAGCCGCCGATGTTGACGCTGCGCAGCAGCGCGACGTAGCGGGGCATGCTTGGGACGCTACCCGCCCGCTGCGATCGGTCGGCCTTTCGGAGAACCGATCCGGTCGAGGCGGAACCGGCTCACGTCGATGGAGGGAGCACTCCCTTCGGCCAGGTCCGCCAACACCTCGCCGAGGAGCGGTCCGAACTTGAAGCCGTGCCCGCTCGTACCACACCCCACGACGACGCCACCGATGCGGTCGATGACGAAATCTTGGTCGGTCGAGTTGTCGTAGACGCACCGCTCGGTCGCGACCGGTTCGGGGTCGAGGCCCGGGAGGAGCCGGCGCACCGCGCCGGTCAGGCGAGCGAGCAGCGCCGGGTCGTCGCCGAAGTCGTTCGGGCCGAGCGGATCGAAGTCGTTGAGCCGCGGGCCGGGCGTGTGGTGGGAGACCTTGTAGCTATTGCAGTGGTCTCCCCCAGCCGAGACCGGCAGTCCGTAGATCATGTCCGGTCCCCACTCGATGAAGACGGGCAAGGCCGCCGCCGAGTCCGCCTCGGCGGAGCGGAAGTAGGCCACCTGGGGGAGCGAGGGACCCGCCTCCACCGCCGGGTGCCGTCGGCCGGCGAGGAGGTCGAGGGCGAGCGGGCCCGTGCAGTTCACCACGACGTCCGCCGCCAGCACGTTCCCACGGACGGTCGTGACAAGGACGGAGTTGGCATCCTCCTTCAGCGAGGTCACGCGACGGTCGGTTACCACCTCGTAGCGCACAGCAGTGCGGAGCGCGGCGAGGCACTCGTCCGCCGCCAGCACGCCCGAGTCCGGCTCCCAGAGCGCGGGCCCGTGGGTCAAGAGACCCGGAAACCTACGCGCGACGTCCTCGGGCGTGAGGTCCTCGGTCACCCGGCCCTGGGCCGACATCGCCGTGGCGATCGACTCGAGCACGGCATCGTCCCCGAAGGAGACCTGCCCGGTCACGTGGAGGAGCGTGCGGTTCGTCGCCGCCTCGAGCTCGCGCCAGAGCGCTCCGGCCAGCACAGCCATCTCGACGTAGTGGGCCTCGGGGTAGCCGAGACGGAAGATGCGAGCGCTTCCCTTGCTCCCCGAGCCGACGTGACCCACCGAGCCTGCGGCCTCGAGGACGGCGACCGACCAGCCTCGCCGGGAGAGCGCCCACGCCGTCGCCAGTCCCAAGAGCCCAGCCCCGACCACGATGCAACGGCGTTCATCGGGCACGGGACCGATCATAGGAACGCGCTGAGCGACTCTTCGGAATGCGCTGTGTGTCCGGACTGCGCCGAGGGTTCTCCAGAGGCCGCGACACCCGGCACTACGCTCGCGCGGTGACGAGTGCGACGGACCTGTCGCGTCAGGCCGTACTCGAAAGGGACTCCGAGCTCGAGGTCGAGCCGGTCGAAGAGGGCAGAACTGCTCCGCCGCCCCGATCTCGCCCCCCGACCGGCGTCGCTGCCGCGACCCGCCAGGTGGCCTTCCATCTCGGCGTCATCGTGTTGTTCGCGGTGCCGGCGGTGGTCCTGTGGTGGCACGTCTGGTCCGGACATCCGGCCAACACGCTGGCGTGTTCGTGTGGCGACCCGGCGCAGGAGGTCTGGTTCATGGCCTGGCCCGCTTGGGCCGTGGCGCACCTCGGCAACCCGTTCTTCTCGCACGCGGTCAACGTGCCGAGCGGGGCGAACCTGTTGTCGAACACCTCTGGCACGCTCGTCGGCGTCGTGCTGGCGCCGGTCACCTGGCTTTGGGGTCCAGTCGCCGCGACCAACGTCGCTCTCACGCTCGCGCCGGCGCTGAGCGCGTGGGGGTGTTTCGTGGCCGTCCGGCCACTCGTCCGGTGGAAGGCAGGTGCGATCCCGGCGGCGCTGGCCTACGGGTATTCGTCGGCAGTCATCTCGTCGCTGTCCTTCGGCCACGTTTCGGTGGCGTTGCTCGTGGTCCCGCCGTTGTTGTTCACGACGTTGCACGAGATCGTGATCCGCCAGGAGCGCTCGGTGCGGCGCGACGGGCTGGTGCTGGCCGCGCTGGTCATCGTCCAATTCCTCATCTCGCCCGAGGTGGTCGTGATCTGCGCGCTGTTGGCCGTGATCGGCTTGCTCGCTGTGATGGCGGTCGGTTGGCGCCAGGTGCGGGTGCGCGCCGGCCACGCCGTGCCCGCGCTCTGCTTGGCCGCACTCGTCTGCGTGGTCGTGCTCGCGTACCCGACCTGGTTCGGTCTGGCCGGTCCTCAGGCGGTGACCGGCGTGCTCTTCGCCATCGCGCCCCTGGCGGGGGTGCCGTTGTCGGGCCTTGTGGCACCGGGTCCGTTCGCGACGACCGCCAACTCGTACGTGCGATTCGGCGGTTACCTCGGGCGCATGGGCCCGCCGGCCAACTACCTGGGCGGTGGCTTGGCGTTTTCCGGCGCCGCGGCGGCGGTCCTGGGGCGCCGCCGACCGCTGACGTGGCTTCTCTTGTTCATGACACTCGTGACCGCTGTGCTCGCCCTAGGCTCGGCTCTGTACCTCACGCCGTCGTCGGGGCCCCGCCTCGAGTGGCTGCCCTGGCGTTCGCTCTCGAACCTGCCGCTCCTCAGGGAGATCCTGGCCGACCAGTTCGCGCCGTTCATCAGCCTCTTCGCCGCCTTCTTGCTCGCCGTCGGCCTCGACGCCCTCTACGTGCAGTACCGCCGCCCGGACTCGTGGCTCGCCTCACGACGCGGCGTGGTCGCGGGTGCGGCGACGGCCGCCGTGACGGTGCTCGCCGTGGTGCCCGTGTTCGCGACCTTCGACGTCCCTCTGACCGTCGAGTCGGTGACCATCCCGCCGTACATGCGCCACGTGGCACCGACGCTTCCCACGCACACCGTCGTGTTGACCATTCCCTTCGCCATCTCGGGGTCGACCCAGCCGATGCTCTGGCAGGCCGTCAACACCATGCACTTCGACCTCGCCGGTGCCGCGCTGAAAACCCCGGACCCAGAGGGGGCGCCCATCGGGCAGGGAGCCCCCGGCTCCGCGCGCGCCATCCTGACCGATCTCAGCGTTCTCGGGGAGCCCCGGCCGAGCGGGTCGGCGCCGCAGGTTGCGGTGGTGCGGCAGGCCCTGGGCACGTGGCGGGTGGACCGGGTCGTGATCGCCGGCACGAGCAACGACCCCGTGTACGCGTCGGGCTTCTTCACGAAGGTGATCGGCGTCGGACCGACGCTCGAGGACGGCGCCTTCGTGTGGAACCTGCAGCAGGGGAACGCGCCTGCGCTCCCGGCCCTCGGCAGCTCTCTCGCCTTCTGCGAGCTGGCGGCGGACGCACCGGCGGCCAAGGCAGACCCGCTCACGATGTCGAACTGCGTGCTCTACGGCGCCGGCCGGGGGTGAACAGTCATAGGCTGTGGGCATCCAGCCGATCCTTCATCTCTCACTGCCGGTCCAAGACCTGCGCGCGGCGCGTGAGTTCTACGTGAATACGCTCGGGTGCCAGGCGGCGCGAACCCGGGACGACTTCATCGACGTGTGGTTCTTCGGTTTGCAGCTCACCCTGCATGACCGGCCCGATGAGGTCGTCCCCTTGACCACGGCAGGATCGAGGCATTTCGGCGTGACGGTCGGACGCGACGAGTTCAACGAGCTGGTCGCCCGTCTCGAGGTGACTGCGGTGCCTTGGGTCGTCCCGGTGACGACCGACGACGAAGGCCTCCCGACCGAGCAGACGAAGATGAAGATCGCGGACCCCAGCGGCAACGTCATCGAGCTCAAGACCTACCGTGACGTGCACGCGGCCCTGGAGATCCCGTCGCACTCGTATCCGGAGGCGGTCACTCGAGGGAACTGAGCGCGGGTCGGCATGGGTCTTCGTCATGCCCCGTCTCCATGAGGCGTCGGGGCATGCAGCGTTCGCCTACCGTGTCATGGTTGACGTCGAAGGGAGTGCAGTGGGAGCAAGCGAAGCGAGCGGGGACGGTCGAGCGGCGCGCCAGGACGGACGGGCCATCGATCAGCTTAGACCGGTCAGCTTCCAGCGTGACTACACGGTCATGGCGCCGGGATCGGTCCTCGTGACGTTCGGGCAGACGAAGGTGCTCTGCACGGCCTCGGTCGAAGAGCGCGTGCCGGCGTGGATGCGGGGGACGGGCAAGGGCTGGGTGACGGCGGAGTACTCCATGCTGCCGGGCTCGACGCCCGAGCGAGCCTCGCGGGAGGCCGCCAGGGGCAAACAGTCGGGGCGGACCCAAGAGATCCAGCGCCTCATCGCCCGCTCACTGCGCTCGGTGTGCGACCTGGTGACGCTCGGTGAGGTGCAGATCACGGTGGACTGCGACGCGCTGCAGGCCGACGGCGGCACGCGCACGGCGTCCATCTGCGGGGCCTACGTCGCGCTGTACGACGCCTGCACCCGGTTGGTCGACGCGGGGACCATCGGGACCCACCCGCTGACCGATTCGGTCGCCGCGGTCTCGGTGGGCATCGTCGACGGGGTGCCGATGCTCGACCTGCCCTACGCCGAGGACTCGCGGGCCGAGGTCGACATGAACGTCGTCATGACGGGTGCCGGCCGGTTCGTCGAGGTTCAGGGGACGGCTGAGGGCATGGCGTTCACGCGCGGCGAACTCGACGGCCTGCTCGCGCTGGCGGAGGAGGGCATCAAGGAGCTGTCGAGCCTGCAGGCGGCGGTGCTGGCCGACCCGCCGCCCCGTCGGTGAGCGCCGGCGCCCCGCTGCGCCTGGTCGTCGCGTCGGCCAATCCCGACAAGGTGAAGGAGATCGTGGCGGTGCTCTCGGGCGCCATCGCGGTCGAGCTGGTGCCGCGGCCGGCCGAGGTGCCCGACGTGGTCGAAGACGGCGAGACGCTGCTCGACAACGCACGGCTGAAGGCGCAGGCTCTGGTCGCGGCCACCGGCACGGCGGCAGTGGCCGACGACACGGGCCTCGAGGTCGACGCGCTGGGCGGCGCCCCTGGCGTCTTCACGGCGCGCTACGCGGGTGAGGACGCCACCTACGCGGACAACGTCGACAAGTTGTTGAGAGAGCTCGGCGCGCTCGCCAACGGCGGAGGGGATAGGCGCGCCCACTTCAAGACGGTGGCGCTCGCCGCCTTCCCCGACGGTACCGAGGCGTCGGCCGAGGGTGTGTTGGACGGCACCATCGCCGCGCAAGCGCGGGGCCACAACGGGTTCGGCTACGACCCGGTGTTCGAACCCGACGGCGGGGGCGGGCGGACCTTCGCCGAGATGGAGGCGGACGAGAAGGACGCAATCTCGCATCGCGGCCGGGCCTTCCGAGCCCTGGCGCAACGGCTGGCGGAGTCGGACGGGAGGAACTGAGGCCAGGACTTCAGCTCAGCGGGCGAGCAGTGCGGGCGCGAGCTCGCGGTAGTGAGCGAGTGGGAATCCCTCGTAGCCGGCGACCGCCTGGACGCACACGTGGTCGGCGCCGGCATCGAGATGCTCATGGATGCGGCGGGCGATCGTCTCAGCGTCGCCCCAGGGGATGACCGCCTCGATCAGCCGGTCGCTCCCGCCGTTCTCGAAGTCGGCGTCGACGAAGCCGAAGCGCCGCAGGTTGTTGGCGTAATTGGGCAGGGGGAGGTAGATGGCGGCGTACTCGCGGGCCAGTGCGAGCGCGGCGGTGCGGTCGGTCTCGAGGACCACTGCCACTTCAGGCGCCAAGATTGGCCCGTTCCCCAGGATCTCGCGGGCACGGGCCGTGTGCTCGAGAGTGACGAAGTAGGGGTGGGCGCCCAGGGCACGGGTCGCGGCCAGCTCGAGCATGCGCGGGCCCAGGGCGGCGAGGATCCGGCGCTCGGGCCGGATGGGCGGGTCGAGCGCATCGAGCGCGTCGAGGTACTCGACGACGTGGCTGTACGGCCGCTGGTAATTCGCCACGATGACCGAGTGGCTCGCACCCACGCCCAGGAGGAAGCGTCCGCCGAATCGCGCCTCGAGGTCGGCGACCGCAGGGCCGACCTCCGCCGGCGCCCCCGCCCAGACGCTGACGATGCCCGACGACACGGTGACCCTTTCGGTCGCCGCCAGCAGCATGCCGAAGCGCGTCGAGAGGCCGGACTCGAAGCCGCCGGAGGACCACAGCGTGCCGTAGCCGAGCGACTCCAGCTCGCCCGCCACGTCGTGATCGGGGTCGTCGGCCACCCGCCACGAGCCGCTCCACCACACGCCGATCCGGCCGAGCTCCATGGCCCTCTGCTTAGTTGGCGTTCGTGTGATCGAGCAAGGAGCGGAGACGGTTCACGTTCTCATCGACACGTGCGCGGGCGTCCAGGACCAGGTCGGGATCTGCGATCGGTTCCCAGGTGTCCCGCGCGTGTTGCACGTGGCTCCAGTCGAGCTCGTACCAGCCGGGAATGGCGCGTTGCCGCCCCTCCACGCGGCTGCGGTGCACCGTCGCGTCGGGGCACTCGGTGAGGACGACGACCGGGCGAGCCAGCTCCTCGGCCGCCAGGCGGCGGCACCGCGCGATCTCGGGCCCGCGGGCGATCCCGTCGAGCACCATGTGGCGGCCCCGGCGGAGCTCGGAACGGGCCAGCGCCGAGAGGATCGACCATCCGACGCGCCGGTGGCCGAAGTCGATGGAGTCGAGGGCGCCCTGGAGCTCGGGGTAGGGACGGAGGCCGCTCATGGCCCAGTCGTGCGCGAGCACGGCCGCCCCCAGGTGCGCGCCGGCGGCGTCGGCGATGGTGGACTTCCCGGTGCCCTGCAGCCCGGTCACCAGCACGAGCAGAGGCTGGGGGACCACGTCCGGATCAGTCGTCGAGCTTCAGCAGGCGGGTGGCCGTCCCGCCGAGATAGGCCTCGGCCGCCGCCTCGGTGAGCGGCAGGTCCCGCGCGGCGGCTACCGCCCTCTCCATGGGCAGGAAGGGATGGTCGGACGCGTAGAGGACTCGGCCCAGGCCGCGTTTGGAGTCCATGAACGCGACGAGGGCGGGGTCGATGTACTTGGCCAGGTAGGCGGAGTTGGAGAGGTACAGGTCGGGCCACTTGAGCATGTACTGCATGAGCCGCGCCTCGTAGGGGTGGCCCATGTGCGCGCCGATCACGGTGAGGCCCTTGAAGTCGATCAGCACGTCCTCGAGAAGCTCGGGATTCTGGCAGGCAGAACGTACTCGGGGCCCGGGGAGGCCGACGTTGATGGAGACCGGCAGGCCGAGCTCCGCGCACAGCGTGTAGATGGGGTAGTAGAGCTTGTCGTTCAGCGGGTACTGGTGCACCAGCGGCGTGACGCGCACCAGCGCGACGGCGGGGTGAGCGGAGTATTCGCGCAGGAGGCCGAACTGTTTCACGGGCCGGTCGGGGCGGTCGACCACGAGGGCGACGCGCAGGCGATCGCAGTGGGCGCCGACCTGATCGAGCAGGGGCTCGGTCTCATCGCTCGAGAGCCCGGCCGCGACAACGCCGACGTCAACTGCGCACGCGTCCATCGTGGCCAGCAGCCGCTTGAGCGTCGAGGCGACCGAGAGGTCGCCGCCTAAGAGATCCGGGATGCCCTCGTTGCCGGCCTGGCTCAAGAAGGCCTCGGCGGCCTTGCCGCTGAGGGCGTTGACCCAGAGGTCGACGACGGTCACGCGGTCAAGGTGGTGAGGCGGGTCCGGACGCCGGACGGGGTGCGGTCTCTGCGTTCGCGTTGGCGTTGGCGTTGGCGCTCGCGTTGGTCCCGGCGCGGTCGGCCGCCCTGCCCTTCTCGGCGGCCTTGGCCTTCGCCGTGCGCAGGTATTTGACGCCCGTCTCGAGCGACTGCTTGATCAGGCGGTCGTTGTCGTTCGAGATGAACGCGTGCACGCGCTTTTCGAAGAGCGCTCGCAGGAGCGGGTTGAAGGCGTGGTAGGTCTCTTTGAAGTGGACGCGGGTGCGCCCGTCACCCAGGTCCTCGAGGCGCGTCCATCCCTCGGCTTCGGAGAGGAGGGGGCGTCCGATCGCGCTGTACTTCCACGACTCCTTGGGCTTGACCTCGGTGAGCCATTCCCAGGACTGGCCCTTACCGGCCGTGAGAAGGTATCTCGGCACCCGGAAGGTGCAGTGGCGGATGAGCCCGTCACCGATGTCGTTTCCGGGATAGAGGATGTCGATCGTGACGTCGCCCGTCTCCGTGTGGGGGATGCGGGCCCAGAACAGCTGCCACAGCTCGTCCACCGTGGCGTCGATGTCCACGTGGTACTTGTGCTCCTGCATCGGCTCACCCTATCCCCGGGCCTGACGGGAGTATCAGGTCAGTAAGCGGCGGTGGGCGGAGGCGGCAGGGGCGGCGGGATTGGCGGGGTCGCGTAGGGTCGCCGCGGTGAGGTCACGGTCCCGGTGAAGGTCGCGTTCGTCGTGCCCCGCTACGGGTCCGATATCCGGGGTGGCGCCGAGATCGGGGCGCGCATGCTGGCCGAGCGGCTGGTGGCCGACCGCAGCTGTGAGGTCGAGGTGTTCACCACGTGCGCACTCGACGCCATCACCTGGCGCGACGAACTGCCCGCGGGCACCGAGGATTTGCGCGGCGTCACCGTGCACCGCATTCGTTCGGCCGCGGGCCGCGACGAGAGCTTCCATCCCTTGTGGGCGGTGCTGCGCGAGGACCCGGGGTCCGCCTCGCGGGAGGACATGGAGCGCTGGGTCGACCTCCAGGGGCCGCGCTCGCCTGATCTGGTGGCCGCAGTGGCCGAGAGCGACGCCGACGTCATCGCCTTCTACCCGTACCTCTACTACCCGACGGTGCGTGGGCTGCCGCTGGTGGCGGAGCGGGCGGTGCTGCATCCAGCCGCGCACGAGGAGCCGGCGCTGCATCTGCCGATCTTCGATTCGTTGTTCGCGCGTTGCCGTGGATTCGCCTTCCACAGCCGCAGCGAGCGGGGGCTGGTCAACGCGCGCTTCGGCGTCGCGACGACTCCCCAGGTGCTCATCGGGCTGGGAGTCGAGGAGCCGGACGAGCGGAGTGGCGAGGGCGCCACCGTTCGGGCGGCCTTCGGGCTGGAAGAAGTGCCCTACGTCATCTGCATCGGCCGAGTGGATGAGGAGAAGGGGACGGGCATGCTGTGGCGCGCGTTCCGGGCCTACAAACGGCGCCACCCGGGTCCGCTGCGGCTGGTGTTCGTCGGCCAGATGGTCGACGAGCCCGAGCCGGCTCACGACGTGGTGGTGACCGGGGTGATCGACGACGCGACCAAGTGGGCGCTGCTGCGCGGGGCGCGGGTGCTGGCGGCTCCGTCACGGCACGAGTCGTTCTCGCTCACGGTGATCGAGGCGCTGACCGCCGGCGTGCCGGCCTTGGTGAACGCGGCGTGCGGGCCGACGCGAGAGCACTGCGAACGGTCGGGCGCAGGCCTGTGGTTCCGCGAATTTCGCGGAGTTCGAGGCGATGCTGGAGCTGATGACGACCGACGCCGCGCTTCACGACGTGATGCGGGCGAACGGGCGACGCTACGTGGACGCCAACTTCCGCTGGCCGGTCATTCTCGACCGGTACCACGCGTTCTTGGAGCGTTTCACGGACGGCAACATCAAGGGCGCATAGCCCCGACGAAAAAGCGCTCCGGGGTCATCCCTGGCAGCCCCCTCGGCGCGCGTCTGTGGACCGGCCGAGGTGTATATGGCTCAGACCCCGACGCTTTCTCGCGGGTGCATAGGCGACGGGAGCCGTGAGTTTCGCTCGGCTGTATTCAACGGAGGAGCCGGGCGTTACATTCAGGTCTATATGCGAGATTGAACTGGTTGCTTCGACCATATAGACCCGACGGTGACTCGCCCGAGCCCGCGAATACAACCCGGCGAAAGTGTCGGCCGTTCGGTCGCAGAGCCCGAGTCGGCTCGCGAGACACAGGATGGTCGACGCCTCGTCGTGCGCGAGTTCCGGCGGAGCCCGGGAGCGGCCCGGAGCTGCTCTCTACGGGAAGGGGTTGCCGTAGCGGTCCAGGTGGGCCTTCTCCGAGACGGGCCGGCGGCGGGGCGGGCCGAGGGGCTGGGGGAGGTGGCCGAGCGGGACCACGGCGACCGGAACCACCTCGGGGGGTAGGCCGAGCGGCCCGGTGAGCTCCTCACCGGCAATGACCGGCAGGGTGGTGAGCGTCGAGCCCAGGCCGAGCGCGTGGGCGGCGAGAAGCAGGTTCTGGACGGCGGGGAAGACCGATGCGCCCATCGCATGAGTCAGGGTCAGGCGGGTGTCGCCACACACGACGATAAGGACGGGCGCGGCGGCGATGCCCCCCATGGCGCCCCGCTCGACGTCGGCGAGGAAAGCCGGCGACAGCCGGTCCTCTTCATAGGCCCGGGCGCCGCCCTGCCACAGGCGCGCCGTCAGCTCGCCGATCGTCTTGCGGAGCGCGGGGTCACGGACGACGACGAAGACGAAGGGCTGGCTGTTCTCGGCGCTCGGAGCGTGGGTCGCCGCGGTCAAGACGCGGGCGATGGTCTCGTCGTCCACGTCGTCGGGCAGGAACGAGCGGGCGGCCCGCTGCGTATGGACCACGTCGAAGAAGTCGGGCACGGCGGGCGATGGTATCGAGGGGCGGGCCTCGGGTCGGCCTGAACGGTCCTCGGGCCGTCCGACGCGACGTGGCGGCGCGCCGTTTGCCCTGGCACAGCAGGATTGGGCTGTGCCGGGGCGAACCGCTACCTTTGGCGGCGCATCGGCCCAGGAAGGCCGGTGCCCGCCGGGACGACGTGCATCAGAACAGGGGCGGAGGGGGACAGGAGGCAGACCGTGCCAGAGGCCGAAGACGTGCTGAAGGAGATCATCGGAGAGCCGACGGGCAAGGCCAAGGTGGTCGTGGAGCGGAGTCCGGTACAGCACTTCGCTGACGCCGTGCTCAGCACGAGCCCGATCTACCACAACCCCGAGGCGGCCAAGGCGGCCGGGTTCGACAACATCCCAGCACCTCCGACGTGGGCGTTCGCCATGGAGTTCGCCGGCAAGTTCGACGAGATCCAGCCGGCCGACACGCCGACCGGCAGCCCGCTGGCCAAGGCAGTCGGGCCGCTGATGGCCAAGGGTGGACTCATTCTGCACGGGGAGCAGGAGTTCATCTACCACCGTCCCGTCGAGGTGGGCGACGAGTTGGTCAGCGAGGGCAAGATCGTCGACGCCTACCAGAAGGAGTCGAAGGGCAAGACGATGACCTTCATCATCCAAGAGACCAACTGGAGCGATGACAAGACCGGTGAGCCCGTGGTGACCGCTCGGTTCAACCTGATCCATCGCGCATAGGCCGACGGCGGAGGGTTTTCAGTGACGCAGATAGGGACGCACTGGGTGTCGTCGATGTTCGCGGTGAACACGACGACCTGGCTGACGGCCGCCGAATGGCTGGCCGTGCTTCGCATCGGGCTGGGCCTGTGGTGGTTCGAGAGCTTCCGGCACAAGGACAAGGCCGCCTGGTTCAAGCGCGGCGCCGGCATCTCGTGGGGGCAGTCGGTGGCCGAGAAGCACAAGTGGGCCTTCGTGAAGCAGGGCTTCAACGTGGTGGTCGTGCCGCGGCCCAAGGTGATGGCCTATGTCGTCGTGTTCGGCGAGCTGGCGATCGGGCTGGGGCTGATCTTCGGCTTCTTGACGCCCATTGCAGCGTTCGCCGGGATCCTCTTGAACCTCATTTACTTCGTCCTGATGATCTCGGACTGGGCGGAGCAGGGGCAGAACTTCATGATGATCCTCGCGTCGGTCGTGGTGCTGGGGACGCACGCCTGGAACACGTGGTCGATCGACCACTGGCTGCATATCTGGTCGTAAGCCGACACGGCAAAGAACCCAGCGCAAAGAACCCAGCGCAAAGAACCCAGAGCAAAGAACCCAGAACAAAGAACCCAGAACAAAGAACCCAGAACAAAGAACCCAGAACAAAGAACAAGGTCGACGAATCGTTGGTGACGGGAGGTCTGCACGGTGAGTGAGAAGAAGCTGTCCTACGAGGACGTGAAGGTCGGGGACGAGGCCCCCGTGATCTCGCACACGCTGACCCGGACCGACCTGGTCAAGTACGCGGGGGCGTCGGGGGACTTCAACCCGATGCACCACGACGAGGTGGCGGCCAAGGCCGCCGGCCAGCCCAGCGTGTTCGGCCACGGCATGTTCTCCATGGGCCTGCTCGGCACCGCGCTGACCGACTACGTCGGCATCGGCAACCTGACGCGCTACCAGGTGCGCTTCGCCCGCCAGACGTGGCCCGACGAGGTGCTGTCGTCGAGGATCGTCGTGACGGCTAAGCGCGAGGAGGACGGCAAGAGGCTGATCGACCTGGCCGTCAGCCTGTCGAGTGCGCGCGGCGCGGACAAGGTCGTGGGCGAGGCGACGGCCACGCTGACCTAGACGGCGCCGCCCGCCGTCGGACGCGTGGAGTTAGGTCGGCTCGAAGCGCAGCGGGAGCCGGGCCGGTCCCCAGATGCCGAAGTTCGAGGGCTTCCACTCGACGTCGCCGTTCAGGGCGAGGTTCGGCATGCGCTGGGCCAGCAAGCCGTGAAAGCGGCTCAGCTCTCCGAATGCCAGCGAGATGCCGAGACAGGCCTGTACGTCCAGGCTATGACTGGATTCGTGCAGTGGATGGCTGGGCGTTACGACAAATTGCAGGCAACCCTTGATCGAAGGGTAAAAGAACTCCGGGACTCAGCCGCTGGTTGCACTCGTCATCCTCGGACGCCCGAGATTATCGCGAATTTGCAGGCTCGCTTCGAACCCTACCTCGAGTTCGCCCAGGATTGCGGCGCCATAATCACCGCCGAGCGAACCAGTCTGGCAGACCGTTGCTGGACCGCCCTCAAGGAGGCGGCGCAAGCGCAGGACAAGCACCACGCCGCGGCCGAGCCCACGGAGAGATTTGTTGCGTTACTCAGTGGGGCATTAGCGTCTGGCCATGCGCACATCGCAGACCGGAGCGGCAATAAACCAGATCGGTCGCCACAATCCTATGGCTGGCGCCGAAAAGATTACGGCAATTACAGGCCCCAGGGCGCCTGCATTGGCTGGACCGATGGGGATGATATTTATCTCGAACCGACAGCGGTTTACCAGGTGGTGCAGAGAGCTGCTCGCGCCGTTGGCGATGCATTACCGGTGTCCGAACAGACGCTCAAAAAGCGACTGCGGGAACAAGGCTTGCTGGCCTCTGTAGACGCGAAGCGGGAGACTCTGACCATCCGGCGCAGCATTGGCGGTGTTGTTCATGACGTACTGCATTTTCACAGGGGGACTCTCCTTCCCCGCGCAGTCCGACGACCCGGACTTTCAATAGGATCTGGCCGTGGAATGAGCCGGGGGATGTCGGGTTTTCAAGCCGGGGAAAACCCTCCGCCTGACAACAAGCCCGACCATAAATCCGACCTGTGCTGTCAGTGGCTTAAATAGCAATTGTCGGGAATGTCGGGTAGCAGGAGGGGAGGACAGGCTGCGGGATGTTGCATCGCTGATCAGGTTGCCGCCCGGCTGCGAACGCACGCGTCGTAGACGTCGCGCGAGGTCTTAGAGGCTGCCCCAGCAGGTGTATTAGGTGGTCTGGGACACTAGCGCGCAGATTGGGACTGGCACGGCCTCAGCCTACCAAGCCTAAAGCAGCCTTCAATGACATAGATGGGGATGACGAAGAGCAAATATTCTCAGATCGTTTCGCCAATGCCAACATGTCCATCGTGATGTCGCATGCCCGGCGAGTCAATGTCACGTTCCAGAAGTTTTCGTTTGATCAATTGATATAATTGATATGGTTCACATATAGCTGGGCGGAGTTCCGATTCATGGTCAAGAAGATCAACGCGCTCAAAGCGCGGCAAAACCTAGGACAACTGGTCGAAGAGTGTACTACGAAGGAGACCAGTTCATCATCGAACGGGCTGGAAAGCCGATGGCCGCGGTGGTCCCGCTGTGGCAGCTCCGAAGACCGTACGAAGCGCCGCGAGCGCGTATGGGGGAAAGTGCAAAAGGTCTGGAAGTCGACCGCTCAAACTAAGCCCGCCGTAATTGAACGCGAGGTGGAGCGAGCGGTGGCACCATTGGGGCGCAGGCCGGCCGCAAGAAGACGAAATGATCCGGGCGGTCCTGGATGCCAATGTCGTCGTAAGCGGCGTGCTCAGCGAAAATGGTGTTCCGGGAAGGATTCTCAAGGTCTGGAAGGCTGAGCGGTTTCACCTTGTGATCTCGGCGGCGATCCTGGACGAATTGCGACGCGTCTTGAGCTACCCGAAAATCAGACGCCACCACGGCTGGTCCCAAGCAGAGATTCTGGAATTTGTGGAGGATATTGCCAGCCTTGCGATACTTGTGCCGGGACAGCACAGGCTGAAAGTCATGGCCGACGACCGAAGCGATGACCGTTACTTGGAATGCGCAATTGAGGGTGGCGCCGACTACATCGTAAGTGGCGACCGCCATCTGGTCGGGCTCGGACAGTACGAAGGCATCGAGATCCTCCCGCCACGCGGATTCTTAGACCTGCTGCGCCAGACCGACGCCCCGTAGCCAGCTCAGGGCATTCGTCCGCGGAGTCGCGGAATTTGGGCGCGGGTTGCATGAACATTTCAGCTGCCGGGCCGCCCTCGGGCGGGCCACGCTTAGATGCCAGCGAATGTTCCGCTGAGTACGTGTCAGGGCCACCAGCAAATGACCATGTGCGGTTATGCTCGAATATTCGCCATTCAGGACGCTGTCGGGCGCTAATGTCAAAATTGGATGATGACGAGGCTGGTGCGCAGCCTGGGATTGTTCGACGCCACTATGATCGTGATGGGTGGCATTGTCGGCTCCGGCATTTTCATCAATCCGTACCTGGTTCGCGCGACATTTTCGGCGGCCCGCGTTGATTTTGGGAGCGTGGGCGATCGGCGGCTGGATCGCGCTGAGCGGCGGGTTCATCTGGGCCGAGCTCGCCGCGCGCCGGCCCCAGCTTGGCGGCCAATATGCATCTGCGCGAGGCTTATCATCCGGCCGTCGCGTTCATTTACGGCTGGGCGCTGCTGCTGGTCATTCAGACCGGCGGCATGGCCGCGGTGGCTGTCACATTCGCGCGCTATTTCCTGGAAGTAACACATCTTGCGATTCCGACCGAGTGATAGCCGTCCTGGTGCTGGCCGCGCTCACGGCGATCAACTGCCTCGGAGTGCGGGCTGGCAGTACGACGCAGAATATATTCATGACGCTAAAAATCTGCGCGATCGCGGCCATCGTTGTGTGTGGCTTCTCGGGATCGGAACACTCGCTGGGCGGTGGCTGCTCGGCCGCACCGTCGGTTTCGATCCGGGGATTTCCTTCGGGCAGCGGCGCCGCGCTCACGCCCATTGCTTTTTCCTACGGCGGCTGGCAGACGGCGAGTTTCATGTCCGCCGAACTGCGCGATCCCCGCCGAGACCTCACGCGCGGCCTGATCGGAGTGCTCGGCGTCGTCATTTTGTATATCGCGATGAACCTGGCCTATCTGCGCGTGCTCGGCGCCAAGGGCCTGGCGGCTACCAGGACTCCCGCCTCAACGGCGATGCAGATCGCCATCGGGCCCACGGGGGCCACCTTCACCGCCATCGCGATCTCGATCTCCACCCTGGGATTCCTCAGCCAGGGAATGCTGACCGCTCCTCGCGTCTATTTCGCGATGGCTGAGGACGATCAAACGCGCCGGTGTTCGTGGTTGTCTCGGACACCATCCAGCAGTCCTTTAAGTGCAGTAAAATATATCGTTAGAATTATAACTGTATGACGCGAGACCCGAACGTCCAGTGATATGGATGGGCTCAAGCCTGAAAGACCTGCGCGCCTTCCCGCGTCAGGTGCGGCGCGATGTGGGCAAGGCGCTTTACGCCGCCCAACAAGGTGAAACCGATCCGGCGGCCAAGCCGCTCAAAGGTTTTGGCGGAGGATCTGTGCTTGAAATCATTGCCGATCAGCACGGCGACACTTGGCGCACCGTCTACATGGTGCGGTTCAAGGCGGCCGTCTACGTCCTGCATGCTTTCCAGAAGAAGTCGAAGAAAGGTATCGCAATGCCCAAGAAGGATCTGGACCTCGTCCACCGCCGCCTAGCTGAGGCAGAACGTATGGAAAGAGAAAGGCATAACTAGCATGCATGCAAGAATAAAAAAGCCGATCAAGGAAACCAAAGGCAGGGGGAATGTTTTCGCCGACCTCGGCCTGCCCCATCCCGAACAGGAACTCCTGAAAGCGCGGTTGACGCTCCAAATCTACCGCCTCATCAGGAAACGCAGCCTTACCCAGGTTGAAGCCGGGGAGATTCTCGGCATCCAGCAGCCCCAGGTGTCTCTATTGATGCGCAACCGTTCTGGCAGTTTCTCGGTCGAGCGTCTCATGGACTTCCTTACCGCGCTCGGCCAGGACGTGGAAATTACTGTAAGGCCGACACGCAAGCTGCACGGCGCCATGTCCGTAGTCGTCGAATGAACCACCGCAGCCTTCAAAGCCCTGCACAGGATGTACACCAGCAAACATAGTAAGTACCGACTCTAGTCCGGCAATTTGCCGGCCACTACTAGCTGGATTCGATCGAGCGCGCCTGAGGGGTTTCGCGAGCTGAGCAGCGGCAGTCTGTGCATCCATGATTCCGTTCCGGCTTGCTGCCCCCGCCTCCTGGCCAGTCTAGATATTTACACCACAGGAAGCATCGAAACGACCGTTTTCATTTCTTGCCGGCCTTCTTCCATCGTGCAGCAGCAGCCTTGCGAGCAATGGCAGAGCGTTGCTGCTTAGTGAGTTTAGCGGCGCGGGCCCTGCCACCGGACTTTCCTGCTTTGCGACCAATCTGGCTCTGCTCGGACGCACTGAGTTTTTCAGCACGGCGCCTGCCACCGATTTCTCCACCGCGACGGGAAATCTCTCGGCGAGTGTCGAGATCAACCTTTTCGGTACGGGCCTTGCCGCCCAACCTGCCTAATGCGACAGCGTGGGGGTTCTTTCTGGCCATAGAACTAAGGATACTGCCCAGAACAGCATATGCTTGACATATGTAAGCGTCTAGCTATAATAAGAAGTAGAAAGCGAACTATGGAACTTTGTCAAGAAGCAAAGCTAAGAGTTCTGGCGAGTGGCCGCTCGAAAGCACAGCCGGAGTACCTCAAAGAAGTTGAGGTCGACTGCGACGAATGCGGTGGCTCGAGCTTTGACCCCGGCGGCATCGATCCCTGGGGGCCGGAACCATGCCCAGCGTGCCACGGCGCGGGGACCCAGAGGATCACCAAGAACTACTTGGCTGAGGCATTCCGTATCGTAGGCAACCCAGAATGCAAGGTGCCGGTCGAACGCGCTCACCTGATCGCTATCGTCCAATACTGCCGCCAGATGGTCAGTGCGGCCGTTAGCTCACCGAGGGTGCCTGCGCGCGACCAATCCCGAACTGAGCTCAAGACTTCGTTGAGGCATCGCCGCGTCAAGGTCGCGCACATGCACCCATTCATTCAGACGAAAAGGAGAAGGAAGAATGTTGATTTCAGCCCGCAA
>CAVXPD010000016.1:0-84910 GCA_963763575.1 uncultured Acidimicrobiaceae bacterium
ACTCACTCACTCCTCGACTCGACTCGCCACCTCCACTCGACTCGACCCAAACTGGGAGTAGGGAAGCCACTCCTCCTCCTACTCGGGGCCAGTCGCCGCCGCGCCGCGACACTGCTTCTTGTATTTGTCCCAGTCCCAGGTCTGAAGAAACTGCTCGGCGGACTTGGCGCCGTTCGCGACGACCATTTGCCGCTTCTTCGCTGACGCGTCGAACTCGACGATGCCGATGCCCGCAGTGTCAACGCGGATCGTCCGGCAGTCGACGCAAGGCTGCTCGAGGTGGGTCTGGTCGTTGCCTACGATCGCTGTGGCCACGACCTGCTCGAGCACCCGCCCAGCCGGCAACAGCCGGAGAGTCCGCAACGCCGGATGAGCGATGGGCGGCAACAGTTGGGCGCTGCCGACCGGCAGATCGGGGAGGATCTGGATCCCGAACGTCGGCCAGCGTGGCGTATTGCCATCGGTGCGATCGAAGATCTCGACGGGGAAGTTCGACAGAACCCCACCGTCCACCAAGGTGGTCGCCTCGCCGGTCTTGCCATCATGGATCGTGACCGGCTCGAAGAAGAGCGGAATGGACATCGACGCCCGCACCGCGTCCGCGACGATTTGATCGTCGGGATTGAGGTTCAATAGCCGGTAATCCCATGGCAACCGCAGAAGCCGACCCCTCGTCACGTCGGTCGCCATCACGACGAGCTTGTACTGCTGGTTGTCCAAGAGATTCGGATCCGCTCCGGCGTCGGTCCGGCGCAGGTCGCCAAAGGTCGAGACGCCGAAACCCTTTAGCTTTTCGAAGACGAAGTCGCGCACATAGTCACCCTCGTAGGCCCCGCCATTGCGCAGCAGCGAGAAGCCCTCGCTCACAATCGGCAATCCGGGCGGGCCGCGGTCAGGCACACGCTCGTATTGAAGGCAGCCCATCGCTTCCGTGAGCTGTTCCGCATTGAGCCCCGCGGCCAGGAAAGCCCCGGCGATCGAACCCGCCGACGTGCCAGCCACGCGCTCGACGGTGTAACCGGATCGCATCAGCTGATCCACGGCGCCGACCAACCCCACACCCTTGACGCCACCGCCCTCGAGCACCAGATCCACCTTCGGCATCACCTCAAGTTACAGACCCGGGTTACCGACCGAAACCACCGATGACGCGACCGTTCGAGCCCTACGGCTCCTCGCGTCGTTCGGTCAGTCCCGACGGCCGCTGACGAACCGGCGCAGGACGACCACCGCCCGAACATCCTTTTCTCGCCCCGCTTCCTCCTTAGAGCGGAGAATGTCCTCGAGACTGGCAGCCCGGGCGTGCTCGCCGCCCACCTCAATGAGCACGGAGTCGCCAATCAGGTCCTCATATCCCGCCGAGGCAGCCGCCGGAGTGAAGACAAGGTCGAAATCGCCGGCTGCACACGTCAGATTCAACATCGACATGTGAGCGAGCGACGTCGCGTCGTGCGCGAAGGGCAAGCCTTCATCCAGGTCGTTCACCCTGATTCCGGCGCCAAGCCCCTCGAGAGCCTTGGAGAGTCGCCTCAGGTTGGCTCGGTCGCGCCGGGGTGTCACGTCGACGTCGTGGGTCGCTTCGATCGGAGCTCCCTGCGCAATAGCGGCAAAAGCGCCGATGATGACGTACTCCACTCCATGCTGATTGAGCGCAGCGAGGATGTCCTCCGCCGCAAGCTCCGGTCGGCTCACCGCTTCCGTGCGTTGGCAGCGAACTGTGCGACGTTGCGGCGATGACGGGCCTCGGCCACCTTCTGCTCACTCTTCGAGCGACGGGCCTGACGCTCTGTCAAGACGCGATCGTGGTCGTCAACGGGGGCCAACCGGAATCTGAGCTCGAGCCCACTCCCGGCCAAAATCCGTTGCAGCGTCGGGATGCTCGGCTCGCGCTTTCCGCTCTCGATCCGGGCGATCTCTGACTGAGAGACTCCAGCTTGCTCGGCCAGCTCCCTCTGCGAGAGGCCGGCCCGCTGACGAGCCAACTGGACGAGTGCACTTGCGGTTGTCGGCGCCGTATCCACATCCTCCATGATAGCGGATCGGCTATCGAACTTGGACCGACGCTCTGAGGCCGCTCAGGACACGCGAAAGACACGGCGGCCGCGATATCACCGCGTGCCGAGGCGTGCCAAGGGATGCCAACGCGTACATTTATGTCCCACGGTCGTAGCAGCTAAAGTCGAAACTATGGCGCTGACGTGCGCTTTTGCAGAATGGACGCCCTCCGTTCGAATCCCGCCACCTCCAAGGGCTCTCACGGGAAATCGTGAGGGTCGTTGGAGGTGCACCGACGCCTTCGTACTGTTCCAGAATTGTGTGCGCCCATTCGATGGCGTCGCTGACCCGTAGGCCTGAGGGCTGCGCGCTCGTCCAGAGCTCCAGGTTTTCGGGGCGATTGTCGTCCCGAACGCCGTTTCGATGATGAACGGTTTCGCCGTCGTGCAAGTGCCTTCCGAGCAGATCCTCTGCCACCAGAATGTGCTCGAAAACATAGGGACCACTCGCGGCACGAGGATGACCGGGCGCACGCACCATGACGTAGCCCGCCTTGTGCCTCGTACGACCACCCTTCCAGTTGCCGTTCGCCTCGGCCGACACGCGATGACAGACTCCCCACGTCGCTGACTTCACCTGTTTGGAGCGACCACATTCGCAAACGCCTTTGGAGCGACACGAGGGCACCGAATGTGACGACTCGAGGACGAAAAACGCGCTGACACTCCCGGCATCGACGGTACTGCACTCGACAAAAATGACGAGCGGCTGTCACAGGGATCGGCTCACGTTCTCAGCGACAGGCCATTGGAACGTGGTTCGTTCTGAAGGGGTCGACTGGATGAATTCCGGTTCGGAAGTGTTCAGATTCAGAAGCTTCGTTCAGCGACGCCTGGTGGTGTGAGTCATCTTTGCTGCTCGTCCTTTTGGGGAATTTCGTCAGCATGGCGGAGCACGACCTTCCACTCGCCGTCCTCGCGGCGATAGACCTGGGTGCAACGCAGCGTCCGAGGCTGCGGCTCATGCACCCACGTGACGTGTCATGTGCTCCAGGTCGACGGTGTAGGCCACGTCATCCCCGACTACCGTCACGACGTTTTCCGCCACTCGATCGGTGGAACGGATGCCCTTCGCTGCCCAGTCAAGCCGAAGGCTGACTTCCGCCCAGCCTCTCTCGTAACCGCCAAAGGCACCCATAATCACCACATCATCAGCACGTGACCAGAGCGCCTTAAATGGTTCGGGCCGTCCCTCCACCAGTTCGCCCAGCGCCTGCTGGCACCTGGAGACGAAGCGGTCCCAGTCGCTTGCCACGGGTAAATGATGCCAAGGCGCGCACCTAGCCCGAGAGTGGACCCAAGGCCCCTTTGTTCAGACCGCCTCAGAACGCCGTTCGGGGATATTTGGGGGCCACGATCCACCGGGCTTCATCGCCGAGCCCGGACGGTGCTGGCGGATGGTCTACGACCACAACCTGCAGAGCGACCCACTGGCGTCGAGTCGCCATCATGGACCGGGCGGTGGTTCGCTCCTCGAGGCGACCGGTGGTGGCGAGTCTGGGCCGTGTCCCGAGCACCTCGAGGGGCTGACGGGGCTGCGGCAGTTCGGACGCTTTAGTGGTCGATGAGAAGCGCCACGATTGCGCAGACGAGGACAACGGTGAGCCCAGCGAGGACCCACGTCAGTCGCTCGAGGCGGCGGCTTGAGGCAAGCATGCGGCGGGTCAACTCAGCCAACGCCCCCCGTCGGGCATCCTCACTCCCAACTCCAGCAGTCCTGACTAGCTGTTCGTCAGAGTCCTCCCGTGACGCCGCCGCGACGACGCTCGGAGTCATTGGGATCATCCTGCTCTTGGGGCTTGGCCGTCGTCGTGCGTGGGCTGCTCTGGGGTATCGGCTCTTGGCTCGGTGATCTCGGTTGCGATGGAATCGCGCTTTGGTTCGGAGCCCCCGCCATCATCGGTATGCTCGCCATGATTCGGCGCTGGACGGGGTTCATCCCAAGTCGTGTCTGAAACGACGAACGCCATTCGAAGGGGGTTCGATGTGATGGATGGGCGTCACTCCTCAACACTGTTGCTTCATCGCTCTTCGTCGCGCCCGCTGCGGTGGCTGCTCCGAGGTGGAGTGGCCATATGCGTCGCAGCTGGAGGTGTCCTCGCTGTCGTGTCTGGGCCTTCAGCGGCGGCACAGGTCAACTTCGGGCAGGCGACCGAGGTGACCGCCCCGTCGAATGCTCAGAGCGATCCTGCTGCGCAGCTCCTCGGCGTGTCGTGTTCCTCGACGTCGAACTGCGTCGGCGTCGGTGACTACTACGACAACTCCGGAGATATCCAGGCAATGGAGGCGACCGAGACCGGCGGGACCTTCGCGCCGGCGACCGAGGTGACTCCCCCGCCGAATGCCGCGACCACGATTCAGATCCAAGCGCAGCTCTCAGGCGTGTCGTGTTCCTCGACTTCGAACTGCGTCGCCGTCGGCGACTACATAGACAGCTCCGGAAATGGCCAGGCAATGGAGGCGACCGAGACCGGCGGGACCTTCGCACAAGCGACCGAGGTGACCCCCCCGTCGAATGCTGGGAGTAACTCCGGCGGGGGTCTCAGCGGAGTGTCGTGCACTTCGGTGGGGAACTGCGTCGCTCGTCGGCGGCTACACGGACAGCTCCGGAAACAGCCAGGCAATGGAGGTGACCGAGACCGGCGGGACCTTCGCGCCGGCGACCGAGGTGACCGCCCCGTCGAATGCCGCGAGCGATCCCCTAACGGGCTTTAACGCCGTGTCGTGCACTTCGGTGGGGAACTGTGTCGCCGTCGGCACCTACACGGACAGCTCCGGACATCAGCAGGGAATGGAAGCGACCGAGACCGGCGGGACCTTCGCGCCGGCGACCGAGGTGACTGCCCCGTCGAATGTTGGGAGCGATCTGGAACAGCTCGTCGACGTGTCGTGCCCCTCTGCGGGCGACTGTGTCGCCGTCGGCCTCTACACGGACAGTTCGGGAAATACCCAGGAGATGGAGGCGACCGAGACCAGCGGGACCTTCGCGCAAGCGACCGAGGTGTCCGCCCCGTCGAATGCCGGCAGCGATCCTGATGCGAATTTCTTCGGGGTGTCGTGCACTTCGGTGGGGAACTGTGTCGCCGTCGGCTCTTACGTGAACAGCTCCGGATTTACCCAGGCAATGGAGGCGACCGAGACCGACGGGACCTTCGCGCAAGCGACCGAGGTGACTGCTCCGTCGAATGCTGGGAGTGGTGGGTATACCTATGCGGTGCTCGACGCAGCGTCGTGCACCTCGTCAACCAACTGTGTCGTCGTCGGCTACTACAACGCCGATAGGTCGGGTCTGATCCAGGCGATGGCGGCCATCTCTCCCCCAACCCCGCCCACCACGAGCGTGGCACTTCCGTCGAACAGCGCAACGGTCAGCGGTGACACCTGGCTCGACGCCGCGGCCTCGGCCTCGGCCGGCATCGCCTCGGTCCGCTTCGAGGTGAGCGGGGGCTCGATCTCCGACCAGGTGGTCGGCTCGGGGGTGGCCACGCTCTACGGATACCTCGGTGCCTGGGACACGACCGACGTGCCCAACGGCACCTACAGCCTCCAGAGCGTGGTCACCGACACCTTGGGGCAGTCGACGACCAGCGCTCCGATCACGGTCACCGTCGCCAACCAGCCGCTGCAGACCACGGTCCTCGTCCCGTCGAACGGGGCCACCTTGAGCGGCTCCTCCGCGGTGCTCGACGCCTCGGCGTCGGGGACGAGCGACATCACCGGGGTGCAGTTCGTCATCAACGGCGTGTCCAGCTTCTATGAGGCGATGGGGCCCGCGGTCGCGACCCTCTACGGCTGGATCGCAGAGTGGAGTCTCAGCGGTGTCCCCGCCGGGACCTACACGATCGAGAGCATCGCTACCGAGTCGGGCGGGGGGACGGCGACCAGCCCACCCGTCACGGTCACGGTGAGCTGAGCCGAGCGCCGACCGTTGGTAGCGGGTGTGGGCGTGTCCAGATCACCTGGACGGGCTGACCGGGCTGACGGGAGTTCGGCCGGAGGCGCTGACGCCCTCAGGCAGACCATCCCAGAACGCCGTACATAAAGGTCTGAGTCGTTCTGAAGGCACCTCTTGGGTCCCAAGCTAGCCCTCAACCACTCTAGCGCAGAGCCCGAGCAACCGGCGTATCCTCATCCGACCGTCGGGTTTGGGGGTGGGTCATGGTTGGACGTCTCTTGCGCGTGGCCGCCACCGCCATCGCGATAGCCGTTGCGCTCGTCACGCCGATAATAGCCACGACGACTACGACGCCCGCGTCCGCCAACACTGTCGTCGATGGCTGCACCATCGTGTCGAACCCCACCCCGACGAACTTCACGAACTGTCCCAATGCGGGCTTGGCAGGTGCAAACCTCAGCGGTGTCAACCTCTCCTTCGCGAACCTGGCTGGCGCGAGCTTCGTGTCGTGTAGCAGCACCCCACCTGCCAACTGCCAGGGCACCGAGCTCACCAGTGCCAACCTGACGGACGCCAACCTGTCCGGCATCGATGTCTATGACGAGGTCATCTTCTCTACGTCGGACTTCGCGACCGCCGCCGCCAACTTCGCCTTCGCGAATCTCAGCGGCGCGAACCTGACCGATACCAGCCTTGGGGGCGCCGACCTCCAAGCCGCGAATCTCACGGATGCCGATCTGATGGGTGGGAGCTTGGAGTTCCAACAGCCGCTGACCCGAGTCATCATCAGCGCCACCCTGACCGGAGCCAACGTGACCGGCACCATCCTCGTCCCCCCGAACCAAGACGTCACGGCGACGAGCCAGGCCGGCGCCGCGGCGACGTGGTCGACACCAGCAGGGATCCCCGGCGAGGATGTGTTCTCCTGCACTCCCGCCTCAGGAGCCACGTTTCCTCTCTTCGCGAATACAGTTTCCTGCGTGGTCGGCGACACCACTTCGAGCGCCACTGGAACGTTTCAGGTGTACGTGACGCCCACGACCGAGTATTTCACTCGGGTGCTGATTCCGTCGGGCAGCGTCACGGGCAGCGTCCTCGTCTGCGGTTCCCAAGTCCTCGATGCGGGAGCCAGCGACGCTCCTGGGGTCACCTCGGTCGTCTTCGAGGTGAGCGGGGGGACCCTCTCCGACCAAGTCATCGCCACGGGCACGCTCACCTATTACGGCTGGCTGGCCAGGTGGAGCACCACGAGCGTCCCCAACGGCACCTACTCCCTCCAAAGCGTGGCTACCGACGTGGACGCCAGCACCGACACCAGCGCGCCCATCACCGTCACGGTGAACAACCAGCCGCCGTCGACGCCGTGCTGATCCCCGCCGGCGGGGCCGCCGTCTCGGGGTCGACCGCGCTCCTCGACGCCTCGGCGTCGAGCGCGGCGGGCATCGCCTCGCTCACCTACGAGGTCAGCGGCAACGGCCTGACCGACCAGGTGGTCGCCACGGGCACGCTCACCTATTACGGCTGGCTGGCGCAGTGGAACACGACGGCGCTGCCCAACGGCACCTACGACATTCAGAGCGTGGCCACCGACACCGTGGCCGAGAGCACCACCAGCGCGCCGGTCAGCGTCACGGTGGACAACGCGCCACCGAGCACCGCCGTGCTCATCCCCTCTGACGGGGCGACCCAGTCGGGGACGGCCGCGCTCTTAGACGCCAGCGCCTCGGCCAACGTGACCAGCGTCAGCTACGAGCTGAGCGGCAATGGCCTCACCGACCAGGTGATCGCCACCGGAACGCTCACCTACTACGGCTGGCTGGCGCAGTGGAACACGACGAGCGTGCCCAACGGCACCTACACCCTCCAAAGTGTCGCCTCCTATGCCGGTGGGGTGGGCGGTACGAGCGCGGGCATATCCGTCACCGTCGACAATCCGAGCCTGGCCGACCTTGCCAACTCGTCGTTCACGGCGACACCGTCGGTCGGTGGAAGCGGCTGTGGCATCGTGCATTTGACGTTCGACGCGGTATACCCAGGCAGCGCGGCCGTGGGTAACGTGACCCTCCACATTGCCGGCTGCGTTTCAGATCCTTTCACGTACGCCGGGTCCTTCACGATCACGACCGGCGTTGGCACGCTGGGCGGCAGTGCCTCCGGCACGGTCACCGAACAGATCATCGGAGGAATGCTCGAGGAGAGCTATCAGATAAATCTCCCCGTGACGACCGCGACCGGCTCCTTCGCAGGAATGACGGGAAGTCTGGTGTTCTCCACGTCGTCTCAGCCAACCATCGCCTCTGTCGCCGTTGAATAGTCCGTCCAGGCCGCGCAATGATCCCGGCCTGAACCCTCCCGATGACCCGAGTCGATCCGGCGAGAAATCTCCCCGCCTGACAAGCAGCAGTCACATCTCCAACGTCTGTCATTTCGAAGGGTCGTAGTCCAACCGTCCCATCCGACTTCGAGAGCAAGCTCTCGAGTTCGCCGGCAAATTCGTTGACGTTTGCGTCGGCGTAGAACGTCTCCTGCCATCGGCCGAGAGACCATTCCGCCTGATCTCCACGATCGCGACCATGTAGTTGGGGGCTCTCGCATAAAACCGATGTTCGATTCGATGTACGCCCGCAACATCCCGAGTCCGGGCGGCTCGGCGAGGATGCGGGGGTCATGTACGCCTTCCGCTCCGCGATGATCTCGGCCACTGCTTGCCTGATCAGCTCGTCCTTGCCGGCGAAGTGGTAGCCGATAAGCCCTTTGCTCGGCAGACGAGCTGTCGGATGGCGCCGCATGAACGCCATTGAGGCGAACGGCGTTACCAAGACATACGGCAACACTCGGGCGCTCTGGAAGTACACAGCAGTCATAAATCAGTCCGTCTTTCGTGTCCGGCTTGTTTCACCGATGCTGCACGCAGAAAGCTGCTGGGTCGTCAGCCCAGCGGGGGATATCGATGCGGCTGCGACCTCAGGACGAGAAGCGCCAACCGTGTATCCGGCGTCCGGCAGGAGACGATTTGACGGGACCTCTGACCCGTTGAAACCGATCTCCGAAATCCGGTTGGAATCAGGACACGATCGACACGATCGACAGCGTCGACCACCAGCCGCACCAGTTTGTGACCGTCCCTTCGCCAAGGAGCACCTCTGCACGCGATCCGGCCATCGAGCCCCTGTTCGTCGCAACGTAAGGTACGTGGATGGGAGCTAATAACGGTATGACCGGGACTCCAGCTTCGTTCGAGGTCCTGGCGGGAACAGCAATCGACTTCATGCGGGACTACGACCTGACCGCCCTCGGCTACGAGGAGACCGAGTACATGGTAGAGGGCGAGGCAGTGTCCTACGACCTCGTCGGCGAGCGTGATGCGGACGGCCGATGGGAGGTCAGCCCGGGCGCAACGGCGGACTACCGGACACGGATTCTGGTTCGTCGCCCAATCAATCCGGACGTCTTCAGCGGCACCGTCGTCGTCGAGTGGCACAACGTCTCTGGTGGCGTTGACGTCGGGCCCGACTGGGCCTTCCTGCACCGCCATCTCACTAGGGCCGGGCACGGCTGGGTCGGCGTGACGGCACAGAAGGCAGGCATCGACGGAGGCGGCATTTCCGAAGGGATCCATCTCAAGATCCTGGACTCGGACCGTTACGCGACGCTCGAGCACCCAGGCGACGCCTGGTCCTTCGATATCTTCTCTCAGGTCGGCCAGTTGCTGCGACTACCAGCCGACGAAGGTCCTCTGGGACGCCTGACGGTCCGACACCTCGTGGCGGCCGGGGAGTCCCAAAGCGCCGCCTGCCTGGTGACGTATCTGAATGCCGTCGATCATCACGCGTCGGTTTTTGACGGCGCGTTTGTCCACGGTCGTCCAGGCACTGGGCTGGCCCTCAATGGCTCCCTCGCCGTTCAACGCATTCAAGAAGAAGGCTTCGAGCAGACCACGCGCTCCATCGCGGCCAAGGGCGAGCGCATCCGCGACGACGTTCGCATTCCGGTTCTCATCCTCCAGAGCGAGACTGATCTCGTGGTCCTGGGAGGTCGCCGTGCTGCCCAGGCCGACTCGGACAAGCTGCGCGTCTGGGAGATTGCCGGCGCGGCGCATGCTGACACCTACACGATCAGCGCAAGCCGTGTCGATGACGGAACAGTCTCGCCCGAACGCCTGGCTGAGCTGCTCCGGCCCACCCGGCACCTGATCACGGGGCCGACCGTCCAGCCGGTGAACGCTGGGCCTCAACAGCACTACGTCGCACAGGCAGCGTTGGACCACTTGGTGCATTGGATCACCGAGGGAACGCCTCCCCCATCGGGACCCCGCCTCGAGCTGGAGGAATCCGGCGAGAGCTATCAGACGAACGCAGACGGCAATGCGAAGGGCGGCATCCGCACCCCGTGGGTCGAGGCACCGACAGCAACTCTCTCAGGCCTCGGGCAGACGGGCGAAGCCTTCGCCGTACTGTTCGGCGTAACCGCGCCCTTCGACGACGACACGTTGGCCCGGCTCTACCCGAGGGGAAAGGAGGAGTATCTGGAGCGCTTCGAGTCGTCGCTCGATGCCGCCATTACGAAAGGGTTCCTCCTCGCCGAGGATCGAGATGAAATCGTCGCCATCGGCACGGCTTCCTATCCATTGCTCCTAGCCGACGCGTAGAGACTTGCCACTTGGCGGCAGCCTCGGCATCGTGATGTTGGCCGAAACGGGACCCGCCCTAACAAGCCAGTCCCACGTACTGCGGTCGCCAGGACTCACGAGCACAGCTCGCCGATTCGGAGGTGGCACAGTAACTCTCTGGGACGGTGCCGCCGAGTGTCACGAGCGCGACGCGTGTCGAGCCGCTCCCGGGCCTCGTCCTTAGGCTTGATTGCCCTCCTCTCGGTTGGGTGGGCTGTCCTTCGCGAGGACGCCGACCTATCGCACCCGAGAGAACGCCGGCGTGAACCCATTCACCAGCGCGTCGATCTCCGGGTCCGTCATGTTGGCGATCGCTTGTCGGGTCCTCGAGCGATGGTATGGCGCACACAGCGACTGATACCGGCCACGCGACTGACGCGCAGCGTCCGCCAGGCAATGCCAGCCGGGTTGACACTTCTATTACTGACGAGGTTGGCGACCGTTTGGGCATGCCGATCCGCCGCGAGCGCCAGAAGGGACTCGAAGGGCCGGGGGACCGGACTCCTCGGTCGCGTCGAGCAGGCTATCGACCCTCTAGTAGTCGTCGTGCGTCGACGCCCGATAGCGTTGGCCAAGCGTGAAGCGCAATCTGTCAAGCAGCCGCGCGGGTGCGAAGACTGCCGGCTCATAAAGTGGCCACACCTCGCAGTGACGCGCGTTCGAGCCCGAGGCGGCGAGGATCCCGTTGACCGCCCGACGGGCGGCTTCATTGGCGCCTTCCATGGTCGCCAAGTCGGTGAACGTGCGGACATAGTCAGCAGCCAAGAACAGGTTCGGCACGCCAGTAGCGGCGTCTGGACGGTATTGCCACGATCCGGCCGTGTTGACCAGCAAGGGTTCCAGGTTGATGTCGGTCCGTATCCCGAGGGCTTTCCTTACCTCAGGGAACCGAACGTCCTCGTCAAGGAACCAGGACACCACATTGTCCTCAACTAAGGCCTGCGGGTCGGTCTGAGCGAGATGCGCCCGGAGCTGAGCGAGCACGTCGGCAGCGATCTCCTCGCGCGTGCACTCCATGGCCGTCTTGCCTGAAAGAAGACCCGGGGTCTGCCACTCCGAGATATCGACGGATAAGACGCCTCGCACATCTCCTTGTCCGACGTCGGCCACCTTGAACTCGCTCCAGAATTGGCCCTGCGAGATCGAGGTGAGGGACCAGGGCGAATCGATGTAGATGACGTGTCCGTGGACGATGGGTACGTCCCGGCGGAGAAAAAATACGATGCCGTTCATCCAGCGGGTGACGAGGTGAGACAACTGGGCGAGCCGCGGATCCGTTTCCATGATCGCGTGGTTCGAGAGGCGGTTCATATGCTCGACCGGGACCGCTGCGACGTACCAGTCCGCATCGACCCGTCTCTGACCTCTTGAATCGGAGACCATGACGCCGCTGATTCGGCCTGCACGGATTTGCAGTTCATCGACCTGGACGCCAAGTTCGAAGTTGACTCCGAGGTGCTCCAAGTAGGCAAGCCACGGCGAGATCCACACATCGCTGGTCGGGCCGTTGAGCACCCGGTCGGTCTCTTTACCTGGAGTGGCCAGGTCGAAGAGGAGCTGTAGCAAGGTGTAGCCGCCGGTACGGGCGCTCATTTCGCGTGCACGAGCAGCTACCAGGGTCCGGGTGAGTCCGTCGGCCATGAACTTCTGGTAAGCGACTGATCGGTGGGTCGCGCCCGAGAAATCCCACCAGCTCACCCTGTCCCACTCGTCGTAGCGGCGCTCCTGACAGCTGGTCAGGAGGATGAGAAGTCGGCTCGCGAAGTAGGCGAAGTCACCGGGAGAGAGCTGCGCAATGGGATGGAACGCGGTGTGGAGTATCAGTTGGAGGTCACGGACAGAATTTGGAAAGTGTGCGGGTAGCTTGACCGGCGGCGGGCCGCCTGACTGAGCGATCTCCATCTCCGTTGCTTCGCGGAGGTTGTCGAACACGCCATTGGCCTGTTTCTCGTAGGGAATACGCCGCATTGTGTCTGGGAGGTGCCGATAGAACCCGGGAAAGAACCGGAAACCGTGTTCAGCGGGGAGGCTTCCTCGACCAAGCGTGTTCGAGTGGGGAACCGGAAAGCTGCGCGCCTTTCCGCCCGGCTGGTCGCGAGCCTCCACCACCGTCACGGAGAAACCCCGCTCGGCGAGCTCCTGGGCGGCCGACATGCCGGCCACGCCACCACCAAGGACCAAGACTGAGTTGCTCAGTTGGCGAGACCTCCTACTTGAGCTCTCCCCCCACGTACTCGACGTCGCGCTAGGAAACTGGCTTGCTGGCCCGGTGATCCGTCGAGCCAGGTTGTTCCTATTTCACCACTTTGCCGTTGCTGTTGCACGAAATGATCTCGATGCGGCAGTCGCACGCTGTTGGGGGAACGGCGCCGACGTTCTCAGCCGTGAAAGCCGAGAGCGCGACGACCCGACGCCACCTCGGGCCTGCCCGAGGTGGTCCCACTCCCCTCGACCACGGACGTAGTTTCTCTCCGTGCCGAAGGTCAGGCTCACGATCACGGCATCGATCTGCCTGCTGGCAACGGCGGCTTTGGCCGTGGCGGTCGCGCACGAAAGCGGCCCCTACGGATTCGAAGACCCCACGCTCAATTGGCTGGGCCGGCGCTCGGCCCTCCATTCTTGGGCCGATCTCGCCGAGCTCCTCACCGCCCCGGCCGTGTTCGCCGCACTGGTCGTCGCGCTCGCCGTCGGCTGGCTCAAGCACGCCGTGTGGCGGATTCTCTTCTACGCTTTACTGGCCGTCGGGGCTCTGCTCATGAGCGAGCACGTCGCCAAGCCGTTGGTGCAGCGGACCTATTACGGCGAGCTCACCTTTCCCTCCGGCAGCGTCACCGCAGTCAGCGCGACGGCCCTGGCCCTTTGCTTCGCGCTCGGCCCACGTTTGGGCAGGCGAGCGCGCCACGTCGCTCTGGCGATCGGCGTTGCTTGGATTTTGCTGATCTCGCTGGCGGTGATCGGCGCTCATTGGCATACCCCTCTCGACGCCGTCGGGTCGATCCTGTTGTCCGTCGGCATCGTCACCGCAGGCGCCGCCGTCTTCGAGTCGACCGGCACTCGAGGACTCCCTACTGGTGCCGGGCGCGCTCGAATTGGAAATCGGGCAGACAAGTGACCCAAGTGACCCAGCCCGTCTGACGTGCCTCGTCGGAGCGTCCTTGCACTGCGTCGATCAAGCTCGCTGCACTCGTCCACGATCTTGTTGTTGACCAACCTTGGGCCTGATACTGCCGACAGCGGAAGGAACAGCGCTAGCTCGTTCGATTTCTCCGGAAGTATGACGGCGTCGCGTCCGGCGACGGGACTGGAACCAAGCCATTTCCGCTCCCGTCAAATGCTTGATCAACCCGAGAGGGTCGTTACCAGAGGGACGGTCGATCGACCGAACTCCTCATCGAGGTCATGCGCTCTCGGGTCTACCCAACTCCTGCAGAGTCTCCTTCTGGCCCGTGACACGGAGTGCAGAGCGGCGATCTGGCATCGAGCCTGGACCTAGCCTGGCAGTAAGACGACCGTCCGCTCCACCGACGTTCAGGGGGGTTACGCTGGGGAGAGCTTACGGACTCCGAAAGATGAGTGTGGGGATCTCGCTCTGGTCATGCTCGGCATGCAGGGTGCGCGCTCTGTCTGATGGTGAACGTCCGGAAGGGGGTCATCATGCCTGAACCGGATTCTGGTCCCAGTGCCAAGAACAGCCGGCGACTCGGCGGCGGAGCGATTGCATCTCTCGTCGGAGTTGGACTGCTTGTCATCTTCATCATCCAAAACACCGAGAAGATCCGATTTCACTTCTTGGTATGGCACTTCACTTGGCCCCTTTGGGTCTATACCCTCATCACGGCTGTCTTCGGGGCATTGATCTGGTTCGGACTTGGTGTCATGCGTCGCCACAGACGCCGCAAAGAGCGCCGCGAATATCGACGTGGGTAGTGCAGCACCGCCAGACCGATCTGCTGAACTTGGCCGATAGAAGATTCCATCCGTCGGGTCCGGTCTCGAGTTCGCGGACCGCGGCGAACACGAATTGAAGGGCGTTCCTGGGATGTGGAAGCTCTTTGCCGTCGAGGGATGAGCGAACCCGAGAAGAGCGGGATGTATCCATCACGTCGTTGCGGTCCATTCGTTTGCCTCACCGTTCAGTACGGGGACACGAGCGGAACACTGCGGCCACGAGCTCACGTTCCGTATCGGACCGCCAGGTGGCCCGTCTTGCGCTTGCCACAAGGCTGCAATCCTGCGATCCTGCGGGCATGAGACCCGCTGACATGCAGGCTTCTGGCATCGAGGATGCTAACGCTCTCAGGTATCTCCTCCCCGACGGTGAAGCCGAGCTCCCGCTCTATCGCAGCCGGTACGGCGGGCTGTGGGTGGACCGGCGAGATGCGCACGACATCTTGGAGAGACGCCGAGCAAGCGGCGATGTGACCGATGCCGATGCGGACGTTCTGAAGCACTACATCGACCATGGATACGTGGTGTTTCCCAGGGCGATCAATGAGGCCGTGATCGACGAGTATCTCGCCTTGTTCGAAGCCGCATGGAATGCGACTCCCAGCATCGCCAACCTCCATTGGAACCGCCAAATCGTTCCCATGGAGCGCAAGTACTATGACGAGGTCACGAAGGTCTGTGAACTGCATGGTTATTTCGAACATGCTGCAGAACTCATCTATCCGCCTCAGGTGTTGCGCTTCTTGACGCAGATCTTCGAGCGGCCGCCGGTGTGCTTTCAAACAATGACGATGCGGAAGGGTTCCGAAGAGAATTTGCATATCGACACGGGGCCGCTGACTCTCACGGAGCCGATGTCCATGGCTGCGTCGTGGGTGGCCCTCGAAGACGTCCAGCGCCGCTCCGGTGAATTCCAGTTCATCCCGGGGAGCCATCGCCTTCCAGAACTGTTGCATCACGGGAGGGACAAGGGCCACAACGGTGACTTCGAGGAGTACCACAACATTCTCCAGACCACCCTTCGTATGAGCGAGGAGCGCGGGCTCAAGACCGAGACCTTCATGGCGAAGAAGGGAGATGTCCTGATCTGGCACGCCGACCTCATGCACGGCGGCGTCCAGATCGAGGACCAACATCGAACAAGAAAGAGCCTGGTTGCCCATTTCATGCCGCTCGGAGTGATGGCCACCTTCTACGACTTCACCAAGGTCGAGGCGAAGCCATACCGAGGAATCAGTGGTTACCGCCTCGACACCAGCAATCTCACGGATGAGAACGACTCCGACTCGGACGGGCAAGGGCATTCCGGTCCGCTGAAATTGTGGAGACGATGGGTTCCTCTCTCGGTTCGCGGGCGGGTGCCGCCGTCATGGACGGACTGGGCCCGTCAGCACATCCCTCACTAGCGCCCTCTTGCAGTGGTGCTCCGTCTTGTGCAACTGCTGATTGCCCATCACCACACCCAGTAGCAGAACGCGGAAGCGGCAAAGAAAGGCAACGCGAAGGACACCACACCGATGCTGATGCTGGCTTTCTGATGACGTCTGAGGGACACGGGGTCGATCTCGGCCCCGGCCAAGAAGGTGGGCACGATCGAGCCCACGCCGGCGAGAAATGTTACGAAAGTGGCCTGTGTAATGTGCTCCTTGACGCCTGGGACTTTCGCAAAGATCGCTCCGATCACGATCTCGACGAGGGCCACCGGTATCGCGATTCGGATGCTGACCAGGCCGGCGAGCAGCGCCATCCCGACCCAGATCGCCGCCTCGTAGTAGATGTCATCGCTTCCTCCTGAGCCTCGACCTGGAGGAGCGACGGAGCGGTTCGGGCAACCTCGCCCACCGGAGCTTCGTCCGGTTGGCCGCTTCGTACGAGGTCGCCAGCCGCGTTGCCGGGCTCTTTGCATAGAACGCCTGGACACCCGAACATCCGGGTCACCAGACGCCAGAGGTCGCTCGCTTGGCCGTCCTTTTGCCGCCGCAAGCTGTTTCTCGTTCGAACTCCAGCGTCACCGAGGTCTGTCTGCAATAGTTTCGGGGGGGACGTCTCGGAGGTTTCGATGGCCACGTGCACGAGCTTTGACGGTACGAAGCTGTACTACGAGGAGCAGGGGACCGGAGCGCCCGTCGTCCTGCTCCATGGGCTGAGCGTCGACGTCGATGGAAACTGGAAGACGCCGGGCATTTGGTCTGCCCTGGTTGATCACGGCCACCGGGCGATCGGATTCGACGCCCGGGGTCATGGCCGGTCCGACAAGCCGCACGAGCCGTCCGCCTACGAAGACGATGCCATGGTGAGGGACGTCGGGACCATGCTCGACGAGCTGAACCTGGAAGAGACCGACGTCGTCGGCTACTCCATGGGGGCGTCGACGGCGCTGCAGTTCGCGGCGAGAGACAGCCGGTTGCGGCGGCTAGTGCTGGGCGGGATTGGCGGTGATCCGAAGGTGTGGGGAACGCCGGACGGGGAACGCGCCCTCATGGGGAAGCGCTGGCTTGCCGGGCTCGAGGCGAAGGATCCGGGCGCCATTGAGGACCCGGTCGCGCGGCGGGCTCGCAAGGTCTTCGAGGCGCGCGGCAACGACCTTGAGGCGATCGCCGCCCTCTTGCGATCAGACCGGAGACATCTCTCGAGCGAGATGGCGTCCGCTGCGGTCACGGTTCCGACGCTGGTCGTATGCGGCGATCGCGATGCCTCCCCTACCGAGCTCGCGGCCGCGCTGCCCAACGCTGAGGCTCTCGTGCTCGAAGGCGACCACGAGAGCGTCGTCGGCAATCCAGAACTCGCTCAATCCATTGTGCGCTTTCTCGCCGACTGAGTCCGGCGGAAGCCCGTGCGCGATACGTATTCCTATTGACGACACAAGCGGGGACACGACACCCCGGGCGTTGAATCGAATGGCCTACGATTCCCCTACTGAGAGCTGCCCAACGGGCCACTTCACGACGCTGTCGGGCGTCGTGGACCCGCCGCTTGCGCCTGAGAACTCGACGTAGTTGGGAGTTGTCCCGCTGGGGACATCCCACAGCAGCCACCCACGATCACACTGGCCAGGAGCAAGTGAGTGATTGCTCCCGAGTTGGCTGAGCGACGACAACGGACCGCTAAACGGACCGCTGGCCATACCCTGCGGCGCCGTCGAACCGTCCGACAACAGCAGAGAAAAAGCCTCAGGGTTCGCGCCGGTGTTCGTTCCGGTCGAGCTGGCGCACACCGTCGCGTCAGCCACGTAGTACGAGGTGCCCGGATCTGGCGCGTCGTGTTGATTGGTCGAAATCGCGTTCGGGTACACCGCAGAAACCAAGACCGTCGCGATACCCGATGCTTCCTGCGGCACCGTTACGGTCGTTCCAACCGGGTAGATCCCGTTGTGGACGACGGTCGTCGTCGTCTTGCCACCCTTTTCTGTCGACGCCCGTGGCGCGGCCGATGTCGTAGTCGCCGCTTGTCCGCTCGTGATTTTCGGACTCGTTGCGCACGCCGCCAAGGCGATCCCGACCAGTCCAAGGGTCACCAATGCCAACCTTCTCGCCAAGATCCATCTCCCATGCAATTCACAGAGCGCAGGCTCAGCTGCCTTGCGACATGATCGTATCCCTTCGCGCATGCATTTCTACGCGCGGGTCCCACCCCTTCCGACCTTGGTGTGCCCAGTTACGGGTGCCTTCCGAGGGTGATTTTGCAGACTCGACCAGCACTCGAAATAGCAAACAAAAGGCTCTCCGAGGGTGGCTCGAGCGTCCTTGGAGGTGCACCAGCCGCCACGAAGCGTTCGTCTATCGAACACGCCCCCCACTGCATGGCCTCAATCCACACTCCGCCGTTTGGTCTGTACTTCGGGGTTCCTGTTGCTTTGAATGCGTCCAGGCGCGAGCCTCGAGCGACGACCCGAGAAGGGAGAGCCATGAACACGCCGCCGATCGTCTCGCGGGAGGAATGGAACGCCGCACGAGAGAGGATGCTCGTCAAGGAGAAGGAGGTGACCCGGGTCCGGGACGCGCTGGCAGCGGAACGCCGACGGATGCCGTGGATGGCCGTGAGCAAGGAATACTCGTTCGACGGACCCGCCGGACGAATGAGCCTCGCCGACCTCTTCGAGGGCCTGCGTCAATTGATCGTCTACCGCGCCTTCTACGGACCTGAGGTGACCACCTACGCAGAGGGTGGGTCGTACCCGGAACGCGCCTGCGTGGGTTGCTCGCTCGGCGCCGACCAGGTCGCGCACCCTGGACACCTGCGCGCGAGGAATACGGCGCTTGCGTGGGTGTCGCGCGCTCCGCAGGCCGAGATTCAGAGCTTGAAGAAGCGTCACGGCTGGGAGCACATCCCCTGGTACACGATCACTGACGACTTCGACAAGGACTTCGACGTCGACGAGTGGCACGGCACGAACGCGTTCATACGCGAGGGCGATCAGATCTTCCGCAGCTACTTCGTCAACGTTCGCGGAGACGAACACATGGGCGGGACCTGGAGCTACCTCGACATCACAGCGCTCGGTCGTCAGGAAGAGTGGGAGAATTCGCCCGAGGGGTACCCACAGTCTTCGCCCTACCAATGGTGGAATTACCACGACGCCTACCAGGTGCGATCATAGGACTCGCACATCGCACCGGGGCGGGCGCATCTCAGGCCCGGAGAATCGAACCCGTATCGATGTCCTCTGTCACCGCCGGTTGACGTTGCCTGCGTCGACCGGAATGACAGAGCCGGTCACGTAGCGGGCCTCTTCTGACACAAGCCAGAGGATGGCATTCGACACGTCGATCGCCTCGACGGCCTCGACAGGAATGGCATTGGTCAGCGAGCCCGCCAGTTGGGGGACGTGCTCGATGATCTCGGCCACGTTCCCGTCTCCGGCCATGGGTGTACGGACCGTGGTGGGTGCCACGCTGTTGACCCGGATGAAGTAGGGCGCCAGGGAGTTGGCCCACGAACGCGTCAAGCCGATCACGCCGTGCTTCGCGGCGGTGTAGCCAAGCATGCCGGCGTGGTGGACGGGCGCCCCCGTGAGCCCTCCCGTGGAGCTCGTCAGCACGATTGCTCCGCCTTGGCCGTTCCGGATCATCGAGGGGATCGCGACACGCCCGGTGTTCCACACGCCCGTGAGGTTGACCCCCATCACCTCGTCCCACTGCTGCTGCTCGGAGGCCATGCCACCCGGTCCGATGCCCGCATTTGCCACCACGATCCCGACCGGCCCGAGTTCCCCCGCTCCCTCATCGAACGCTTGCTGCAGTTCGTCGAAGTCCCGGACGTCGGCCTCGCGGGCCACGATCCGACTGCCGAGCCCCTCAACCTCCTTGACGGTCTGCTCGAGGTCGGCGGATGTCGCCATCGGATATCCGACTGACTGCAGCTGCCGGCAGATGTCGACGGCGACGATGTCCGCGCCCTCCTCGGCGAGTCGGATGGCATGACTCCGGCCCTGCCCCCGTGCGGCTCCGGTGATGAACGCCACCTTGCCGTCGAGCTTTCCCATCGTCATCTCCTCTCTCACCCGTTGATGGACGTGCGCACGACAGTACGCCGCTGCCGGAAACGCTGCCCATTCTGCCCACGACTCCACGTCACGCAGCGAGACCTTCTTCGGCGACTTCAAGGCTTCCGCCCGACGGCACCAACCCGAACCCACAGGCCGGGCAGGGGCTTCCGTCGAACAGTGTGCCGCCGGGACCTCGCGTCGTTTGTCGCCGGACGTACCCAGGCGTTACGTTCGTTCGGCGAAAGCCGGGTCAGTGCTCAGCTTCATGAGCCCGTTCCGCAGGGCCAGCTACGGACATGTTGACGAAGAACAGCCACGGAGGTCAGCGAGTATGACGCTAGAAGCAACGATCGAAGAACTTCGAGCGCGCCCGGGCAAGGGCGACACCATCCCGATCATCGACCCGGTGACCGAGCAGGAGATCACCGAATTCGTGGACGGGGGCGCTGCGGCCATCGACGACGCGGTCGCCCGGGCTCGAGAGACGTTCGAGTCCGGGGTGTGGCACCAGAAACCTCAAAGTGAGCGGGCCCAGCTGCTGTGGCGCGTCGCGGAGTTGCTCGAGGCGCAGTCCGAAGACCTGGCCCAGCTCGACTCGCTGAACACCGGCATGCCATTGCCACAGGCTCAGCGCAACATCGCTGCGGCCGTCGAGTTCTTCCGGTACTTCTCCGGCTGGTGCACGAAGATCAACGGGATCGCCCACGACGTGCAGATGTCGGGCGGACTTAGCGGTATCGACGCGTCGGTGCACGCCTACACCATCAAAGAACCCGCCGGTGTCGTCGGACTGATAATCCCGTGGAACGGCCCAGCGTTCAACGCCGCCGCCAAGCTTGCTCCATCGCTGGCCGCCGGTTGCAGCAGCGTGCTCAAGCCGGCCGAGGAGACCCCGCTGTCGGCACTGGTCTTCGAGAAGGTCCTGGCCGAAGCCGGTGTGCCCGACGGCGTCGTCAACCTGGTCAATGGCTACGGGCACACTGCCGGACAAGCGCTCATCGAGCACCCCGACGTCGACAAGATCGCCTTCACGGGATCCACGGAGGTCGGCAAGCTCATCGTGAAGGCAGCTGCTGGCAACCTCAAGCGGGTCATGCTCGAACTGGGCGGCAAATCACCGGTCCTCATTTACGACGACGCCGAGCTCGACAAGGCCATCCCCGCCGCGGCGATGGGCATCTTCATCCACTCCGGACAGGCATGCGTCGCCGGCTCCCGCATCTTCGCGCAGCGCGGTGTATACGAACGGGTGGTCGAGGGGGTCGCGACCCTCGCCGGCAAGATCCGGCTCGGCGGTCCAAACGAAGGAAAGGTCCACAGCGGGCCGATCATCAGCGAGCGGCAGCTGCATCGCGTCATGGGCTACATCGACGAGGGCAAGCGCGACGGCGCCGAGGTGGTCATCGGCGGTCACCGGCTCGATCGCACCGGCTACTTCGTGCACCCGACGGTGCTGGCGCAGGTCAGGTCGGATATGCGCCTCTATCAGGAGGAGATTTTCGGGCCGGTCGTGGCAGTCACGCCGTTCGACGACGACGACGAGGTCGTCGCCATGGCGAACAACACGGTCTACGGCCTCGCCGCCTCGGCCTGGACGAGAGACATTTCCCACGCACACCGCCTCGCCAAGCGACTCGACGCGGGCACCGTCACGCTCAACTGCCAGATGATGTGGGACCCCAACATGCCCTTCGGTGGCTTCAAGCAGTCTGGTTGGGGTTACGAGAACGGGCAGGAGGGCATCGAGGGCTACCTCAAGAACAAGACGGTCTGGGCCCAACTCTGATCTCAGCCCATGCTGAGAGGAACGAGGCTCTCGGCGCTGGTTTACTTCTTGATGTAGATGCCCGCCAGGTCGGTGTGGCACTGGCCGATCGGAGCCACCACCTTTCCTCCGACCACGGACTTGTTGTACCCGACGATCGCCGGCTGGAAGACCAGCGGGACTTCGGCCCCGATCGACATCGCGAGGGCCCCGGCCTTCTGCATGAGCGGCCCCTGCTGTTGTGCGGTCACGTACTGGAGGGCCTGCTTGATGTCCGGGGCGAGCAGCGCATTGGCCGTGCCGTAGTGCTGGGTCAGGAAGCCGATCGGCAGGAACTCGTTCTCAAAGTTGTTGGCGAGATCCGGCCCGTTCGAGAGCTGCTCGCTGAGGACGGCGTCGCCCTGGCCCTTGATGTAGACGTCGGTCAGCAGGTCAGCTGGATCGACGGTCTGCAGGGTGATGTTGAACCCGGCCGCCTTGGCTTCTTGTTGCACGAGTTGTGAGGCCTGACTGAATCCGGGATCGCCGCTCGGCACCACGAGGGTGAACGAGATCCCTCGAGGGAAGCCCGCGGCCTTCAACATGTTCTTGGCCTTTGTCGGCTGATACGTGTACTTGTTGCCCACCGCCTTGTCGTATCCAGGGGACCACGAGGGGAATGGCTGGTAGGCCGGCTCGCCGAGCCCGTCGTCGACCACCCGGTTGAGGGCGTTGCGATCCACGGCGTACTCCAGCGCGGCGCGTACCTTTGCGCTGTTGAAGGGCGCCGCGTTCTGCCGCATCTGCAGGTCGATGTAGTCGTAAGACTTGCCCACGACCACCGCAAGATTGGGCGCCCCCTTGACCGCTGCCACGTTGTCAGGCTCGAGCGTCGTCATGTCGAAGGCGCCCGTCTCGAGACCTGTGACCAACTGAGGACCCTGCGAGGCCTGGACGAAATCGACGCCGCCGAGCTCATACTGGCCCTTGTCCCAGTATTTGGGGTTGGCGGCGAGCTTGATCGAGGAGCCCTGCTGGTAGCCCTTCAGGACGAAGGGCCCGGCTCCGATCGGGGCGGTCTTGTCCGTGCTAATGGTGCTCGGGTCGTAGATGGTCCCGTCCGAGTGGTACATCGCCTGGACGACGTCTCCGGGAATCGGGTTGGAGAGGTTGAGGACGAGTGTGAGGGAATTCACCACGTCGATCGTCGAGATCGCGGTCAAGGTCGTGAGCAGCGGGCTCTGGCGGCTGTAGAGCAGGCTCGTCTTGATTGCGTTCGCGTCGATCGGGTCGCCATTCGAGAACACCACACCGGGGCGAATGTGGAGGGTCACCGTCGTCGGTGTCGTCGACCAGCTCTCGATGACGGTCGGGAGGAACGCTTCGTTCGTGATGCCAAGACCCGACGCGTAGATGTTCGAGAGGATGGCGAACCCGCAGGGGTTGAGGGATTGTTCCGGATTGAACGTGTTGTCGAACTCGTCGTTCAGATCGATGCCGTACGAGAGCACCCCGTTTGGATTGGCGCCCCTCGGGAGCGCGGCACCGGCGGTGAGGGGCTGCAGCACGGCCGCACCGGCGAACGTGATGAGCGCGACCGCGGCCGCCGCGAAGAGCCAACGAGGCCGATGCAGAGGACGGGGTCCCTCGTTCTGATCCTTGCGCCGCCGCGTTGCACTGGGCTTCGCCATCGCTCCTACCTCCATCAGACCACGGAGTCGGTCCCCCGCTTCGCAGCGTGGCGATCCTAGGCGCGCGAAGGTTCCGATTCTCGTTGCCAGACGGCCCAGAAGCCCGTCCGCCCTCTAGTCGTGACTCGTTCTGTCCGCCTACACCCCGACGACGTTGATCAAGTGCGTCGTCATCACCAGGGGCGACCTCCACGCCGTGGGTGTCGCGCACCCCGAACAAGAGCCTTCGACGCCGATGCCACCTTCTCCCCGCCGCGTTCGACGTGTGCTCGTCGTCGACGATGTTGCCCTTCACCTCGAGGTCGTCTCCGTCCCCCGGTCGTCCACCGAGAACCTGTTTCGCAAGGGATCATCATGGCCTTCTTGAGCGCGCCGCCACCCTCATCTCGGCGTTCCCGGCGGCGTTCTCATCCACCGCCTCCACCGTGCCCCCGAGGAGTCGACGACCTGATCCGTGCGTCGTCACATGGCCCAAAGACACCACTGCGCTTGGCGCATTCGATGTCGGTTCTTATGGTTCAGTCGTTGTCAGAGAGCTATTTCGTCAGAGAGGTATTTCGCGCCGAGTCTGCTTGGTATCGAGGTGTAGCCGCCATCGCCCACGGCGACGCCCTGCCGAAACTGCCCCAAGCTGTGAGAAGGGGTACCGACGAGCCCTTGCTCGTCGATCGTGAACGACCGGAAATTGAGCGTCCCTGGTCAATGACACCGTTTGGTGACTGGTCACGCCCCACGGCGTCGGATCGTTTTACCGATGCCGCTGGTGCTCCTGTCGAATAGGGGTTGCCAGTAGTGTTCCCCATATCGCTGCGCCTGAGAAGCGATGCAAACGTTGCCTTCCACAAGGAGCCGAGATGCAGTTAGCTGACGTGACGAGCGGTGGCTTCATCGGGTTGTGGGCCGTGATCTACGTGGTCCTGTTGGTGACCCTGGGCATCCTGTCGCTGAGGAAGGGGCACTGGATCATGTTCATCGTCGGACTGTTTTTCCCGCTCTTTTGGTTCATTGGGGCGCTTCTGCCGAGACGACGCTGACAGCGGAATCCTGCGTTGACCTTCGCGGTGGCTCACGCGCAGTAGGACGATCGGGTGGTCCTCGACCTGACGATCGTCGGGCTAGCAGTCACGCTCGAGCCGATTCCGCTCACCGCGTTCATCCTCATTCTTTCGTCGCAGCATGGCAGCAGAAAAGGCGCTGCATTCGTCTCCGGATGGATTGTCTCGCTCGCCATCGTCGTCACGGTGACAGTCGTGGCGACGGGAAACAACCCGCCGAAGCAAAACACGGCTCCCTCGCTCGGGGCATTGGCAGGCAAGATCGCCATAGGCGCTGTGCTCTTGGTGATCGCTCTGCGTCGGTACCGGCGGTTGGGTCAGCCTAAGAAGCCGAAGAAGACCCCGAAGTGGCAGGCCGGAGTGGACAGCATGTCGCCCTGGTATGCCTTTGCGCTCGCACCACTCGTGCAGCCATGGGGGCTGATCGCGGCGGGGGCGGCAACCGTGGTGGAGGCCAAGCTCTCGGGCTGGGAGGATTACCTCGCCCTCGTCTACTTCTGTGTACTGGCGACCGCGACGTACCTGGCGATGGAGATCTACGCCACGGCCCGTCCGGCCGAGACGCAGGCGTTCCTGACCCGGTTGCGTTCTTGGATCGACCGCAATACCGACGTGCTGATCGTGTGGCTCTCGCTGCTCGTCGGACTCTGGCTCATAGGGAAGAGCATCTACCTCATCGTGACGTAATCGGTGATGGAAGTACGTCTGTGTGTTGCGACTCCCAGCTCACGAAGCCATCTCTACCGCCGGGTCAGTGCCGAAATGCACCAACGCCTTCTCTGACGGCGTAGAGCAACAGCAGGTACCCCGCAACTGGGTCGGCCCACCACCATCCGAACGCAGCGTTGAGGACGAGTCCCACGAGGACGGCCGTGGCGAGGACGCCATCGACGAACGTGACCCGTCCTTCAGTGCGAAGAACGGGATTGTCGAGCTTGCGTCCAGTGGACTCCTTCCCTGCGGCCAGAACGAACATCACGGCCGCCGTCAAGGCGGTCCAGACGATGCCTAGGGGGCTGTGCCGGGGTTCGAACCGAGCGGCCAGCACCACTGTGCTCTGAATAGCCAGGTAGAGCGCAAGGACGAGGAAGGCACTGCCGATGATGGGCAGTCCGATTCTCTGGCGCTCCTCAGACGAACCGGAGAGCTCCCAGATGACCACGGTGCTTGCCCCGATTTCTATAAGCGAGTCGAATCCGAACCCGCCGAGCGCCACGGAGCGGGCGGTGATGGCGGCGAGAGCCAGTACCACCACGCCCACCACGTTCCAGCCGAGGGTGACGTATTCGAGGATGAAGCCCCGGCGGACCAGCAGGGCACGGTCTTCGGCCAACACCGCACCACCCTAGTTGCGGCATCTCTCAAAAGGCGTGCCTCAGACCACCCGGTCGGGTCGGCTCACCACGCAGCCCGCGGTGTCCCCCCGTCGACCGCGACGCAGCAGCGACGGACGACCCGGCTGAGCCGAAGCGCCCGCGGGTCGGCGCCTCCCGGCAGCGGGATGCGGTGCACGGTGTAGCCGAAAGCGACGTCGAAGTGTGGATCGGAGTACGCGAGGGATCCGCCTGCGCCGTCGTGGCCGAAGGCTCGATAGCTGCCGAACGGGAGTCGCTCCGTCGGCTTCTGGAAGACCACGGCGAAGGCCGACGCGAACGGGTTGTCCAACTCGAGCCCCCAGACCTGCTGCTGGCTCACGGCGCCCACCGTCTCGCGGTCGAGCAGCCGCGACTCACCGCCGATCTCGTGGTGGATCGCCGCGTACAGGCCGGCCAGACCGCGCCCGTTGGCCAGACCCCCGGCCGCCGGCGTCCCGGCCCGGCGGAAACGCTCGGCGTTGCACTCGACCAGCATGTTCGGCTCGTCGTCGGGCAGCGCGAGCCAGCGGACGCTGCCCTTGGGCGAGGCGGGGACGGCGTCAGGGAACGCCGCCAGCTCCTCGGCCGTCGGCAGCTCGACCGCGACGACGCGGCCGTCCTCCGACTCGGGCGTGCCGAGATACACGTCGAGCCCCCGCGCCCCCGTCACGTGCGCTCGCAGCCACGCGCCCAATCGCTCGCCCGTCGCCCGCAGCACGAGCTCGTCGGCCAGCACCCCGATGGTCAGCGCGTGATACGCGAACGCGCTGCCCGGGGCCCAGTGGGGACGCTGCGCCGCAAGCCGTGCCGCCAGCGGCGCGTGGCCGTACAGGTCGCCGTAGTCGTAACCACCGTCCACGCCGAGCAGGCCGGCTTGATGGCTGAGCACCTGGCGCACCGGCAACGCCGCTTTGCCGCGGGCGGCGAACTCGGGCCACAGGTCGGCCACCGGCGCATCGAGGTCGAGCAGGCCGTCGCGCACCAGGCACGCGACCACGACGCCGGCCGCTCCCTTCGAGCTCGAGAACACCGGCAGCAACTCGTCGGGCTTCGTGCCGGGGCCCCACCACAGATCGAGCACGGGCCGGCCGTGGTGGTACACGCACAGCGTCCCGGCGAAGGTCGGGTCGGCGGCGATGGACTCCGCCAGTCGCTCCGCCACCAGCTCGAAGCCCGGCTCCACCGTTCCCTGCACATCCTCTGTCCGCGCCGCTGTGCTCATGGGCCATGTTGTAGCCCGGTCGCCGGGCCCTCCGCGGGCCCGACGGGGCAGACTGCGCCCATGGAGTGGCCCGCGGGGTTCATGTGGGGGACGGGGGCGTCGTCGACGCAGACCGATGGCGCCGCCCCGGCGTCGGACTGGTGGGACTGGGAGCGCGGTGGGCACGCGCCGATCTCGGGCGAGGGAAATGGGTTCGCCACGCGCTACGCCGAGGACCTCCGCGCGGTGGCGGACCTGGGGCTGACCCACCACCGGCTCTCCATCGAGTGGGCACGCATCGAACCCGAGGAGGGACGCCGCGACCCCGCCGCGGTCGCCCACGCCCGCGCCATCCTCGGCGCGGCGCGCGACGCCGGGGTCACGCCGTGGGTCTGCCTGCACCATTTCACGTTGCCCCGTTGGTTCGCCCAGCGCGGCGGCTTCCTCGTGGACGCCAACCGCACCGGCCCCTGGCGCCGCCACGTCGAGTTCATGGCACAGACCTTCGGAGACCTCGCCGGCGGCTGGAAGCCGGTGAACGAGACGAACTACTACGCCGGCATCGCCTACGGCGGCCGGGGCTGGCCGCCGGGGCACGACGACCGCGCCGAACGTGCGCTGGCGGCCGAGCAGATCCAGCTGGCGACGGCGGAGGCGGCCGTCGTGCTGCGAGGGACGGGCGCCCCGGTCGCGTCCGTCTTCGGGCTCTCCTGCGAGGTCCCACTCGACGAAGACGAGGCGACCGCGAGGGCCGTCCGTTCGCTGCGCGCCGTGAATTGGGACGCCGGCATCGGCTTGTTCCGCGACGGCGTGCTGCGCATTCCCGGCCGCGAGCCGCTGGAGCGTCCCGACTTGGCCGGTTGTTTCGACCTCTTCGGGTTCTCGTACTACGCCACCATGGGCGTGGCGCACGGACAAGTCGTCCGCTATCCCGCCGACGCCCCGGTCTCTCCACTCGGCTACGGCATCTGGGCCGGTGGCCTCGGTCTCGTGCTCGACCGGCTTCACGACGAGCTGCCTGGTACCCCGCTGTTGATCGACGAGTACGGCATCGGCACGGCCGACGACGGGCAACGTACGCGGTACCTCGAGGACGGTGTGCGCGTCCTGCGGGACGCCCTCGAGCGCGGCATCGACGTCCGCGGGCTCTTCCACTGGACGGCGGTCGACAATTACGAATGGCTCCACGGGTTCGACGTGTCCTTCGGCCTCATCGACCGTGATCGCCGGGTCCGGCCGAGCGCGGCCGTGCTGGCCCGAGAAGCAGGCACGGCGCGCTAACGTCCTGATCCCGCTGCCAGCGCGAGTGGGGCCGTTCGAATTCCGGGCAAAATCCTCGAGCCGCACCATGAACTCGACCGAGGCGCCCCGAGCCCAGAGGTTGAAACGCCTGGCGCAGGGCGGTGCCCCGCCTGAGCCCTCGATTTCTAGACTGCGCTGGGCAGTTGGAGGACCTGGTGGACCCGCCTGAACAGGGCCCCGTGCGTGGAACGGCCTGGCGGGGGATGGCCTGGCGGGGGATACTGGGAGCTTGGTAAGGCGGCCTGCGGCGAACCGACGTCGGCAACGTAAGCAAGTGGGGAGATGCAAGGGCCCGAGATAGACAGCGGTGTGGTCGATGCTGCAAGACGCGGTGATCGCGCCGCGTGGGAGCAGCTGTACCGGCGGCTCTACCCTCGGCTCAGGTCGTATCTCGCCCGCCGGATCGGTTTTGAAGGGGTCGAGGACGCGGTGAACGAGACGATGGCGAAAGCCATTGCCGGGATCGAGGGTTATCGGTCCGGCCCGTCGGGCTTCGACGGATGGGTCTTCGGCATAGCCCGTCACGTCGGCGCCGACCATCATCGCCGTTTTGCTCGAGACCGTCGCCAACCCATCGTCGCCCACCACATCGACGGCCACGGGCCGGACGGCGACCTGCCCGTGGATCACCGGCTCGATCTGGCGGACGACTACGCACACCTACGGTCGATGTTCTCGAGACTCGACCCGGCAGAGCAGGAGATCCTCGAGCTGCGCGTGATCGCGGGGCTGTCTGCGGACGAAGTAGCCGCGCTCCTCCGACGCCAACCAGGAGCCATCCGCACCTCTCAGTCGCGGGCGCTCGCGCACCTGCGACGCCTGATGGAAGCCGAGCAGATCCATGCTTGACCTCTACGAGCCCGCGGAAGAGGAGATGCTCGAGCTCCTCGTTCCCCTCCTTTTGGACGAGGACGTCGTCCCGTCCGAACAGGGCCTGCACGCGCTCCGAGTGGCGCTCGACGTGAAGTTCGGGGCAGAACACCGAGCAGAACACCGAGCAGAAGCAGATGACGAGGCTGCCGTGGTTCCATTGCGTCGACGTGTCACCCGCGTGGTGACTGGTGTCGCGGCTGCTGTCGTCGTGCTGGCCCTCGTGCTCGCCTGGTACGGCTGGCATCAGGCACCCGGGCCGTCCAACCGCACGAAGCTCGAGGACGCCACCGCGGCACTCCGCACCGACTTGCGGAACGGGAGCCCCCCGACGCGTATCGTTCGGGACGTCACCAGCCTCGCCGGTGCGATGGCCACCCTTCCCACGAGCCAGCGGACCGACATGACCACCGCGCCCAATCAATTGATCGCGTCCGCCTGCACCCGGTTAGCAGGATCCTCCGGGGCATCCCAGACGCCATCGACGTCGCTGCCGCCGGTCTGCCACCAGGACGGGCTTGCTCAGGCCCCAGTCTCCTCGACCTCGCCCGCTGGAGCGGTCTCCGGTGCCGAAGCAACTGCGCAGGCGAGCGTGACACCGGATCAGGGGCCGGTGGGCCCATGGTCGGGCACGAATGGACGGGGTCACGCTGGACCCTCACAGGCGAGTCTGCTTGCCGACACCACCACCCCGTCGTCGGGAATTCCGGATCCTCTCGCACCCCCTCAGTCCGGTCAGTCCGGTCAGCTGGGTCAGACCGATCAGTCCGGTCAGCTGGGTCAGACCGATCAATCCGGTCAGCTCGGGTCAGACCGATCAGATCCGGTCAGACCGATCAGTCGGGTCAGACCGATCAGTCGGGTCAGACCGATCAGTCGGGTCAGACCGATCAGTCGGGTCAGACCGATCAGTCGGGTCAGACCGATCAGTCCGGTCAGTCGGATCAGCCAAATCAGCCCGATCAGTCCGGTCAGTCGGATCAGACCGATCAATCCGGTCAGTCGGATCAGCCAAATCAGCCCGGTCAGCCTGATCAGTCCGGTCAGTCGGATCAGACCGATCAATCCGGTCAGTCGGATCAGCCAAATCAGCCCGGTCAGTCCGATCTATCCGACACACCGGCGCCGCCAAATTCGACGCCAACGCAGACTGGGTCGCCCACCGACGCTGGTGCGTCAAGCCCGCCCGCCGCTCCGTCCGCCCAATCCGCAGCGCCTCAGGGTACGGGCATCGCGTCGTCCTAGACCGCTACCAGCACCGATCCGGATTCGCCGCACGAGCTGCTGGCCCTCTCGGCGAGTTAGCCGAGCAGGGTAAGCACGGTGCCGACAACGCCCTGTTCAGACGACGTGTCGTGGCGGTTTCTCCACGGACTCATCCGAAGCGACGTCATCGGGGTCCTCCTCGGGATCACCGCACTCTCAGCGCTGAGCCAGAAGCATTGCGGTAACGAGACGGTCCTCCGCAACGGCCTTTGGGGCTCGTTCGCGGACGTTTGGGACTTTCTGGTAACGACAGGCCTTTTCCGTCGATGTACGTAACAAGGTGGTAGATCCGCGCACTTTCAGCACATCCTGGGGGACCCGGGAACCCCGGGGCATCCGGCCAACGGTCCGCGACCCAGCCGGGGGGGTACTGGCTGGGGCGCCGGATCCGGCGGTGCCCCGGGGCCCGGGGGGGCTCCCGGAGTTTCCTCGAGTTAACGGATCCAACCACGCGAGGCTCCGACACCCTTCGGGCACCTCGAACTTCTCCCTTTGACGCAGGGCCGCTTGGCGGGCGGCCCTGCGTCTTGGGGCTAGGAGCGTGGACCTGGATCAGTTGTCGGTGGAATGCCGGGCCATCTCGGCCGCCGACGCTTGCTCCCGATCCTCGCCCCACCGGCCGCGCGGCCTGTAGAGCGACACAAGCCGGGCCACCATGACCACGAGGAAGATCTGCCCCGCAAGCGCCTCGGTCACGGCATATGTCCGTGGCAGGCCGTTTGCGGGGGTCAGGTCCCCGTAGCCGACCGTGGCCATCGTGATGTAGCTGAAGTACGCGAAATCTGCCGGTCCGTGATGGCCGGGTTGGGCGAAGAACGACGACCCTGACGCTAGCTGCAGGCCGTAGTCGGCATTGGCAAAGACGAGGCCAATCAGCACGTAGACGCAGAGCGCGCCCAGGATTGTCTGCTCCGTCACGCGCGTGTGATGCGCCACCCTCCACACGATGGCGACGAGGCTCGCCAGCACCTGGAGCGACACGAGAAGTATCACCGCTCCGTAGGCCTGATCGCCGCCGGCGACTGCCACGCCAAGAGCGGAGAGGAAGCCGACCACAACCGCAATGCGGACGACATTGAGGACCCGTCTCGGCACCCGGGACGTGCGGAAAGCCACCAGCACCGTCAGACCGAGCCAGGCGGAGCTGACGACAAGCGCGGCGGTGCCTCGCCAGCCAGAGGTGAGGAGGACGTAGTCGCCTACCAGGAGGAGGAAGACGAGCCCGTACGAATCGGACCCGAAGGCGACCTCCCGCATCCTCTGCCACAGCGAGGGCGAACCGGCCGAGTCGTGATCGGTGATGACTGCGTCGTTGCTCTCCATGCAACCATGATGGTCAGATGAGCGGTCGGTGGCTGGCATTTCGTCCACAGCCAGGTCGCCGCCCCGTGAGCGCTCAGGTGTCAGGGCTTTGGAGGCCCAACGACGGACCCCTGAATCAACTGTCGATTGCGGTCAGGTTGGTTGCTTTGCCCATCGACGTCGTCTCTGCGGCGGGAGCTCATGCGCAAACCGGATGCGTCCTGCCTTTGTGGAGGCGTACACGCGGAGGATCGGCCCTCCCGGCAAAGCCGGCGCGAGGTTGTCCAAGGTGACGTTGCCCGTCATCGACACGATCTGCACCAAGACGCCTTTCGGAACGATTACATCGATCTTTCCCGTCGTGGTCTGCAAGTGCAGGTCCACCTCACGGGCATCCCACGTCGCTTCGCAGAGATCGATCCGGACACTGCCCGTGTTCGTCTTGATGGTGATGTCGGTGCCCAGCTGCCAGCCGGCCCCCACGGCGATCTCTCGAGGCTCCGTCGACACGTCCCGATTCTTGCTCAGGCAATTCCTGGGCGGTCCCAGTGCCCAAGCGTTGGCCGGCCCTTCCTTCCTCCACCTGACCGCGGCTCACATCGTCGCGCGGCTACCGTTCGACGATCGTGGGGAGGGATCGGCTCGAGAGATGGTCACGCGCGGCTGTGCCCACCCGCTGGGACCGTGGGCAATATCGGGGGCGTCGTCGGTCAGGTACCGCGGTTGCGGCAATGAGAACGCTCGGGGGAGGACCGCCGCACCATGTACGCCGGGTGCTGGGTGCGACGGTGTTCGCTGCTCTGGCAGTCGCCTTGATATCCCCCGGGGTCGTCGGGGCGACAGACCCGGTCACCCAGGCCAGCACCAGCACGCGAGGTGTCACGGCCACCACCATCAACCTTGCTTTCCCGCTAGCCAACCTGGACGCGCTTGCGTCGACCTACGGGTTCGCCGGGGACGTCGAATACACCGAGCAAGCCAAGGCCATCCACCTCTTCGTCAACCAGATCAACGACAGCGGTGGGATCAACGGACGAAAGATCAACCCCATCATCTCGTCGTACAATCCCGCGAATGACGCCTCGATGCAGGCGCTCTGTGACGACTGGACCCAAGGCAACCCCGCGGTCTTCGCGGTGCTCGACGGGCTGGGGACTTACGAGGGGGCCGACCAGCTCTGTGTGACCCAGCAGGGACACACTCCCTTCCTCAGCCAATGGACAACGGTCTCCACCTTTACCCAAGAGGGTTCGCCCTACCTCTGGTGGACCGGACCCGACGACGCCGCCCTTCTCCAAGCGATCGTGGCCTGGGGAAAGTCGCAGGGCACGATCGGAGGCACCGCAAAGTTGGGCGTGGTCGTCGGCGACCGGGCGAGCGATCAGACCGCGCTGCACCAATACCTCCTTCCCGACCTCCGGCGCGTGCACGTGACGCCCGTGGTCGAGACCATCCCCGCGCAGACCTCGGAAAGTGCCGCGACCTCCAGCGACTCCACCCTGGTCGTCGAAAAGCTACGCGAGGCGGACGTGACGTCGGTGATCCCCTTGATCCCGTTCAACGCGTTTCTCCCGATGCTGGTGGCACAGACGCAGCAGCAGTACTTTCCGAAGCTGCTGCTCTCCGACTACGAGAACTCCATTGAGTCCTCTCTCGGACTGCTCCAGACTCCCTTCGGCAAGGCGATCAACGGACAGGAAGGAGTCACTACCGAGACACTGGGAGGCATCGACGACCCGCGCCCGTACGCGCAGGGTGGCTACGACCCCGGCGTACGGAATTGTTGGAACGTCTGGCATAAGGCGTACCCGGAAATCCCCAAGGGGAACATGAACGACGATATTGAGGAGCAAGGACCGGTTCAGGGTTGGTGTCAAGAGATCCACCTCTTCGCCCAGGCGGCGAAGGCGGCCGGCAAGACCCTGAACCGACGGACCTTCGTCACCGCGATGTCGCAGATCAAGAACTTCCCGGGGGGGTACTCTCCCGTCCTGACCTACGGGCCCGACAAGTTCTACGGTCCGACCCAGTACCAGGTGGTCCGGCTCCACGTGAACTCTCCGCCGAGCAGCCAGTGTCGGAGACCACCACCCAGCATGCCGCCCCAAGCGGTCTGCTGGACGCCGGTCCAACCCTGGAAACCCCTGCCCGAAGGCGCATGACCCCCGTCGCCGGTGAGGGCCTCAAAGCGCAGTGGGAGACGGACGGGTGGTGCGTGCTGGAACGCTTCTTGCCCGACGGGGCGGTAGCGGCGGCGCGGGAGCAGCTCGAGTACGTGTTCCCGACTGCGGAGGACTTCGCGGACGATCGCGAACCGGAGCGAAATGCGCCATTTCGCATCGACTCGCACGCCGTTATGCCGAGATTCCCCTTCGAGAATGCCGCGTTCAACGATCTGGTCCTGCACGACCGGCTGATCGACCTGGCGGAGGAATTCTTAGGTCTCACCGATCTTCGGCTGTACCAGGGCATGCTCAGCGCCAAGTACTCCGGCGGCGCCGAGTCCGACGACCAGCTCCTCCACGTCGACTACGGCAACCACACCTTGGTCGTCCCGCGAGCCGACTTGGGGTACCAGCACCTCGAACTCTTCGTCTACCTCACCGACGTGTCCGCGGACACCGCGGCCACCCGCGTGGTCTCCAGGCGGCTGACCGGCGCCATCCCGGTCGAGCGGACGTACTTGAGCGTGACCGACTATCCCCATCTCTACGAGGCCGAAGTGCCGGCGGAGGGGACGGCGGGTTCGGTGCTCGCCTACCGGCCGGATGTCTTCCACCGGGGAGTCCGTATGACGGCACCGGCGTCGGCTCGCTTCATGCTCCACGTGTCATTCAAGCCGGCCAACACTGACTGGTTGGGCTCGCAGGCCTGGCCTGGGGCGGCCGAGGGTTTGGCGTGGCACCGTTTCGCGAACAGCGCCAACGTGCGGCAGCTCTGCGCCTTGGGTTTTCCGCCGCCTGGCCATCCCTACTGGAACGACCAGACTCTGGCAGGAGTGGCGGCACGGTATCCCGGTCTCGACTTGAGCCCATGGCTCAGCCGGTGGCGGTCCCGACGACGGGTTGATTGAGGGCGGTGCCACCGGGCGAGCCGAGGTAGGTCGCGCCGGCAGAGTCATGGACAACTTCCCCCCCTCGACGCTCGGTGCTTGGTCGCAGAGGTGGATCGATGGCGCGGGAACGGTTAGGACGTACAGTCCATTTCCCTGGGCGATGTCGCTATAGCCCCTTCACGGGCCGTCCCGGGCTGCAACCGAGAGTGGTAGTTCCGCCCGGTGGAGCACTCGAACGACGGTTAGCGTGTGACCTCGTGAGTCCCGTGGTTGTGCAGGGCCGACCCAAACGTGTGGTGGTGTGGGGCACTGGCTTCGTCGGTCGCATGGTGATCCCCGAGATCGTCAGGCACCCCGCGTTCGACATCGTTGGCGTCGGCGTGAGCGATCCTGACAAAGTCGGCCGTGACGTCGGCGAGATCTGTGGGATCGACCCGATTGGTCTGGCCGCGACCGACGACGTGGACGCCCTCGTGGCACTGACACCCGATGCGCTGGTGCACTACGGACCCACGGCGGCGCACGCGGGCGACAACATCGCGCTGATGGGCCGGTTCTTACGAGCCGGTATCGACGTGAGCTCGACGGCGATGACGCCCTGGGTCTGGCCCGCCATGGCGCTGAACCCGCCGGGCTGGATCGAGCCGATCACCGAGGCCTGCGCGGCCGGCGGCGCTTCGTGCTTCACGACCGGCATCGACCCCGGATTCGCCAACGACCTGTTCCCTATGACTCTGATGGGGCTTTGCGGCGAGGTCCGTTCGGTCCGCGCCCTCGAGATCCTCGACTACATCAACTACGAGGGCGACTACGAGGAGGAGATGGGCATCGGGCGCTCGCCGAAGTTCACCCCCCTCCTCGAGCATCAGGACATCCTGGTCATGTCGTGGGGCGCCACCGTCCCCATGATCGCCCATGCGGTGGGCGTCGAGCTTGACCGGATCACCACGACGTGGGCGAAATGGGTGACGCCCACGCCCATCAAGACCGCCAAGGGCATCATCGAACCCGGACAGGTGGCGGCGATTCACTTCACCATCGACGGCCTCTTCAAGGGTCAACCGCGGATCAGCCTCGAGCACATCAACCGGATCGGGCCCGATTCGGCACCCGAGTGGCCCCACGGGACCGATGACGACGTGTACAGAGTCGAGATCGAGGGCTCACCTTCCATCCGGCAGGAGACTGCGTTTCGCTTCACGGACGGCTCGGGCCGCGATGCGGCCGCCGCCGGGTGCCTCGCCACCGGGATGCGAGCGCTCAACGCGGTGCCGGCGGTGAACGACCTGCCGCCCGGCTGGGTGACGCCGCTGGACCTTCCGCTCATTCCTGGGATCGGCACCATCCGCTAATGGCGCGGTGAGGTCTCGGGCCGAACTCAGGCGCACTTCGAGGGCTTCAGGCGTCGACGTCCCCCTGGTGTCCGCTCTCCTGGGAATTCAAAGCTACTTCTCGATCGCGAGAAGGCTTTCCGAGCGGATCAGGTGCGGAGGCCATGATCCGGGACGCTCGTTGGCGGGAGATGCGCATGATGCGTGCCGACTCGGACATAGAGAGCCCCTCCTCGGCCACGAAATGTCTGATGACCTCGGCGCGGAACGACTGGGACGACTGTTCGTAGCGTTCCAGAGCCAGACCGGCGGCCCGGCGCGATTCGGGACCCCCCGTCTCAGCCATCGTGCCGATGATCTCGAGGAGGGTCTCACCGGCGAGACGACTCTGCCGCGCCGAGACGAGATACTCGACGATGTCCGCGAGGGCGGCCTGCGCCTCGGCGGCGGCAGTCTCGAGTGCATCGAGCGAGGCGACGAACCAATCGGTTTCCAACAACCCGCCCTCCGGTGGGATCGACTACAGCTTTCAGTTCCACCCCGGCATCTCGTAACCCTACTGCAAACATAGGTGGAGCAATCTGCCGAAAGAACGGTAGGGAGACCGGGTGAGAAGTGCTTCATCGACCGTCCGCAGCCGACCAGCGTCGGCACGATCGCGCTGCGGCCTTACGCGGAGCATCGTCGTCACTTTGCCGCCGTCGCCCGTAGGAGTGCCGTCCCAGCCGAAGCGGGGAACTCAATCGACGGTCCTCGCAGGGCTCGTCCTGCGCCCGCCGAGGACATCAAGCAAGACCTGCGCACCGGAGATCTCGACCTCCCGGGTGGCAGTCACGAGCGTGACCGGCCTGGACTTGGACTCCGCTCGCAGTCGCGTAACGACCTCCCTCCCGGGAGATTTCTTGAGCTCCTCCCGGTAGCGCCGGGCGAACTCCGCGTACTTCTCGGCGTCGTGCCCGTACCAGCGCCGCAAGCCGTCGCTCGGGGCGACGTCCTTGGCCCATTCGTCGAGGTGGGCCTTCTCCTTGCTCACGCCACGCGGCCACAGACGGTCGACGAGCACCCGATACGAGCGGCCCCTCGACGCTTCGTCGTAGGCGCGCTGGATCTCGAAGCGGCGGCGCGGGCCGACCGTCACGCGGGGCCCAGGACATGGGTGACGCGCCGGCGCAGGAGCGCCTCGGCCTCGCGTTGCAACGCGTCCAGGACGTCGGCGGCGCAGCGAACGGCGTTGACGGACGCGGCCGACTGTTCGCAGAGGGCGGAGCTCACTGCGCCGTCGAAGTGATCGAGGTCCCGCAGCTGCGCGGGTCGGCCCGTCCCTCGTCGATGTGGTCCTCGATCTCGGCCTGTCGCCCTTGCCAGGAGTCCGGGTGCGGTGTGCGGCGTGTACGAACGTCTACCGGCTCGGTGAACCGGGTGCGGATCACGCCGGCTCCCGTTGGGCTCCGGGAGAAGGTCGATAGGGAGAGAGGTCGATACCCGGGTAGCGCTCGGCGACGCCCGCCAGGGTGTCGTCGTTCCAGTACGGGTCGCCGGGGCGGGGGAAGCCGAACAGGTCGCGCTGGCGCACGCTGCACTGCGGGATGAACTTGGCCCAGCGCTCGGGTGACTGCTTAGGCCAGGCCATCTTGCCGCCCCACGTGGTGCCACGGACCTGGAAGTCGACGAGGAAGGAGAACCGTGCGCGGCCGGGAGCACCGAAGTCGGACCCCCGGTGAAGTATGTCGGTCCGGTAGATGAGCAGGGACCCCGCCGGACCGGTGCACCGCACCTCGGACTCCGCGAGCTCGCCGAAGGGGATGTACAGCGGCGTGAAGGGCACGTGCTTCCCGGCGTCGTACGGCACGATGCACGTCGGGCCGTCGTCTTCGGTGACGTCGGACAGGAAGATGAACGTCGTGATCTGCTGATAACGCGGCTCGGGTCGGGGCACGACGAGGCTGTGGCTGCCGTAGTCGCGGTGCAGCGGCTGGTCGTAGTTGACCGCACCCGCGTACTTGGCCCATAGCTCCACCTTGTAGAGATGGAGCTCGGTGGTCTGGAGGTACCGCTCGGCCGCATCGACGAGGTCCGGATGCACCGCGAGCCCGTTGAGGTCCCACGAGCGATAGGGGAATTCCTCGACCCCGGCGAACTGGCTCGTGCCGTAGTGCGCGAAGCCCCCAGGATCGACGAAGTAATCCTGTGGACGCGGGAAGTGGAGCGCCAGCGCGTCCTGCGCCGCCGCCAGTTCATCGGGGCCGAGAAAACCCTCCACGAGCGAGTAGCCCCGCTCGCGGACCTCGGCGAGCGTGGCGTCGGAAACCCGCATCGGGCGCACCTTACGCCAGCGGTCCTCGGAAGGCTCGGCGAGGTCCACCGCGAGCCACCGCTTTCGCGCGCCTACGCTCAACTCCCGTGCACGCCGTTGTCTTCGACATGGTCGACCCGGAGTTCCCAGCGTCGCTGGCCGAGCTTCCGGAGCCGGAATTGCCTGGGCCGGCGTGGGCCCAGATCGAGGTGACGACTGGTGGCATCTGCGGGAGCGACCTCCATCTGTTCGCGCACAACACCGGCCCCTCCCCCACGCTGGCTGGCATCGGCACGTTTCCCTTCGTGCTGGGCCACGAGACGGCGGGACGGGTGATCGAGGCCGGCCCGGAATGCTCCATCGAACCGGGGACACGCGTCGTTATCGACCCCTGCATCCCCTGCCTGCCCCGCGGGATCGACCCGTTGTGCGTCAACTGCGCCCGCGGCTGGACCTCCTCGTGTCTCAACCTCGACAGTCGCATCGTGAGCTCGGGACGGTCGCTCGGGTACACCTCCGACCTCGGCGGCGGGTGGGCCGAAGCGGTCGTCGCGCACGAGTCAATGCTGCACCCGATGCCCGACACCATCCCCGACCGCGGCGCCAGCCTCTACGAGCCGGTGTCGATCGCGTGCCACGGCCTCCTGCGGGCGGCGCCGGCCGACGGCGACCCGGTGCTCATCGTGGGCGCCGGCATCATCGGCCTTGCTGCGCTGGCGGCCCTACGTGGGCTGTTCCCAGGCTGCGAGGTGACGGTGCTGGCGCGGCACGCGCACCAGGCCGCTGCCGCTAGCGCGTGCGGGGCAGACCACGTCGTGCTGCAGGACGCCGCCAACGGGCACTGGGAGACCCTGGCGTCCCTGTCCGGCTCACGGGTAGTCGGGCGCAAGAAGCACCAGATGCTGATGGGTGGGTTCCCCTACGTCGTCGAGGCGGTGGGGTCCCCGGCGTCGGTCACGGAGGCTCTGCGCGCCGTCGCCCACCGGGGCACCGTGCTGTTGCTGGGGGCGGCCGGCATCAGCGAGGTGGACCTGACGCCCGTCTGGTACAAGGAGGCCGCGTTGGTCGGGTCCATCGACCACACGGTGGACGCCGGCGCCGCGCCGGGGCTGGCGGGCGGTGTGGAGCGACATTCGGTGGACCGGGCCCTGGACGTCCTGGCCGCGGGCCTGCTCCCTGACAACGTCGTGGTGACCCACGAGTTCGGATTGGAGAACTATCGAGCGGCGATCGGCGCGGCGATCGACCGCTCCTCCTCGCACGCGATCAAGGTGGTGTTCCGGCCCTAGGCAAAGAGCGCGTGCACTGCATGCCTCCGGAAAACCTGAGCGGATTGCTTTCATCGAACGGTCGCGGGCTTCCCGATGTCGCGCAAAAAAAGATTGGGGCTCCCGACCAGCGGCCGAATGTTTTGCTGGGTCGTATCCGGCGGCTCGGCCGCGTTGCCCTCGGGCCTATATGGCTACGCCAGGCGCCGGTTCAGAACCTCGCGTATACACCGTCACCGAAGTCTCGCCGTCTTGGCCCTATGTCGCCGCGCGGAAGCGACGGGGTCCCGCGCGAATCAGCCAGAGGGTCGGGAGTCGTGACCTCTCTCCCGATACCCCCACCACCCTCGGGAGGCTCGTCCACGGGCGCGACGCTCCGGCAACGGGCAGAATCGAGCCCATGCTCACTCGCAGCAACGGCTACCTGACCGTGCTCCCTCGCGGCGGTAGTCAGGCGACCAAACACCTCCAGAACGAGGGATACGTGCTCCTGGAAGGGGTCTTCGACGAGAGAGCGGTCAAGGCTCTCAGCGCCGACGTGGAACGGGTGTACGAGGAGTACCCGCCCGACGAGCGCTCGAGCCGCTACCCCATCAGCCACTGGGAGCCCTTCCGTTACGAGATGCTCAACCGCAGCGCGGCCGTCCAGAAGGCGATCGGGAACCCGAAGATCCTCAGGACGATCGAGCCACTCCTCGGGGAGGACTGCCACGTCATCGCTAACACTGCGTGGTGGCAGCAGCCCGACAACGACGACCACCTCGGCCACTTCTGGCACATCGATGCCGGCCCCCACGTGCCCCGGGCCAAAGGCATCCCCTGGGATCCCCGCATTCCCTATCCCGTCTTCGCCGTCGCGGCCCACATCTTCGTGTGGGAGTGCCCGCTCGAGTCGGGACCGACCGGGGTGATTCCGCGCAGCCACACCTCCGGGCAGGCGCCCCCCTCCGACCACCTCGACGACGAGGACCTCGAATGGGAAGGCCGGCACGCGGTCCCGATCGTGGCCAACGCGGGCGACGTCGCTCTCTTCGTCTCAGACGTCTGGCACCGCCGACTGCCCACCAAGCCCGGTGACCGCGGTCGCATGTTCGTCCAGTGCCACTACGGGCGGCGCGACCTGGCCCAGCGTCTCCGCCCGACGCGGGCGGCCAACCACCTGTCCGACGACGCCGCGGCCCGGGCCAAGACACCGCGGCAGAAGACACTTATCGGCCTGCACCGGGTCGGCTTCTACGACGGCTGAAGCCGGGCGGCGCCTGGTAGAGATGCGGCTGTGTCACCTGGCGTTGCCCGCACCTGCTTCAGGCCAGGGCGGCGCCGGCTCGTCACCCTGTTCGTCCTCGGCAGCCTGAGTTGCGGCAGTCTCACCGCTCCTCCCGTCGGCGCAAGCACCACCACCACGAGCACCACAAGCGGCGGCCCCAATACCGCGACCCCCGGCCCCCGCCCCCAGTACCGCTGCGCCTTCAACGTCAACACCGACGCCTTCACCGGCGCGGACGGCACGGCATCCGCCATCGGGTGGCTGGGCGACCACAACAGCGTGATCACCTGCCTGGGCGGGACGTTCGTCGTCCAGGACGGGCCCGCCGGCTACTTCGTGGACTACGGCTTCGGCATCTACAACGGCCAGCGCGCGACCTGGGGCGACGCGGGCGGGTACCTCCCCGAGCAGGTCACCACGTTCGACGCCGCCGGCGCCACGGTGGCCATCACCGATTTCGCCGACCAGGTCGACGTCGGCGGCCAGCCCTTCGTCGCCGTCTATTCGCGCGTCCGGGTGACGAACGACACGAGCCATGCCCTCACGATCGACCCCCAGCCTTCGTCGCAGCTGGTCCCACTCGACCGGGAACCCGACGCGGTCGCGCCCCACAGCTCCGTGGACCACGACTACGTGATGGCCGCCGACCGCTTCGGCACGTCCACGACCTGGCCCGACGGCCAGGCCCTCGCCGCCGCCGGCGGGTTCGACCAGCACGAGGGGCACATGCGCGCCATCTGGAACGCGCAGCTCGGCAAAATCGCGCAGATCGAGGTCCCCGATCCCGCGCTCGTGGACGCATACAAGAGCGGCTTCATCACGACACAGCTCACGCGCAGCGGGGACCAGCTGAACACCGGCGTCAACGGCTACGAGAGCGAATTCAGCCACGACGTGATCGGGATCCTCACCAACCTGTTCACCCAGGGGTACTTCACCGACGCCCACGCGCTCTTGACCGAAGCGCGCAGTGTCGTCGGCGCACCGGGCCAGTACGTCGACGGGCTCTGGACCTTCGCCGTACCCTGGGCGGTCTATCTCATGAAGACGGGCGACGCGGCGTTCGTCGAGCAGAACTTCGCGAGCGACGGGCCCGCGGGCGCGACGCAGCCGAGCATCGAGGCGAGCGCGCACGCGATCGCTTCGGACCGCACGGGGCCCATGGGCACGATGCAGGCGACCGACGACATCGACACCCAGGGCTACTGGACGGTCGACGACTATGAGGCCCTGCTCGGCCTCGCCGCCTACCGCTACGTGGCCCAGACGATCGGCAACGGCGCCGAGGCCTCGTGGGCCGCATCGGAGTACGACAGCCTGCTCGCCGCCACGAACGCCGTGCTCGGCCAGACCATCACCCACGACAGGCTGGACTACCTGCCCTGCTCGCTGGTGCAGCCGAACACGGCCAATCGCTGCAACAACCCGAAGGACGCCAACTGGACCTCCCCGCTCGGGAACTGGGCCTGGGAGGGCTCCCTCCTGGGTGCGCCCCTCAGCGGCCCGGGGCTCACGATGATCGAAGCCACCTACGACTACGGCTTCGGGCGCCTGCGAGGGCTGCTCCCGCCCGGCACGACGGGTGGGTTCCCGGGCGACTACTACTCGAGCGCCTACGACGCGGCGCAGGGCACGGCCGGCCTGGCCGGAACCGGGACGACCCACCGAGACCAAGGGATCCTGGACTACGAGTTCATGGTGACCCATAGCCAGAGCGGGCCCTGGTCGTGGTGGGAGAGCTCGAGCGCCCCCAACCCCTCGTCGCCCTGGGTGGGCGAGCACCCGGGCTCGGGCCAGGGCTCCTCGCCTCACGCGTGGGGCATCGCGGGCGCCAACAAGGTGCTCCTCGACTCCATCGTCGCCCAGCGCGCCGACGGCGCGCTGATCGTCGGACGCGGCCTCCCGTCCTCCTGGCTGGACCGGACGCCCATCGGGGTGACCAATTTCCCGACGACCGGCGGCAGGCACATCGGACTCACCATCACCTCGGCTGGCCCCGCCATCACGCTCACGCTGCACGGAAGAGCGCCCGGGCCGGTCCTGTTCCAAGTGCCCTCGTTCATCGGCAACATCGCCTCCACGTCGACCGGCCACGTCGATCAGGCGGGAGGGTCCGTCACGGTCCCACCTGACACCCACCGGGTGACCGTGGAGATGCGCACCTCCCCGTCGAGCTGACGGTCACCCACGCGGGCCAAGCCGTTGCTTACGCTGACGGTCTGTGGGATCGAGCCCCAATCCGGGTGACACGGACCCCGCCGCGCGGACCCCTCCCGTAGCGCCACCGGCACCGGCGTCGCCCTCGGCCCCAGCCGACCCGCTGGCGCTCGTGAAGACCCGAAGCTACGTGGTGCTGCTGCTCTTCGGGGCGCTGGTCGGCGTGCTGGTGTCCTTCGTCGCCTATTTCTTCCTGAAGGGAACGCAGCGGTCACAGACGTGGTTGTTCACCACCCTCCCGAAAGAGCTCGGGTTCGCGGGCGCTCCGGCCTGGTGGCCGATCCCTCTGCTCGTCGTCGGCGGCTTGGTCGTCGCCCTGGCCATCCGCTACCTCCCCGGGACCGGGGGACACGTGGCGGTGTTCGGGTTCAAGGCGGGCGGCTCGACGCAGCCGATCGAGTTGCCCGGGGTGATCGTCGCCGCGTTCGTCACCCTCGCCTGTGGAGCGGTGCTCGGCCCTGAGGCGCCTCTGGTGGCCATCGGGGGCGGGCTGGCCATTTTGATCGTCCACCTCATCCGCCGCGACGCCCCCGCCATGGCGGTGACGGTGATCGGTGCCGCCGGGAGCTTCGCCGCCATCAGCACCCTGTTCGGCTCCCCCATCACCGCCGCCTTCTTGCTGATGGAGGCGGCCGGCCTGGGTGGCCCGACCCTCGGCGTCGTGATGCTGCCCGGGCTGCTCGCCGCCGGCGTGGGCGCCCTCATCTTCGTCGGCCTCAACAGTTGGACCGGCTACGGCACCTTCTCGCTTGCCGTTCCGAACATTCCCCACTTCACGCGTCCTGACGGCAAAGAGCTTCTCTGGGCCCTCGTGATCGGCGTGGCCGCAGCAATCGTCGGCACCGCCATCCGCCGCCTGGGCCTGTTGCTGCTGCCCGCCGTCGAGCGGGCCCGCTTCCTGGTGACCCCGGCCATCGGGCTCGGTGTGGGGCTGCTGGCGGTGGCCTTCGTCGAGGGCTCCGGCAAGAGCCTCTCCTACGTCCTCTTCTCGGGACAGTCGGCGCTCTCGCCGCTGATCCAGAATGCGGGGACGTTCAGCGTGGGTGCCCTGGCGCTCCTACTGGTCTGCAAGGGTCTCGCCTACGGCGGCTGCCTGAGCAGCTTCCGAGGAGGTCCGGTCTTCCCCGGTGTGTTCCTCGGGGCGACCGGAGGGATCCTGCTCTCGCATCTACCGGGGCTCCCGATGATCGCCGGCGCCGCCATGGGGATCGGTGCGTTGACCACCGTGATGCTGAACGGGATGCCGTTCACCTCGGTCCTGTTGGTCGAGGTCTTGTTCGCGCCCGATGCGATCGCCCTGGCACCCCTGGTGATCGTGGCCGTGGTCGTGTCGTACGTGGTCGCGGTGTGGATCGCGCCGGCCATGGACGAGGCCACCACCCCCTCAGCGCCCGTTTCGACCTGATCTTGGGGGCGGACCGGGGCGCCGGCGGGTGACTCCGATCAGCCCTCGGCAACCCGAAGCGGGATCGACCCCTTCACGCTGGTCCGGTACATCTCGCGGCGCACGCCCGAGTAGTCGTTCAGCGCGTTGTGCATGGTGCACCGGTTGTCCCAGATCGCCAGCGTCTTGACCGACCAGCGCAGCCGGCACGTGAAGTTCTCGTTGACGCTGTGCCGATGGAGGTGGGTCAGCAGTCCGTGCGATTCCTCCTTCGTCCACCCCTCGAAGCGGGTCGTGTAGACGGGATTGACGTAGAGCGCGCGCCGGCGAGTCACCGGGTGGACCGCGACCGCGGGATGCACGTGCTCGGCGAAAGCGTCGTCGGACGGGGCGATCGCCATGGAGGAGAAGTCCCTGAATTGGTCGAGCAGCCCTCCGGTCCCGTAGGCCAGGCCGGCCGAGTGGACGGCGCGGAGGCCGTCGATCGTGGCGCGCAATCCCTTCGAGAGGGTTTCGTAAGCGAGATACTGGTTCGACCACACGGTGTCGCCGCCGTGGTCAGGCACGTCCCAGGCGTGCAGCAGCGTGTACGCCGGCGGCTCGGGCAGGTAGCTCAGGTCGCTGTGCCACGCGTTGGCAAAGTTCAAGACGTCGCTCGGCTCCTTGATCACGCGGATGACGTAGGGCCGGTCTTCGAGAGGCTCGACGAAGGGCGTCACGTCGCGACCGCCGAGCAGGTCGGTCACCCGCTCGAGGTCGTCGAGGCCGAGATTCTGCTCGGGCAAGAAGACGACGAGGTGGTCGGCCAGTGCCCGGCGCAGGTCGTCGAGCTGAGAGCCTTCGCTGACCTGGCTGAGGTCGATCCCGGTCACGCGCGCACCGAGGGCGCCCGCCACCGGCTCGACCGTGAGCGACGTCGCCCTCGTGGTGACCATCGCCTGCGAGGTCCCTCAGGCGAGTCCGAGGAGCTCGGCGCCGTTGCGCCAGAAGAACCGCTGACGGGTCGCCTCGTCAAAGCCGGCGACGGCGTCGCCGAAGGCCTCGAAGGGATGCCGGCCTCCTTCTGGATGGGGATAGTCCGTCGAGAACATGAAGAGATCCGGCCCGCACTGTTCGATCAGCCACGCCGTGTCCTCGAAGGGGAAGGGCGTGAAGCGGACCTGCCGGCGGAGGTATTCCGACGGGCGAAGGGACAGCTCTTGAAGCGCCGGCTCGAACTTCGAGAAAGACCGCTGCGCGTGATCGACGTTGCGCAGCATTCCCGGCACCCAGGTCGCGCCGAGCTCGATCGCCGCCCCCCGCAGGACAGGGTGGCGCTCGAAGACCCCGTCGAGTGCCATGCAGGCGAGGAACCGCTCCGGAGAGTGGTGCACCACCGGAAAATCCTTGGAGCGCAGGTTCTCCCCACCCCCGAGCCAGTCCTTGGGCTGCGGCCGCCCATTGTTATGGAACGCCCTGGGAAGGAGCTTGCCGCCTCCTACGTGGAGGACGAAGGGCACCCCCGCCTCGGCCAGACGGGCCCAGACCGGGTCGAGGTCGACGTGCGTCGGCGAGAAGTCTCCTGGCGCGTCCGAGGGGACCCACACCGCGGCGACGCCCACGTCGAGCGCGTGACCCAGGGTGGCGAGGGCTCGGTCCGGGTCGTTGAGCGGCAGATAGCCGACCGGCTTCAGGCGCGGGTCGGGGGAGCAGAAGGCGACCATGCCCCGGTTCAGCGCTTCGGTGCCGCCGTAGAGCACCTCGGGATCTTTCTCCCGAGCGAAGTGGCCGAGCGCAAACGTCGGAAAGACGAGCTGGGCGTCGATGTCGAGCGCATCGAGCACCCTGGTGCGGACCGCGGTGTCGAGGGCGCCGGGGGCCATCCACCCCTTGGGCCCTTGCAGCACCTCCGGACCGACCTCCTGGTGGCGGTGAGACTCCCAGAGATCGGGCAGCTGCGCCATCAGCTCGGCGGCGCGGGCGCCCGCTCCTTCGAGGCCGAGTGGGGCCAGCCGGTCACGGATCGAGGATTCTGCGAATTCGCCGAGCCATTCCGGCGTTTCCATGAGGTGGCTGTCCGCGTCGAAGATCGCTGTACCCACGTTGACCCCCCGTTTGATTCGGTTCCTCGGTCAGCGTAGACCTGATGCGCCATCCGGTCCCCCGGGGACCCCGTTCCGACTCGGGCGACGTCACGTTTCGTCGAACACCGCCGGGGCATCAACAAACATGACCGAGTCATCAACAGATCGACGGTCAGAGGTCCCACAGACAACATTTATGTCGCTCATAACTTTCTCTGGGCTGGCGTACAGCCCTGCCCTTTTCAATGGGATACGTGACCAGCCTGCGGAGGCGCAGGCAGACGGAGGATCCCAATGAGCGAGGACCAAAACGACCAGCCGATAGCGGAGGAGCCGGTGCCCGGCCCGAACTCGGAGACGCCTCCGACACCGGTCACCGAAGGCGCCAGTCAGGCCATTCCGATGCCGCCGGTATCGCCGCCGGTAACGGGCGAGACCGCTGCCGGTGGCCCCACCGACACCCCACCCGCCCCACAGCAGCCCGACACCCCACCGCTGGGCGTTCCGCAAGGCGTCCCGGCGCCGGGCGCGTACGCCATGGGGGCGCTCGCCGGCAACCCCAACCTCGGCCCCGCACCGGGCTATCACTATGGCGGCTACTACGGTGGCCCCCCCACCGACCCGAACACGCCGTTCTTCCCTTCGGCCCCTGCACCTGGCGCATCCGGCGGCAACCGGAACCACAAACTCCGTAACACTCTCCTCGCCGGTGGTGCCGTGGTGGCCGTCCTGGCCGCCGGCATCGGCATCGGCCACGCTGGCTGGTCGAACTCGAACCCGTCCGCCGCGCCGGCTTCCGGCACGTTCCAACCGCACGCCCGCAACGGGAACGGGGGAGGCTTCCAGTTCAACCCGAACTCGGGCACCCAGGGCAACAACGGGAACTCCGGGAATTCCGGCTCGTCCGGCTCGTCGGGCCCGAGCGACGTGAGTGCCATCGCCAGCAAAGTCGACCCCGGCCTCGTGGACATCAACACGAGCCTCGGCTACCAGCAGGAGCAAGCAGCCGGGACGGGCATCGTGCTGAGCTCCAACGGTCTGATCCTGACCAACAACCACGTGATCGACGGCGCCACGAACATCAGCGTGACCGACGTCGGGAACCAGAAGACGTACTCGGCGAGCGTTGTCGGGTACGACCGCACGTCCGACATCGCGGTGGTCCAGCTGCACAACGCGTCGGGTCTTCAGACGGCGAACCTCGCCAACTCCTCGGACGTGTCCGTGGGCCAGGACGTGGTCGGCGTCGGGAACGCCGGCGGCACGGGCGGCACGCCCAGTGCGGCCGGTGGGACGGTGACGGCACTGAACCAGTCGATTACGGCCAGCGACGAGGGTGATGGCACCTCCGAGCAGCTGAGCGGGCTGATCGAGACCAACGCGAACATCCAGCCGGGTGACTCGGGTGGCGCGCTGGTGAACACGTCGGGTCAGGTGCTCGGCGTCGACACCGCGGCGTCTGACGGCACCTCGTTCCAGTTCAACAACGGGCAGTCGTCCGGGAACGAAGGCTTCGCCATCCCGATCAACACCGCCCTCTCCCTCGCCCGGACCATCGAGGCCGGCAACGGGTCCTCCACGGTGCACATCGGCGCCACCGCCTTCCTGGGCGTCGAGATCAGCCCGAGCGGGTCGAGCTCGACCAACAACGGTGGCGGCGGGTTCGGTGGCGGCTTCTTCGGCGGCAACACCGGCAACACCGGCAACTCGTCGACCTCGGGTGCCGTGGTGGCAGGTACAGTCACGAACGGCCCCGCCCAAGAGGCAGGCCTGGCGCAGGGCGACACCATCACGTCGCTGGGCGGCAAGACGATCACCTCGTCCAACGACCTGACCGACGCCATGGCGATCTACCACCCCGGCGACAAGGTGCAGGTTGGCTGGACCGACAGCAGCGGACAGAACCACACCGCCACCGCCCAACTGAGCTCGGGCCCACCGCAGTAGGCGGACCCAGCCGCTAGAGGCCGAACGGCCGCCCGTCGCCTCCGGCGCGGGCGGCCGTTTCGCTTTCGGGACCGCCGGCGTTGACCCTGCGAGCCGCGCCAACCTGTTCAGGGTTTGCCGGCAGCGACCCAGCTCTTCACGCGGGCATCGCTGATCCTCCTGGCCGTCGCCATATTGGCCCAGGCCCGGAAGCGAGCCTTCTCGTTCTCGCTCAACTTCGAGTACATCGTCGGCTCGGCATCGGTCTTCCTCGCCGTCCGAATGGACTTTCCGCCGTCCGCCGCCGGCCGCCCCTTGGCGATGAAGGGCCTGAGCGCGTCACGGATGCTGGTTGCATTGGCCGTGCTCAAGTCGATCTCGTAGGACGTCCCATCGAGAGCGAACCGCACCGTCTCGTCGGCGTCCCCGCCGTCGATGTCGTCCGTGAGCTTGACAATTACGGTCTTGGCCATCGCCTCATAGTGGCAGAGGCGTCGCGACGGAGCCATCGACCTGCTCTCCCCTACGCCGCCCCAGGGCGGTCGTCGGCACGGACGTCGGCGGAGAGGCCACATCAATTGCGTCAACCACGCCCGGGGCCGCAGAATTCCGTCACGCCTCGCATCACAGTGTCATAGGCTTGCCTTTAGTCCTGACGCGCCGGGTTCGACCCTTATTCCCCCTCCGTCGAACCATGGCGCGTCGGGGCGCGTCGGGGGCCATCCCGAAGGCGGGCTGTCCCAGTCACCGCTCGGGCCGGATCTGCACCACAATCTGAGGTCATGGCAGGCCGGAGGAGCGATCGAAGGAGGCCGCGTGCGGGGTCCGAGCGGCCGCAGGGGCTCGGCGCGCACTGGCGGTCCGACGGGGCGCCCAAGAAGGCCTATCGGACCCAGCGCGACGCCCTCGCCGTCGCCGAAGAGCGACGGCGGGAAACCGGAGTCGAGCTCAACGTATACCGCTGCGATCTCTGTTCGGCCTGGCACATGGGGAACCCCGCCGGTCGAGACGCATGATGGCGAACGTCGACAGCGAGGGGGCCCTCGACGGGCGCGGTGACTGGGAACTCCGGAGTGGGCCATGCCCTGAATGCGGATTCGACTGGGACGAAGCGCGTTACGAGTACCTGGTCGGCCAGTGTGTCCGTAACGTCGCCGTCTTTGGGAATGTCCTCTCCCGCATCGACCCCTCCCAGGCCGTCCAGCCGGGACTGTGGTCAGCCAGCCGGTACGTCTGGCACACCGTCGACGTCCTGCGTTTCGGCACGGAACGACTGTGGACGCTCAGCGCTGATCCGGCCTACGGGGTGCCAGCCTGGGACGAGAACCTGATCGCGGAGGTCCGTGCGTACGATTCGCTGTCGCCGGTGGTGGGTCTGATCGCGCTCGTGGCCTCAGCTGAGGGCTGGCGCATCTCGGCGCTGGAGGCGCCGCACGACGTCTCGACCCCGCATCCCGAAGCGGGCGCGATCTGTGCCTTCGACATCGTGCAGCGCAACGCTCATGAGGTGTCCCACCACCTGTGGGACATCGAGCGGGCACTCCCCGCCAAGAGCCCTTAGTGGCGCGAGCAGCCCCGAGGCAAAGCCTCGGCCTTAGCCAAAGGTTGAGACTCCGGCTCCTCTGCTCCTCTCCCGCACCTCTCCCACCCTCTCCGTCGACAGCGGTCCTCGGCGTCGAGCGCTCGACGAGAGTCGCTGAGTTCATCGGCGAAACCCCGCCTGGCGCACCGCCACCGGCAGAACCCTGGCACCATTGGATCGTGGCTCCCGACGACGACGACCCGCCGTTCGAAGGGGACGCCTCGCGGAACGACGAGGTCGCCGCGTCCGAAGAGGCCCCGCCGCAACGTTTCGACCGCTGGCGCCGCCACTCGGCCCTGGGCAACGTCGGCACCGGCATCGCTCGGGGACTCCAGGCCGTGTTCGCCCCGCCCCAAGATCAACCCGTCATCGTGGCGTCGGTCCCGGGCGACCCGCCCAACCCGGACGGGCTGAAGGTGGTCCTCGATCCTGATGATCCGTCCAAGTCGGTCGCGATCCTGCCGTCCGCCGAGGAGGACCCTGGCGACCCCCCGCCGCGGCCGTAGCCGCCGGCACCGGGCGTCGATTGACCGCACACCGGGCCGGACGTAACATCCTGCGTATCGGACACTCTGTCCGACCAAAAAGAGGAGGTGTCCGAATGAGCACCCTGGCGGGCGTCGCCCCGGTCGACCTTTCCGACTCCCTTTCCTATGTGCCCGGCGTCCCTCATGCCTGGCTGGCCTACCTCCGCCGCCACGACCCCGTGCACTGGCAGGACGAGGCCGGAGGCCCCGGCTTTTGGGCAGTCACCCGGTACGAGGACTGCGTGACCGTGAACCGCGATTACGAGCGGTTCAGCTCGGCCGCCCGCGGGACCATGCCCTTCGAGCTGCCGGACGAGGACATCGACCAGCAGGGCCTGATGATGCTCAACATGGACCCACCTCTCCACACCCGCTACCGGCGCCTCGTCAACAAGGGCTTCACACCGCGCATGGTGCGCGATCTCGAGGAGAGTATCCACCGCTCCACCGACGCCATCATCGACCAGGTCATCGAACAGGGTCAGGCGGACTTCGTCACCGACATCTCGGCCGAGCTCCCCCTCCGGGTGATCGCCGAGCTGCTCGGGGTGCCCGAAGAGGACCGCCACAGGATGTTCGAGTGGTCCAACCGCATGGTCGGCAACGAAGACCCCGAATACCAGCTCGAAGCCGAGATGGCGCTCACCGCCGCCATGGAGCTGTACGCCTACGCCGCGGAGCTTTTCGGTCAGAAGCGCATCGATCCCCACGCCGACCTCATGAGCGTCCTCACGACGGTCGAGGTGGAGGGCGAGCAACTGAACGAGATGGAGCTGGAGCTCTTCTTCCTCCTCCTCACGGTCGCCGGCAACGAGACCACCCGCAATCTCATGTCGGGGGCCATGCACGCCTTCTTCCAGCACCCCGAGCAGTGGCAGCACCTGTTGGCCGACCGCAGCCTGCTTCCGACCGCCGTCGACGAGATGCTCCGCTTCGTGACCCCGGTCATGAATTTCCGCCGCACCGCGATGTGCGACGTCACCCTCAGCGGCACCGACATCAAGAAGGGGGACAAGGTCGTCTTCTTCCACGCTTCGGCCAACCGGGACGAGGACGTCTTCGACGAGCCCGACACCTTCGACGTCGGACGCAGCCCCAACCCTCACATCGCGTTCGGCGGCGGCGGCCCTCACTTCTGCCTGGGCGCCAACCTGGCCCGCATGGAGATCCGGGTCATGTACGAGCATCTGCTCGACCGCGTGCCCGACATCCGCCAGGACGGCGACGTCCAACGCCTACGGTCCCAATTCATCAACGGCGTCAAGCACCTGCCCGTCGCGTTCAGCCCCAGCGCCCGCGTCGGGTCCTGAACCCGGTCCGGACGGACGCGAAACCCATGCCGCGGCGAGCCCCCGACGCCCTGCGCGAAGTCATCCGCGACTTCCGGCGCGACCAGATCATGGACACGGCGCGCCGTCTCTTCGGTGAGCGCGGCACCACCGACGTCTCCATGGACGAGATCGCAGCTCAGGCCGGAGTGGCGCGCTCCACGGTCTACGTGTACTTCGCCAACCGGGACGAGCTCCTCCACGCGTGCGTGCAGTCGATGTACGACCGCATGCTGGACACCATCGCAGTCATCGTGGCGGACGACGCCTCGCCGGCCGAGCGCCTGCGCGGGTTGATTCTCGGCCTGCTCGAGCGGATCGACGAGAGTCCCGCCTTCTTCCGGCTGGCCATGGCCACCCAGGCCACGGCGGGCGCGGCCGGGTCGGCCGCCGTGGGTGGGGCGCTCATGATGATCGGCCTTGACATGATCCGGGTGCTCGAGGAACTGGCGCGGGCCGGCGTCGCTGCCGGTGACTTCCGGGCCGATCTCGACCTCGAGCGCGCGGTGGTCCTCGTCGGCCAACAGATCTACGGCGCGCTCTCCGTGCGCGCCGGCGAGCCGGACCCGATCCCCGCCGAACACGCCGCCGGTGAGATCTGCGACTTCATCCGCCGGGGACTGGCGGCCTGAGATGCAGTTCGACCTGTGGGTGCCGACGGCGAGCCCCATGACCACGAGCGCACTGCTCGATGCGGTGGCCGAGGGGGCCGAGGCGCACGGCATCGGGACCATCTGGGTGGGCGAGCACGTGGTGCTCTTCGGCGAGTACCAGAGCCGCTACCCCTACGCCGAGGACGGGCGCATCCCGGCCCCCCCGGGCAGCGGCCTCCTCGAGCCGTTGGTGACGCTCACCTACCTGGCCGCCCGCACCTCTGCCGTCCGCTTGGGCACCGCCATGCTTCTCCTCCCGCAGCGGAACCCCGTCTACGTGGCCAAGGAGGTGTCGACGCTCGATTGGCTGTCCGGAGGACGGGTCGACCTCGGCATCGGCGTCGGCTGGCTCAAGGAGGAGTTCGACGCGCTCAACGTGCCCTGGGAGCGGCGCGGGCGCCGTACGGACGAGTACCTCGAGGTGCTGCGCACTCTGTGGACCGACGAGACGTCGGCGTACCACGGCGATCTGTACGACCTGCCCGCGTGCGAGATGTACCCCAAGCCGCTCCAGCAGCCTCACCCGCCGTTCCACGTCGGCGGCGAGACGCCGGCGGCGTTGCGGCGGGCGGCGCGGCTCGGCCAGGGTTGGCACACCTTCAACCGCTCGCCCGCGCAGCTGGCGGCCGGGCTGGCCGATCTCGACGAGCAGCTGGAGGCAGCGGGGCGCCGGCGGTCCGACCTTCGCATCACGGTCTGCCCGTACTTCAACGCGCTGACACCCGACGACGTCGCCGGCTACGCCGCGGCGGGGGCGGACGCCGTGGCCGCGCTGTTCTTGGCGTTCACCCCCGACGACGTGGGCCGGGCCTTCGACGACCTCGAGCCCTGCCGGGAGGCCGCGGCGAGCGCCGGCTGAAGATCCACGGGCGACGCGAGGTGCGCTGCGCACTCGGGGCGGACTGCACCCGCTTCCTCGCGTCGCCCGAAGGCATTGCAAGGCGAACGTAACTCCGAGCCCCCAAATCCCGAATCCGCCGGAGGAATGATCCGTACCACCCCCGTTCATCCTCGTGGATGACGGCCCCCGGGCCCCAGGCCGGGAAGGCTGGAGACATGCAGATGGACGGGCCGGCGCACGGAGGCCCAGCTCAGCGAGCACTACCATGGTTGTCCCTTCTGGGAATCAAGGATCCGATGCGACCCAGCTCTCGTCACCTCTACCCGCAATGGCTCCGGCCAGGGACGGCGCAGGACGGTGCGGCCGCCGAGACCGCTGACACCCCCCAGCTCGACGGGGCCTGGAGGCTCTGGGAGCGCATGCGCGCCCTCGACCGTCGCTACGCCAGCCTTGTCGACATCGCGGTGGCCGTCGTCCTGTTCCTCCTGTGCTCGGGCCTCATCTTCTTCACGTCGCACGCGAACAACCCGAACCTGTGGGTCGTGGCGGCGCTCACCTTCCCTCTGGTCTTCCGCCGCCGCGCCCCGATGACCGTCTTCTTGGTCATCTCTGCGGTGGCCTTCGTGCAGTGGCTGGTGACCGGACCCACCCTCGCCGACGCGTCCCTGCTCGTCGCCGTCTACACGGTGGCGCTCGAGTCGGAGTGGATTCTCGTGGCGACCGCCTCGATCATCTTGGAGATCGGTGTCGTGATGGCCACGGTGCGCTGGACGCTCGTCGACAACGACTTCAAGTCGTTCGTGTTCCTCACCGGGCTCGCCATCGCGGCGGTCCTGGCGGGCATCGTCGTGCGCGCGCTGCGCAGCCAGCTCGCCTGGCTGGCGGAGCGCGCCGTGCGGCTGGAACTCGAGCGGGACCAGCAGGCCTCCCTCGCCGCCGCGGCCGAACGCGCCCGCATCGCCCGCGAGATGCACGACGTCGTCTCGCACAACATCCAAGTGATGGTGACGCTGGCGGACGCCGCCACCACCGCCCAGGCCGCCGACCCCGCTCGCGCGGTCGACGCCATGCACGAGGTGTCGAGCACGGGGCGTCAGGCCCTGACCGACATGCGGCGCCTCCTCGGAGTGTTGCGCGAGGAGCGTCCCGCCACGACCGGAGAGGGAGCAGCCACGACGCCGCCGGACCGGCCGTCCCTCGCCCCCCAACCCGGGCTCGGCGAGCTCGAGGCGCTCGTCGAACGCGTCCGCGGGACCGGGCTCGCCGTGTCGGTCGAGCGTGCCGGGCGACCCTTCGACGTGACCGACGGCGCCGGACTGACCGTGTACCGGATCGTCCAGGAGGCGCTGACCAACGCGTTGAAGCACACGGACGAACCAGCGTCCGTCGACGTGCACCTGGAGTTCCGCGACCCCGACATCGTCGTGCGCGTGCACGACGACGGTGGCACGCCGGTCAGCACGGAACGGATCGCGGCGTACGGGAGCGTGAAGGGGAACGGGAATGTCGCGCCCGCCAGCGGGAAGACTGCGAACGCGAACGGGGCGGACGGGAACGGCGGCTGGAAAGGGCACGGCCACAAGAACGGGTCCGGCGGTCACGGCGTGGCCGGCATGGCCGAGCGCGCCGCCGCCTTCGGCGGGACGCTCCAAGCCGGCCCCGCTCCCGCCGGGGGTTGGGAGGTCATGGCGACGCTGCGTGACTGCAAGGCGCCGGCTGCTCGATGACCGTGCGCGTCGTGCTGGCGGACGACCAGGCACTGTTGCGAAAGGGTTTTCGGATGATCCTCGAGGCCGAGGACGACATCGAGATCGTGGGTGAGGCGGCCGACGGCTCCGACGCCGTGCGCCTCGCCGAGCTCTACCGGCCCGACGTCGTCCTCATGGACGTGCGCATGCCGGTGCTCGACGGGATCGATGCGACGCGGGCGATCACGGCCTCGGAGGGCGGGGGCACGACGCGGGTGCTCATCCTCACGACGTTCGACCTGGACGAGTACGCCTTCAGCGGGTTGCGCGCCGGGGCCAGCGGGTTCGTCCTCAAGGACGTGCCGCCGGCGGAGCTGGTCTCGGCCATCCGCACCGTGGCCCGCGGCGACGCCGTCGTCTCGCCCCGCGTGACGCGGCGCCTGCTCGAGGAGTACGCCGACACGCTGCCCGACCTCGCCGCAGGCGGCGAAGCCGGGTCGGCCGACTCGGGCGAGAACCCGGCCATCTCCCAACTGACCGAGCGCGAGCGCGAGGTGCTGCTGGCGGTGGCCGACGGCCTCTCCAACGCCGAGATCGCCGAGCGCCTCTTCGTCTCGGAGGCCACGGTCAAGTCGCACGTCGGCCGGCTCCTCGCCAAGCTCGGCCTGCGCGACCGCGTCCAGGCCGTCGTCTTCGCCTTCCAGTCCGGCCTCGTCCGGCCATCCTGACGCCGGTCGGAAGTCCTCTCTGCGGAACGTAGGCTCGCCCGTGATGGCCACGGAAACGACCCCTTCGTCTCGACCGCGATGTTGCGATCGGCGTCTTCACCGACGACGGGCCGTGGGAGGTCGATCCCGACGCCCTGGCCTGGCGCCACGGGTTGGCGGCGGTACGCGAGCGCTTAGACGCCTCGCTCCCCCAGCTGACCCGCGCCCGCCTCCTGCCACCCGGCCGACGCTTCGGCACCACGGTCCGGCACCTGGGAGGTGCGTTGGGCCTGTGGTACGCCAAAGAGCGCCGCACCGGCGGCACGGAGTCGATCGCGGGCATCTCGCGTCGCACCCGGGTGGCCGCCGAGCACCTCGGCCCGACCTACATCAAGCTCGGACAGATCATCTCCTCGGGCGACGGCATCTTCCCGCCCGAGCTCGTGGCCGAGTTCAAGTGGTGCCGCGACCAGGTCCCCGCCGAGCCCTGGCCGGTCGTCGAACGAGTGCTCCGAGAGGAACTGGGCGGGCCTATCGAGTCCGTCTTCGCGTCGGTCGAGCGCACGCCGCGTGCGGCCGCCTCCATCGCCCAGGTGCACTCTGCCACTCTGCGCGACGGCACGCCGGTCGTCATCAAGGTGCAGCGGCCCTCGGTGGCGGACCGGGTGCGCCAGGACCTGGCCATCATGGCGTGGCTGGCGCCGCACCTGGTGGGTCGGATCCCCGTCGCTGCGCTCGCCAACCCGCCTGCGCTGGTCGAGCTGTTCGCCGAGACGATCATGGAGGAGCTCGACTTCCGGCTCGAGGCCGAGAACATGCTCGACATCGCCATGACGTTCGCCGAGCTCGACCAGCGCGCCTTCGTGGTGCCGCGTCCGCACCCCACCTTGGTGACGCGCCGCATGCTCGTCATGGAGCGCCTCGACGGCTTCAACTTCGGCGACGTGGAGGGTATGCACGCGGCTGGCATCGACACCGAGGCTGTCGTGCGCGCCGGGATGGTCGGCTTCCTCGAGGGCTGCATGATGCACGGGATCTTCCACGGTGACCTGCACGGCGGGAACCTGTTCGTGCTGCCGTCGGGAAAGATCGCACTGCTCGACTTCGGCATCACCGGCCGGCTCACCGAGACCAAGCGGCTCGCCCTCCTCTCCCTGCTGGTCGGGGTGTCGAACGGCGACCTCCCCACCCAGGTGGCCGCGCTGCGCGACCTCGGCGCCTTCCCCGACGACGTCGACGTGGACCACGTGATCGAGCTGCTGGGGCTGGACCGGCCGGTCGTCGACCCCGTCTCGCTGACACCCGACGAGCTGGTCGCCGAGATGCAGCGCTCGATCAAGACGCTCCTCGGGCTCGGCGCCCGTCTCCCCAAGGAACTGATGCTCTTCGTGAAGAACCTGATGTTCCTCGACGGCGCCATTGCCACCCTCGCGCCCGACCTCGACCTGTTCGGGGAGGTCGAGGCGATCTCGCTCATGTTCGCGGCCAAGCACGGCGAGCGCATCATGGAACAACTGGGGCTCGAGCACCAGATCGACTGGACGCCGGACATGGCGGGGATCAAGGCCGGTTTCGGCCTCGACGAGTCGACCGAACACCTGACCCACCGCGAGCTCCAGTCCCGCCGGGCTCAGGTGCGCGAGAAGTTCGAAGGGCGCGGTCGAGCCCGCGGCCGGAGCCGGAATCGCCGGTCCGGACGCGAGCTCCCCACCGACAGCTGACGCGGCCGCCGGCTCCCACAGCGTCGACCGACCCTGCTGCGTAAAGATCGCGGGGATGCGCCGCATCCCCATTCAGGACCAGATCCTCGACAACTACTGCTGGGGCTGCGGTGCCGACAACCCCGACGGCCTGCATCTCAAGAGCTACTGGGACGGTGAGACTTCGACCGCCACGTTCGTGCCCGACACCGCGTTCGCGGCGGGGCCGCGGCACGTCCTGAACGGCGGCATCATCGCCACCCTTCTCGATTGTTTCGGCGTCTGTGCGGCGATCGCCCAGGCCTACGAGGGCGAGCAGCGTGCCATCGGGAGTGCGCCGGAGATCTGGCACGCCACCACCGCGCTGTCCGTCGAGTACCTGCGCCCGACCCCGATCGGCGAGCTGGTCGAGCTCGAAGGCCGGGTCACCGGCGTCGACGGTGGCCAGATCGCCGTCGCGTGCACGCTCAGCTCCGCCGGCAAGGAGCGGGCGCGGGCGGTCGTGCGCTCGGTGCGCGTGCCCGACGAGTGGCGGCACGGGGGGCGCTGAGCGCGGACCGCATCGCCCGAGAACTTGACCGCCATCGACCGTGAACTCCAAGCCTCGGAGCGCCTGGCGCGAGTAACCCTGCGCCCGAGGACCGCCTGACCGGCCCTCCGTACTAGGAGAAGATTTGCGTGTGTCGGGTCTTGTAGTTGGCGTAGGCGACACCGGTGACCCCGTTGAAGTCGAGACAGGTGGCGCTGACGGTCGTGTGTCGGAGACCCGGGACGGTGAAGTTGAAGGTGACGTCGCCGGCCCAGCTGCCGTCCGGATTGGCCGGAAGGACCTCGCTGCCACTCCCCCCGGGACCGAACGAGAGACCGATCCCCACCAACACCTTGTCTCCCGGCGTGGGTACGGGCGGGCAGGGAGCGATCGAGGACACCTCTACTGGAACCCCACTGACGATCTCGTTGGGACTGTGCCATGGCATCCCGTTCCCCGTACCGGGTCCGGTGGCCCACGCAGCCGACGTTCCCCCAAAGGCGATCAGCGGGGCCGCCACGGCCCCAACCTTGATGAAGTGACGCAGCATCTCTCCTCCTTGTCCGATGTGTCACAGGGTACTATGCGAAAGACAGTACCATGTGAGAGGAGGCTTTGGCAATGTTTGCGGCAAATCGGATGTCGATCAATTTCGCGCGGACCGAGGGCGTTCCAGGCTTGGCTACACGGAGCCGTGGCGCGAGCGCCATGGGCTCATAGGAGTCCTGACTGTCGAAGCCGCCGCCATCGGATCGGCGCCGGTTTCCCCCGTCGGCGCCACGACGAGCCTGCAGCGAGTCGCAGAATCGTGAATGGTTCCGTACCCGGTTCCGACGGATCAGTACGTCCACGCCAGACGCCGTCGAATCTCAAGCCGACAACGAAGTGCCGCTCAGCGTTCGCAATCGGGTCGAGACCGATCTGACGCGATGGCGGCATGTCATTGCGTGGGCGCAGTCGTTGGTTGGGTCGTGCCGACGCACGCTCCGTCGATCAACACGGAAGTGGGGTCGTAACCGAAGTTCCAACCGTAGTATCCGGCCGCGAGATGATATGCATCCTCCTCGATGGGGTTGGTGCCGCGGGGATCGGTGCAGATCGCTTGAACAACTTGCTGTGGGGTCGCGTACGGGCCGAGTCCCATCACGGCGGTGAATGAGTAGTAATTCCACGCCAGCACGTTGAGTCTGCCGTTGGCGCAGAAGAGTGGACCAGCGGTGCCGTCGGCCCCGAAGGACATCTGCTGTGTGCACTCGGGGATCTTCGGCGGCACGGTTGCAGGCGCGAGTACGGCGAAGGCCGGCGGCGTCGTGGTCGTAAGCGTGACTGGAGCGGGCGTAGTTTGCGGCACGGTCGTGGGCGTTGCGGGGGTCGAGGTTGGGGCGGAGGTCGTAGTGGACGTGGTGGAGCTTGTACTGGTACTGGTGGTCGGCGCCGCCTCCTCCACGATCTTCACTCGAGTCCGCTCGTTCTGTGGCGTCGGCGCGGCGAAGGCGATGAGCAGCCCGACTGAGAGGCCCATGACCATGACCAGTGTTATCCCGGAGAGGAGAAGTGTGCGGCCGAGATGACGATCGTGTGGAGTGAGCCCAACTTCTGCGAGTGCAGCGGCGGCGATGTCTGTGGGCGTTCCGACTTTAGCGAGCAGTTCACGCAGCTCCCATGGAGTGTCCGGGGGACGCTGCGCCATCGCATCGGCAACGTGTTCACGGATCTCGCTGACGAGCTGGTCGCGGCGGTCTTCAGTGAGGTCACCGAGCGCGCGCTTGAGTTGTTTGAAATACTCCCGCAGGACGCCTTCGGCGTCTCCGGGTTCGCTGGAGGTCATGGCACGCTCGCGCTCGAGCAGGTGGTCGACCGCCGATGTGAAGCGGTTCCATTGCTCGGCAAAGACCTCCAGCGCTCTGCTTCCCTTCTTGGTGAGCCGGTAGTAGCGCCGAGGCGGTCCCTGGTGCGACTCTTGCCAGGTGGTGTCGACGAGGCCTTCGTTTCGCAGGCGGCTGAGGAGCGGATAGAGCGTTCCCTCGCTTGTGACCAGCCTGTCCGCCGCGCTGAGCTCGCGTACGAGCTCAAAGCCATATCGTTCACGTTCGCGCAGCAGTGCGAGCACGCAGTACTCGATCGCACCTCGACGCATCTGGGTGAGCTGACCGTCCCTACGAGCTACCATGTGTCGCAATATACCACTTCGATCGAGAGACGAACCTTCTTGACTTCTCATGCTTTGGGCATGTCCTACGTCCCCGGCCACCCCGCCACGAGCGCGACGAGCTCACCAGCCACCCAGTACTGCGCCGGACGGCCCGGCCCGACGGCCTCGGGGCGGTAGCGCTCGACGATGCGGTGCTCGGCCAGGGTGGCCAGCGCCGTCTGCCCCGAGCGGGGGGAGACGCCGAGGCGATCCGCCACCACGGCGGCCGACAGGACGGGCCGCTCGGCCAGGACGTCGAGCAGCCGGTGCACCGCCGCGTCCGCGCGCACGCCCGCGAGGCGCCGGCGCCACTCGGCCAACAGCGCATCGGTGCGCGTCATGAGCGTGGCGGCCGCGTCGCTGGAGCGTTCGAGGGCGGCGGCCATCCACTCGACCCAGGTGTCGAGCTGGCCGAGGCGGTACAGGGTCAGGCCGGCAAGGTACCCGCCCGGGTCGCGCGCGATCAGCACACTGACCGGAGGCGGCAGCGCGACGCCGAGGCGGTGCGCCAGCATCCAGCCGATGAGGATGCGGCCGATGCGGCCGTTGCCGTCGCCGAAGGGGTGGATGGTCTCGAACTGCGCGTGGAGGACGGCGGCCTGGGTGACGGGGTCGAGCGCGTCGTCGTTGGCGAAGGCGACGAGGTCGTCCATGAGCCCCGGGACGAGCTCGGGTGGCGGCGGCACGAGGGCGGCGTCGCGCGGGGAGGTGCCGCCGACCCAGGACTGGTCGGCTCGATACCGGCCGAGCATCGCGGGCGGCAGGCCCCCACCTTCCTCCATCAGCCGCCGGTGCCAACTCCAGAGGTGCTCGTGCGTCAGGGGTCCGTCGGAGGACCGCAGCGCATCGAGGACCGCGGCCAGGTTGTCGGCGACGTAGGAGGCGGTGTCGGAGAGGACGCTCCCGACCTCGGCCGCGGCCACGTCGACGAGCGGGGTCCGGATGCCCTCGATGAACGACGACGCCACCCCTTCGGAGCGCAGCAGGAGCATGGCCACGGGCTCGAACCGCACCGGCCGGCCGCCGGCCGCCACCACGGCGCCGGCGGCGCGTTCGCTCATTCGCACCGCCCGACGCCCGAGCTCGAAGGACTGGCCGGCCAGCGGCGCCGGCACCCAGGCGCGGACCCGGGCACCGTTCCAGGTGATCGGGACCTCACTCCCCCGTGCCGAGGCCGGCGCCGACGATCCTTCGGCAATAGCGGCCATATCAGAAGGATACCGGATTATCCTTCCTTAACTTGCAGGGTTTCGGAAGGATCCCGCCGACAGTGCAGTCGTTCTCGGTGCGCATCCCCGGGTGGCCGACCCCGCCGGTTTCCGACCGACGCGCCCCGGGGACGGGATCGGTCCGCCAGACGGATGCAGTCGCGGGACGCGGCCGGGCCGGGGTCCCGTGTGACATCGGATCCTTAGCCTGTCCCGCCGTGCCCTCTGCGCTCCGACACCCTGACACCGTCGTCCCGTCGGATCACGCCCCGGCCACCGGGTCGCCGGTAGGGTCAGGCCGGACCATGCCGCCGCGTCGTCGCCCCGCGACCTCAACCTCCAATTTCGGTGTCGGGCGCCGCGAATCGCACGTGGCCGACGCCTTCTACGCGCGCTTCGAGGCGCCCGAGCTCAGCGACGACGAGCACGTCGCTCCGCACGCGCCCGGCGTGTCGTGCGTCTGCGGCGACGCCCGCCATATGGACGCGGTGAACGACGACTCGGTCGCCCTGGTCATGACCTCGCCGCCGTACTTCGCGGGCAAGCAGTACGAGGAGGAGCTCGACCGGGAGGGGGTGCCGGGCTCCTACATCGAGTACCTGGCGCTCCTGCGCGACGTCTTCGCCGACTGCAAGCGCGTGCTCGAGCCGGGAGGGCGCATCGCGGTCAACGTGGCCAACCTCGGGCGCAAGCCGTATCGCAGCTTGGCGGCCGACGTCATGTCGATCCTTCAGGACGACCTCCACCTGCTGCCGCGTGGCGAGGTGGTATGGCAGAAGGGCGAGGGCGCCAACGGCTCGTGCGCCTGGGGCTCGTTCCGATCGGCCGCCAACCCGGTCCTGCGCGACGTGACCGAGCGCGTCGTGATCGCGAGCAAGGGCCGCTTCAACCGGGCCCGCAGCCCCAAGGATCGGCGGCGCGACGGGCTGCCGCACGAGAGCACGATCGGCGCCGACGACTTCATGGCGCTCACGCTGGACGTGTGGGACATCCCCCCCGAGAGCGCCGTGCGCGTGCAGCACCCGGCTCCGTTCCCCGTCGAGCTGCCGCAGCGGCTGATGGAGCTCTACACGTATCGAGGTGATCTCGTCGTGGACCCGTTCTGCGGTTCCGGCACGACCCTGGTGGCCGCCGTGCGGTCCGGGCGGGACGCCGTCGGCTACGACACCGACCCCGCCTACGTCGACCTGGCGCGTGCCCGGCTCGGTGGGAAGGAGGCGGCGCCCGTGCTCGGTGCCGGGCCTCGCTCGAGTGAGGGCACGGCCGCCGTCACACTCGCCCGCGACGCGCTCGTCGAGGCCGGCTTCTCCGACGTGCGGGCCAACCCGCGCCTGGCACGGCTGGGACTGACTCTCGCGTTCGGCGCCACCGACGCGGGCGGTCGCACCTGGTACTTCGACGTCGCCGGGGCCAACTCGTCGTTCCGGGGCGGCATGGCCAAATCCGAGACCGTGTGGCGGGCCCTGGGGCGCGCCCACGTCATCGCGACCTCCGGGGCAGGCCCGTTCGTCGTCCTCACCACCGCGCTGCCCCGGGCGGGCACCGAGGCGGACCGCGCCCTGCGCGCGCCGGGGCCCGGTGGGCTCTTCGACGTCGTCGACCTGTTGTCGGGCGACGCCCGGGCGCGCCTCGCCGCCTACGCCGGCGGCCGGTCCGGTGCGCCCCTGGCGGGCTTCTGGGCCGAGCGCGACGTCGTGCCGGGCGTGGTCTGAGGCCGAGGCAGGGGGGCGCCGTGCCGAGCGACCGCACCACGGTGACCGAACTCGGCACGGGGCTCGGCATGCTCGGCGCCGCCGACATCGAGGCCGCCGTGCGGTCGCGCACGCCCGTCATGCACAGCCTGTCACCCGAGATGTGGCAGCACCTCTCGGAGCTCCGGGCCGGGGGCGCCTACGACACCGAGTTCCACGCGGCATGGGCCAACGGGCGGGCCTTCCTCCTGGCGGACGACGGCCTGCGCGGCCGGGTGCCCAACGTCGTCGAGTGGAAGGGGACGGGGCGCGCCCCGGGCGACGAGGTCCTGCCCATCGACCTGCGGGTCGACCACGTCTACCTCGTCAGCTGCAAATACCTGTCGAACATCTTGTTCAACGTGTCGCCCGCCCACGTGTTCGACTACCTGTTGATCGCGGGCCAGAGCCGGAGCAGCCGGGCCGCCCGCCAGGTGCTGCCGGGCGCCGGGGACTGGTTCGCCGAGGTGGCCCCGGCCGAGTACCAGGAGCTCTACGAGGTGGTGCGCCAGGCCGTGCTGGTGGAGGAGCGCCGGAGCGACGGCGCGACGGCAACGGTGACACGCATCGGAGCGCGTGCCCGTGCCGATTCCGGCGTTCCACGAATACGCCGGTCCCACGCCACCCTGCCGGGCCTCGGCACCGACGACGATCCCGGCCCCGAAGAGGCGGCGGCTGCCGGCGGGCTGAACGGCCACGGCGACGAGGGTGCCGCTCCGTCCGGCTCGGCGGCCCCGGCGGACCTTCGACGCGGCCTGCCGCACTTCGCGGTCGACCTCACCACCGCCCAGCGCGACGGGCTGGCGGAGTGGCTGCGCGGCGGCTGGACGCCCGGGGCGAAGGCCCTCTACAGCCGTCTCTCCGACGCGGTCGCCCGGGCGTCGGTGCGCCGGTGGGAGGCCGCCATGGACGTGGGCGGCGGCACCGGCGAGGCCATGCTCTGGCGCCTCCTGCGCATGGGCAGCGCGCCCTACTTCGTGCTCGGCTCCTCGGCGGCACGCGCACTGCGCCTGCGCATCGCGACGTCGTGGGACTGGCGCCAGCAGTACCAGCTCATCTCCATCGCGATGGAGCCGCAGGGGGGCGGGCAGCCGCGCGTCGCCTGGGAGGCGCAGGTGCGCGACCGTTCCTCGAACGAGCTGACGGCGGTCGCCGGGCACATCGAGGTGCGCTGGAGCCACGGCCGCTTCGGCGGGCTGCCCGAGGCGAAGGGCTACCTCGACACACCACACCATCTCGTGCCGGGCTACTTCCCCCTGCGATGAAGCGGTTCGACGTCGCGGCGCTGGCCCCGCCGCTGCGCGTCCGGCGCCTGCCGGCGGGCCCGGTCGTCCTGCGCCCCTTCGAGGCGGCCGACCTGGCGCTGGTGCGCGAGGCGGCGACCGACCCGGTCATCCCGTCGATCTCCTCTGTGCCGCAGGAGTACACCGACGACGCGGGGCGCGCCTTCATCGAGCGCCAGCACCGGCGGGCCGCGGCCGGGGACGGCTTCTCGTTCGCGATCGCAGAGGAGGCGGAGTCCGACCAGGCCGACGCCGCCGCCGTCGGGGCCATCGGGCTCTGGCTCCACGAGATCGACTACGGGCGCGCCTCCATCGGCTATTGGCTGGTGGCGCGCGCTCGGGGCCGCGGTCTGGCTTGTCACGCGCTGCGCGCGCTGGTGGCGTTCGCATTCGACGAGCTGGCTATCCCGCGGCTGCACCTCTTCGTGGAGCCGTGGAACGTGGCCTCGGCCCGCACCGCCGCGTCGGCCGGCTTCCTCCGGGAGGCGACCCTGCGCGGCTGGGAACGCATCGACGGTGAGCAGCGGGACGCCGACTGCTACGCCCTGCTCCACACGGAGTGGTCGCCGCCTCACGCGTGAGCCTGCCGACGCCCGGCGGCCCTCCGGAGCAGAGGCCCGGTCGACCGGCGCCACGCGTGCTTCCGCTTCACGGGAGCGGGTGGAGCGCGGCGCCGCGGTCATGTCAGGCTGGTGCATCGGCTGGTCGACGAGTCGGGGGCGCTCGGTCTGGTGGAGGCGTTCGAGAGCCTGGTCCCCCGGCGCCACCCGAGGACCCCGGCGTGAGCCGGGCAGTCGCAGACCGAAGAGAGGGACACCGAGGACACCGAGGACACCGAGGACACCGAGGACACCGAGGACACCGAGGAGGAACGCCGATGCTCGTGCTGGTCGAGGTGGCCGACGGGGTGGGAACAGTTACGCTGAACCGTCCCGAGGCGCGCAACGCCCTCTCGACGGCCCTCATGCGGGACTTGGAGGAGGCCGTGGCCGAGCTCGACGCCCGCGACGACGTCGCGTGCATGGTGCTGACCGGGGCCGACCCCGCCTTCTGCGCCGGCGTCGACCTCAAGGCGCTGGCCACGGAGGAGCGGACCGACCAGCAGGAGCGTCAACGCCGGCCGCTCGCCCACCACGGCTTCCTCCCGCCGCACGACACTCCGGTGATCGGCGCCATCAACGGGGCGACCGTCACCGGGGGCCTCGAGGTCGCGCTGAACTGCGACTTCCTCATCGCGTCGGACAGGGCCCGGTTCGCCGACACCCACGCCCGCGTGGGCGCCATGCCCGGGGCGGGGCTGGTCGTCCGGCTGCCCCAGCTCATCGGAGTCGACCGCGCCCGGCGGATGAGCTTCACCGGCGACTTCATCGACGCGCAGACGGCGTACGACTGGGGACTGGTCACAGAGGTGGTCCCGCACGAGCGGCTTCTCCCGCGGGCCCGCGAGATCGCGACGGGCGTCGTCTCCATCCCGCAGGACAACATCCGCGAGGTCCGCCGCATGTACGAGGAGATCGGGGCGCTGTCGGGCCTCGAGGCCTGGGACGCGGAGGCCGCCTGGTCGCGTCGGTGGATGGAGGCGCGATTCGACCAGGCGCGCCTGGCCGGCGAGCGGGAGAGGATCATGGCCCGCGGCCGGAAGCAGAGTACGGGTCTCGACGGCGCCACCACGTGAGGGTCTACGCGGGCATGGACCCTCGACTCGACCTCCGCGACGCCATCGCGCACGCGCACCGCGTCGAGGCGCTCGGCTACGACGGGCTGCACGTGGCCGAAACCGTGCACGACGCGCTCGCGGTGGCGCTCCTCGTGGCCGAGCACACCGAGCGGATCACGGTGCGCACGAGCGTCGCCCTCGCGTTCACGCGGAGCCCAACCCTGCTGGCGTACGCGGCCTGGGACCTCTCCAAGCTCAGCGGGGATCGCTTCCAGCTCGGGTTGGGCACGCAGATCCGCCAGAACATCGAGGACCGTTACGCCGTGCCGTTCGGCGAGGACCCCATCGCAAGGCTGCGCGACTACGTGGGCGCGGTGCGGGCGGCCTTCACGTCGTTCGCCTCGGGCGACGCGCCGGCCTACCGGAGCCCGCACTACCGCGGTGACCCGGATGCAGCCCTACTTCAACCCCGGGCCTGACGCGGCGACGGCTGCACCGGCGATCTACCTGGGCGGCGTACAGCGCCGCGCGTGCGCGCTGGCCGGCGAGGTGGCCGACGGCTTCGTGAGCCATCCCACCAATTCCAATCCGCGCTACCTGCGGGAGATCTGCCTGCCCGCGCTGGCCGACGGCGCGCGCACCGCCGGCCGGGACCTGGTGGAGTCGGGGTTCGAGACGGTGGTCGGCACCCAGGTCATCACGGGGACGTCGCCCGACGCCGTCCACCGCGAGCGGGAGCGCCAGCGCCGCCTCCTCGCCTTCTTGTACTCGACGCCGGCCTACGCGCCCACTCTCGAGCTGTACGGCTGGGACGAGCTCGGGCCGCGCCTGCGCGAGCTGGTCCGCCGCGAGCGGTGGGACGACCTGGCCGACGTGCTCTCCGACGAGGTCCTCGACGAGCTCGTGCCCTGCGCCACCTTCGACGAGCTATCCGGGATCCTGCTGGCGCGCTTCGCCGGCCTCGGCCAGGGCCTCTTGGTCTCACCCCCCGCCTCGGCCGGCGACGACGAGGCGTTCGCGGCGGTCGTCGCCGCGCTGCAAGCCGGGTAGTCCCCATGCCCGCCTCAGCGGGGCATGGGGAAGATCAGCTCCTCGGGGGCCATGGCGTCGACGGCGGCGCGCCGCGCCTCGTCGGACAGGGGCGTGTAGCGCTCGGCCGACGCCAGCACGCGGGGCAGCAGCGCCCGGTCGCCCGGCGTGCAGAAGGCGTGCACACCCGGCGTTGAGAGCGCGAAGTGGATGCCGCGGTCGAGGTCCTCGTCGCTCGCCACCGGCTCGTACCACGAGTCGGCCCAGCGCTCCGCGGTGGAAGCCTCGCCGTTGACGGCGTCGGCCAACGGGCGGCGGTCCGGCCAGGGGCGGTGGGCCGCCGCCTTGATGGCCATCACCCCGACGTCGCGCTCGGCGCACAGAGCGAGGAGTTCTTCGGCGGCCTCGCGATACTCGGGCCGCGCCCACAGCGCCGGGTACACCGGGAACATCACGGTGTCGAGGTCGAAGCGGCGCAGCGCCTCGAGGTGGGAGCGCGGCACTCCGAGGTCGTGACCGGTGATGCCGGCGAAGCGCGTCAGGCCGGCCTCGCGCAGGGCGACGATCTGCTCGATGGCGGCCGAACGCCGGTCCAGTTCTTCGAGCGAGGTGACGGCGTGCGCCTGGTAGAGGTCGAGAACCTCGGCGTGCAGCAGGCGCCGCGTCGTGTCGAACTGGTCGCGCACCCCGTCGGGGTTGGCCCGCAGCGTCTTGCCGGCGATGAAGATCTTGTCGCGCCGGGAGGCCAGGTGCGGGCCGACCACCGACTCGGCCGCACCGTACTGGGGTGCGATGTCCAGGTGGTTGACGCCGTGCGCGAAGGCGAGGCGCAGCCACTCGCCCGCCTCGTCGACCGTGGCGGACCAGCACGCGGCGCCGCCCAGCACGGCGACGCTGCTCTCGTGACCGGTGCGCCCGAGGCGGCGCCGCTCCATGGCCGGGACGTCAGCCCTTGGTCTGGATGACGTTGAAGACGGCGCCCACGTTGTCGGCCAGAACCGCGAAGCGGCCGGGCTCTATGTCGGCTGGCCCGAAGAACAGGGCACCGCCGAGCTCCTGGGCCTGGTCCACCGTGGCATCGATGTCGGCCACCGCGAAATACACGCCCCAGTTCGGCGGCATGTCGGCCGGCATGGTGTCGTTCTTCAACATCATCCCGCCGACCGAGCGACCGGAGACCTTCCACTCGGTGTAGGCGGGTGGCCCGCCCGGAGGACCCTGGTCCTCGCCGTCCCAGCCGAACACGTCCTTGTAGAACGCCTTGGACCTGTCGACGTCCGTCGTGATCAGCTCGCTCCAGCAGTAGGTGTTGGCCTCGTTGGCCAACTGCGCGCCGGTGTGCTGATTCGGCTGCCACATCCCGATCACCGCGCCGAGTGGGTCGGCGACGATCGCCATGCGCCCCGCATCCATCACGGTCATGGGCGCCGCGAGGACCGTGCCGCCGGCCGGCCCGACCTTGCCGACGCTGGCGTCGACGTCGTCCACGTCGACGTAGGTCATCCAGGACGGCGGGGCGGCGGGGTTCATCTGCGGGCCGAGACCCGCGACGGTCTTGCCGCCCAGGTCGCACACCGAGTAGCCGCCCGCCTCGGGCGGGCCCTCGGGACAGTTCCAACTGAACAACGCCCCGTAGAACTCTTTCGACTTGGCCAAGTCGGTGCTGCCCATGTCCACCCACGAGGGGACTCCGTCGTCGTAGCGCTCGATCTCCATGTCACTGCTCCTTTTGCGCCGGCCCCGTTACGCTGGACCGTACCCCATCGGTGCCCCACTCGCGCCGCCCGGGATGAGAAGATCACGGGAATGCCACATTCCCGGGTGGGCCGGTGAGTTCCCACCCCATCGGCTCCCGGGTGGAGCAGCTGGCACAGACCCTGGCGGAGCGGCTCGTGCCGATGATCCTCCAGGTGATCGACATCAACGCGATCGTGGACCAGGTCGACATCGAGAAGGTCATCGACCGGGTCGACATCAACAAGATCGTGAGCCGGGTCGACATCAACGCGATCGTCGAGCGGGTCGACATCGAGAAGGTCATCGACCGAGTCGACATCAACGCGATCGTCGAGCGGGTCGACATCGAGACGGTCATCGACCGAGTCGACATCAACGCGATCGTCGACCGGGTCGACATCAACGCGATCCTGGACAAGATCGACATCGACTCTCTGGTCGAGCAGACCGAGCTGGGCTCGATCATCGCCCGCTCGACGACGGGCATCCTGACCGAGATCCTCGACGTGGTCCGGGCTCAAGGCGTCAGCCTCGACGACTTCGTCTTTCGTTGGGGCAACCGGCTCATCGGGCGGCGTCGCAAGGTCGCCTCCTGGCCCACGGGACCACCCCTCCTGGTCGATCCCAAGGTGCCGGCATGACCACCGTGCCCATGCCCTCGCCCGAACTAACGGTCGGACGCCAGGGCCACTACGCGGGCGCGGTGAGCCGCCTGGTGGCGTATGCGATCGACGTCGGAGCGTCCTGGGGCCTCTACCTCGTCGGGTCGGCCCTGCTCAACTTCGCCGTCAAGCTCGTGTCGAGCCACTCGTTCACTCTGACCAACCACCCGCTGGCCGGCGGGATCGCCTTCTTCGTTTGGGAGTTCATCTACTTCTCCTACCAGTGGGCGGTCAGCGGCAAGACCCTGGGAATGGCGATCTTCGGGGTGCAGGTGGTGACGCGCCAGGGCGGGCCCATCACCTCCGGCCAGGCGGTACTTCGGACGATCGGGCTCGGACTGACCCTTCTGACACTCGGGATCGGCTTCCTCGGCATCATCTTCCAACGCGAACGCCGGGCGCTCGACGACTTCGTGGCCGGGACGGCCGTCGTCTACTCGTGGGACGCCCGGGGCGCACGGCTCCGATGGTTGGCGCGCACCGAGGGCACGCTGCACCGCGCGGTGCCGCACAAGAGGGAGGACGAGCCCGACCAGCCGGAAGGCTCGGCGCACCGGGAGGGGCAGGCGCCGGGACCCACGTCACGCTCGTCGTAGCGATCGAGCGTGCCCCGGGGCGCCTCTACGATGCCGGGCCATGTCCTTCACCGAAATCACGACGCCGCATCCCGACGTGGCGGTCGTCACCCTCAACCGGCCTGAGCGGATGAACGCCATGGCGTTCGACGTCATGATCCCCTTCCGCGACGCCCTGCGCGAGGTGGGCTCGGACAATTCCGTGCGGGTCGTCGTGATCACCGGAGCGGGGCGCGGGTTCTGCTCGGGGGCCGACCACGAGAACCCGGGCACCATTCCGCACATCGAGGATTTGACCCTGCCGACCATCGCCCTGCGCTCCATGGAGATGCTCGACGACGTGATCACGACCATCCGGCGCCTGCATCAGCCCGTCGTGGCGGCCGTCAACGGTGCGGCCATCGGCGGCGGGTTCTGCCTGGCCTTGGCCGCCGATGTCCGCATTGCCGGGGGCGACGCCTACTTCCGGGCCGCAGGCATCAACAACGGCCTGACCGCCGCCGAACTCGGCTTGAGCTACCTGCTGCCTCGCGCGATCGGCCAGTCGCGGGCGGCGGAGATCATGCTGACCGGGCGCGACGTCGGCGCGAGCGAGGCCGAGCGGATCGGCCTGGTCTCACGCGTCGTTCCGACGGCGGACCTGTTGCCGGCGTGCTTCGACCTGGCCGACCGCATCAACGGGTGGAGCCGCCCCGGGGTCGAGCTGACCAAGCGCCAGCTGTGGAACAGCCTCGACGCGAGCAGCCTGCAGTCGCACATGGACGCGGAAGGCACCTCGCAGCTGTTCGTTCGCTGCTTGACCCGCAACTTCGAGGAGTCGGTGGCGGCGCGTAAGGAGGGGCGGACGCCCGACTTCAAGGACTGAGGAAGGAAGCGACCCCCGACGGGGGTCCAGGGTTGGCGGCGGACGGGTCGTCAGGCAGTGTTGACCAGTTGGCGTGCCGCCATGTCGACGTAGGCCCGCAGCTCCTCGGTGTCGGCCTCGGCGATCCGGCCGTCGTCCCGCATCCGGTCGAGCGCGGCGTGCATGTGGCGGAGCCAGGCGTCCCGTTCGGCGGGTCCGATGACGAAGCGCGCGTGGCGCATACGCAAGCGCGGATGACCGCGTTGCTCGTTGTAGGTCGGCGGCCCACCCCAGTACTGCATCAAGAAGAGGGCGAGGTGTTGCGCCGACTCGGTCAGGTCGTCGGGGTAGAGCGGCCGTAGCAGCGGGTCGCCGGCCACTCCCAGATAGAAACGGTCAACGAGGTCGACGAAGAACGATGCACCTCCGACCCGATCGAACAGCGCGTCCACGGGGTGCAGAGTAGAGGCCGTAGACTGCTCCCGATCCGCGGCCGTAGTTCAATGGTAGAACCTCAGCCTTCCAAGCTGATGATGCCAGTTCGATCCTGGTCGGCCGCTCCATCGTTCTTGCTGTTCAGCGGTACGACATTGTGGCTCGTCTCTTCGTCGGGGTCATAACCGTCATCCCGCGAATATCCCGCGGGATTCGCTGCACGAGACACTTCAGCAAGCCCCGAGAGCGCTTTCGCGATGGCAACGTCACGGTCGGCCACGGCGTGCTGGTAGCGCAACGCTGCAGCGGGACTCGCGTGACCGGCCCGTGCCATCAGCTCACGAGTCGTGGCGCCCTGCTTCGCCGCCCAGGTGAGTCCCGCGCCCCGCAGATCGTGGAAGTGGACCTCCGATCGCCCGATCGACTCCCTGGCGGCGCACCAGGCGGCGTGAAGGGGATGCCTGCCGAGCCGTCCACCCTTTTGGCCCGTGAGGAGCGGTGCGCCCGGATCTGCGCTCACGTGAGCCTCCAGGTGCCGTTCAAAGACGGAGAGGATGTGCGGCGGCACCGACACGACTCGCTTCCCGGCAGCCGTCTTCGGAGGTCCCAGGTACAACCGTCCATTGACGTCGTAGGCCGTTCGCTCGACCCGGACCGCTGCATGGAGCAGGTCGATGTCCCGGCGCTCGAGGCCCAGCACCTCCCCGAGGCGCCGGTGACACCAGGCCGCCAGCTCCACGGTGATGCGCCACCGCTCTGGTATCGCTGTGACGAGGGCGTCGACCTCGGCGATGGACACCATGGGCCGCTCCTGCGCCGCTCCCTTCACCATGCAAGGGTTGCGCCCAACGAGCTCGTCGGTGACAGCGGTCGCCAGAATCCCCTTGAGGAGTCGGTACGCCTTCGCCGCCGTGACGGGGTGACTCCTCGCCAGCTCGGCGTTCCACGAACGGACAGCGGCTGGGGAGAGCCTCTTGATTGGAATCGACCCAAATGTTGGGAGGAGATGATTCCGCAACATCGAGGTGTAAATTTCGACCGTCCGGGGGCGAAGATCAGACCGCTGCTGCAGCCAGGTCCGCGCATAGTCGCCGAAGGTCATCAGAGCCCCGCAAGGGTCGATCCAATCTCCTCGATCCAGCGACGACCTCTGTTCCCGCTCGTAACGCTCAGCTTCCCGCCGTGTCCTGAACGTGCGTGATCGTTCGAGGCCGTCTGGCCCACGCAATCGGACCTCATACCGAAGGCCGAACCTGGTTTTTCGACGCTCGATCACTTGACTGAACCCCTGACGAAATCACTCTCCCAGAACGCTGTTCAGCGAACCCGTGGTTGGTGGGGAATGGTCTCCTGGGCGGATCCCAGATCCAGTCGCAGGCTGCGATTTTTGCGCGAGCCGCTCGATGTACGCCTCGAGAGCTGCCGTCGGAATTCGACGGCTGGACCCAATCTGGATCGACTCGAGCTCCCCGGTGCGCAACAGCTCGTAGACCTTCGTGCGACAGATGGCCAGCGAAGAACCAGCCTGCTCGGCCGTCAGGAAAAGCGGCTTCAAGCGCGGTTCGTGTCCGGATTCGTTGGGACCAAGGCTGCGTTCCGAGTCCTGCATCGGGTTCCTCCATGGCGTCGAAAGGAATTTCCTTTCCTACTTAGATAGGGACAGCGAGCAGACCGAAACCGAACAACATTGAGGTCAGAGGCGGATTCGAAATGACCAATCGACCTCCGTTTGTGACAGGTGATCTTCGGCCAGACGGGACGCAGCGGGACGCAGCGGGGACGAATCGAATACCGAAACAGGGACGAGTGGACGATGGCAGAAACGGCTGGTGTGGCGTCCAACAAGGTTCAGCGAACGGCATCTCTGAGGACCTGAAGCCAGTTGTCTCAGGGCCAAGAGGCCAAGACCGGGTGCCAAGAGGGAGGATTTGTCAGAGGTTTTCTCTACTGTCTCAAGCCGCCGCGCCTCGGCGGCGGCTGCGCCGCCGCCTTGGCGGGCGGAAAAGGCAATTTCCGCCCCACCGACGTCGATGAATCTCGCGACGATTACAGATCGGTTCATTGCGACCCACGCCCTCGGGTATCCACCCCGCTCCTCCGCCGCAACCTTTCGCCGGGGTGCCTGTGGCGGGTTGATATCCCCCCAGAGGGCATCCAGGCCGGCCGTAAACGGCCGACCACCACCATTGTGGGAAGTTGTCGGATGCGCCCCCGCAGCCGTCAAGGGTCCGCTACGCCGGCCTCCGGCCGCCCTTGAGCGCCGCTTGTCTCGGGGAATCGGCCCTAGCCCCGTGCGGAGCAGGCACGCGTGGGGCAGTCCAGGGAAACCAAGATGCCGTTGTCTCTCTCGGCCGAGATGCCCGCTGGTCCTCTCCGCCTGTGTACTAGCTGGTTCGGCCTCGCCAGCACAATCGGACACGAAAGACGAGAAGACGCCTTATCCCAACTGCAAGATCTCGACGTTATTGCCCCACGGGTCGAGAAGATCGATGGATTGCGCAGCTTGGCTGGCCGGAGTGCCCGCGAACTTCCCCTCCACTTTGGCACCATTGGCGACCGCCAGTGCACGCGTTGCGCTCAAGCTTGGAACTTGAATGATGAAGCCTCCCACCTTGTTCTTGTCGGCAGGAGTCTTCTGGAGGAGGGCCAGGCCCGGCCCCTTGGGGAACGTCACGATCTGCGCGTATTTGCCGATCTTCACGGCCAGTTTCGCTCCAAAGAGCGCTCCGTAGAACTTCTCGGCCCGAGGAATGTTGCCCACGTAGAGCTTGATCATCAGGATGTCGCCGGTCGCCGTTGGTGAACTCGATGAGCCGGATGGAGTGCTCGACGGGACCGTGCTGATCGGGAGGGTTGTGGGAGCAGCGGAAGCCGCAACACTCCTCGTCCCAGACGACGAACGCGCGGAGTTGACCTGTGCCGTACTGGTCGCTGCGAAGAGACTCAGGATCACGAGCGCAAGGGGCACAACAAACAACAATGCGGTTTTACGCATAAGCATCACTTTCGTTTCGTTTGATGAGACGGCCGAACGGCTAAAGCTCGCATGAGGCGTCGGGTAGACAATGCCGGCATCCGTGAGGCCACGATGCCGACGCAATCCTCGGAAGAGAGTCCCTCGACCAACACTCAACACCCGAACACCTCGCTGTCGCCCTGATCACAGTCGCTCTGACCACGAGGGGTCAGAATAACACACAGTTAGAACGATTGCTCTACTTTATGATCACGCATACTTGCCCCATGAACTGCATTTTCTATGTCAAGCTGCGACAGTTGATCTGTCTCCGTCGCTGTCGACACCGCGGCAGCCCACCCTACAATGCCTGGAGTCGATCTGGGCGCGCAGCTCGGCGATCCGCTGTATTTGTCTGACCTGCCGATGGTCGACGCCGAGGCCTCCATCATCAGACACCTTGGACCACTACTCCCAGCAGGAATCCCACGATGCGAACAAAGCGTGTGCCCTTCGCGCGATTTACGTCCCTCTCGGCGGCATCAAGACGACCAGCAGAGAGGAATTGGACAGGTCACAAGATGTGGCGGCTGGCGAACGCAATCGTGCCCGCTTGGTCGAGGTGACGAAGGGTCGCGCTAGAGGCAGGAGCCGATAGGAATTCGGTAATGCCGTCAAGCAGTGCGTTCGCAAACAGCTCGAACGACACGGTCACCACCCCGGATTGAACAGCCCTTTCTCGATCCGCTCCGGCATGAAGACTGAATAACTGCGCCTGGTCGATGCGGAAAGTGCGAAGCACATCTGGCAGGTGGGCAAGGATCGTATCGAGGTCGCGACGGAAATCCTCGTTGGACGCTTTGCCTTCAAGCGGGAGTTCGCGCAGATCCTCGGGGAGACCCTGTCCGCTTCGTTGGATCTGTTCGACGAAAGACACATAGTGGTTCTCGGGATCGTTCGACATCGAGAGGACCGGCAGGATCTGTGCTTCGAGCCTGGAGCGGAGATCAGCTGGATCGCAGCGTGCGATCAGCAGACGTCTTTGACTCACGATCTCGGGAAGGCGGTGCTGAAAAATGGCTGAGATCAATCCACTCTTGGAGCCGAAGTAATACCGAACCGCGGAGTTATTGCCCGATCCCGCCTCCGTCGCGATTTGCCTGAGGGACACTCCATCGATCCCGCTTACAGCAAAGAGACGCTCGGCGACGAGCACGAGGCGCAGCGCACTCGCAGACGGGATGGAGGGCTCCGCGACGGTCATGGATCGACAGCTTGGCACGGGGCCCGGTTGAACACGACGATCGGTTCAGTGGTCCGCAGGAGAGACATTCATGCGCACGAGTGCCTCGCGGGCAGCCTCAATGAACAGCGACTCTCGTGGACCCATGAAGTCAAGAAGGATTCCGATGTCCTTGGCCAGGAGCGGGCCGGCCAGAGGCGCCAATGTCTCGAGGTCGTACCCGCTTCCCCCTATGACCTCAGCGGCATAGCTGCGTCCGCTCCCACGCGACAACACCGTCGCCAGCGCTGCCTGGTCAAGATCCCGATCGGCGGCCAAGGCGAATACCTCGCAGGCCAGTGCGAGCTGGGCGGCAAACACGGTGTTGTTGAGGATCTTCGCTTCCTGGCCAGAACCGAGGGGCCCGAGGTGGAGGACGGGATTGCCGAAGGTCTCGAAGATAGGTCGGCAGCGCTCGACGACATCGACCGAGCCGCCGACCATCACGAGCAGTTCGCGGGCGGTCGCCATATGCCCTCCCCCGCTGACCGGGGCGTCAACGACGTGCACGTTCGGATAATCAGCTTGGAGACGCAAGCACGTACCCGGATGGACCGTGCTGTGAATCACGACCACCGAATCACCTGCCAGCGCCGTGAGAGCGCCGTCAGGTCCTCGCAAGACCTCGTCGACTCCGCCATCATCGACCACGCAGATGCAAAGCACGTCGGAGCGTTCAGCGAGTTCTGCCGGAGTGGCGACGATGACCGCGTCGGTTGCCTCGAATGGGGCAACCGTCTCGGCTCGACGAGCCCAGAGCGACGTCGAGTACCCGGCCTGGACGATCCGTTCCGCCATGGGTCCACCCTGACTCCCGAGCCCAATGAACCCGACACGCGTCTTGACCCCTTCTGTCACGACGTCTCCTCACCCAGCGCACGCGCGACCTGGAGGAGGAGATCGTCGAGATGTGCGCCCAGATGCCAGCCCAGATAGACGGCGTAGTGGACAACGAGTTCCTGAAGGTCCTCATATGTGAGCTCGTCTTGCCTCAGCGCCGCACCCAGATGAGCGATCACCTCTTCATCGACCCCGACCGACCCCGCGCAGCAGATGCTGACTATCCGCTTGTCACGGCGGGACAGGTGCATCTCGCGCTGCCACACTTCGCCATAGAGAAAGTCAAGGTAGGACCGGCCGCGGAAGGCTGTCACCGCCGGCGGGGCACTCGCACCATGCACGTCCGAATAGGCCTGTTCGCCACGAGCGCGCCGAATGTCGTCATCAGCGGGCTCCACCCAGCGTTCGAATTCGTGTTGCTCGAGGGGAATCTCGCGTTCTTCGGACATGCGGAACGCGGACATCATGCCCTGAGTGGTCATCGCTGACGCCTTGGGCCAGCCAAGTTGCGTTCCGAAGAACAACACGAATTCGTCGAACTCCGAGTAGGAGAGATCGCCGCTGTTCAGCGCCGCCCACACGTGCGTCTCGATAGGGATCGGGGCACCAGCCGCTCCGACGCATGAGAGTGTGATCAATCGGCGATCCCGAGGGGTGAGGACGCCACGCCGCCACATCTCACCGAACACGAACCCGATGACGCCCGTCTCGATGTAGGCGCCGGTCGGATCGGGGCTCGGGGTCGTCATGATTTTCTCGTACTCCGCACGGGCGTCAGCCCGGCGGTCGTCGCTGTTCGACCACTCAGTCACTCAATTGCTCCTTGATCATGCGCTGGATGTACGCCTCGGGGTCCGCCGCTCGCTCGCGTAGTTCGTCGTAGATCTCATTGGCGGTCACGACGAGAAAGGACCCATTTGCGACCCCCTCGGCGATGAGCTCTCCGACCTCGGCGGGTTCCACCAGGGCATGTTGCGGGGCTCGTGGAGAAGTGGCTTCGCCGTAGACCGTGATCTGCTCGAGGATGTTGGTGATCACCCCGGACGGGCACACGCACGTCACCCCCACGCCCTTTGGTCCCAAGTAGAGCGCAAGCGCCTCGGAAAGGCCCACGACGGCATGCTTGGTCGACACGTAGGGAAGTCGGTCGAAGCCATACGCCAGGAGACCTGACGCTGATGCGGTGTTGATGACGTGACCGCTGCCCTGTGCAATCAGGTGGGGCAGAAAGACGAGATTGCTGCGCACGACACTCATGAGGTTCAGATCGATGACGCGCTCCCATGCCTCGAAGGGCAAAGATTCAGGAGCACCCATGGCGATGATTCCGACGTTGTTCATGACTACATCGATTCGACCGAATCGCTCCATGGACAGCTCGCGGAGTTCTTCGATCTCCTCACGACGAGAGACGTCGACGGCGAGCGCGATCGCCTCGCCACCCGACTCACCCACGAGCGAAGCTGTTTCTTCTGCTCGAGCCCCGTCGACATCGCTCACAGCCACCTTGGCGCCACGCGCGGCGAACGACAGTGCAGTTGCACGTCCGATCCCACTTCCGGCGCCGGTGAGGACGACGACTCTTCCTCTGACATTGAAGGGCAATGTCATGCGACGGCAACCGCTTTCGTCTGCAGAAACTCGAACAGCCCTTCCTCGCCACCTTCTCGGCCGTACCCAGAGATGCCGACACCGCCAAAGGGGAGATCGCACCCAACGACCGGTGACGCGCCATTGACGTAGACGCCGCCAGCCTCGAGGCGCGACACCAATCGATGGATGCGCGCCGCGTCGTTGGTGAAGAGGTATGCCGCGAGGCCGTACTCCGTGCCGTTGGCGATCTTTACTGCCTCTTCTTCGTCGTGGAACCGCATCAGCGAGAGCACCGGCCCGAACACCTCAACCTGCCCAAGTTCACTGGCCGGATCAACGTCGCCGAGAACCGTGGGCTCGACGAAGAACCCATCGCTGAGACCTTTCGGCACGTTCCCGCCGGCGAGCAGCTTTGCGCCCTGTGCTTGCGCCTTTTCGATCATCTCCAGGATGCGCTTCTGCGCCCCCCTCGTCACGACGGGTCCCACCACGACTTCGGGATCGAAGGGATCTCCACAGCGAAGAGTTCGGACGACAGCTTGGGTTCGTTCAGCCACTTCGTCGTAGATGTCGTCGTGCACGATCATCCGGGTGGCAATCGCGCACCCTTGGCCCGCAAGCGTCCCGAACACGGCGAACGCATTGATTGCCAGGGCGAGGTCGAGGTCGGCATCCGGGAAGATCACGTTGGCCGACTTCCCGCCCAACTCCAACACCGCTGGCTTCAATGATTCCGCGCACGCCGCAAGGATTTTGCGAGCCGTTGCTGGTCCACCCGTGAAGGTCACCTTCTTCACGAGTTCATGGCGCACGAGCGCGTCGCCGGCTTCGGGTCCGCCAAGCAACAGGTTGACGACTCCGGGCGGGATCCCCGCCTCACGGATCAAAGCCATCAAGTGCTCGGTCGCGTATGGGGTCAGCTCGGAAGGCTTCATGACCACCGTATTGCCGGCGGCGAGCGCCGGGATGAGCTTCATTCCCACCGACACGAGCGGGCCATTCCAGGTGAGGATGATGCCGACGACACCATAGGGCTCGGGCACTGTGTATCCCAGCTCCCGCTGCTGCGATGGAGACGAGGTCACGCGGCCCTCGATCTTGTCGGCCCATCCCGCGTAGTAACTGGTCCACGAGGTCATCAGGTCGACGAGTAACGGGCTCATCGTCGCCGTCATCCCGTTGTCGAGTACCGACAGCCGCGCCAGCTCGTCACGGTCTCGCTCCATCAGCTCCCCCAGGCGGCGCAAGACGCGGCTCCGGTCGGCCGGCCTCCACGTACCCCACACCTGGAGGGCGTCCTGGGCCGCTCTCACGGCCGAGTCGACATCAGCGGGCCCGGCCATGGGCACGAATCCCTGGACTTCGCCGGTCGCCGGGAAGACGTGCTCATGCCTTCCTGCGGACCCTTCAGCCCGGAGCTCACCGCCAATATGCAGGTGTACCTCGGGCACCCTCCTGTCAGCCGTCATCTCATGCGCCTCCTGGTCTGGCTCTCTGTCAACTCACTTGTCTTACTACTTAAGGCACTTGACTTCAACCCTCCTTCCGTGTGGAATACCGAAATGGATCTGGAGAAGCTTTTTGACCTCAACGACAAAGTGGCGATCGTGACGGGCGGGGCGGGCGACATCGGCAGCGTCTACGCCGAGGCCCTCTGCAGCACCGGGGCGTCCGTCGTCATTGCGGACCTGAATCTCGAGGCGAGCACGAAAGTCGCCAACAAATTGACCGCCCAGGGGTTTCGTGCAGCCGGACTGCAAGTGGACGTGCGTTCGGATGCCTCAACGGCTGAGATGGCCGCCGGCACCATCGAGCACTTCGGCGGCATCGACATCCTGATCAACAACGCGGCGATCATGACCGACCTGCCGCCCTTCGGACTGACCAACATGCCCGTCGCCGAGTGGGATCGGGTGCTCAACGTCAATCTGCGGGGCCCACTCCTGTGCACCCAGGCCGTCATCGAGTCCATGGAAGCTCGAGGCGGAGGCAGGGTCATCAACGGTCTCTCCGCGGGGGCCTTCATGGCCGGCGGCATCTACGGGGTCAGTAAATACGCTCTCCATGGGCTTACGGCCAACCTCGCCGCCGAACTGGGACCTCGAGGCATCAACGTGAACGGGATAGCCCCCGGACTTGTTGCCAGCGAGAGCGGCTATGTCAGCCTTCCCGAGGATTCTCCGTTCCGAGAGGTACTCGGACAGCAGATCCCGGGGAAGACGTCGGGGCCGCCAGCAGATCTTGTCGGCGCAATGTTGCTGCTGTGCTCACCCGCCGGCGACTGGATCAACGGGCAGACGATTTCCGTCGACGGCGGTTGGATCATGCGCCTCTAGGTCGCGCTGCAGCCCATCACGAGCGGGTCGTGGAATGAGGTAAGTCGGCGGTCACCCGACAGGTGTGCACGGATCTACTGCAGGGTCATAGCGGAGAAGTGGCACCGAGGCGGCGATGCTGGCTCTCGCAGCATCGATGGACGACGGCAACGCGCCAATGCTCTGGGCCTGGACGACGATGTTGCCGAAAGCCGCCGCTTCGGCCGGTCCGGCCAGGACCGGGACTCCAGCGGCGTCGGCGGTCAGTTGGCAGAGAAGGCCATTTTGAGAGCCTCCACCGACAATATGGACCACGTCTAGCTTTCTGTGGGCCAGCGCGCAGGCTTTCGCCAACGTGCCTGCAAACGCCCCAGCCAGCGAATCAAGAATGCACCGGACGATCACCGGAGGTTCCATCCGACCGCCGGGACCCAACACGGCTTCGGAAATGCGATTCGGCATGTCTCCTGGTGCAACAAAGACGGGGTCATCAGGGTCGATGACCGGACCGCCCCGGCCCAGGCGAGCTGCCGCCTCGAGTAGCGCAGCCCGGTCGTCCGTCCCCCACTGACGCAGACATTCCTGCAGAAGCCACAGCCCTCCCACGTTGCGCAGGAATCTGATTCGCCCGCCGACGCCGAGCTCGTTGGTGAAGTTTGCTCGTCGCGCGTCTTCGGTGAGAATCGGGGCTTCCAGTTCCAGACCGACCAAGGACCAGGTCCCGCAGGACACATAGGCAAAGCGTTCCGTCGTTGCGGGTACAGCCGCAATGGCCGACGCCGTGTCGTGCGAGCAGACATTGACGACGGGAAGCGGTCCGGGAGCGGTTCCACGAATGGAGCCAGGTCTTGCGATGGGCGGAAAGAGATCGGAGGGAATCCCCAACCGATCGAGCACCTGTATCGACCATGATGATGAGGCGAGATCAAGGAGGGCCGTCGTCGAGGCATTGGTCAGCTCGCTGCGCAACTCGCCAGTGAGCCAGTAGGCGACGAGGTCCGGGATGAGCACTGCATGCGCGGCCCGGGACCATAAAGGGCCTTGCTGCTCGGCGACGATCTGGTAGATGGTGTTGAACGGAAGGTGCTGCGTGCCCGTGACGCGGTACAGCTCCTCGGGCGGGACCAGTCCGTGCACGTGTTCGAGAACGGCTTCGGTCCGATCATCCCGGTACGCCACGGGGTCAGCAAGGAGACTTCCATCGTCATCCAACAGCCCATAGTCCACGCCCCAGCCATCGATGGCGACGGACTCCGCCTCAGGGATCCGACGCAGAGCGGACAGGACCATCTGGTAGAGCCGGTTGAGGTCCCAGCGAAGGTGACCGTCTCTGGCGATCGGGCCGTTCGAGATCCGTTCCACCTCCCGCAACTCGATCCTGTCAGGCGTCACCGCGCCGGCCATGACTCGCGCACTCGAAGCGCCGAGGTCGACGGCCACGAAGATCCGTGGCGGCACGGTCAGCGCAAGAACGCAGCGGCAACCCCTGCGTCGACGGGCACCAGGAGCCCGGTGGTGTGGCTGAACTCATCCGAGACGAGGGCTGCGACGGCAGCAGCAACGTGCCGGGGCAACGCTCGCGCTTGAGCAGCGTGCGCTGAGCGTAGAAGGATCCCAAATCCTCTTCTGCTACCCCGTAGACGGCCGCACGCTGCGCACCCCAGCCACCGGAGAATATGCCGCTCCCCCATACGACCGCGTCGGGATTCACGCCATTGACCCGGATGCCGTATTCCCCCAGTTCCGCCGCCAAGAGACGAACTTGGTGGGCCTGGTCGGCCTTTGCCGCACCGTAGGCCACGTTGTTGGGCCCGGCGAAGATGGCGTTCTTCGAGACGACGTACACAATGTCGCCTCCGAGACCCTGGGCGACCATTGCCCGCGCCGCCGCCTTGGCCACCAGGAAGCTGCCTTTGGCCATGACCGCGTGCTGACGATCCCAATCAGCCTCAGACGTTTCGAGTAGGGGGGCAGAGATCGAGAGTCCAGCGTTGTTGACCACCAGGTCGAGCCCACCGAACGCCACAATGGCTGCCGCTACGGCAGATCGCACCGAGTCATCGTCGCTCACGTCGAGCGCGACCCCTCGGCGCGATCCGCCGAACCGATCTCGCCGGCAACCTCGACCGCCTTCGCCTCATCGAGATCGGCAATGACAACACAGGCGCCCTCCGCAGCGAGCTGTTCGGCGATGGATCGGCCGATCCCACTCGCTGCGCCCGTCACCAGGGCGATCCGCCCGGCGTGCCGCGCCGGCTTCGGCATCCTTTGCAGTTTGGCCTCCTCGAGAGACCAATACTCGATGCGAAACTTCTCGGACTCCGGAATCGGGGAGTACCTGGAGACGGCCTCGGCGCCGCGCATGACATTGATGGCGTTCACGTAGAACTCGCCGGCCACCCGAGCTGTCTGCTTGTCCCGGCCGTACGAGAACATTCCCACACCTGGCACAAGCACGATGGACGGGTCAGCGCCACGCATCGGGGGTGATGCGTCGTCGGCGTACCGTTCGTAATAGGCGGTGTAGTCCCGGCGGTACTGCTCGTGAAGCTCACCTAGACGGGCGACACATTCGTCGATCGGAGCATCGGCAGGGAGGTCCAAGACGAGGGGCTTGACTTTGGTGCGGAGGAAATGGTCGGGACACGAGGTCCCGAGCTCGGCCAGAACGAACAGCTTTGTAGCCGCCAAGAATTCCAGCACGTCGTTGGTATCGGTGAATTGGCCCACCATGCGCTGGTCGTGCGAGGCGATGCGTCGCAGGACTGGGGCCAATTCTCCTGCCTTTTCTCGGCGCTCTACTGCTGAGAGAGCGGCCCGTGCGGGGTCCGGTTCGCCAAAGGGCAAAGGCCCGCCGTGCGCATCGAGGTAGGCACGCGCCGTCTCGATCATCCAGACGCTGTTGGTTGCCGCTTCGTCACTCGTGGCACCCCACGCCGTGATGCCGTGACCACCGAGTACCACTCCAATAGCGTCAGGGTTGTCCTCGTAGACCGCTGCGATGTCGAGGCCCAGCTGGAATCCGGGGCGGCGCCAGGGGACCCAGGCGACCCGGGTGCCATAGACGTCTCGAGTCAGTCGTTCGCCGTCTGCTGCGGCCACGATGGCAATGGCGCTGTCGGGATGCAGATGGTCGACATGCGAGGCTTGGATCAGGCCGTGCATCGCAGTGTCGATGGAGGGTGTGGCCCCACCCCGGCCGTGCAGGCAGAAGTCAAACGCCGGCACCATCTCGTCCTCCCGAGCCTCTCCGGGATAGACGGCGATTAACGATCGCAGCCTGTCGAGGCGCAGGACGGCCAGCCCGGTTTCGGTCAGCGTGCCCAGATCGCCACCGGAGCCCTTGACCCACATGAGATCAACATCTTCGTCCGTGACGGGGTCGCGCTCACTTCCCTTCGCCGAGGTGTTGCCGCCGGCGAAATTTGTGTTCCGCCGGTCTGCCCCGAGGCGATGCGATCGCTCAAGCAGCTGTGCCGCGACGGGGTCATGCCCCCACCCCGCCTGTTCGCCACCCACCCTGTCGGCGATGATCTGCTCGGCGTACCCACTTGCTCGATAGGCAGCCATCGGGTCCTCCGGCAAGCCGTTCTCGGTACGCCATTCGGCCAGGGCTGGCCGGACGTCGGTATAGAAGGCATCCATCAACGCGTCATTCGCTCCGATGACGTCGCCGGCCCGTTCCGCTGGGCCAGGCCCTCTCGGTCGACCAGGAAAGCCCGAGCAGTCATCTCCTGGACGTTAAGCACGGACCGAATCTGCGCCGGAATCTTTGCTTCGATGTTGTGGCACTGGTCGAGCATGAAGTGAACCCTGAGCCAGCGTCGAATCCCCCGCCCCGCACCACCTCGCACAGGATGCGAAACAGCTGAAATGGGTCGGCTGCACCGACCATCAGGTCGTCATCCGCGTGAACCGGGAATTGAAGTCGAACGCACCGAGCTTCCCGAGTCGGAGGAGCTGCATGACGATGAACTCGATGCTCGTTCCCGGGGCGTGGTGGCCCGTGTCGAGGCACACGACCGCACGCTCCCCCAGTGCAAGGCACTGAACGTACGCCGTCCCCCCAGTCCGGGACGACTGTGGAATAGAACACGGGTTCGAAGAACTTGTACTCGAGGACGAGACGCTGGTCCTCGCTGAGTCGGGCGTAGATCTGACCGAGCGAGTCGGCGAGCCGATCCTGTCGGTCCCGGAGATCTCCTTGTCCCGGGTAAATGGAATCCGTCGGGCAGCCAGATCTTCAGATCGTTACTCCCGACGATGTTCATGATGTCGATGCACTCGAGGGCGTGACCCACGGCTTTGGTTCGAATCGCCTCGTCGACGTGGCACAGACTGCCCAGCTTGTAGTCGTCGTCCTGAAAGGTGTTCGTG
>CAVXPD010000017.1:0-239607 GCA_963763575.1 uncultured Acidimicrobiaceae bacterium
GCATAGACGTCTCCCCAGATGTTCTCGTAGATCCGCCGCGCCGTGGCAGGCGAGAGCTCACCGACCGAGGCGTCAATCAGGCCCGGGATTCCGGGCATGAGCTCTTCGAGAGCAGCGCGACCGTGAACCTCCCTCTCTGATGGCTCGAGGTCGGCGGCAAGCTCTTGGGTGGTCATCGTGACGCTCCGTTCTGTGGTGGTTCCCTCGGTCAGGTGGCGTGTCCGTGGATCAGCCGATCCGGCTGTCCCAGCGCTCGTAGTAGGGGTGGACTCCGAAAACCTTCGCCAGCGCAGCCAACGGTGGGAGAAAGAGGTTCTGCGCCCAGATAGATGGCGACGTCGCCCTGCTCTCGCGTCGGAAGTGCCAGAAAGTCGCCCCGAGCTGGAGCGGGTTCTTCGGTGCTCCCCTTGGCGTGGTCCTGCCGTCGTTGACAAGCCCGGCCAACGCCTCGTGGAACTCCTTGGTCCGCAGGGCCGGCCGCAACTCGACCATTCCTTCGATATCTACCGATCCGGCATTTCCCTCGGAGTGAGGGGCGCCAGCAGGCACGACGATTGTCTCACCCGCTCGGGCCACCAGCTCCTGACCGTTCAGGGTGAAGTGCGCCTTACCTTTTTTGATCGTGAAGCGCTCTTCTTGGTGAGGGTGGATGTGCTCGGTGATCACGCCGCCGGGCACGCTGCGCCAGTTGAACCGGAGAAGGGTTCCACCGCTCTCCTCCGCCAGCGTCGTGTACTCGATCCATTCGCCGGTGGCAGGGTTGAAGAAGGGTCTGAAGCCGGTCATGGTGCTTCCGTTCGCGCTCAGTGGGTCTGTGGGCGAAGCCGCACGGAGCCTGGCCGGCTGCGAGATCGAAGGCCGGCGAGGTCGTGGAAGCCGGCGGCGGCAGTCGCCAAGAGCAGGATGCCGGCGGCGATACCTGTGGTCGCAACGAGAGCCGTACCCGAGATCGTGCCAACCAAGATCACCGGACCGACGATCAACGCCCAGCCCACGGGGCGATATCGCGGGACATGGACCAGATGGTCGAGCCAGAGCAGAAGTGGTCCGATCGTGATGGCGATAGACGGCAGTACCCAGTCAGAATGACCGGCGGCGATGACGATAACAGGAAGGACGAAGGCTGCAACCAGCTCGATCACGGTCGCTATGGTCACGGATCGCTCGATACGCTTTGCTTCTTGACCTGGTGGACGGGCGCCGGTGCCCGCGGTGACTTGGATGCCATAGGCCAAAACGGCGAGGACCATCACGCTGAAGGCGCCGGCGAGTGCGATCCCCGCGGGCCGATGCACGTTGAGGCCGCCTCGCACGAGCCAGAGCGCGGCGAAGGCGAGCTGGATGAAGCCACCGACTCGGCGCACTCGTCTCGACCATGCGACCGTTGGGCTCAGCTCGCCTACCGGCGTCTCGAGATCCGTCATTCTGGGCTCCTTTGCGCCTTGAACCAGATGACCGTCTCGGTGACCGCCGCCAACAACGGGGTGCCGCCCGCACCGAACTTGGACTCGTATTTGGTGGTGTCGAGCACGAAGGGCTCGTCGAACTCGTAGGTCATCTCGACGAGCTCCCGCATCGTGGGGTTGAACACGCCGAGGGCACGCATGACCAGCTTGGGGACCGAGCGAACGGCCACCGGATGTCCGACTTCGCCGGCAACGAGATCGAGAAGCGCTCGGGTGGTCACGGTCTCGGGTCCGGGCAGATGCCACACCTGTCCGATCGCCCGGGAATCAGTACCGAGGGTAGCCAGGCCGACGGCGATATCGGGAACGTAGCTGTATGTGTGGGGCAGGTCGGGGTTGCCGAGAAAGTCGGCGCGCTTGCCGGCTACGGCGTTGGCAAAGACCCGCTCGCCCAGAGTTGTCTCGGTGACGCCGGCGCCGAAGAAGTCAGATGCCCGCCCGATGGCGATCTGGACACGACCGGCATCGGCGGCAGCCAGCAGTTCTTGGGTCATAGCCGCTCGGGCACGCCCCTTGACGGTCGTCGCAGCAAGCGGGAGGTCCTCGGTCATCGGCGTGCCATGAGTCGGGCCGTAGGCGTACAGGTTCTCCAGGGTCACCAGAACCGCGTCGTTACGTTCGGCGGCACTCAGCACGCCTCGCTGTAGCGGTGGGAAGCCTTTTGGCCACTCGGTGTAAGGGGCGTTGAGGCATTGGTAGACGACCGATGCCCCCTTGGCCGCGTCGATAGCGGCTTCGGCATCGGTGACATCAGCAGCCCGCCAATCAACACCCTCGACCAGCGTGGACGGTCGGTGCCTGGACACCGCGCGCACCGGAAGGCCCAAGCTGAACAGGTGAGCGGACAGTGCGTTTCCGACTTGGCCGGTCCCAAACACGACGTGGACACGATCCTCGCCCATGGCAGGATCCCTTCAGGGACCTCAGTACGTGGCCGCCGTCGGGCGGTCGAGCCTCGGTCGTCGGCAATAAGGTAGACCTGGGCTCAAATACATGCAATAGAGTTCTAGAATATGGCGACTAGGCTGCCCTCTTATGGCGGAGTGGAGCTTCCTGACCAACCATTCCCGTGTGCTCCTGTGCATCGCACACGACCCTGGGATGCGCCTACGCGACATCGCCGTCACGTTAGGCATCACGGAGCGCACGGCCTTTGCCATCGTCGACGATCTCATTGCGGCCGGCTACGTCGTGAAGGACAAGGAGGGCCGCCGCAACCGCTACTCCATCCAGACCGAGTTGCCGCTGCGAGAAGCTATCGGTCGAGAACGGACGATCGGCGAGGTACTGGAGCTGCTCGTGGACGCCACGCTGCGAACCGAGAAGACGGGGTGACTTACCTCTAACCCTGTCCCTACATGTTGGCGTTGATCAGCGGCAGGTGCCCCAATCCTTTCGCGACGGGGATACTCCAGGTGTCCGATAGTTCGGGCAGCGGTCGCGAGTCCCAGGGTGGCGACACCGCGTCTCTCATCGTCACGCCTCGGTGACCGGGGATGTTCGGACTGACGGCGGGATCAGTCGAGGACCTCATGGCGGGCATGGTCAACATCTCCCAGGTCCTGGACCGACAGGGCAAACTGAGGCCGAACTGTGAGCCATCATCTTTGGACGCCACCCCCGCCCCGGCGACCCTGGCGCATGGTGTCCGACCACAACCTCTAGGCGACTCACTGCACCGAGCAGCCAAGCTGGACGGGCCGCTGTTCCCGCCACGGGGTGATCGCTGGTAGCAGGTGTCGGCGTGTCACGACCACTCAGACGGGCTGACGAATTTGCGGCAGCTCGGCGGGCGGCGGTTGGAGAAGCCGTGCCCCCGATCACCGGATGTGAGCGCACCTCGGGCGGTACACATAACACGCTCACTTGACCACCATCGTCCAGATTCGGGGTGTGTGTTTCTCATCAAGCACGCGTCCGTTCTGGGTGTCATTGGACCAAGGTCGTCTCGATTGACTCTCAACGGTCCGTATGGGATAACTGGCAATGGGGGTGTAGGACTAATACCAAGCGACTCCTCTGGGAAGGATGCTTCGCCCCGAAGTAAAGGAGGCCCGATGAAACATCTGGTAATCAGCCGACTCGCACCCGGGATCGAGAACGCTCGTAAGGCGCTCGAAGTATTCCAAAAGGCCGGTTTGCCCCCGGGAACCGAGGCCACGTGGGCGGCCGCGGACGGGAAGACCTTCGTCAGCATCGTCGAGACCGACGCAGTCGACATGACGACGTCATCGACCTATGCCCCATTCTTCGAGGAGACCACTACCATCCCAGTGGTTCCGCTCGATGACGCGTGGATGGAAGCGATCCAGGCCGCACAAGCCAACTGGGGCTGACGAAGACACCAAGACCCTTCCATGTGTCTCTCGGAAGGGACGAGCGTCGAAGCGTACATAACCGTGTATCGCCGCCAACCCGATGGCTTGTTGATCGAGGCGAACACATTGCAACGGGAACGCCCGGCCGCGTAACCAGCTTTCTGCCAGGTTTTTGAACGAGCGCAGGTTCGCTGATCGATTCGGAGCGACGTATGGCTATCTACTCGCCGACGCCGGGCCACACCCGAACCCTGGCAAGGCGACGGACGGCAAGCGCCTCCAACGACTCGAAGCGGACCTGTTAGCCGCGCCCATCGTGGAGCGTGTCTTCGCCGAGTACCTTGCGGGCAACCGCTACTTCACCATCGCCCGCCGCCTGACGATGGATGGCATCCCCTCTCCCAGTGCCCATGACCCCGCGCGAAACCGTCATCGGGACAAGCGGTCCTGGTCGAAGATAGTCGTCCGCTGGATCTTGAAGAACCCCCGCTACACAGGGCGGCAGGTCTGGAACCGCCAGCGCCGCGACGAGGTCCTTGTCGACATCGAAGACGTGGCGGCAGGATACGAGTCGAAGCTCCGGTGGAACGACGCCTCGGAGTGGGTGTGGTCGAAGGACGAGAGCCACGAGGCCATCCTGAGACCCAAGACCTTCGAGGCGGTCAAGCGGCAGATGTCAGCCGGTGCCCATCGCCCTCACTCGCCGAAGCGTCACACGACGGCACGGACCTACGTCCTGAGTGGACTGGTTCACTGCGTGGCGTACGGCCACCGGATTCAAGGAGGCGTCCACCACGGAAACCAGAACTACCGCTGCCGCTTCACCCGCGACTTCGCGTTGCCTCGTGGAATGGATCACCCCGGCGTCGTCTTCGTGCGCGAAGACGCCATCGTACCGAAGTTGGACGAATGGATCGTCAGCCTCTTCGCCCCGAGAACATCGAGCAAACGTGCGAGACCCTCGCCCTGGCTAGTGGAGCTTCCCCCGCCGACAGAGCCCGCATCGAGGCCGCGGAGCGCAAGCTGGCCGATTGTGACAAGCGCCTGCGTCAGTACCGCAAGGCGATTGACTCAGGTGCTGATCCCTCCGTCGTCGCCGGATGGATGTCCGAGGTTCAAGGTGAGCGCCTTCGAGCGGAACAAGAGCTGGCCTCCGCGTAGCCATCCGGCAACTTCACCAAGAAGCAAGTGCGCACCATCGTGGACGGATTGGGCGACATTGCTCAGGCGCTGGGCGATGCCGACTCGAAGGTCAAGTCACAGCTCTACGAAGAGCTGGGCATCAGTGTCATCTATGACCACACAACCAGGACCGTCACCGCGGGTGCAAAGGTAAGTGTCGGAGGGCCTAATGAAGCAACACCCGACTGGCGGCTCCAGCCCTGGGACCTGGGAACGTAGGCGGCCGGAGGCCGCCTGGGTGCGATTCCTGTAACACAGCACCCTTAAACAGCATCAAAATCCTCGATGGGCGCTTGCCCCAGTTGCATGCGCCTCGAACGCACCATGGGGGCAGTGCGGACTCGCGCCAGGAGCAGCTGCAATCATGGATGCGTGGTATCCGGATGATGGCGATCCGTCGGTGATCGGAAAATCGTCCGACGAACGAGAGCAGCATCGTCGATCACTCTGGGCGTACTACGACCGGCGGGTGGCCGGACGCTTGCCTGGCTTGGCCAACGCCCATGACTACTGGACGCGTCTAGGCGTCACTGTCGAAGTCGAAGACATCGCCGCTGAAGCTGCGCAGCTTGAACGCCTACTTCGCGAACTCTCTGCAGTCCGCTTTGTCGAGGTAGGTGCCGGGCCAGGCACTTTCACCCGATACCTTTCAGGGAGTGGCATCGCCATCGACCAGAGTCGAAAGGCGCTCGACGTTCTGCGCACCGAAGCTCCGGGAGTACCTGTGATCCAGGCAGACGCCACAGCCCTACCCGTAGGATCCCAGGCCGTCGACCGCTGCTTCTCCGCCCACCTTTATGGCTTGCTTCTTCCAGGCGAGCGTGAATCCTTTCTTGCCGAGGCGCACCGGGTTGCGTCCGAGGTCGTAATCCTTGACGCCGGTCGCCCCCAGGGAGTGAGCGCCGAGGAGTGGCAAGAGCGGACCCAGCCGGGGGGAGACCGCTACAGAGTCTTCCGCAGACACTTTGATGCGGACGCGTTGGCCGCCGAAGTCGGTGGTGTGGTGCTGTTCGCCGGGCAGTTCTACGTGCTGGTGAGCACTGCGGCCGCCTCGTAATCTCAGCTCCGGAATCGAGGAGAACCGGGGAGAGATGTGCCGATCCTCGAGGTTTGGCTGCAAGTCTCAGCCACGTCGGACCTCCGCTTCGCACGTGAAGCCAGTTCGCCGGGATGAGGATAATGCCAGTCAGGCTTGATCGGATCAGTTCCAGAACGGGCTTGGTGGCAAGATTTGTCCCGATGAGCCTCGAACCACCCGAGCGAACCCGCGAGTACCGCAATCACCACCTCGACAGCACACGTTGGGATCAGTTCGCACCGCGCGATGACGACATCTTCGTTACGACCGCATACAAGGCTGGCACGACATGGACGCAGCGCATCCTGGCTGCTCTGATCCTTGGACCAAGACCCCTGCCTTCCAGATTGAGCGAAATATCCCCGTGGGTCGATGCTCGGTTCATGGGACCTCTTCAACCGATTCTCGATCGTCTAGATGCACAGCGTCATCGCCGGTTCATAAAGAGCCATCTGGCTGCTGACGGGCTTCGGTTCTTCCCACAGGCCAAGTACATCGTCGTCGGCCGCGACACCCGGGACGTCTTCATGTCGTTGTTCAACCACTATTCGTCCTATACGGACATGATGTTCGAACTGTTCAACGACCCTGATCGGCCTGGACCGGAATTTCCGCGTTGCCCGGCGACGCCGGGCGAGTTGTGGCCAGTGTGGGCAAAAGAAGGATGGTTCGGATGGGAATCTGATGGCTGGCCATTCTGGTCACATCACCACCATCTCTCGACCTGGTGGGCGATACGAGAGCTTCCTAATGTGTTGTTCGTCCACTTTGGTGATCTTAAGGCCGACCCTGAAACCGAGATGCGTCGGATTGCTGAGTTCTGCGCCATCGATGTCATTGAGGACTCCTGGCCTGCTCTGCTCGCGACGGTCGGACTCGACGCCATGCGCGACGAAGCACGTCACTTCGATGACCGCATGGCCATGGTCTGGAAGGGCGGCGCAGACAGCTTCTTCTACAAGGGTGACAGCGGTCGATGGCGCGGGGTGTTGACGCCCGACGATCTTGCACTCTATGAGACCTCCGCGTCGGCTCTCGATCCGGCGCTTCGACTGTGGCTCGAAGGCGGGCGCCATGCAGCCGGGATCAGAGTGTAAGGACGGTTCGCCGGTGCCCCCTCGCTGCCGGCAGTGGGTGCCACCCTGCGGCACATGCGTGGCACGATCGACCCGCGTCGAGGAGGATGGGTTCGCCGGCGGACCCTCCGTCGGGTGCGCTGGCGGGCCATTGCCATGACCGGAATCGAAGCTTCGACCTCTCCCGCTGCCTTGCCGCGCTGGTTTGGACCGAGAGCCAGCCCAGATGATCCGGCCGTCTCGGCCCTGATCGACCGCGTCGCGCGCGGGGCCGGATGGGCAGACATCGGCGGTGGATTCAACCTCAACCTACGGATTGACGCTGAGCCGCCGGTTGTCTTCCGGGTTCACAGGCCCTGGGTCCGCCGCGGGCGAGTCGCGGGACTGCGGCGCTTGCGGGAACGGCTCCAGCGGACGCAAGTCCGCGTCGCTCGGCCGATTCCGATTTCCGGCTGCGACCTCCTGAGGGTCGCTGATCGTTGGGCTGAGCTTGAGGAGTTCATCGATCACGTGCAGCCACGGACGGACGAGGACTCCTACGTCCGCGTGTTCGAGGAGCTCGGACGCGTTCACACTGCGCTCAAAGCAGTCTGGGAGCCCAGTCCGCCCGAACCCCTCGACGACCACGGAACCTTCGGCCAACTGCGTTACTCGGTCGGCTTCACACGCCGCAGGCTCGGACCCCGCAGCGGGCCGGTCGTGCATCGGATGCGCCAACTGACTGGCGAGCTCTCCAAGCTCCGGAAGGAGGTCGAACTGCCATGCGCTCCGATTCATGGGGACTACAAATTGGGCAACGCGGGAGAACTGCCAGACGGCTCATGGGCCACCTTCGACCTGGATTTCGCGAGGGTCAGGGAGCGGCTGTACGACATCGCGGCCAGCCTGCACCAGGTCGCACCGAGCGGCGAATTGCTCGAGCCGCGACGACTGCTCGACGCCTACGAAAGCACAGCTCCGGAACCGTTGACTCGCGACGAGTACCGATGGCTCCCCGGGGCTCTAGCCCTTGTACCCCTGCACTGGGCTGCCACCGCAGGGCTCGTGGGCGACGGCATCCGCGAGGCCGAAGGCGCGATGACCGCCGCCGAGGCCTGGTGGTCGCGCCGGGCTGAACTCTGGTCGTAGTCCGGCGGCCGCGCTAGGGGGACTGGAGTTCCGAGGCTACAGAACCGCACGGTATCGCTCCGAGTTGAACTGCCCCAGATCGGGATGGGGACGCTCCTAGATGCTGCCTTCGACACGGCGGCACTGCGCTACCGGCACGCCACGGCCGAGCGTCACCGCGAGGTTGCCGACCGTCTCGGCGCACAGCTGCGGCCGGACTCGTCCGACTTGGATGCCGGTTCCGACTTGGTCGAAATCGGGCCCGCTAACTCCGGAAGACCCGTTAAATAAATCTCGCTAGGCAACGCGGGGGCAACGGCCCGGAACCCGGAACGGTTCCCTAGCGACGGAACCGTTCATGTCTGCAGGTCACGCTGGGTGTCGGAGGGCCGGATTGCGCAAAACCCGACTGGCGGATCCAGCCCTGGGGCCAGGAACGATAGGTCCCCGAGGGTGCGATCCCTGTAACACAGCACCCTGAAACAGCATCAAGATTCTCTCTTGCGCTTGCCACAGTTGCATGCGCCTGGTCCGGCACCATGGGGGCGTTCTGTGAAGCAAGGGAAATCCCGCTGGGTAGCCGGCATTACCGGCGGTCCACCCTTCGTCAGATTGGGCGACGTCACTGCGGTGGGGTTGACACTTCCTATCACTGATAGGTACAATCCCTATTAGTGATAGGCATTGTACAACGGCAGCAGCAGCGGCAAGCCGAGATCGTGGCGGCGGCGTGGCGTTTAGCCTGCATCCACGGAATTGGTGGGTTCTCGCTCCATGCGCTGGCCCGCGAACTCGGCATCCGCCAGCCCTCGCTCTACGCACATTTCGACTCGAAACACGCCCTCTACGACGCGATGTTCGCCGACGGCAACCGCCGGTTGGGAGAGCAACTGGACGGGCTGGAGCTTCCGAACGATCCTCGTGCGGCCCTCAAGGTGTTCACGCACGCGTGGGTGGACTTCGCCCTCGAAGACCCGACCCGCTACGCATTGCTGTTTCAGCGACCGATTCCCGGCTACGAACCGTCGGCCGAGGCCTACGCGTACGCCCAGGCCGTCTTTGGTCGGGTCGTTGAGCGTCTCGACGCTGCCGGCGTTGTCGATCCTGGCGACCGCGATTGCTGCGTCGCCATGGTCACGGGGCTCATGGAGTCCCAATTCGCCAACAACCCCGGCGGTGAGCGCTACATCCGCCATCTCGACCGCCTCATTGACCTGTACCTCAACGAAATCCACCAAGGGAGCCGACGATGACCACTGCAACCGCGCCCACCGCGAGTCGCCTGCACCACTATGCGTATGTCACCAGCGATCAAGAAGCCACCCGGAGGTTCTACGAAGAGATCGTGGGCCTGCCTCTGGTTGCGACGTGGACCGAGGTCGCTGATGGTCAGGAGTACTGCCACACGTTCTTCGGACTGGGCGATGGTGGTGCTCTTGCCTTCTTTCAGTTTGCAGACAAGAAGTACTCCGAGGAATCGGCACCGCCAGCACCTTTTTCGCCCTACCGTCACATTGCCCTTCTCGTCGATGCCGGTGCACAGGGTGCGATCCGTGACAGGGCCGAAAGTGCAGGCACGGACACGATGACCCTTGACCACGGTTACTGCACGTCGCTCTACATGAGCGACCCCAACGGGCTGATTCTCGAGTTCACAGTTGACCACCCCGAGATCGACAAGGTCACAGCCCTCCAAAGGGAGAGCGCCCACGCCGAACTCGCTCGGTGGCTCTCCGGGGATCATTCGAGCAACAACGACTGGCATTGAGATCGTGAACCGACTCCGGGGCACGGGAGCAGACCGTGACCGCGAGGAGGGACGGAGCGGTATCGGCCCGAAGTGTGCCGGTGCGCAGGCCGGCGTGGGCATCCCGTCAGGTGAGACATGGTTTCCCGGCTGCTGCGACAGTCTGCCCGGAGGCATCGAGCGCGGCTCTGATGCTGCAGCGCAGTGCTCCGATCCACGTGCCGCCGCCGGGCAGAACGGTGTGTGAGTGAAGCGCAGGATCATTCGTGGAGGAGGCATGGTGCGGTGAGCAGTGTGCATCAGGGTTTTCAGGAGGCGGGACAGTCGATTGATACCGAAGCAACTTTTGGCTGGCTGGACCGCGTCGATGGGCATCCCTTGGCGCAGCAGCTCAAGGGGCGCATGCTCGAGATGTGTCCGGTCGCAGCGGGCGATCAGGTTCTGGACGTGGGCTGTGGTCTTGGACACGAGGTGTGTCGCCTCGCCGAGCGGGTGGGGCCGCACGGGCAGGTCGTGGGCATCGACGCCAGTCCGGCCATGATTACGGAGGCCCGGCGACGGGTGGCGGGCGTGACCCTCCCTGTCACCTTCGAAGTCGGCAACGCCGAGCAGGTCGCGTTGGCGGACAACAGTTTCGATCTGTGCCGGACCGAGCGCGTGCTGCGTTACGTGCACCGACCGGAGGCCGCATTGGGTGAGATGGCGCGTCTGGCGCGTCCGGGCGGATCTGTCATGGCCTTTGATTTTGACTCCGATCAGACCATCGTCGACGTACCGGACCCGGCGCTGGCGCGTCGAATCGCGGTCCTGCTGGATGCCGCAGTACCCCATCCTTGGATTGGCCGGCAGCTCTTCGGGCTATTCAAGGGGGCTGGTCTACGTGACGTGCGGGTCATTCCTCATGCAGTCGCGCTCTCCGGGGCGGCCGGCTTCGGCATGTACGAACAGCTCAACCGCGGGACAATACAGAGAGCGGTGGAAGCCGGTCAGATTACGGCCAGCGAGGTTGCTGCCTGGTGGGCAGCCTTGGAGGAGGCTGCCGAGTTGGAGATGTTCTTCTCGGCAAATCTCGGCTTCATCGTGATCGGCCACAAGCCGTAAACGCCGCCCTTGCTTGGGCCGGACCTGCTTGAGGTAGACCTACTTCGCCACACTGCCAGCTGGCAGGGTGCCAACGTGCGGCACCATGGGGCGTGTGGGAAAACCTGCCTCACCCAACCGCTCTGGCCGTCGCGGGTCCCAGGTCGGGCTGTTCAGCACGGGGTGGCTGCTCTTGCAGCGCGCCGGCCGCTGAGGAGTTCGCGGCAGGCCTGGTCGGCTAGCCAGTGCTCGGCGCGCTCGTATGACCAGCCGTTCTCGTCATGCAGGGTGAAGTAGGAGGAGTAGCCGAAGTAGAACCACAGCACGTCGACGGCGTGGGCGATGTCGATTTCTGGGCGCAGGGCGCCCAGCTTGGCCAGTTTTTCGGCGACTGGCTCGAAGGCCGCCCGGTACACGGCGGTGGCTTGGCGTAGCTGGTCGGCCACGCCGGGGTCGTGCGGGGCGTTGGTGAGGACAAGTCGCATGATGTCCGCGAACTGCTCTCGCATCTGGCGGGCGGCCAAGGCGACCTCGCGGATGATTCCGACTGGGTCGCTGGAGGCGACGATATTGGCGATGGTGGCCTCGACGATGGGATCGGTCGTCCAGGTCGTGATCAACTCGCCCAGCAGTCCTTGTTTGCCGCCGGTGACGGCGTAGACGGTGGCCGGCGCCACCCGCGCCTCGCTGGCGATGTCATCGACCTTGGTGGCGAAGTAGCCCCGCTCGGCGAAGAGTCTCCGGGCTGCGTCCACGATGGCCTGCCGGGTGGCCTGGGCGTATTCCTGCCGTCGAGATGGCTTTCCACTAGCCGCGGTCATTCCTTCACCTTACCACTTGACTGGACCTAACTCGTGTGAGTAGAGTTGGCTCTGATCACACAAGTCTACTCTGATAGGAGGTCCGATGACCATCTCGACGCTCTCCTCCGAGCCGGCCCGTGCGGCCGCCCACCAGCTGCGCACCATGGGCGCCGGCCCGGTGCTGGTCTCCGGCGACGTCGCCTACGAGCGTGCTCGCCAGGTGTGGAACGGGGTGGTGGACTGCCGCCCGGCGTTGATCGTGCCCTGCCGGGACGCCCACGACGTGGTCGCAGCCGTGCGCACCGCCCGCCAGCTTGATCTGCCCCTGTCGGTGCGCGGCGGCGGTCACGACTGGGCCGGCCGCGCCTTAGCAGAAGGCGGCATAGTGCTCGACCTGACCGCCATGCGGGCCGTGTCCGTCGACCCCGCGGCCGGCACGGCCCTGGCCCAAGGCGGCGCCAGCACCGGCGACGTGGTTGCTGCGGCCCGCCGCTACGGGCTGGCTCCCGTCACCGGGACGGTCAAGGCGGTGGGCATGGTTGGCCTGACCCTGGCCGGCGGGTACGGCCCGCTCAACGGCAAGCACGGGCTGGCTCTCGACAACCTCATCGAAGCCCACGTCGTCCTTGCCGACGGAACCCAGGTCGTGGCCTCCGACAACAGCGATCGCGACCTGTACTGGGCGCTGCGGGGCGGGGGCGGCACCTTCGGGGTCGTCACCGCAGCCCGCTACCGCCTCCACCCGATCGAGTCGGTCTTGGCCGGCCTCATCTTGTTCCCCCTCTCCCGAGCCGGCGAGGTGCTCGCCGGTTACCGCCAGGTCGTTGCGACCGCCCCCGACGAGCTCACCGTCATGGTCGGCTTCATGTCCGGACCCGACGGCACTCCCCTGCTGTTCCTGTTCCCCGCCTGGAGCGGCGACCCCACCGAAGGTCAAGCGAACGTCGCCCGGCTCGAGCGCCTCGGCGCGCCTATCGCCGTCCAGGTCGCTCCCATGCCCTACGAAGACGCGCTGGGCCTGTTCGACCAAACCGTGGTCAACGGCCGTCACTACGCTTTGCAGACCCGGTGGATGTCGGAGGTCACCGAGCACACCGCCAGCCTGCTCATCGATGCGGCCCAGCACGCCACCTCACCCTTATCGGTCATCGCGGTGCACCACTTCCACGGCGCCGCGTCACGAGTCGCCCCTGATCACACCGCCTTCGCCCTACGCCAAGACCACCTGCTGCTCGAAATCCTGGCCGCCTGGGAACCCACCCCAGACGACGACGGCGGCGCCCACCGGCACTGGATGACCCAGCTATCGGAGCGATTGGCCCCGCGCGCCCTGCCCGGCGGCTACCCCAATCTGCTCGGCCCCGACGAGCACCAACGTCTCCGCCTCGCCTATGGCACCAACGCCGGTCGGCTCCAGGACCTCAAGCGACGCTACGACCCAGACGGCGTGTTCAACAGCGCTATCGGCACCATTCACTAGCCCGGGCCCCGGTCGCGGCCGGTGCTTCAGGATGGTCTACTCCCACCAACTCCAGGCCACTCACTGCTCCATGACGGCCAGCCTGGAGAGGCTCGAAGAAGATCAGTACCGAGTAGGACCGTATCTATGAATCGGTCTTCAGAGCGTTCGAGTAGGCAGACCCCCTGACCCCAGTACATGGCGGGGCAGTACGAAACCCTGGGGACACCCTTCGGCTCGCAGTGGCCCGCGCGTTATTTCATTACCTCCGAAGATTTGCGTGTCGCCTACACATGTTCGCGTCTGCAGGCTGGCACTGATCCGACGCGAGCAGAGTTAGACCTCGGGGTTAAGGTGGGCGGTCGGGATGAGGTCGTGCTCTGCCAGGGGCGGCCCGAGGATACGCTGGCCCGACGCCTTCGCCGCTTCCGCCATGGTCTCGGGCGATGCCGGAGGAGCCCATCCTGTCGGCTTCGACTGGGACGGGTCCCACCCAATGGCCGCGAAGAACCGCTCGATTCCCGCCGGTGCGCACACGATCAGGACGTCGCTCGGTGCGGTGATCCGCAGTGCGTGAGGCACATTGCGGGGCAGGAATGCCACGCCACCCGCCGACAGCACATACTTGTTGGGGCCGGATCAGAAGATGCCGCTGCCTTCGAGCAGCACGAAAATCTCGTCCTCGATGGAGTGAACGTGCACCGGCGGCGCGACCCGCCTGGCACCTGGGCCCGCAGCACCGATACCTGCCCGTCAGTGGTCAGCACCGAGCAGCACCCTCAGCAGGCTCCCTTCAAACTCGATCTGCCGATGTTCAGCGGCTTGCGCGACATAGGGCAGGCTCATGGCACCTCCACATTTAAATCGCCGTCACACCTCGACGAACCCGAGCGTACTCATTGCACGTCGGCAAGGGGTTAGCCGGGTGTTCGGTGTCGGCTCGAGCCGGCGCCCGATCACCTCATCTCTATGTGGTCGGAGAATAACCAAGCCTTGCCCAAACGAGCACAGATCGACGGATCTGCCAATCGGCACGTGCCCCATAATGCGCGTCTCTCAACCTTGGTGCAGGTGCCTCAGTACACCGGGAGTGGGTCGCCCCGAACGAATCCTCGGGGATACCCTCCTGGTGTCCGAGATCGCCGGAAGACGAGTGTCCGGGTAGTCCATGCGAGCGACGAAACTGGCACTTCACCCGCGCTCGGCTCGCTGAGCTCAGCGTTGTGGATGGCGAAGGCGAGAGATCCGCTTAGCGATCGGACTCCAATCGGCGAGGCTCAGAACGGCGTTCGGTGATGAAGCGGTGGATGGCCTCGTTGGCGTGATCCTGAAAGGTTGAGTTGGCCAAGTCGGGGAAGATGTCCGCTTGGTCGACCAAGGGTCCCTTCAACTTGTTGGCCGCGCTGGCGTAGAACACGCCAGTCGAAAGGTTCGGGTCGGTGACACCGTCGACCAGTCGCTTCGCGCCATCCTCAAGTTTGTGGGAGATCCCTAGGGTTGGCATGACGTACTTGGCCGCTACGCGCCGCGGAAGGTTAACGCCGTAGGGGGCTTGGGTGCCGGTGGTAGCGCCTGGGCTCACGGTGATGAAGCGGCGGTCGGGGTATTGGCGGGCCAGGTAGGCCATCCATAGGGCCCCGATGTACTTGGTCTGCCCGAAGGCCAGGTTGACGTCAGCTTTTTTGCCGGCGAAGTAGCTACCGTCGATGACAGTGGCGAGTTCATCGGCTGAGGTTGAGACAAAGGACGGCCGTTTCATGCGCAACTTCGGAAGTCCCCGGGCTGCTTCACTTCCGGCGAGGACCGCAACCTCGCCAAGCCGGTCATCGGCCAGGAGCCCTTCGAGGAGGACGACGTGGCCAAGGACGTTCGTCGCAAACACGTTGGTGACCCCGTCAGCGGTCAAGCCCATCGACTGCGGGCCAATGACACCAGCGTTCATGACCAGCGCGTCGACCGATCCGTTGATGGCGTCAAGGCCGGCGCGGACCGAACCCAGATCGGCGACGTCCATGAGAATGATGTCAAAGATGTGCCGGCCGGTCACGGCTTCGAGGTCGGCCTTTGCCGCAATCGCCCGATCTCGGTTCCGGCACGCCAGGTAGATGCGGGCGATCTCGGGACGTAGCGCCAGTTGCCGGGCCACGTCCTTGCCGATCCCGGCGTTGGCGCCCGTGATCAGCACGGTCTTTCCTGGGCGTGTGCTCATTGGTATTTCCTCTCGTTTTGGGTCTGGTCAGGAAGGACAGCTCTTGCCGGGTTGCGTCCACCGGTTCTCCGGGGTTGCCATAGACCCGTAGCGGGTCGACGAGCACGTGGGCATCGGGTGGGATCTGCAGTTATGTCGCGACCCGGCCTCCGTCGACCGCAAGAGTGACGCCGTGGACGAAACTGGCATCATCACTGGCGAGGAAGACGATCGCCGCAGCAAGTTCCTCGGGCTGAGCTACGCGACCTGCTGGTGCCAGTGCTGCGAGCTGCTTCACCATCTCGTCGGGGACTGCTTCCATCATGCGGGTGCGCGTCGGGCCGGGGGCAACGGCGTTGACCCGAACACCACTCGGGCCGTATTCGGCGGCCCAGGTCTTCGTCAACAGTTCGAGAGCCGCTCGGCTGGCGCCATACATCGCCATGCCGGCCTGTCCGAAGCTCGCGACCATCGTGGAGATGTTGACGATCGAACCCCATCCGCGTTCGGCCATGGCTGGTGCCAATGACGCGACGAGGAAGAACGGAACCTTGACGTTCAGTGCAAAGGTCTCGTCGAACTCTGCTTCGGTGGCTGCGTTGCTTGGTCCGAGCAAGGCGACACCAGCGTTGTTGATGAGGATGTCGACGTGACCGTCGCCTGCCTCAGTGGCCCACTCGACCAGGTCCTGGGCCGATTCCAGATCGCTCAACGTAGTGAGCTCGAACGTTGCGCTACCGCCGCCTTCTTCGATCTCGGCGACCACTTCTTGGGCTCGTTGTTCGTTGCGTCCCACTACCAGTACGTGAGCGCCGCGGGCGGCCAAGGCGATGGCCGTCGCCTCGCCGATCCCGCTCGTCGAGCCCGTCACCAGAGCTGCCTTGCCTTTTAGGTCAGTCATGCGATGTGTTGTCCTCTCGCTCCAAACTGGGTCGTGTGACTCACTCTGACACCTCGGAACTGGGTTGTCAAACTCAGAATCCTGTTAACATTGGTGCATGGTCAACGAGACGAGTGACCGGCCGAGGCTCACCCCCAAGGGAGCACGCGTCCGGGCACGAATCGTGGAGGAGGCCGCCGCCCTGATCCATGAGCGCGGGGTGGCGGGCACCACCTTGGAAGACGTCAAGGTGGCGGCGGAAGTCAGCGGCTCTCAGATGTACCACTACTTCCCCGACAAGAACGAACTCGTGCAGGCGGTCATCGACTACCAAGCCGACACCATCGTCAATCACCAGCGGCACACGCTCGGCAGTGCGAACGGAGTCGAAGCCTGGCGGAACATGGTGATCACCGCAGCGAAGCGCACCAAAGCAAAAGGGGGCTGCCCACTTGGCTCGCTCGTTGGTCAACTCGCCGAGAGTGACCCCGAGGCCCGAGCGCTTATCGCGGCAGGGTTCGATCAGTGGGCAGCCGCCATCGGCGACGGACTCAGATCCCTTCATGCCGACGGGAAACTCCCGTCCGACATCGACCCGGACGACCTCGCTATTACTCTGCTCGCCACGCTCGAAGGAGGACTTCTACTCGCCCAGGTACTTCGGAGTTCCCGTCCCTTCGAGACTGCGGTCGATACCCTCCTCGCCCTTGCCATCGGCAGATGAGCCCAAGCCGGGCTCGTTCACAGCCATCGCCAAGGTCGGCTCACGGCACTTGGACGACGCACGTGCACCTGCATGATGCGCTTGCGGACCCGCTGCCGTTCGTGATGCGGGATACCTCGTCGCTCCCAGTGGGTTGCTCAGGTCGGCCTCTCTGTGAGCTCATTCAGCCGACCCTGACTGCTCGTGCCTCTTGGACGTGGACCGGCCTCGTCAAGATGGACGGAAATCGATGACAGCTCCTCACGTGGGGGAGACGTTCCAGCTCGACCTCGACGGGACGGCATTTGCCGGCCGCTACATCGAAGTCGATCCCCCGCACCGCATGCTGCTTAGATGGGACCGTCGAGGAACCGACACAGCGACGCCGACACCTACATTCATAGAGATCACGCTCACCCCGACGGGTGACGGCACAAATGTGAGGGTGCAATTCTCCGGCCTAAGTGGGGAGGATGCCGCTTTCTATCCGCAACTCTGGGCGCGTCACCTTGACCGGATCGCAGCTGCCTTGGCTGGCCCCGAACCCGCGCACGGCAGCTGAGTCGGGAACCGCCTGCTCTGACTCCGATCCCCAAGTCCACCATTGGAGTCGCGACGTGACCGGAGCAGACGGCACTGAGGGCCCTGACAGCAAAAAGGTCGCACCACGCGAACCAATCAACCTCGGCGATCACGGCCGCCGTCAGCAGCAGATTCCAAGCCACCAGGAGTGCCACGATTGCGGTCGGCCGAGCCCGAGCGGCCGAAGACCCCCCGCAGGGGTGGCGGCACAGGTCTGAAGGACCCATTTGTAGGGTGAAGAGTCGGTGCCCTTCGGGAAGTACTGGCGGAGCAGTCCGTTGGTGTTCTCGTTGCTGCCTCTCTGCCAGGGGCTGTGGGGGTCGGCGAAGTAGACGGGGATACAGGTCTCAACCTTGAACGCTGCGTGCGCTGAGAGCTCCTTGCCGCGATCCCAGGTCAACGATCGACGAAGTTGCTCGGGCAAGGTCGTCATCGTCGCAGCCAGCGCGTCCTTCATCTTCACCGCGCCATAGCCGGCAAGGGCCGGCCCGTTCTTGGTCCGCGGGATGACCCCGAAGCCTTCTTCGCGAGACAGGTGGACGAGCATCGTGAACCTGGTGGTCCGCTCGACCAGGGTGCCGATGGCGGATCTCTCCAACCCGATGAGTAGGTCGCCCTCCCAATGTCCGGGCACGGCTCGGTCGTCTGCCTCGGTGGGTCGTTCGCTGATCAACACCTCCGGCGTCACGTGGGCCCAAGGCTTCTGGCGGGATCTGGCGCGAGGAACGCGCAGCGCCCTGCCGGTGCGCAGGCAGGCCACGAGCTCGCGCCGAAGGGCGCCGCGGCCCTGGACGAAGAGGGCCTGGTAGATCGCCTCGTGGCTGATCCGCATGGACTCATCATCGGGGAAATCAACCCGGAGCCGCTTGGCGATCTGCTCGGGACTCCATGCCTCAACCCAGCGGCGATCCGCCCGGTGCGGCCTGTTCTTCCCCTTCCACTGCGGGCCGGGCGGCCCGACGACTCGGCCGTCGGGGGCCTTCACCGCGCCCGACAATCGGTCCTGGACGTACTCGCGCAGGCGGTCGTTGCTGGCCAGTTTGGCCGCCTTCGGACGGCGGGCCCGTCGCTCGGCATGCCATTGCGCGATCGACGCCTTGTACTCAAGCCGAAAGGTTCGCGTCGACGCATTGCGGCGCAGCTCTCTCGAGATCGTCGAAGGGCTCCGACCCAACCGTCGGGCGATCTCTCGCACGCCGAGTTTCTGCGCACGCCAGATCGCGATGTCCTCTCGCTCAGCGAAGGACAGATAGCGGCCGGACACAGTTGGAGGAAGGACTGGATTCACGCCGCCAGCGTGACGGAACCACCGGTACGCGACGGGGGATGAGACGCCCGCCTCCACGGCTGCGTCTTCTGTCTTCAGACCGCGAGCGATCGCCGCCCAGAACCGGACCCGGTCCTCTCGCCACGCCACCGTTGGCCGCCCCGGCGACGGAATCTGACCTCGATACAGCCGGACCTCATGCTGGCGCTCCCGCATGGTTCCCATCGCGCACCTCCATGATCGAGGTGTTGCGACGACCAGTTGAATTCGCCCTGGCATCCCCGGTCGGAGTGGAAGATCACCCCTTCGGACGGCCGACGGCCGGCAAAGGCCATCTCGAGCGCGTCTTCGACGAGCTCGGTGCGCATGTGATCGGCAATGGCCCAACCGACCACCTTGCGAGAGGCCAAGTCGATGACCGTCGCCAGGTAGGCCCAGCCCTCCCACGTGGAGATGTAGGTGATGTCGCCGACATAGCGTCGATCGAGTTCGGTGCACGGCCCGAAGTGGCGCTGGATCAGGTCCTTGGCCGCCTCGGCCTCGGGATCGGCCACCGTCGTCGTGCGCCAGCGCTTCTTGGCCCGGCCTTCCAGGCCGGCCGCTCGCATGAGCCGGCGCACCCGCCACTTGCCGACCAAGACGCCCTCGTCAGCGAGGGCCTTGCGCACCCGCAGGTACCCATAGGTGCCCTTGGACTCGTCGTGGACCGCTTTGATCTTCTCGGTCAGCTCGGTGTCGGTGATGTCGCGCGCCGAGGGGATGACGTTCTTGCGCTCGTAGTAGGCGGACCGGGAGACCTCGAGCAGGCGGCAGGCGCGCTTGGCACCGTGACCTGCAGCTTCTTCCGCCTCGATGAACGGGTCCACCGTCATCGGGTCTCCCGGGCGAAGAAAGCCGTCGCTCGCGTGAGCGTCTCGTTGTCGAGGCGCAGTTGGCGGTTCTCGTGGCGGAGCCGCGCCAGTTCGGCGCGTTCTTCCGTGCTGAGTCCCGGCCGTTCGCCAGCATCGATTTCGGCTTGGGTCACCCAGGCCCGCACCGCCGTCTCGGTCAGGTCGAAGTCCCGGGCCACCTGGCCGATCGAGCGATCACCGCGTCTGCAGTGCTCGACGATCTCGGCCTTGAACTCGGGGGTGAACGACCGACGCGGACGGGGCTTCTTCTTCCGCTCCATGGTCTCCATAATGGGCATCCTCTCTGGTGCTGTGCACCTGATGGTGGATGTCCGTCAAACCCGGAGAAGCCCAGTTCACCGGTTGGGAGCCAGGCGTCTGGTCCACACTATGAAAGGTGGATACCTCTGATTTCCACGTCATTGCCTCGGTAAGTTCGGATTCTCCTGCACTGATCGAACCGGTGCTCCGGCGGCCGGTCGCTGGCTCCGTAAACGAGACGCCAGACGGTTTCGAAGTGGACGGATGGCTTCAAGGGAGCGATCCGCGTGAACTCAATCGAAGCCTCTTGAGTGCCCTCCGCAAGGTGGAACGTCGAACAAGGCTTCGAGCCGAATGGACGGCTGGGGGGATGACCTGCCGCTTCTTCGATTACGTGCCGAAAGGCGTTCGGCCGCAATCAACCGATTCTGCGTAAGCACGTGCCCCCATGCGCCGGCCTGGGTCAAAAATTGCTCCGAAGAAACTGGGTATCGCTTGCTGCCGTTAGCACATCACGCCAAGGTTCGTCCCTTCGTCAGACATCGCGTAGGAGCATCATCAAGACGAGCGGATCAAAGGGAGATTCGACGTATCCGTAGTGGCTGTAGAAGGTCTTTGCTTCGTCGTCCTTGGCATGGATGAGCAGGACCCTGACCCCGACCGATTGGGCCACCTCGAGAGCCTTGAGCGTGAAGTGCTTCAGGAGAGCTGCGCCGAGGCCGCGACCCTTATGTCTGGAATCAACGGCCATGCGTGCCAAAAGGATGGCGGGCATCTCTTCGGGCTGGTTTCGTCGCATCCCCTTCGGTGTCGACGATCGGAGAATTGATGCGATCGCCGAGGCGTAGAACGCCACGACGTCACGAGATCCGGCTTCGAACACGACCCACGTGCGGCTCGTTCCGCTCGCCTGGTTGTTGAGCGCGTGACGGATCAACCACTCATTGAGAGCCGGCTTCCCGCAGTCGAACCCCTCAAGAACGTGCTCGCCGGCCAATAACTCTGGACCGGCGTAGGCCACTAAGCGGGGCGCTCGAGGATCGAGGGGTTCGACAGCAGCTTGACCATCGCCCCCGGAAGGGTCGGCGGTGCCGAGAGAAGGTCCTGCAGCTGAGTCCAAGCGACATCGTCGACGACGAAGACGCGCCGGTCGGCGAGCTCCATCTCGGCGGCCTCCACTGCATGGCGCAGGACGAAGTCGTTCGCCGACTCGCCCCGAGCTTTGGCAGCCCGGCGGAGGACAGCGTCCTGCTCCGGGGTGAGCCTCAGGCTCAATCGCTCGGTCTTCGATGCCATGGTCCTATTGTACGCCCATTGACGTACAAAGCCAGCTCTCCCACCTCGGGCCGGAGGGATCAGGGCCGGTCAGGGCCGGCGCAGCCGCCCGAAGGGGCAGCCTTGACGGGCCCGGGCCGATCCCAGGGGACAATGGGAAGGGCCGCCCGAGGGCGGCCTGGTTGCCATATCCCTCCCCTGACCAGGTGAAACAGTCAGTTGTCCACCCATGCGACAAGATGACTCTTGGAGAAGTCTCCCGTCGCCGGCTTGGTCGCCGCTCCCACTACCCGGAACCACCATGACACCAAGAGCGGACGGCGTCTCGCCCGCCGCTGAGGCTGCGGTCAGCGTGGCTTGGCGACGCGCTTCTGTTGCCTCTCGGCTCGTTGGTTCACCACGTCGATGCGGTCACGTCGACTGTTGGCCACGGTGTAGCCCAGACCCAGAGCCAGGACGATGATGGCGACGACCCAGAAGAAGTGGAGGGCCAGCCCGATCAGGCCGAAAAACAGCGCGGCGCACAGCACGCCTACGATCACGGCGTCCGGACCTCGCTTCTGGCCGAGCACCCGAGCGAGCCGCTCGTTCAGCCGGGCCTCAGAAGGCGACGCCAGCGATCTCACCGAGCGTAAGGAAAACGCCCGATCCGCCCGCTTGCCCTCGGTAGCCCGAGTGACATCGGTCTGCGGCGCACTGGCGCCATCTTGCAGGGTGGGTCCCATTGGAGGACCCCCAATCCCCCTCCGATAGCGGAGGGTCAACAGCTCAACTTGAGCTAGTTGCGTGCTACACCTTGCCAGCCGCTCTCGGATCCGAAACTGCGAATCGGTTTGTTGGTGCGTCGGCAACGACGTACCCCCCTCCTGCCGAGCCGCCCGACGAGAACGCCGTCAGCTGAGCTGACTCTCAGCGTCAACCGGGCGGGCGGGCGCTCCGGGCCGAAATGATGAAAACCCGTGTGCGCCGCCCACCACGGTACCCAGTCAGTACTTCATCCGATGCTCGTCTTAACCGTTACCCGCCGTCACGCCCGGCGCTATCTGGATCTGCTGCTGTTCCTGGGTGATTGGCGGTGGCACTGTGGTCGGCGTCGGCGTAGCCGTTGGTGTTGGCGTGGCCGGGACCCCGCTCGGCACCGTCGTCGTCGTACTCGTGGTCGTGGTCGCAGCCGCCTCAGTGAACGTGATCACGCAGACTGCATCCTCTCCCGCATCGAGCGTCACCGACGATGCTGTGGAGTCCGCCGAACCAGCACAGCTCCACGGCGACGCCGTATAGGGATCGTTCGCTAAAGCATCGGCCACGTCGCTCAAGCTGTAGAAGCCCGGTGACACCGAATCCAGCGTCACCGCTGCTGAGCCAGTGATGCCAGAGGTGTCGACCGGTCCGTTGGCGAACAGGTCGAAGTCAGCCGGTGTGGCAGGTCCACCGATCACGATGGCCCGCAGACTGAGCAGCGTGCGAGGCGGCGGGCAGGTGCCGTTGTCTCCGGTCAAGAAGGCGTACAGGTGCCGACCTGGTGGCGTGGTGTTGGTCACGAAGTCCACCTGCCACGGACCACACGTTGGCAGACTGACTACCCACGGTGGAGCGGTCGTCGAGTCGAACACATCTGTTGTGTGAAGCCCGATAGTGGACTGGAACAGGAACGCACCGTCTCCTACACAGCCCGACACGACGGTCGCCGTCGCCTGCGTCGTGGTGGCAGCCAGCGTTACATTGCAGGGCGGGAAGGTGCTCACGGTATCGGCACGAACTGATACCGGGCTACTCGGCCACAAGAAGATCGCCCCCGCTGCGGCCAGCAATGGTGGGATCAGAAGCCGCTTCCGCATGGGTTACCTCTTTCTATAAACGACCTGACCGGCGGCGCGCCGGGTGTCTTCTCGGTCACCCCCAACACCGCCGTCCATTCCGCCCCTACTCCGGTAACGATCCGGGTTCGGGCATCTTGTCCTTTACTCGCTCATAAATAACCCCCGTGACAGGATAACTGAGTATCTACGGTTTATCTACGGTTTCCCCTCCAGATGGTCCACGAAAGCCGTAGATGACCGTAGATAGCCCAGTGAGCTACTGAGCCTCTCGGGCTCGTCGTACCACGGCGTGGATTCTCTCTTAGCCGAGTCGGTTCTGCCGTGCCGTCGAGCGGGAGACCGAGCCGTCTAGGTCGTTTGTGCGGGTGGTGACGTCTACGGCGGGCACTAGGAAAACCGGCCGGGACGCCGCCCGCACTTGGCGCCGCTTCGTCCCCCGAAGGCCTACCGCTTCGGCGGACGAAGTTCCGGCCACGGTGGGCGCAGGCGTGCAAGGCTGCTGGGGCGAGCGGGCTGCACTTCCACGACCTGCGTGGCTCGGGCGCAGCAACCTGGCGGGCTATCCAGGGCGCCACGATGGCCGAGCTGATGCAGGTCCTCGGTCACCGGACGCACACGGCGGCGCTCAGATATCAGCACGCCACGAGCGAGCGCGGTCGAGAGATCGCCGACCGACTCGGCGTGCTTATGCGCGCGGCACAGGAGACCGAGAGAGAGCAGACCGCCGACGTTCATACGATTGGCTCTTAGCTATTTCAGGCCGAGAGCACGCAAGACCGCCTCGGTCGCGATATTGATTGCGAGTGTCTGCGAGGCAGCGACCGCCTTCGGAGCCAATCGCCTCAGGGCCTTAGCTGCCTTGACCTGCTCGGCTTCTCTCGACTCGTCCTCGGGGTCCTCGGGTAGAGCCAGCGTGTCGATGTAATCCCGAGCCACCATTTCTTGAGCTTGCGACAGCTGGTCGAGGGTAAGGAGTTCTCGTAACTTGCCGATGACCTCTTCGCGGCTCGCCCCAGGGTATGGATATCCACATTCCTGGCAGAAGGCGTTCACATAACCGGAATAGGTAGGCGTAGGAATCGGCCTCTCACAAGTTGGGCACGCGGTCAGGACGGCACTGCCACACCGACCCGCAGAACTGTGGGACCACGTCGGGACCCCACGGACCACCCCGCGCCAACCTTCGCTGCGCGGGGTCGAAGACCTCGACCGAGTGGAGGTGACCATTGCGACACACGGCGCAGCTCACCGGCGGGTCGACCCACCCTTCTCTCGTGTCCGCTATTCCACGTCTATTCCACGCCAGTCATTTTGGGCGTTCGCTGGAAGTGGAATCGCCGCAGAGTTTTGCCTCTGACCTGCAGTGTCGGAGGGGGGACTTGAACCCCCACGCCCTTGCGGGCACCAGCCCCTCAAGCTGGCGCGTCTGCCTATTCCGCCACTCCGACGGGCGAACGACCGAAATACGGCGTCTGGAGATCGTAGCGCGCCACAGGGTCCTACTTCGGAGGTCTGGTCAGGGGTTTTGACCCACAGAAACCCGGACCTTCCACACCGACCCCACCAACCCGGGCCCGTCCGGACCAGTTACTGTCCCGGCAGCGACGGCGTCGTGTTGCTCGTCGACTGCGGGACCCGCACCGCCCAATACTGGGCGAACCAGAGCAACGCGTTGCTCATGGGCGTCGGCGTCATCCCGCCGATGGTCCGGCTCCACGCCAGCGCGGCCGGCTCCGCGAACAAGGGCAGCGACACCATCTGGTCCCAGAGCAGCGTGTCCGCCTGCTGGTAGTAACCCGCCGCAGTGTCCGGGTTCAGCTGCTGCGAGGCCTTCTGCACCAGCTGGTCGAATTGGGTGTTCCCGTAGTCCGTCCAATCCTCCGAGCCGTCCTTCCCCGGCGACCCGAGCAGCTGGGTGTACCGGGCCAGCGTCTGGCTCGGGTACGGCGTGAAGGCTACGGGTAGCAAGGCGATGTCCGCATAGCCGGCCGCCAGCGCCTCGCCCGCCAGCGTGGCCGAGCTCACGTCGACCACGCTCGTGTCCAACCCGGCCGCGGTGAGGTCGTCCTTGATGAGGGGCGCGGCCTGCGCCGCCCAGGGGTCGCTCTCGTCCACGACCATGCGCAACGTGAACGGGATGTCGAATTGCGCGTGCCAGTACGGCGAGTCCGGCGTCCGGATCAGGCCCGACGCGGTGAGGAAGGCGTCCGCCTGGTCCGGGACCGGCGTCACCGGGAAATTCACGCTGCCGCCCGCACCGACGACGGTCGTCGAGGTGGACGACGTCGGGGCCGGGATCGTCGTCGTCGGCACCGCCGTGGTCGGCGCGGGCTTGTAACCCTGCTGCCCCTGCACGTAGATGTGGCTGTTCGCCACCACGAGCCCGGGCACTGCCCAGCTGCCCAGCTGGTTGACCAAGCCTTGACGATTGATCGAGAGCGCGATTGCGGTACGCAGGTCAGGCGAGAGCTGGGCGCTGAGCGAGCTGGCCATGTCGAGCTGCAGCTGGCTCGCCGACGTGTCGACATCGCTCTGCGCGCCCGGCAGCCCGGTCATCGTGGTCAGGAACGACGGCGTCACCGTCGTCGGCTCTGCCACCTGCACGAAGCCCGAGCTCATCCACTGGGCCAGCTGCGACGTCGAGGACGCCACGTGCACAGTGATCGACCGCGCGTTGGCAGGCGTGCCCCACCACTTGGGATTCTGCACCAGCTTCACCGTCGTGCCCGAGACCGATCCGATCTTGAACGGTCCCCCTGAGAGGTCGATGGCCGGGTTCACGGTGGTGCACGTCGGGTCCCAGCCCACCTTCTCCATCACGTGCGCGGGCACGAGGTTGGCGAAGAGCATCTTCCAGTCGGCGAACGGCGTCTTGAACTTGACGTTGACCGTCTTGCCTCCGTTCGACCCCGTCACCGATGCGATGTCCCGGTAGCCCGCGATGCTCGTCACCTCGTCCACCGGCATGGTCGGGTCTCCGCGCTGCTGCTCCCAGGCGTACTTGAAGTCCGCCTCCGTGATGGGGACGCCGTCGGACCACACCGCCTTGGGGTTCAGGGTGTAGACGATGGTCTGGGGACTGACGCTGATGGGCTCGGCGGACTCGATGAGATTCGAGTTGAACTGGGGCGTCCCGTCGTTCCCGACCTGGTTCACCACGAACGGGCTGGGCAGCACCGCGTCGAGGATCGTTTGCGTGCCGGGCGTGTCCCCGCTCGGCGTGTTCGGGTTGCATCCCGTGGGGCTCTCGGTCATCCCGAACGAGATGGCTCCCCCGGACACGCCGACGTAGGTCACCGTTGTGCTGCCGCCGCTGCTGCTGCCGCAGGCCGAGGCGACGAGTCCCAGGGCGGCGATCAACCCCGCCAGCGCACGCCATCGCCGGGGGCGTCGGCCCCGGCGCCTCACTGCAGCCGGAGGTCCAGGGTGATCGTGCAGAGGGCGAAGATGATGGCCACGGTGACCGTGATGCGGTCCAGGTTCCGCTCCACCACCGTCGATCCCTGGGCCGCCGCTCCCACGCTGCCGCCGAACATGTCCGAGAGGCCGCCACCCTTGCCGCTGTGCATCAGGATCAGGAAGATCAGTGCGAGCGCGCTCAGGACCTCGATCACGATGTAGATCCAGGTCACAACGGACAGGGTTGCCAGCAACGAAGGGGCCTCCAGCTCGGCGGCGGGTCTCGCCTGTTCGGGTTAGGAACGGTAGCAGCCGCCGGTGGCCCGGATGATGTCGGTGAACGAGCCGGCCTCCAGGCTCGCCCCGCCGACCAGGAGCCCGTCGACGTCGGGCTCGACCATGAGATCGGCCGCGTTCTCCCCGTTCACGGACCCCCCGTACTGGATCCGGATGGCGCCGGCCGCCTCGTCCCCGCCCAGCTTGGCCACCAGGGAGCGGATGAAGACGCAGGCGTCCTCGGCGTCGACGACCGTGGCCGCCGTGCCCGTCCCGATGGCCCAGATGGGCTCGTAGGCGACGACTAGCCCCCCGACCACCTCTGGGGCGAGTCCGCTCAGCGCCGCCATCACCTGTTCCTCGAGCACCGCCTCGGTGTGCCCCGCGTCACGCTGGTCCTCGGACTCCCCCACGCACACGATGGGCGTCATCTCGTTGCGCAGCACGGCCCGCAGCGTCGCCGCCACCGTGGCGTCGTCCATCCCGAAGAGCGTGCGGCGCTCGGAGTGCCCGACGAGGACGTAGGTCGTGGCGAGCCGGGCCAAGAAGCGCGGGCTCACCTCGCCCGTCCGCGCCCCGGCGTCCACGTCCGAGCAGTGCTGCGCGCCCAGAGCCACCGGGATGTGCTCCTTCTCCACCAGCGTCTGCACCGTGCGCAGGTCTGTGAACGGCGGGTGGACCGAGACGTCGACCCGGGCCACGTCCTCGGGTTTGAGCCGCAGGCCGAGGTCGCGCACCGTGTGCAACGCCTCGATGTGGTCGTGGTGCATCTTCCAGTTCCCGCTGACCAGCGGGCGGCGCAGGGTCACCCCCGTGGGGCGTTCGGAGCCTGCCGCAGAGCGTCGATGCCGGGGAGGCGACCCTCTGACTCGATGAACGACAGCGACGCCCCGCCGCCCGTCGACAGGTACCCGATCTTGTCGCACAGGCCGAGCTCGTCCAGGGCGCTCGCGCTGTCGCCGCCGCCGACCACCGAGAACCCGGGGCTGTCGGCCACGGCCTGGGCCACGACCCGGGTGCCGCCGGCGAAGCGACGGTCCTCGAAGGCGCCCAGAGGCCCGTTCCACAGCACCGTCCCCGCGTCGGCGATCGCGGCTGCGAACTCCGCCGCGCTGTCGGGCCCGATGTCGAGGCCGGTCCAGCCGTCGGGCAGGTCGCCCTCGATCACCTTGACGCTCCCCCGCGGCCCGATCCCTTCGGACGGGGGCCCGAAGATGCCGCCGGGCTCCAGGGCCCGGGTGTCGGTCGGGAGCAGGATGCGGACGCCGGATGCGAGCAGGGCCCGGCAGTCGTCGAGGTGCGTCGCGTCGCACAGTGAGTTGCCGACGTGGTGGCCCTGCGCAGCCAGGAACGTGAAGGCCATGCCGCCACCGACGATCAGCGTGTCCACCTTGGTGGCCAGGACCTTGAGCACCTCGAGCTTGTCCGCCACCTTGGCGCCCCCGACCACGGCGACGAACGGCCGCACCGGCGCGCCCAGGATTCCCCCGAGCACCTCGACCTCCTTGGCGAAGCGCAGACCGGCCGCGCTGGGCAGGAAGTGCGGTGGCCCGACGATGGACGCATCGGCCCGGTGCGCGGCCCCGAACGCCTCGTCCACGTAGGCGTCGTAGCCCTCGATCAGCCGTTGCACGAAGGCCGGGTCGTTCGCCTTCTCGCCCGGGTCGAAGCGCAGGTTTTCGGTCAGCGCGACGCCGGGGCACAGGGCCGTCAGCCGCTCGCGCACCGGGTCCATCTCCCAGCGCGGGTCCGGCGCCCCGGCCGGGCGGCCGAGATGCGACGCCGCCGTCACCACTGCCCCCTCGTCCTGCAGCCGCCGCAGGGTCGGCACCGCAGCGCTGATCCGGAAGTCGTCGGCCACGGTTGCCTGGCCGCGCACCCCGATGTGCAGCGGGACGTTGAAGTCCACCCGCACGAGCACCCGCTTGCCCTCGAGGGGGGGCAGGTCCCCCAGGAGCGGGAGGCCGTGTAACGGGTCGAGGTCCATACCCGGGCTCAGCCGCCGACCAGGACGGTCAGGTCCACCAGCCGGTTCGAGTAGCCCCACTCGTTGTCGTACCAGCCGTTCGCCTTGACCAGCGAGAGCTCGTCGTTGACGGGCATGACCATGGTGAGCCCGGCGTCGAAGGTGCACGAGGCCGGCGACCCCACGATGTCGCTCGAGACGATCGGGTCCTCGGTGTAGTCCATGACCCGGTCGAGCGGCGGCTTGGCGGCGGCCTCGGCGAACGCGGCGTTGACTTCCTCGACCGACGGGTTGCCGTTGACCACGGCGGTGAAGTCCGTGATCGACCCGACGGGCAGCGGCACGCGCAGCGACATGCCGTCGAGCCGTCCCTTCATGTCGGCGAGCACGAGGCCGGTCGCCCGGGCGGCGCCCGTAGTGCTCGGCACGATGTTGGCCGCGCCCGCCCGCGCTCGGCGCAGGTCCGTGTGCGTCAGGTCGAGCAGGTTCTGGTCGTTCGTGTACGCGTGGACGGTCGTCATCAAACCGCTCACGATCTCGAACGCGTCGTCGATAACCTTGACCATGGGCACGAAGCAGTTCGTGGTGCACGACGCGTTCGAGACCACGATGTCCTTCTCGGGGTCGTACTCCTCGTCGTTGACACCGATGACGAACGTGGCGTCTGCGTCTTTCGACGGCGCCGAGATGATGACCCGCTTCACCGTGCCGCCCAAGTGCTTCGCCGCGTCGGCTCGGCTGGTGAAGCGCCCGGTGGACTCGATCACCACGCCGGCCCCGAGCTCGGTCCAGGGCAGCTTCTCGGGCTCGCGCTCGGCCATGACCCGGATGTGCCGGTCCCCGACCAGGAGGTCGCTGCCCTCGACGTCGACGGGCACGGGCAGTCGGCCCTGCGTCGAGTCGTAGCGCAAGAGATGCGCCAGCGTCTCGGGCGACGTGAGGTCGTTGACGCCCACGACCTCCACGTCGGCTCCGGTGTCAAGCACCGCGCGCAAGAAGTTGCGCCCGATGCGGCCGAAGCCGTTGATGCCGACCCGCACCGTCATGTCTCCCTCTCTTTCGGGCCTTTCGGCCGCCTATGCCAGCAGACCGGCCAGAGCGTGCGCCAGTTTGGCGGGACTGTGGACCAACCGGTTCTTGCCCGTGAGGGGAACGTTCAATACCGGGACATCCATCTCGCCAATCGCCATCCCCTGGATCGTGTCACACACTACCGTGTCAACGGCGACATCGTGCCTGGCCAGGGCCGCAACGTGGGCCGCCACGTCATAGCCCTCGGTCTCGGGGATCTGCGGACGCAGGTTGCACACGTAGACAACCTGAGCTTTTGCTGAGCGCACCGCCTCGGCGACGCCTTTCACCGCCGCGGCGGCCAGCACGCTGGTGAACAAAGACCCTGGCCCGATCAGCACTTGGTCCGCCGCCGCGATCCGCTCGAGCGCCAGTGGCGGTGCCAGCGCGTCCTCCGGGACGAGCGAGACGGTGCGGATGCCCCCCGTCCCCATCACGGCGACCTGCCCGGCGACGGTCCCCTGGCCGGACTCGGCCTTGAGCACCACCGGTTCGGTGGTGGCCGGCAACACGTCGCCGTGCGCGCCGAGCAACTGCGCCGCCTCGCGCACCCCGAGCACAAGGTCGCCGGTGGCGTCGATGAGCCCGGTCAGGATCAGGTTGCCCAGCGCGTGTCCGGCCAGCTCGCCCTCGTCGAAGCGCAGCTCGAAGGCCCCGGCGAGGGCGGAGTTCTCGTCGGCCAGCGCCACGAGGCACTTGCGGATGTCCCCGAGCGCGACGACGTTGAACAGCTCGCGCAGCCGCCCGCTGCTCCCTCCGTCGTCGGCCACCGAGACGACCCCGGTCAGCGTGCCCGCGTAGCGCCGGGCCGCCTTGAGCGTGGCGGCGGTGCCGTGCCCGCCGCCGATGGCGACGACCGAAGGTCGTGCTCGGCTCACCGGTCCGCCTTCCCGCGACCGCTCACCGGTCGATGTCCCGGTGGAAGACCGACACCGACCGTGCGTCCCCGCCGAGGCGCGCCGCGAGGGCCTCGGCCAGCGCGACCGAGCGATGCCGCCCACCGGTGCAGCCCATGGCGATGGTCAGGTACGACTTTCCCTCGCGCACGAAGGCCGGGAGGATACTGGAGAGCAGGTCGACCAGTTTGTCGAGGAAGGCCTCGGCCTCGCCCTGCCCGAGCACCCAGTCCCGTACCGGCTCGTCCAGCCCGCTGTAGGGGCGCAGCTCCTCGATCCAGAAGGGATTGGGCAGGAAGCGGCAGTCGAAGACGATGTCGACGTCGAGCGGGATCCCGTGCTTGTACCCGAAGGAGATCACCGACGTCTGCATCTGCGGGACGTCCTCGGTCCCGAACGCCTCGAGAATCCGCGCCCGCAACTGGTTGGAATTCAGCTCGGCCGTGTCCACGAGGAGGTCGGCGCGCTCGCGTACCGGACCGAGCAGCTTCCGCTCCCGCGCGACCGACGCCTCCACGCCTGAGGCGGACAGCGGGTGGCGGCGCCGCGTGCCCTCGTAGCGGCGCACCAGCACGTCGTCGGGTGAGTCGAGAAACACGATCCGCACCCGCTTGCGCGTGGCGCGCAGCTCGTCGAGGACGTCGGACAGGTCGTCGAAGTACTCCGGGCCGGTGTCGCTGCCACCCCGGCCGATCACCAACGCCACCCGCTCGATCCCCGAGCCGGGCCGGTCGACCATCTCGACCATCTTCATGATGAGCCCGGCCGGCAGGTTGTCGATGACGAACCAGCCCACGTCCTCCAGCGCGGCCGCGGCCGTCGAGCGCCCCGCCCCCGACATCCCGGTCACCACCGCGAACTCGCTCATCGCGCTCGCCTGCTCCTTCTCGTGGCGATCCCACGGCCGCCCCCCATTCTCACCGGTCCCCAGCCTTGCGCACACCTTCGTAGACGGCGAGGCCCACGCTGTCAGGCAGCCACGACGGCGCCAGCAGCTCCTCCAAGGATGCCGCCCGCACGGCGTTGACCCCGCCGAACTCCTTGACCAGGCGCGCCTTGCGGGCCGGGCCCAGGCCGGGGATGTCGTCGAGGATGCTCTTGGTCATTCGCTTGCCCCGGCGCTCCCGATGGAACGTGATGGCGAAGCGGTGCGCCTCGTCGCGTACCCGCTGCAGGAGGTACAGCGCGTCGGAACCACGCCGCAGGCGCACCGGGTCGGACGAGCCCGGCCGGTACACCTCCTCGAATTGCTTGGCCAGCGCGGCCAGCTCGATCTCGCCGTCGAGCTCCAATTCGCGCACCACGCGCTCCGCCACGCCGAGCTGTCCCTTGCCGCCGTCCACCAGCAGCAGGTTCGGCCGGTAGGCGAACCGCTTCGGCCGCTGCCCCGCCGGCGCCTCGGCCGCCTCCTTCAGCGCGGTGAGCCGGCGCGTGAGGACCTCTTCCATGGCGGCATAGTCGTCGTTTCCGTGCACCGTCTTGACCTTGAAGCGCCGGTAGTCGGAGCGCTTGGGCAGCCCGTCCTCGAGCACCACCATGGACCCGACGTAGTCGGTGCCCTGCAGGTGGCTCATGTCGTAGCACTCGATCCGCAGCGGCGCCTCGCGCAGCGACAGCTCGCTCTGCAATTCGGTCAGCGCCTTTGAGCGCGCGTTGTGGTCCGAGGCCCGTCGCAGACGGTGTCGGGCGAGGTCCTCGCTCGCCGACCGCGTCACCGTCTCCTGCAGCGCCCGCTTGGCCCCCCGCTGCGGCACTGCGATGTCGACGGGTCCTCCCCGCACGCCGCGCAGCCAGCTCTGCAGCACGTCGTGGTCGGTTGGCTCCTGCGGCACGAGCACGCGGCGCGGCACCTCCGCCCCCTCCGCGCCGTACACCTGCGAGACGATCGTCGACATGAACTCGGGGCCGGAGAGGTCTTCCACCTTCTCGGCCACGAAGCCGCGGTGGCCCACGACGCGGCCCCGCCGCACCCGGAAGATCTGCACCGACGCCTCGAGCGGGTCCTCGGCGAGGCCGACGACGTCGAAGTCCTCCGACCGGTCCGACACCATCTGCTGGGTGTCGGCCGCCTTGCGCACCGCAGTGATGCGGTCGCGCAACCGGGCCGCCCGCTCGAATTGCAGCGCCTCCGAGGCGGCAAGCATCTCGGCCTCGAGGCTGGCCAGGATCGGCTCCGTGTCGCCCGACAAGAACCCCATCAGGTCGCGCACGTAGCCGTCGTAGGCTTCGTGGTCCACCGCGCCGATGCACGGTCCCGAGCACCGGTCGATGTCGTAGAGCAGGCAGGGCCGGCCGAGGCGCTGGTGCCGCGTGAACTTCGTGTCCGAGCACGTCCGCACCGGGAAGCTCCGAATCAAAAGGTCCAGGGTCTGGCGGATCGCATACGCGTGACCGTAGGGCCCGAAGTAACGGACGCCCTTGCGCTTGCGCCCCCGCACGACGGCCGGGCGCGGCCACTCCTCGTTGAGCGTGACGGCGAGCCACGGATAGCTCTTGTCGTCCTTGAGCCGCACGTTGTAGCGGGGCAGGTGCGACTGGATGAGCGAGTGCTCGAGGATCAGCGCGTCGACCTCGGTGTCCACCACCACCCACTCGACGTGGTCGGCCTGGGCCACCATCTGGGCCGTCCGCGGCATGAGCTTGGCCGAGTCCTGCCAGTAATTGGGCAGGCGGTGGCGCAATGACTTGGCCTTGCCCACGTAGAGAACCCGGCCCTCGGCGTCCTGGAACTGGTAGACGCCGGGGGCGTCGGGAATCGAGCCGGTCGGCGGCCGGTACTGCATCAATCCCACTCTCGCGCAGCCGCTGGTGGTGGGCGGTACACTGGCGGCGCCGGCCTGGTATCCGGCATACAACCTCGCATCGAGGCCGACATACCCGCGGATGGGCGACCAGGCTGTCCCCGCCGGCCAGATCGATGCTCTCTCCCGAAAAGGGGGCATACAGAATGTTCAGGCTTCAGGCGCCACTCCCGGAGCGCTATACGGCCGCGAGCGAAGACGAGCTGGCCGCCATGATCGGCCACGCCAAGGCTGCGCTCGGTTCCCGGCTCTTCATCCTCGGCCATCACTACCAGCGCGACGACGTCATGCGCTGGGCCGATGCCCGGGGTGACTCGTTCGGGCTGTCCCGTATCGCCGCCGGCCAGGCGGACGCGGAGTACATCGTCTTCTGCGGCGTCCACTTCATGGCCGAGTCGGCCGACGTGCTCACCGGTGACCACCAGCAGGTGCTGCTCCCCGACCTCAACGCCGGCTGCTCCATGGCCGACATGGCCGACATCGACCAGGTGGAGGAGGCCTGGGACGAGTTGGCCCGGGTCATCGACGTCGACCGCCTGATCCCCGTCACCTACATGAATTCGGCGGCCGCCCTCAAGGCGTTCGTGGGCCGGCACGGCGGCGCAGTGTGCACGTCGTCCAACGCCCGGGCCGTGCTCACCTGGGCCCTCGAGCGCGGCGAGCGCGTCCTGTTCTTCCCCGACCAGCACCTGGGCCGGAACACCGGCTACCAGCTCGGATACGGCGAGACCGACATGCGCGTCTGGAACCCGCGCCAGGCTCTGGGCGGGCTGACCGACCGCGAGGTCAAGGAGTCGACGCTGCTGCTGTGGAAGGGCCACTGCTCGGTGCACCAGCGCTTCCGACCCGAGCACGTCGAGGCCTTCCGGGCCGAGCACCCGGACGGCATCGTCATGGTGCACCCGGAGTGCGCGCACGAGGTGGTGGAGCTCGGCGACATCACCGGCTCGACCGACGCCATCATCCGGGCCGTTGGCGCGGCACCCAGCGGCTCCGTCATCGGCGTCGCCACCGAGATCCACTTGGTGAACCGGCTCGACAACGAGTCCCCCGACAAGACGGTCGTCTGCCTCGATCCGCTCGTGTGCCCTTGCTCGACCATGTCGCGCATCGACCCCCAGCACCTGGCGTGGATCCTCGAGGGGCTCGTCGAGGGCGAGGTGCGGAACCAGATCGTCGTCGAGCCCGACACCGCCGAGTGGGCGAAGGTGGCGCTCGAGCGGATGCTCGCCATCACCTAGCCTCTCGTTCGACGCGCCGGCCGCGTCGACGCGGCCTTCTCGCCGGTAGGGTTCCGGTCGATAGCTGACTTCAGCCCAGCCGGAGGTCGAATAGTGCCCGACTACCCCGTCTTCGTCATCCCGGAGAACCACGTCGAGCCCGTCCCCCGTCGCATCCGCGCCGTGCTGGCCGGCCAGACCGTCCTCGACACCACCGCCGCCAAGTACGTGTGGGAATGGAAGGGCTTCCCGCAGTACTACGTCCCTTTGGCCGACGTTCGGCCCGGTGCCCTGGTCGACGAGGGCGAGACAGAGGAGACGCCCCGCGGCGACATGAAGATCCACGGCGTGCGCCTTGGCGACGTGGATCGGCCCGGGGCGGCCAAGGTGCTCAGCGCGGCCAAGGTGGAGGGGCTCGACGACACCGTCCGCTTCGAGTGGTCGGCCCTCGACGCCTGGTACGAGGAGGACGAGCAGGTCTTCGTCCACCCGCGCAACCCGTACACGAGGGTGGACTCCATCCGCTCGACCCGCACGGTGCGCATCGAGTCCCGCGGCATCGTCCTGGCCGAGACCTCGTCGCCCGTCATGTGTTTCGAAACCGGCCTGCCCACCCGCTACTACATCAACCGGACCGACGTGGACTTCACCAAGCTCTTGCCCTCGGACACCGAGACCGCGTGCCCCTACAAAGGCACCACGAGCGGCTACTGGTCGGCGGTGGTCGATGGCCGCACCCATCCAGACGTCGCCTGGAGCTACGACTTCCCCAGCCGCGAGCTGCTCCCGATCGCCGGCCTCATCGCGTTCTACAACGAGAAGCTCGACATCTTCGTCGACGGCGTGGAAGTCGAGCGGCCGAACACCAAGTTCTCCTGAATCGGACACGGCAGATGGCGCAGCGGTGCGCCGCTGGTTACTTGGCCAGCCCAAGCACGGGCTTGAGCACCTCGCCGGTGTAGCTCCCTGCCGTCTTGGCCACTTGTTCGGGCGTGCCCTCGGCGACGACGGTGCCGCCCTTGTCCCCGCCCTCGGGGCCGAGGTCGATGATCCAGTCGGCCGTCTTCACCACGTCGAGGTTGTGCTCGATCACGACCACGGTGTTGCCCTGGTCCACCAGCCGGCCGAGGACCTCGAGCAGCCGGCGCGTGTCGTCGAAGTGCAGGCCCGTCGTCGGCTCGTCGAGGATGTAGAAGGTGTGCCCGGTCGGGCGCCGGCTCAGTTCGCTCGCCAGCTTCACCCGCTGCGCCTCGCCGCCCGAGAGCGTCGGTGCCGGTTGGCCGAGGCGCACGTAACCCAGACCCACGTCGACCAGCGTCTGCATGTGCCGGGCGATGGGCGGCTGCCGCTCGAAGAAGCTCAGCGCCTCCTCGCACGACATGTCGAGCACGTCCGCGATCGTCTTGCCCCGGAATGTGATCTCGAGCGTGTCGCGGTTGTAGCGCGCCCCGTGACAGATCTCGCAGGGCACGTAGACATCGGGCAAGAAGTGCATCTCGATCTTGATCGTCCCGTCCCCGGCGCACGCCTCGCAGCGCCCTCCCCGCACGTTGAACGAGAACCTCCCCGGCTGGTAGCCGCGCACCTTCGCCTCGGCCGTCTGCGCGAACAGCTTGCGGATGTGGTCGAACACGCCGGTGTAGGTCGCCGGGTTCGAGCGCGGCGTGCGACCGATGGGCGCCTGGTCCACGTCGACCACCTTGTCGAGATACCCGATGCCCTCCACCTTGCGGTGCCGCCCCGGCAGCGCCTTGGCCCGGTGGAGCTTCTGCGCCAGCGACCGCAGCAAGATGTCGTTCACGAGCGTCGACTTCCCCGACCCCGACACTCCCGTCACGGCGATGAGGCAGCCCAGGGGGAACGACACGTCGATGTCGCGCAGGTTGTGCTCCCGCGCGCCGCGCACCGTGACGACCTCGCCGGTCCCGGGCCGACGCCGCGCCGGCAGCGGGATCGACCTCTTCCCCGACAGATACTGGCCCGTGATCGACGCCTTGTTGGACACGAGCCCGCCCCGGCCCGTCACAGGCCCGGCGTGCACGATGTTCCCGCCGTGCTCCCCCGCCCCGGGGCCGATGTCGACCACGTAGTCCGCCGAGCGGATCGTCTCCTCGTCGTGCTCCACCACGATGACGGTGTTACCGAGGTTGCGCAGGCGCTCGAGCGTCGCGATCAGGCGTTGGTTGTCGCGCTGGTGCAGCCCGATGGAAGGCTCGTCGAGGACGTAGAGCACGCCGACCAGCCCGCTGCCGATCTGGCTGGCCAGCCGGATCCGCTGCGCCTCCCCGCCCGACAGCGTGCCGGCCGAGCGGGCGAGCGACAGGTAGTCGAGGCCGACGTCGAGCAGGAACTGCATGCGCTCGCGCACTTCTTTGAGGACCCGGTCTGCGATCAGATGCTCGCGCTCGGTGAGCTCGAGGTCGGCCATGGCCTCCACCGCGGCGGCGATGGAGAGGCTGCACAGCTCGAAGATGTTGCGCCCCCCGACGGTGACCGCGAGCGACTCGGGCTTGAGGCGGGCGCCGTGGCACACCGGGCAGTCGACCTCGCGCATGTACTGCTCGATCTGCTCACGCGACCAGTCCGACTCCGCCTCGCCGTGCCGGCGCTGCAGCCACGGGATGATGCCCTCGAAGTGTGCGTCGTACGAGCGCGTCCGGTTGAACCGGTTCTTGTAGCTCACCCGGATGGCCCGGTTCCCCGTGCCGTAGAGGATGAGCTTCTTGTCCTTCGCCCTGAGCCTCTTCCACGGCGTGTCGAAGTCGAACCCGCCGAACTCGGCGACGCCCGCCTGCAACCCGACGAAGTATTCGCTGCGCGCACCGGCCCACGGCGCCAACGCGCCCTCGGCCAGCGAGAGCGAGTCGTCGGGGACCACGAGGTCGGGGTCGACCTCGTATCTCGTGCCGAGCCCCAGGCAGGTGGGGCAGGCGCCGTAGGGCGAATTTGAAGGAGAAGTTGCGCGGGGCCGGCTCTTCGAAGCTCAGGCCGCAGAACGTGCAGGCCAAGTGCTGGGAGAACGTGATGGCCTCGTCCTTCGCATCCTCGCCGCCGCCGTTCATGACGAGGACTTCGGCCGAGCCGCCCGACAGGTCGAGCGCCGTCTCGATCGACTCGGTGAGCCGCTGGCGGATGTTGTCCCGCCTGATGAGGCGGTCGACCACGACCTCGATCGTGTGCATCTCGTAGCGGGCCAGGCTGACCTCGGCCCGGTCGGCCAGCTCGAGTGGCACCCCGTCCACCCGCACGCGCGCGAAGCCCTGCTTGGCCAGGTCGTCGAGGAGGGAGCTGTACTCGCCCTTGCGGCCGCGTACGACCGGGGCCAGGACCTGGAAGCGAGTGCCCTCGGGCAGCTCGAGGACGCGGTCGACGATCTGCTGGGGGGTCTGGCGGGCCACCGGGCGCCCGCAGTTGGGGCAGTGGGGATGGCCGATGCGGGCGTAGAGGAGCCGCAGGTAGTCGTAGACCTCGGTGATCGTCCCGACCGTGGACCGTGGGTTCCTCGAGGCGGACTTCTGGTCGATGGAGATCGCCGGCGACAGGCCCTCGATGAAGTCGACGTCCGGCTTGTCCATCTGGCCCAGGAACTGGCGGGCGTAGGCGGACAGCGACTCGACGTAGCGGCGCTGGCCCTCGGCGTAGATGGTGTCGAAGGCGAGCGAGGACTTGCCCGACCCCGAGAGCCCGGTGAAGACGATCAGCTGGTCCCGGGGCAGGTCGAGGTTGACGTCACGCAGATTGTGTTCACGGGCCCCGCGAATGACCAGATGATCGGCCATCCGAGCAGGATACCGGCGGCCTGTGTCCGCTCCGGCTGAGCCCAGGTCAGGGCGTCGGCACCGCGCCCACCTCGCGCCCCGTGGTCCGGCACGCCCCGTTCGCACCGCCCCGTTCGCACCGCCCCGTCGCCGGAGCGGACGGCCGCGCCGGGTGTCGGCTCCGGCTCAGAGGTTCGCCGCGGGGACGGCGGTCACGGCGACGAGCCTTGGAAGCTCACGTCCTCCTCGCCCCAGTAGGCGTCGACGGCCGAGATGAGTCCCTCATCGGTGATCGTGAAGATCTCCACACCTCGGATGAGCATGGTCGCGCCGCCCTCGAGTCCGACGGTGATCTGGAACCGCACGGCCGCTTTGTCCGCCACGGGGTGGCACTCCTCCACCTCGAAGGTCATGGCCTCGCAGGCGTCGAAGGACTGCTGCATGAACGCCCGGATCTCGTCCGTGCCCTCGTGCACCCCGGTCGGATACGGGTCCACCTGGACGGCGTCGTCCGTGAAGAGGGCGGCGTAGCGGTCGACGTCGCGGGAGCTGGCGACCTCGGCATAGCGCGCCACGGCGTCCCTGAGTTGTTGGGTCGTCGGCATGGGAGTCCAGACGCTAACGGCGATCCGGGGCTCAGCCCGGGATCGACGACCTGATCTCGGCGATCTCGTCCCGCAGCAGCGCGGCCTCCTCGTAGCGCAGGTCAGCCGCCGCCGCCCGCATCTCGGCCTCGAGCTGGGTGATCAGCTCCACCGCCTCGGCCGGAGAGGCCACCGCAGCCGCCGACCCCTCGGCCAGCACCTCCGGCCGCCGGGTGCCGCGCACCGCCGCGTTGCGCCGCACCTCGGCCCGGCTGCGACCCGCCCTGGTCGCTCGTCCCTCTCCTCCGCCCCCGCGCAGGCGCTCGAGGATGTCGGTCACCGACTTACGGATGGTCTGCGGGTCGATGCCGTGCTCACGGTTGTAGGCCATCTGCAGTTCGCGCCGGCGCTGGGTCGTCGAGACCGCCTCCCGCATCGAGTCGGTGATGGTGTCGGCGTACAGGACCACCACGCCGTCCACGTTGCGGGCCGCCCGGCCCATCGTCTGGATCAACGACGACGCCGACCGCAAGAACCCCTCCTTGTCCGCGTCCAGGATGGCGACCAGCGACACCTCCGGCAGGTCCAAGCCCTCCCGCAAGAGGTTGATGCCCACCAGCACGTCGATCGTCCCGAGGCGCAACTCGCGCAGGATCTCGATCCGGGTGATCGTGTCGATGTCCGAGTGCAGGTACTGCACCCGGACCCCCGCGTCGGCCAGGTAGTCGGTCAGGTCCTCGGCCATCTTCTTCGTCAGCGTCGTGACCAGGACCCGGCCGCCCGCCGCCACCGTCTTTGCGATCCGCTCGCGCAGGTCGTCGATCTGTCCCTTGGTGGGCATGATCGTGACCTCGGGGTCGACCAGCCCGGTGGGCCGGATCACCTGCTCGACCACCTGGGCCGAGTGCTCGAGCTCGAAGGGTCCCGGCGTGGCCGACACGAACACGCACTGGGGCACCCGGTCGACGAACTCGTCGAAGCGCAGCGGCCGGTTGTCCCTGGCCGAGGGCAGGCGGAAGCCGTGTTCGACCAGTACGTCCTTGCGCGAGCGGTCGCCGGCGTACTGCCCGTGCAGCTGGGGCACGGCCACGTGGCTCTCGTCGATGACGCAGAGGTAGTCCTTGGGGAAGAAGTCGAGCAGCGTGTACGGCGTCTCTCCCGGCGCCCGCCCGTCGAGGTGCCGGCTGTAGTTCTCGACGCCCGAGCACACCCCGGTCTCGGCCAGCATCTCGAGGTCGTGCTCGGTGCGCACCCGCAGCCGCTGCGCCTCCAGGAGCTTGCCCTGCTTCTCGAACTCCTGCAGGCTCTCGCGCAGCTCGACCTCGATCGTCCCCACCGCCCGCCCGATGATGTCCTCGCCCGTCACGTAGTGCGTGGCCGCGTACACCGCCACGTCCTCGATCTCGTCGCCCATCTCCCCCGTCAAGACGTCGAAGGGCACGATCCGCTCGATCGTGTCGCCGAACAGCTCGACCCGCAGCGCCGACTCCTCGTAGGCGGGGTGGATCTCGACGGTGTCGCCCCGGGCCCGGAAGGTCCCGCGCACGAGGTTCGTCTCGTTCCGCGAGTACTGCAGGTCGACGAGCCGGCGCAGGATGTCCCGCTGGTCGATCTGCTCCCCCATCGCCAGCCCCAGGATGCGGTCCCGGTACTCGTCGGGCGAGCCGAGGCCGTAGATGCACGACACCGACGCCACGACGATCACGTCCCGCCGCATCAACAACGAAGAGGTGGTGGCGTGCCGGAGCCGATCGATCTCGTCGTTGATGGACGAGTCCTTCTCGATGTAGGTGTCGGTGGTCGGGAGGTAGGCCTCGGGTTGGTAGTAGTCGTAGTACGAGACGAAGAACTCGACCCGGTTCTTGGGGAAGAGCTCCCGCAGCTCGGAGGACAGCTGAGCGGCCAGCGACTTGTTGGGCTCGATGATGAGCGTGGGTCGCTGCGCCTGCTCGATCAGCCAGGCGATCGTCGCCGTCTTGCCCGAGCCGGTGATGCCCTGGAGGGTCTGGTAGCGGTCCCCCCGCCGCACCCCGTTGGCCAGGGCCACCACGGCCTGCGGCTGGTCGCCCGACGGCTTGAACGGGGACACGACCTCGAAGTCAGGCATGGCCCCACGAGGCTACCCGGGAGATGTGACGGTTCAGCCGGGAGCGAGGTCGAGCGAGCCGGGTTCAGGCATGCGCCCGGCGCTCGTCCCGGGTGGCGATCAGCCAGTCCCACAGCTTGGCCACCCCCCGCTCCAGCGAGGCCCGGTCGCCGGAGTTGTCGAGGACGTAGTCGGCCTCTTTCTTTCGCTCCTCGCGCGAAACTTGGGAGCGGATGCGCGCCTCGGCGTCCTCCCGGTCGAAGGCCCGTTGGGAGAGGAGCCGCTCGAGCGCCACTTCCACCGGCGTGTCGACGACCACGACCTTGTCCAGCTTCACGGTCTCTCGGTGCTTGGCCGTGAGCAGCGGGATGGCCAGCACCACGATGAGGTCGGTGTCGGCCAGTGCGTCGCGTGCCTCGATCATGGCGATGCCGATGGCAGGGTGCGTGATGCCGTTCAGCTCCAGCCGCGTCTCCTCGTCGGCGAAGGCGACCTTGGCCAGCGCCTGGCGGTCGATCGTGCCGTCGGGAGCCACGATCTCCCGCCCGAATCGGTCGATCAGCGGCTGGTACGCCGGCCCACCGGGCGCCACCACGTCACGGGCGACCTGGTCGGCGTCGATCAGGACCGCGCCCCGCGCCACCAGCAGGTCGGCCACCGCCGACTTCCCGGAGCCGATCCCTCCGGTCAGGCCGACCGCCAGCATCAGCCGGACCCCTCCCGGCGGGGTGACGTCGCCACGGCGAACAGGACGAGCGTCGTGTCGTCCGGCTCGTCGGTGACGAACCAGTCGTCGGCCGTGATGCCCGTCGCACCACCGGTGTCGCCACGGGCGACCACCTTGTACGCCAGCGGCAGCAACCTTGTGTAGGCCCACACGTACCACGAGTAGGGCATGCGGTGTCGCAGGTCGAACGCGTCGAGCCGCAGCAGCTTGGCGGCCTTGACGCGCCGCGCCTCCAAGTCCGCCTTCACGTGCGGGGCCGCGTCGACGCCACCGAGCCACACCTCGGCGAAGTGGCGCTCCAACATGCTGCGCAGCTCCTCCCGGTCGAAGAGGTGGAGATGGAAGGGGTTCTCGAAGTCGGTCGGCTTGTTCGGAGTGACGATGCACACCACGCCGTCGTCCCTGACGACGCGTGCCAGCTCGGCCACGTGTGGCTCCGGCTCGGTGAAGTGCTCGATGAGGTGCGAGGAGCAGGCGCCGTCGAAGCTTCCGGTGCGGAGCCCGAGTCGGAGGGCGTCCATCTGCGCCACCCGCAAGCCGGCCGGGCCGTAACGGGTCGCCGCCGTCGTCACGGCGTCGGAGGAGTAGTCCACCCCGACCACCTGGCGGCCCGGGTCGAGGAAACGGGCGGACTCGAAGCCCTGGCCGCAACCGACGTCGAGGATCCGGCCCTTCCCGATGCGTTCGAGCACGGCGCGGTAGCCGGCTTCGTGCAAGGCGAGCAGGGAGTCCGGGGTCACGCCCTCCTGAGGCCGCTCCCCCGTGAGGCCGCTCTTGGTGCTCGTGGCCACGGGCGCTCCCTTCGCGTGACACGCCGGGGTGGCGCTGCCTGCTTACACTACCGGGCGACTTTCCGGCCGCCCCTCATGACCACGACCCTCACCGTCACCGCCTCCCGGGGGCGGCACGCCGCCAAGCGCAGCGCGAAGGAACGAAACGGAGCGGTCCCCCGCAACGGCGGGCGTTGGTGGTGGATCGGCGGGTTGGCGACCGTCGCGGGGCTCGCCTACGTGCCCCTCTTGGCCGTGCGCCCTGGCGTCGTCACCCCGGACACCAAGACGTACCTCTACCTCGACCCCACGCGCTTCTTGAGCCAAGTCGCGTTCATGTGGAACCCCACCGTCGCGTTGGGGACGGTCAGCCACGAGTACATCGGCTACCTGCTGCCGATGGGGCCCTTCTACGCGGTCTTTCATCTGCTCGGCGTGCCGGTCTGGGTGGCACAGCGGCTCTGGCTCGGGACCATTCTCTTCGCGGCCGGCCTCGGCGTCCTCTATCTCTCGCGCATCCTCGGGCTCCGGGGACCGGGCCCCACCGCGGCCGCGCTCGCCTACATGCTTTCGCCCTATTTCTTGCAGTACGCCGGGCGGATCTCCGTCATCCTGCTGCCCTGGGCCGGGTTGCCGTTCATGCTGGGCCTCACGATCGTCGCCCTGCGCCGCGGCGGTTGGCGCGAGCCCGCGCTCTTCGCCTTCGTCGTCGCCCTGGTCAGTGGCATCAACGCCAGCTCCATCATCTACGTCGGCGTCGCGCCCATCCTGTGGATCTTCTACGCCGTGGTGGTGCTGCGCGAGTCGACCTGGCGCCACGCGCTGGCGACTGCTCTCCGCATCGCCGTCCTCACCCTTGGTGCGTGCCTGTGGTGGATCGCGGGGCTCGAGGTCGAGGCGGCCTACGGCGTCAACGTCCTCAAGTTCACCGAGACCGTTCCCTCCACCTCGGCGACGTCGAACCCGGCCGACGTCATCCGCGGCCTCGGGTACTGGTACTTCTACGGCAGCGACCACCTCGGCCCGTGGACGTACGCGGCCGTGCGCTACACGCAGAACATCGCGCTGCTGGCCTCCTCGTTCGTCATGCCGGTCCTTGCCCTGGTCGCCGCGGCCTTCGTCCGCTGGCGCGAGCGGGCCTACTTCCTCGTCCTGCTCTTCGTCGGACTGGTGCTCTCGGTCGGCCCGTTCCCCTTCGCCAACCCCACGGTGATCGGCCGGTTGCTCAAGTCCTTCATGACGGACACGACGGCCGGCCTCGCGTTGCGCTCCACCGACCGCGCCACCCCCCTCGTGCTCCTCGCCCTCGTCATGCTGCTGGGCTGCGGGCTCACGGCGCTGTGGCTCCGCCTCTCCCTCGTCGGCATTGGGACCGCCGTCGTCGTCGCCGGACTCGTGATCGCCAACGTCCCGTCGCTGTTCAACGGCGACGCGGTCGTCGCCGGCAGCTTCACACAGCCGGCCTCGCTCCCCTCCTACCAGCTGGCCGCCATCAACCATCTGAATGCGACTCATCCGGGCACACGCGTCTTCGCCATCCCCGGCAACGACTTCGCCTCGTACCGCTGGGGCGACACCGTCGACACGCCGCAGACGGCGCTCCTGAACCGCGACTTCGTCACCCGCGAGCAGCAGATCATGGGCTCCATCGCCACGGCCGACACCCTGTACGCCATCGACGGGCCGATACAGGACGGCATCGCCAACATGAACGCCCTGGCGCCGATGTCACGGCTGATGAGCGTCGGGGACGTGATGGTCGAGTACGACCAGCGCTACGAGCAGTACGGCGTCCCCCAGCCCCAGCTGCTCGCCCAACAGTTGCAGCAGACCCCCCAGGGCCTGAGCGACCCGGTCTCCTTCGGCTCTCCCCGCCCCAACGTCTCGACCGTCTCCACACTGAACGAGCAGGACCTGTCCCTCCCACCGGACACCGGCTGGACGTCGCCGATCGTCACCTACACGGTGGCCAACCCGCGCCCGGTGGTGCGTGGCGAGTCCGACGCGGGAACGATCGTCATGGAGGGCGACGCCACGGGCCTGAACAACCTGGCCGGGCTCGGTCTGCTGAACACCGACAGCGCGATCTATTACGCCGGCACGCTGGCCACCAATCCCTCGCGGCTCCACAGCCTGGCCTCGCAGGGCGCGCATCTCGTCGTCACCGACACGAACCGCAAGCAGGCGTTCCGCTGGGACACCCTGACCGCCAACGCCGGCTACACCGAGACGCCCGGTGACAACCCGGCCAAGACCGACCTGAGCGACAGCCCGATCGAGCTGTTCCCGGGCTCGACGAACACCTCGAAGACGTACGCCCAGTACGCGGGGGCGGTGAACGTCACGGCCAGCAGCTACGGCAACGGCGTCTCCTACACACCCGAGGACCGGGCCTACAGCGCCATCGACGGCAACTTCGACACCGCCTGGATCACCGGCACCTTCGTCCCGGACCCGGCTGGCCAGTGGTGGCAGGCGCAGTTCGCCAACCCGGTCACGACCGACCACATCAACCTCGTCCAGCCGCAGCGCGGCGACCGGTCGCGCTGGATCTCCGGCGTCACGCTCACATTCGACGGGAAGCACCCGATGAAGTTCCATCTGACGGCGTCGTCTCATGTCACGTCCGGGCAGACCCTCACCTTCCCGGCTCAGACGTTCCACACCCTGCGCATCAGGATCGACGGCACCACCGACAACACGGCCCCCCCGCTGACGGCGGCCGCCGTCGGCTTCTCCGAGGTCCAGATCCCCGGCCAGCAGGTGCGCGAGGTGCTGCAGATGCCGACCCAGATGCTCTCCACGCTCGCCTCCGCCTCCGCCTCCGATCGCCTGACCGTCGTCATGACCCGGTCGCGCACCTCGCAGTACCCCCCGCGCTCGGACCCGGAGACCTCGATCTCGCGCCAGTTCACCCTGCCCACGGCCCGCACCTTCACCTTGTCGGGGAGCGCCAGCCTGTCCGCCCTCATCCCCGACGACGAGATCGACCGCCTCGTCGGGCGGGCGGCCAACGGGGCGACCGGGGTCCGCGACGCGTACTCGTCGGGCCGCCTGCCCGGTGACGTGAACGCGACGGCGTCGGCCACCGTCGACGGCAACCCGAGCACGGCCTGGCAGCCGGGCCTCGGCACCAAGGCGCAGATCGGATCGACGCTCACCTACGACCTGACCAAGCCGCAGAAGGTCAGCGTATTGAACATGCAGGTGATCGCCGACGGGCGCCACTCGGTGCCCACGTCCATGACCATCACGTCCGGCGACCAGACGCGACACATCACGCTGCCACCGATCGCCGACAGCAACGTGCCGGGAGCGGTCACGACCGTGCCGGTCCTGTTCCCACCGATGACCGGGTCGCACTTCGCCGTCACCTTCACCGGCATCCGGCCCGAGTACGCCGCCAACTACTACTCGGCGGGCCCCTTGGCGTTGCCGCTGGGCATCGCCGAGATCGGCTTCCCGGGCGTGCAGTCTTCGCCGACGCCCGCCCAGCTGCCCGGCAACTGCGTCGACAACCTGATGACCATCGACGGCCAACCGATCGACGTCTCTGTCGTCGGGTCGACCGCGCAGGCCCTCGACGGCGGCCAGGTGCAGCTCGTGCCCTGCGGGCCCGACGCCAAGGGCATCACGCTGGCGGCGGGGACCCACGTCGTGGAGACCGCCATCGGCCACAACGGACCGTGCGCGTCGGCCCCGTCGACCTGCACCGGCTGGAACACCGACCAGATCGTGCTCGACTCGGCCGCCGGTGGCGGCCCGGGGCCGGCGGCCACCGCCACCAGCGCGGGGACGCCCGAGCTCGGGGCGGTCCAGCCCGGTGCGGCGCCCACCGTGACGCCCACGTCCTCGCACATCGACAGCCACGCCCTGTTGGTCGCCGGCGCGACCCAACCGTTCGAGCTCGTGCTCGGCCAGAGCGTCAACAAGGGATGGCAGGCCGTCGCGTCGCCCGGACAGGGGGCGCGCGCCGGCTCGCACGCGGTGGACCTGGGGCCGCCCCAGCTCGTCGACGGGTTCGCCAACGGCTGGCACGTCACGCCGGCCGACCTCAGGGCGCTCGGCGGTTCGTCGTTCACCGTCCAGTTGACCTGGACACCGCAGCGACTGGTGTGGGCCGCCCTGGCCGTGTCCGGAGCGACCTTGCTCCTCTGTCTCGTCCTCGGCTTCCTGCCCATCCGGGCGCGACGCTGGGTGCGGTCGAAGTTGCCCCGCCGGCTCCGCGGCCCGGCGGGACCCGATGCGCCGGAGCGACCAGACCGCCCCTTCGACCTGCCGGCCTTCGCCCTGCCTTGGTCGAATCCCCCGGTGCCCGCGCGGGGCAAGAGGGCTCCGGCGACCGGTGGCCTTGGTGGCGCCGCATCGTGCGTGCGGTGATCATCGGCGCGGTCACCGGAGGCGTCGCCCTCCTCGTGACCCGACCGCTGGCCGGTTTGGCGGTCGGCGTCATCGTGGCGGTGGGATTGCTCGTTCCGTGGATGCGCGCCGCGACCACCGTGGTCAGGGATCGCGGCCATCGTGGCGGGCTGCCTCAACGTGATCGAGGGGCAGCGCGTGCATCACTACCTTCCGGGATCCAACTGGCCCGGATCATTCGTGAACGCCGGGAACCTCATCTGGCTCGGCGTGGTGCTGCTGGTCGCCGACGCGGTGATCTCGAGCTTCCGCCTACGCGTGCCCAGACCTCTGCCACGGCGCTCCTTCCGAGGATCGACGTCGGCTCGTGCGGAGCCGACTGCCGAGGAGGCGGTCCCCGCCGGCTGAGCCGGGCGAGATCCCGCGGCTACGAGCGCGCCTGTGCCTCGCCCGCCAACGCCTCGAGCGTGCGCCGCGCGGTGGCGTCCCACGTGAACCAGCGGGCGCGCGCCAGCGCGCCCCTCGACAGGCGGCTGCGGAGCACGTCGTCATCGAGCACGCGCGCCAGTGCCGCCCAGAGATCCTCCGCGTCGTCGACCAGGAGGCCCGACTCACCGTCGAGCACCGCGTCGGTGTGCCCCGCGATCGCGGTGGCCACGGCCGGCGTCCCGCACGCGGCGGCCTCGGTCAGCGTCATGCCCCAGCCCTCGCGCTGGGAACTGCCGGCCACGACCCAGGCGCGCCGGTACCACGACAACAGCTCATCGACCTCGACGTGGCCGGGCATGGTCACCCACTCGTCGGCCCCCAGCTCGGTGCGGAGCGCCTCGAGCGCCGGTCGCTCGTAGCCTTCGCCGATGATGACCGCCTCCAGCGCGGGCTGCGTCGCCTTCACCTTGGCCAGTGCCCGCAGCAGCACGTCGAAGCGCTTGACCGGCACCAGGCGCCCCACGGCGACCACGAGCGGCGTCGGTGAGCGCTGGCCGCCGGGCACGTAGCGCGGGTCGACGCCGGGCGGCGCCACGGTGATCTTCTCCTCGCTGAGCCCCAGCATCTCGACGATCTCGGACCGGGACGACTCGGACAGCGTGACGATCCGGCTCGAGCGGTAGAGGCGGGGCGCGATGTGCCGCTCCATGGTGTCGCCGAGCCGGGCCAGCGTCGGGAGGCAGCACCATGCCCCACATCTCCGCGTGCACGTGGTGCAGGAAGACGACCCGCGGTCCGCGGTACCACAGCGGCGAGAGGAAGGGCATGCCGTTCCAGATCTCGACCAGCGCGTCCCCGGGACGGTCGCCCATGCGCAGGCCCTCCCAGGCGGCGCCGGGGAACACGGCGTAGCGGCCCGCGCGCCGCAGCACGCGGTAGCCGTTGCGGCTCAGGGCCTCGGGACGCCCCCGGCACGGCCGAGGTGCGGAACGTGACGTCGAGTCCCGCAGCGGCCCAGAGCGACGCGACCTTGTCGGCATGCAGCTCGGAGCCCCCCGCCTCGGGGTCGTCGAGGTCCCGCCAGGCGACCAGATGGATGCGACGGATGCCCGCCTCCGCGGCGATCGAGGCCAACACCTCACGGTCGCCGGCCTCCCCGCGTTCTTGCCGCTCTTCGCGACCGAGACGCGCGGTGTCGCGGTGGCGCCCGCCGGGCACGGCCGCGGCCGGCCCCGAGTCGTCAGCCATTTGGCTCACGTTAGCCGTGCGGCGCGCTGTCCCAGCCTGACCCGGTGCACCGCGGCGAAGCCGACGACGACGACGGCCAGGACCGCAGCCTGCACCGCGAGGTCGACCAGTGCCGTCGCCCGCGGCGCTCCGTGCACGGCGAGCACGGCCAGGGTCAGCACCGCGGCGCCGGCGATGAGCACGCCGGCCACCCAACGACGGCCGACGGCGAGCAGGTACATGGTGAGCACCACCGACACGCTGAGCAAGATCATGGCCAGCACGAGTGGCGCCAGCGCGTTCGCCGCGGCCGTGTACTGGTGGTGGAAGACGACCTCGAGCAGTGCCTGTGGCGCGGCCAGCGCCACCGTGAGCAACAAGACCGAAGGGACGGCGAGCAGTACCAGGACCACGGCCAGCTGACGGAGAGCGTGACCTCCCTGGCGCCAGCGGATGGCGGCCTCGGGCAGCAGGTAACCGCCGAGCACCACCGCGCCGAACACGATGGCCTTGCTGGTGACGGACACGGCGGCGTAGGCACCGCTGTGCGTCGGGTTGTCCCGCCCGACGACGAGCACGTCGACGTTCTGCAGCACGGCGACCATGGAGAGCGAGACCGAGGCGACCACCAGGTCCAGCGCCACCGTGCGGCGCTCTCTGTTCCCACCGGACAGGACCGGGTCGGGTCGCAGCGCCGCCACCCAACCCGCGGCCTCCCATGGGCGCGGCGCCCGCCCCCCCGACCACGCCCGCACCGACGCCCAGCGGGCGTGCGCCGTCGCCACGACCTCGCCGATCAACACGCCCACGGCGGCCCCGGACGGGCCGAAGCCGGCCACGACCAGCACGACCACGGCCACCACCCGCACGCTCGCCTCGACCATGAGGTTGACGGCGAGTGGGCCGTAGGACCGGTGGGCCTGCAGCAGCCCGCGGTCGAGCGAGAGGAGCACGAAGAATCCCGCCGCGGTGAGGATGGCCGCGATGCCGATGCCACTCTGCTGGTTCAGCAGCACCGCGACGCCGTGGCGGCTGAGGAATACGAGGGCGGCCCACAGCAAGACGAGCATCGTCCCCTGCCGATGCACCCGCCCCGCCCAACGCCGGACCAGGTGGCCGCTGCCGTCCTCGTGCCACATCGTGACCCGGCGCACGACTGCGACCACCACGGCCGACCCGGGCATGGAGAGGATGAGGTACAGCCCGGTCAGTTGGTTGAGGACGCCGTAGCTGTGCGGCGACAACAGGCGCGCGAGGGCGACGGTGAGGACGACGCTGGCGCCGTTGGCCACCACGCCCGCGATCGCCAGCGGCCCCGCCTGTAACAGGCCGGCCCGCATCGACTCGACGCCGGGACGGACGTCGGCATCGAGCAACAGCTCGGCCCCGAGGTTCGGCCCGACCGCGTTGGGCGCGAACGACATCGCCGAGGGAACGGACTCGACGACGACCTCCGCCGCGGCCGACTCGGCCGCTTCGGGCTCCGTCACCGAGCCGTCCTCGTCCCTGCCGCCGTGGTGCCCCCCTCGCCCGCCGGCCCGACCCCGACGACCTGCGGCAAGAACTCCCGTTGGAGCAGCCTGGCTCCCGCTGGGCCGACGCGGACGCCGTCGGCCGGAGCGGTCGTGAGGTCGGCGAAGGACACGGTCAAGGGCACCACTCTGGCACCAAAGCCCCACGGAGTGGTGAGACGCGTGCGCACGCCATCGGACCGGTGGTCGTCCCGGACCCAGGGGATGGACCGCACCCTGGCGGCACCCGCCGTGGCCGCATCCCTCCTTCCGGGCCGGTCCTCCGCCTGCCCGATCGGCTCGGCGCCTGGACGAGACGGGTGGCCCGAGCAGGCAGCTAGCGCTGGGCCGAGATCGCCGTGGGCGCGCCCGCGGCGGAAGCCGCCTGGCCCGCGAGCGCGTGCAGCCCCACGCATCGCGGCGCCCGCAGGTTCCCCGCGATCTGCCCCGTCGGGCCCTCCGCCTTCTCGACGCACGACGCCACCGTGCCCGGCGGCACGTCCAGCGCGGGGTAGGCGGCGAGATCCACGTCGTACCAGACCCACGCGCCCTGCTGGAAGACGGGCAGGCGGCCCAGCGCGGCCGTGATGAAGGTGGCGGCGTAGGTCGGGTCGTGGCCCTGCTGCAGCAACGGCGCGGACAGGTTGGTCGCGACCACCACGGTGGTGACCTCCCAGACGCTCAGGGCGTGACGCACCGCGGCGTACTCGGCCGGTGTGCCGGTGGGGAGCGGCGGGCCGATGCCGAAGCCGAGGTGCGTGAGGACCGTGAAGCCGGGCTCCGCCGAGCCGGCGCGGAACGCCTGGCCCTGAGGTCCACTCCCCCCGGCCTGGCTGTAGTGCATGCGATTCACGGCCTGCCACGACATGGCGGTCTGGATGCCCGAGAACGGGGCCGGGTACGAGAGGACCACCTGCCCCGAGGGCAGGTTCGGCGCCACCGTGGCGTACCAGCGGGGCAGGATCACCGGGCGCATGGCGAAGGGGAGTTGCGGGGCGAACGTCGTCGCGATGGGCACGAGGGCCACGGCCACCACGACGAGTGAGGCGAGCGCTCCCCACCACTGGGGCAGCCGCTCGTGGACTCGGAAGGCGATGATGGCGAGCATCACCGCCGCGGCCAGGAACCCGACCGCCATGTAGCGCTGCTCGATCACGTTCTCGAACACCGGCAGGCGCTCGAAGAGTCGCTCGGGCACCCACACCCCGTGGCCCGGGAGCAACGACACGAGCGCACAGAACACGAGGAGGAAGCCATAGAACCAGAGGCGTCGGTCGCGCCAGAACATCGCGACCCCGCCCGCCAGCACCGCGAGGAGCCCCCACCCGAGATACGTGGAGGAGCCCAGCGGCAACCCCTCGTAGCCGCCCAGGGCCATGTAGACGCGGCTGGCACTGCCCGACTTGTAGAGGCTCGCCGAGACGAAGTTCGACGGAAGGTAGCCGCCCACGCGGCGTGGGTTGGTGTGCCACACCAGGCCCGAGAGGTGCGCCGGCCCGTCGAGGGCGAACCAGGCGGGCCACGCCAGCAGCACCGCGCCCACGAGCAGCCCGGTTCCCAGTCCCTTGACGGCGTGGGGGGCCAGCCGCCGCAGCTCGGCCGGGTCGGCGACCAGCGCGGCGGCCACCAACACGACGAGGCAGACGACGACGACCACCGCGCACAGGGCCAGCACCTCGGTCGAGAGGAAGAATTGGACGAAGGCGAGGAGCCCGAGCGCGACCCCCGCCCACACCGGGCTGTGGCGCTGGCGCACCAGGATCTCGTCGAGCACGGCGAGGATGAGCGGCAGCACCATCAGCGCGGCCGTCATGAGGTGCGCGAACTCGAGGCTGTTGAGGACGAAGGGCGAGAAGCCGTAGAGGAGGCCACCGATGAACGCGGCGGGTGTCCAGGGGGCCCAGCGCCGGATGACGACGAACGCGAAGAACGCGGTCAGCGCGGGCGTGAGCGTCGACGCGACGTTGAGCGAGGCGACCGGGCCCCAGATCCAGGTGACCGGGACGAGCGGCAGGCTCAACCCCGTCACCGAGGTCTGCGCCAGCAGGTTGATGCCGCTCGGATGGAACAGCGCGGTCGAGAAGAAGGGGTTCTGCCCGTGCGCCAGCGCGGTGGCGGGCCACTGGAAGAACCACAGGAACAGGGCGGGGTCGCCGCAGCCGCAGAGCGTGTGGGTGGTGGCACCCTCGGACCAGGCGTGGATCCAGAGCACGAAGCCGAGCGCGAGATAGGCGAGCCCGGCGCAGACCACGGTCATCCAGGGCCGCCACCGGCGCCGCTCTCGCCGCTGTCGCAGCCGGCGGCTGCGGCGCGACTCGGGCGCCGCTGTCTCCGGCGCGTCGTCGACCAGTGTCACCGGCCCGTGCTCAGCCGGGGTCGAGCGTGGCGGCCACTGCGCCGGTGGGGCGCCGCGGCAGCACCGGGGCGTTGCGCCCCGTCGAACCTGCCTCGTGGTACTCCTCTTCGACGTTGACGGTCCACACGTCGTGGTCCGCGCCGAAGATGTTCTCCACCGTCAGCATGGCGGTGTACATCGAGTGGTCCTGGTTGTTGTACTTGTGCATCCCGTTGCGCCCGACCGGGTGCACGTTGGGCGCCTCGGTCTCGAGCCACTTGCGGATGATCTCGACGTTCGCCTTGTAGGCGAAGTCGTAATACGGGTACGCCTTGGGCACCCGCACGACGTAGCCACGCTCGACGTCGCCGTCTGCGGCGAGCCCGAGCTCGATGAGCTCTTTGGTGCCGAGCGCGACGAGATCCTCGTCGGGCGTGTTCCACATGGAGTCGCCCTCGAAGACGAAGTACTCGAGGCCGAGGCAGGTGCGGCCGTCCTTCACCAAGAAGGGCGACCACGACCCGTAATTCTGGATGCGGCCGACCTCGACCTCGGTGGCGTGGATGTAGATCCAGTTGTCGGGGAAGCTGCGCGACTGCGGCACGACGAGCGCCACGGTCAGGTAGTCGCGGTAGTGCAGGTCGTCGGCCGCCGCGACGACCTCGGGCGGCGGCGGGGGGCTGATCGTGTGGACCAGCTCGCGCAGGGGCATGGTCGAGATCACGTGCGACGCCGGAACCGTGTGCTCCTGGCCGCCCCGGGTGTAGGTGACCGAGACGGCGCGGCCCCTTTCGACTCTGATGCGGGCCAACCGCGCCCGGAGCTCCAGGGCCCCCCCGGCGGCCTGCACCTTCTCCGCACAGACCTCCCACATCATCCCGGGGCCGTACTTGGGGTACTGGAACTCCTCGATCAGGGTCGTGATCTCGGTCTGTCCCCGCTTCGGGAGGATCGCGTTCAGGACGGCCTTGCGCAGGTCGAGGTTCTTCACCCGCTGGGCCGCCCAGTCGGCCGGCATCTCGGAGACCGGGACGCCCCACACCTTCTCGGTGTAGGTCTTGAAGAAGGTCCGGTAGAGGCGCCAGCCGAAGCGCTTCACGAGCCAGTTCTCGTAGTTGGACTCGTCCTTGGGCGGGTGGATGCGGGACCAGAGGTACGAGAGTCCGATGAGGAATCCCTCCCACAGCGAGATGTTGCGCAGGACGTTGGAGGCCCGGAGGGGGTAGTCGAGAAATTTGCCCTTGTAGTAGATGCGGCTCATGCGGGGGCGGAGCATGAAGTCACCCTCGGGCAGGATCTCGTGCCAGAGCGCCTCGACCTCGGGCACCTTGGTGAAGAAGCGGTGCCCGCCCAGGTCGAAGCGCCAACCGTCCCGCTGCTCGGTCCGGCTGATGCCCCCCACCACGCCGTCCTTCTCGAGCACCAGGGGGCGTGCTCCGCGCTTGGTCAGCTCGTAGGCCGCCGTGAGGCCACCGGGCCCGGCGCCTGCAATGACGACGGGTGCCTCCTGTGGTGTGGCCATCGTGAAAGCCAGGTTAGTGGACCCTCCCTGTGGTCTCGGGGAGGGGTGGGTGCTGACATCGGGGTTCTGAGCAGGCCCGCGGGCGGCCAGGCCACGCACGCGCCGGTCGCCGGGACGGGGGGTTCGGGCGCGAACTACGGCACGGAGATGTTGAGGAAGGCCAAGAGCGCGTAGGCGGCGAGACCGGCCGACAGGACGGCGAGCACCAGCCGCTCGATCTGGGACTCGGTGAGGAGCAGGGCGGCGGCGATGGACAGCGGGAACGCGCTGAGGGCGTAGCGCTCGAACGAATCGAGGTTGGCGCCCGAGACCGCGGTGGCCAGCACGGCCGCGGCGAACAGCGTGTAGGACGCCGGCAGCCTGCGCCAACACACGACGAGCATGGCCAGGGCGAGCAGCACCCACGGGACGTGCAGCGCCGTGCCGACGTGGTGGTGCACCAGTCCCTTGGCGTCGTCGTAGAGGGTCGCGAAAGGATCGGCCAGGCCACCGTGGTGCGAGTTCTGCAGCTGGACGCGCAGCGGGGCCCACCAGTCGTGCACCGTGTGCTTGGCCCAGGCCAAGAACGCGACCAGGCCGACGAACGGGGCGACGACGGCCCCCATGCCCGCGAGACGCTCCTCGCGCCCGAGGCGCTGCCACCAGCGGACCAGCTCCACAAGCACGGCGAGGAACAGGAGCACGCCGATGGGCCGCGTGAGGGCGGCGCCGAACGCCAGCACCCCGGCCACGGCGAAGTGCGGCCGGGCGGCGGGGGCGTCGGCCGGCGGGCGCAGGGCAAGGAAGCAGCCGATGGCCAAGACGAGCAGCAGCGACTCGGCGTAGCCCATCACGAGGACGAAGGCGGCGGGCAGCAGACTGAGGACCCACACCGACCGGCGGGCCACCGCGGCCTGCCCGGTCTCGCGGCGCACCAGCACGTAGAGCATGGCGGTGGCGGCCAGGGCGGCGACGTTGGCCACGAGCACGAGGGCGGGCCCGTCGCCCAGGCCCGGCACCCAGGCCACGGCGTGGGTCAGCAGGGGCAGCCCGGGGAAGAAGCGCAGCGACTGGGCGCCCAGGGGGCCGTAGCCCACGCGGGCGATCGTCTCGTACCAGCCGGCGTCCCAGCCGAGCAGCCCGGCGTGGACCCGGGCCGCCACGCCGGGCGTCGCAGGATGCGCACGGTCGACGATGAAGTGGGCCAGGCCGAGCGCGCCCAGGACCACACCCCGCGCCACCACGTAGGGCAGCACCGCCTCCCGGAGCGACTCGGGCACCCGCGCCCAGCCCCGGCGCAACGAGGTCCACAGCCCGGCCGTCTGCGCTCGGGGCCGGGGCGGCGTCACGGTCTCGGTCGCCGTCCAGGCATCCGCTTCGGTCACGTCCGCCCCCGGTTCACGACCCCGAGAAGGCGTACTCGGTCAGGTTCATCGGCTCGTAGTAGAGCGCAGGATGGTTGGTCACGACGTTCCGACCGCCACCCCCGGTATTGGTGGCGGCGGTAATGAGGTCCGACGCGATCGTCTCGCACTTGATGCCGTAGGTCTGGTAGTTCGGCTGCCAGACGAGCCACAGACGGTGGTCGCCGGCCTTGTGCGTGACGTAGTCGGCGAACGACGCCGGACTGGCCGCCCCGACCGTGGCGGCGTAGTCGACCCAGTCGACGATCTGGGGACCGGTGCGGCGCGGGAACGTGATCATCTCGTACCGCCGGGGGTCCTGGACCTGCCGGTAGACCGACGGGCCCAGCTGATCGGGGCAGAAGGCGATGACGTCGCCCGGCCTGGCCTGAGCGTTGATGGCGGCCGCCACCGCGCCCGCCTGGGTCCGCTGCGTCGTCACGTTCTGGGCCGAGGAGAACAGCCCGGCCACGACGGCCAGACCGACCACGATCACCCGGCCCACGGGGTTGAGCAACGTCGTCGTGCCCAATGCCACGAGGAGGAGAAAAGGGAGGAATACGACCGCCGCGTAGCGAGCGCTGAAGGCGCTGGAGGTGAGGATGCCGCCGGCGATGGCGGCGAAGAGCGTCCCGACGACGACGAAGACGACGCCGCGGGCGCGGGGCCGGGTGCGCAGGTCGAGCTCGATGACCCGCCCGCTGAGCCCGATCCCGAACACCGCGAGCGCCAGCATGGCGAAGTAGATCACCGCGAGCAGCCGGCCCTGGTTGGTCGCCGTCTGCAGCGTCGAACCCTGGTTGTCGGTGAACCCGGTCAGGGCGTTGATCACGGCCGAGAAGTTGGGCGGCGCCGCCCACGGGGTTCCGGTGTGCTTGGTCTGGTAGAAGAACGTGGGCAGCCAGGGCACGAAGAGCAGACCCCCCACCGCCACCGCGATGAGCGCGGCCCACGGAGCGCCCTCGCGACCCTTCTGGCGGTCGCGGACGATCGACGCGACCAGCCAGATGCCGACCACGGCGACGAGATAGATGGACCAGTACTGCGCGTAGAGCAGCGCGGCCGTCACGACCGCCACCGCCACGAGGTTGCCCGGCCGGGGCCGCTCCATCGCCCTCCGCAGGGCCAGGTAGCCCAGGCCCGTGAGGAGGATCACCAGGGCGTACATGCGCGCCTCGGTCGCGTAGTAGACGGCGAAGGGCGCGCTGGCCAGGAGGACGAGCATGGTCCAGGCGACGGCGCGGCCCCCGAAACGCTTGCCGCAGAGCCAGCCCACCGGGAGCGTGATCACGGCGATCACGCCCGAGAGCGACCGCACGGCGTCGTTGGACTGCCCGAACAGGACGATCCAGAAGTGGAGCAGGTAGTAGTAGAGGGGCGGGGCGCCGTCGTGCTTCAGGGCGTTCGGGATCTCGTGCAGCGGCAGGCGCGCGAGGTCGACGGTGAGCGCCTCGTCCAGCCAGAGGCCCGAGCGAGTCCAGAACCGGAGGAGGAGCCCGGCCGCCACGACCAGCGCAACCACCACACCTGCCCAAACGCGCGTGCGACCGGAGAGAGCAGGAACCTCCTGGGACATGGGCCGCATGGTAGGACAATGGGGTCGCGGTCTAGGATCATCCGCCGCCGGTCGGGAGCGCGGCAACGAGACGAAAAGAGGCACACCGAAAGGGGGGATTGAGGCGACGTGACCCGCTACATCATCAAGCGCCTAGTGCTGCTCGTCATCATCATCTTCTTCGTGTCGGTGGCGGCGTTCTTCCTGGTCCACCTGCTCCCTGGCAACCCCGCCATCACGATCCTCGGGCCCAACGCCACCGCCCAGAACGTGGCCACCGTCAACCGGGAGCTCGGTCTCAGCAAACCGCTGTGGCAGCAGTACTTCATCTGGCTGGGCAACGTCTTCGAAGGCAACCTGGGCCAGTCCTTCACGACGCACCAGACCACGACGAGCATCATCTCGGAGGCGTTCCCGATCGACATCGAACTGATCATCTTCTCCCAGATCATCGCGTTCGCCATCGCCTTCCCCATGGCGATGACCGCAGCGCGCCGGCCGAACCGGCTCTTCGACCAGATGTCGAACAGCACGACGTTCGCCCTGCTGGCGCTCCCCGCGTTCGTGATCGCCCCGGTGCTGGTGCTGATCTTCGCCGTGCACTGGCACGTGTTCCCGGGGCCCGCCTCCTACGTGCCGATCACCCAGGACTTCTGGTCGAACATCCACACGATGCTGTTGCCGTCGATCGTCCTCGCCCTCGGTTCCATCGTGGTGTACTTCAGGTTGTTGCGGAACGACCTGATCTCGACGCTGCAGGAGGACTTCATCACCATGGCCCGGTCCAAGGGCCTGTCGGACCGGCGCATCATGTGGCGGCACGCGCTGCGGCCCTCGTCGATCTCGTTGCTGGCCTCCGCGGGCGTGACGATCGGCACCCTGATCACCGGGACGCTCGTCGTCGAGGAGCTGCTCCAGCTGCCTGGGCTCGGCTACCAACTGATCTCAAGCGTCTCCCAGGACGACTACACGGTCGTTCAAGGGATCACGCTGGTCGTGGCGATCGCCATCGTGCTGATCAACTTCGTCTTTGACTTCATCTTCACCATCGTCGACCCGAGGATCGCCCGTGAGTAGCGTCAGCCTCACCGAGCCCACCAACGAAGCCTTCGCCGACATCAAGGAGGAGATCGCGGCCGAGGAGGCCGCCGACCCGACCAAGAAGAACCTCGGCGTCTTCTTTTGGGTCTGCGTGGGCTTCATCGTGCTCGTGGCCGCCCTGGCCATCTTCGCCAACCTGCTGCCGCTGCCCAACCCGGACATCGGCAACTACAGCCAGCCCCAGAACGCCGGGCCAGGATGGGGTCACCTGCTCGGCACCGACGATCTCTACCGCGACATCCTCAGCCGCCTCATCTATGGCGCGCGGGTGTCGCTCGTCGTCGGCTTCGGCGGTGCGCTCCTGGGCATGCTGCTCGGAGGCATCCCCGCCATGGTCTCGGCCTACCGCCGCGGGCGGGTCGACACCGTCCTCAACACCGGGTCCTACGTGTTCCTGGCCTTCCCCGCCATCATCGCGGTCATCGCCATTGTCTCCTTCTGGGGGCACAACCTTTGGAAGATCACGCTGATCATCGGCATCTTCAGTGCACCACTGATCTTCCGCATCGTGCGGGCGTCGACCCTCTCCTACGCCACGCGTGACTTCGTGCTGGCCGCCAAGGCGCTCGGGGCGAGCGACTCGCGCATCCTCCTCCGCGAGCTCCTGCCGAACATCATGCCCACCATCCTCTCGTTCGGACTGATCGCGGTGGCGTCCATCATCGTGCTCGAGGGAACACTCGCCTTCCTCGGCCTGTCAGTGGAGCCGCCGACCCCGAGCTGGGGGAACATGCTCAACGAAGGCGCCAGCCTCCTGACGGGGGCCAAGGGGCAGACGAACCCTTGGTTGGTCATCTTCCCCGCGAGCGCGATGTTCCTACTCCTGTTCAGCCTCAACGTGGTGGCCGACAAGCTCCGGGCCTACTTCGACGTGACCGAGATCAAGCTGTGAGCACCACGGCGGCGAACGGGCGCACGCTCCTCGAGGTCGAGGACCTCAACGTCTCGTTCGCGACGAGCCGCGGACCACTGCAGGCCGTCCAGGACGTGTCGCTCTCGCTGAACCAGGGCAAGACGCTGGGCATCGTCGGCGAATCGGGCTCGGGCAAGACGGTGCTGTCGCGGGCCATCATGGGCCTGCTCCCGCGCGCGTCGACGAACCAGACCGGGTCGGTCCGCTATGACGGCCAGGAGATCCTCAACGCACCCTTCGCCGACCTGCGCAAGCTGTGGAGCACCCACATCGCCATGGTCTTCCAGGACCCCATGACGTCGCTCAACCCGGTGCAGAAGATCGGCTGGCAGATCACCGAGCCGCTCAAGATCCATCTCAACGTGTCCCGCGACGAGGCCAAGGAGACTGCGCTCTCGCTCCTCATGCAGGTAGGCATCCCGTCGCCCGTGGAGCGCTATGACTCCTACCCGTTCCAGCTCTCGGGCGGCATGCGCCAGCGCGTGATGATCGCCGTCGCGCTCGCCTGCGCACCGAGGCTGCTGCTGGCCGACGAGCCGACCACCGGTCTCGACGTCACGATCCAGGCGCAGATCCTCGACTTGCTGGGGCAGCTGCAGCACGACCGGGACATGGCCATGGTCCTGGTCACCCACGACCTCGGCGTCGTGGCGACCCGCACGGACGAGATCATCGTCATGTACGCCGGCAACGTGGTGGAACGCGCGCCGACCAACGTGCTGTTCAAGAGCATGGCCATGCCCTACACCGAGGCGCTGCTCAATTCCATGCCGCGCATCGCCGATCCCAGCCACACGCGGCTGATCGCGATCGAGGGCCGACCGCCCGACCTGCTGCGTCCGCCCGCCGGCTGCCCGTTCGCCCCGCGCTGCCCCTATGCCCAGGACAAGTGTCACCGGGAGAAGCCGCCCCTCGTCGAGGCGGCGCCGGGGCACAGCTATGCGTGCTGGTACCCACTCACCGGTTCCGCGGTCAGCACCGGCAACGGATCCCAGCCCGCAGACGTCGTGGCCGGGCAAGAGGCGACGGCGTGACGGACCTCGCGACCGAGGCACCGCCCGTCTCGACCGGTCCGCTGCTTTCCGTCGAGGACCTCCACGTGACCTTCCGCCGCGGGAACACCGCCGTCCAGGCCGTTGCGGGCATCAGTTTCACGATGGACCGGGGCGAGACGCTGGGCCTGGTGGGCGAGTCGGGCTGCGGCAAGACCACCACGGGGCGCGCCGTCGTGCAGGTGGACAAGGCGACCTCTGGGCGGATCCGATTCGGCGACACGGAGCTGACCGCGCTCGGCCGCGGCGACCTGCGGACGCTGCGCACGCAGGTGCAGATGATCTTCCAGGACCCGATCTCCTCGCTCAACCCGCGCCGCAAGGTCACGGACATCGTGGCCGAGCCGCTCACTATCTGGAAGATCGGGAGCAAGCAGGAGCGGCGCGAGACGGCGAACGCGATGCTCGACCGGGTCGGCATCGACCCCTTCCTCAACGGGAACCGGCACCCGCGCGAGTTCTCCGGCGGCCAGTGCCAGCGCATCAGCATCGCCCGCGCCCTGACGCTCAGGCCCAAGCTCCTGGTGTGCGACGAGATCGTCTCCGCGCTCGACGTCTCGGTGCAGGCACAGATCCTCAACCTTCTGGAGGACCTCAAGGCCGAGTACAACCTCACCGTTCTCTTCATCGCGCACGACCTCGCGGTCGTGAAGAACGTCAGCGACCGGGTGTCCGTGATGTACCTGGGCCGCCTGTGCGAGATCGCCCCCTCCGACATCCTGTACGAGGCGCCCCTGCACCACTACACGGCGGCCCTCCTCTCCTCCGCCGTGGAACCGGACCCCGAGTCCGCCGCGGACCTCGGTGGCGCTGACGGGCGAACCGCCGAGCCCCATCAACCCGCCGTCGGGCTGCCGGTTCCGCACCCGCTGCCCGCGCGCGGAGGCCCGGTGCGCCGAGGAGGTGCCGGAGCTGCGCGAGGTCGCCCCGGGCCACCAGGTGTCCTGCCACTTCCCGATCGGGACTTGAGCCCAGCGCCCGGAGGGGCGGACCGTCGGCCGGTGGTCGTCTTCACGGCCCCGCCGTTCATGCCCGAACTCCACGACGACTGGCCGCTGGCGCGGGCCGCCCTCTCCGCGCTCGGCATCGATGCGGTCGCCGCGGTCTGGAGCGACCCGGCGATCGACTGGGCCTCCTTCGACCTCGTCGTGGCGAACGGCGCCTGGGACAACATTCATCACCCGACTGACTTCCTGGCCTGGGTGGCGGCGCGCGAACGCGACGGCGTGCCGATGGTCAACTCCCCCGCCACGCTGCGCTGGAACCTCGACAAGCGCTACCTGCGCGACCTGGAGGCGGCCGGGGTGCGGATCGTGCCTACGACGTTTGTCGAGCCCGGGGCAGATCCGGCGTTCGATCTCGGGGAGGAGGAAGTGGTCGTGAAGCCCTCGGTGTCGGGGGGCGGCTTCCAGACGGCCCGTTACCGGCCCCACGAGCACGGTCGGGGCCGGTCCCACGTGCAAGAGCTGGTCGAGGCGGGCCGCACCGCCATGGTCCAGCCCTACCAAGATGCCGTCGACACCGTGGGCGAGGTGGGCCTCGTCTTCTTGGGCGGCGTCTTCAGCCACGCCATGCACAAGGACCCGATGATCCGCCGGGGTGTCGGCCCGGCGCCGAGCCTCATCGACAACCAAGTCGTCACGCCCGCCACCGCCTCGCCGTCGCAGCTCGAGCTCGGGCACCTCGCCGTCGGCGCGGCGGACCAGCTCCTCGGCCCGACCACCTACGCGCGGGTCGACACGGTCATCGGGACCGATGGCCGGCCCGCGCTGCTCGAGCTCGAACTGCTCGACCCGGTGCTGTTCCTCACGACCGCCCCGGACAGCGCGGACCGGTTCGCCGGCGTGCTGCGCTCCGCACTCGCCCGAGTGACCTGATCCGAAACCGCTCCGCTGGTGAGCTCCTGAGCACCAGCGCCTGATCGGGCGCTGCGCCCCGGCTATTCGGCCGGTGCGGCCTCGGAAGGAGCGGCCTCCGCCGCGACCGGCGCCGCGGACTCGGCCGACGCGGCCGCCTCACCGGAAGCCGCAGGCGCACCCTCACCGCCCCCGGCCTCGCCTTCGCCCTCGCCCTCGGGCTCGTTCACCTGCGTCCCGACCTGGGAGGCGAAGTCGGCCCACGCCGCCTGCGCCTCGGTCTCGGGCGTGAACTCGCCCTCGGCGTAGTCGTAGCCGATGTAGTTGCCCTGTTCGTCGTAGGCGTGCTCGCCGAACGCCTCGCGGTACTCCTCGGAGACCTCGCCGCCCTCGGCCGCCTGCTTGATCGACAGGCTGATGCGGCGGCGCTGCAGGTCGATGTCGATGATCTTGACCCACAGCTCCTCGCCCGGCGTGACCACCTGCTCGGGCAGGTCCACGTGGTGCACCGCCATCTCCGAGATGTGCACCAGCCCCTCGATGCCGTCGCCCACCTGCACGAAGGCGCCGAATGGCACCAGCTTGGTGATGCGGCCGTAGACGAGTTGGCCCACCGAGTGCGAGTCGGCGAACTCCTGCCAGGGGTCCGACTGTGTCGCCTTGAGCGACAGGCTGATGCGCTCCTTGTCGAGATCGACGTCGAGCACCTCGACCTCGATCTCGTCGCCCACCGACACGACCGACGACGGGTGGTCGACGTGCTTCCACGAGAGCTCCGACACGTGCACGAGGCCGTCCATGCCTCCGAGGTCCACGAAGGCGCCGAAGTTGACCACCGAGGAGACGGTGCCCTTGCGGCGCTCGCCCGGCTTGAGGTTCTGCAGGAAGTCGCCGCGCTGCTCCTTCTGCGCCTCCTCCAGCCAGGCCCGGCGCGACAGCACCACGTTGTTGCGGTTGCGATCGAGCTCGATGATCTTCGCCTCGATCTCCTTGCCCACGTAGGGCTGCAGCTCCCGCACCCGCCGCAACTCCACCAACGACGCCGGCAGGAAGCCGCGCAGACCGATGTCGACGATGAGGCCACCCTTGACGACCTCGATCACCGGGCCCCTGACCATCTCGCCCTTGTTCTTCTTCTCCTCGATGTTGGTCCACGCCTTCTCGTACTGGGCCCGCTTCTTGGACAGGACGAGGCGACCCTCCTTGTCCTCCTTCTGGAGCACGAGAGCCTCGACGTGCTCGCCCAGCTTGACGATCTCGTTGGGGTCGACGTCGTTGCGGATCGAGAGCTCGCGGGCGGGGATGACGCCCTCGGACTTGAAGCCGATGTCGAGGAGGACTTCGTCCCGGTCGATCTTGACGACCGTCCCCTCGATGACGTCGCCGTCGTCGAAGGAGATGATCGAGTCCCCCATCGCCTGCTCGAGGTCGGCGTCACCGAGGTCGTCGTCGACGATGGCGCGGGGGATGTAGTTCCCCTCGGCGTCGAAGCTGCCCATCGCTTCGGGGGAGAGGAGGGAGGTGCGTGCTGCCGTGGTCTCGGCCATTGGTGAGGCTCCTTGCTGGGTTGCGACCTGCAACCTCAGGACCGCGCCGGGGTCATCTCTCGTGGGATAGGGGTTGCGCCGCCGCCGGTGCCGGCGGGCAAGGGCCTCCACGGTACCAGCTGGTCAGGGCCGTTCCGGCGGCGGGGGTCGGGGCGAGAGCCGAGCTGACCGTCAGCTCTTGGCGGCCGCCCAGCTCGCTCCCGTCGCCACCGAGATGGTGAGGGGGACTTTGAGCTCGGCCGCCCCGGTCAGGGCGGACTCGGTGAGGCGGCGCACGTCGTCCTCCTCCTCCGGCGCCATCTCCACGATCACCTCGTCGTGCACCTGGAGGACCAGACGGCTGGCGAGGCCCTTCGCCTCGAGGTCGCGGTCGAGGCGCACCAGGGCCAGCTTGAAGATGTCCGCCGCCAGGCCCTGGATGCCCGCGTTCATCGCCTGCCGTTCGGCCGCCTGGCGCAGCCGGTAGTTCGCGGCGTGCAGGTCGGGCAGCGGTCGCAGACGGCCGAACATGGTGCGGGTGGCGCCGCGGATCTTGGCCTCGCCGACCGTGTTGTCCATGTACTGCCGCACCCGGGGGAAGGCGCCGAAGTAGCTCTCCATGATGGCTGCCGCCTCCTCCACCGCGATCCCGAGCCGTTGGCTCAGGCCGTAGGCCTCCATGCCGTAGGCCAGCCCGTAGGAGACCATCTTGCAGAATTCCCGCTGGGTGTGGGTCACCTCCTCGATCGGGATGCCGTAGACGGCGGCGGCCACCGTGCGGTGCACGTCGGCGCCGCTCGTCATGGCGTCGATCAGGCCGGGGTCCTCGGAGAGGTGGGCGATGCACCGCAGCTCGACCTGGTTGTAGTCGGCGACGAGGAAGGTGCGACCCGCGGCCGGCACGAAGGCGCGGCGGAACTGCTTGCCCAGTTCGCTGCGCACCGGGATGTTGTGCAGGTTGGGCCGGTCCGAGGAGATGCGCCCGGTCCGGGCCACGGTCTGGCCGAAGGACGCGTGGATGCGCCCGTCCGCCTGGACCTCGGCCAGCAGGCTCTCGCCGTAGGTCGAGCGCAGCTTCTCCACCTCGCGGTAGTCGAGCAGCGTCTCGACGATCGGATGGGCCCCGCGCAGGCTCTCGAGCGTCTGGGCGTCGGTTGAGAAGCCGGTCTTGGTCTTCTTGCCCGGGGTGAGCCCGATCTCCTCGTAGAGCACCGTGCGCAGCTGCGGCGTCGAGTTCACGTTGAACTCGTGGCCCGCGATCTCCTGCACCTGCGCCTGGAGCTTGGCCGCCGACGCCGCGAGGGAATCAGCGATGGCCTGCAGCTCCGCCCGGTCGACGCCGATGCCGGCGACCTCCATCTTGGCCAGGACCCGCACCAGTGGGGTCTCGATGTCGTCGTGCAGCATGAGCATGTCCTCCGACGCGATACGGCGTCGGAAGCCGTCGGCCATACCGACCACGTCGAGGGCTTCCGCCGCCGCTTCCTGCGCGGCCTCCCTCTCGGTCTCGCCCGGCTCGGCGATGTCGAGGCTGAGCTGTCCCGTCTGTTCGCGCAGCTGCTCGAGCTCGTATTCGCCGGTCGACGCGTCCAACAGGTAGGCCGCCACGCCGGTGTCCATCTCGAGCCCGGTGATGTCGACGCCCAGCGGGAGGAGCGAACGCATCGCCTCCTTGACGTTGTGGCCGACGACCGGTCCGGCCAGGAGCGCGTTGAGCTTCTTGCGCACGGACGCGGCGCCCAGCTGCTCGCCCGGCACCAGGACGCTCACTCCCGCCTCGTCGCCCTGCGTGGCCAGTAAGAGGAGGCCCACGAGGTCGCTCCGCCCCGGCATGCCGTTCCAGCGCGCGGCGAGCGACAGCCGCCCGCCGCCCAGCTCGCCCAGCGAGTTGGCGGCTTCCGCGGCGCCGGTGGGCAGCAAGACGTCGCGCAGCTCGAAGGTCGGCGCAGGCGCCTCGTCGAGAATCCCCGGCCGGAACATCTCGTCCGCGGGACGCGCACTGCCCGGCGCCGGCTTGCCGAGCGCGCCCGCGTCGAGCAGCTCCTCCATGCGTTGCCATACCGTCTTCATCTCGTAGCGGTCGAAGGTGGCCTGGGCCGAGAGCCAGTCCCACCCGCCCAGGTCGATCTTGGTCACGTCGACGTCCAGTGGGACGTCGCGGACGAGCGGGATGACGCGTGCGTTGCTGCGCGCCAGCTGCTCGTGCTCGGTCAGGTTCTGGCGCAGCTTGGGCGTCTGCTCGGCCACGTGCTCGAAGACGCCGTCGAGATCGCCGTAGTTGTTGAGCAGCTTGGCCGCGGTCTTCTCCCCCACCCCCGGGATGCCCGGGAGATTGTCGGACGGATCTCCCCGCAGCGCGGCGAGCTGCACGTACTTCGAGGCCGGCACGCCCGTGCGCTCGAGGATGCCGGCCTCGTCGTAGAGCGTGTAGTCGCTCACGCCCCGCTTGTTGTAGAGCACCCGGATGTAGGGATCGCGCACGAGCTGGAAGCTGTCGCGGTCACCCGTGACGATGATGACCTCGCACTCGCGCTCCGCCGCCTGAGTGGCCAGGGTGGCGATGACGTCGTCCGCCTCGAACCCGCTCGCCTCGACCACGGGAATGGCCAGCGACGCCATGATCTCGCGGATCATGTCGAACTGCGGCGGCAACAGCCACGGCGTCTGCTGCCGCCCGGCCTTGTAGTCCTCGAGGATCTCGTCGCGGAAGGTGGCCCCTGGGGCGTCGAAGGCGACGGCGAACGCGGAGGGCTGCTGCTCGCGGATCAGGTACACCACCATGGACGTGAACCCGTGGGCGGCGTTGGTGACCAGGCCGTCGGTGGTGGCAAGCGTGTCCGGCAGCGCGTAATAGGCCCGGAACGCCAGCGACATGCCGTCGAGGAGGAGCAGCGGTCCCGATCGCTCCTGCCCAGTGGCCATCGCCCCGAGACTACGGGGTGAGTGTGCCGTCGACGACCTGTTGGGCCACGTCGCGCATGCGGGCCCTCGTCTGCATGGCCGTGCGCTGGATGAAGCCGAACGCCTCCGCCTCGGACAGGTCGTCCCGCTCCATCAGGACGACCTTGGCCTCGTCCACCACGCGCCGGGTCGCGATCTTGTCCTCGGCGCCGTCGGCCGGGTGCTCGGCGTCGATGGCCCAGTCCTGCCGGGCCCGGGCCAGCACGTCGGCGATGGCGGGGAGCAGCTCGGCGGGCCGGAAGGGCTTGATCAGGTAGGCCGACACGCCCGAGTCCCGGGCCTCCTCGATGAGGTCGCGCTGGCTGAAGGCGGTCAGGAGGAGCACCGCGACCTGGTGGCGCGACGTGATCTCGCGGGCGGCCCTCAGGCCGTCGATCCCCGGCATCTTGATGTCCAAGATGGCCAGGTCGGGCTGGTACTCCTCGACCATCCTCACCGCCTCATCGCCGCGGCCGGTCTCGCCCACGACGTTGTAACCCGCAGAGAGGAGGATCTCCTTGAGATCGAGCCGGACGATCGCTTCGTCTTCAGCGATCACGACCCGCGCCAGGGCCGCTTCTTCGGTGTCGGTCATTGCTTGCCCGACGCCACGTGGGCCAGGAGCTCGTCCTGGCGGTTCTCGAGGTCGACGACGGTCCGGTGCAACGCGTCACGCGCCCGCACCATGGCGTCGAAGTGACGCGACGCCTCGTCGTGCTCACGCGTGGCCAGGGGCGTCTCCGACACCAGGGCCCGGACCCGCGCCTCGTCGGCCGACTCCTGGACCACGGCCAACTGTTCGTCGAGCACGGCCAACTCCTCGCGCGCCCGGACGAGCCGGGCGTGGACGTCTCGGATGCGCCGTTCCAGCAGGACTCGATGCATGGAGCGTCAAGTGTACGTGGCGGGGAACCAGCGACGCTGAGCCTCGAGGCGCTTGAGGACGTCGGCGTCGGGAGGCGTTCCCGACGCCCGGACGGGTCGGGACCTGCACCCACCCGTCGACGACGGGCGGGTAGCCGCACGGGTCGACCTCCAGGTAGTCGGCCGGGTCCCCCAGGTCGCTGACCAGGCCCGTCGCGTCCTCGGTCAGGCGCGCCGCCAAGGCCAGGTTCGACGCCCGGCCGAGGCCTGCCTCGAAGAAGCCCCCGACGAACACGGGCACGCCCGCGGCGGCGCAGGCCGCATGGGCGCTGCGGGTGGCGCGCACCCCGCCGAGGCGGGCCGGCTTCAGGCAAGCCATCGCACACGACCGGTTGCGCAACGCGTCGCGCACCCGGCGCGGCGTCGACAGCGACTCGTCCAAGCAGACCGGTAGCGGCAGCCGCGCCGCCAGCTGGGCGAGCGCGACGAGGTCCGCGGGCGGCAGCGGCTGCTCGACGCACAGCACGCCGAAGTCGGCCAGCCGGCTCAGCGCGGCGAGATCCTCGTCGCTCCCGCGATAGGACCCGTTCGCGTCGACCTGGATCGCGACGCCGGGCAGGTCGGCCCGGACGGCGCGCACCGGCTCGACCTCCCAACCGGGCTCGATCTTCACGCGGATCCGAGTCGCCCCCGTCGCCGCAACGGCCGCCACCTCGGCCCGGAAGGCGGCGAGGTCGTGGTCCGCCGGGATGCCGACGACGGCCCCGACGGGCAGGGTCTCGAACCCGGGCCCGGTGCCCAGGGCTTGGGCGAGGGAGCGGCCCTCGGCCCGGAGCCAGGCGTCCGAGACGGCCATCTCGAAGGCGGCGGCCACCATCCGATCGGCGGGCGAGCCCCCGAAGAGCTGGGCGACCTCGGGGCCTCGGGGCAGCTGCCCGCCGCGGGCCGCGCTCGCCGCGCCCAGCCGGGCGACGCCGGTCTCGGACGCCGCCCGCTCGACGTCGGCGAGGGAAGGGTCGACGGAGGTGGCCTCCGCGAGCGCGGCACATTCGCCCCAGCCCTCGCCGTCCTCGGTGACGACGCGCACGAACAACACCGGTCGCTCGCGATGGACACCGGCGGCGGTGCCGATCGCGCCGCGGAACAACAGCTCGACCCGGACGAGCTCGACGCCGATGAGCCTCACGACGTACGGGCTCCCACCCCCTTCACGGTAGATCGCAGCTTGTACGCTCTGGCGTTCCAGCCCGGATGGCGGAATGGCAGACGCGGCGGCCTCAAAAGCCGTTGTCCGAAAGGGCGTGTGGGTTCGAGTCCCACTCCGGGCACACGACCACTCCGGGCACACTCCGGGCACACCACTCCGGGCAGATCCGGGCTCACCACGTCGGCCGTGCGGCCGGTGGCCGCGGTGCCGAATTCACAGCGCACCCACAGATGCATGTTCGCCTCTAGAGTGGGTATTCGCACGGGGCCCAGGAGGCCATGCGGCCCGATGGGTACGACCACCGCAGGCGTGACATTCTGGGTGCCGTCAAGCCAGCTCCGCGGAGTGGCGGCGCCAACAGGGAGCCGCGGCGGCCGGCCGTTGTGATGCGCTCTACATGACACGCACATTCCGTCTTCTTCGAGTTGTCTTGGCGCTGATGGCCTTCGCGTTCGGCGCAGGCCTGCTGACCGGCGTCGCGGGCGGACCGACCCTGGGCACGGCGGCGGCCGACGGCACCGCCCTGCCGGCCGGCTGGGAGCTTTGCGTCTTGCAAGGAACCAGTGCACCGTTGACTCAGGACAACGTCGCCGACCTCGACGGCTGGCAGGTGCAGGAGGGTGGGTCGACCAACAACACCGCCGCCTACAACCCCTTCAACACCGGCCGCGAGACCGACGTCACGGGGACGGCGCTGCCGACCGTGGCGTCGTCGGGCTTCCCGGCCTTCGCCAACTGGCTCTCGGGCTGTGCCGCGACCGTGGCCACCCTGCTGCAGCCCAACATGGCGACGATCACGGCGGCGCTGCGCGCCGGTAACGTCAGCCCGTCCGCCGCCTTCCTGGCACTCGTCGACCAGAGCCAGTGGTGCGCCCCCTCGCCCGACGGCGTGCCCTGCTACGCCAACGCCATCCTGGGCTCGGCGGCCAACCTCGCGGCCGGGGTGCTCGATGGCCACGCCCTCGACGTCTACGGGAACGTGACATCGGACCTGCAGAGCTACCAGATGGCCACGCTCGCCCAGGCCGTGGCCAAGGCCGACGTCACCACCAAGAATCAGCAACTCTCCGCGGCGCTGGCCCAGGCATCACGCACGCGGGCCAAGTTCGCCGCCTCCCAGCGCAAGTTACGGAAGTTCGCCGTCGATGAGTACGTGAGCAGCGGGCTCTACGTCAGCAGCTCGTACGCCAACCCCGCGGCGCCTCAGAAACCGGGCGGCCCGCAGACCAGCAGCGGGGTCGTCGCGCAGCAGTACGAGAAGGTTGCCACGTCCGACGTGTTGGCGCACTCGACAAAGGCGGCAGCCGCGCTGAGGGGCTCGCTCGCCCGGCGTGCGGCCGCAGCCAAGGCCCTCGACCAGGCCGTCGCCAGGTTGTCGGCGGACACCGCCGCCGCGAACCGGGACCTCGTCCGACTGGTGGCGGTCGTGGCGACGCTGCAGGCCGCCGGTGCGTGCACCGCCGCTCAGGTCGTCCTGGCGAACAACACCACGTCGAGCGCCGGCACCACCACGCCGCCGGCAGGCCCGTCCACCTCGCCCACCTCGACCACGACGACCACCGCACCGACCGCGACGACGACCACCACGTCCACGAGCACGACCACCACAACGAGCACCACGACCACCACGACGACCACCGCACCGACGTCGACGACGACCAGCACGTCGACGACCACCACGACGGCGCCGGCCTCGAGCGGATCGACCACCACCACGACGGCGCCGGCCTCGAGCGGGTCGTCCCCCACCACGACGACGACCACGGCCCCGTCGGCAGCGGCCAACACGCCCGCCCCGACGCCGAACCCGGCCGGCATCCAGGCGCTGCAGGGCTGCGTCGCCGCCCTGGCGGCGGGGGCGTTGAGCCCGTCCAGCTAGGTCGCGCATCGATTCGGCCGCGGGCCCGGCGTCCCGGTCCGGGAAGGCCGGCCTCGACCGCCGCGTCGGGGTCCGGCGGCCGGGCGCGGCCTCGTCCAAAGGACCATCTCGTCACTCGGAGACCCGGCGCGGCCTCGCCTTCGCACCCTCCGTCACACCAGGTTTCTGGCCGGTAACCAGCCACGACCAGCCGCGGTACGACTCGCGTCGTACCGGCAGTGCGAACGGCGCCCGCAAAACGCCTGGCACGCGTGCGCGCATGCCACACTGTGGGTTCGATTTCGCCCGCCGACGATCGGAGCCCTCGCAGACGTGTTGGTCTTCACCTTCCCCGGACAAGGTTCACAGCGCGCCGGCATGGGGGGACCGTGGGTCGATCACCCCTCGTGGGAAGTGGTCGAAGAAGCGTCGGAGGCCGCCGGGCGGGACCTGGCCCGCCTGCTCCTCGACGCGCCGATCGAGGAGCTCACCGAGACCGAGAACGCCCAGCTCGCCACGACGGCCCTCAGCCTGGTGGTGCTCGACGCGGTCGAACGGATCGGCCTCACGCCAGCCGCCTGCGCCGGCCACAGCCTCGGGGAGTACACGGCGCTGGTGGCCAGCGGCGCCCTCGGCTTCGAGGACGGAATCCGCCTCGTCGTGGCGCGGGGCGAGGCCATGGCCCGCGCCGGCGAAGAGGCGCCGGGCACGATGGCCGCGCTGCTCGGCATCGCCGACGACGACGCCGAGGCCGCGTGCATGCGGGCCGAGGGCGACGTGTGGGTGGCCAACTACAACGCGCCGGGCCAGGTCGTCATCGCGGGCACGCCCGAGGCCGTCGCGCTGGCGGGCGAGCTGGCCAAGGGCCTGGGCGCCAAGCGGGTGATGCCGATCCAGGTCTCGGGCGCATTCCACACACCCTTGATGCGAGGGGCGCGTGCCGACCTGCGCAAGGCGCTGGCCGAGGTGTCCTTCCTCACCCCCGAGGTGCGCGTCGTGGCCAACGTCGACGCACACGTGCACGACGATCCAGCCGATTGGCCCGGCCTCCTGTCGGCGCAGCTCTGCAGCCCGGTGCGGTGGCGCCAGACGCTCGAGACGTTCGCCGGACTCGGACTCACTTCGCTCGTCGAGCTCGGGCCGGGCGGCGTGCTGAGCGGGCTGGCCAAGCGCAGCCTGCCCGAGATCCAGTCGCTCGCCGTGGCCAAGCCGGAGGACCTCGACACCCTGATCGACCGGGTCAGCGCGGCGGGCACGTGGCGCGCCGAGCCCGCACTGCACCAGGGCGAGCACCTCTACATGTCCGAGCGCGTCGTCGTCAGCCCGTCGAGCGGCATCTTCTCCCCCGAGTCCTCCCTGCAGGCGCCCGGCACGGGACTGTTGCCGGGAACGGCCGGGAGCGGCTCCGACCCGTCGTCGGCCGTGCACGTCGGCGACCTTGTCGGGCGGGTCGGCGTCTCTGAAGTGCGAACGCCCTTCGACGGACAGGTCATCGGCTGGCTGGCCGCAGACGGGGAGCGGGTCCAGGAGGGTCAGCCCCTCGTCTGGCTGCGCGTCCCCGATTCGCGCTGATGGCGGTCGTCCTCGTCACGGGCGGGACCCGCGGTATCGGCGCGGCGTGTGTGCGGTGGTTCCTGGCCAACGGCGACCACGTCGCGACGACGTATCGCTCCGTCGAACCGAAGCCGCCCGAGGGCGCCGGGCCGGACCACTTCCTCGCCGTCCCCTGCGACGTGCGCAACGGCGAAGAGGTCGAAGCGGCCTTCGGCGCCATCGAAGGGCGCTGGGGGCCGGTGGAGGTCCTGGTGGCCAACGCGGGCGTGACGTTGGACTCCCTCATGCTGCGCATGAGCGAGCAGTCCTTCCACGAGGTGATCGACGCCAACCTGACCGGCTCGTTCCGGGTGGCCAAGCGTGCGATCGCCAAGATGCTCCGGCTGCACGCGGGGCGCATCGTCTTCGTGTCCTCGGTCGGGGCGTTCATGGGTGTCCCCGGCCAGGCCAACTACGCCGCCTCGAAGGCGGGGCTCGTCGGGATGGCCCGGGCCATGGCGCGTGAGGTCGGCAGCCGGCAGATCACCGTCAACGTGGTGGCGCCGGGGGTCATCGACACCGACATGACGGCGGCACTGGGGGACGAACGGGTGGCTCTGATGACGGCCCAGGTGCCCTTGGGACGGGCCGGCACCGCCGAGGACGTCGCCGAGGTCGTCGGCTTCCTGGCCTCGGACGCCGCGGCGTACGTGACCGGAGCCGTGGTGCCGGTCGACGGCGGTCTGGGCATGGGCCTGTAGCGTCTCTGTGAACCAGTGCAGCCAAGGAAGCGACAGAAGCTAGGGAAGCTAGAGAGCTAGGAAAGCTAAGGAGCAGATAGTGGACAGCGACGCAGCGTTCGAGCAGTTTCGCGAGTGCGCCGTGGAAGTGTTGCAGGTGCCGGCCGAGAAGATCACGAAGGACGCGAAGTTCGCCGAGGATCTCGACGCCGACAGCCTCGACCTGGTCGAGCTCGTGATGGCGCTCGAGGAGAAATTCGACATCACCGTCGAGGAGACCGAACTCGAGGACGTCACCACGGTGGGCCAGGCCTTCGACCTCATCGAGTCCAAGATCTGATGCTGATCGGGGTCGGGGCTGGGGCTGGGGCCAAGGGGCCGATCCACGGGCGGCGGGTCGCCGTCACGGGGCTGGGGGCCATCACCTGCTGCGGCGCCGGGGTCGACGCGCTGTGGGAGGGACTCCTCCACCCCTCTGTGGTCGGCGGGAAGGTGCGCGGCTACGACCCGACGGAGTGGTTCGGTCCCAAGGAGGTGCGCCAGCTCGACCTGTTCGCCCAACTGTCCATGGTCGCAGGCGACATGGCCTTCCGCGACGCCGGCGACCTGTCGGTGGACCCGGCCAAGGCGGGCGTGATCTTCGCCACCGGCGTCGGCGGGCTCGAGACGCTCGCGGACCAGGTGGGTGTCTACAACTCGAAGGGTGCCGACCGCGTGTCGCCGCGTCTCGTCCCGATGATGATGGCAAACGCCGGCGCCGCCGGCATCTCCATGCGCCTCGGTTGGCGGGGTCCCTCAGAGGTGATCTGCACCGCCTGCGCCGCCGGGACCCACGCCATCGCGGGCGCCGCCCGCCTGATTGCCACCGGTCGGTGCGAGGTCGCCATCGGCGGCGGCTCGGAGGCGAGCATGCACCCGGTGGCGCTCGCCGCGTTCAAGAACATGACGGCGCTGTCGACCTCGGGCAACTCCCGCCCGTTCGACGCCCGGCGGGACGGCTTCGTGATGACCGAGGGGGCCGCGGCCCTCGTGTTGGAGGATTGGGACCGCGCGGTCGCCCGGGGCGCCACGATCTACGCCGAAGTGGCGGGCGCCGCGAGCACGGCCGACGCGCACCACATCACCGCGCCGGCGCCCGATGGCGACGGGGCGGTCGCCTGCATGGAGCTGGCGCTCGCCGATGCCGGGATCGCGGCGGGCGAGGTCGGGCATATCAACGCCCACGGCACCTCGACTCCGTTGAACGATCTCGCCGAGGCCCGCGCCATCACCAAGGTCTTCGGCGAGCCGGGGCCGCTCGTCACCTCGACCAAGGGCGTCACGGGCCACGGCCTGGCCGCGGCGGGGGCGATCGAGGCGGTGGCGTCCGTGTTGACGATCCACCACGCCACGATCCCGCCGACGGCAGGCTACGAACAGCCGGACCCGGAGATCACGATCCAGGTCGTGCACGGCGAGCCTCGGTCGTGGTCGCCGGGCCCGGTGTTGTCGAACTCCTTCGGCTTCGGCGGGCACAACGGCTGCCTCGTCCTGCTGCCTCCCGGCTGAGCCCAGCCGCTAAGGTCGCCGCTCCGCCGCCGCCCGGGGGCGAGTGAGGTCCGGGTCTCGAAGTCCGCCCATGGGAACGCTGCAATCCTGGAGTGCCGCGGCGCGCCGCTCCCCTGCCTTCTGGGTCGCGTTGGCCGTCGTCGTCGTCGGCGTCGCCGCAGGCAGCGTGGTGCTGGCGACCCGTTCCTCGACGCCACCGGCTCCGACTCCGGCGTCCTCGTCGCGCGCCGTTGCCTTGGGCGACTCGGTGCCGTACGGCCACGGGCTGGCCAACCCGTACCCGACGCCCCAGCTCGGCCTCCCGCCCCAGAACGTGTCGCAGGGGCCGTCCACCGACGCCTACCCGAGCGCGGTGGCCCGGAGCCTGCGCCTGGTGATGCAGGTCCGTGCCACGAACTGCGGTCTCACGGGGGACCAGCTGGCCATCAGCGGCGCGGTGGCGGACCCGGTGGACAACACGGCGCGGGACGGTCAGTGCCTGCACCCGCCGCAACAGGCCCGGAACCTGCCCGAGGAGATCGCCTCGGCCGACCTGGACCGGCGGCCCGCGCGCCTGGTCCTCCTGCAGGACGGGGCCGACGACATCCATTTCGCAGACTGCCTCGAATACGCGCTCGCCCACGTCGTCGACTCCGTCGGGCTCGGGACCGACTGCGTCGACAACGGCCGGGTCACCCCCGTGCTGTCCACCGAGCTCGCGCACGTGCGGAGCAGCCTCGCCACGGCGATCGAGGAGGTGTCGCCGCACGCGGGCACCGTGGCCGTGCTCGACTACTACCAGCCCGTCCCGGCGCCGGGTGAGCTGGCGGACGACACCACGCAGACCGGGCTCGGGACGAACCTGGTGTGCGCGGGCCTCAAGCTCGAGGGTTCAACGGCGTACGCGGCGGCCCAAGTCGTGCTCGCCGGCTTGAACGACGCAGTCGCCGGTGCGGTGGCCGACGCCCGCTCTGCGGGTGTCCACAACCTCACGATGGTCGACCTCGCGCACGCCTTCGACGGCCACGGGCTGTGCACGACCGACCCCTGGGTCTTCTCCTCCGAGCCGATCGGCGACACCACCCTGACCGACGACCTGACGCGCATCGGGGCCGCCAAGGTGTGCACGGAGACGTCGTCGTTGCTCGACACGCCGTGCGCCTCCCTGCGCTCGTCGGCGGCTCAGGCGACGGCGGCGTTGAAGGGCTACGTGTGGCGGACGGCGCATCCGACGCTGGCGGGGCAGCGCGCGATCACGGCAGTCGTCGTGCAAGACCTGCGGAGGCGGGTGTAGGGGTTTCCCTGGCCGCATCTCCAAATCCGGGACGAACGGGACTAAGAAGTAGGCGTGCAGCGCAGGACGATGCTGTGGGCGATGGTCGGCTTGTTCTTGTCGGCAACGGTCGCCACTGCCGCCTTCGCAATGGCCGAGAGGTCAGGGCAGGGCGCCAGGCCAGCGTCACGCCTCGGCACACCGCGCCCGTCACCGCCCGCCCACGCCGTCCCGGCCGACGCCGCTCCGACCACGACGACCGTGCCGACCGTGCCGACCACGACCGTGCCGGCCGTGCCGCCGGCTCCGCCGAACCCACCGGCGCCCGGAGCCCTCTCCACCGACCCCGCTGCCTGGGCCGGCCACGGTGACCTCGCCTTCGTCTCTCGGGGACAACTGTTCGTGCTCGACAACGCAGGCCAACTCTCGACGATCAGCGGACCCGCGGCCGGCGGTTTCGACAGCGGCCCGTCCTGGTCGGTTGGCGGTCAATGGCTGGCCTTCTTGCATACCGACGCCTCTTCGGGCTTCAGCATTCCTGCACCGACGCTGTGGTTGGCGGCGGCCGATTCCACCATCGCCCACGAAGTCACTCCGCAAGGAGTGACCATGTTCGCCTGGTCACCGGTGACGGCCGAGCTGGCTTTCTCGGTCGCGATCTCCACGAACGGCACGGCGCCGGTGCCCGAGAACCTTTACGTCGACGAGCCGGGTTCAAGTCCGGTTCGCCTGCCCATCGGCTCGGGAAACGGCGTGGAGGACCTGGCCTGGTCGCCCGACGGGCGGCAGATCGCCTTCGACGACGCCGAGTATGCCCAACCGGCGACTGCGACTTCCCCCGCCACGCCCTCCGCCGGACAGCTCGGTGTGATCTCGGCGACCGGCGGGAGCGCCCACATCGCGTTCCGCCTTCTCGGAACCAACGTCCGCGTCGCCGCGTGGTGGCCTCAGGGTGGAGGCCTTCTCTTCTGGGAGGCGCCGGGCTTCGAGGAGGCCGCGGACGGGCTCACGCTCTACAGCTTGGCGTCGGGCACCTCGACGCCCGTGCCGCTGCTCGCCTCGCTGGTCGGACCTCTCTGGGTCGCACCAGAGCCCGGGGGTGGCACCGTCGCGGTGGTCGCGGGAACGGGTCGGAGCATCTGGAGCACCGGACGCGATGTCGAGCTGTGCACCTTGCCTTCCGCGCAATGTCGCCCAGTCAACGTGTCCGCAGGAACCGAGTCGCTGGCGCCCAGCTGGACGGCGTCTGGTGCGCTGCTCTTCTCGGAGGCGTCGACAGCGGCGCCCTTCGGCAGCGAAGGCAACGCGTACTGGACCCCCGGGTTCATGGCGCTCTGGGACGCGACCAGCACCGAGTGGGGGCTCACGTCCGCCGGCGCGCCAAGCAGGCTTGCCAGCGCACCACCAGGCACCCAGACGGCTTCGCCGGCTACCGGCGGGACCTCGGTCCTCTACGTGGCAGACGACGAAGTCTGGCTGGCCAGCACGGCATCGTCGGCGCCGGCCGTCATGGTGGCGGGTCCCCTCTATTCCGACGAGGCACCGAGCGGCTTCTACGGCCAAGTCGACTGGCCGGCGACCTTCTCGTGGTCACTGGCGGGAACGGCACGGCAGGTCTCGGCGGAGCTCCTCGGCGAGGCGCTCGAGCCCGCGGCAACGCCGTGAGCCCGTTCGCCGCTCCTGGTCGTTCAGTCGATCGCGTCGCGTAGGGACCCGACGAACGCGGCCGCGGCCGTCGGGCCACCGTCCTCGAGGAGGCGGCGCACGAGCGCGGAGCCGACCACGACCCCGTCGGCCACCTCGCACACCTCGGCCGCCTGTGCCGGTGTCGAGACCCCGACGCCGACGCAGATCGGCATGTCGGTGTAGCGACGGATCCGCTCGACCACGGCGGCCATCTCACCTCCGACCTCGTGCCGCTCCCCCGTCACGCCCATGCGCGCCACGGCATAGACGAAGCCCCGCGCTCGCGCGCAGATGCGCTCGACCCGCTCGGGCGGGCTCGACGGTGCCACCAGCAGCACGGTGTCGATCCCGGCGGCGTCCGCCTCGACGGCCCACGGGCCCAGCTCCTCGATCGGCAGGTCCGGGATGATGGCGCCGCTCGCACCGGCCGCGGCCAGCGAGCGCGCCATGCGCTTGTGCCCGGCCCGGAAGAAGATGTTGTAGTACGTCATGACGGCCACCGGCACCGAGAGATCGGCCCGTCCGATGCCGTCGAGCACCTCGTCGGGGACCGTGCCCCGGCCGAGCGCGTGCACGGCCGCCTCCTGGATGACGGGCCCGTCCATCATGGGGTCCGAGAAGGGGATCCCGACCTCCACCGCGTCGGCGCCGGCGTCGACCACGGCTTCGAGCGCCTGCACCCAGTCGTCGGTCATGCCGCCCATCAGGTAGGGAACCAGCAGCTTGCGGCCCCGCTCGCGCCGGGCTCGCAGCTCCTTCTCCAGGTCAGGCACCGCGGCCGCGCCCGAAGATCTCTCGCACCAGCGCGACGTCCTTGTCGCCCCGTCCCGACAGCGTGAGCAACACCGTGGAGCCCGCCGGAAGCACGTCGGTCCCGGCGCTCCGGGCCACCCAGGCCACGGCGTGGGCGGACTCGAGCGCGGGGATGATCCCCTCGGTGTGGCTGAGCAGGCGGAAGGCCTCGAGGACCTCGGCGTCGTTCGCCGTCGAGTACTCGGCGCGTCCGATCGCCGCCAGGTTGGCGTGTTCGGGCCCGAGGCCCGGGTAGTCGAGCCCCGCCGAGATCGACTCGGCCTCCTCGATCTGGCCCGCCTCGTCCTGGAGGAGCCGCGAGTACATGCCGTGCAGCACGCCGGGCACGCCGTGGGCAATCGCCGCGCCGCCGGCTGCCTCCACCCCGACCAGGCGGGCGGGCGTGTCGACGAACCCGGCAAAAGTCCCCGCCGCGTTGGACCCGCCACCGATGCAGGCCACGACCACATCGGGGTCGGCGCCCCCGAGCAAGGCCCGGCACTGCTCTCGAGCCTCGTTTCCGATGACGGACTGCAGCTGACGCACCATGTACGGGAACGGGTGCGGGCCCATCGCCGACCCGAGGCAGTAGTGGGTGGTCTCGACGCTCGCGACCCACTCGCGCATGGCCTCGTTGACGGCGTCCTTCAGCGTCCGACTGCCCGAGGCGACGGGACGGACCTCGGCGCCGAGCAGCTCCATCCGGAAGACGTTGAGCTCCTGTCGCCTCGTGTCCACCTCGCCCATGAACACCGTGCACTCCAGGCCGAAGAGCGCCGCCGCCGTCGCCGAAGCCACGCCGTGCTGGCCCGCCCCGGTCTCCGCGATCATGCGCGACTTGCCCATGCGCTTCGTGAGCAGCGCCTGCCCCACGACGTTGTTCAGTTTGTGCGAGCCCGTGTGGGCGAGGTCTTCGCGTTTGAGCAGCAGGCGCACGCCGAGGCGCTCGGACAGGCGCCGGCACTCCGTCACGGGCGTGGGGCGACCGCCGTAGTCGCGCAACACGTCATCGAGCTCGGAGCGGAAGCCCGGATCGCTCCAGGCGTCGTCGAACCACTTCTCGAGCTCGAGGCAGGCCGGCATGAGCGACTCGGGGACGAAACGCCCCCCGTACTCGCCGAACCGGCCGTCGGCCCCGGGATGGCCCATCACGTCAGCGCTCACCCTTCTCTCCAGTCGTACGGCTCGGTGTCGCCGCCGTCACCGTCGAGCGCGTCGCGCGCCGCCGCGTCGCTGTCCGCCTGCCGGGCGTTCGCGATGAAGTCCCGCACCCGCAGCGGGTCCTTGCGGCCGGGCGCCGACTCCACGCCGGTGGAGACGTCCACGCCGCCCGGGCGCAGATGGGACACGGCCTGCCCGACGTTGTCGGGACGCAGGCCCCCCGAGACGATCAGCCGATGGTGGTCCGTCACCCCTTCGGCCAGCCGCCAGTCGAACACCTCGCCCGACCCCGGGTTCTCGCCGTCCACCATGAGGTAGTCCGCCCCGAACTCCACGAAGCGCGCGATGGCGCGCTCGCCGGCGCGAAAAGCCTTGATCACGACCGGCACCCGAGCCCGCACCCACTGGGTCTCCTCAGCCGTCTCCTGCCCGTGCAGCTGGGCCGCTCCGAGTCCGGCCGCGTGCACGGCCTCGACCACTCGCTGCGGAGCCTCGTTGCGGAACACACCCACGGTGAGCACGTCCTCGGGCAGCCGCTTGGCGATGTCGCCGGCCAGGTGCACGGAGACCTGCCGGGGCGAAGGGGCGAAGATGAAGCCGATGGCGGACGCGCCCAGGCTGACCGAGAGCAGGGCGTCGGCCTCAGAGGTGATGCCACAGATCTTGACGAAGAAGCCGCCGTCAGCCATGGCTCAGCGCGTCCCCACTGGATGCCCGACGAGCTGGCGCAGCTGGCTCGCCCGGTCACCGGCTCGCACCAGCGTCTCTCCCACCAAGATGGCGTCGTAGCCGGCCTCGGCCAGCCGGCGGGCGTCATCGGCCCCGCGGATGCCGGATTCGGCGACGGCCGTCACCTCGCGAGGTATCCGACCGGCCAGCGCGCCGGAGCGTTCGTGGTCCACCTCGAACGTCCGGAGGTCGCGTTGGTTCACGCCCACCAACCGTGCCCCCGCCGCCAGGGCCCGCTCGAGCTCCGCCTCGTCGTGCACCTCGACCAGCGCCGCCAGGCCGAGGTCCTCGGCGCGCGCCGCACACCGGCGCAGCTCGTCGTCGCCGAGCGCGGCGACGATCAGGAGCACGGCGTCGGCACCCATGATCCGCGCGTCGACCACGTCGGCCTCCTGCACCGTGAAGTCCTTGCGGAGCACGGGGAGGCCCGACGCCTGGCGCGCCGATGTCAGGTCGGCCGGCGACCCGCCGAAGTAGTCGGCGTCGGTCAGCACCGACAGGCAAGCGGCGCCGCCGGCCACGTACTCCTTGGCCACGAGATCGGGCTGCAGTCCAGCATCGAGGTCGCCCTTGGAAGGCGAACGCCGCTTGATCTCGGCGATACAGGCGAGCCCGTGTCCTCGCAGGGCAGTGGCAAAATCCCTCGGCGGGGGTGCCGCAACGGCGCGTTCGACCAGCTCGGAGAGCGAGCGATCGTCTGCGGCAGCCCGTGCCCGGTGGGAGGCGACGATGTCCGCCAGGTACGTGGGCATGACACTTCAGCGTAGCGGCGCGCCCTTTGACCTCCGGGCCACTCGTCGCCCAGGGACGGCGCCGTACGGGTGGACGGGGAGCGTCGGCCTAGAGCCGAGGACGCACGCCCGCCCTAACCGCGGATCCTGGTCAGGACGCTCTCGCGCCGGCGCCGGGCCTCACGCGAGGGCTCGAAGACGGGCGTCGCCCCGATGTTCTTCGTCGCAGCCGCCTGGCGCAGCATGTCGGAGATCCCCGAGTAGACGACCTCGACGGTGAAGTCGTCGATCTCCACGGCCGCCGTCTCGGTGCCATCGTCCGCAATGTGAATGACCCTGACCATCTCAGCCCACCTCAGTCCCTCAGTCCCTCAGTCCCTCAGATCTCCGAGTCGCGTGCTCGGGTCTCTCGGCCGCGGCGCTCGACCGCCGTGCACCCGCCCTCCCGGAAGATCCACCCCACCTCGCGCCAGGGCTCGAGCTCCCGCAACATCCCTTCGTCGGTCGCCCGGGTCTCCGCCTGCCCTGTCCGTGTCGCCCCGCCCTGGCTCACGGGGACCAGCGTGCACCTCTGTTGTGTCATATCGGTGACGCCCGGGTTGCAGTCGGGGTGCGCAGGGCGGGCTCGGCGAAATCAGGGTGATCGGCACCGTGCGTCTCCTTGTCCTTGATAAAGGCTCTCTCGACGACCCGTGCTGGATCGGTACGGAAGAACGGTCGGGGCGGCTGCGCCGCGTCAGGTCAACGGGCGAAGAGGTGCCAGCCCACCCACATCCACCCGGCGACCAGGACGATCCGGAGCCACGGCCCCGTCGCCAACCTCGTCAGGACCGCCGAGGGCCGGGCCACCGCAGATCCCCGGGGGGAATGCGACAACCCCCACAGAACGAGTCCGGCGGCGAACAGCAGGGCCCACCCGGTGTACCCCAGCGCCGAGGTCACCGGGTCGGGGCCTCCTCCGCCGCCGCCGTCCTGGTCCCGCATCGGACAATCAGGGCGCCTAGGCACAACCACGCGAAGAACAGGATCGCCTTGGCAAGGTAGTGACGGTCCACCGCGTCCGCCATGGAGCTGAGCGTCGGGTGGGCACCTCTGCTCCCCCTCGCGAGGTACGCGACGAGCTCCCACGCCACCACCGCTCCGGCGAGCACCCCCCACGGTCGGTAGGGATGATGCACCCGTTCGGACGCATCGAGGCCCAGGGGCTGCGGGCGGGCGGGCCAGCGCACCACGACGAGCACGGCCAGCCCGACGATTGGCACCGCGGTCACCGCGTCGGCGGCCGACGTGAACGGCGTCGTGGTCGCGGCTCCGATGGCGTACGCCACTGCGGCCGCCAGAGCCGCCACGCGCCATCGATGCGCTGCGGACGATCGTGACGCCGGCACGGCGTCCTCAGGCGGTGGCGCTGCCGCCACCCTCGCTCCGGTCGATGGGCAACGACGACACCCGCGCCGAGCGCGATCCGCCGGTACCGTCACCCGAGCGCACCCGAATGGGTCCGGGCACCCCGACGCTGCGGTGCAGGTACCCGAGTCCGACCCATCCACCCATCTCGCTGCTCCACGCCGCCGAGGTCACCGTCCCGACCACTTTGTCCCCCGATGCGTCACCCTCGGGCGGTTCGCCGGCGTGCAGCGTCATGCCCGGCGCCAACGCCTGCTCCTCGAGGCTTCCGCTCGGGGCCACCACCCCGATCAGTCGCCGGGGCACGTTGGAGCCCCGGGCGTCGATTCGTGCCACCAGCTCCTGCCCCGTGTAACAGCCCTTGGTGAAGTTGACGGTCCGCTCCACGAGGCCGGCCTCGGCCGCGATGGTCTTGTTGGTCAACTCGGCGCCCATGGCGGGGATCCCCGAAACGATCCGGCACGCCTCGACGGCCGCGGCGCCGCAGGCGACCACACCGGCCGGAAGGTCCACCGCGTCCGCTCCCAGGACGACGTCCTCGGGCCCGAGCAGGTCCACCCCGCTCCACCCGTTCCACTCGAAAGGCAACGCGAGCACGCCCCGCTCGGCGAGGACGGTCAGCAGTCCGGCCGCCACCTCGGGCACGGCCCGGCCACGGAGGCACAGGCAGCGCCACTCCAAGCGTGCCATCTCCACCTTGGAACGCAGCAGGAAGCGGCGGAGTCGCGCGGCCACCGCATCACCGAAGCCGGCGTCGAGATCGAGCACGAATCCCTGTCCGTCGGTGCGGGTGATGCGAAGCAACGCGGTGAGTTTGCCGTCCGGCTCGAGCAGCAACGCGTCCGTGGACTCGCCGACCACGAGCGCGGCGACGTCCTGGCTCAGCTGGCCCTGCAGGTAGGCCTCGGCGTCGGGACCCCGGACTGCCAGGACGTCACGAGAAGCACGAAAGGCACCCGCGCCGAACCGCAGCGCCTGCGTCTCTTCCTCGATGCTCGTGACCGTCACGGCCGGATCGCCCGACGGTCGACGGCCATACGCCGCGCCGCTGTCACCGCCACGAGCAACGCGCCCGCCTTGGCTGCACACTCCTCGTCCTCGCTCTGGGGGTCGCTGTCGGCCACGATCCCCGCGCCTGCTTGGACGCTGGCGCGACCATCGGGCCTCACCACCATGGTGCGGATCACGATCGCGGTGTCCAGGTTGCCCGAGAAGTCGATGTAGCCGACCACACCGCCGTAGATGCCACGCTTGGTCGGTTCGAGCTCGTCGATGATCTGCATCGCCCGCACCTTGGGTGCGCCCGAGAGCGTCCCGGCGGGAAGCGTGGCCCGCAGCACGTCGATCGGCCCCTTGCCCTCGGACAGCTCGCCGGACACCTGGGAGGTGATGTGCATGATGTGGCTGTATCGCTCGATGGTCATCAGCTCGTCCACCGTCTCGGTGCCGAACCGCACGACGCGTCCCACGTCGTTTCGGGCGAGGTCCACCAGCATGATGTGCTCGGCCAGCTCCTTTGGGTCCTCTGCCAGCTCGCTCTCGAGCAGGCGGTCGTGCTGCTCGTTCTCGCCCCGGGGGCGTGACCCCGCGATCGGGCGCGAGATCACGACCCCGTCGCGCAGTCGCACCATCGGCTCCGGGGACGCGCCCACGACGGTGACCTCTGGAAAGCGCAGGAAATAGAGGTACGGGCTGGGATTGAGGAGCCGCAGGGCGCGGTACACGTCGAAGGGATCCGCCTCGAGCGTCAGGTCGTACCGCTGCGAGAGCACGACCTGGAAGATGTCCCCCGCCCGGATGTACTCCTTCGCGGCACCGATCGACGCCTTGTACTCGTCCGACGACATGGTCCGGTCGGCCTGCGCCTTCTCGAGTCCGGGCCGCGGCGCGGCGACCATCTCGCCAGAGTTCGCACTCGGGCTCGAGCAGTCGACGGCCAGGCCACGCAGCCGCGCACAGGCGGCGTCGTACGAGCGTGTCACCGCTTCGGTGTCGACGACACCGTCGGGCGCCTCGGGAACGACGACGTTGTCGATCAGGACGATGCGCTGGCGCCAGTGGTCGAACGCGGAGAATTGCCCGATCACCACCAGCGCGGCGTCGGGCTGCCCGAGGTCGTCGGCAGGCACGTCGGGCAGGCGTTCGACCTCGCGTACGACGTCGTAGCCGAGATACCCCACCAGGCCGCCGTGCAGCGGTGGCAGTCCGGCCAGCGTCGGTGACTGGAAGCGGTTCACCAGATGCTCGACCGCCGCCAAGATGCCGTCGCACGAAGGCGCCAGCCCGAGGCGGCCCGTGACGGCGACGTCGCGGCCCCGCGCCGTCAGCGTCGCCAGAGGGCGACGCCCGACGAACGAATAGCGCCCCCACCGTTCCCCGCCCTCGACCGACTCGAGGAGAAAGCCCTCTCCGTCACCGACGACGTTGGAGAAGCACGCGACAGGAGTGAGCGTGTCGGCGACGACCTCGCACCACACGGGGACGATCGCATGCTCCTTGGCCAGTGCGGCAAACTCGGCCGGGTCGGGCCGGAAGTCGAGCGCGCCCCTCGGGTCCACGCCGGCCGTGGGCATCACGTCGAGGGCACCCCCGGGCCGCTCCCGAGGGTCCGGTGGAAGCACGACCGCTCGCCGGTGTGGCACGCACCGCGCCCGTGCTGGTCGACCAGGACCACCAGCGCGTCGCCGTCACAGTCGACGCGGACCTCGCGCACGTACTGCCGGTCGCCGGACGTCTCCCCCTTCTGCCAGTACTCCTGGCGGCTGCGGCTGTAGAACCACGACCGCCCCGTGGCCAGGGTCCGGCGCAACGCCTCCGCGTCCATGTAGGCCAGCGTCAAGACCGTGCCGTCTGTCGCGTCCTGGACGATCGCCGGCACCAGGCCGTCGGCGTCCTTCGCGAAATCGACCACCGCCACCAGGTCGTCGTCGACCGTGAGCGCGATCCCCTCGGGTGCGGCGGAGGAGCCGACGGCGCTCACAGGTAGAGGCCCGTTCCGCTGTCGTTGCGCGGCGACGCGATCGCGTGGATGTCGCGCTCGCGCAAGATCACGTACTCCTCGCCGTGCACCTCGACCTCGAAACGATCCTCAGGGTTGAAGAGGACGGTGTCGCCCACCTTGACGGTGCGGACGTGGGGTCCTACCGCCACCGCTTCGGCCCAGGTCAAGCGCCGGCTGATCTGCGCCGTCGCCGGGATCAGGATGCCGGCCCGGGAACGCCGCTCGCCGTCGGTCTGGGAGATCTGCACCATGACGCGGTCGAACAGGACGGTGATCGGCTGCTTGTCGTCCGCCGGCTTCACAGGCCTCGTCGGCTTCTCGGGTTTCTCGGCCTTCTCAGGCTTCTCGGCTTTCTCCGCGGTGTCGGTCTTGGCCCCCTTGGCCTGGTTCGTTCCGTTTTTGGTCGTCGACGTGGGCACCCAGGCACGGTACCGCACGAGAACGCCGTTCCAGTTCAGAGGGGGCGGACGGTCACCCCGTGCGCCGCCATGTAGGCCTTGGCCTCGGCCACGGTGAACTCACGGCGGTGGAAGATCGATGCCGCCAGCACCGCGTCGGCGCCACCGTCGAGCGCGCCGTCCACCAGGTCCTGCAGCCGGCCGACGCCGCCCGAGGCGACGACCGGGATGTCGACGGCATCGACGACCTCCCGCGTCAGGGCCAGGTCGAAGCCGTCCTTCGTGCCGTCCCGGTCCATCGAGGTGAGCAGGATCTCGCCCGCCCCGAATTCCGCACAGGAGGCCGCCCATTCGACTGCGTCGCGACCGGTCGGCGTCCGGCCGCCGTGGGTGTAGACCTCCCAGCCGGACCCGTCGGCCCGCGCCCGCGCGTCGATCGCGACCACCGCGCACTGGCCGCCGAACTCGTCAGCGATGTCGCGCACCAACTCCGGGCGCTCGACCGCGGCGGTGTTCACCGCGACCTTGTCGGCACCGGCCCGCAGGAGGCGGCGTGCGTCGTCGGCCGCGCGGACGCCGCCACCGACCGTGAGCGGGATGAAGACCTGTTCCGCCGTGCGTGCCACCACCGAGACCATGGTGTCGCGCCCGTCTGACGAGGCCGTGATGTCGAGGAACGTAACCTCGTCGGCGCCCTCCGCGTCGTAGCGGGCCGCCAGCTCGACCGGATCGCCCTCGTCGGTGAGGTCGACGAAACGCACTCCCTTGACGACGCGCCCGTCGGTGACGTCGAGGCAGGGGATCAGACGGACGCTGCGCACGCGGCGAGACCCTCCTCCACGCTGAAGCGACCCTCGACCAAGGCCTTGCCCACCACCGCCCCGGTCAGCCGCCGCCCGGCCTCCTCGAGCCGGGCCAGGACGGCGAGGTCGTCGACGGCCGAGACACCCCCGGAAGCCACGACGGGCAGCGCCGTCGCGGACAACAGCCGGGTCAGCCCGACGACGTCGGGCCCGGCCAGCATCCCGTCGCGCGCCACCGCCGTCGCCACCACGGCACCGATCGGCTCGTGCTGCCACAGTTCGAGCAGCTCCGCCACGTCGTGGCCGGAGCCGGCCAGCCAGCCCTGTGCCTGGGCCTCCGCGACGCCGTCCGCGCCGACGCGGTAGTCGAGGCCGACGGCGACGCGCCGCGGCCACCGGCGCGCGCAGCGACCGGCCAATCCGGGATCCTCGAGCGCGCCCGTGCCCAGCACGACCCGCGCCACCCCGACGGATTCGAGCAGCTCCTCGGCGGCCTCGTCGGTGCGGATGCCGCCCCCGGCCTGGACCTGGACGCCCGCCTCCCGGGCGAGCCCGACGATCAGCGCCAGCGCGGCGCGCTCGTGCGGGATGCCGGTCCGCGCGGCGTCGAGGTCGACGACGTGGATCCACCTGGCGCCGCCCGCGATGTACCGGGCCGCCAACGCCGCGGGGTCGCCGTAGTTCCGCTCGCGCGCGAAGTCGCCCTGGGTCAGGCGGACGGCCGCACCGTGCCGGAGGTCGATCGCGGGCAGCAGCTCCATCACGCGGCGGCGAGGCCGACGAAGTTGGCCAGGAGCGCGAGCCCGGTCCTCCCTGACTTCTCGGGGTGGAATTGGGCGCCCCAGAGACGGTTCCGGGTGGCGAGCGCCGCGACCGGACCTCCGTAGTCGCACACGGCGACCGTCTCGTCGCCGACCGGAGGGGCGAAGGAGTGCACGAAGTACACCCAGGGCCGCTCGCCGAGGCCGCGCAGGGGGGCGGGCGCCTCGGGACCTCGTGCGGCCAACTGGTTCCACTGCATCTGCGGATGCTTCACGCCGACGGGGAGCGGTCCCACCTTGCCGGCGAAAACGCCGAGCCCTTCGGCCCCGGGGCTCTCCACCGACCCCTCGTAGAGCAGCTGGAACCCGACGCACACGCCGAAGAACGGGACGCCGGAGTCGAGCGCCTGGCGGGCAGCCTCCTCCAACCCGCTTTCGCGCAAGGCCCGCGCACAGGCGCCGAACGCGCCAACCCCGGGGAGCACGACCGCGTCCGCCGCGCTCGACCTCGTCGGGGTCGGTGACGAGGCGGGCTGCGGCGCCGATGTGCTGGAGCGCCTTCTCTGCCGACCGCAGATTCCCGATGCCGTAGTCGAGGACGGCGACGCGCGGAGAAGCGGTCACAGACTGCCCTTGGTGGAGGGGATCCCACCCCCCTCGATGCGCACGGCGTCGCGCAGGCAGCGCGCCACGCCTTTGAAGCTCGCCTCGAGCATGTGGTGCGTGTTCTTACCCTCGAGCCGCCGGATGTGCAGCGTCACGCCGGCCGCCGTGGCGAAGGCGCGCCAGAACTCCTCGGCCAGCTGCGGGTCGAACGGAGGCGAACCCAGGCCCGGCGTGTCGGGGGCAAAGTCGAGCGCGTAGGCCAGGTACGGGCGCCCCGAGAGGTCGAGAGCGACCTCGATCAGGGCCTCATCGAGCGGCAGGAGCATGGACGCGAAGCGCCGGATACCCGCCTTGTCCCCGAGGGCCTCCGCCAGGCAGCCGCCGAGCACGATGCCGACGTCCTCGACCGTGTGGTGGGCGTCGATGTGGAGGTCACCCTGTGCGTACACGGTCAAGTCGAAGGACGCGTGCTTCCCCAGCTGCTCGACCATGTGATCGAAGAACGGCAGCCCCGTCGAGACCTCGCTCCGACCGGTGCCATCGACGTCGAGTACCACGTCGATCTTCGTCTCCTTCGTGGCGCGGCCGCGATGGGCGCTGCGGGGTGCGGTCGTCACAAGGTCTCCTTCAACGCGTGCAGGAACCGGTCGTTCTCCTCGGGGGTCCCAATGGTGACCCGCAGGCACCCCTTGAGACCCTCCCAGCTGGCGCAGTTGCGGATCAGCACGGAGTGGTCGAGCAGCGACCGCCACACGTCGTCGGCGTCGCGATCGCGCGGGCGGAACAGGACGAAGTTGGCCTCGGAGGGCCAGCTGTCCACCGGCAGATCGTTGAGCGCGGCTGCGACCCGGCCGCGCTCCTCGGTGATGCGTGCCACGCGCGCCTCCATCTCGGGCACGTGGCGCAGGGCGAGGAGGCCGGCGATCTGCGTCTGGACCGAGAGGTGGTAGGGCAGGACCACGGCCTCGCAGGCCTCGACCACGGCCGGGCCGGCCACCAGGTAGCCGAGGCGGGCCCCGGCCAGCGCCCAGGTCTTGGAGAACGTGCGCGTGACGACGAGGCCGGGCTGCCCGGGCCCGCGCAGATCGAGCGCGCTCGAAGGCGAGAACTGCCCGTAGGCCTCATCGACGATGACGAGGCCCGGAGCCGCACACGCCACCCGCTCGACCGTGTCCTGCGGTTCCGCCCGCCCGGTGGGGTTGTTGGGCGAGCACAAGAACGTGATGTCAGGCTGCCGCGCTCCGAGCAGGTGCTCGGCCTCCTGCGGGTCGATCCGGAAGTCGTCGTCGCGCCCACCCTCGACGACCTCGGTCCCCGTGATGCGTGCGATGTGCGAGTGCAACGCATAGGTCGGCTCGAAGAGCAGGGCGCGCCGTCCCGGGCCGCCGAAGGCGAGCAGCAGGCACTGGAGCACCTCGTTCGACCCGTTGGCACAGAACACTTCGTCGGGTGCCACACCGTGCAGGTGTGCCACCGCTTGACGCAGCTCGATGGCGGGGCGATCGGGATAACGATGGAACGACACCTCCAAGAGCGCATCGAGGAGCTCCTGGCGCCACTCGTCGGGCGGTGCGAACGGCGACTCGTTCGTGTTCAGCCGGACCTCGGCCTCCACCTGGGGTGAGTGGTAGCCGTCGGCCAGCTCGAGGTCGGGTCGGACGGGCGGCACGCCGCTCACGAAGCCTGCCCCTCGTCGAGCGCGGCGAGCCGACGCCGAACCGAGTCCGCGTGCGCCGGGAGTCCCTCGGTCTCGGCCAAGGTCACGACCTTGGGGCCGAGAGACCGCAACGCGTCCGGGGTCACCCGGACCGCATGCAGGTGCTTGCGGAAGTCGTCGGCGCGCAGCGCCGAGGCGAAGCGGGCGGTCCGGTTCGTCGGCAGCACGTGGTTCGGTCCGGCGATGTAGTCGCCCATGCTGGCCGGTGACCAGTCGCCGATGAAGACGGCGCCGGCGTTCTGCACCTCATCGAGCAGGGCGAGGGCGTCTTCCTCGGCCAACATGAGCTGTAGGTGCTCGGGCGCCACTGTGTTCGCCACCGCCACGGCTTCGGACGGGCCGTCGACGAGGCACGCGATCCCGGCGCTCGCCAGCGTCGCTTCGAGGTCGGCACGCCGCGGCGAGGAGGTCACGATCCGGTCGACCTCCTCGACCACCGCCTCCAACAGCGACGTGCTCCATGTGACGAGCCAGGCGAGCCCGTCGGGACCGTGCTCGGCCTGCACCACCAGGTCGATGGCGGCGAACGCCGGCGGGGCGTCGGGCCCCGCCACGATGACGATCTCCGACGGGCCGGCGAAGGCAGAGGCGATGCCCGCGACGCCCGACACCTGTCGCTTCGCCTCGGCCACATATGCGTTCCCGGGACCCGCGATCACGTCGACCGCGGGCACGCTCTCGGTGCCGTAGGCCAGCGCGCCGATCGCCTGGGCACCCCCGACGCGGTAGACCTCGTCGACGCCGCTCACCGCGGCCGCGCACAGCGTCGCGTCGTCGATCCGGCCGTCAGCGGCCGGGGGGACGCACAGCGCAATGGAGCCGACGCCGGCGACGCGGGCCGGTCCGGCGCACATGAGCACGGTGGACGGGTAACGAGCGCGGCCACCGGGGGCATAGAGGCCGGCCCGATCGACGGCCCGGGTCAGGTGGCTTACCGTGATGCCGTCGCCGACGTGGTCGCCCGGAGGCGTCCCCTCGTCGGCGTGGTAGGCGACGATGTGCTCGAACGCCGTCTCGAGAGCGCCCCGCAGGGCCGGGTCGACGCGGCCGGCCGCCTCCTTGACCTCTTCGGGCGCCACCCGGATCCCGTCCGAGATATCGACCTTGTCGAAGACCGCGGTGTTCCGGACGACCGCGGCGTCGCCTTCGGCTCGCACGTCGGCCAGGATCCGCGCCACCGCGTCGTGGACGTCGGCCCCCGGCGCCCCCGGACGCGGCAGGACTGCGTCGTAGGGCGGCGGGGTACCGCGGAGATCCAGCACACGAAGGGGCATGAGGCCCCAAGGCTACCGGGGTGCCACGACGCCCCTGGTCCTACGAATGTGCGCCGCGGTCGGCCGGAGTGGTCGCGGCTGGGCCATCATCGAGGGATGTCGACCGCTGCCGAGATCTCGTCTCTCTCCTCCACGCTCGCCGAGCTCCACGAACGGGTGACCGCCATGGCCGAGGGCGCTCTCGCCCGCGGAGATGAGGACATGGCACATGAGCTGATCGCAGTCGAACGATCGCTCGGCGGTGCGTTGCGCCGGCTGCGGCGGTTCTCTCAGGGCAAGGGCTCGGGTTCGGCTGCCGGCTCAGGCCGGGGCTGAGTCCCCCACCCCACACGGTCGGCGAGAGCCGCAAGCGCAATCTTGGGCGAACAAGCCGGGGATCCCACGAGTCTGAGCCGGGGTCGTCGCGGCCTCTTGAGGGGGTGCGGCGCTTTTGCGCGGGCCGTATGCGCGAAGAGACCCGTGTTTCGGGCGTCGGTGTATAGGCCACGGACCCGACGCGCCGCCCTTCGGCCCGAGTGTATTTGGCAAAGAACCGCCGTCGAGGGGGGCCGTATACACCCGCGCGCGATGGCGGCCGAGTGACGCATACAACCCCGGAAGAGCACGCCGGAGCAAGCCGGAGCAAGCCGGTCCAAAGAGCACGCCGGTTCAGTCGAGGAAGGCCCGACTTCGAATCTCTTGCGCGACAGCGCGGCCACCGCCCGCGACCGTTCCCTCACGTGGTTTTGTCAGATTCCTCGGTTCGCTCAAACCGCGTAAAGCACCAAGTCGTGCCCGAGCAGCGCCGAGGCGCTCCGCAGCACCGCCTGCCGCTGGGACACCACGGCGCAGTTCCGCCGCTCCGCCAATTCGATGACGGCGATGGTGCTCAGGTCGGAGGTGTCACAGCGGGCGGCGATCTCGCCGGAGCGACGTGCCGCCTCGTCCGTGAAGGGTTCCACCTCCGTGCCTGCCAGCAACTCGCCGATGCGGTCGCTGCGCGCCTCGGTGCGGTAACCCTCGGCCACCGTGACCGCCGGGATCACGGGTACGATTCCGTTGGAGAGCGCGGCCCGGTGCAGTGCCCACATCATGCGGTCGCCCCTCGCCGCCGCGTGGAGCGCACCCAAACCGTAGGCAAGGCTTTCGCGGCGGGTCGCACTCACCGGCGGCGGACGCGGGACGCCACGCCAGAGACTCCGGAACGGAGCCGGGCCAGCAAGGCCTCACCTGCAGCGAGCTCTTCAGCGCTGAGGGAACCGGTCTCGCCCTCCCAGGCGGCGACGCCGCGAAGGCCCTGACGGACCCGAAGCTGCTTCTCAGCCGCCGTCGAAAGCCAAGCGCTGAAGGAGACGCCGTCCTGTTTGGCCGCCTCTTCGACTGAGGCGGCTACCTCGTCGTCCAGGGAGACCGAACGCTTGGTCACCATGGGAGCGAGGGTAACACCTCAAGTAGTACCGGCGCCCCGACAGCACTGCACAGGCCGTCGACCAGGACTTTCCTTGCCATCCGCTCCCGACTCGGCGCGGAAACACCAATGCCGGCCCGAAGGCCGGCATTGGGCGAGCCGGCCAGGAGGCGGATCCCAGCCGAGGCTCTATTTGGAACCAGGTGGCGGGAACCGGTTCCAAGATTCAATGGTATCGCGCCGGAAACGGAGTTTTAACTACGGAACACGCGAATCACCTGAAAAACGGGCCAAATTACCCGGCTCGTGCCGATTTGTGCGCGAAAGGACAGAAATCAGCCAAGAGGCACACATCGCATCGCGGCTTCCTGGCCACGCAGGTCTCCCGCCCGTGAAGGATCATGCGCAGGCTGAACGTCCCGCGTTCGGCCGGCGGGATGAAGGAGTTCAGCTCGAGCTCGACCTTGTCGGCGTCGCGCTGCTCCGGGGGGGCCAGACGAGCTGTCAGCTCGAGGCGCTGGCTCACGCGCAACACGTGGGTGTCGACCGGCAGCCCGGGCAGCCCGAAGTCGACGCTGCGCACCACATTGCCCGTCTTGCGGCCGACACCAGGAAGAGTCACCAGGTCCTCGAGTGCGGGTGGTACCTCGCCCCCGAAGCGCTCCACCAGGGCCGATGCCATGCCGATCAAGCTCTTCGTCTTTGCGCGGAAGAAGCCCGTCGATTTGACGATCTCCTCGACGTCCTCGGGGTTCGCGCCAGCCAGTGACGCCGGGTCGGGATACTTGGCGAACAGCACCGGCGTGACCATGTTCACCCGGGCGTCCGTGCTCTGCGCCGCCAAGATCGTGGCGGCCAGCAACTCGAACGGGTTGCGGTGATCGAGCGTGCACAGCTCCTTGGCGGTCCCGGGGTAGAGCTCGGCCAGCCGCTCCACGGTCAGCACGGTCCGTCCCTTTGGGCTCCTGGGAAGCGCCACGAACTCAACGTACCGGGTTACCTTGGCCCCATGGATCTGCTCGAGCTGGCCGCGCTGGACCTGCGCGCGCTGACCACTTCGGAGCGTGCCGAGCTGACCGACCTCGTGGCCCGGGTTGCCGCTGTGTCCGAGGAACCTCCTCTCCCGGAGCCGCAGATGCGAGCCTTGAGCCACCCCAATACCGTTCACGCGGATTCGGCCGCCGGCGATGGTCGTGTCGTGCTCGCCCGAACCCGCCACGCGCTCGTCGGTGGCGCATTTCTCTTCCCTGCTCGCGACGGGTCAAGCGTGCTGCACCTCGTGGTCGACCCCGCTGTCGCCGCTGGACACCCGGGCCCCGACGTCGCCACCATGCTGCTCGAGCGCGCCGCCGCCGACGCTCCGCCCGGCGCCGAGCTTCATCTCTGGGCATTCCACGTCGGGCCGGCAGACGACGAGCGGGCCCGGGCCCACGGCTTCGAGCCCGAGCGCGACCTCCTGCAGTTGCGCGTGACCCTGCCGCTGCCACCAGACGTCGTTTCGGCGACGCGCCCGCTCGCGACCCGGCCTTTCGTGCCCGGGCACGACGAGGAGGCGTGGGTCGAGACCAACAACCGGGCGTTCGAGGGCCATCCCGAACAGGGCGACTGGACGGTCGACCAGCTACGCGAGCGCATGGCCGCGGGGTGGGTGGACCTCGAGGGTTTCCTGGTGGCCGACGACCCCGACGGGAAGGGCCTCATCGGGTCGTGCTGGACCAAGATCCATCACGACCACGTCCCGGTGCTCGGTGAGATCTACGTCATCTCCGTCGACCCACGTCATCACGGTCAGGGCTGGGGCCGCTCGCTCACCGTCGCTGGACTCCAGTCACTGGCGAAGCGGGGCGTGAGGATCGGCATGCTCTACACCGACGCCTCCAACGAGGCTGCGATGGCGCTCTATCAGTCGCTCGGCTTCCACCTGCACCACGTCGACCGCTCGTACCGGCGCGATCCCGGCTGAACGAGCCGGCTCGTCGCCGGTCCGGGTCAGCCCAAACCCGTGCCGATGGCGCGACCTACCCCGTACGTGACGGCGGCCGCGACGGCCGTCACCGCGAGCTGGCGCACCGCCGAGAAGAGGACGGAGCGCTCGGTGAACCGCGCCAAGACGGCTCCGACGATGAGCGCGCCCAGGCCACCGAGCACCACCGACGCCAACAGTGCGCCCGTCCCGGAGCCGACCAGCCAGGGCAGCAGGGGGACGAACGCACCGAGGGCGAACGTGAAGAAGGACGCGGCCGCCGCCTGCCAGGGCGACCCCAGCGTCTGGGCCGAGATGCCCAGCTCCTCGCGCGCATGGGTCTCGAGGGCAAGGTCGGGGTCCTGCATGACCTCGTTCGCCATCTCGTTGGCGACCGTCGGGTCGATACCCCGGGCCTCGTACATCCCGCGGAGCTCCGCCGTCTCGCCCTTCGGGTGGCGCTCCAAGGCCCGTCGCTCGACCTCGAGCTCTCGCTCCATGAGCTCGCGTTGGGCCGTCATGGAGAGGTATTCCCCTGCTCCCATCGAGAACGATCCGGCGATCAGGCCGGCGACTCCGGCGAGCCGGACGATCGAGCCGCCGGGGTTCGCCCCGGCCATCCCGAGCACCAGCGAGACGTTGGTCACGAGGCCGTCGCTCACGCCGAACACGGCCGCCCTCGCCCCCCCACTGGTGATGTCTCGGTGGTGGTGCGGCGGGATGTGATCGTGCTCGTGGGAGATCGTCACAGCGTCAGCGTAGTGAGCCACCCCGCCGCGGGTAGCGTGCCCGTCCGGAACCCAAAGAGAGCAGCGAGGAGCAGATCATGACCACCGTCGTCGAAGGCGTCGACGCCTTCCACGAGCTCGTCGGTAAGGAGCTCGGCCACTCCGAGTGGCAGACGATCACCCAAGAACGGGTGAACCTCTTCGCCGAAGCGACCGACGACCACCAGTGGATCCATGTCGACCCCGGTCGCGCAAAGGACGGCCCCTTCGGCGGGCCGATCGCCCACGGCTATCTGACGCTGTCGCTCGCGCCGGTCCTCCTGAACAAGATCATCCGGGTCGACAACATGAAATTCGGCGTCAACTATGGCTGCAACAAGGTCCGCTTCCCCTCCCCCGTGCCGGTCGGCGCCGATCTGCGCATGGGGGTCACGGTGGCCGGCGTCGACGACGTCGAAGGGGGCGTCCAGGTGACCTACGACCTCGTCATGGAGGTCAAGGACGCGCCGAAGCCCGCCTGCGTGGCCCAGGTCGTCTATCGCTACTACCGCTGACGCCAAGTCGAAAGTCGTTGCGCATGCCAACCACGACACCAACGCCGACTCGCTCCCGTCTGCCCACCGGCGAGGAGAAGACGGTGAAGGTGCGCGCCATGTTCGACACGATCGCCCCGCGCTACGACTTGATGAACCGGGTCATGACGTTCGGTCTCGACCAGCGCTGGCGGCGCAACACCGTCGCCGCGCTGGCCCTCCCCGAGGGTGCGCGCATCCTCGACCTGGCCTGCGGCACCGGTGACCTGTCTCGCGTCGCCGTGCGCTTTAAATACCGCGTCGTCGGGGCCGACCTGAGCGCCGGCATGCTCGCCGCCAACGGTGCCGCCACCCCGCTCGTCGAGGCGGACGGCCGGCGGCTGCCTTTCGCGGCTGCGTCGTTCGACGGGCTGGTGTGCGGATACGCGCTGCGCAACTTCACCGAACTGGACGCCACCCTGGCCGAGTGCTCCCGCGTCCTGCGTGCGGGCGGGCGCCTCGCCGTGCTCGAGGTCGACGAACCGAGGTCGCCCCTTTGGCGGGTCGGCTTCGACCTGTGGTTCACCAGGGCGGTGCCCGTCCTCGGCGGTGTCCTCTCCGACCGCGAGGCCTATCGCTACCTGCCTGAGTCGGTGGCCTACCTGCCCCCGACGCCGGTCCTGCGCCGCATGCTGCTCGACGCTGGGTTCTCCGCCGTCGGGGTTCGTCCGCTCGCGGGCGGGCTGAGCCAGCTCGTGGTCGCCACGCGCGCCGGGCTACCCGACCCGTGACCGCTCGCTCGACGTGACGCCCGAGGCTGGCGGGCTCCACGCCCGGACCGTGCCCCTCGACTACGGGCCGGACGCGCTGCAGTTCGAAGCGAGCCCGACCGTGCTCTACGACCGTCCCGGCCTCACGCTGGTCGGCTGGGGCACGGCCCGCCTGGTCGAAGCGGGGGACGCGGCGAAGGTGCTCGCGGCGATCCCGTGCGACGACGCGGTGCGCCGCCCCGGCACAGGGGTGGTGGCGCTCGGCGCACTCCCCTTTCTCGGGGCGATGGCCGGGTATCTGGTCGTCCCTCGCTTCGTCATGGGGATCGAGCGCGACGCCGAGGGGGACACGCAGCGGTGGGCGACCGTCGTCGGTCCCCATGACGAGGACCTCCCCGGCACCGACGAGCTGTTCGACGCCGTGCTCTGGCAGTACGGCACCGGTCCCGAGGCCACGGATCCGCGCCCAGTGGGCGTCGCCGGCGTCACGACCGTGCTCGACAGCGCCGGCTACGGCGACCTCGTCGCCCGCGTCGTTGCCGACATGCGTCATCCCGGGGAGCGGTTGCGCAAGGTGGTCCTGTCCCGCTCGGTGCACGTCGAGCTCAAAGGCGAGCTCGCCCTGTCCACGGTGCTCCGCGCCCTGCGCACCGGCGAGCCTCAGTGCACCGTGTTCGCCATGCCGGTGGTAGCCGGGACGTTCTTCGGCGCCTCGCCCGAGTTGCTCGTGGCACGCCACGGCCAGCGCGTGACCTGCCACCCGCTGGCCGGGACGGTGTCGCGGGGGACCACCGCTCGCGCCGACGCCGACGCGCAGGGACGACTGGCCGGATCCGACAAGGAGCACGCCGAGCACCGTTACGTGGTGGACGACATCGCCGCCATCCTCCGCCCGTACTGCGAACAACTCACGGTGCCTGCCGAGCCCTCGCTCGTCGCGTTCCGCTCGGTGGCGCACCTGGGCACCCGGATCGTGGGCCGGTTGGCTCGGCCCGTGCCCGTGCTCGAACTGCTCGAGCGCCTCCACCCCACCCCCGCCGTCGGGGGGACGCCGCGTGACGAAGCACTAGCGGCCATCGCCGAGGGCGAGCCCGACGATCGGGGTTACTGGGCCGGCCCGATCGGGTGGACCGACGCAACCGGTGACGGCGAGTGGATGATCGGCATCCGCAGCGCCCTGCTCCACGACAGGGGCAACGCCTCGGAGGGCCAGGGCCTCACGGTGCGTGCCGGCTCCGGCATCGTGTCCGGGTCCGACCCCGACGCCGAGGCGGCGGAGACGAACGTGAAGCTCGCCACCGTCCTGGACACGGTGCTGCCGGGGGCCTCAGTGGAACTGCGGTGACGGCGCAGGCGGCGGTGCAGGCGCCGGCGGCACCGGCGACGCGGCGCTGCTCGCCCCCATCTGAGACACGTCCAGCGGGATCGTGACGCGCAGCGTCGCCCCCGTCGCAGCGCTGTTTCCGATCTCGCCTCGGGTCCCCACACGGCTCGCACCCACCGCCACCACCTGGGCGGACCCGCCGAGCGCCTCGGCGATGGCTCGCACGATCGCCAGCCCGAGACCGGCCCCGGCGCCCGAGCGCGAGCGGTCGCTCTGGTAGAAGCGGTCGAAGACGCGTCGCTCCTCACCGGGCGGGATCCCCGGCCCGTCGTCGGCCACCTCGATGAAGCCCATCCGCCCCACCACGCCCGTCGAGACCTGCACCGTCGTGCCCGCCGGGGTATGAGCCAACGCGTTGCCGACGAGGTTGTGCGCCACCTGGGCCAGGCGCTCGGCGTCACCGATCACGACCACTGCGGTGCCCGGCACCAGAACCACGTCATGGTCGTGGGGCACCGCGTTCGTGTCGCCCACGGCGTCGACGCAGATGCGCTGCAGGTCGACCGGCTCGGCGCGCAACGGGCGCCCGCGGTCGAGCTCGGCCAAGAGCAACAGGTCCTCGACCAGGCCACCCATGCGGGTGGCCTCCTCCTCTATGCGGTTCAGCGCCTTGCGCCGCCCCGCCTCGTCGGCGAAGCCGCCCCGGCGCAACAGCTCGGCGTAGCCGCGGATGGAGGTCAGGGGCGTCCGCAGCTCGTGCGACGCGTCGGCCACGAACTGGCGCAGCCGGTCCTCTGAGGCGGCCTTCTCGGCGAACGCGCCCTCGATCTGGCCCAGCATCTTGTTGAGCGCCGAGCCCAGCCGACCCACCTCGGTCGCCGGGTTCTCCTCGGGCACGCGCCGGGTCAGATCGCCCGAGGCGATGGCGTCGGCCGTCCCGGCCATCTGGCGCAGCGGGCGCAGCCCGCGCCGCACCACCACCAACGCCAGACCGCCCATTGCCACGAGCACCGCCAGGCTGGCGAGGATCTCGACGTTGCGCAGCGAGCTGAGCGTGTCGTTCGTGGGGTTCAAAGACAGCGAGGTGACGAGCACCCCTTGGGGGACGGTCACAGCGATCGTGCGGTACTCCCCGTCGGGGTCCCCCTCGGCGCCGAGCACGACGGCGTCCGGGTCGGGCCGGAACGTGCCGGCGTAGCGCCCGGCGCGCACGCCCTGGCGGAGGCGGTAGACGTCGGGCACCTGCTGGACGGGGATGTCCTTGGTCAGGACCGGTGCGGGGTCCGGCTTCCTCGGAGACCCCGACGGCCGGCGCAGGATCACGTTGCCCGAGCGGTCGAGAACGACCACGTAGACGTCCGTCGAGACCCGCCGGGACAAGCTCGTCTCGCTCAGCGGCAGCTTCCGCTCCGCCGCGAAGTTCATGTAGTTGAACGCCAGCGCCTCGTCCTGGGCCAATGTCGAGTCTGTCCGGCCGAAGAGGAAGGAGCGCACCGAGGCGTAGGTCACGAAGTCGGCGATGACGAGGCCGATCACCAACAACAGCGCCATGATGGCGACGAGCCGCTTCTGGAGGCTCATCCTTCTCGAGGCAGGCGAAGGGTGTAGCCGACGCGGCGGATCGTGTGGATCAACGCGGGCTCCCGGTCGTCGATCTTCTTGCGGACGTAACTGATGTAGGTCTCGACGATGTTGGGGTCACCGCGGAACTCGAATCCCCACACGTTGTCGAGCAGCTCGGACTTTGAGATCACCCGGCGCGCGTTCTCGAGCAGGTACCGCAAGAGGTTGAACTCTGTGGCAGTGAGGTCTATCGGATCCTCGTCGCGCCACACCTCGTGGGTGTCGACGTTCATCACGAGGTCGGCGAAGCGAAGGATGGCGGCGTCGGAGGCCGCCATCTCGCCGGCCCGACGCAGGATGGCTCCGACGCGCGCCATCACTTCCTCCACGCTGAAGGGCTTGGTGACGTAGTCGTCGCCCATGCTGAGGCCTTCGACCTTGTCCTGGGTGGCGTCGCGGGCGGTGAGGAAGACGATCGGCATCTGCTCCCCGCGGTTGCGCAGGCGACGGCACACCTCGGTGCCATTGAAGTCGGGCAGCATGACGTCGAGCATCACGAGGTTGGGGCGGAACGAGCGCACCTGCTCCATCGCCTCCGCTCCCGTCGCCGCGACGCAGACCTGATAGCCCTCGAAGGTCAACGCGGCCGACAGCAGCTCGGCGATGTTGGGCTCGTCGTCGACGACCAGGATCCGCGGGGCGCCGGTGTCGAGGGCCACCCCTCAGTCCCCCCGGTGTCGCATGGTCACGCCGAGGGCACCGGGTCTCCGGCGTCGGAATGACCCGAAGAGCCGTTGCCGCTGGGGTTGTACCGGGCGTCCGGCGCACGGCGGCGGCCGCCACGGCCATCACCCGAGCCCGAGCCCGAGCCCGACCCCGACCGGCGGCCGGCGCGGCGCAACCCATGGACGATCCGGCCCGCGCCCCACCAGGTCACGAGCGCCAGCGCCTCGAACACGATGAACGACGACATCTTCGACTCGCCCGCCGCCCGGTCGACGAAGCTGATCGGTACCTCGGTGATGACGGCGCCGTGTTGCTTGGACCGGTAGGTCATCTCGATCTGGAAGCCGTAACCCTCGGCCCGGACGCGCTCGAGGTCGAGCTGGCGCAAGATCCGCGCCGAATAGCAGCGGAACCCCGCCGTCGAGTCGGCCACGCCCAGCCCCAGCACGACCGACGCGTAGATGTTGCCGCCCCGCGACAGCAGGTGCCGGTGCCAGGCCCAGTTCGGGATTGAGCCCCCCTCGATGTACCGCGAGCCGATCGACACGTCGTACCCCGCGGCGATCGGCGCCACCAGCCCCGGCAGCGCCGCCGGGTCGTGCGAGAAGTCGGCGTCGATCTCGACGAACGCGTCGTAGCCACGGTCGAGGCCCCAGGCGAAGCCGGCCCGGTAGGCGCTGCCCAGGCCGGACTTCTCGGTCCGTCGCAGCAGGTGCGCGTCGGGCAATCCGGCGGCCGCCGCCTCGACCAGGTCGGCCGTGCCGTCGGGGCTGCCGTCGTCGACCACGAGGACGCCCGCCTCGGGCAGGCACTCGTGGATCCGGCACAGCATCCGCTCGATGTTCTCGGACTCGTTGTAAGTCGGAATGACGACCAGCGGACGCATCATTTGACATCTTAGGGGAGCCCACCGCGCCGACTCCGGGCACTACCGGCGCGGCGGCCGTGCCCGTTTCTGCCCCCGAACAGGGCCTTTGAACACGTAAGCCCATTTCTTATCTAGCGCTCAGGCCTCCGCCTCGCTCAGCTGTCCGGGGGCCCGCGCAGGGTCTCGGTCAGCTCCCCGTGCACCTCCTCCGGCCACACGACCGCGTCCGGGCCCTTGCGCAGCTCCCGGATGATCACCTGGATGGCGCCGCCGAAGGGGATGCCGATCAGGGCGCCGACGAACGCGCCGAGGCCGCCGGCCACCCGGCCGCCCAGGCTCGCGCCGACGAGGACGGCGATGAGCACCCAGAAGGGGTTGAGCCGCACCGTCTTGCTCATGATGACCGGGTTGAGGACATGGTTCTCCAGCTGCTGGTACGCCAAGAAGACGATCAGCATGACGATGCCCGCCGGCACCGAGTGGATCGCCGCGATGATGACGACCGGCACCCCGGCCAGCAGTCCACCGACGAGCGGCAACAGGTCGACCAGGGCGACGAAGACACCGAGCAACAGCGCGAACGGGACGCCCAAGATGGCGAGGGTGGTGCCCGAAATCACGCCGGCGATCACCGACGTCAACCCGTTCCCCAGCATGTAGCCGGTGACCGATCGGATGGACTCGTCGACCACGCGGCGCAGGCGGTCGGCCGTGTGGGGGCGGAACACGCCGAGGAGGCCCTGCCACATGCGCGGCGCTTCGAGCATGGTGAAGAAGGTCAAGATCGCGATCGTCACGATGGCAACGATCGTGGAGACGGCGGCGGCCCCCACCGAGAAGGCGGTGGCCGGCTTGAGGACCTTGGTGATCTGCGAGGCGAGCTTCGACGAGCTTTCGGAGAGGTATTTCTGTAGGTGGAAGCGGTAGACGAGGCGGCCGAGCCAGCCGTGGCCCTGCTTGGCCTGCTTGACGAGGGTGGGGATTTCCTTGCCGAAGTGCTCGGCGGCCGTCACGAGTGGTGAGGTGAACAGGTAGACGAGACCGATGAGGGCTGCGGCTCCGAGCAGGAACACGACCAGCGTGGCCCCCCCGTGGCTCATCTTGAGGTGCTTCTTGAGCGCGCGGGTTGCCGGCGTGAACAGCAGCGTGATGAAGAAGGCGACGACGACGTACAGCACGATCGTGCGCAGGACCCACAAGCCGAGGATCACGGCGGCGTTGAGGTCGAGCAGGCCGATCACCACGGCGACGGTCACCACGATGGTGCCGAGCGGAATCCCGCGTCGGTCTGCGCTCCCCGCGATCCTGGAACGCCACGTGGGTGGAGCCTCGGGCGCCATGGGCCACAGCTTGGCAGCTGGAGCCGCCGAGAATGCGGTTCCTGAGGCCGGGGACGTGCAAGCATGAGCGGGATGGACCAGGTGGAACCGGGGAAACCCGGGGGTCAGCCCCCGGACTCGCCACCTCCGGAACCAGCAAGGACCAAACGCCAGTGGATGCCGCGAAACGTCCGGATCGCGCTGATGATCCTGCTGCTTTTCTTCATCGGCGAGTACATCCTCCTCCCCGAGCTCGCCAGCGCGCGGCGGGAGCTGCACCAGTTGACCCATCTCAACTTTCTCTGGCTCATCCTCGGCGCGCTGTTGGAGGTCGGTGCGCTCTTGGCCTACGCCGAGTTGACCCGCACCGTCCTGAGCCCCGACGCACCATCCCGGTTTCGCGTGTTCCGCATCAACATGTGGGCGCTCGCAGTGAGCCATACGCTCCCCGGGGGGACGGTGCCGGGGACGGCCGCCAGCTATCGGCTGCTCACCCAGTCGAACGTCTCGGGCAGCACGGCCGCCTTCGGCCTGGCCGTGCAGGGCATCGGCTCGGCGGTGGTGCTCAACCTGATCTTCTGGTTCTCGTTGCTCATCTCCATCCCGCTCAAGGGCTACAACCCGCTCTACGGCTTCGCGGCCATCCTCGGCGTGCTGCTGCTGTCGATCTTCGCCGGCATCGTGTTCCTCTTGACCCGGGGCGAACGCCAGGCCGCCGTGTTCGTGAAGAAGGTGGCCGATCGGGTCCCCTTCGTGCCGGCCGAGAAGGTGACCTCGCAGATCCAGAAGGTGGCCGACCGGATGAAGATCCTGTCCACGAGCTCGGAGCTGCTGACCCGGGCCGGCATCTGGGCCGCCGCCAACTGGCTCCTCGACGCCGCCTCTCTCTGGGTCTTCCTCTTCGCCTTCGGCTCGGCCGTCAACCCCATCGACGTGCTGGTCGCTTACGGCCTGGCCAATATCCTCGCCGTGATCCCAATCACACCGAGCGGGCTCGGGGTGATCGAGCTGACCATCGTCGCGGTGCTCAAGGGCTTCGGTGTCCCCGGCGGAGTGGCCGCAGCGGGCGTCTTGAGCTGGCGTCTGGTCAACTTCTGGCTCCCCATCCCATTCGGCGGGGCGTCGTACCTCTCGCTGCGGTTCGGGCACCGCCGGGCCACGGCGGGTCCCAATGCGGTCACCCCCTGAGCCAACCAAGGGGACGGCGTCGACCGTCCGCCGGCACGCGCCCGCAGGTGAGCCGCTGATGCGCGTCGGCCGGCCATCGGTCACGGCGCGCTGGGTGGCGGCCCACCGCGACCGCCTGGCGCGCTCGCGGCCCTCGACACCGTCGGGCGACCAACGCGGGGAGCACGCGCTTTCACGCGACGTCAGTGGCATCTTCGCCGTCCCGGTCGGCCGTCCCACCGGCTTGGCACAGCGCACGGCGTTCATCGACAACGAGGTCGCCGGCGCCCTCAGCCGCGGCGTGACACAGCTGGTGGTCGTCGGTGCGGGCTACGACGGACGGGCGCTGCGCTTCGCGGGTGATGCCACCCGCTGGTGGGAGGTCGACCTCGCAGGCACCCAGCAGGACAAGCGTCGCCGGCTCGGTGCCCTCGGCGTGACCACCGAACACGTGACCTTCGTGCCGCTGAATCTCCTGACCGATGACCTCGGCGCCGCGCTCGAGGCCCGGGGCCACGACGCCACGGTGCCCTCGCTCTTCGTGTGCGAGGGACTGTTCAGCTACCTGACCCTCGAGGTCGTCGCCACGCTCTGCGCGACCCTGCGCGATCGGGCCTCCGCGGGCTCGGTGCTCGTGTCGACGTATCTGGTGATCCCAGAGGTCCAAGGACGCGGTGGGCCGGTCCTGCGTGGCGTCATGGACCAGCTCCTCCGCGTCATCGGCGAGCCACGGCGCAGCGAGTTCCTCCCGGGCGACGCCGAGAAGCTCATGGTGGTGACGGGATGGCGCCCGGCCCGCTCGCAGCGCTCCCCCGCCTCCTGGCTCGGGCGGGGCTCCCACCTTCTTGCGCTCGCGGCCGAGCCGGCGCCGGAGCCCGGATCAGCTCGGCTCTGAGCCGGCGCACCGGCGACGGCGCTATCCGATGCCGAGCGGTCCCATCGCGCGCCGGCGCCGCAGGGCGGGTCGCGTCAGCGGAGTCCGGAAGACGCGCACGCCGGCACCCACGACCAGGCCGATGAACAGCAGCACATACGCGTCCGACACCGGGATGAACCAGCCGCCGCCGGCAAAGGTGACGCTGGGTCCGTGCGGCACCCACCACACGGGCGCGGCCCAGAACAAGACCGCCACGGCCAGGGCCAACCATTCGCCGTAGCGGGGCCGGTCCGGAGCGAGCGCCAACCACGCGACCAGCAACACCACCCAGATGAAGTGGTGCGACCACGACACCGGGCTGGCCAGCGACTCGGTGGCCTCGACCACCAGCAGGCCGAAGAGAGGCGACGATCGCCTGTAGGCGGCCGCGGCCACGACGAGGCCGATGCCGCCCACCGTGAGCACGATCACAAACGTGGTGGGGGAGGTCACCCTGTGGCCGACCATCCGCTCGAACGCGCCGAGTACGCCCTGGTTCCCGATCCACGAGAGCATGCCGGCCCGCTGCGGGTCGCGGACGTAATGGGTCCAGTACGCCCACGAGGTCGAGGCGTTGACGGACACCGCCACCAGCGCCGCCGCGAGGAACGACGCCGTGGCGCGCAGACCCGCTCTCCCCTGGCGGGTCAGCAACAGGTACGGGATCAAGATGATCGGCGTCACCTTGATGGCGGCCGCCAGGCCCACCAGGATCCCCCGCGGAATGGGTAGGTCGAGGGTCAAGTCGGCCACGACCATGAGGGCGAGGATGATGTTCACCTGGCCGAGCAGGAACGTCTGGCGCACCGGGTCGAACAGCACGACTGGCACCAAGAGGACGAGCGCCCACCACATGATGGTGCGGCGATCCAGCTGATCGCACACGGCGCGCAGGCACACGGCGACGAGCGCGCACACCGCGGCGAGGTTGAGCCACGAGAACACCACCTCTGCCACCTGCATCGGCGCGTGGGCGAAGGGGGAGAACAACAACGCGGAGAACGGCGGGTAGGTGAAGCCGAGGCCGTCCTTGGCGAGCGTGACGCTGAAGAGCCTGTCGCCGGTCGCGTGCGCACCGCCGAGCAGGTACGTGCTCAGGTCGATCTGCTGGTGCACCAGGGCCAGGACGGTCACCCCGATGAACGCCGCGGCACCCGACACCGTGGGCCACAGCCAGCCTCGGGCCGATGCAATCCCACGCATACGCGGCGCCAGGGAACTGCTCGTCACGCCGCGGATCGTACCGGCGCGTTGCGTCAACTCGGTGCATTTTGGGCCGTCTTGCGGGAAAGACGGGGGCTAGCCGGGGGTGGCGTGCCTGGGCGGGGGCGGCGTGCCTAGGCGGGTGACTTCGCCTCGTCAGTCTCGGCGACGCGCAGCTCGGTATCGAGGCGACGACGGGCCCGCTCCCTCGCCAGTTCCTTCAACCGCTCCTGCGAGTTGATGCCACGTCGGTTGGGGACGCGACGCCAGCGACGGTCCGAGCCCAGCTCCCACGCATTGGTGTCGTCGGCGAAGACAAGGTCGAGAATCTCGAAGAGACGGACCTGCAACTCGGGATCGTGCACCGGTACCACGACCTCGATGCGGCGATCGAGGTTGCGGCCCATCAGGTCGGCCGAGCCGATGAAGATCTTGAGGGGAGTCCCCGGTCCGGCCGCCGGGTCGACGGGGGTGCCACCGAAGCGGTAGATGCGCGAATGCTCGAGGAAGCTGCCCACGATGGAGCGGACCCGGATGCGCTCGGAGAGCTCGGGGATGCCGGGACGCAGGCGACACAGGCCACGCACCGCGAGGTCGATCTCGGCGCCGGCGCCCGACGCCCGGTAGAGCGCATCGATCATGGCGGCGTCGGTCAGGCCGTTGAGCTTGAGGACGATGCGGCCCTCGGGCCCGGCGTCGGCCTGCTCCTCGATCATCGCCATGATCCGTTTGCGCACGGTGACGGGCGACACGAGGATCTGGCGGTAGTCGGCGTGCTTGGAGAAGCCGGTCAAGTAATTGAACAGCTCGCCGACGTCGGCGCCGATCTCGGCGTCAGAGGTCAACAACCCGAGGTCCTCGTAGATGCGCGCCGTCTTGGAGTTGTAGTTGCCGGTGCCGACGTGGCAGTACGGCCGGACCCCGTCCTCCTCACGGCGCAGCACGAGCGCGGTCTTCGAGTGCGTCTTGAGACCCACGATGCCGTACACCACGTGGACGCCCACTTCTTCGAGCGCTCTGGCCCAGCCGATGTTGGCCTCTTCGTCGAAGCGCGCCTTCAACTCGACGATGGCCGCCACCTGCTTCCCGTTCTCGGCGGCGGAGATGAGCGACTGCACGATCGGGCTGTCGCCGCCGGTGCGGTAGAGCGTCTGCTTGATCCCCAAGACGGCCGGGTCGCGGGCCGCTTCGGCGACGAAGGCCTCGACCGAGGTGGCGAACGAGTCGTAGGGGTGGTGGACCAGCACGTCGCGCTCGCGCAGCATCGCGAAGAGCTCGTTGGGATCGTGCGCCAAGTTGGCGAGGCGCGGTGGCGTCATCGGAGTCCACGTCTCGGCGTGCAGGTCCGGGCGGTCGAGGGCGTACACGCCCCAGAGCCCGCTCAGATCGAGCGGCGCGCTCGACCCGGAACACGCCGGCGGGGCCGACCTCGAGCTCGGTCGCCAGCAGGTCGGCCAGATCCCGGCCCATGTCGGCCTCGATCTCGAGGCGGAGGGCCTTGCCGAAGCGGCGCCGGCGCAACTCCATCTCGATGGCCACCAGCAGGTCGTCCGCTTCGTCCTCTTCGAGGGCGAGGTCGGCGTTGCGCGTCACCCGGAAGGCGTAGTGGTGGCCGATCGTCATCCCGGGGAAGAGCGAATCGAGGTGGGCGGCGATGACCTGCTCGAGCGGCACGAAGCGCTCGCCGTCGGGCATGACGATGAAGCGGGGCAACGCGGGCGGGACCTTGACGCGGGCGATGCGCCCCTCCCCGGTCGTGGGGTCCTCGACCTCCACGACCAGGTTCAGCGAGAGATTCGAGATGTACGGGAACGGATGGCCCGGATCGACGGCGAGCGGCGTGAGAACGGGGTAGATCTGGCGCTGGAACACGTCGACCAGGTACTCGCGGTCGTCGTCATCGAGCGACGACCAGTTCGAGAAGCGGATACCCGCCGCGGCGAGCGCCGGGACGATCTGATCCAAGAAGATGTGGTCCTGACGCTGCACGAGCTCCTCGACCCGGCCCCGGATCATGGTGAGCTGCTCGCCCGGGCGCAGGCCGTCGACGCTACGCGTGCGGACGCCGGCGGCGACCTGGTCCTCGAGCGCGGAGACCCGTATTTGGTAGAACTCGTCGAGCAGCTCGGCGAAGATGGCGAGGAATTTCACCCGCTCCATGAGGGCGAGGCCGTCGTCCTCCGCCAGGTCCAGGAGCCGAGACCCGAAGTCGAGCCGTGACTGCTCGCGGTTGGTGAAGCGCTGGTAGCCGAAGGCCTCGATCTGCTGGTAGGTCGGGGGCGCCGGGTGCCCCCCCTCGGCCGCGGGAGCCTGGGAGGAATCGGCGGGGCCCACCTCGCCCTGCTCCGCTGATTCGGACCCCGAGGCTGCCCCGCTCGGCCCCGCGACCTGGGGCTCTGCGGACGGCTCGTCAACCCGACCGGGCTCCGCCTGGGGTTGTGAGTGGGGCTCGGTCTGGGTCATGGGCAAGGATCCGCACGCGACGCGCTGACGGCGGGATGTCACCCTGAATCCTACTGCCCACCAGTACGATTCGCCCGTGCCGCCACGAGCCCGTCGCCGCTCGCCGTTGCCGCGCTACTCGTTCGGCCCGAAGCCAAAACGCCGCACCGAACTGGGGCTGCTGCTGTTCGGCTCCCTGCTCGTCGTGGCGCTCTACGTGATCGCCGAACTGGGCCAGAACTCGAGAGTCCCGCCCGACATCGGCCCGTTCCTCGGCATCATCCTCGGGCTCGCGCTGGTCGCGCACATGGCCAACCGGTGGCTCATCCCCGACGGCAACGCCGTGGTGCTCCCGCTGGCGGCGTTGCTCAACGGCATCGGGTATGTCGTGATCGCCCGCTGGGATCACTGGTACCCCGGCGAGGCCAGGAACCAGGCATTGTGGACCGCGATCGGCGTGGGCTGCTACGTCTTGACGCTGCTCATCGTGCGCCACTCGCGTGACCTGGAGCGCTACCGCTACCTCCTCCTGCTGCTGGCCGGCGTCCTGTTGGTCCTCCCCCTGGGCTTCTCCCCCATCTTCGGAGCCCGGCTGTGGGTGCATTTCGGCGGGTTCAGCTTCCAGCCGATCGAGCTCTCCAAGATCCTGCTGTGCATCTATTTCGCGTCGTACTTCGCGGAGAACAAGGAGATGCTCTCGATCCCGACGGCCCAGATCGGCAACCGCCTCTTCCTCGACCCCCGGCCGCTGATCCCGATCATCGTGGCGTGGGGCGCGGCCATGGCCGTGATCGGGATCGAGGACGACATCGGCTTCGCCGCCCTCCTCTTCGTCCTGTTCATCGGGCTCTTGTGGCTCGCGACCGGCCGCTGGGGCTATCTGGTCCTCGGCCTGATCCTGTTCGCGGTCGGGGCGTTCATCGCCGCGCACTACTTCAGCCAGGTCCACCTCCGGGTGGATGAATGGCAGAACCCGTGGCCCACGCCGGGGAACCCACACTCGGCGGGTGGGTATCAACTCAGCCAAGCCTGGTACAGCATGGGCTCGGGCGGAGTCGGCGGCGCCGGCCTCGGATTCGATCAATTCGCGCGACTACATCCCGGAGCTGACGAGCGACATGGTCTTCGCCGCCATCGGCACCGAGATGGGCCTGTTCGGCGCCTCCGCCGTCGTGATCGGGTTCATCTTGCTGGTGGGCTCCGGGTTCCGGATCGCCCAGACGGCACGTTCGGACTTCTCACGGCTCATGGCCGCCGGCCTCACCCTGATACTCGGGTTCCAAGCCTTCTTCATCATGGCGGGGGTGGTGCGGCTCTTGCCGTTTACGGGCGTCACCCTGCCCTTTGTGGCGTACGGCGGATCGTCGCTCGTGTCGAACTACATCCTCATCGCGCTCCTGCTGCGGATTTCGGACGAAGGCGCCAAGGCGCAACGCGAGATGATCGCCGCCGGTGCGGCCGGCAGACCGGGCGAACGGCCCATGGTCCCGGCGCGCTGACACGCCGCTAACGCTCCATCGGCAGCGCGCCGCCTTCGGCCGCCTCCTGTTCGGCGCGGTCGGGCAGGCCCCGCACCAGACCGATTCCCATCACCGCCAGGGCGGCACCGGCGAGCGGCCCGGCGACGTAGACCCACCAGCCGGTGAAGTTCCACGCCACGATGTCGGGACCGAGGGTGCGAGCGGGGTTCATCGAGGCGCCGCTGATCGGGCTGGCGAAGAGGCCGAGCAGCGCGACCGTGGCGCCCACGGCAAGAGCGGCGTTGTGGCCGATGCTCCGGTACCCCGTCGCCGTGTTCAAGATGACCGTGACGAGGATGGCGGTGAGGATGGTCTCCATCACGAGCGAGCGCCAGTCCCCGCCCGGCTTGGTGATCGGGTAGTTGCTGCCGGAGGCGACGTGGCTGTACATGCCCTGCAGGAAGAGGGCGGCGCAGATCGCCCCGGCGAACTGCACGGCGATGTAGGGGATGGCCCAGATCGCCTTGAAGACGCGCCGGGCGGTGAAGGCCAGGGTGACCGCCGGGTTGATGTGGAGGCCCGAGAGCGGGCCGAGCGCGTAGATCATCGCCATGACCACCGCACCGGGCGCGATCACCGCCGCGGTGCGGCTGATCGGCCCCCCGCCCACGTAGTGGTTGATGACGCCGGCGCCGGCGGCGACGGTGACCAAGATGAACGTCCCGATGAACTCGGTGATGAGCCGGATGGGGAGCGGCCGGTGCTGCAGCGTGTCCTCGCTGAAGCGGATCATGAAGCGATCGCCGAGGATGGTGTCCCGGGCCCGATCCATCTCCTGTGTGGTGACGGGCTCGGCTCGCTGCTCTGCGCTCATGTGAATCCCTCCCTTGTTCGTCCTGCGATCGCCCAGCTTCCCGCCTGGCGAGGCGCCGTGCCCTCGCTCCTGGTACTTCGAGCGGGCTTCTGTCCCCCGCTGGCTGCGAGTCTCCGCCCCGGAATGAGCGGTCAGCCTGGCCTTTTGTGGGACGATGGCCTCTCGGAGGGAAGGACGGCGGAGATGAGCCGAAGACGTCGCTGGTTCGCCCTGGGTGCGGTTGCTCTGGGCCTCGTGTTCCCCGCCTACGAAGGCGCCGCGCCCGCCGTCGCAGGCGGCGGATCAGTGGTCGTCGCCACGACGACGATGACATTCGTCGACAGCTCCCGGTCTACACCGGCGTGGGACAGCATGACGGCAAAGACTTCCCGAACCCTCGTGACCACCATGTGGTTCCCGGCAACGGGGAAGGGTCCGTACCCGCTGATCGTTTTCGCCCACGGACTCGGAGGCTCTCCGCAGGACTATCAGCCGTTACTGAGCGCCTGGGCGGCCGCCGGCTACGTGGTGGCTGCGCCGCTGTTCCCGTTGTCCAGCAGCGAGACGCCCGGCGGTCCCGACGGCGGGGACATCGGCAACCAGCCCGGTGACATGAGCTTCGTCATCGATCAGGTGCTCAAGGCGTCCAGGGCCACGAACGGGCCGCTGTCGGGGCGGGTCGATGCGAACGAGATAGGGGCCGCGGGCCACTCGAACGGAGCGATCACCACTTTGGGCCTGGTGGCCAACAGTTGCTGCCGCGACGATCGGGTCAAGGCGGCGATCGTAATGGCCGGCACCACCGAGGGCCTTGGTCGCGGCCGATACCAATTGGCCAGCGCGCCGCCGATGCTCCTCGTCCAGGATCTCCACGACGGGCTGGTCCCCTATGCCGATGCGGTCGCGGTCTACAACCAGGCGCGGGGACCAAAGGCGTTGCTCGCGCTCGATTGGGACAGTTCTTCCGACACGTCCGGGTCGACGGCCCACATGGCCGCCTCGGGGGTGGTGGGCCCGACGTCGGATGCAGTCATCGGTTCGACGACCGCGTTCTTCGACGCCTTTCTCAAGCACGAGAAGGGGGCGCTGCAAGCGGTCTCGGCCGACGGGACCTCGTCCCTGTCAACGGTGCACGCGGCGTGGACCGAGGGATCGCGGGCGACGGTGCCCGTGCCGCAACAGGCCGCGGTCCATCTGCACGCCAAGGTCACTCCCGACACGGGACTCCACGACAACCAAGCGGTCACCGTTCGTTGGAGTGGCTACACGGCGGGGAAGGTGGTCAACATCCTCGAGTGTTCGCGTGTCGACGTCTCCACAGCTAGCTCGGCCGGCTGCAGCTTCGCGCACGCCGCGATTCTGCATCCGGATCCCACCGGATCGGGCTCCGTCGTCCTGCGCGTCGGTACGGGCACGATCGGAAACGGCGTCTGCGACGCGACCCGGACCTGCTACGTCATCGTCAACAATGCGAGCTCGACCGACCCGGCTGAGACCAAGAAGCTGGCCATCCGCTTTGCGCCCTAGCCGGGCGTCTGGCGTCGATGGCTGAGCCAGGCCAGAACCTCCTTGGCGACCGCTGCGGGCTGCTCGGGCAGCAGAGCATGTCCCGCCCCCGAAATCGTGACCATGGTTGCGCGCGTTCCGAGCATCTCGACCATCCTCGTCGCGTTCTCGGGCACGGCCACCACGTCCGCCTCGGGTTGGACCACGAGAACATCGGCCGCGCCCGCCGTCCACCACTCCTCGACCGGAGCCCCAGCCGTGGCGGCGACCTGTGTAGCTGCCGTCTCTGCGTGCCAGCCGTCTTGCCACAGCGACGGATCGTTGCCCGGGGCGAAGAACGCCCGCGCCACCGCGTCCAAACGAGCAGCGGGTTCGAGGGACGCATCGAAGACCGACGCCATGTCGGCCGTCACTTGAGCCGTAGGAGGAACGAGCCCGCCACAGGCCAGCAGCACCACGCTCTCGACGATGTCGGCGTGCCTCGTCGCGACCATCCGGGCGACCCGGTTCCCGAAGGCGTGGCCGACAACCGTCGCCTTTCCGCCGGCCAGAGCCCGTATGGCGGCGGCGACGTCGTCAGCCAGGTCTGCCATGGTCACACCCTCCAGGGAGCTGGCGCTCGCCCCGATCCCTCTGGGTTCGAGCGCGAGTGCGCGGAAACCAGCGGCGGCGAGGCGAGCCGCCAGATCGGCAAAGTCGTCGGCACCACGCCCGAGTGACGCGATCAGCGCCACGGGCGGCCCCGTCCCGCAGACGTGCACCTCGAGCGGACCGCCGGGTCCAACGACCACTGCTTGTTGGCTCATGGCTTCCTGGTCAGGCAGAATCGCCCTTCGAGCCGCCCGCCACCTCGTAGGACCACAGCTCCGACGACACCGAGACGGGGCCGCCGTGGGGCGAGGGACGGTCGGCGCCGGCGTGGCCGTGCGCGAACGCAGGCGAGGACACCCAGGCCCGGAACGACTCCTCGTCACGCCACCGGGTGACCACCAGCCATTGGCGACGGTCGTCGGTGGGACGCAGAAGCTCGAAGCCCTCGAAGCCCTCCTGGCCGTCCACCGCACCAGCCCGGGAGGCGAAGCGGCGTGCCAGCTCGTCACCGGCGTCCTCTGGCACGGTGATGGCGTTGATCTTGATGACGGTGGGTCGTTCACCATCGCTCATGGCATTCGTCCTTCCAGGTCGGAGATGTATCGAGCCTATGTGTCCTCGACCGCTCGAAGCTGCCGCGTTCGGACTGCCCCGTACCCGGTGGGGTGGGAGCTCTTGCTGGCGGCCTCCTTGCGCTACCACGCGCGTCTCGGTTTGCTGCGCCCGACCGAACGCACAACGGCCGAGGACAAAGGATGTTCCCTACGGGTTAGAGCCGATACTCCAACTCGTTACGGTGCGTGCCATCCTGATCGACCGTGAGGTGGAAGGTGCCAATGATGCCTCTCAATGCGCCGCGTCCTGAACCCGGTACCACTTCGTAGTGCAGCGTCTGTGAGTCCGCGCGCATCGTGCCGAACTGTTGCAGCGCAAACTCTCCGGCCTGGTTGCCGAGTCGGCCGCTCACCGTCTCGATGGCGACGTAACCTGCGGCACCCTTCTTCGGATCTGCGCCGGACAGCATGACTCCAGCGCCCACGGCATCCAAGTCGCCGCGGAACGTCTTGGTGAAATCGAATGGATCGACTGCGCCGGCAAGCTCGGACACCGACGGTGTCATCTGGATGTCGAAAGTCCCTCGCGCGGTTCTGGTCATGGTTACGACTCTAGAGGTGGTCACGCAACGAAGGGTGCCTTTGCTGGTGCCGCAGCCCCTGACGTGACTCCGATGAGATCAGGGTTTGGGGCGCAGGTTCGCCACGAAGAAGTCGACGACCATTTTCGTAATCTCCTCGGGGCTGGGTTGCGCGCCGTGTTCGTCCAGCGCGTGACCGCCGCCCTTTACGATCACCAGGCTCACGGGCACGCCGGCAGCCTTGAGAGCCGCAGCCAACTCCTCTGACTGGGACGGGTAGACGACCACGTCGAGCTCGCCGTGGATGATCAAAAATGGCGGATCCTCGGGCGAGACGTAGGTCACCGGACTAGCGGCCTTCAGATCCTTCGGTAGCTGTTCGGGCGTCACTGGGCCCAGGAGCTTGATGAAGTTGTCCTGTACGGCGCCGCTCGCCCCCTCGGTGCTCATGGTGACGAGATTCGCGGGCCCGGACAAGTCGGCGACCGCTTCGACCGTGCTCGGGTACTTGAGGTATTCCCCGGTATCCCATCCGGCCGACGGACCAGCGGTGCCCAACAATGCGGCTAGATGTCCCCCCGCGCTGTGGCCCCAGCTTCCGATTTCTTGCGGATCGATGTGCAGCTCCTTGGCGTATGCCCGCAAATAGCGGACAGCGCACTTCACGTCTTCGATCTGCGCCGGCCACCGCGCATCGGGACCCAGGCGGTAGTTCACATTGGCCACCACGAATCCGGCTGCATTGAGCGCGGGACCAATCTCGCTGATGATGAAGCCCCCTGTGTCTTGGTCGCCGCCGATCCACGAGCCGCCGTGAAAATAGACCGCCACCGGGGCGGGCTTGTCCAAGTTGGGCGGCGCCGAAATACGGGCGGTTTGATCGTTGCAGAAGGTGACGTTGATCGTCTCCCCTGCGGCAAGAGGTGGCGGAGCCTCAGACCCTGCGGCGGGCTTCGGCGGGCCGGCGCAAGCCTGGACTCCCGCGGCGCAGAAGGCGACCAGCAACACGGCGAACGCCGAGGTCCAGCGCCGGCGACCGACACTTTCATTCTGGACAAGGATTCCCGATGGCACAGTTCGGCTGGCGGTGGAGGAGCGCACCCGGGAATGGAGTATCGCGCGGCAGTCGAGATGCGTTCTTGGACAGAGATTCCCACGTGCCGACGTCCTTGTCGGTTCGTGACTCCGTGGATGTCGGAAGGACACAAGACAGCGGCGGATCGGTGTTAGGAAGACTTCTCCCACACCGATACGTGCTTGGTGCTTTCGCTCGTGAACGGCTCGTGCCCCCAGCCCCCCCACCTGTCCCTCAGCGACATTCCGGCGATTCGCGCCATGAGATCGAGCTCGGAAGGCCACACGTGGCGGAATGGAGCCGAAAAGGACTCGAGACGTCCGTCTTGATTCCACCAATGGTGCGAGTAGGCGATCTGTGAGGCAGCGTCGTACTCCTCAAATCCCACGTGCGTCGGTGTCACCGCAATGGGCACGACCGTCTCGCCCGGAGGCAATCGCCGTAGAGCGGGGATCATGACCTCGATGAGAAAGAGTCCGCCCGGCTCCAGGTGAGTTGCCGCGTTTACGAAGCACGCGACCTGTTCTTCCTGCGTCGTCAGGTTCATGATCGTGTTGGCAACCAGGTACACCAGCCGATATGACTCGTTCAGCTTGGTCGTTGCCATGTCTCCGACGTTGACTCCGATCTCCTCCGAACCAGGCTTCTTCTGTAACTCGTGAACCATGTCAGGCGAAAGCTCGATGCCGTCGACCCGGATTCCCAGCGCACTGAGGGGTAGAGCGACGCGGCCCGTGCCCACAGCGAACTCCAGCGCAGGACCGGGCGCCGCCAGCTGCGCCAGCAGGTCAACCATGGGCTCGACGACTGCCGGCTCCCAGGTCTCAGGCCACCGTTGGTCGTAACGCTTGGCGATCCGCTCGTCGAAGGCGTTCTCTGGCATTGGACAAGATAGTTCCACAGGCACGGCGGCGCCGGGTTCCCTGAACCGTCTGACGAGAACTATCCCTCGACGGCCACTATGCCGAGTTCATGGCTCCGTCGGTTTGGGCACCGGGACGACGTCACCCAGGCTCTCGAGCAACCGCTCGTCCACCAGGATCGGGGCCGGGACCGGCATGCGCAGGGCGAGCACCAGGCCGTCGGAAGGCCGGCAGTCGACGCACTCGCGGCCTGCCTGCGTCATGAGGTCGAGCTCAGCAAGGAGGTTCCCCTCCTCGCGGCCGACCAACCGGACCGCGATGACGTCGATGTGGGCGCGCTGGAGCACCTGCATGAACAGTTCGTGGGTCATGGGGCGCCGCCCGTCCATGCGACGCAGCGCGAGGGCCAACGCGGTGCCCTCGGGGAGCCCGATCGGGAACACGAGCTCACGCATCGGAGGCTCCGCCTCGACGAGGGTGACCGATGGGTACTGCGAGGGCAGCTCGAGCCGCACGTCCTCGACGTCCATGACCCGGAACGTCGCGTCCACGGGCATCGGGGTTGGTTTCGGATTCCTCTTCGGATGTGGACTCAGGCGTCGGGGCGACACCGGCAGCCGGCTCCGGCGCCACCGTCTCGGTGGCCTCGACCTCCCGCTGCACGTCCGTCATCTGTGTCTCCGGCGCGTGCCGACACTGAGCGTGAATCCGATGGCGGCGAAGAACACCAGCACCGCGGTGCCGCCATAACTGATGAAGGGGAGCGGGATGCCGGTAATCGGCATGATGCCCATCGTCATGCCGGCATTCTGGAAGACGCTGAAGGCAATGAAGGCGAACAGACCGGAGCAGATCAAACGACCGAAGATGTCCCGCGCCACGACCGCCGCGTGCAACACCCGCCAGGCGATGATGCCGAGGAGCGATAGCACCCCGACCGAGCCCACGAAACCGAGCTGCTCGCCGATGGCGGTGAAGATGAAGTCTGTTTGCTGCTCGGGCACGTAGCCGAGATTGGTCTGTGCCCCGTGGCCGATGCCGGCACCGAAGATCCCTCCCGAACCAATGGCGTTCTTCGCCTGCGACAAGTTGTAGATGGCCGACTGCACGTAGGGGTTGTTGCTCTTTTGACCCGGGTTCAAGAACGCGGTCACCCGCGCGATCTGATACTTGTGCAGCAGGCCGCTCTCGACGGCGAAGAGCACGACGAGGGCCGTGCCGACGAGCAGCATGATGAGGATACGGATGGGCAGGCCCGCAACGGCCAACAAGACCAGCAAAACGATCACCAAGATCATCGCCGTCCCCAGGTCGGGCTGCACCAGGACCAGAGCGATCGGGATGGCGGCCATGATCAGGAGGCGGAAGACATCACGCCAGGCCAGGCCCTGTTCGTCGCGGCGCGCGCAATACGCCGAGACGGCCAAAATCAACGCGAGCACGGCGAATTCGGACGGTTGAAGCTGGAGCGGTCCCAGGCTGAACCAGCGCGCCGCGCCCTGGGCGCTGCTGCCCACGACGTAGACGCCCATGAGCGCCAGGACGGTCAGCCAATAGAGGATGTTGGCCACGGGTTCCCAGCGCCGGTAGTCGATGACCGCGAGGATCACCATCACGATGACCCCGAGGACGACGAAGAGACCCTGCTTCTTGAGGAACGTCTTGGGATCCTCGCCCTGAGCCAGCAGGGAGCCGCGAGTCGCCGTGTAGACCATGACCACGCCGATGACCGAGACGGCAAGAGTGGCCCCGACCAGGAGAAAGTCGAACGGGGGCACGCTGCGCCGCGAGGCAACGTGTGTTCGGGCAAGTGTGGTCATATCGGGGATTCGGGGACAGAATACCGGCCGTGACCTCACCCCCCCTGGCGCCTGACCTCGCCCTGCTCGGGACGACGACCCAGGTCACCGCGGGCGGTGGATGGCTCTACCACCTGCTTACCAAGCTCGGCGTCAGTCCGGACACGGCGTCGACCGTCACCGACCTGATCGTGCGGCCGTTGAGCATCCTCATCGTCGTCATCGTGGCGGCGCTGGTCGCTCGCTACGGTGCCAAGGCGCTCCGACGGGTCCTCACCCGCGTCGCCAACCAGGCGGCCAGCCGGTCCGGCGCGACGAACGCCAGCGCCCGGGTCACAACGATGTCGGGGATCGTGACGAACGTGTGGCGTCTGTTCGTGTTCGTGGTGGCCGGTTCGATCGTGCTCGGGCTGCTGGGAATCAACCTCACCCCGATTCTGGCGAGCGCGACCATCATCGGTGCCACGCTCGGGTTCGGCGCGCAGCAGATCGTGCGTGACTACTTCTCCGGTCTCCTGATGACGATGGAGGACCAGTACAACGTCGGCGATTCGATCACCATCGCGACGGCCACCATCGGGAGCGTGACCGGTGTGGTGGAGGATGTGACGATGCGCCTGACGCGCTTCCGCGCCGTCGACGGCACCATCTACGTCATCCCCAACGGCGATATCCGCCTGATGGGCAACCTGTCGCGCGGCTGGGCCCGCGCCGTGGTCGACCTGACGCTGCCGGGGTCGGACGCCGCGAACCTGGAGTCGGTGAGCTCGGTGATCACGGCGGCAGCCCACGAGGTGGCGTCCCGACCGGAGTACGCCGCACACTCCACCGAGCCGCCGCACCTCGTCGGGCTCTTCGCGGCGGACGCGTCGACCATCACGATGCGGGTCATGCTGCTCACCATTCCCTCGCAGCGGGACTCGCTGACCCGTGCGCTGCGCGAGACGACGATCGCAGCCCTGGCCAAGGCACAGCTGTGGCCGGTCGGCGGCGCGGCGCCGGCCGCTCCGACCGGGGAACGTTCGGGTTAGTTCGGGCTAGTTCTCGTGCGGGTGGGCCGCCTCGGCGGCCTGCCACATCGCCTCGAGCGGCGGCTCGGCCGCCGTCCAGATGACCAGCTGGGCCGCCGCCTGATGCACCAGCATGCCGAGGCCATCGAGCCCGGTGGCCCCCGCAGCGGCCGCCTCGCGGAGCCAGCGCGTCGGACGGGGCACGTAGATCAGGTCGGCGGCGAGCTGCCCCTGCCCGAGGAGCGAGGGGGCCACGAGCCACGGCGGCGCTTCCTCCGTTTCCCGGTCCTCGACCCCGGTCATGCCAAGCGGAGTGGCGTTGACGACGAGGTCCGCAGCCGTCACCGCCTCCGCGACCGCCTTGGCGTCGTTCGGCACCGCCGTCCCCCGGGCGCCGGCCAAGGCCGCCGCTTCGACGGCGCGCTCGTGGGTGCGGTTGACGACCGCCACGCCGGCCGCCCCGGCGCGCGCGAGGGCGAGCACCACGGCCCGGGCCGCACCGCCGGCCCCGGCGACGAGGCAGCGGCGGCCGTCCGGGTCGAAGCCGGCGCCGCGGTCGAGCGACGCCACGAAGCCCTCGCCGTCGGTGTTGGTCCCGAACAGCGAGTCGTCGGAGCGATGGACGCAGTTGACCGCGTCCAGCAGACGGGCCACGTCACTGGGCTGGTCGACGAGGGCCGCCACCGCTTCTTTGTGGGGCATGGTGACCGACAAGCCCGCGAGGCGCGCCCGCCGCATTTCCTCGAGCGCCTCCGCCGCCCGGCCCGGCGGGATGTCGAACGCGTAGGAGCGCCAGGAGTCGAGGCCGAGCGCGGCGAACGCCGTGTTGTGCAACAGCGGCGACAACGAATGCGCGACCGGGCTGCCGATGACGCCGACGAGGGTGGCGGCGGGTCCGGCCTCGGCCCTCGCCTGCTCCATGCTCAGCGGTGAGCCGGTCGGCGTCATCGGGCCGCGACGGCGTCAGGGGAGCCCACGGGACTTCGCGAGCTGTTCGTTCGCCAGCTGTTCGGCGTAGGTGTCGGAGAAAGCCATGACCCCATTCTTCTGGACGAGCACGAAGTACAGCCAGGACCCGGGCGGCGGGTGCAGCGCCGCGTCGAGTGCGGTGTGCGACGGCATGCAGATGGGCGTGGGCGTCAAGCCGGCGTTCAGATAGGTGTTGTAGGGCGACTGTTTCTGCAGGTCCTGTGCTGTCACCGGTCCGCCATCCTGGCCCAGCGCGTACAGGACGGTCGAGTCCATCTGCAGCGGCATGCCCCGGGCGAGGCGGTTGTAGATGACCCGGGCCACCTTGGGCATGTTGAACGTGTAGTAGCCCTCCTTCTCGACGATGGAGGCCACGATGACGACCTCGTAGGGGGAGTAGCCGAGGGCGGCGGCCGACGCCGAGCTCAGGCCCAGCGCCTGGGCGTCACGGTCGAAGCGGTCGACCATGTCACGCACGATGGTGAGGTCGGTCTCGCCGGGAAGGATCAGGTACTCCCCCGTCCCCAGCAACCCCTCGAGGTCGCTGGAGCCCGGCGGCGAGAAGACCGAATGCACCGCACCGCTCGCCGCGGCCGTCTGGAAGCCCCCGGACCGGTGACCGGGGATGCTGTCGACCTGCGCGGCCACCTCGGCGAGGGTGAAGCCAGGACGGACGTCGACCGGGTAGATGTTGGGTCCGGCCGCGAGGAGGGCGCGCACCTCGCCGAACGTCTGGTTCTGGTGCAAGGCGTAGCTCCCCGGCTCCACGGTGGGCGTGCCGTGGAGGAAGTTCGAGATCTGGAACGCCAGCGAGCTCCCGATGACCCCGTGCTGGCTGAGCGAGCTGGTCACCGAACCGAACGACTCGCCCTCGGAGACAGTGACGACGACCTGCTTGCCCGGTGGGCCGAGTGCGTTGGCCTCCAGCTCGTACCAGAGCGCGAAGGCGAGGATCAGCACGAGCAAGGAGCCGCCGACGATGGCCACCACGCGACGGCGGCGCCGGATCCGCGCCGCCCGGGCGGCGCGTCGGTCCGACCGGGCCTGGGGCGATTCGGGTTGCTCCTCGACGACGAGGCCGGCTTCGGTGCCGGGGACCTCGTGGTCGAGCTCGCGCTCGCCCCGCGGCGGCTCCGGCCATTGCCCCCCGCCGTCAGGCGGTCCGGTGCCGCTCACGTCCTGTCCAGCCACGCCTGCAACAACACCATCGCCGCCGCGCTGTCGACGACCCGGCGTGCCTCCCTGCCCCGGCGGCCCGCCGCCGCCAGGGAGCGCTCCGCCTCCACCGTGGTGAAGCGCTCGTCGACCGTCTCGACCGCGATGCCGAGCGGCTCGAGCAGCGCACGCAGCGAGGCCGCCTCGTCGAGGGCGGCGCGGGCGGCCGGGCCGGCGTCGCCGGACAGGCTCAAGGGCAGTCCCACGAGAACAAGCGACGCCTCCACCTCGCGTACGGCGTCGAGCACGGCACGGCGGTCGGACTCCGGGTCGCCGCTGCGTTCGATCGTGCCCCAGGGGCTGGCCAGGGTGCGCCCGCTGTCGCTGAAGGCGACCCCGATACGGCGCGCACCAAGGTCGAGCGCGGCGACACGGCCCGTTGCCGGGGAACTCACGCGGACAGGAGTCGCCGCGCCTCGGCCAACGCCGCCTCGATCTGCGAGGGGTCCCTCCCGCCCGCCAGCGCGAGGTCGGCCGACCCCCCTCCGCCGCCGCCCACCATTTTCCCGAGCGTGCGCACCAGCTGTGTCGCGTCGGGCTCGCCACCGGTCGCAGCGGCGATCGCAGCCTTCGTCCCGTCGGGGGACCCACCCAGCACCACCGCGCGCACGCCGTCGTGGCGCAGCACGGCCTGGGCCAGCGAGCGCAGCGCGTCGGGCTCGACGTCGTCGCGGCGAGCGACGACGACGCCGCTCTCGGCCACCGCCGACTCGGCCAGCGTGCGCGCCTCGGCCTCGCTCGACTGCTGGCGCAGCCGCGACAGCTCCCGCTCGGCCTCGCGCTGGCGTTCCATGACCCGCCCGATCGCCGCCACCAGCTCGTCGGGCTCGGTGCGCAGCATCTCGGACGCCGCCTGCACCAACCGCTCCCGTTCCTTGGCCCGATCCAGTGAGGCATGTCCGGTCAGCGCGAAGAGCCGCCGCGTGTTCGAGCCGATGGAGCCCTCCGACAGCAGCGTGATCGGACCGATCTGGCCGAGCGAGTCGACATGGGTCCCGCCGCAGAACTCCAACGACGACGGGCCTGCTTGCACCACGCGCACCGACTCGCCGTACTTCTCGCCGAAGAAGGCGATGGCGCCCATCTCCTCGGCCTCGTCGCGCGACGTCTCGGTCGTCTCGACGAAGACGTCCGTGAGCACCGCGTTGTTCGCCAGGTCGAACACCTCGTCGAGTTGCTCGCGCGTCGGCTGCTCGTGGTGCGAAAAGTCGAAGCGCAGGTAGTCGGGCCCCACCAGCGACCCCTGCTGGCGCACGTGCTCGCCCAGCACCGTCCGCAGGGCCGCATGGAGGAGGTGGGTCGCGGTGTGGTTGCGCCGGATCGCCTCCCGCCGCTCGACGTCGATGGTGGCCAGCGCGTCCTGTCCCGCCGCGACGTCCCCCGACACGCGTGCCTTGTGCGCGATCAGCCCGGGCGCGGCGTACTGGGTGTCGTAGACGTCGGCGATGCCCGACTCGGTGACGATGGTGCCGGTGTCGCCGATCTGGCCGCCGCCCTCGGCATAGAACGGGGTCCGGTCCAGGACGATCTCGACCGTACGCCCGTCGGCTCGGCCCTCGGCGCTGGCCGCGTCCCGGTGGTCGCCGCTGCCCTCGAGCACGGCCACCACCCGCGCCGGCGCCTCGTAGTTCTGCAAACCGCGCCCGACGAACGACGTCGGGCCCTCGGTCTCGAGGAGCGCCCGGTACGCAGCCTCGTCGCCCGCCCGCGACGCCTTGGCCGCCGACCGCGCCCGCTCGCGCTGATCGGCCATGGCGGCATCGAAGCCCGCCCGGTCCACCTCGACCCCCACGTCGCGCGCCAGCTCCTCGGTCAGCTCGATCGGGAAGCCGTGCGTGTCGTGCAGGGTGAAGGCGACGTCGCCGCCGAGCACCGGCGACCCGCCGGCGAACGCCTCCTCGAGCCGGCTCAGCCCGGCGCGCAGTGTGCGGTCGAAGCCGGCCTCCTCGCGCGCCACGACGTTGACGATGAGGTCGTGCTGCGCCCGCAGCGCCGGGTAGGCCTCGCCCAGCACTTCCGTGGCGGCCTGCACCAAAGCGGGACCGATCGGCTTGTCCACCCCGAGGCGCCGGGCGGCCAACACGGCGCGGCGCACGACCCGCCGCAGCACGTAGCCGCGGCCCTCGTTGGCCGGCAGGACGCCGTCGGCCACCAGCATGGAAAAGGCGCGCCCGTGGTCGGCCAGCACGCGCAGCGCGACGTCGGTCCGCTCGTCGGTCCCGTAGGGGGTGCCGACGATGGAGGCCGCCGTGTCGATGATCGGCAGGAACAGATCGGTGTCGTACATGGAGTCGTGGCCCTGGAGGACGGGGAGGATCCGCTCGAGGCCGGCCCCCGTGTCGATGTTCTTGCGCGGCAGTTCGGTCAGCACGCCGTCCGCGTCGCGGTTGTACTGCATGAAGACGAGGTTCCACATCTCGACGAAGCGCTCGCTGCCGCCGTGCTTGGGCCCGCCGTCGTGCCCGTAGGCCTCGCCCTTGTCGATGAAGATCTCCGAGTCCGGGCCGCAGGGGCCGGTGTCGCCCATCGCCCAGAAGTTGTCCTCGTCGCCCATGCGTTGGATGCGATCTCGCGGCACGCCGACGGCGTCGACCCAGATCTGCTCGGCCTCGTCGTCGCTCTCGTGGACCGTGACCCAGAGACGGTCGCCGTCGAGACCGAAGACCTCGGTGAGCAGTTCCCAGGCCATGGGGATGGCGTCCGCCTTGAAGTAGTCCCCGAAGCTGAAGTTGCCCAGCATCTCGAAGAAGGTGCAGTGGTAGGTGTCGGTGCCGATGATCTCGATGTCGGGTGTGCGGAAGCACTTCTGGATCGAGGTGGCCCGGGGCCAGGGCGCGACCTCGTCACCCACGAAGTAGGGCTTGAACGGCACCATGCCCGCGATGGTGAACAGGACCGATGGGTCGTGCGGGATGAGGCTGGCGGAAGGGACGGCGACGTGGTCGCGCTCGGAGAAGAAGCGCGTGAAGGCCGCCCTCAAACCGTTGGCGTCCATCGCTCCAGCTTACCGGGGGCAAAAACGGGCTCTCGGCCTGCGCCGGGATGCGCCGGCCCGCCGGGGGCCGAGCCGTTGGCGTCTCAACTCGAGGCCATCCCGACGATCGGCTTGTTCAGCACGATGCCGCCGGTCGACCCGTAGAAAGGCGCCTCGCCGTAGCTGAAGACGCCGCCGTCGGCGGCGACGAGCCAGTAGCCCCCGCCGTCGGGCGTCCCCGCCATGCCGATCACCGGCTCGTTGAGGTGGATGGCACCGGCCGAGCCGTAGAACTGGGCCGAGCCGTAGCTGAAGATCCCGCCGTCGGCGGCGACGAGCCAGTAGCCCGCTGCGGCGGCTCCCGCCACTGCCATGCCGACGACCGGCGAGTTGAGGTGGATGGCGCCGGCCGAGCCGTCGAACGGCGCGTCGCCGAAGGCGAAGATCCCGCCGTCCGAGGCGACGAGCCAGTAGCCCCGTCCACCGGGCGCCGACGCCATGCCGACGATCGGGCTGTTCAGGTGGAGGGCCCCGGCGGACCCGTAGAACGGCGCATCGCCGAACGCGAAGACCCCGCCGTCGGACGCCACCAGCCAGTAGCCGTGTCCGTCGGGCGTGGCCGCCATGCCGACGACCGGCGAGTTGAGGTGGATGGCGCCGGTGGACCCGTAGAACGACGCGTCGCCGAAGCTGAAGATGCCCCCGTCGGAGGCGACCAGCCAGTAGCCGTCGGTGCTCGGCGTCGTCGCCATGCCGACGACGGGCGCGCTGAGCGGCGTGCCACCCATGGAGCCGAAGAAGTTCGCGTCGCCGAAATTGAAGACGCCGCCGTCGGACGCCACGAAGCGGTAGCCCGAGCCGCAGTTCAGGGTGCCACCGAAGCCGTAGCGGGCGGCGGAGGTGGTCGCCGACACCCCTTGGGGATTCGTGACGGTGACGTCGACGCAGAGCGGGCCGAGGGCGTTCGGCGGGAGGACGGTGAGGGACATCGCCGAGCGGGAAAGGATCTGGCCGTCGCCGGCCGCACCGAAGCTGACCGACGTCGCGTCGGCGAGGCCGCCACCGAGGACCGTGACGGCCCCACCACTATTGACCGGACCGGTGTTCGGGCTCACCGCGGCCACCGACGGGCAGCCGTCCCCGCCCTGCAGGGCGGGCGAGACGTTCTGGTCGACGGGGGTGCCGAGTCCGCTCGCCGGGTCGAAGCCCACGCCGGCGGCGTACTTCCCGCCGTTGGTGCGGGTGAAGTCGTTGTCCCCGAGGACGACGTCGGTGAAGTTCGAGGTCCCCGACCGACCGGCGGCGTAGAGGGCGGGGCCCACCATGCCCAGGGTGCGGAAGCAGCCCTGGTCGGTGTCGGCGAACAGACCGGCGTTGGTCGGTGCGCCGACGCTGGTGCCACCGAAGCCGGTCCAGCCACCGTCCCAATACGCGACCACCGCGCCGGACTCCGGGTCGGCTGGGTACGAGATGTCGGGCACGGCCCGGGTGGGATTGGAGCCCGGCTGCGAGGAGGGCCGCGGCCACACGGAGGAGTAGCCGCCGCCGCCGGCCCCGTTGGCCGGACCTCCCCCGTTCAGCGTCTCCGCGCAGCTGACGTCGCCGGCGGTCGCGCAGTTGTTCCAGACGGACTGGAACGCGGTCCCGCTCGGGGGAAGCGTGGTCCCGCCTGCGCCGACGACGTCGGGCTGCGACGCCGGGTCGTCCACCGCGAGCGACTCGTCGAAGCTCCCGGCGGGTGGGGTGAAGCAGTCCTCGGAGCCCGAGTCGCCCGACGCCGCGATCATCGTCTGCCCCTGCAGCGCCATGCGCTCGAAGATGGCGTTCTCGGTCTGCAGCTCCGCCCGGGTGAACCGGGACTCGCAGTTCCCCCAACTCGTCGTCACCACCTGCGCGTTGTCGTCGCTGGCGATGTGGTCGAGGAGGTCGAAAGCCTGCGCGTCGTTCTGGTTGGGCGCCTCGTAGACCTCGATCGAGGCCGATGGCGCGTTGTACGACGCGAGCTCGATGTCGAGCGCCGCCTCCCCGCCGCCTTGGGGCGGCCCGCCCGGTCCACCGTCGACGATCACCTTGCTGATGGGGTTCGACAAGCCGTAGCAGGACTCGAAGGCGCTGATGTCGCTCGGCGAGTACTGCTCGAACTCGACGATGGCGATCGTCTGGCCGATGCCGGTGCGGCCCTGGGCGAACAACGGGTCCAGGCCGAAGAGGCCCGACATCTGGGTCGAGGTGTAGATGCCCGAACCCGCCGGAGCGGCGCCGGCGGCGGCGGCGCAGCCTTGCGGGGTGCCGGCGTGGGGCTCGGCGGGGGGGACGCCCGGGGTGGCCGGCGACGTCGCGGGTGCTTCGGGTGCTTCGGGTGACGGGGCCGTCGGGCGGTGGCGCAGCATCGAGTGCTCCGCGAACAGGCCGTTGAGGCCGATCACCCCGGTCACCGACCCCGAGAGCGACGACGGGATCTGGGGCGCCGCCGTGTTCACGACCGCCCGCGCACCGCCGGGCGCCTGCACCTGCTCGAGCGGTGTGCCCAGGGCGGACGACACTGCGGCCGCGGTGCCGCTCACCGGCAATAGGACGCTGCCCGGCTCAGGAGTCCCGACGGTCAATCCCTCGGCGCGCAGCGTGGACGAGACCAGCGCCACCTCGGCGAGGCTGGGGCCGAACTCCGCGGCGAACTGGCGCGACGACAGGAACTGGCGGTACTGGGGCGAGCCGGGCGTCGAGACCGCACCGACGGCCCGGGCGAGCCCCGAGGGATCCCGGGCGGCGAGCGTGACGTCGAGGTGCAGGACCTGGCCCGCCGGCGCCGCACCGAGCATGGGCGTGCCGGCCGGCACGTTCGGCGCCGCCTGGGGCAGCGACACCTTGGGCGAGAGCGCCGCAGCGGCCGACCCGCTCGACGCGCTCGAGGCCACGACCGCGGTGCCCAACGCGCCCGCCGTCAGGACCCCCGTGCCGAGAACCGCCACGAGCGCCCCCCTCCCCCGTCCCCAGTTCAAGAATCGGCCTCCACGCCTTCTGCGTCACCGCCTTCGGCAACGGTGGCCTCGGCGCCACCGTCCTCGGCACCGGTGGCCTCGGCGCCACCGTCCTCGGCACCGCCGGCCTCCGCGCCACCGTGCGCCGACGGTTCGAAGTACACCCTGCCCTCGAGCGCCTCGGGACGATACTGCTGCCCCACCGCTCCGGCGGGGTCGTCGTGGGGGTAGCGATAGCCCTCGCCGTGGCCGAGGGTGGCCGCCCCCTTGTAGTGGGCGTCGCGCAGGTGCACCGGTACCTCCTGGCGCACCCCCGAGCGCACGTCGGCCTGGGCCCGGCCCAGCGCCACCACGACGCTGTTCGACTTCGGCGCCCGGGCCAGGTAGATGACGGCCTCGGCGAGGTTCAGCGCCGCCTCGGGCAGCCCCACGTACTCGACGGCGCGGGCCGCGGCCTCGGCCACCAGCAGCGCCTGAGGATCGGCCAGCCCGATGTCCTCGCTGGCCAGGATCACCATCCGCCGGGCCAGGAAACGAGGGTCCTCCCCCGCCTCGATCATGCGGGCCATCCAGTAGAGGCCGGCATCGGGGTCCGAGCCCCGCACGCTCTTGATGAGCGCGCTGATCTGGTCGTAGTGCTCGTCCGCCCCTTGGTGGAACAGCCTGCCGTCGCGCGCCCGGGACATGTGCTCGATGGTGAGGACGACCCGCGCCGCGGGGTCCGCGCCCGCGGCGGCGGCCTCTGCTTGTGCGAGCGCCACCGCGACCTCCACCGTCGTCAGCGCCGCGCAGCGCGTCACCCTCGGAGGCCGCGACCACCGCGTCGATCGCATCGTCCTCGGCGTCCGCGCCTTCGACGATGAGGCCGCGGCGCACGAGCGTGCGCAGGTCGTCCGGCGTCAAGGCGTGCAGCCGCCACAGTGAGGCCCGGCTCAACAGGGGCGGATTCACCTCGAAGAACGGGTTCTCCGTGGTGGCGCCGATGAACACGACCAGCCCGTCCTCGACGGCGGGGAGCAGCACGTCTTGCTGGGACTTGGAGAAGCGGTGCACCTCGTCGATGAAGAGGATGGTCCCCTGGCCGTGCTCGCCCAGGCGCCGCTCGGCGTCGGCCAGCGCCTCGCGGACATCCTTCACGCCGGCGCCCGTCGCCGACAGCGTGATCATGTGCTTCGCACTCGCATCGGCGAGCAGCCGGGCCAGCGTCGTCTTGCCGGTGCCGGCCGGCCCCCACAGGATGCACGAGCCGACACGGTCCGACTCGGCCAGTGTGCGCAACGGGGCACCGGGGGCGACCAGGTGGTCCTGGCCCACGACCTCATCGAGCGTGCGCGGGCGCAGCCGCGCGGCCAGAGGAGCTTGGCGGCGCAGGCGGCGGTCGGCGGCATCGGCGAAGAGACTCACCAGGGAGCTCTCCCGAGGTGCGCCGGCTCGTACGGCACCAGGCGCGTCCGCACGTCAGCCGGGCGACGGGTTGGCGGCCTCACCGTCGTCGCCGGACTCGCGGGACTCGCGGGACGGGCCGGCCGTGCCCGGTGACCCTGCCGGTCCCGCCGGCGGCACGACGACCCGGATCCCGAGCTCGGCCAGGCTGGCCGCCGGCAGCGGGGTCGGCGCGCCGGTGAGCGGGTCGGCACCCGACTGCGTCTTGGGGTAGGCGATGACCTCGCGGATGTTCTCCTCGCCGGCGAGGATCGCGGCGAGCCGGTCCACGCCGAAGGCGAAGCCCGCGTGCGGCGGCGCCCCGTAGCGGAACGCGCCGAGCAGGAACCCGAACCGCGCCTCCGCCTCCTCGGGCCCGATCCCGAGTGCGGCGAACACCCGCTCCTGCGTCTCGCGCTGATGGATACGGACGCTCCCCGACCCGAGCTCCCAGCCGTTCAGCACCAAGTCGTAAGCCTGTGACCGCACGGCCAGCGGGTCGGTCGCCAGCAGCGGCAGGTCCTCGGCGTAGGGCATCGTGAAGGGGTGGTGCGCCGGTGTAGGCGTGCCGTCCGCGCTCTCCTCGAACATCGGGAAGTCGACGACCCAGACGTAGCGGTGCGGCCCCTCGCCGACCGGTGGCGCCCCGAGCGCGCTGCGCAAGGTACCGAGGACGTGGCACGCGGTCGCGTACTGGTCCGAGACGGCGAGGACGAGGTCGCCGGGCTCCGCCTCGGTGGCGGCGAGGACGCCGATCGTCTCCTCGTCGCTGAGGTGGCGCGCCAGGGGGCCGTCGAGGCCGAGCGCGGGGCCGTCCACGACCCGGAACCAGGCCAGACCCGCCGCCCCCGCCTTCTTCGCCTGCTCGGTCAGGTCGTCGAGGCGCGAGCGCGCGAAGTCGGCGCCGCCCTCGACGCGCAAGGCCTTGACCGTGGGCGACGAGAAGGCCAACACCGTGGTCTGGGCGAACACCTCGCTCAGGTCGACCAGCTCCATGCCGAAGCGGAGGTCGGGCTTGTCGGTGCCGAAGCGGTCCCGGGCGTCGGCCCACGTCATGCGTTCGATCGGCGGCGGCCGCTCGCCGGTCGCCGCCTCGGCCGCATCGAGCACCGCCTCGGACACGAAGCCCATCACGTCGTCCTGGGAGGCGAAGGAGCACTCCATGTCGAGTTGGACGAACTCGAACTGGCGGTCGGCGCGCAGGTCCTCGTCGCGCAGGCAGCGCGCGATCTGGTAATAGCGGTCGAAGCCGCCCACCATCAGGAGCTGCTTGGCCAGCTGCGGACTCTGTGGCAGCGCGTAGAACTTGCCGTGGTGCAGGCGCGCCGGCACCGAGAACTCCCGCGACCCCTCCGGCGTCGGCGCCCAGAGCAGCGGCGTCTCGATCTCGGCGAAGCCCTGCCGGTCCATGGCGGCGCGGATCGCCGCGTTCACCCGCGCCCGCAGCCGGAGGTTCTGCTGCATGCGGGGGCGGCGCAGGTCGATGTAGCGGTACTTCAGGCGGACCGGCTCGTCGGGCTCGGCCCGCTCGTCGACCGAGAACGGCGGCGCCTCGGCCTCGTTGAGGACCTCGACGGTGCAGTCGCCGAGCTCGATCTCGCCCGTGTCGAGGCCGGGGTTGACGGTTCCCTCGGGCCGCTCGCGCACCGTGCCGGTCACCGCGACCACCCACTCGCTGCGCACGTCGGTCGCATGGTCGATGACGCACTGCACGATGCCCGAGTGGTCGCGCAGGTCGACGAAGGCCAGGTGCTCGCCGTGCTCGCGGCGCCGGGCCACCCAGCCGCAGACGCGCACCACCGTCCCGACGTCGGACTTGCGCAACACGCCGCAAAGGTGCGTGCGCATGGCGGTGGGGCGGTTGGACTCGGGGGTGGTGGTCATGGGCGGTTCAAGAGGGATTGGGGTCGACGCCGGGGTCGCGCGTGGCGAGGTACGCCGTCAGCTCGTCCACAATGGCAGCCCGCGGGACGCTGCGTTGCCCGTCGTCGCTGCGCAGGGGCCGGAGCGTGACCGTGCCCTCGGCCACCTCCTGGGGGCCGACGACCAACGCCACCAGGGCGCCCGATTTGTCGGCCGACTTGAACTGGGACTTCATGGAGCGCCCGTCGAAGGCCCGGTCGACGCGGAGCCCGGCCCGGCGCAACTCGGCCGTGAGCGTCACGGCCCCGGCGCCCCCGGCGGTGTCGATCACGTAGGCGTCGAGCGGCGGCGCGTCGACCGGGAACACGCCCTCGGCGTCGCACGCCAGCAGCACCCGCTCGACCCCGATGCCGAACCCGATGCCCGGCGTCGGGTCGCCCCCGAGCAACTCGACCAGTCCGTCGTAGCGGCCACCCCCGCCGATCCCGTTCTGGGCCGCATCGAGCGCCTGTGCGGCGAACTCGAACGTCGTCCTCGTGTAGTAGTCGAAGCCGCGCACGAGGCGGTGGTCGATCTCGTAGCCGACGCCCAGCGCCTCGAGCCCGGCGCGCACCCGCTCGAAGTGGGCTGCGCACGGGTCGCAGAGATAGTCCAAGAAGCGCGGCGCGTCGACCGTGGCGGCCCGGCACTCGGGGCTCTTGCAGTCGAGCACGCGCAGCGGGTTCTCCAGGTGGCGGGTGCGGTGCGCCGGGCAGAGCTGGTCGACCCGCTCGGCGAGGAACGCGCCGAGCGCGGCCACGTAGCCGGGCTTGCAGACCCCGTCGCCCATCGAATGCAGCTTGAGCTCGACGGCGCGGAGCCCGAGGGCGGCGAAGAAGTCATCCGCCAGCGACACCACTTCGACGTCGAGGTCGGGGTCGGCCGGACCGAGCGCCTCGACGCCGAGCTGAAAGTGCTGGCGGTAGCGGCCGTGCTGGGGGTTCTCGTGCCGGAACGACGGCGCCACGTACCACGCCTTCCAGGGCGGCACCGGGTGGTGCTGCACGAAGGCGCGGGCGATCGGCGCCGTGCCCTCGGGCCGCAGGGCCATCAGCTGGCCGTCACGGTCCTCGAAGACGTACATCTCCTTGCCGACGACGTCGCTCCCCTCCCCGATGCCGCGCAGGAACACGCCGGCCTGCTCGAGCACCGGGGTGACGGTCAGGCCGTAGCCGGCACCCTGGACGAGTGCGGCGAAGCGCGCCACGGCGGCCTCCCAGCGGGAGGACTCGGGCCACAGGACGTCGTGCATGCCCTTGGGCGTGCGCGGCGCCGGTGTGGGTGCGGGCGCGGCGCGACCAGCGGTCACAGTGGGTGCCTCACGGCCGGGGTCAGGCCTTCTTGCCAGGAAGCTGACGATAGGCGTCGAAGACCCCGTCGAGATGCTTCAACGCGCTGATCAACGAGTGCAGGTGCGTCGGGTCGGCCAGCTCCACGTCGAAGGCCATCCGGCTCACCCGGTCGGCGGCGGTGGCCGTGCGGGCGGCGACGATGTTGAGGTGGTGCTCGCTCACCACGCGGGACACGTCGGCCAGCAGACGCGAGCGATCGAACGCCTGCACCTCGATCGTGGCGACGAACACTCCGTCGTTGCCCCGGTCCCATTCGACGTCGATGAGGCGCTCCTGAGAGCGGTCGGCCAGGGCAGCCGCGTTCGAGCAGTCGGCCCGGTGCACGGAGACGCCACGGCCCTGGGTCACGAAGCCGACGATCTGGTCGCCGGGCACCGGAGTGCAGCAGCGGGCGAGGTGGATCATGACGTCGTCGAGGCCCTCGACGAACACGCCGGCGCCGGTGCGACGGCCCGGCCGGGCCCGCGTCGTGCCGGGGAGCACGGTGGTGGGGAGCTGCTCATCGACCGCTTCGCCGCTGCGCAGCACCTTGGTCAGCCGCTGGACGATCGACTGCGCCGATACCTGGTTCTCGCCGATCGACGCGTACAGCGCGTCCAGGTCGACGAGGTTCATCTGGTCGGCCACCTGCCCGAGCGAGGCGGAACCGAGGATCTTGTGCAGCGGCAGACCCTCACGGCGCAGCGCGCGGGCCAACTCCTCGCGGCCGTTGTCGATGGCGTCCTCGCGGCGCTCTCGGCTGAACCACTGGCGGATCTTGTTCGCGCGCGGGTGGAGGCGATGATCTGGAGCCAGTCCCGCGACGGACCGGCAGTCGGCGACTTCGAGGTGAAGATCTCGACGGTGTCCGCCGAGTTGAGCTGGGTCTCGAGCGGGACGAGCCGGCCGTTGACCCGCGCCCCGATGCAGCGGTGCCCGACCTCGGTGTGGATGGCGTACGCGAAGTCCACCGGCGTGGACCGGGCCGGCAAGGTGATGACCTTGCCCTTGGGCGTGAAGACGTAGACCTCGTCCTGCTCGAGATCCAGCTTCAGGGCCTCGAGGAACTCGATCGGGTCGTCGGTCTGGCGGTCGACGTCGGCGATCCGCTGCAGCCACGCCATCTCGGAGGAGTGGTCCTCCTTGGACTTGTAGCCCCAGTGCGCGGCGATGCCGTACTCGGCGCGGTGGTGCATCTCCGAGGTCCGGATCTGGACCTCCACCGGCTTGCCCTCGAGCCCGATGACCGTCGTATGCAGCGACTGGTACATGTTGAACTTGGGCGTGTTGATGTAGTCCTTGAATCGCCCGTGGACGGGCGCCCAGATGGCGTGGATCGCCCCGAGCGCGGCCCAGCAGTCCTTCTCGGTGTCGACGACCACTCGGATGGCGACGAGGTCGTTGATGTCGTCGAACTCCTTGCCCCGCACGACCATCTTCTCGTAGATGGACCACAGGTGCTTGGGCCGGCCGGTGGCGGCGGCCGCGATCCCCATCTCCTCGAGGCGCTCGCGCACGTGGACGAGCACGTTCTCCAGGTACTCCTCGCGCTGGGGCGCCCGCGCCGCGACCATCTGCTCGATCTCGGCGTAGCGCTTCGGGTGCAGCGTTGCGAAGGCGAGGTCCTCGAGCTGCCAGCGCACCTGCTGGACGCCGAGCCGGTGGGCCAGGGGCGCGTAGACGTCGAAGGTCTCCTGCGCCGTGCGCCGCTGCTTCCATTCCGGCATGACGGCCAGCGTCCGCATGTTGTGGAGCCGGTCGGCCAGCTTGATCAGGAGGACCCGCCAGTCGTCGGCCATGGCCACGAGCATCTTGCGGATCGTCGCCGCCTGCTGGGCCTCCTTCGAGTTGAACTGCAGCCGGTCCAGCTTGGTGACGCCGTCGACCACGTTGGCCACGCCCTCGCCGAAGTCGGTCCGGATCTGCTCGAGGGTCAGCCCGGTGTCCTCGACGGCGTCGTGCAGGAGCGCCCCGGCCACCGTCTGTTCGTCGAGGCCCAGCTCGGCCACGATGGTGGCCACGGCCACCGGGTGGGTGATGTAGGGCTCGCCCGAGCGCCGGAACTGGCCTTCGTGCGCCCGGAGCGCGGCACGCCCGGCCTCGACGATGGTCGTGGTGTCGTCCTCGGGGCGGTGGCGGGCGAACTCGGCCAGCAACGGGGCGAGCAAGTCCGAGAGCGCCTCGTCGTGCTCGTCGCGGGCTCCTTCTCCGTCCCTTGCGACGGAAGCCACCCGGGTCAGGGCCACCATCCATCCAGGGTACCCGCCTCGGCTCCCGCCCAAGGCGACGCGGGCCTGGTCACGGGCCTCATCGGCCTAGCGCTTGCGCTTGCCCTTGCTCTTGCGCGGACGCGGTCCGGCCGGGGCCGGCCGACCGCCGGGAGTCGGCGTCGGCGTCGACGCCTGCCCACCGGACCCACTGGACCCGCTGGACCCGCCGGACCCACCAGCCGGGCGGTCCATCACCGCGGTCCCCGTCGACGTCCCGGCTCCTCCGCCCCCGCCTGCGCCGTCTCCTCCCCCGGGCCGGTTGGCCGAGCCCGGACGGATGAGGCCACTGCGCCTGCTGGCGCCGGGCTTCGGCGCGGCAGGGGCACCCTCCCCCGCCCCGGCCCGGCTCACCTGGCCGGAGGCGGCCACGCTGATCTGGGTGTTCATGGTCGCGGCGTCGACGGCGGAGTAGAACGCCCCGCTGTCGCCCCGCTTGGCCAGCCGGCTGGCGACCGCGACCCAGCGATCCTCCCGCTCCTTCATCATGCAGAGGACCGGTGCGGCGATGAAGATCGACGAGTACGCCCCCGACAGCAGGCCGACGAAGAGGGCGAGACCGTACGACTGCAGCGTGGTGGCGCCGAGCAGGTTCGAGCCGATGAGGAGGACGGCGAGCACCGGGAGGATCGCCACGGCGGACGTGTTGATGGAGCGGGCCAGCGTCTGGTTCATCGACAGGTTGATGAGCTGGGGGTAGGTGAGTCGGCCGCTGGCGCCGATCCCGCGTGTGTTGTCGCGCACCCGGTCGAACACGACGACCGTGTCGTAGAGGGAATACCCCAGGATGGTCAGGATGGCGACCACGGTGTCCGGGGTGACCTGGAAGTTGAAGATCGAGTAGATGCCGACCGCGACGAGGACGTCGTGGACCATCGCGATGAAGGCGGCCGCCGCCATCTTCGGCTCGAAGCGGATGCTGATGTAGATACCGACGACGACGAAGAAGATGATCAGTGCCTTGATGGCGTCGTTCGTGATCCCCTGACCCCAGGTCGGGCCCACCGTGGTGATGCTGACCTTGTCCGTCACGGTCTTCGGCACCGAATCGGCCGGCGACGTGGTCGTGGTCGTGGTGGCGCCGGTCGCAGCGCCGGTCGCGGCACCCGCCTTCGCGGTGGTCGTCGTCGCGTGAGCGGTCGTCGTGGTGGTGCTGGCCGGGGTGGCCGGCCCGTGACCGGCGGTGAGCTCGGTCATCGCCTTGACCACGTTCTGGCTGATCTGGTTCTGGTTGGCCTGGGACAGCTTGTTCAGGTCGGACTGGACCTCCAGGGTCTGCCGGCTCCCGCTGCCGAGCAGCTCGACGGTGGGGTCGACCAGGCCGGTGCCCTTCATGGCGTCGACCGCCTGGGTCTGGGTCACGCCCGGGGCGGCGATCGTCCACTCGGTGCCACCCTTGAACTCGATGCCCAGGTTCAGCCCGCCGCGCAGGATGATCGAGACGATCCCGAGCACGATGATGAGCGTGGAGACGGCGAACCAGATGCGCCGTTTTCCTACGAAGTCGAAGCGGGTCTCGCCACGATAGAGCCGAGCGATGGGGCCGTGACCCCGCGGCGGCTTGGCCAGCAGCGCGCGGGCCGCATCGTCGAGAGTGACGCGCTCGTCCTCGTCGAGGTCCTCCGTGTCGACGCCCTCCTCGAACTCGGAGACCTCCTCTTCGCTGACGTCGTCGAGGGCACTGCCGTCGCCGGAGCGGGACTCGTCGTCGGTCACGCGCCACCTCCGCCGCCGGCGCCCACCGGGACCGTACCGGCCGGGCTCGAGGCCTGCAGCCCGGTGGCGATGCTGAACGCGCCGGTGCCCTGCAGGCGCGGGCTCTGGCCGAGCAGGATGACGAGCGGCCGGGTGTAGAACCAGGTCACGACCATGTCCATGATGGTCGAGAGGCCGAGGAAGAACGCAAAGCCCTTTACGTTGCCGATGGCGACGAAGTAGAGGACGATCGCCGCGATCAATGACACGAAGTCAGCGGCCCACACCGTCCGCCAGGCGCTCTTGAAGCCTCGGTCGACCGACGTGCGGACGGAACGGCCGGATCTCGTTTCGTCTTTCAATCGCTCGAAATAGACGATGTACGAGTCGACGGTGATGCCGATGGACACGATCAGGCCCGTGATCCCCGCCAGGTCGAAGCTCGGCGCGACCGAGGTGTGCCCCAGCGCCGAGATGATGGCCCACAGCACCATCGCGGTGAGCACGAGTCCCGACACGACCACCAGTCCCAGGGCCCGGTAGTAGAGCAGGATGTAGAGCAGCACGAGGATCAGACCGACGATGCCGGCGCCGAGCCCCGCCACCAGGGCCGAGTGGCCGAGCGTGGCCGACACCGTCTCGGAGGTCGCCGCCTTGAGCGTGACCGGCAGTGCGCCGTAGTTCATGGCCTGCGCCAGGTTCTGTGCGTCGGACTGGGTCAGGTTGCCGGAGATCTCGCCCTGGCCGTTGAACGAGGTGAAGCCCGTCTGGGTGGGCTGGATGATCGGCGCCGAGTAGACGACCCCGTCGAGCTCGATGCCGAGCAGCTGGTGGAAGTTCTCCTGGGCCACCTTGTCCCACAGCTGCGAGTTGGCCTGACCGGCGAGGGAGTAGTTGACGACCCACGCGCCGGTCTGGTTCTGCGTCGCCTGGGCGCTGCCGATGGAGTGGCCCGTCATCTCGGAGGGGCCGAGCACGTAGCGCTGGCCCCCGTTGGCGCTGCCGGTCGTCGAGAGCCCCGGCAGCAGCACGGTGCTGTTCTCGTAGTTCGGCTTCTCGACGCTGGTCGAGGGATTGGCCTCGTACTGGGGGTCCGGGGGCACGTTGTTGGACGAATAGCCCTGGACCGAGTTGTTCGGCGTGACGCCCAGGTTCGACGCGGTCAGCTGGTACGACGACGAACACGAGGGGACGGTGCCGACGCCCCGCGGGGGCACGTAATTCTTGGGCGCGTTCTTCGGCACCCCCTCGGGGTAGGCGAAGCACTCGACGGGCCGGAAGTACATGCGCGCCGTCTGCCCGATCTGGTTGAGCACCTGCTGCGCATCGGTGACGCCGGGGATGGACACCGAGATCTGGTTCGTGCCGCTCGTCTGCACCTGGGCGCCCGACACGCCCAGGCCGTTCACGCGCATGTTCAAGATGTTGACCGTCTCGTTGAGATCCGCCTGCGAGACGTGGTTCCCCTCAGCGGTGTAGACGACCGATACGCCGCCGGCCAGGTCGAGACCGAGGCGCGGCGACCACCGAACGGCAAAGACGGCGGCGAACGACCCCAGGGCGATCGCCACCACCACCAGCACGCTGATCAGAAGGTTGCGACGCTGGCGCCGCTGCGCCCGACCCCCTGACTTGGGGCTCACGCCTCTTCGGCCTCCGCTCCGTGCTCGCCCTTGCTCGTGGCCTCGTCGCCGCCGACGTCGTCGATGTCGCTCCCGCGGTCTTGGGCGGCGCCGTTGTCGCTGTGTTGGTTGGTCGCCCTCCGGACATCATTGACCGGTTCGTCGCCGACCCTGATGTCCTCGATCGGTTCGATCTTCTTGGCGATGGCCTGACGGAGGAGGACGATGCGAGTCGGCTGAGGTCCGTCCAGGTTGCCGTCGTCTCCCAAGGCCCCCGTGATGATCGTGTAGCGGTCGCCGTGGACTTCGATGACGGTGCCGATGATGCCCCCGATCGTCTGCACCTCGTCTCCAACCTCGATCCCTGAGCCCTGGGCCTGCCGCGCTGCCTGCGACTTGCGCTGCTGGGGCCGGATGAAGAAGAAGTACCCCAGGACCCCGATCGCGAGCAGCGGCAGCAGGGTGAAGACCGCGCTGTTGGAGGACGAGGACTTGGAGGCGGCGACGAGGGCGAGGTGGGCCAGCGACGACGAAGGTGTCATGGGGAGATCCTTGGACCTGTGAGGGTTGCGAACTGCCAGAGTAGTGCCTGGATTCACGCTCTCTCGGGCGGCCACCTGCACACGACGAGGACGCACCCCCTCCGCACGGCCGGTGCGGCTTGCGCCCCAGGTCCGGGGGCCCGGAATGCGCCGGGGGCCGGCCTCGCCGGGCCGCGCCGTCGAGGGCCGAGGATCGGCCCTCGTGCCAATTCCCCGTGGACTGCCACGTCCGCCGCAGAGGCCACTCCCGTTCAGCGGTGGCGTGCAGTGCCTCGGGGCGGGGACAAGGGCGGAGTGGTGGCCGTATCGCGAAAGATTCGGTAGTCCGGACGGGACCCCGCGTCGGGCAACCGAACCGCAACCCAAAGTGGACCTCATTTGCGACTACGGCCCGGCAGAGTATTCGCAGCAACACAACACCCTCTTGGTGATGGCCGTTCGGAGGGGGGCGGCCAAGGGTGGGAGTCCGGTGAAGGGGAGCGGATTCTCACGGGGGAACACCGGGCGGAAGATGGATGAAAGATGCGCCGGCCTGGTGTCGTCGTCGGTCGGAGTGATCCGGGGGGAGCCGACGACCCGGGCCGGCGCATCTTTCGTCTGTCGGTCAACACCGCCCGCGCGACGCCCCGTGCCGAGCCGCCCGCCCTTCGCCCGATCACCCGATGACCACCAGGTGGTGTCCGTCGGGCGGGGCTCGCGGGCCTCGATTTGCCGATCCGGGAGACGTTTTCATCCCCCACCAGCCCCTTCGCGATCGGGCTGACGTCGCGACTGGCGCTGGATCGCCCTCTCCCCCAGTACAGTTGCAGGCCGAATGCGTGACGGTCACATCTCCGTGTTGGTCATCGAGGACGAGGCCGACATCCGCCAGCTGCTGCGGACCCTCCTCGAACGGGAGGGCTTCACCGTCTCGGAGGCCGTCGAGGGGCGTGACGGCGTCCGCCAGTTCCACCAGAGCCACCCCGACATCGTGGTCCTGGACATCGGCCTGCCCGACCTCGACGGATGGCAGGTGCTCGAACGCATCCGGGACATGAGCGACACGCCGGTGCTCATGTTGACGGCGTTCGGGACCGAACGGGACAAGGTGCGAGGGCTCAACGCGGGCGCCGACGACTACCTGACAAAGCCCTTCAGCCGGGTCGAGCTCCTCGCCCGCATCCAGGCCATCAGCCGCCGCCAGGTGTCCAGTCGTGACCCCGTCACCAGATTCGACGACGGCACGCTCCAGGTGGACTTCGCCCACCAATCGGTCACGGTCGACGGCAACGCCATCGTCCTGACCCCCACCGAATACCGCCTGCTGGCCACGCTCGCACGGCATCAGGGACAGGTGCTCTCGTCCGACCAGCTCATCGAGCTGGCCTGGGACGACCCCAGCGGGCTCGCACCTTCGAGGGTCAAGTACGCCGTGCTGCGCCTTCGGCGCAAGCTCGGGTGGGAAGAAGGGGACGACTCCCCGATCGAGACGGTGCGGGGTTTCGGGTACCGCTACCGCGCCCGGGCGCGGTGAGCGAGCCGCCCCGAACCCGGCCCGACTTCCCGGGGCGTCGCGATCCGCAGATGCCCGAGACATCACTGCGGGATTTCACCGGCGTCATGCGCGTGCGGCTCCCCGTCTTCGCCCTTGTCGTCATCGGCACGGTGCTCATCGCGGTCATCCCGTTCCCCCACGACGCCCGCAGGGAGATCTCCATCGCCGGCGTGCTCTTCTTCGCGCTCGTGGCCGCGGCGATTCTCGTCCCGTGGGAGCGTCTGCCGGACTGGGCGTCGCTCATCATCCCCGTCGGCTACATCGCCGTCATCGCCATCATCCGCGACGCGCAGGGCGGCAGTCACTCGGGTCTCGTCGTCGTCTATCTGGTCCCCATCCTCTGGCTCGCCCTCTACGGGCGGCGGCTCCACCTGGTCGTGGGCCTCTTCTGCATGGACATGGCACTCTTGCTGCCGCTGCTCATCGTGGGCCCACCGGACTACCCGACTCTCGAATGGCGGCAAGTCGTGGTGATGGCGACCGTCACGACGCTCGTGGCGTCGACCATCTACACGATGGTCTCGCGACACCGAGCCGACCTCAGCGACCTGGCCCAACAGTCCCGCATCGCACGGCGTAACGCGCGCGAGGCCGACTACGCCCGTGACCGGCTCGAGACGCTGCTCCGAGCCGCCACGGGTAGCGCCATCATGGGCGTCGACCCTGCGGGGACCGTGACGTTCTTCTCGGCCGGCGCCGAGCAGATGCTCGGCTACCTGGCGTCCGAGGTGGTGGGCGTCCACTCCATCGCGGACTTCATCGACCCCGCGCAGATCGACGAGCGGCGCCAGACGATCGACAGCATGCGCACGGCCCCGGACCCAATGGACGCCGAGACGGCCGCCGAAGTGCCCTGGACCGCCACCCGCAAGGACGGGCAGCAGCGACGCTGCGTCGTCCGGGTGCGGGCGCTTCCCGTCCCCGCGCCCGATCCGACGCTCCCCGGGGAGGGCGAGGAGACCCAGGATCCGGCGCACGCGCACACCGATCGTCCGGGCGAGGTGGGCGACGCCTTCGCCCCGGCGAACGGTGGCTACGTCGTGGTGGCGATCGACGTCACCGAGCGCGAGCAGCTTGCCGCCGACCGCGAGCGACTCTTCGCCATCCAGAAAGAGGTCACGCAGTCGTTGATCGAACAGAACGACCGGCTCCGGGAGCTGACCCAGATGAAGGACGACGTCGTGGCGACGGTGTCGCACGAATTGCGTACGCCCATCACCTCCATCCGCGGCTTCGTCGAGCTGCTCCTCGACGCGCACTCGGACCTCACCGAGGACCAGATGCGGATGCTGCAGACGATCGAGCGCAATGCCGAGCACCTGCAGCGGGTGGCCGAGGACCTCCTGGCCGACCCCGGGGCCGGGCGCGGGCTCCGTGTCGCCTTCACCGAGCTGGATCTGTACCACCTGGCGGAGGAGGCGGTCCTGGCCATCCAGACGTCGGCGACGGTGTCCGGCATCGTGCTCACAATGGAGCCGGGCTCCGAGGTCCCGATCTTCGGCGACACCCACCGCCTGCACCAGTTGCTGGGCAACCTCCTGTCGAACGCCATCAAATTCTCCCCGCGCGGGGGCGCGTCCACGTGATCGTCGACAGCTTCGACTCGTACGCCCGGGTGCAGGTGCTCGACGAAGGGTCCGGCATCCCCCGGAGCGAGCGCGACCAGCTCTTCGAGCGCTTCTACCGCCTCGCCTCCTCCACCGAGATGGGTGTCCCGGGCACCGGCCTCGGCCTCGCCATCGCGAAGTCCGTGGCCGAAGCCCACGAGGGCTTCGTCGACATCGTCGACACGCCCGGCTGGTCGACCACGTTCCGCGTGTTCCTCCCTCTGCGTACGACCGCAGCGTCGACGCGGACCGCCTGAGCTCGCCGGGACGCGGGGCGCGCACGCCCCGTCGCCCCGACCAGCCGCTACGCCGCCAGGAAGCCTCCCGACTGGTGCTCCCAGAGCCGGCCGTAGACGCCCGCTCGTGCGAGCAGCTCGGCGTGCGTGCCCTGCTCGACGACCCGGCCGTGGTCCAGGACCACGATGCGGTCCAAGCGCGCGATCGTCGCCAGACGGTGCGCGACCACCAGCGCCGTGGTGCCCTCCATGAGGTGCCACAGCGCCTCTTGGACCAACGACTCCGATTCGGAGTCGAGCGCCGAGGTGGCCTCGTCGAGGACCAGGACCTTGGCCCCCTTCGCCATGGCCTGCGCGATGGCCACGCGCTGGCGCTGCCCGCCCGAGAGCTTCATGCCGCGCTCCCCCACCACCGTCTCGTAGCCGGCGGGCAACCGCTCCACGAACTCGTCGACGCGGGCGGCACGACCGACGGACCGCACGAGGTCCATGTCGACGCCGTTGTCCGGGTCGAGCCCGTAGCAGATGTTCTCCGCGATGGTCCGGTGCAGCATCTGGGGGTCCTGCGGGACGTAGGCGATGTGTCGTCGCAGTGACTGCTGCGCCACCCCGGCGACGTCCTGGCCGTCGATGGCGATCTCGCCCCCGTCGCGGTCGGCGAAACGCAACAACAGCTTGGTCAGCGTCGTCTTGCCCGACCCCGAAGGACCGACGAGCCCGACGTGCTCCCCGGGCTCGATGCGGAGATCGAGCCCGTCGAACAGGGGTGCCCGGTCCACGTAGGCGAAGCGCAGCCTGCGGAAGTCCACCCGGCCGTGCGGCACCTCCAGGTCAGGCGCGCCGGGGACGTCGACGATGTCGGGCTGGGTCGCGGCGATGCCGGCGAACTTGGCGCAGCGCCCGATGGCCCGTGACATCAACCGGATGAACTCGAACGACTCCTCCAGGCTGGTGCCGACGAACGTGGCGTAGAACAAGATCAGGTACACCACTCCGGCCGCCGCCACATGGTGCAGCGCCAACACGACCCCGACGGCGACCGCCGCCCAGTTGAAGAAGGCCATGGCGGACTCCATCTGGAGACGGGTCGTCGTGAAGACGCGACGGGCCCGGAAATCGGCGCTCAGCGAATCACCGACCAGGGAGCCGACGTTGCCTCGCTCGCGGTCCTCGGCGGCCTGGGACCGCACCGTGGTCAGGTTCGAGATCGTGTCGGCGATGACCCCGGTGGCCCTCGAGTGAGCGTCGGAGAACTCCTTCTCCGCCGCGACCACACGGGCCATCCGCTGGTGCAGCACCAGCACGAAGACGCTGACGAGTCCCGCCATGACCAGCGCGACGGGCCAGGCCACGATCCCGAGCACGACGATGGCCCCGAGGGTGGTCACGCTGATGCGCAGGATCCCCCAGACCATCGCTTCGATCAGCTCGACGAAGGCCCAGGTCGACGTCTCGAGTGTGGCGATCACCTCGCCCGAGGGGCGGTCCGTGTGCCAGCCGTGGCTGAGCCCGATCAGATGGTCGTAACCGTTGGTGATGGCGCGGCCGAAGGAGCGCAGCGTGGCGCCCCAGTTGAGCCACCCGCCGATCCGGCCGAAGACGGTCGCGGCCACCAGCACCACTGCGTAGGCGACGACGAGGGGCGCGAAGGAGCTCACGCTGTCGTCCGGGCTGTGGTCGGCGATGTGACCGAGGAGGTCGGCGAAGATCAACGGAGCCGCGACGGCGTTGGCCAGCGTGCCCAGCACGATGGCGGCGGCGCTGCCTGCGAACGCGGCGCGGTCGGGCTCCATCTGGCGCCAGCAGTACGCCAGAGTCGCTTTGGTCGAAGCATTTGGGAAGAGGGTGCGTTCACCCATGGCAATCTCCTGATCGGAGCGTCGAGCGGATCGGACACGGGGCGCACGGACGTGCGCGACGGGGGCTCAGCCTGCGAGAAGACGGGTCGGCGGGCTCCGAGGCCCGCCTGGGCGTTCAGCCCCCTGGGAGTGGACTGGCCGGCGTCAGTGGCCAGTAGAGCAGAGGTCGGGCCCGGCCATGCGGGTCCTCCCTCCGAGCACACCGAAGGCGGGCAGCAGGTCCACGATGGTGCGCGCGATCAGCGTCGTACGCGTAATCTTTCCTGCCATCGGGTCACCTCGCTTCCCGTCTCGTAGCGCAACGCAACAGTAACGCATCACTCCGCAGTGCGCGCGACGATTGCACGGATGTCGCGGCAACGCTCCGTCGTCGCCCGGCCGTGTCAGAACAGAGGCGGTGAATTCGTTGCGTCCGGCGCACTCGGCGGTCCTTGCTCGCCGAGATGGGTCCACGCCCGCCCGGTGGCGACGCGCCCCCGTGGAGTGCGCTGGATGAGACCGCTCTGCAAGAGATAGGGCTCGTAGGCGTCCTCGATGGTGTCGGGCTCCTCACCCACGCACTGCGCCAGCGTCGTCAGGCCAACGGGTTCGCCGGCGAAACGGCTGCACAGCGTCGTCAGGATGCTCCGGTCCACCTTGTCGAGCCCGAGCTGGTCGACACCGAACAGCTCGAGGCCCTCGCTTGCCGTGGCGCCGTCGATGTAGCCGTCGCCACGCACCTCCGCGAAGTCCCGCACGCGCCGGAGCAAGCGGTTGGCCACCCGCGGCGTGCCGCGCGAGCGCTCGGAGATGCGGATGGCCCCCTCGGAGTCGATCTCGACCTTGAGGATCCGGGCGGACCGCTCGACGATGGCGCGAAGGTCGGACGGCTCGTAGAGATCGAGGCGCCCGACGAAGCCGAAGCGGTCCCGCAAGGGGCCCGAGACCAGGCCCGTCCGGGTGGTCGCACCGACAAGGGTGAAACGCGGCAGCTCGAGACGGATTGACCGGGCCGTCGGTCCCTTGCCGATCAGGATGTCGAGTCGGCCGTCCTCCATGGCCGAGTAGAGCATCTCCTCCACCGACCGGTGCAGCCGGTGGATCTCGTCGATGAAGAGCACGTCGCCGTCTTGGAGGTCCGTGAGCAGGGCGGCCAGGTCCCCGGCCCGGGTGAGGACCGGTCCCGCGGTGATGCGGAGCCCGGCGCCCATCTCGGCCGCCACGATGCCGGCAAGCGACGTCTTCCCCAAGCCGGGAGGTCCGGCAAAGAGGATGTGGTCGACCGGTTGGCTGCGTTGACGTGCCGCCTGAAGGACGATCCCGAGGTGCTCGACCAACTCGTGCTGCCCGACGAACTCGGCCAGCGTCCGGGGCCGGAGGCCGACCTCCTCGAACTCCTCCTCGTGGTCCGAGGGTGCCGGGTCGACGACGCGGCGGCCCGGACCGACGTCGTCGACCGCATCGGGTTCGGAATCGCCACCGGCCTCCTCCGGCACCGCCAGGACCTCTCGGCGGGCTCGGGGGCTCACCGGCTGGCCAGCTCGCGTAACGCCAGGCGGAGCATCTCTTCCACGCCGACATCGTCGCGTAGGCCGTCGAGCGCCCCGCGGATCTCGTCGGGGGCGTAGCCGAGCTCGCCGAGCGCCGCCCGGGCTTCGGCCCTCGCCGTGCGCGCGGCCCGAACACCCCGGTCGGAATCAGCCAGGACCGCTCCGGCGGCCGGCTCGAAGGAGAGGTCGGGGAGGTCGAGCCGGCTCTTGAGCTCGATCAGCAGCCGGGCCGCCGTCTTGCGCCCCACCCCGGGCACGGTGCAGAGCGTCTCGACGTCGTCCTCCAGCACGGCGGTCGACAGCGATGCCGGCGAGAGGATGGCCATGATGGCGAGGGCGAGCGCCGGGCCCACGCCGTGCGAGCCCAACAGGACCTCGAAGCACCGCCGCTCGTCGTCGTGGACGAACCCGTAGAGGACGATCGCGTCCTCGCGGACGTGTGTGTGCACGAAGAGCGTGGCCTCGCTGGAGGTTCCGGCGGCGGCGAGCGAGGCGGCGGCGGCGGGCGTGACGGCGACCCGGTACCCGACGCCGCCGACGTCGACGATGACCTCGCTCTCGGCCGTGCGCAGCACCACCGGCCCACGGAGCAGCCCGATCACGTTCCGCCCCGGGTGGCCGCGTCGACGGCTCGCCGCAACGGCACCGTCGTGAGGTGGCACACGGCGAGCGCCAGCGCGTCGGCGACGTCGGGCGGACCGTCGACGGCGCCGAGCCCGAGGACCTGGGCCACCATTCGCTGGATCTGGTCCTTCGTGGCGGCGCCGTACCCGACGAGGGCCTGTTTCACCTCGTTCGAGGTGTACTGCGCGACCTCACGACCCGCCGCAGCGGCGGCGAGGAGCGCCAGGCCGCTGGCTTGGCCGACCGACATGGCGGTCTTGGCGTTGACCTGGAAGAAGACCCGCTCCACGACGACGGCGTCGGGCCGAAGATCCTCCAGCAGGCTCTGCAGCTCGGTGTGCAGGACGAGCAGCCGCCGGGCCAGCTCCATGTGGGGATCGGTCTCCAGCACGCCGGCGGCCCGCGCCCGTAGCGACGAGTCCTCGCCCCGCCTGACCAGGCCGTAGCCGCAACGCGAGAGCCCTGGGTCGATCCCAAGTACGAACATCTGTTCGTAGGTTAACGAGGCCGCCCGGTGAGGTGGCGGATGCCCTGTCCGCGCCGGGTCGTCTCAGCGGGTCGTCTCAGCCTTCGAAGGAGGCGAGCACCTCGTCTCCGATGTCCGCGTTGGAGTGCACCGCCTGCACGTCGTCGTGGTCGTCGATCGCCTCGAGCAGCCGGAGCACCTTCTTCGCCTCGGCCTCGTCGGGCACGGGCACCAGGGACGTGGGCTCGAGCGACAGGTCGACCGACTCGGGGGCGATCCCGGCGTCGTCGAGGGCGCGGCGCACGTTCTCGAGGTCGGACGGGGCGGTGGTGACCACCCAGGCGCTCCCGTTGCTCGAGAGGTCCTCGGCCCCGCCCTCCATGGCGATCTCCATCACCTTGTCCTCGTCCTGGTCGAGCGGGACGGTCACGATGCCCTTGCGCTCGAACTGCCACGACACGGCACCGGGCTCGGCCATGTTGCCGCCGTTGCGGCTGAAGACATTGCGCATCTCGGCGCCCGTGCGGTTGCGGTTGTCGCTCAGGGTCTCGACGATGATGGCGACGCCGCCCGGTCCGTAGCCCTCGTAGTTGATCGACTCGTAGCGGACGCCTTCGAGCTCACCGGTGCCGCGCTTGACCGCCTTCTCGATGGTGTCGAGCGGGACGGACGCCGCCCGCGCCTTTCCGAACGCGGTGCGCAGCGTGGCGTTGGCATCGAGGTCGCGACCGCCGTCACGGGCCGCGACCTCGACGGCCCGAATGCACTTCGCGAACACCTTGGCCCGGGCCTTGTCCTGGGCGCCCTTGCGGTATTTGGTGGTCGCCCACTTCGAGTGACCCGACATGCTCTCGCCTCGATCCTTCCCGGACTGCGCCGCGCCCCGGTCCCGGCAACCGGCTTGCCCGGCGCTGACGGCGGATGGGAACCACAGATTGTATCGGGCACCGGCTCTCGGATCGCCGGGGAGACCCTGATCAGGGCGATGCGGTCAACGTGAACGGAACCCTCACGGCGCGGTCGACGACCAAGACGTACGGCCCGGGCGGCGCGGCCCGTGGTTGGGGCGCACCTCCGCCCGGGGAGGCCACGTACTCGGTGCCGGGCCAGGTGGCGGTCGCCGTCACCGTCGTGTGCGGCGCGAGGTAGGGCCCCGCGAACATCGGGCACATGAAGATCTGGGGCCCCGGATAGACGTCGACGCCGAAGCCGTTGACGACGCTCGCAGGCATCGAGCTGCAGGGCCCGACCCGGAATCGTCGCACGGAGGGGGGGTCGCCGCGGAACGCCTCACCGCAGGGGGCGTTGCCTCCGTTGTGCACGGCGACGTCGTAGCGCACCGGCGCGGACGTGCTCGACGCGGCCGGGATGGTGACGGTGAGCGTGACCTGTTTGGCCGGGCACCCGTCGAACGCGACATGGGCGGAACGGGTCACCGAGTGCCCGGGTGGTGTCGACGTGATCGGTGGGAATGGTGGGGATGGCACGTGCGAGGGGACGGTCGGAGCCGGGACATCGGGCAGTGGGAGGGGGGACGGCACGGGCGGCGGAGCGGGTGGGCTCGTCGACGGCGGGAGCGTTCCGGGCGGTGACAAGACGTTGGGAGAACCCTCCAGGTCGATCGGGAGCGTCACCTTTCCGTCGACCACCATGTGGTAGACGCCCGGGCGGACCGTTGGCGCGTAACCGGGCCGTGCGACACCGTCGATTTGGAGGGAAGGATTCCATGTCCCAGTCGCCGTGATGGTCCTTCCCGCTTGGAGTCCAGGCCCGAGGAGCGCGGGACACGACAAGGCGATCGGCCCGGGGTACACCTGACTCCCCCTTTCGTCGTCGATCACCACGGACAGCGCTCCGCAGGGCCCGAGCAGTCCCTTTCCGCCGATGACCGGGTTCGTCGTCGCAGTGATGCCGTTCGCATAGCCACACGCCGTGTGCGACAGGTTGCGGATGCTCACCCGGTACGTGACGAGCTGGCCGGGGGCGAACGCCGCCCGCTGGATCGACGCGGTCAGGAGCACACCGGGCGCGTGACAGCTCAGGTAGGCGACACGCGCCGAGCGGGTGATCGTCGGCGGCGAGGCGGGCGTTGCCCGGGTGGCGGCGCCCGCCCCCGGCGGGCCCGCCAGGAGCCCGATAGCGCCGGCGATCGCGACGGTCAGGGTCACCAGGAGCGCAGTGGCCAGGCGTCGCATGTCGTGAGAGACGCTACGGCCGCCGAACCGGTTCGATCTGTCGGCGCTCTCGGGCGCGGCGGGTGTCAGGTCGGTTGCCGGTGCCCCGGCGCACCTTGCCGGATACCTACCCCTACGCTCGACGACCATGACGACGTCTCGACCCAGGTCTCGGCGGTCGCGGCGGCGCCTCCTGGTCGTCGGCGGGGTGCTGGCGGCCGGAGCAGCGGCGGGCGCGGCGTACCGCCTGCGTTCCCGCGAGGCACTCGAGGCCGAAGGTGACGCTCGCTCGCTCGGGTGGGGCGAGGGCGTGGCCCGGCCCGACCACCGTGTCGTCATCACGCCCGACGGCGCGGAGCTCGCCGTATGGGACCTGCCCGGGGAGAGTGTGTCGGCGCCCGTCGTGGTGCTCCCCCACTGCTGGGGTTGCAGCCACGAGATCTGGCTCCCGGTCGCCCGCCGGCTGCGCGAAGAGGGTCACCGGGTCGTGCTCTACGACCAGCGGGGCCACGGCCGGAGCACGCGCGGCAGCGCGCCGCTCGCCGTCGAGACGCTCGCCCACGACCTGGAGGCGGTGCTCGAGGCGACGGACGTGCGCGACGCCGTGCTGGCCGGGCACTCGATGGGTGGCATGACCGTGATGTCGCTGGCCACCTACCGCCCCGAGGTGCTGCGCGCTCGAGCCAAGGCGGCGGTGCTCGTCGCGACGAGCGCCACCTCCATCGGCGCCGTCCCCGTCACTCCCGAGCTGGCGGGCACCCTGATCGCCTCCTCCCTGGTGACGCGCGTCATGCAGTCGAAGAACGGGCATCTGCTCGTACGCGGGGTGTTCGGCGCCCGACCGGTGCGCGCCCACATGGAACTGACCCGCGACACCTTCGCCGCGTGCAACGGCACGGTGCGCGGCGACTTCGCTGTCTCCATGGGGTACATGGACATGCTCGAGGGCATTGCCAGCATCGAGGTGCCGACGACCGTCATGGTGGGGACACGCGACACACTCACGCTGGCGAAGAAGGCCGATCAGATGGTGGCGGCGATCGCGGGGCGCGGCTGGTCACGTTGAAGGGGAGGGGGCACATGCTGCCCTTGGAGGACCCCGACGCCGTGACCGACGAGATCGTGCGGGCGGTGAAGGGCTAGGTCGCCGCCCGGCTGGGGGCGGACGCCACCGCCGGTGATCCGACGACCTCCGCCGCGACCACCTCTGACGAGTCGCCGTCGCCGGGCGTCGAGGTGCGGAGCGCGCTCGGACCGGCCATTCCGGCGGCCCAGCCGCCGACGAGAGCCAACGCAGGAAGGTGCCAGTCGAAGTCGAGTGCGCCGGCCACGGCAAAGGCCACCACGGCCGCCGTGGCGCACGACGTCGCGACGTCCCGTCGATGGGTCGCGAGCACCACTGCCGCTCCCGCCGCCCCCAGCGCGACGACGCCAACGAGTCCGCCGCCGGCCAGGATCTGCAGGTACTCGTTGTGGGCGAAGCGGTCGTACGAAGGAGTCGGCGTATCGAGGCGCAAGAGGAGGTCCGGTCCGACCCCGATGACCGGAGCGCTGCGCCACTGGTCGAGCGCTGCCGTCCACTCGCGAGTGCGGTCGTCACTGCTGCCGGTCTGAAGCCGAAGCGAGGCCGGTGTGTGCAACGCCAACCCGGCGAGGGACAGCACCACGACGACCAGGATGGCGATCCCCGCACCCTGTCGCCGGTCGAGGTGGGGACGCCGCGCCGGCGGCACGAACGCGGCGACGCCTGCGGCCACGATCACCGCAGCGAACGCCGCCGGCCGACCTGCCGACCCGTCGCTCGTCGCCACGATCACCGCTCCCGCCCCGAGGCCCAGCAGCGTGGACCAGGTGGCACGTCCGATCTGGTGCACCGGCACGATCGGCAGCGCGACGACGAACGCGAGCACGGCGCCGCGGCTTTCGGTCGCCAGGAGTGCCGCCACCAGCACCGCCACTGCCACGCGGTGCCAACGGCGTCCGTGGCTCATGCCGAGGGCCACGAGCAGCGCCATGGCGAACAGGCAGCCGGCCGCGTTGGAGTAGGTGAGTGACGTCGCCGTCCGCCACAGCCCTTGTGCCGGCATCGCCAGTGGGTAGGAGCGGAAGGCGGCCGCCCACAGCCCGACCACGGCAGAGACGGCGCCGATCAGCACGAGGAGGGTCACGGCGATCCCGCGGCTCCCGTCCGGCAAGTTGCGCAATGCCAGGAACGCGGCCAGGAACCCGAGCATGCTGGCTCCCTCGGGCAGGAAGCCGCCGTGGTGGTGGATGAGCGCAGTGATCAACCACCACAGGGTCAGCGCGCCCACGGCGGCGGTGACGAGCAACTCCTCTCGGTCGGCATGCACGACGAGGCTGAGAACGATGACGACGAGCGACCCGACCATCACGACAGACGCCTCGGTGCCGAAGAACGCGCCCTTCTGCCAGACCGCGACGATGGTCAGGCAGACGACGACGGCGGCAAGGATGCCCGCCCCGCTCGACCATGTCGAGGTCGCGCTCCGGCCATGTCGTGCACCTATCGACAAGGACGCAACGATACGCGCTCAGCCGTCTGCGAGGCAGCGCCCCGGACCGCCGTCTCGAAGGACCGTCGCAGGCGGCTGCGGCGCCCGACCTACTGGAAGACGACCGTCTTGTTCCCGTTCAGCAGGACCCGGTCCTGCAGGTGCCAGCGCAGCCCGCGGGCCAACACGATGCGCTCGACGTCGCGGCCTACCCGTCGCAGCTCGTCCACCGAGTCGCCGTGGTCGATGCGTCGGGTGTCCTGCTCGATGATGGGCCCCTCGTCGAGCGCCGCCGTCACGTAGTGGCACGTCGCGCCGATCAGCTTCACCCCGCGCTCGTAGGCCTGGTGGTACGGCTTCGCGCCGGCGAAGGACGGCAGGAAGGAGTGGTGGATGTTGATGAGGCGTCCCTCCCGGCCCTCGCAGAAGGACGCCGGGAGGATCTGCATGTAGCGGGCGAGGACGACGACCTCGACCCGGTCCTCGCCGAGGATCGACGCCATCTCGTCGAACGCGGCCTCCTTGGCGGCCGGCTCCACCCCGACGGGCACGTAGCGGAAGTCGACGCCGTGCCATTCCGCCAGCGGACGCAGGTCCTCGTGGTTCGAGACCACGCAGGGGATGTCGCACTCGAGCTCGCCCGCCCGCCAGCGGTACAGCAGGTCGGCCAGGCAGTGGTCCTCCTTGCTGGCGAACAGGGCGACGCGTTTGGGCACGTCGGTGTCGCCCAGCCGCCAGTCCATGCGGTACTCGCGCGCCACGGGCTCGAAGACGGCGGCGAGCTCGGCCGGCCCGAAGCCCGCCGGCAGGCTGTCGGCCACGATCTCGATCCGCAGGAAGAACTTCCCCGTCCCCAGGTCGCCGTGCTGAGCCGCCTCGAGCACCGACCCGCCCTGCCCTGCGATGAGGCCGGTGACCGCCGCCACGATGCCGACACGGTCGGGGCACGTGATGGTCAGGACGTAGCGGCGCACGGTCGCTCAGCGCCTGGCGAAGAGCCCGACCCGCCCGTCCTCGCCATCGGCGTCCCCCGTCGCGCCGCACATGTCGGCGAAGAAGCGGTGGACCCGCCGGTCCGGGGTCAGCTCGGGATGGAAGGCGCAGGCCAGGAGCTGGTCCTGGCGGACGAGCACCGGCGCGTCCTCGAGGGTGGCGAGCACCTCGACCTCGGGCCCGACGGACACGACCAACGGCGCCCGGATGAACACGGTCGGGAGCATGGGACCCTCGCCGGAGCCGAACACGACGTCGGCCTGGAACGACTGCGCCTGGCGGCCGTAGCCGTTGCGGCGCACGACGGCGTCGAGCACGCCGAAGTGGCGTTGGTCCGGCCGCCCGCCGAGCACCTCGCGGGCGAGGAGGATGAGGCCGGCGCAGGTGCCGAAGACAGGCAACCCCCCGGCGCCCGTCAGGCGCTCGGCGACGGGCTCGTAGAGGCCGGTCGACGACAGGAGCATCGAAAGCGTGGTCGACTCCCCGCCCGGAAGGATCAAGCCGGCCAGTCCGTCGAGGTCGGCCGGCCGCTTCACCGGACGACCCTCGCAACCGACGTCGTCGAGCGCGGCGAGATGCTCGCGCACGTCTCCCTGCAGATCGAGCACGCCGACGAGCGGACCCGACGGCGACGGCGACGGCGACATCGACGCAGCCCCTGGCTCTACCACCCCCGGTCGGCGAGATGCTCGCCGTACTGTGACTCCTCGAGCCCGCGCATCGCCGCACCGAGCCCGCGCGACACCTTCGCCACGTGGTCGGCGTCCTCGTAGTGCGCGGTCGCCTCCACGATGGCCGACGCCATGCGCGCCGGGTCCGAGGACTTGAAGATGCCGGAGCCGACGAAGACCGCCTCGGCGCCGAGTTGCATCACCAGCGCGGCGTCGGCCGGCGTGGCGATCCCGCCGGCGCAGAACAGCGGCACCGGCAGCGTCCCTGTCGCGTGGATCTCCTGTACCAGGCCCACCGGCGCGGCGAGTCGCTTGGCCCAGCCGTAGAGCTCGGCGGCGTCGGCCTGGGTGATGGCACGCAGGTCACCCCGGATCGACCGCAGGTGGCGCACCGCCTCGATGATGTTGCCGGTCCCCGCCTCACCCTTCGACCGGATCATGGCGGCACCCTCGCTGATACGCCGCAGCGCCTCGCCCAGGTTGGTGGCGCCGCAGACGAAGGGCACGGTGAAGGGCCACTTGTCGATGTGGTTCGCCTCGTCGGCCGGCGTGAGGACCTCGGACTCGTCGATGAAGTCGACGCCGAGCGACTGCAGCACCTGCGCCTCGGCGAAGTGTCCGATGCGGGCCTTCGCCATGACCGGGACGGTCACGGCGTCGATGATCCCGTCGATCAACAGCGGGTCGCTCATGCGGGCGACCCCGCCCTCGCGGCGAATGTCGGCGGGCACCCGCTCGAGCGCCATGACGGAGACGGCGCCGGCGTCCTCGGCGATCTTGGCCTGCTCGGCGTTGACGACGTCCATGATGACGCCGCCGCGCAACATGTCAGCCAGCCCCCGCTTCACGGTGAAGGTCCCGGTGGTCATGGCTCCAGTCTACGAGGGCAGCGGACCGCCCCTTCTCGTCCCCCGTCCGGTGAGGCGGCCTTCACCATTCGCTGAGGGCGGCGGCCCGCACCGACGTCGCGTCGAGGTCGCCCGGCTCGACGGCGTCCTGGCGGTGGCCGACCGACGGGTCGATCCAGACCCAGCGGGTCGGGCCGAAACGGCTGGGCGCGGCGAACAGAGAGCCGGCCGCCGGGGGCGGCGCCTCGATCATGGCGCACAGCGCGCCGAGCAGGCCGCTCGGGTAGCGCACGATCGACGCGGCGACGACGTCGGCCCGGTACTCGCGGTTCTTCCCGACGCAGCGACGCAGCGTCCGCTCGCCGCCGACCAACGTGGCCAGCGTGATCCCGACGCTCGAGAGGCCGTTGTCGCCCCGCTTCACGTGGGCCAACTCGTGGGCGATGACGCCCTCGAGCTCGGTGAGCTGGAGAGTGCGCAGCAACCCGCTCGTGACCACCAGGTCGGCGCGCTGGGCGTCGCGGCCGAGCGCGCAGGCGTTCGGGAGGTGGTCGTCCACGATGTGCAGCGCAGGCATGGCCAGGCCGAAGCTGGCGCACAGGCCCTCGGTGACGTTGTACAGGCGGGGGTACTCGTCCTCGTCGGCGACCGGCACGGCACCGATCCGACGCAGCGCCAGGCGGGGGGCGACGTGCCAAAGGCCGTACATGATCGCCGCGCCGGCCACGACGAACGCGACGACGCCGACGATCGGCGAGACGGTGACGCTCAAGAGCACGAAGAGAAGGACCGCCGGGAACGCGGCGGTCCATGCGCACAGCGTGATGGCCCGGCGCCGGTTCGCCGCCACCTCGGCGGGGAAGATGGTGGGAGCACCCAGGCTCGGTTGCGCATCGAGGGGTGCCGGCGCCGGTGAGGGCGCCAACGCGACCGCGGTCCGCGGCTGCCCCGCGCCGGCCCGCGGCCCGCCGCCCCCGCCCGACCGCGAGCGGTGAGCGCTCCGGCGGTTGCGGTTCCCTCCGCCCTTTCCTGCACCACCACCGCCGCCGCCGCTACGACCACCGGCCGCGGCACTGCCTTGGCCGCGACTCGGCGTGCTCGTGGCGCCACCCGCGCGCTGGCCGGCCTGGGCCTGACCTCTGTTCTGGGAGTTGGCGTTGGACTTGCCGCCCGCGGAGGGACCGCCGCTCCCCCCGCTGTTCGGGCTCCCGTTGCCGCCGCCTCCGTTGCCGGCCCCTGACCCGCCGGCGCCGGATGCGCTTCCGGCCGGCCGGTTCCGGTTGCGGTTCCTGTTCCGGCTGCGACTGCGATTACGCGAAGCACCGGACCCACCGGACCCACTCGTGCCACCAGACCCGCCACCGGCGTCGCCGCGGCGCGGAGTCCCCGGCGTGTCGTTCTGGTCGGCCATGGAGAGGCCAGCCTACGGCACCTGGCCCTGCGACCTTTGAACGCGGCAGCTCAGGGACGGATCTTGCACCAAGTGCCTAGTCACCAGACGCCTGGGACGAGTCGCCACCGAACGCGCCTTCGGTATCCGTCGTGAGCCTGGTTGGTCAGCAAGACGCGCTCCTCGGCTCGTATTCGAGCAACGTTGCAGGCCATGGCAAGCAGCACCACGACGAGATTCCGTACCGACAGGCTCTGCAGCAAGTATCCCGTCTGGAGAAGCACGTAGGAGGCGTAGATCGGATGGCGGACGACCCGGTAGGGGCCTCGTTGGACCAGTCCCCGATCCGCTGCTGCGAAGCCAAACGACCGCCCGAGAAAGGCGAAGGACCAGAGGCAGATCACGACGCCGCAGAATTGCAACACGAGCCCCCACTGCAGACCCCACTGCGGGTGCGCACCATCCGGTCGGAGGAGCACCGGGATGAAGGTCCCGCCGAAGGCAAAGATCCAGTCGCCCAAGTGATCAGTCGTCACCCTGGCCGGCCGGCGCACGAGATAGGCGACGACGACCACCATCTGTTCGGCAAAGAACAAGAACCCGATCGGCCGATGCGTGCGGAGGAAGGCATCGAGGGTGACATAGGCGAAGTAGGCAGCACCGGCCGCACCGACAAGGTTCGCTCCGAATCGCACGACGCGCTGAACGTTTGGTGTCGGGTCGCGCCACCACGTTCGCCTCGACCTCGAGGTTGCTGTCCGGAGGTCTTCGGCCATGTTGCGCCCTTGTACTTCTACGACTCGCTCAGCCGGCTCGAGCTCGTCCGCACGAGCCACCGGTGCACCACGGCGTCCAGGCTGAATCGTCCGGCGCCAAGGAGGGCGACGACGAGAGCCAGGACGGCCAGCGCCAAGTTCAACTGGTATCCGGGTGGGGGGTTCGTCGCGTTGATACCTGTGGCCCAGGTCACTGTGATCATCGCCATCACCATGTCGCCGAAGAGGGCCAGCCCGGCGAGACGCGACAAGAAGCCCACGGCCATCGCGAGACCACTTCCGAACTCGATCAGACCCCCCAACACGGCGAAGAATCCCCCGGGGTGCAGGTGGGCGGTGTTCGAAAAATAGAGGGCCGTGCTGTGGATCCCCGGCCCGTTGAAGGCGCCGAACAGTTTGCCCGCCCCGTAGTAGATGAAGATCCAGCTAAGAGCAACGCGGGCCGCCAGCAGACCGAGGTCCGCCTGCAGAGAGGTTGGCCGGACGCTGAAGACCATTCCGACCAGGTCCCGGCTCTTCGGGACGCGCACCGGTGCCGTGGCCGTCGACGTCACGCCTCCCGTGCGGACTGCGTCTCCTCGCGAACCGAAGGAAGGTCCACCGGCGCGATCATAGGACGGAAAGGCCCGATGAGCTGGCTGCCGAGAGTGCTCAGGTAGCGCGGCCGCGGTCCCGCCTGCTCCACCGTCAGCGGGCGGCCCGGCAGTCCGGTGTCGATACGGATCGTCGTCGCGTCGGGGAACACGGCCCGGTGGGCCAGTTGGTCCCAGATCGTAAAGGCAAAGGCGAGGTTGACGTCCTGCGCGCCGTCGCGGCGGTGGTGGATGCGGTGATAGTTCGGGCTGACGAGAACGCGTCCCAGTGGGCCGAACCCGAGGTTCGTGTTGGAGTGGGCGAACGCAACGAAGACGCCGTACCCGATGAGGACCGAGGTCGTGACCGCTCCGTTGGCCAGCAGCACGACCCCTGGGAGCAGCGCCACGAGATAGGAGACGTGGAGGAACGGGTGCGTGCGGAAGACGCTCAGCGCGTTCAAGTCCTCCTGCGAATGATGAAGCTCGTGAAATCGCCAAAGCATGCGCACCCGATGGTTCGCCAGATGGACGAGCCAGTTCCCCGCGTCCATGAGGACGAAGATCGCCGCAATCACCAATACACGGGGAACGGCCCCGATATGCGGGAGCACGATCCAGGGGAACATCCTGCGGGCGATCTCGACGAACGAGAGCGTGAGGGCCGCCATGAGCGGCACCACCACGCTGACGTTCAGGATCGTGTAGAGGACGTCGTGGCGGTGTCCGCGAGCGAAGAGCGGCCGACGCTGCGCCGGCCGCACCCGCTCGACGATCAGGATGACCCCGATGAGCCCGAGGCTGACCGGACCGAGCACCACGACCCGGAGCAGTCGTACCGATCCTGCGTAGTCCGCCCCGCCCCAACCCGTGGACCAGCCGAACCCGATCAAGATCGCGGCCAGGGTCACGATGGCGCAGGCCGGGAGATAGACACGGGTCGAAACGACCGATCGGAGCTTGGCCAGGCCGCGAGACCGGGTCGCTGGACCCGCCAACCCCGACTGCCAGATCGGTGCGACTACCACTGGCGTCCTCCGTTACCCGTTGCGGTGGCGGAACGGGCCACTAGAAGTTCACTCCTCCGCCGCCAGCATTCGCTCCGCTGTTGGAGCTCGTGGTCGGTGCGCCGCCCGAGCCTGAGGTGGTTCCCTTGGGCTTCGCGACGACGACGGCGGTCCACTTGCCGAACTGGTCGGTGATGTCGCCGTTGACCGTTCCCTTCGAGTCGCCGGAGAAGAAGTAGAGCTTTTGGCCGCCGTACGTGATTTGGTGCGTGCCCTTGGTGGGGCCCGACGTCACGCCGAGCTTCGACCGCTGGACGCCTGCTCCTGCCTTTGCCGTCTTCGCTGAATCCGTCACGGCGGGCCAGATCTTGAGACACAGGCCCGTGCATTTGGATCCGGCGGGGGACAGCGTGTACGCCGCCCTCCCCCCGACGACGAGAACCTTGCCCATCTTGCTGATCGTCTGCGACGACACGGTCGTCGGGCTCGAGGCTCCAGCCGCGGTCGCGAACAACAGTGACGCAGCACCGACCGCGGTCGCCGTGGAGACGAGTCGGGTGATCGAGGCTCGGCGAGCTCGATCTCGGCGTGTGGTCTTCATCTTCATTCCTCTCCTTAGCAGAGTCGTCCGTCGGCAGATCGGATCGCCTGGTGGTTCCGGCTCCGAATGGAGCACCCCATTGCACTGCCATACGTGGAAAGGACGGAATTGGATCTGTCCTTCCAGTGTCCCAGGCCGGACGGGGCCGATGCGGCGCGCCTCTGTCGCATGCCGGGCCAGCCCGGGCCACGGGCCAGAGGAGCTGGGTTTAAACGCTTCTTGAACTCGGTAGGGGCCTTCTACCCAGAAAGGCGGGTCTCATTCGCCTCAGAGGTGTCCTTCGGGGCAGCGCCCGGAACAGGAGACCTGCGACGCGTCAAAGGCTGAGCACGCCGTACGTATTGCAGAGCCCCAATGCGTCGATCAGCAGGAACGCTGCCACCACGGCGAGTACGACCGGGCGCGCCCAGCGTCTGCGTCCCGACCTCACGACCGGGGGCATGTACCAGAGTGGGAGCGGGGCAGGGAACCCGGAGAACTGCGACAAGTAGACGTCGACCGGGACGGCATCGGCCGGGAGCGGTGTGTGCGGGTCGGCCGTGAGTGCGAGTTCGGTCAACTCCTGTTCGCTGATGCCGAGCTCGGGGATGGATCCGACGTCGTCGCTCACGCTTGCGAACTTACTCGCTTCCACGGGGGCACACTCGCGGGCCATCGGGCCTATTCCGGTCGGTCCTCCCGCTCGTCGCGCGGCGGCCCGACGAGTTGATTCGATGGACCGCGGATCGTTCCGGGGCTCGGCCTTACGTCGTACGACTGGCTCGGTAGGCCCGGACGGCCCGCTCGTAGAGTTCGACGTAACGCTCGGCCAGCGCTTCCATCGACCAATTCCGAGCGTGCTCGAGTGCGGCCTTGCGGGCCTCGGGCGCCGACTGCCCGCTGCCCTCGACCGCGTCGGCCAGCGCCACTCCGAGCGCGCGGGCCAGAGCTCCTTTGTCCCCGGGCGGGACCAATGACGCGTGCCCCCCGGAGGCCTTGCGGTAGCCGTCGATGTCAGAGGCGACCACCGCGCAGCCCGCGGCCATGCCTTCGAGGACCACCATGCCGAAGGACTCGCCGCGCAGCGAAGGCGCACACAACACGTTCGCGCCGGCCAGGCGCGCGGCAGCCTCCTTGTCACTCACGACGCCGAGCCAACGCACCCGGTCCGACTCCGGGTAGCGCCGGCGCTGGACTTCGGTGCCCGCGCCGCCGCCGACCACCCACAGGACCGCGGGCCGCTCAACCATGGCGAACGCGTCGAGGAGGACGCCGAGCCCCTTGCGCGGCTCGTGTCGCCCGATGAACACCACCGTCGGCCGGGGCGGGTCATGGTCGTCGCGGGCCGGGATGGCCGACGCGAAGCGATCCATGTCGACCCCGTTGAACAGCACCTCGAAGTCACCACCACTCGAATGGACCCCGGTCTCACGCGCCGTGTCGGAAACGGCGACACGGACCTGCATGCGCCCGCCAACGAACTCGGCCAGCGGCTTGAGCACCGGCACCCACCGCGACACGCCGGCACGGTGGTAGGTGCCGACCATCGGAAGCGGGGCGGTGAGGACCAGCCCGTACGCTGCCATGGGCGCAAGCGGCTCGTGGATGTGGACGACGTCGAAGCCGCCCCTACGGACGAACCGCTCGGCTCGTACGGCGCTGGAGGGCCAGAAGGCGACGGGTGCCACGGACCCGTTCGAGTGCAGGTCGCTCGGGCGGCCGACGACGTAGTGCTCCCCCGCTTCCTCGGGGAAGGGTCGGTCCGGATCGGCCGGCGCAACGACGGTCACGTCGTGCCCGAGCGCCCGCAGCGCTCGGGAGAGCCCGATCACCTGTCCCTGTACACCGCCCGGCCGGGTGAGTGCATATGGCGAGAGCATGGCGATGCGCATGGTCACTGCGGATCGCTCGGCCAGACCGGCTGGTACATGTGCCATTGCTCGGGCCGGGCCCGGATGTCGTGCTCGAACGTCCGGGCCATGTCCTGGGTCACCCGGGCAATGTCCTGGCGCAACGAGCCCCGGCGCGTCGTGTCGAGCGGCGCGTGAACAACGGCGGTGTGCCAGTTCCGGTCTGGTCCCGAATACACGCAGACGCAGATCAGAGGCGCCCCGGTGCGGAGGGCCAACGTCGCCGCCCCTCCCGGCAGGGTGGTGCGCTCGCCGAAGAACTCGACCTCCACGCCGTTGCCCACGAGATCCCGGTCGGACACGAGCCCGGCGAGCTGGTTGTTCTTGAGTGCCCGGATCAACGGGGCGCTGGACCCCTCGCCAAGCGGCACCGCACTGATGCCCATGGACGCGCGCTGCCCCACAAACCATTCGAACAGCTGCTCGGGCTCGAGCTTCTCCATCACCGCTGTCATCGGCATGCCCTCGAGGGCGAGCCAATAGCCGCCCCACTCCCAGCTGCCCACGTGGGGCAGTGCCATCACGATGCCCTTTCCCTCGGCCATGGCGTTGCGGAGGTGCTCATCTCCCTCCTCCAGTCGCCAGTGCAGGCGCACGCCGGCCTCGGTCTCGTAGGGCAACCGTGCGCCGTCGGCCCAGTACAGCGCGTAGGAGTCGAAGCTGCGCCTGGCCAGACGCCGGACGAGGGCGGGGTCGGGCTCGACGCCGTTGGGGTATTCGGTCGCGAGCACGCGCCGGATATGGAGCTCGGCCATGTCCACCGCAGGCCCGCCGCGCACGGCCATGACCCGCGCCACCGTTCGGGCCACGCCGTGTGCGAGTGGCTCGGGCATGTGGCCCATTCCCGCCGCGAGGCCGCGGTAGGTGACGTAGCGCACGGTGTCGCGCCATTTGGCGGGGCGGGATGCAGGGTTCGGCGACGGCTCGTGCCCTGAGACCGAGACCGGGACGTCGGCGCTCAGGCTCAGGACGGGCGCCGCGTCAGCACTCATCGCAGTAACGCCGGCTCAGGTGCGAGAGCGGTCCGTGCAGAGGTCGTCGGCGCGTGATCAGGCGGACCCGCCGGGCGAGGTCGGAGGCGTGCGTCGCCCGGCGAAGCGGCGCTGGCTCGTGGCGTGCTGCGCGCGGGCGGTGCGGCGGCGCTCGCGCAGTGTCCGACCTGATCGGCTGCTCAACGCCTCCTGGCGGCGCGCCCGCCAGCGGCCAACGGGAGCGCCAGAGGTCGTCCGGGTGCGCGGCGCACGGTGGGGACGCCCTGCCGTCTGGCGAGACTCACGCCACGTCCGCCAGCGCGAGTCCACGCGTCCCTCACGCCAAGCCTCGATGCGGCGCCGGATGACGGCGTCGCGGCCGGAGGCGGCGTTCCAGACCTTGACGAAGCGCGCGATGGCGGTGAACGAGACGAGCACGAGAAGGACCCAGAGGACCGGCACGAAGATCGCCGAGCTCAGGCAGCCGACGCCGAACAGGAACATCCGCTCGCCCCGCTCCATCAGGCCGCCCTTGGCCTGGAGCCCGAGCGACTCGGCCTTGGCCCGTTCGTAGGAGATCAATGAGGTCACTCCGAGGATGGCCATGGGCAGAAGAGCGAGGTGGCCGTCCCCACGGCTGACCAAGTACCACGACGCCCCGAACATGACGACGGCGTCGGCGACGCGATCGGTGACCGAGTCGAAGAAGGCGCCCCGCACCGATGCCGTGCCGGCCGCCTTGGCGACGGGACCGTCGAGCAGGTCGTGGAGCCCCGTGACGATCAGCAGCACGATGGCCCAGTGCAGATGGCCCGTCGCCACCAGCACCGCCGTCGCCGTCGCCGAGACGAGCCCGGTCGCGGTGAGCACGTCAGCGGTGATGCCATGGCGGTGGAGTGCCTGGCCGACCGGACCCGTGGTCCGGTCGACGCCATCTCGCCAGCGGCCGTCGAACATGGGGCTCCTGTCGTTGCGTCCCCCCGGAGAAGACGGGGGTGGGCGCCTGTTTGCAAAAGTTTACCATCCGGTCCCCCGGGATCTTCGCCCCGGCCCAGGTGGCGGGCTCGGTGCGGCGTCGTCGCTGGTTGCAGGGCTCTGCCCTGGCGCCGGCCAATCCAGGACGTACCCTGGTCCGTTCCTGCGACCGTGACACCGAAGGAAAAGACCGAGGAATCAGCAATGCGCAACCAATCGGACCCCGTGATTCAGAACCCCTCGTGATTCAGAACCCCTCCGGGCGGTCGGCCCTCCTCGTGCTCTCATTGCTCTCGTCGTTCGCCGTCGCAGGCAGTCTCGTCGCTGTTGCGGTGGGGCCGGCCGGCGCCAAGTCCAAACCGACCAAGATCATCGCAACCGAGACCGACTTCCACATCAAGCTGTCCAAGAACTCGTTCAGCCCGGGCAAGTACACGTTCGTCGGCGTCAACAAGGGGCAGGTGACGCACGCCCTCGAAATCACCGGGCCCGGCTTGTCGACCCCGCACACCAAGAACTTCCAGCCGGGCCAGAAGGCGAGTCTCACCGTGACCTTGAAGAAGGGCACCTACGACGTCTTCTGCCCTGTCCCGGGCCACAAGGCGTTGGGCATGAACCTGAACATCAAGGTCGGCGCCGTGGTGTCGACGGCGTCCAAGAACTCGGCTTCGAGCTCGGGCTCGGGCGGGGCGTCCGGCGGTTAGTACTCAGACGTCTGACGCAGGGAGCCGGCCACGAGAACGGCGATCGGCGCGACCCGGGGCTTCCGACGTGTCCGGTAGCCTCGCCCGCGGGAGAGAGATGCCACGCCAGCACCGGCGCCGGCGGACATGCACGTGAGGTGAGGGAGCCGTTGACCGAGCCGAGGAGCGCGGGAAAGCCCCACGTCACGGTGCTCCCCGACCCGTCGCTCGACGTCTCGATCGTCGTGCCCTACTACAACCCCGGAGCGCGTCTGCGCACGACGGTGGAGCACATGGTGCGCGTGCTCGACACCTCGGGCATGACCTTCGAGATCATCACGGTGTCGGACGGCTCGACCGACGGCAGCCCCTTCACCCTCGACGGGTTCCCCAACACGGTCGTGCGCCGCGTCCGCTTCGACACGAACGTCGGCAAGGGCCATGCATTGCGGGCCGGGCTGGCGATGGGGCAGGGCAAGTACTTGGGCTTCATCGACGCCGACGGCGACATCTCCCCCGAGTTCCTGGCTCCCTTCGTCTCCATTATGCGAACTCAGGAGCCCGACATCATCATCGGCTCCAAGCGCCACCCCGATTCCTCGGTGCACTACCCGCCGCTGCGCCGGCTCTACTCGTGGGGGTACCAACACCTCATCCATCTGCTGTTCAGGTTGAAGGTGAAGGACACGCAGGTGGGGATCAAGCTCGTGGACCGGAGGGTCATCGCCGACGTGCTCCCCATGTTGCGCGAGAGCCGCTTCGCACTCGACCTCGAGCTGCTAGTGCTGGCCCACCGCCTGGGGTACACGAGGATCGTGGAGGCCCCGGTGCGGATCGAGGAGCGCTTCGGCAGCACCATCTCCCTCAAGGCGGTGTGGCTGCTGCTGGTCGACACGCTGGGGTTGTTCGTCCGTTTCGACGTGCTGCACCAGTACGACGTCGCGCTGCGAGCCCGCTCCGAGGGGACCGGCGCGGGCTGACGGCCCTTCCCACAGGGATCCAGAGGCCCAGGGGCCCCTGAGCGAGCGGGCAGATGCGGGTCGTACACTCGGGGTTCGCGAACCAGGCAGGCCCGGAGCACAGGGGAGGGACCAGGTGCCGAACGACCCGACCGCCATCCGCAACGTTGCCCTCGTCGGGCACCACGGTGCGGGTAAGACGACGCTGGCCGAAGCCCTGCTGGCCGCCACCGGGGCGATCGCCCGCCGGGGGTCGGTGGAGAAGGGCACGACCGTCATGGACTTCGAGCCGGAGGAAGTGTCGCGCCGGCTCACGATCTCGACCAGCCTGGCCCCGCTCACCGTCAACGGCGTCAAAGTGAACCTGCTCGACACTCCCGGGTACGCCGACTTCGCCGGCGAGATGGTCGCCGCCCTGGCCAACGTCGATCTGGCCGTTGTCGTGGTCAGCGCCACCGATGGCGTCCAGGCCCAGACCGAGGACGCCTGGCGGACGGCCACCCGCATGGGGGTGCCCCGGGTGGTGGTGATCAACAAGCTCGACCGGGAACGCTCCGACTTCGACCGGACGCTGGCCGAGATCCGGGAGACCTTCGGTGCCGGGGTGGCGCCGGTGGAGCTGCCCATCGGGCACGAGACGGACTTTCACGGCGTCATCGACCTGCTCGACGACTCGGCCACGCACTACGACACGTCCGCCGCCGCAGCGGCGGTCGACGGCACCGTGCCCCCGTCGGGGCACGAAGGACCCATCCCCGAGGACCTGGTCGACGAGGAACACACGGTCCACGAGCAACTCGTCGAGGGCATCGTGGTCGGCGACGACGACCTCATGGAGCGCTACCTCAACGGGGAGACGCTCGATTACGGGGAGCTCGAGAAGAGCCTGGCCGGCGGTGTCGCCTCGGCCGCCGTGTTCCCCGTGTTGTGCTGCTCTGCGGCGAGCGGCGTCGGGGTCGACCGACTCGCCCGACTGATCGAGGAGCTGTGCCCCAGCCCGGCGTCACGTCCCGGGGTGGTCGCCACCGCGGGCACCGAGCTGGTCGAGATCCCGGCGGACCCGGGAGGCCAGACCGTCCTCACCGTGGCCAAGACGTACAACGACAGCCACACCGGCAAGATGTCGCTCTGCAAGGTGGTCTCGGGCACGCTGCAGCCCGATGCGGTGCTGGTCAACTCGCGCACCCGGGAGGAGGAGCGTCTGCACGCACTGCAGAGCATCGCCGGGCGGGCGACGGCGCCGGCCACCACCGTCGCGGCCGGTGACTTCGTCGCCGTCCCGCGGCTCAACGGCACCCGGACCGGCGACACCCTCGCGCCCAAGGGCCAGCCCGTGGTCGTGACCCCTCCCGACATCCCCCCGCCCGCCCTGCAGGTTGCGGTGAAGCCGGCCACCCGGGCCGACGACGACAAGTTGATGTCTGCACTGCAGCGCCTGTGCGACGAGGACCCGACGCTGACCGTCACCCGCGACGACGAGACGCACCAGACCATCCTCGGGGTGAGCGGCGAGGTGCACCTGGCCGTGACGCTCGAGCGACTCGACCGGAAGTGCAACGTGCACGTCGATCGCGAGGACCTGCGCATCCCTTACCGCGAGACGATCACCCGGGCGGCCCAGGCCGAAGGCAAGCACAAAAAACAGTCGGGCGGCCATGGCCAGTTCGGCGTGGCTCATCTGCGCCTCGAGCCGCTGCCCCGCGGCGAGGGCTTTGTGTTCCGCGACGAGGTCGTCGGGGGCGCGATCCCGCGCCAGTACATTCCTGCCGTCGAGAAAGGCGTGCTCGAGGCGTTCTCGGGCGGCGGCGTCTACGGATACCCCGTGGTCGACGTGGCCGTGACGGTCGACGACGGGAAAGCACACTCGGTCGACTCCAACGAGGTGAGCTTCAAGATGGCGGCGGCACTGGCTATCAAGGCGGCCATGGCCGAGGCGGGGCCGATCGTGCTCGAGCCCGTCTCGCGCCTGGAGGTGACGATCCCCGACGACTGCCAGGGCGACGTGCTGGGCGACCTGAGCTCGCGCCGGGCTCGCATCGTCGGCACGGACCAAGCCGAGGCGTCGGGATACCAGACCGTCACCGCGACGGTCCCGACGGCCGAGATCACCCGCTACGCCGTCGACCTCCGGGCCCTGACCGGCGGCCGCGGCTCCTTCAACGCGACCTACGACCACTACGACGCGGTGCCGGAGCACCTGATGTCGTCGCTGCCCAAGTCGGAGGGCTGACCGTCCCGCTCTAGAACGAGTGCTGGAAGCGCACGGGGATCCGGTCGAGGATCAACGTCCCCAGCACCTTGTTGTGCGGCGACGTGACCACGGCCACCGCGAGCTTGCCCGACTTGCGCCCGAGCGGCTTCGTCACCTTGGCCGAGGTGAAGTGGCCGCTGTACGCGGCGACGCACACGGCCTGGTTCTTGGGGACCTGGTCGGCCAGGAAGTCGTAGAGCCGCGGGGCGATCGGTTTCAGGGCGCTGACGCTGTACTTGCGCACACCGGAGAGGTGCCCGTGGCCGCCCACCGCCTTGGCCGCCGTCGGCAGCTGGAGGTAACAGGTCTCGTCGGTCGTGCCGACGTCGGTGCGGGCGGACGAGCACCCGGCGCACACCGTGGCCGCCAACGCCAAGCCGGCCGCCCATGCCCCGATCGTGCGTGCCCGACGAGCGATCACGACTTCACACTCCCTTCAGGACCGTACGCCACCGGGCCGGCCTCCACGCGCGACTCGAGGGCGGAACGGTTCCAGCGGCCGCGGCGAACCTCCAGTGCCATCTCGCCGATCAGGAGCCACCCCACGCCCAAGATGAACCAGAACGAGATGATCCGGTACAGCAGCACGGCGTACGCGGTACTCGTCTCGGCCCCGCCGAACGCGACGAGCGCGACCGTAATGGAGCCCTCGACCACCCCCAGGCCACCCGGTGTGATGGGCAGGCTCGCGGCGAGCTGACCCGCGCCGTACGCCAAGAGGATCCCGCCCCAGGGGATGGGCGCGTTGATGGCCGGGAACATCATGGCGAAACAGGCGCAGTCCAACAGCCAGTTGGTCGCGCCCCAACCGACGATCAGCCCGATCTGAGACCAGTTGAGGCGCACGGCCGTCATCCAGGCCATGATCCGGCCGATCTGCTCGTGGGTGTCGCCGTGCGGACGACCCGTGAGCGCGACCGACAGCCGCAGCGCCCCCGTCAGGGCCAGATGCAGCGGGCGTTCGTAGACGAAGAACGACCCGATGGCCAGGGTGACGGCGAACACGCCGATGAGCACGGGCACGAGGTCGAACGACGCGCCGGCATCGGTCGCCAGGGCCAGTCCTATGACTGCGACGAGTGACAGGCTGACGAACGCCGCGACGAGCGTGCCGGCCAGAGCCCACACGGCCAGCGTGTTGTCGGCGCCGAAGCGGCGAAACCAGCGAAACCCATAGACCGTGGCCACCGCGTTGCCGATCGGCAGCGAGTTCGTGAGCGCCTGGGAGCCGAAGGTCAGCTTGAACAGCGTCCCGAACGGCGGGCTGAGATGACCCGCTCGCAGAAGGTCGCGCTGCATGAGGGCGAAGCAGAAGTAGGAGCCGATCTCGGCCGCGAAGGCGGGCGGCACCCACCACCAGTTGAGAGTCTTGAAGACCCCGGTGAACCCCGAAAGCTCCCCGCCCTTGGACGAGAGGACCCAGACCGCGACGCCGACCAGGCCGAACCCGATCGCGATCCGGATGGCCGGCCAGATTGCGAGCACCCACGCCGGGAGCCGCCGGTCGCCCTTCGCCGTTCCGGGCAGGGGCAGCCCGAGGGTGCCCTTCCCGTCCGCGACGGCGCCGGCCTCCGCGACGGCGCCGGCCTCCGCGCCGGAGCCGGCCTCCGCGGAGCCGCGCATCCCGAGAGCACCACCCTCGCCCCCCGGCGCCTCGGTCGGCTCGCTAGCGGGGCCAGGCGTCGTGAAGCCTCTTCCAGGACAGCTGCAGCGTCTCGGGCATGACCCGCGTGTCCGCCACCGAGGTCATGAAGTTCGTATCGCCGGACCACCGCGGCAGCGCGTGCAGGTGCAGGTGCCCCGGCAGCCCCGCGCCGGCCGCCAGGCCCAGGTTCGCACCCATGTTCAGGCCGTCAGGGTCATAGGCCTTCTCGATCGTGGCCAGCGACCGCTGCGTCGCCCACCACAGCTCGGCCGACTCCGCGCCCGTCAGATCGGCCAGCGGCCCGACGTGGCGCAGCGGCAGCACGAGCACGTGCCCGCTGGCGTAGGGGTACGCGTTCATCACCACGAACGTCAACTCTCCGCGCCACACCACCAGGTTCTCCTCGGAGGGCGGGCCGCTCTCGGCCAGGGCGCAGAAGACGCACTCCGCCTCCGAGTGCGCCGGCGCGCCCGAACGGGCCCGTTCTGTCGCCTCGACGATGTACTCCCGGCGCCACCCCGCCCAGAGGTGCTCGAGGCTCATGCGGCCGTCGGCGCCCGGTCCTCGGGCAGGCCCTTGCGCCCGACCTCGTCGACCACCTCGGCGACGAACGCGTCGACGGGCACCCCCCGCTCGGGCTTCTCCGGCCACCCGCGCCGGTTCACCCCGACCGATCCGGCCGCCACGTCCTGGTCGCCGACGACGAGCACGTAGGGAATCTTGGCCAGTTTGGCCCGCCGGATGAGCGCGTTCACACTCTCCCCGCTGACGTCCACCTCCGCCCGCAGCCCCGCCTGGGCACAAGCGTCGACCACCGACGTCGCGTAGGCGAGGTGCCCGTCGGTCACGGGGATCACCCGCACCTGCTCAGGGCACAACCAGGTCGGCAACGCGCCCGCGTAGTGCTCGAGCAGGACGGCCATGAACCGCTCCACCGAGCCGAACAGGGCGCGGTGGATCATGATCGGGCGGTGGCGCGCGTTGTCGGCGCCGACGTACTCGAGTCCGAAGCGCTGGGGCAGCTGGAAGTCGAGCTGCACCGTCGACATCTGCCAGGTGCGGCCGATGGCGTCACGCGCCTGCACCGAGATCTTGGGCCCGTAGAACGCGCCGCCGCCCTCGTCCATGACGAGCTCGAGTCCCATCTCGAGCGCGGTCCGCCGCAGGGCCTCCGTCGCCACCTCCCACTCCTCGTCCGAGCCCACCGCCTTGCCCGCCGGTTTGGTCGACAGCTCGAGGTAGAAGTCGTTGAGCCCGTAGTCGCGCAGCAGGTCCAGGACGAAGCGCAGCGTGCGCACGAGCTCGGCGTCCATCTGTTCGGGGGCACAGAAGATGTGCGCGTCGTCCATCGTGAGTCCCCGCACCCGGGTGAGCCCCAACAACACGCCGGACTTCTCGTAGCGGTAGACCGTCCCGAATTCGAAGAGCCGCATCGGCAGCTCGCGGTACGAGCGTTGACGGCTCCGGTACACGAGGATGTGGAACGGGCAGTTCATCGGCTTGAGGTAGTACTCGGTGCCCCCGTCCAGCTCGATGGGCGGGAACATCCCCTCGGCGAACCAGTCGAGGTGGCCCGACTCCTCGAACAACGCGCTCTTGGTGATGTGGGGCGAGTTGACGAAGTCGTAGCCCGCCTCGACGTGCCGTGTACGCGAATAGTCCTCCATCAGGCGGCGGATGGTGCCGCCCTTGGGGTGGAACACGGCGAGGCCCGAGCCGATTTCGTCGGGGAAGCTGAACAGGTCGAGCTCGGCGCCGAGCTTGCGGTGGTCGCGCCGCTCGGCCTCCTCGAGCTGGTGGAGGTAACCCGCCAACGCCTTCTCGGACTCCCAGGCGGTCCCGTAGATCCGCTGCAGCTGCTCGCGCTTCTCGTCGCCCCGCCAATACGCACCGGCGACCCGCATGAGCTTGAAGTGACCCAGCCGGCCGGTCGAGGGAACGTGCGGACCACGGCACAGGTCGATGAACGCGTCGGTGTTCCGGTAGGTGCTCACGCCCGACCCCTCGGCGTCGACCTCGTCCGCGCCCTCCTCCACGGCCCGGATGATCTCCTCCTTGAAAGGCTGGTCGGCGAAGATCTCGAGGCCCTCCTCGAAGGTGTGCTCGTGCCGGGTGAAGGGCTGGTCCTCCTTGATGATCGCCCGCATCTCCGCGTCGATCCGCTCGAGGTCGTCGTCGCTGAAGTGGGCGCCGCCGGGCAGCTCGAAGTCGTAGTAGAAGCCGTTCTCGATCACCGGGCCGATGGCGTACTTGGCGCCCTGCCACAAGCGGCGGACGGCCTGGGCCATCACGTGGGCCGTCGAGTGCCGCAGCACGTCCCGCCCGGCCTCGCTGTCCCCGGTGACGATGGCCACCTGGGCCCCGTCGGGTAGCACGGTGTCGAGGTCGACCACCTTGGAGTCGACGACCGCCGCCACCGCCGCCTTCGCCAGGCGGGAGCCGATGTCTTTGGCCAGGCCGGCCGCCGTCGTGCCCTCGGTCAGCTCCCGGCTCGTGCCGTCGGGAAGACCAACCGAGATGACGCGTGGCATCGTGCACCCTTTCCTGCTCAGCCGGGGGATCGCTCCTGGTCCGGACACCGAATCGTGGTGCCCCAAGGGTACTGGACCGACTTGCGCGTCCCGGCCCGCATTCGAGCGAATGGAAGCCCGGGCGTCGGGCCCCGGGGGCGGACCTCCCGAACGTTCCGGCGCGTCTATACGAGCCAGGTCATCACCTTGGGGCCTACCGCCTAGACGGCCCGCGTATGCGTCCCAGAGTTGTCCGGGTTGTCCGGCAGACGGGTCGGACAGGCCCAGGCGACTACAGCTCGATGCCGAGCAACGCCGCGCCGTCGCCCACCGGCCGCGCGGCCGTCGCCTCGGCGTCGAGGGCGCGGAATGCGGCCGGCGTGTCGAGGTCCTCGGCCAGTGCGGCACGCACCGCGGCCAGCCCGGCTACCCCGTCGCCCTCCGGCGCCGCCCGCCACAGCGCCAACCGCGCCGCCGCCGCCGGCATGTCCTCCCCCGTGCACCAATCCCAGTCGTGCCGGTAGTGGTGCGCCAGCAAGGCGAGCCGCACCGCGGCGGGGTCCCACTCCTTGCACAGATCCCCGACGAAGACGAGGTTGCCGAGCGACTTGGACATCTTCGCGCCGTCGAGCCCGACCAACCCGACGTGGAACCACAGACGCACGAACGGCTGACCCGTCACCGCCTCGGACTGGGCCGTCTCGCACTCGTGGTGGGGGAACACGAGGTCGCGGCCGCCGCCGTGGATGTCGATCGTGGACCCGAGCTCCCGCAGCACCAACGCCGAGCACTCGATGTGCCACCCCGGACGCCCGGGTCCCCAGCGGGACTCCCACGCCGGCTCGTCGGGGAGCGAGGGCTGCCAGAGCACGAAGTCGAGCGGTTCCCGCTTGTTCGGGTCCTCCGGTTTGCCGCCGTGCTCGGCCGCCAGCTCGAGCATGTGGCCCCGGTCGAAGCCGCTCACCTCGCCGAACGACCCGAACGAGGCCACCGAGAAGTAGACCGAGCCGCCGGACTCGTAGGCGAACCCTCGCTCGAGCGCGACACCGATCAGCGACAGGATCTCCGAGATGGCGGACGTCGCCCGCGGCTCGGAGTACACCGGCAGCAGGTTCAACATGGCCATCTCGGCGTCGAAGCGGGCCATCTCCTCGGCGGCCAGGTCGAGGTAGTGCACGCCGAGCTCCCGGGCCTTGCGCAAGATGTCGTCGTCGACGTCGGTCACGTTGCGCACACACCGCGTCTCGTGCCCCAGGTCCTGCAGGGTCCGCTGCAGCATGTCGAAGTAGACGTACACCGACGCGTGGCCGAGATGGGCCGCGTCGTAAGGGGTGATGCCGCACGAGTACATCGTCACGAGCGGCCCCGGCTCGAACTCCACCACCTCTCGCCGGGCCGTGTCGTAGAGGCGCACGGTCAGATCCCGGCCAGGCGCAGCGTGGTGTGCGCCTTGTGCCGGATGTTGAGCGTGACGCAGACGGCGGTGAACGCCTCGATCGCGGCGGCCTGGTTCAGGCTCCCGGCGTCGAGCGGGCGCAGTCCGCGCATCTTCTCGATCATCACCACCGTCGCCGAAGTCGCCTCCGCATGGTCTGAGCACACCAACACGTCAGCTTCCAACCCCGATGAGAGGTCTTCCATTTCCGCCGCGGGCAGGTGGTGGAACGCCGCCGACACAAGTGAGCCCGGCAGGGCCGCCTGCACCGACGCCGCGCACGACCCCCGGGGCGGCATCAGCGCCAGCAACTCCCGACCCTCCTTGAAGAGCGCGTTGGCCATCGACACCACGACCTTGTCGGCCAGCGGCTCCCGCAACGCCCGCACGGTGGCGACGGCCGAGTCCCATGGGGTCGCGACCACCACCAGCTCGGCCGCCGCCGCGCCGGCGTTGTCCGCGCCGTTCAGCAGAGCCGCCCCGGCGGGGACCCTCCTGCGTAACTCGTCCACGATCTCGGTGGCCCGCTCCGCGTCGCGTGACCCGATCGTGACGCGGATCCCGGCGTCGGCGAGCCGGACTGCGACCCCGCGCCCGGCAGGGCCCGTTCCGCCGAGGATTCCGACGTGCATGACCCCTACCTTCGCATAACCTCACTGGCGCAGTGGGACTCCTGGACGGCAAGCGGCTCCTGATCACGGGCGTGCTCACCGATGCGTCTCTCGCGTTCACGACGGCACGCATGGCCCAGGAGGAAGGCGCGGAGATCGTGCTCTCCGGCGCCGGCCGTGCCCTGAGCCTCACCCGGCGCACGGCGCGCAAGCTCCCCCAGGAGCCCGACGTCCTCGAGATCGACGTCACCTCGCCCGAACAGCTCGCCGCGGCCGGCAAGGCGCTCTCGGCGCGTTGGGACCGGCTGGACGGGATCCTGCACGCCATCGGCTTCGCGCCGCCGGACTGCCTCGGCAGCGGCATGTTCACCGCCGGCTGGGACGACGTGTCGGTCGCGCTGCAGGTCTCGACGTACTCCTTGAAGGCGCTCGTGGACTCCTTCCTCCCGCTGCTCGAGGCGGCGGGCAAGGACGGCGGCGCCTCCGTCGTCGGCCTCGACTTCGACGCGACCGTCGCCTGGCCCGTCTACGACTGGATGGGCGTGGCCAAGGCGGCGCTCGAGTCCCTCTGCCGCTACCTGGCCAAGGAGCTCGGACCGCGCGGCATCCGGGTGAACCTCGTCGCCGCAGGGCCCGTGCGCACCATGGCGGCCAAGTCCATCCCCGGCTTCTCCGCCTTCGAAGACACGTGGGCGGCGCGAGCGCCGCTCGGCTGGGACGTCCACGACAGCTCCGCCGTGGCCAAGGCGTGCCTGGCGCTCTTCAGCGACCTCTTCCCGATGACCACGGGCGAGATCCTCCACGTCGACGGCGGTGTGCACGCCGTGGGCGGGACCGCCTGATCGCCCACAGCGGGCGCGAGAGTTACAGCCTCACGCCGCGCGAGAAGGGCCGCGACGTGATCGCGGCCTTGACCTGGACCTTCGACCGGTAGGTTGGAACGCCGTGAGCATGCGTGGACACGGCATGGGCGGCCGGGGAGGCGGCTGGGGCGGCATACGCTCGATGCGCCAGGACCGGGCCGTCCTCCAGCACCGGGTCAAGAAGGGCACGGCCCGGCGCATGCTGACCTTCGCCGTTCCCTACCGGAAGATCCTGGCCATCTTCGTACCGGTCGTGATCCTCGATGCCGTGATCGCCGCCGTCAACCCCCTCATCCTCCGCGCCCTCATCGACAACGGCATCTTGAAGAAGGACGCCGACCTCGTCATCTGGCTGGCCCTCCTCGTCGCCGGCCTGGCCATCTTCGACGGCGGCCTGGCCCTGACCGAGCGCCGCATCTCGGCTTACATCGGCGAGTACCTCATCTACGACATGCGGGCCAAGGTGTTCCGCCACATCCAGCGGATGCCGCTCGCCTTCTTCAGTCGCACCCAGACCGGCGCACTGGTCAGCCGCCTGAACAACGACGTCATCGGTGCCCAGCAGGCCTTCACGGACCTGCTCTCGAACGTGGTCGGGAACCTGGTCACGGTCGTGATCGTCGTCGGCGTCATGTTCTTCCTCAGCTGGCAGATCACGCTCGCCGCGCTCGTCCTCGTGCCTTTGTTCCTCCTCCCCGCGCGCATCGTCGGCCAGCGCATCGGTTCGTTGACCAAGGAGGGCTATGACCTCAACAGCGAGATGAACATGGTCATGCAGGAGCGGTTCCAGGTGGGCGGCGCCATGCTGGTCAAGCTGATGGGGCGCCCCGAGGCCGAGGCGGACTCCTTCGAGCACAAGGCCGGCCGCGTCCGCGACATCGGGATCGCGCAGGCCACCTACGCCCGAGTCTTCTTCGTCGCCCTCACGCTCACCGCCTCACTGGCGACGGCCATCGTCTACGGCGTGGGCGGGGTCGCCGCCGTGCACGGCGAGCTCGCCGTCGGCACGGTCGTCGCCCTGACCAGCTACCTGACCCGTCTCTACCAGCCGCTGACCCAGCTCTCCAACCTGAACCTCGATGTGATGACCGCACTCGTCTCCTTCGAGCGGCTCTTCGAGGTCCTCGACATCGTCCCCATGATCGAGGAAGCACCCGACGCCGTCCCCATCCCCCGCGGCGACGCCTCCATCGAGTTCGACCACGTGCGCTTCACCTACCCGAGCGCCCGCGAGGTCTCCCTCGCCTCGCTCGAGTCGGTGGCCGTGCTGGAGGCCGGCTCCCGTTCCGAGGTCCTCCACGACGTCTCGTTCACCGTCGAACCGGGCCAGATGGTGGCGCTGGTCGGGCCCTCGGGCGCTGGCAAGACCACGATCTCGTCGCTGGTCCCCCGCCTCTACGACGTCACCGCCGGCGCCGTCCGCATCGGCGGCATCGACGTCCGCCACGCCACCATGGCCTCGCTCCGTGACACCGTCGGCGTCGTGACCCAGGACCCGCACCTCTTCCACGACACGCTCCGGGCCAACCTGCTCTACGCCCGCCCCGAGGCCACGGAGGCCGACGTGCGCCAGGCGCTCGACCAGGCCCAGATCGGCCACATCGTCGCCGACCTGCCCGACGGCCTCGATACGGTCATCGGTGAACGCGGCTACCGCCTCTCGGGCGGCGAGAAGCAGCGCGTCGCCCTGGCGCGGCTCTTGCTCAAGGCGCCGGACATCGTCGTTTTGGACGAGGCCACCGCCCACCTCGACTCCGAGTCGGAGGCGGCGGTCCAACGCGCCCTCCGCCAGACCCTGACCGGACGCACGTCACTCGTGATCGCCCACCGCCTCTCCACCGTCCGCGAGGCCGACGAGCTGCTGGTGATCGACGACGGGCGCATCGTCGAACGCGGCACCCACTCCAGCCTGCTGGCGGAGAACGGCCTCTACGCCGAGCTCTACCGTACCCAGTTCGCCGACCAGGAGGCTGACCAGGAGGAAGAGTCGGCGGCCACCGCCTAGACGGACCGCGCGACCCCTCACTCGGTGGGGCCGACGGACCTGGACCGGCTGTACCTGCGCGCACGCTCCACAAAAAGTAGAATCTGTTCTAGTTCCGGCGTACTGAGCCGGCAACCGCGGAGTTGGTGCTTCGCCGCAACCCACGCACGATCACGATTCACAGATACACAATTAGGCGGTCAACGACCGAGGAGGTCTCCTGATGCACAACGAGCTCTGCGAACGCCTCGGGATCGAGTTCCCCATCTTCGCCTTCACCCACTGTCGCGACGTCGCCGCCGCGGTCACCAACGTCGGAGGGCTCGGCGTGCTCGGCGCCGTTGGCTTCAGCGCCGACGAGCTCGAGGTGGAGTTGTCCTGGCTCGACCAGCACGTCGGTGACCGGCCCTACGGTGTCGACATCGTCATCCCCGGCAAGTACGAGGGGATGGACGAGATCGACCCGGTCAAGCTCGAGCGGGAGCTCCGGGCCATGATCCCCGAGGAGCACCGGACGTTCGCCAAGAAGATCCTGGCCGACCACGGTGTTCCCGAAATAGAGGGTGGCCCGAGGCGTGAGCTCCTGGGCTGGACCGCGGCCACGGCCGCGCCGCTCGTCGACGTCATCCTGCGCCACCCCAAGGTGAAGCTGGTGGCCAACGCGCTCGGCACGCCGCCCGACGACGTCATCGCACAGGTGCACGACCATGGGATGCTGATGGCAGCACTGGCGGGCTCGGTCAAGCACGCGCTGAACCACAAGGCCGCCGGCATCGACATCGTGATCTGCCAGGGTTCCGAGGGCGGCGGTCACACCGGCGACGTGGGTTCGATCGTCCTGTGGCCCGAGGTCATCGACGCGGTGGCGCCGCTGCCGGTACTTGCTGCCGGCGGCATTGGCTCCGGGCGCCAGATGGCGGCCGCCATGGTCATGGGCGCGGCCGGCGTCTGGACGGGATCGCTCTGGCTGACCGTCGAGGAGGCCGACGTCCCGCCCAAGCAGATGGAGAGCTACCTCAAGGCGACGTCGCGCGACACCGTCAGGTCGCGTTCGTTCACGGGCAAGCCGTGCCGGTTGCTCAAGAACGACTGGACAGATGCCTGGGAGGCACCGGGCAATCCCAAGCCGCTCGGCATGCCGCTGCAAATGATGGTGGCGATCGAATGCGTCTCGCGCGGCCACGCCTACCCGGAGGAGGCGCGCGAGGTGAACTTCAATCCGTGCGGCCAGGTGATCGGCCGGGCCACGCAGGTGCGCCGCACCCGCGACGTGGTCCTCGACATGGTCGAGGAGTACATCGATGCCGTCGACAAGCTCCAGCTCGTCAACGAGGGCGCACCCACCTGACGGCACACGACGAAGTCCGGTTCAGCGCTGGGATATATCGGCTTCGTCCTCGGCCCGCCGCGACGTAAGGTCGGCCCATGGATGTCTTCGAGGCCCTGTACACCACCCGCGCCATGCGAAGGGTCAGGAAGGACCCCATCCCCGTCGAGATCCAGTCCATCATCCTCGATGCGGCCATCCGGGCCCCCTCCGGGGGCAACCAGCAGAACTGGCGCTTCCTCCTGCTCGACGACCCGGAGAAGAAGGCCGCCCTCGGGCCGCTCTACCGGCACGCCGTCGGAGAACTGTGGAAGACCGTCTACAAGCCGCAGCTCGACGTGGCGGCCGCCAACCCCGACCACCCTGACTCCATCGAGATGCTCAAGATCCAGCGGTCGGCCCAGTGGTTGGGGGACCACTTCGAAGACGTCCCGCTCTTCCTGTTCCCCTTCAGTCAGCACGACCCCACCGGCGGCTCCATCTACCCCGCCGTCTGGAACGCGATGCTGGCCGCCCGCGCGCAAGGCGTCGGCAGCTGCCTCACCGCACTCCTCCAGTTCTTCCACCCGGCCGAGACGCTCGAGATCCTCGGCGTGCCAACCGACCAGGGTTGGATCCTGTCGGGCACCGTCAGCTTCGGCTACCCCACCGGCGTCTGGGCCATCGCCGACCGCCGCCCGGTGCACAAGGTCAGCTACCGCAACACCTGGGGCGCCGACCCGGGCTTCGTGGTGGACCAGCCGCTGTGGCAAGGTGACTGACCTCGCCGCATCCTTCGCCGGCACCGTGCTCAGGGTGCAAGTCGCCCCGGGCGACACCGTGCGCGCCGGAACCGTCCTCCTCGTGCTCGAGTCCATGAAGATGGAGCACCTCGTCGAGGCGCCCGAATCCGTGACCGTTCAGTCGATCAGGGTCAGCGCCGGAGACGCCGTCCAGACGGGCGACATCTTGATGTCGATTGCTCCCGCCGAAGGTCGCGCGGTCGTCCAACGGACCGAAGTCGATGCGGGCTCCTCGGGCATCCGCCCGGAACTGGCCGAGCTCCACGAGCGGTCGGCGGCCACACTCGACGCCGGGCGGCCCCAGGCGACGGAACGCCGACACGCGGCCGGACGGCGAACGGCGCGGGAGAACGTCGAGGATCTGTGCGACAAGGGCAGCTTCGAGGAGTACGGGCGCTTCGTCATCGCGGCGCAGCGGGCGCGCCGCAACACCGAAGACCTGATCGCGAACACCCCGGCCGACGGCCTCGTCACGGGAATCGGCCGCGTCAACGGACACCTCTTCCCACCCGAGCACGCGCGCTGCGCGGTGCTCTCCTACGACTACTCGGTCCTGGCCGGCACCCAGGGCCAGATGAACCATAAGAAGAAGGACCGTCTCTTCGAGCTCGCCGAGCGGCTGCGCCTGCCCGTGGTGCTCTTCGCCGAGGGCGGAGGCGGCCGGCCCGGTGACACCGACACGGCGGTCGTGACCGGCCTCGACACCGAAGCCTTCGCGCTCTTCGGAGCGTTGAGCGGGCGGGTCCCCCTTGTCGGCATCGTGTCGGGCCGCTGTTTCGCCGGCAACGCGGCACTGCTGGGGTGCTGCCACGTCATCATCGCCACGCCCGACGCCAACATCGGGATGGGAGGCCCCGCCATGATCGAAGGCGGCGGCCTCGGCGTGTTCGCGCCCGAGGACGTCGGTCCCGTGTCGGTGCAGGTGCCCAACGGGGTGATCGACGTTCTCGTGGCCGACGAGAAGGAGGCCGTCGAGGTCGCGCGGCGGTACCTGTCCTACTTCCAGGGCGACCTCACGGCGTGGACCTCTCCGGACCAGACGCTCCTGCGCGACGTCGTGCCGCCCGATCGCCGCCGCGTCTACGACGTCCACCGCGCTCTCGAGCTGCTCGCGGACGAGGATTCGGTCCTCGAGCTCCGCTCTGCCTTCGCCCCCGGAATGATCACCGCCCTCGCCCGGATCGAGGGCCGAGCGCTCGGCGTGATCGCCAACAACCCGGTGCACCTGGCCGGCGCGATTGATGGCCCGTGCGCCGACAAGGCGGCCCGGTTCTTGCAGCTGTGCGAAGCCTTCGGGCTACCGGTACTGTCGCTCTGCGACACGCCAGGCTTCATGGTGGGGCCCGAGGTGGAGGAGACCGCGCTCGTGCGGCGCGTGAGCAGAATGTTCGTCGTCGGCGCATCTCTCGCCGTGCCGTTCTGCTGTGTGATCTTGCGCAAGGGCTATGGGCTGGGCGCCCAGGCGATGGCTGGCGGTTCGTTCCACCGGCCGCTGTTCACGGTGGCCTGGCCGACGGGCGAGCTCGGCGGGATGGGCCTCGAGGGCGCGGTCCGGCTGGGGTTTCGACGCGAGCTCGACGCCTTCGAGAACGACGCCGAGCGGGCAGCGGCCTTCGACGCGATGGTCGAGCGCGCGTACCAGCACGGCAAGGCCCTGCATGTCGCCGAACACTTCGAGATCGACGACGTCATCGACCCGGCCGACACCAGAGCTCGTGTCGCGCACGCACTGGCGTCGGCCCCACCCCGCCAAGACGGTCGGGGCCATCGAGCCTTCGTGGACACGTGGTAGACGCTCTGACCGACGCCGACGGTGCCATCGAGCGCCTGGTTGCCGAGCTGACGCTGGACGAGAAGTGCTCGCTGACCGCGGGCGCCAGTCTGTGGTACCTCCCGCCGGTCCCCCGCCTCGGTATCCCCGCGCTCAAGGTGTCCGACGGCCCCTCGGGCGTCCGCGGCGACAGTTTCGGCGGGCGGCGCTCGCTCTCCTTGCCCTGTGGCATGGCGATCGGCTCGACCTGGGACCCCGACCTGGTCGGGCGCCTGGGCGACACGCTGGCCGCAGAGGCAACGTCGAAGGGGGTGCACGTGCTCCTCGGTCCGACGGTGTGCATCCCGCGGACGCCACTGGCCGGCCGCACCTTCGAGTCGATGTCCGAGGACCCGGTCCTCACCGCCCGCCTCACGGTCGCCTACGTGACCGGCGTCCAGAGCCACGGCGTCGCGTGCTGCGTCAAGCACTTCGCCTGCAACGACCAAGAGCACGAGCGGATGAGCATCAGCGCGGAGGTCGAGGAGGACACGCTGCGCGCCGTGCATCTCGTGCCCTTCGAGGCTGCCGTGTGCGAGGCGGGCGTGTGGGCGCTGATGACGGCGTACAACAAGGTGAACGGGTTCTACTGCGGCGAGCAGCAGGACCTCATCGACGGCATCCTGCGCGACGAGTGGGAGTTCGACGGCCTCGTCATGTCGGACTGGTACGGCACACACTCGACGACGCCGGCGGCCCGCGCCGGCCTCGACCTCGAGATGCCGGGCCCGCCGCACTGGTTCGGCCCGGCCCTCGCCGGCGCGGTGCGCGAGGGCCATGTCGACGTGGTCGTGGTCGACGAGCAGGTGCGCCACGTCCTGGGCCTCATGGCGCGCGTCGGCCTCATCGGCCCGGACGGACCCGTCGCCGGCGCCGGAGGAGACGGCGAACAGGAGGAGGACGACCCCGGCCGGAGGGCGGTGGCTCGCGAGATGGCTGCGGCCGCGACGGTCCTCCTGGCCAACGACGGCCTGCTCCCGCTCGACCCGGGCGCGCGTGTCGAGCGTGGCGGTCGTCGGCCCGAACGCGAGCCAGATGGCCATGGGCGGCGGGAGCTCGGAGGTGACGCCACTCCGGCGTCGCAGCGTGGCCGACGCCCTGGCCGAACGTCTGCCAGGGGCAACCGTGACGTACGAGGTGGGCTGCCGCATCGACCGCGGCCTGGCGCCGATCGACACACGGCTCGTGCAACCGACCGCCGGCGGCACCGAGGGCTTCACGATCGAGTACTTCGACCGTCCCGACGCGCCAGCAGCAGACGGTGACGGACCAGAGCCGGTCGCTCTCGGCGTGACGCACTCGGCGCGCGCCGTATGGATCGGGACGCCGGTCGGGCTGGAGACGGGACAGTGGTCCGCCCGACTGTCCGCCATCTTCACACCCGACGCGTCCGGCAGCTGGCGACTGGGCCTCGAGACGGCCGGGCGGGCGGTACTGCGTCTCGACGGCGAGATCGTGGTCGACAACAGCGAGCCGGTGCGCGGCACGGGCTTCTACGGCGCCGGGAGCGAGCCGGTCGAGGTGGCGCACGAGCTCGAGGCGGGCCGCGCCTACGCGCTGACCGTCGATTTGTGGCCCCGCTCGTCCTCCAGCCCGATCATCGGCACGCGCATCGGCGCGGCGCGGCCCGACCCCGGCGACGAGTTCGAGCGGGCAGTGGCAGCGGCCGCAGCGGCCGACGTTGCGGTTGTCGTCGTTGGCCTCAACGGCCAGTGGGAGTCCGAAGGGCACGACCGCCCCGACCTGTCGCTGCCGGGCCGACAGCGCGAACTGATCGAGGCGGTGCTCGAAGCCAACCCCCGCACGGTCGTGGTGGTCAACGCCGGCTCGCCGGTCGAGATGCCGTGGGCGGAGCGGCCGGGCGCCATCGTCCTGCCGTGGTACCCGGGCGAGGAGGGTGCGGACGCGTTGGCCGAGATCTTGGTGGGGGCGTCGGACCCTGGGGGCCGGCTGCCCATCACGTTCCCCGCCCGCCTGGAGGACACGCCGACGGCCGGCGGGCCGGAGCGTTATCCCGGGATCGAAGGCAGGGTGTTCTATGACGAAGGCGTGCGCGTCGGGTACCGGCACTACGACGCGGCCGACCTCGAGCCGTTGTTCCCCTTCGGCCACGGACTCTCCTTCGGAGACGTCGTGTGGGAGGACGTGTCGATCGCGCCGGACGGGCGCTCGGTGTCGGTGGAGCTGTGGAACCGCGGCACGCGCCGCGGCACCGAAGTCGTGCAGGTGTACCGCCGTATGGGGACGCACCACGAGCTGACGGGGTTCGTGAAGGTCGGGCTGGACCCCGGCGAGCGCCAACAGGTGCGAGTCGAGATCGACGCTGTGGACACCCCATCCGCCCTGCTCGTCGGCGCATCGTCTCGGGACATCCGAGCGTATTCGTGACGTCCGACGCGCCACGCCCCTGGACGTGGACGTGGGACCGGCTCCTGATCGAGCCGCGGCGGCCTCAGCTCATACGGGAGCAGCCGAACGCGCACTGGTTCGCCGTTGCCGCCGTCTGCGTCGGTGCCTTCATGGGGCAGCTCGACGCCTCGATCGTGACCGTGGCGTTGCCGACGCTGCAGCACACCTTCGGCGCGTCGGTGGGTGCGGTGACCTGGGTCGGGCTCTCGTATCTCGTCGTGCTCGTCGCGACGGTGATTGCGGTGGGGCGCTTCGCCGACATGTGGGGCCGCAAGCTGCTCTACGTGTACGGCTTCGTGATCTTCACCTTGGCCTCGGTGCTGTGCGGGCTCGCGCCCGGGCTGGGCTGGCTGTGCGGCTTTCGTGCGTTGCAGGCGGTCGGGGCGGCGATGCTGCAGGCGAACTCGCTCGCCATCATCGTGCTCGTGGTGCCCGACGGGGCGTTGGGGCGCGCCATCGGGTTCCAGGGGGCAGCCCAGGCACTGGGGCTCGCTCTGGGGCCCACGATCGGTGGGTTGTTGCTGGCGGCCGGGGGATGGCGGCTGATCTTCTTCGTCAACGTGCCCTTCGGGGTGTTCGGTGCCGTCGCCGCGATCTTGCTCGTGCCGCGCTCCCGTGACCTGTTGGCCCGGGTGCGCTTCGACTGGACGGGGCTGGGGATCTTCTTCCCCGCCATGGTGGCGTTGTTGGTCGCGATCTCGTTCGGCGCGGAATTGGGCTGGGGCTCGGCGCTGATCATCGTGTTGTTCGTGCTGGCCGTCGGGTTGGGCGTGTGGTTCGTGGCGTGGGAGCGCCGATGCCGAGAGCCGATGCTCGACCTGGGGCTGTTCCGGAGTGCGCAGTTCTCGACGGGGATCGCCAGCGGGATGGGGTCGTATCTGGTGATGTTCGGGGTGTTGCTGTTGGTGCCGTTCTATCTGGAGCGCGCCGTGGGAGCCGGGACAGCCCGCGCCGGGCTGGAGTTAATGGCGTTTCCTCTGGCGTTCTGTCTTGTCGCCCCGTTCGCGGGACGGGTGGCCGATCGGGTCGGGGCGCGGCCCCTGTGCGTGACGGGGATGGGATTGGTGTGCGTGGCGCTGATCGCGTTGGGCGCAACGCGCCCTGCGGTGGGGTGGTTCTTGGTCTTGTTGGCCTGTATCGGCGTGGGGATGGGGCTGTTCACCTCGCCCAACAACGCCTCCATCATGGGCGCGGCGCCGGAGTCGCACGCCGGGATGGCCTCCGGTGTCTTGAACATGACGCGGGGGCTGGGGACGGCGCTCGGGCTGGCCGTGACGGGGACGGTGTTCACCGTGGCGGGAGGCTCGATCAATGCGCAGGCGGCCCATGCGTTCACCGTGACGGCGTACGTCCTCGGGGCGATTGCCCTCGCGGCGGGGGTGGTGTCGGCCCTACGGCCGACGGGGCATCTCGCCAACGCTCGGCTGTCGTCCGTGGAGTAAGCCTTGCCGGTCACGCTGCTGCTTCTTCGCCAGGCTGCACGGTCCGGGTCAGAGACCACAAGCCGTCGACTTCGGCGCCCATGAGTATGAGCAAGCAGCTCAGCCACAACCAGAGGAGCACGACAACGATCGAGGCCAGCGCGCCGTAGGTTCTGCTGTAACTGGAGAAGTTTGCCGTGTAGAGGGCAAAGAGGGCCGAGACGATCACCCAACCGACCATGGCCACGACTGCTCCTGGCGTGACGATACCCAACCATCCGTGGGGACCCTCCTGCACCGAGAATCGATAGAGGAGGCCGATGCCAACGACCATGACAACCGCGAGGATCGGCCAGCGGAAAATGTCCAACACGATGCGACCCGCCGACCCGAGACCGACGTTCGAGAGGAGTGGCGGGAGCGCCGCGATCACAAAGATCACGATGCTCAGGAACACGATCGCTCCCAAGGTGAGCAACAACGCCGTGCCGCGCTTCTTGACAAAACTCTTGGGCTGGTCTCGTTCGTAGGCGACGTGGATCGCGGTGATGAGAGCCGCCATCCCTCCCGACGAGCTCCACAACGCCAGGGCGACCGCCACGATCAGCGTGAGCGAGACTCCGGCCCGGTTGGCGTGGATGATGGAATTGAGCTGGTAGACGAGGAAGCTCTGGACTTCCTTGGGAAGCGCCGACGCAACGTTCTTTACTTGTTGGGTGACGTTCGCCGGATTGGCGACGAGTCCGTAGATCGAGATGAACGCGACGAGCGCGGGGACCAACGCCAAGAACGCGTAGAAGGCCACGCCCGCTGCGACCAAGGTGAGGTTGTGCTCGCGGATCCGCGGTTGAAGACGGGAGGCGACTGACTGCGTGCGGTCTCGGACCGACCCGGCCACGACCTCGATCCTACGAGATCGCACCCCGTGTACACCCGGCGAGGGGGTGAGCATGGTCCGGAATTCGGATCCTCAGCACGCGGCGGGAGACGCCGAGGTCGCTGCCGCGCCGATGTGGACCCGGCGACGGGTCCGGCAGCGATCCCCCTTGAAAGCCCGGACAGACCAACGATGGGCCAGTGAAGTTGAGCGCGCAGGCTCTTTCAGGTCATGCGTCCTCAATGAGATATTGACGACGCAGCGCTCGTGATTCGCCGGCGGCCCGCCCGTCCGGTGGGCTAGGGGCCGCATCCGGCTCATCTCGGCTTGGTGAACCGGAACATCACCTTGTCTCGGAAGTAGTAATCGAGCCAGCTGTCCAATCGGGAGTCCGCGAGGCCACCCCGATGGGCATCCACCGGCACGAAGCGGAACGGGAGCCGGCCGACGGACACCTCGAAACCGGTCGATTTGAACACGTCGGCGACGTCGTCGAGGCGGTAGGGGCCCGGCAGGTCAAGGGCGATTGCGTTGTCGGCGTGCCACGTGGTCATGAGAGCGCTGTCGGCGTGGACCCCCATGGTGGCGAAATATGAGGCTCCGGGGACCAGTGAAGCGCAGAGAGCTGTTGCATGGGACGGCAGGTCGTGCAGGAGGTAGAGCACCTCGTGGCTGAACGCAACGTCGAAGCCCGACCAGCCTCGGGGCACCGACTCCGACGTCTCGAATGTCAGCGGGCAGGCGCCGGCGAGACGGCGGGCGTCCTCGATCGCGCCCTGGGCCGGGTCGTACCCGAAGCCCTCTCCTATGCAAACCCGCTCACACAGCAGGCGGAGGAACCCTCCACGGTTGCAGCCTGCATCGAGCACCTTGCTTCCGGACAGGTCGGTGTCGACCATGTCGAGCATGGCCCTCCAGATGAAGCCGTGCTCGTCCTGCATGAGTTCGTCCTGGTCGGACCCCTGCCAGTAGCCGTTGACCATCGTCTCACCCTACGACGCGGCAAGGTGTGACGAACGGACGCGCGCGCCCCCAAACCGCAGGTCAGCTTGGTGTCGCTCTTCTGCCTCTGTGAGGAGGAGACGTCCCGGCGGGTGGCGGTTTGGAGGATCGGGGGATTCACAGCGGCTACACCCGAGGCCGTCGGCGGGAGCTCCAAGGAAGCATTTATGCCTCATTTGCGTGCTCGTAGCATGGGGCCGTGCCGCCCGATCCTTCAAGGGGTCCCGCGCGAGACGAGGCCATCTCCCTCGAGGAGATCGAGGACGCCGTCGTCGACGGGGACAGCCCGCTCCCGCCGCGCCGGGGCCCGGCCCGGGCCGCGCTGTCGCACCGGACGTTCCGCATCGTGTTCCTGGGCGCCTTCGCCTCGAACATCGGCACCTGGATGCAGAACGTCGTCCTCGGCGCGTACGCGTACGACCTGACCCACTCGAGCACGTTCGTCGGCGTCATCATCTTCGCCCAGCTGGGCCCGACGCTCCTGTTGCCGATGGTCGGCGGCCTCCTGGCCGACAAGGTGGACCGCAAGCGCCTCTTGATCGTCCTGGCCATCGAACAGCTCGTCGCCTCCCTGGGCGTGGCGCTCGTCGTCGCGTCGCCCCACCCGTCGCACGTCCTCCTCGTCGTCATGGTGCTGCTGGTCGGCTGCGGCAGCGCCATGTTCGGTCCCACGTATTCGGCCGTCCTCCCCGGGCTCGTCGGCCACGAGGACCTGCCGGGTGCGATCTCGCTCAACTCGGCTCAGATGAACGCGTCCCGGGTCATCGGCCCGGTCATCGGCGGGGTCCTCTATTCGCTCATCGGACCGGCCTGGATCTTCACGGCCAACGCCGCAACGTACTTGTTCGTAGTGGGTGCGCTGCTGATGGTGACGTTGCCGGCGGTTCCCCAACCCACCGGGCGGGCACAGCCGTCTACTCGCTGGAAGCAGCTCACAGCGGGCATCACCGTGGCTCGGGAGGACCAGGTCGTGGGGCGATGTCTCGTGACGGTGTTCGTGTTCTCGTTGTTGGCGCTCGCCTTCATCGGGCAGATGCCGGTGGTGGCCGCGCACAATCTCGGCATCAACCTGTCCAAGTCTCCCGATTACGGGATCCTCTACGCCTGCTTCGGCACGGGCGCCCTCCTTGGGGCCATCTCCATCGGGACGGTCTTCGCGCGGACGTCGAAACCACTGCTGGTGCGGGTCTGCCTCGTCGGGTACTCGCTGGCCCTGTGCGCGTTCGCCCTGGAGCATGCGCCCGACCCTGCGTACGGGACGGTCGCGGTGACCGGTGCCTTCTACTTTGCGTTCATCACCGCGCTGAACACGACCTTGCAGGCGCGTCTGAAGGAAAACGTGCGCGGCCGGGTCATGGCGCTCTGGATGATGGGCTTCGGTGGCACGGTCGGCATCGGGAACCTGCTGATCGGCCCGGTGGTGGCGGCCATCGGGATCACATCCGTGCTGCTGTTCGGCGCCGTCGTCGCGCTGGGGCTGGCCTGGTACGCCGACGTACGGACGCCCCCCGAGGTTCAGGTCGTGCTCGGGGCCGAGCTGGCCCAGTAGGCATCGCGCAGGGGCTTCTTGTAGAGCTTGCCGTTCTCGCCCCGGGGCAGCTCGTCCACAAAGTCCACGGAGCGCGGGCACTTGTAGTGCGACAGGTGGTTGCGACAGAAGGCCATGATCTCCCCTTCGAGCTCGGGCCCCGCCGTGACGTCCGGTGCGAGCTGGACGACCGCCTTGACCTCCTCCCCCATCTCGGGTTCGGGAATCCCGAAGACGGCCACGTCGGCCACGGCGGGGTGCAGGACGAGCACGTTCTCGATCTCTTGCGGGTAGATGTTGACGCCCCCCGACACGATCATGAAGAGCTTGCGGTCGGTCAAGTACAAGAAGCCCTCGTCGTCGACGTGGCCGACGTCCCACAGTGTGCTCCAGCCCTTGGCGTTGAAGGTCTGGCGCGTCTTCTCGGGGTCGTTGTTGTATTCGAACGTCGGACCAGGGCGGGCGGCGCCGAAGTAGACGACCCCGTCCTCGCCGACGGGCAGCTCCTCGCCGTCGTCGTCGCACACGTGCACCTCACCCCAGATCGGGCGCCCGACCGAGCCCGGATGCGAAAGCGACTCCTCGGAGGTGATCCAGGTCATCCCGAGGCCCTCGGTACCCGAGTAGTACTCGTGGATGATGGGACCCCACCACTCGATCATCCGGCGCTTCACCTCGGGCGCGCACGGCGCCGCCGCGTGCACGACCGAGCGCAGCGACGACAAGTCGTACCGGACGCGCACGGCCTCGGGCAGCTTGAGCATGCGGACGAACATCGTCGGCACGAACTGCGCGTGGGTGACCTGGTGTTCCTGCACGAGGGCGAGGCTTTGCTCGGCGTCGAAGTGCTCCATGAGAACGACCGTCCCGCCCATGCGTTGCACCGTCGTCGACCAGAACAGCGGAGCCGAGTGGTAGAGCGGAGCGGGGCTCAAGTACACGTCGCCCTCGCCGAAGTCGAGAATGCCGCGGAGCATCGGCACGAGCGTCGCGCTGGTCCCGAACGGCTCGCCGCTCAGGTCGCGGCGGACGCCCTTGGGATGGCCGGTCGTCCCGGACGAGTACAACATGGCGAAGCCCTCCTGCTCGTCCGCCAGTGGTTCGCCGGGATGCGGGCCGACGAACTCGTCGTAGTCGACGTAGCCGCCGACGATCCCCTCCGCACCGGCGGCGATCATCAGCCGCAGGTCCACGCCCGGCGTCAGCGACACGAGCTCGGCCGCCAGCCCCGCCAGCGCCGAAGAGGTGACGAGGACGGTGGCGCCACAGTCGTTCACGATGTAGGCCGCCTCCTCCGCCGCCAGATGCCAGTTGGCAAACGTGTAGTACAGCCCCGACCGCTGCAGCCCGAAAGCGACCTCGTGGGTGCGGTGGTCGTTGGGCAGGAGGACCGCCACGTGGCCGCCGGGCCGCAGGCCGTGCGCGTACAGTGCCTGCGCGAGGCGGCACGAACGCTCCTCGAGCTCACCGAACGTGACCGTGTGGCCGGACGAGGTGACGACGGCCAGCCGCTCCGGATGCGTCGCCGCGTACGTCCCGGGCCGCATCGCCGCTGCCCTGCCTTCGCGACCGGTCTCGTCGCTCGCTGTCATGGCCACTTCTTCTAGCTCACCGCGCGGCTCCGCCGCACCCCGTGGTCATCCCCGCTTGGGCGACCATTCCCAGCGGCGCAGGCTGATCCAGACCCCGACGGCGCCCCAGATGAGCATGACCAAGATGTCGTTCCACGGCGACGTGCCCGGGGTGGCGTTGAACGTATTCACGCACGCCAGGATCAGATGGCGGATCGGGAAGAAGTCGGTGAACGTCGCCAGGCCCGAGCCGGACTTGACCGGGAAGTAGAGACCGGAGAGCGCGATCAGGATGAAGAAGACGAGGCTCACGATCGGCCCGGCGGCGTCCGCGTTGGGGACGATCGTGCTGACACCGACACCGAGCGCCGTGAAGCAGAACGCCCCGACGACGAGCACGAGGATGAACTCCGGCACGTTGTGCGGGCCATGGATGCTGTAGCCGATCCAACCGACCAGCAGCACCAGGATGATCTGGATCGCCGCGATGATCATGGTGCTGAGGAAGACCGCCGCCAGCAGCATCCAGGTCGGCAACGGGCTCAGCCGCAACCGCTTGAGCAGCCCCATCTCGCGCCGGTTCACCAACTGGATGGACAAGATGTTGAAGCAGGCGGCCATGATGCCGTAGGCGACGAAGGCGGGAAGGTAGTACTGCCCAAGGTTGATGTGCTTGAGGAAGCTGACCGTCGAGTGTCCCGAGGTCGACAAGAAGATGACGACGAAGACAACGGAGAACCCGACCGTGAGGGCCGCGCCGATCGGGTTCAGCCAGAAGGACAGCTGCTCGAAGTAGACCTGGCGCCCCACCAACGGCAGGTCGCTCACCCCCCGGAAGGAGCCCTCGACGGGCGTCTCGGTTGCGATCGTCGTCATCGCCGCGAGGCCTCCTCCATCGCTTCTTCGACATCCGTCGGCGAGCCCTTGGTCAAGCCGAGGTAGACGTCCTCCAAGGACACCCGGAGCACCGACAGGCCGGTCAACTCGTGGCTGCCGGCGAGGGCCCACCCCGTCAGCTCGTGGAGCACTCGCAGCTCGTCCTCGGTGCGGACCTCGACGTACCCGTCGTCGTCGGGCGGCGACGCGGAAACGGGGAGGTCGGACGCGCCGACCCCTTCGGGCAGCCGGAACCGGATGGTGACCGCCCCGAGGTCGCGTCCCCCGATGGATTCCGGCGTGCCGCTGGCGACGATCTCCTGGCCGAAGAGGACCGCCACCTGGTCCGCCAGGGCCTCGACCTCGTCCATGTAGTGCGTCGTCAGCAGCACGGTCGTCCCCTCGGCGGCCAGCAGTCTGATCAGCTCCCAGGTCTCTCGCCGCCCCGAGGGGTCGAGCCCCGTCGTCGGTTCGTCGAGGAAGAGGAGCTCGGGGTTGCCGACGATGCCGAGCCCGACGTCGAGCCGGCGCTGTTGGCCACCGGAGAGGCGCTTCACACGGTCGTCAGCCTTCTCGGACAACCCGATCAGCTCGATCACCTCGTCGACCGGCCTCGGGTCGGGGTAGTAGCCGGCGTTGCGCGTCATAACTTGGCGCACCGAGTAATAGGGCTCGATCGCCAGCTCCTGCAGCACCACGCCGATCCTCGTCCGCAACCAGCGCTGCGTACTCCCCTGCGCAGGATCGACCCCGAGCGTCTCCACCCTGCCTCCACTCCGGGTGCGGAAGCCCTCGAGGATCTCGACACACGTCGTCTTGCCGGCGCCGTTCGGGCCGAGCAGCGCGAAGACCTCGCCCTTTTGCACCTCGAAGCTGACGTCGCGTACCGCGACGGTGTCCCCGTACGACTTGGACAGGTGTTCGACAGCGACCGCCGGCATGCGCCCCGCACGTTACCGGGGCTCAGGAGCCTGCCGCGACTCTTTCCTTTCCCCGTTCCTTAGCGGACGGCGACGCGGCCACCCCGCGGTCCCTCACCGCCAAGACTTTGTCGAGCAGGTCGCGCAGCTGGCGCAACTCCGACTGCGAGAGCGACGAGAAGGCGGCGGGGGGGACGGAGAGGATGGCGTCGATCTCGGAGGCCAGCTTCCGGCCGGCGTCGGTGAGCACGATGATCTTCACCCGTCGGTCCTCGGGCGAGGGTTCGCGGCGGGCCAAGCCCCGCTGGTCGAGGTCGTCGACGAGGGACGTGATGTAGGAGGGATCGCAACCGATCGACTTGGCCATCTCGCCCATGGAGACGCCGTCGGCTTGGGCCAGTCGCATCAGCGTCTTGATCACCCCGGGCGACAGCTTCGTGCGACTGCCGAGCGCGGCCATCCGCTCCACGTGCTCACCTTCGAAGGCGACGCGGCGGAGACGCTCGAAGGCGTCCTCGGCGAGTCCCACCGCCTGATTGTCGCACCGGTGAAACTCTTTGACAACTCCATACCTTTAAGTAGTATGAACTAAATCGCATGGCGCTACTCCGACGGGCACGCGCCCACTCCCGAGCCGACCGCGACCTCGTCGACGAGGTCCCGCCCATCAGCAACGGCAGCACAAAAATTCCGGGCGGTTCTGCCGGCATCATCGGGTCCACGGTCAAGCTGCCGCCGCCCGTGGGCGACCCCGTGGCGGCGGCGTTCGCCCACACGTTCTGGTGGTCGGTGGGCGCCATCCTCCTCGCGTTCATCCCGACGCTGTTCCTGCCCAACCGCGCCCCAGGAGCGGAGCGATCCGGCGACGAGGCCCAAGCGACCGGCCGAAGGCCGACGGCGAGAAGGTCGCCGGGGCCATGCTGGACTGACGCCGGACCCGCAGGTCCTCGACGCCCTCGCCGTCGCGCTCGACCGTGCCGGCTGCGTGGCGGCCGGCGAGGAGGCGGCCGAGCTCGCCGATGCCGCGGCCGGGGACATGGCGCACCTGGCCACACTCCTCGAGCGTCGGCTGGCCGGCGAGCCCCTGGCCTGGGTCACCGGCCGCGCCGACTTCAGCGGGCTGACGCTGCGGATCGACCCGGGCGTATATGTGCCGCGTTGGCAGAGCGTCGAGCTCGTCGAGCGTGCCGCCCGACGCCTGCCCGACGCGCCCACGCCCGGCCGAGCCATCGACGTGTGCACCGGGTCTGGTGCGGTCGCCGCCGCCCTGGCGCTGCGGCGCCCGACGACGCGCATCGTGGCGACGGACTGCGAGCCGACGGCCGTCGCCTGCGCCCGGGCGAACGGCGTCGACGCCGTGGTCGGCGACCTCTTCGAGCCAGTGCCGCCGGAGTGGTACGGCCAGACCGACGTCGTCGTCGCAGTCGTGCCGTATGTCCCGACCGACGCCTTACGGCTCCTCCCCCGCGACACCCTCGCGTTCGAGACCGTGACCCACTACGACGGCGGGCCGGAGGGCACGGCCACGTTGGGGCGCGTGGTGGCCGAGGCGCCGCAGTTCCTCCGCCCCGGCGGCGCTCTCGTGCTCGAGCTGGGCGGGGACCAGGCCGACGCGGTGGCCACGGCGATGGAGCGACGCGGCTATGGCGAGATCGCGACGTGGTGCGACGAGGACGGTGACGTCCGGGGTATTGAGGGAACACTGCGGCGCGGCGCCGGTTAGGGGCGGCCGAACACCAGCCCACTCCTCTTACGCTGTCGTCCCGAGACGCTTGTGATCGCGTCGCCTGTGTCAGCAGCCCCGCTGCAACACCAGAGCCTTGAACAAGGCGCCCCATTCGTAGGCGAGCTGATAGAGCCACTCGCCGATCCCTTGCGGTGCGATCGCGACCTCGAGCACCTGTCCGGGGTAGCAGCGACTGATGCGGAGGCGGGCCCGCGTGGCCTGGGTCGTCTGGGCGACGACGATGATCCGCCTCCAGCCCATTTGCTTGGACAGGTGCGCGATCGAGCGCGCTTCGCCCTGGGTCGTTTGAGGGTCGGCGACGAAGCACGTGATCTTGACGTGAGGAAGCTGCGGCGCAAGGCGACCCTGGAGGTACGCGCAGTGGTGGTGTCCCGACGAGACGGAGAGCACGAGATCGGGCGCGTAGCCCTCCTTCGCCAGCTCCACGCCCTTGTCGATCGCCGGGGCGCCGTGGCCGCCCAGCACGACGATCGCATCGGAATGCTCGGGCGCGTTGAGGTCGGGATAGACGAAGAGCACGGCAGTCATGACGCAGAGACCCACCACCAGCGCCACCACGACCACCGCGATGACGCGCGACCGCCTGGACCGGAGGAATCTCATACTGGACGCGACATTGTGGCAGGCGGCGCGGACGCGCCAGGTGCAGACGCGCCTGGCCGGCGCAGCGTGTCCCGAAGGCCGTTACCTGATCAGCGGGTCTCGGGGCAGTCCGAGAATGCGCTCGGCGATCTGGTTCCGGGTGATCTCCGACGTGCCGCCCGCGATGGACATGGCCCGCGTCGCCAGCTCGGTGTAACCAGCCATGGCGTCCTCGCCGTCGAGGAACGCGGTCGGCGCGCCGACCAGGTCCGCCTGCAGCCGCGCCCGTTCATGACCCTGTTCGGCCAGTACCAGCTTCGTCACGTTGCCCTCCGGCCCGGGGCCGGCACCGACGACGGCGCGCTGGGCGCGGCGCAGGTTGAGCACCCTGAGCGTGTGCTCCTTCGCCAGAATCGCCCCGATGCGGGCCGACGCGCCCGGGACCCGATCTCCGCCGCGCTTGTGCAGCGCCAACAGGTCCATGGGCCGGAAGATGCCGCCGGATCCGCCACCGATGGAGACCCGCTCGTTGCCCAACGTGGAGCGCGCCACCGTCCAGCCGTCGTTGGGCATTCCGACCACGTCGTCATCGGGCACGAACACGTCGTCGAAGAAGACCTCGTTGAAGTCCGAGTTGCCAGTGATCTGTCGCAGCGGCCGCACCTCGACACCGGGGCCATGCATGTCGATCACCATCGTCGTGATGCCCGCGTGCTTGGGGGCATCGGGGTCGGTGCGCACGGTGGCCAGCCCGAGATCGCAGTGTTGCGCCCCGCTCGTCCACACCTTCTGGCCGTTGACCTTCCAACCGCCCTCCACGCGGATGCCCCGGGTCTTCACCGCGGCAGCGTCGGAGCCGGCGTCGGGCTCGCTGAAGAGCTGGCACCAGACGTACTCGCCCATCAGCGTCTTGAAGACCCAGCGCTCCACCTGGTCTGGTGTGGCGTATTGGTTCACCGTCATGATGTTCCACCCGGTGATGCCGAGCCCTGGGACCTTGACGCCGGCGGCGCGCAGCTCCTCGTCGATCACGATCTGCTCGACGGCGCCCGCCGCCCGGCCCCAGGGCTTCGGCCAGTGGGGCACCAGCAGGCCGGCCTCGAGCAGCGCCCGACGCTGCTCTGTGCCCGACCAGCGCGCCGATCCTCTGGGCTTCGGCGCGGATGTCGTGGCGCAGCGAGTCCGCTTCAGCCGGCAATTCCAGCGTGACCTCCCGGCTCGTGCCCCTCTCCGCCTGCGCCGTCACGTCCTCGGCGTCGCCGGGAGAGCCCAAGATCGCGTTGAGGACCAGCGCTCGGCGCAGGAACAGGTGCGCGTCGTGCTCCCACGTGAAGCCGATGCCGCCGTGGACCTGAATGTTCATCTGCGCGTTGTCCACTGCCGGCGCGAAGGCGAGATGTGCCGCCATGGCCGCCACCATGTCGAATTCGTTCGGCGTCCCCTCCCAGGCGCGGGCCGCGTCCCAGACGGCCGCCGTGGCCAACTGGGTGGCCACGAGCATGTTGGCGCAATGGTGCTTGACGGCCTCGAACGTGCCGATAGTGCGCCCGAACTGGATACGCTCCTTTGCGTAGGCCGCCGCGGCGTCGGTACAGGCGTCCATGATCCCGACCGCCTCGGCGGCCCCGAGCACCCGTGCCGCTGCGCGCGCCGGGCGCACTGCGCCGGCCAGCACGTCCACCGGGGCGACGGCGACGCCGGACACCGTCACGGTGACCGACCGGCGGGAGGGGTCGAGGTCCTTGCTCCCACTGATCCTGAGGCCGGCGACGTCGCTCCGCACGATCACGACGTCATCACCCGCGCGTAACAGCAACAGGTCGGCCGCCTTCCCGCCCAAGACGACGCCGCCGTCGCCGTCGAGTGCGCCGCTGTCCGCGTCGAAGCTCAGGGCGCCGGCCAATCCAAGCGCGGCGGTGACGCTGCCATCGGCCAGCGCGGGCAGGTAAACCTCCTGCTGCTCGTCGGTCCCGCAGCGGGCGATCACCGCCGAGGCCAAGACGGTGGGGAGGAACGGGCCCGGAGCGACCTGTCGCCCGAGCTCTTCGAGCACGACGACGAGCTCGCTGAGCGAGCCCCCGCCACCTCCGTGCTCCTCGGGGAGATGGACGCCCAACCAGCCCAGGTCGGCCATCTCCTGCCAGAACGACGGCCGCGGTTCGTCGGGCGACTCCAGGAGCGCCCGATTGGCCGCCAGCGAACCGTGCGTGGAGAGGACGGCGCGTACCGTCGCCCCCAACTCCTGATGTTCGTCGGTGATCGCGATCGGCATACCTGCCCCCTTGTGACGCGCGCGGCCTGCGGTGACGCTACAGAACGGCGGTCCGCTCGCCCAACTCGGAACGGATAGGCTGACGACGTGGAGTAGAGCCCCGACGTCGCTCGCCGGACGCCGCGTCGAATTTCGACCTTGCCGAGCGTCCTCGCCGCCCTCGTCCCCCTCTTGTTCCGGAGCTCACCCATGCCGTCTTCCATCGTTGCCCCGGCGGCCACCCTCGTCGCCCGTCACCTCACCTACGAGCGCGGTGGCCGCGTTGTCCTCAACGACGTGTCGCTGACGGTCGGACTCGACACATGCCTCGGCGTCGTCGGCCCGAATGGCGTCGGCAAGTCGACGCTCCTGCAGATCTTGGCCGGGCTCGTTGCGCCGACCGCCGGCGACGTCCGACTCGACCCACCCACTGCGACCGTGGGCTACCTGAGCCAGGAGCAGGCACACCGGGGTGACGAGTCGGTGCGCGCCGCGTTGTACCGCAGGACGGGTGCCGCCGCAGCCGAGGCGGAGCTGACCGGGGCGGCGGCCGCCCTGGGCGGCGCGCATGCCGACGGAGGGGGTGAGCGGGAGGTGGTGAGGGCGGAGGCGCGCTACGCCGACGCGCTGGAGCGGTACGAAGCATTGTCGGCCGGGGACTTCGAAGCCCGGCTCGTGACGACGCTCGAGCAGGTGGGCCTCCCAGCCGAGGTGGCCGAGCGGCCGGCGGCCCGGTTGTCGGGGGGCCAGGAGGCGCGGGTGGCGCTGGCGGCGATCTTGTTGGCGCGCTTCGACCTGACGTTGCTCGACGAACCGACCAACGACCTCGACTTCGACGGCTTGGGCCGGCTCGAGGAGATGGTGGCCCGGCGCCGCGGCGGCCTCGTGATCGTGTCGCACGACCGCGCCTTTCTGGATCGCTGTGTGACGGACGTGCTCGAGCTGGACGAGCACACGCGGCAGGGGCGGACATACGGCGGAGGCTGGACCGGCTACGTCGCGGAGCGAGCAGCCGACCGGCAGCATGCGGCCGAGGCGTACGCCGTCTACGAGACCCAGCGCGCGGAACTGCGGCGGCGGGCCCAGCGCGAGCGGCAGTGGGCGACCAGCGGCGTGTCCCGCGAGAAGAAGAACCCGCGCGACAACGACAAGGCGCAGCGTGATTTCCGCATCAATCGAACCGAGCGGCTGGCGTCACGGGCGCGGCGCACCGAGCGCGCCATCGACGCGCTGGACGTGGTGGAGAAACCGTGGGAGGGATGGAAGCTCCGCTTCTCCATCAACGAGGCGCGACGGTCGGGGGACGTCGTGGCGCACCTCGAGGACGCCGTCGTGGTCCGGGGCGATTCGGACGCCTTCACCCTCGGGCCCTTCACCCTCGACCTCGCGTGGGCCGACCGCGTGGCGTTGATCGGCCCGAACGGGTCGGGCAAGACCACGCTCGTCGAGGCCATCCTCGGCCGCCTGCCGCTGGTGCGGGGAACCCGGCGCCTCGGCCCGAGCGTCATCGTGGGCGAGCTCGCTCAGGACCGGCGCGTCCTAGTGGACGACTCGGCCAGTGTGACAGACGCGTTCGTTGTTGCGACCGGGCTGCAACGCGACCGCGCCCGCTCGCAGCTGGCCAAGTTCGGCCTGAGCGCCGACGCCGTCCTGCGTCCTCCGTCGTCACTGTCGCCGGGCGAGCGGACGCGCGCCGAACTGGCCGCGTTCGCGGCCAAGGGCGTCAACTTCCTGGTCCTCGACGAGCCGACCAACCACCTGGACCTCCCGGCCATCGAGCAGCTCGAGGAGGCGTTGGACGGCTACGACGGCACCCTGCTGCTCGTCTCGCACGATCGCCGGCTGCTCGAGTCGGTGACCCTGACCCGACGCATCGTCCTCCCGGGACGCGACGAGCCGTTCCGGGGAGTGCGGGAGGACCGTTAGGACGGACGCCTGCGGCGAGGCAAGCGGCCTCGTGAACTGGACAGGGCCGTTTGGGAGCTTTGGGTCCGTGAGGATCGTTCGTCTCGGGCGTTACCGGTGTAGCGTGCCCCAGGTCTACGGGGCGGAATCGGGAGGACCGTCGCAATGTGTGCTTCGCAGGCGGCAGCGGCGCCCGGAGCTCCCGATTTCAGGGCCCTCTTCGAGTCGGTGCCGGGACTGTATCTCGTGCTCGACCCGGATCTCCTGATCGTCGCGGCGAGCGACGCGTATCTCGCGGCCACCATGACCGAGCGGGACGCGGTCATCGGGCGAGGCATCTTCGACGTCTTCCCGGACAATCCCGACGACCCCGAAAACGAGGGCGTGCGGAACCTGAAGGCCTCCTTGACCCGGGTGGTGCGAGAGCGGGTTCCAGACTCCATGTCGGTCCAGAAGTACGACGTCCAGCGGCCAGACGCCGACGGCGGCGGCTTCGAGGAACGCTTCTGGAGCCCGTGCAACTCGCCGGTGCTCCACGCCGACGGCTCGGTCGCCTACGTCATCCATCAGGTGGAGGACGTCACGGACCTCATCCGGCTCGAACAGGAACGGGACCGAGCGCGAAGCCTGGGGCGGTCGGAGGGGTCCGGCTGGATGAGCCCGTCGCAGGCCCGCCTCGACGCGATGGAGGCGCAGGTCGTCCGCCGGGCCCGTGAGGTGGCCGACGCCGGACGCCTCCTCAAGGAGGCGAACGCGGAGCTCGAGGTCCTTTACGCGCGCTCCCAGGAGCTCGACCGCCTCAAGTCGCAGTTCTTCTCCAACGTCAGCCACGAACTGCGCAACCCCCTCACCCTCATCCTCGGCCCCGCCGAGCGCTCGCTGAGCGAGGTGCCCGAAGGCGACCCGCGTCGGCGCGACCTCGAGGTCATCCTGCGCAACGCACGCGTCCTGTTGACCCAGGTCAACGACCTGCTCGACACGTCCAGGATCGAAGCGGCCCGTCTGGACCTCGAGTACGCCGAGCTCGACCTGGCGTATCTCGTTCGCATCGTGGCCAACAGCTTCGAGACCCTGGCGCTCGATCGCAAGGTGCGATTCCTCGTCGCGGTGCCGGACGGCGAGGTTGCTGCGCAGGTCGACCCGGGCCGCATCCAGCAGGTTCTGTTGAACCTGCTGTCCAACGCGTTCAAGTTCACGCCGTCGGCGGGAACGGTCCGCATAGAGTTGTCGGCGCTGGTCGACGCCGGGGTGGTCCGCCTCGAGGTCGCCGACAGTGGCCCAGGCATCTCGCCCGAGCAGCGCGACGACGTCTTCGAACGGTTCCTGCAACTTGACAACCCGGTGGCGCCGCGCCTCAGCGGCACCGGCTTGGGGTTGCACATCGCGCGGGAACTTGTCCTGCTCCATCACGGGACCATCGGCGTGGGTGACGCACCCGAGGGCGGCGCGCTCTTCGTCGTGGAGCTTCCCTCGCAGGCGCCACCGGGCACCGAGATCCGCGGCGGACGTGCGGCCGCTGCCGCGATCGTCACGCCGGTCGCGACCCTCCTCGACGGGTCCTCGGTCGACGCCCCGGCCACCGATGCCCGCCCCGCGGCGGACGCGGCGGACGGCGACGGGTCCGCTCTCGATCTCGAAGATTTCCCGAGTGTCCTGGTGATCGAGGACAACCCGGACATGAACCGCTTCGTCTGCGACGCGCTTGCATCGTCCTACCAGGTGTACGCCGCCTTCGACGGGCGTCGTGGCTTCGAGGTCGCCCTTTCAGCGAAGCCGGACGTCATCGTCTGCGACTTCATGATTCCGGAGCTGAGCGGCGACGAGCTTGTGCGCGCCGTCCGCGCCGAGCCGAAGATCGACAACGTCCCCATCCTCATCCTCACGGCACGCAACGACTCGGCCGCGCGTATCGGCATCTTGCGTGACGGCGCCAACGACTACCTGCTGAAGCCGTTCTTCCAGCCCGAGCTCCGGGCCCGCGTCGACAACCTGGTCAAGGTCAAGCAGTCCGAGGAGAACCTGCGCGCGCTCGACATGGCCACCGAGCGCGACCGCATCGCCCGCGACCTGCACGACCTCGTGATTCAGCGGGTGTTCGGCGCCGGAATGCGCCTGAGCTCAATGTACGCCACGGTCCCCGACGAGGCCGCCGAGCGGCTACGGGACGTCGTGGCAGAACTGGACAGTGTGATCAGCGACATCCGCACCACGATCTTCGACCTGCAGGCCCATGAGCCGCTCGCCCGCGGCGCCCGCGCCGGCGTGCTGAAGCTCACGGGGGACGCCGCAGAGCGGCTCGGCTTCGAGCCCCGCGTGCGCTTCAAGGGGCCTGTGGACACAGTCGTCGACGACGAGGCATGTGAGCAGCTGCTGGCTGTACTGCGCGAGTCCCTCTCCAACGTGATCCGCCACGCTGATGCCACGGCCGTCGAGGTCACGCTGAGTGCCGCCGGCGGCGATCTCGTGCTGATCGTGGGCGACGACGGTGTCGGGCCGCAGTCCGCGCCGGGGAGCGGGCGCGGGCTGCGCAACATGGAGGCGCGGGCCGCATCGCTGCTCGGCTCCTTCGAGGTCCGGGGCAACGAGCCCCGCGGCACCATCGTCGAGTGGCGGGTGCCGATGGGGGCCGACTGACCGGCTACGCGGTCTTGAGACCGGAGCCCGTCTCGAGCAGGGTCTTCAGGCTGGCAAGAACGTGGGGCCAGCCCTCGGCGACGGCCGTGACGATGTCTCAATGAACGACACATCCGGCAAGGCGATGGCACGTTGAGTGCGCTCGTTGAGCATTTAGGCACCCGTAGGACAGCCTCGGCTCTGCGATGCCCCACGGGCTCACGGCATGACCTTTGGCCCGCACTGGCCGGTGTCCCAATGGGCGGTCGATGACTAGTTGGGCCACCAATTGTTCCCGTATTTGGATACGTAGTGCACGAATCCCGGCCTGTCGGGCGCTATCGGCAGACGTAGGACGTGAGGAATGAGGGTAGAGCGTGAGGACGAGGGTGGTCAGTCGAAAAACCAACCTCCACCGAACTACTTTGACGAGGGTCGCCGTTTGCGGTGCTCTTGTAGTGACCCGACTAACGCGCCACCCGCGATACCAAGAAGCGCTCCCGATACAAAGATCAACTTCGAGTTCCTATCCTGGAGGGACAGATCGACACCATTTTCGGATGTGGCTCCAAATTCAGTCGATGAATTTTCGTGCCAGACCAGCAGGGAGTTGTTTGCGTCCGGTACCAACCCAGTATTCCACGTAAACCGTGATGCCCTGGGCACCGTCATCGTTATCAATGTTGGAACCGTTACGGCGTTGTCAACATAAGTGTGAATATTTCCGACGTAAAGTGAGATATCGGGGAGGTCCACCGCCGCGAACTCATCATTCGCGACGAGATTATAGGACATATCCGGAATAGCAATTCCGCCATGGGTCTCATGCCACCGAGCACCTCCTGAGAGATAACTTCCCTGTACCCTCATCCAGAGCATTGCTTGCTTTTGAGTTCCTGACACGCTGCAGTGAGCAGGACGGAAACATTTATCAGGGCCGCCAAAACTCTGAAGCGGCACAGTGATACGCACGATTACAGGGGTTGAGTGTGGCGAGAAGTCAGTCAAACTCGCATACAGATAAACCCCGTGAACGGACGGATCCGGCGTTATCCTGACACCGATATTGCTTGGCGTGTACTCGGAATCGAAGTCCACGGCCGAGATAGTTCCCGTCGTAGCGACGGGAGATGACTTTGGAAAGATATAGAAGGCTACGGCTCCACTCGCTACCGCCAATACGAAGAGTAGAGCGGCGGTACTTACGCGACGTCCGTCGTTTCGGCGGTGATCGTTGGAGGCTGTCTCTTCGCTTGAGCCAGCCTCTTCATCGCCAGTGATCGATCGTTGCGCAAACAGCGTTTCTTGTGTGTCCACTCTGGGGCCCCCGATGTTTTGAAGTAAGGGTCCTGGCTAAACGCCTGCATGAGCCTGCACTAGCTCAGTTGCAGAAGGATGACATACCCGTGACACTCATATCCATGGTGGCCCCGGCAGAATGGCCTTTTCCGCCGATCCGCTCGTGAACGCAAACACAATCCCCGCCACCACCCGGACTACGGTGAACCTTCGGTCTCGGTGGTTGGGGACGAGCGATCTGAAGCTCGCACCTACAACCGGAAGGCTCTGACGAGAGGTTGGGTCGGCCCTCGGGTCCTCAGCAGGAGGGTGACCGTGAGTCGGACCACACCACGCCCGACATCTTCGACGTCGAAGGCCGTCTTCGAGCGGGTTCGGCCGGTCGGACCTCGGCGGTCGATTCTTCCGTGCCGACCTCGGCGGCCCCCTCGGGGGTGGCGGTGCCACCTATAGGCCAGTCTGCGAGAGGGATCTGACTTGAGGATCACCGTTCGGGGTCGCGCCCGACCAGCCCAACTTCGCCGTGCAGCAAGACCTGGGTGGAGCCCCCGACCACCAATGATTCGGCGGCGCGTTCTGGGGAGGCCGTGAACGCAACCTGGATATCGGGCAAAGGGTGCAGATCGTCGATTCGGCGCAGATCGCAACACGGCGCCGCGCCGGGCAAAATCTCTGAACTCGTCCCTGCCAGCGAGGAACATGAATTGGTGGATCCGTACACCGATGCCGACGTCATCGCCTGCTCGCTCAGGTCTCCGGCTTCGTTCGGCGAACTGTTCGACCGGCACGCCACGACGATGTTCCGGTATTTCGTGCGCAGGGTGGGCCCGCATGACGCCGACACACTGCTAGGGGAGCTCTTTCGCATCGCCTTCGAGAAACGGGCGAGTTTTGATACAGACAGGGCGCAGGCGCGGCCGTGGCTTTACGGGATCGCGAGCAATCTCTTGGCCCGCCATCAACAAGCAGAGGCGCGCCGTCTCAAGGCGACAGCCGGGTTGGTGAACAGATCGGTCGCTGCATCCGACCCCTATTCCGAGATCGATGCTCGGCTCGACGCCTCGAAACTATGGGCCGATGTCGCAGCCGCGATCGTCACGCTCCCGAAAGAGGAACGAGACACCCTTCTGTTGTTCGCCTGGGAGGGCATGCCGTACGACCAGATTGCTGCTGCACTCGAGGTCCCGGTCGGCACGGTTCGTTCAAGGCTGAACCGAGCGCGTCGCCGGCTCCGCGAACTCGTAGGCGCCAGCGAAGAAGAACAGGCGACAGTCACACTTCGCCCCGATCGGGTCCTGCCCGTCGATGAGGGCGATCCTGGACTGTTCAAGCGTGAAAAGGAGCGACTTATGTCCACGATCGGAACTACGACACCTCAAGCCGAGGCATGGAGTCACACACCGGCGATGTACCCGCGCCTTACCTACGCGGACGAAGTCGCGGCGCTTGAGTACCTCACTCGCGTGTTCCAGTTCACCGAACGGCGCGAAGCCCGGATGGGCGGTGGCGATGACGACGAGGGAATGCTCGCCTGGCTCGAATTCGGCGACGGCGTGGTCATGATCGGCCGCGCCACCCCAGCGGCGCGAGACGTACACCATCTGTACAGTCCCGGCGACGTCGGCCACGCGACGGTGATGATCAACGTTGCGGTCAAGGACATCGACTCGCACTACGACCACGCCGTCGCCCAGGGCGCGACGATCACGATGCCGATCCAGGACGCCTTCTACGGGTACCGACGTTACGAGGCGGACGATCTCGAAGGCCACCATTGGCACTTCAACGAGTCGCTTGAGATGATCCGGGCGCGCGAACGAGACTCTGGTTGACGCGTCGCCGCGCCCTCTTGTATGATGCGAGGAGTTGTCGACAAGGATCGAAGCGAGGAGCAACAGAAGCCACGCACGTGAGGAGGACCGGATATAACAGGGGAAACGACGTCGCAAAGGAGGAGTCGATGACTGAAATGCCGCAAGTGCCCGACATGCGCCTGGAACTCGTACCGATCCCGGTATCCGATGTCGATCGGGCCAAGACGTTCTACGAGCAGGTTGGCTTTGGGAACCTGCACGACACCCAGGTCACCGACACGATGCGAGTCGTACAGTTGACCCCGCCGGGATCGAGCTGCGCCATCGTCTTCGGGACAGGGATGGGCCCGATCAACGACATGGCCCCTGGCTCGATCAAGGGTCTTCATCTTGTGGTGGCCGATATGACGGCGACCCGGACGGCCATGACGGAGCGTGGCGTCGAACTCAGCGATATCGACGATATGGGCGGGGTCCTCTACTCGTACTTCACCGATCCTGATGGAAACATGTGGGCTCTGCAGCAATGGCCGTCCGATTACCAGCCCTAATCGGGGCTCAGCGACCAGCGAACCTGTCCCAGTGTTCGGCGGGTGTGGGTGCCCAGATCGACAGTTTTGACACGATCAACGGCCGACCAACGTCGGACTTTAGGCTCTCATTTATGGCCGTGGAATGCGTGTGCTGCTCAAGGTCGGTCGATTGGTGGGTGCGGCTGCGCTCGCATCCCGACCTGCCGATCTGCCACGACTGCCTCGGCGGTCTGAACGGACAGCGAGACGGTCAGCTGCAGCTCATCGCCAACACCTGGTTGGTTGCGGGATTCGAGCCCGTCTTCAAGGTCGCCGATGTTTCGACCTCGGTTGCCTGGTTCAGACGGGCAGGTTTCGAGGTTTCGTTCCACGATGACACCTACGCGTTCGCGCATCGGGATCGAGACCTGACGATTCACCTAGCCCAGACAACGGAGGATGAGGCGGCCGGTCACGGAGTTCTCTACATCCACTGCCAGGACGCCGACCGGGTGGCCGAGGGGTGGAGGCAAACCGGAATCGACGTGGTCGGCCCACACGACGAGGACTATGGCAAGCGGGAAGGTTTTGTCAGCGATCCCGACGGGAACGTCATTCGCTTCGGTAGCCCTATTCGCCGATGACTCTCTCGGGGGAGGCCCTTGCCGCGGCAGCCCGGGTTGTCGCACCGATCGACGACCTCACCTGCCTCGACGAGACACCCGCATTCGGCACAACGGATCTCCTTGAGGGTGCATCCTGCCGCCGTTCGACACGGAGCGGCGATGCCAGCGTCGCGTCGTCTCGGCGATTCTTTGCGAGGCGTGCCCACCCTTGAGCTTCGTCCGTTCACGCGGGAAGAACTCTCGCTCTTCGAACCGTGGTTCCAAGACGCTGAAACTCGACACTCGCTCGGGGGGCCGGATTGCCCGAGACAACTGCTCGGCCTGGGCGACCGTCCCCTCGGTGAGTTCCGTTGGGGCGATGGATGCAGGCCGTTACCGCTGGCTGGCGTGGGATGACGACGTGTGCCGGTGGGCTACATCGACTGTGGAACATTCGACCGGTGGACGACTTGGGACGGGAACCAAGTCCTCGAGGTTGTCGACGTGCCCTCCGGGGGACTGGCCTTGACCGTGCGTGGCCTGCCCGGGGGCGGCCCGATTCACCCACCAAGACACCGAGCCCGATTTCGAGGGGATGGTGAACTTCGTCAGAATGCGATGATTCGCAATCGCTTTCTGTGGAAGCGACTATCCCCGACCACCAATGGGTCTGAGCCCGGTCACATAACCTCGGCTCACCGGACGGACTCGGATGCGAAGAGCGCCGCGGCAAGGCGGCCATTGTCGCTCCACAGTGCCGGAACGGAGCTAGAAACGCTCGCCCAGCGGGTAGTTCAGCTGCGCCACCACATCATCGAGCGAGCCGCTGGTCTCCCCTCGACTCTCCATCTGGGCCCAGCGGAGGATCGACGCCTCGTGATGGACCATGGACTGGAGGACATCGGCGTCTTGGAGGTCGCCCACCTCGGCGATGGCCTCGAACCGCTGCAAGAAGTCGCTCACCACCGGGACATTGAGGGACATGAATTCCTGCCAGGAGGAGTCCCGGTATGCGGCGATTGCCAGCTCAAGCAGACTGAGATCTGCGTCCTCGGCAAGGGACACCGCGTGCTTGTAGAGGAGAGGGCGTAGGCGGGCCTTCGTTTCGCTCTCCAGTTGGAGCAAAGTCCCAAAGTGGTACCGGTCCCGGGGGGTCTTGGCCTCCTGGACGAGGGCAAGAAAAAGCGACTCACCCACGATCTCGCTCTCGTAGAGTTCCCGGGTGCACGCTGGATACTCGAGGTCTGCCATCACGAGCCTCCTTGCGGGCGAACATAGCATCGGCCAGACCCCCATTGAAGGTTCGTAAACGGTGTCGACGGAGCTCCGCTCACTCCGGAGGTTCCATAGGAGGTGTCGACGGAGCTCCGCTCACTCCGGAGGTTCCATAGAGTCCACGAACTGTCGCCGAGCCAACTCTGGCGTATCTCGTGGGCACTGACCCGAACTGTGTCCGTGACATCAGAGAGCATCATTGTGCAATACGGGCACAAATGCCGGATCGCCTCCAATCACCGGGTCGGCGTCACTTATCTGGGGCAAAATCTGGGCTCGTGCCGGATGAAGTGCGATGCCGAACGTGTGGCACCTAGCTCTCGGGGCCGCGATTAAAGCTTTGGAAGCCGCCGGAATCCCCTACCGAATCTCGCGATCCCAGAACCAAACTGTCCCCGATGGCGATCTGATGTCAGTAGCACCAGTTCCGGGCACAATCATGCGCCCCGACATGGAGGCGGTGCTCACGGTCTCCTGTGGCCCCCAACATTGAGATTCGAGGAATAGGCCAACTGGGCCGACCGGGTCAGGGCGCAATACCAGAGTTGGTTCCCTCTCAGATTACGCGGGGAAGGCTTTGGTTTTTCCGTACCAGGAGATGGGGTCACGTTTGACCGCCTCCCACCGTCGCTTTCCGGATGCGGCCAACTGCGCCTGCAATGATGCGTCTCGGTTCGCACGCTGCCACAGAGCTTGTCGGCTCTCGCCGAGGGACTGGGCGATCTGCTCCCACGACAACCCAGCCGACCGCGCAAACGAGATTGCTTCCTTCTGGGCGGTATCAAAGTAGCGGCTAAAGGCAGCCGCGAGTCGAAGGACTTCCAGCGGGTCAGGGTCTGCACTGGTCCTAATGCGCTCCCATGCGTCCCAGAACGACTCCGAAGGTCTCACCGTGACCACACTGAACGAATCGCAAGCGTCTGTCAACACTCGTTTACAACTGTGAGATGCGACTCGGCCACACTCTCCCTGTCCGTACCGGAGACCGCCGCCGACCAACCGCTCGGGGTCTGGAAACCCATAACGTTACGAGGGTGAGCGAACATTTCGGCTACGCGATCGACAAACGCTACCTGCCGGTGTTGTTGCCATTTTTGCTGCGACCAGCGAAGGACGGTGTCACCCTCACTGATGACGGCACATTGCTGGCAACCTTCGGTCTCTTCAAGATCGAGACGCAGGTTTCGAATATCACCGGTGCCCACATCACTCGGAACTACCGCTGGTGGACGGCGGTTGGAGTTCGGATGTCCCGCGTTGACGACGGGTTGACCTTTGGTACGAATCACGACGCGGGCGTCTGTATACACTTCGCAGAGAGAGTGGGATCGCCACTGCGAAGAGCTGGGCACTCGGCACTTACCGTGACCGTGGCCGACTTGGAAGGATTAACCAGAGCGTTAGGCGGCGACCAGGAAGGCGCGAAGTAACCGGTCCCAGCACGGACCACCGGGTATGCGCAGGGGGTCGCTACGAACGTGTGGCAGATTCCGTCACGGTCACACCGAGTGTGGTCAAGAAACTGCGGTAGTCACCTTGAACCCACTCTTCAGTCAAATCGACCTTCATCGTCGTACCTGAAGGTGGCGATAACCTATGTGCTGGTCAGTGAGCCTTATTGAGCGAATGGGCGAATAGGTAAACACGCCCTTGAAGTCGTCGGAGAATGTGCTCCAGGCCGCAAGAAAGTTGAGCATCAGCAACGACCTGCCTCAGGACGACACGAAGGCCGCTGAAAGCAGAACGCAATGAGGTGAAATCTTCGTAATCGAGTCATCGCCAGGTCCGTACTTACTGCCGCGTTGAAGGCCCCCCGAACGAACGGCTCGGGGTGCAATCGCCCGACACATCGGGGCTAGCCCTGCGAGCCAAGAAAGCTCCGCTCCGTGACCGGTCACCCCGAACACTCGCGGACGGCCGGTTGATCGCGAGAAGGCGGCGACAGCGATCGGAGGAAGACAGCTGGTTAGCTGGAAGGCGGGCAGCCCAGTGCACCGGATATTCCGCTGGCCTAGGCTCTGGCCGGCGGCGGTCAACCAATCGGAGGTGGGAATGAGTCTCGAACCAAGTGTCGAGACGCTCGACCCTGGCCAAGTCCGGGCGAACCTCACCAAGGCGGCCGAGTTGGCGCCGACAGCCCAAGACCGCGCTTACAGGGGCCGTATGGGTCTTCGGCTACGGCGAGATCGAACACCTGGCACGCGACAGCAGACTCGAGGGCGTGGGGATGACGATGTTCGATCTCATGGGCATCGAGGGAGAGCTGCGTCGCTGGTATGGCTCGCTGATGTTCGCCAACGAAGGCGACGAGCACGTCCGGCTTCGGCGACTCGTGAACCGGGCCTTCACGCCCCGCTCGACCGAGCGGCTTCGGGCTGATACCGCGGCGTCGGTGGATGTCCTGCTCGATGAGCTGGCATCGAAAGGGGAAGGCGACCTCGTGACGACGTTCGATCGCCTGGCCATCAGGGTCATGTGCCGCCTGCTCGGGGTGCCTGAAGAGGACGTCTCGATCTTTGCCGGCTGGGCCGACGTGCTGAGCCCGGTCTTCACGTTCATGGAGCCGAGCCAGATCGCTGAAGCCGAGTCGGCGCTGGGCGAGCTGCTCGACTATGTCGCCAACCTGGTGCGCCGCCGCCAGACGGATCCGAGCGAGGACCTGATCACTTCCTTGCTCCACGAGGAAGAGGCGGGCGACCGCCTCAGCCGGGACGAGGTCATCACAATGGTCTCCAACCTCCTTGTCGCCGGCCACGACACCACGACAAGCCAGATCGGCTGCTCCCTTGCGGCGATAGCTGGTTCACCTCCATGCCGTCGAGCGCCTTCGCCAGGGCGAGGCGAGCGTGGCCTCGGCAGTGTCCGAAACCATGCGCTACGAACCCAACATCAGCGCTATCCCGCGCACCGTCACAGCGGCAGTGGAGGTAGGCGGTATCACTCGCGATCCGGGAGCCTTGATCCTGTTGGCGGTGATGATCGGCAACCGCGACCGGTCGGTGTGGGACGAGCCAGATCGCTTCGACGTCACCCGTTTCGATACGCCGTCGGCACCGAAGCTACTCTCGTTCGGCACCGGGCCACACTTTTGTCTTGGCACCAACCTGGCCCGCATGGCGCTTGAGGAGACTCTTCGGGGCACCACGCGGCGCCCGATCGAGCTCGTCTGCGCACCCGAGGACATTGAGTGGCGACAGGTCCTCGGACGATCCCCAGTTTCGCTACCCGTCAGGATTCGCTGACGATCCATCCGGCTCTCAGCGAAGCCAACGTAGAGGAGAAATCCGTGACACCTTGGCGTTGAGAGTCGCTAATCCGACCACTTGCGGCCGCGCCACGTGAGCCAACCGGCGTGCTCAGCCGCCCGGCGCCACTGCCTGCGTGGGCCTGCCATGCGCACGCACCATGTCCCCATAGCGGATAGCCGGCGGCCCAGATCGGTTGTCAAAGGTGATCGTGACCTTGTCCCAGGGGAGCCCCGGAGGAAGGTGTTTGACCATGGCGAACTGGGTCGGCCGTTCGTCCATGAACGCGGTGCGTTGGATGGTCACTCCACGGGGTACGAGTACTCCTCGTTCGGCCAGCGCCGCTGGTTCCAAGAGCACGTTGAGCACGAATGCACGCCGCTCCGGATCAGACAGTGCGTGGTATTCGGCGAGCACGGCCGCCATCGCCGGCGTGGCTACGAAGTCGATCAGCTCGCCGGTCGCCGCGTCGACGGCCTCGGCTAGCTGCGTCCGCTGATCTGAGGTACTCATGTGCCTACTGCGGGTTGGGAGTACGACCCACGCTCAAGCAGATGGGGACGATGGGTGCTCCGATCGAGCCGCACACCGTCCAGCTGCCCGACGCTTCAATCTGTGCTTCGGCGACCGGCGCCCAGATGACCCTCTCGTGACCCTCGACGTCGTCGGCGGACTCGAAGTAGCGCAAGGTCAGACGCAGATCGTCGGAAATGTCGATGCCCCGACGCCGCAACTCGTCAACGGTGGCCAGTTCATCGGCAGCCGCAATGGGGTCAGGCGAGGCCTCGATCTCCTCGAGCAGCTCGATGACTTGAGGGTTGACTGCGAAATCGGTGAGCGCCCGGGCCTGCTGACGCAGCTCGGCCAGATCCACGTTCGGAGTACCAGCACTGGTCATCGCCACCTCCCAGATCGGCTGGATCACATCGTAGGCAGTCCGCCGGTGGCATGCACGGGGATCGGAACCCCGTCTCTGCTCGTTCACCCGCACAACATGTTGTGTCTACCGAGCTCACATCAGAGTCCCGTAGGCGTGTCCCAGAACGCTGCCGGCTCGCGGCCGTTTGCCATGTCGAGCCAGTCTCTCAAAAATGTTGCCAAGGTGCCGGCGGGAGTGATCTTCGGTGTCTCCGTCGCCGCGGCGACACTGCATCGGGCGCGGACATAAGGCTACGCTGGGTGCTGTCAGGGAGGGCCCGATGCTGAACACTGAACTTCACCGGATCTCGTCCCAAGTCTCTCGGCGCTGGTGGATTCCGATGGTCGTAGGCTTCGCATGGCTGATCATCGCCGTCGTCGTTCTGCGCTTTGACATCAGGTCGGTGACAACGATCGGTCTGCTCCTCGGTGCTGTGTTCCTGCTCTCTGCCGTATACCAATTTGCGTTGGCCGGAATCCAAGGTGGTGGGTGGGCCGTGTTGCGAGTGATCCTCGCTGTCCTCTTCATCGGCGGGGCTATTTGGTCGTTCGTTACTCCCTACAATGCGTTCTGGTCGCTCGCCTCGGTCTTTGGGTTGTTGCTCATATTGAACGGTGGCTTCGACATCGTGTACTCCGCGATGGCTCAGCCAGTGAATCCCACCTGGTGGCTCGGTCTCACGGTGGGGATACTGGAGATCGCGCTGGGCTTTTGGGCGTCCCAGCAGTACATAACTGCCCAAGCCAGGCTGCTGATCCTCTGGGTCGGCTTCTTCGCCATCTTCCGTGGCATCAGTGATCTCGTGCTTGCGTTCGAACTACATGGCGCTGGTCGCTCCGACTAGCTGATCACCGCAAAAAGTCGGGAGCGCTCACACCTAAGGTCGTCCATTCCCGCGGTACCGGCGACCGGGACCTCACGCACGCCGAGACCCGCGACAAGTACACCAAGCTGACTGGAGGTGCCGTCGTTGCCGAGCGTCAGGCCGCGATTGAAAGGCAGGACCATAGATGACTCTTCTCTATGGAATCGGCTCCAGATGAGCGGGTTGTCGGTGCTTGCAAAATGCACTGACTTCCTCAAAATGAGCTTTTGCAAGGTCTAAGGAGGAAGGTAGAAGAAGGGGAAGCGAGCGGAGCCCTAATCAGGAGAACCGTTCCCGCAGCGCCACCTCCGCCGCCGCCACGCCGCACATCCCGTGCACACCACCCCCGGGGGGCGTCGAAGCCGAGCAGAGGTACACCCCCGCCAGCGGCGTCTTGTAGGGATTCCACCGCGGCACGGGCCGGAAGGCCGTCTGGCGAAGGGTCATCGCGCCCCCGTTGACGTCACCTCCGAGGAGGTTCGGGTTGTACTTCTCGGCCTCGGCCGCCGTACGGACCGCCCGGGCCAAGATGAGGTCGCGGAACCCGGGGGCAAAGCGCTCGATCTGCGCCTCGATCCGCTCGCTCATGTCCACGTCCGAACCGTTGGGGACGTGGCAGTAGCCCCACAGCGTGTGCTGACCGGCGGGTGCCCGCGTCGGGTCGACCACAGACGGCTGTGCGACCAGCACGAAAGGCGTCTCGGGATGGCGCCCCGCATGCACGGCCGCACTCCGAGCGCGCCACCTCCTCGAACGTGCCGCCCACGTGGATGGTCACCGTGCGCCGGCAGGCCTCCGCGCTCCACGGAACCGGCCCGTCGAGCGCCCAGTCGACCTTGCAGGCCCCGGGGCCCGGCCGAAAGCGCAGCCAGGGCCGGCCCGCCCGTCGGGACAGCCGGTCACCGGCCAGCCTCACGAACCCCCGGACCGACGTGTCGAGCAGCACGGCTCGCGCCGTGGGCAATTCGGCCAGCGACTCGACCCAGCACCCGGTGCGCACGACGCCGCCGTGACGGCGCAGCTCGGCGGTCAGGCCCCGCGTGATGGCGGCGCTGCCGCCCTCCACCACGGGCCAGCCGACACCGTGGCCGAGCGCGGCGAGCAGCAGCCCGAACGACGCGGTCAGCGGCGCGTTGAGCGGCTGCATCGAGTGGGCGGCCGCCCCGGCGAGCAGCGCCCGTCCGGCGTCGGTCGAGAAATGGCGCGTGGCGTGACGGATCGACCGGGTGCCGACGACGGCGAAGCGGGCCAGCGCGAGCGGGTCGCGGGGCATGCCGCGCATCGGCCCCAGCACGTAGGGCACGATCCGGTCCAGCCAGTCGACCAATGGTCCCACGAGCGCTCGATACACGGCGGCGTCGCCCCCCAGGTGCGCCGCCGTCTCGCCGACGTCGCGGTAGGCCGCCGCCACCCGACCGCCGGCGAGCGGCTGGGCGAAGGCGACCTCGGGCTGGCGGAGCACCACGCCGAGGGCCGCCAGGTCGAGCGAGCGGAAGAACGGCGAGGCCACCAGCGCAGGATGGACGGCGGCGCAGACGTCGTGGAGGAACCCCTCGAGCGTCAACTCCTCGGTGCGGGTGCCTCCTCCGGCGGTCGGCGCACCCTCGTAGACCTCGACCTGGTGCCCGGCTCGGGCCAGCGTCAGCGCGGCGGCCAACCCGTTGGGCCCGGAGCCGACCACGATGGCCTCCGCGCGCTCCACGGCACCGACGTTACCGACCACGCTCCTTGGCGGGGCCGATCCGATCGCCGGTAGCTTCGGTGTCGGCATAGCGTCCGACGACGAGAATCGAATAGGGGGCCACCCATGGCAGAAGTGCACGGAACCTGCGAGCCGCGCTTCGAGGGCGTGCGTTCGACGCTCGCCGCCCAGATCGACACCGGAGCCGACGTCGGTGCCTCAGTGGCGATCTTCCTCCACGGCGAGCCCGTCGTCGACATCTGGGGCGGCTGGGCCGACGCCGAGAAGACCCGGCCCTGGGAGCGCGACACCATCACCAACGTCTGGTCGACCACCAAGACGATGACGTTCGTCGTCACGCTCATGCTGCACGACCGCGGCGAGCTCGACTACCACGCGCCGGTCTCCACGTACTGGCCCGAGTTCGCCCAGGCCGGCAAGGAGAAGATCGAGGTGCGCCACGTCATGGGCCACACCGCCGGCCTGAGCGGCTGGGAGGAGCCCCTTGCCGTCGAGGAACTGGCCGACTGGGAACTGTGCACCTCCCGCCTGGCCGCGCAGGCACCGTGGTGGGAGCCGGGGACGGCCTCGGGCTACCACGCGGTGACCCAGGGCTACCTCATCGGCGAGATCGTCCGCCGCATCACCGGCGAGTCCATCGGGACCTGGTTCGCCCGCGAGGTGGCCAAGCCGCTCGAGGCGGACTTCTTCATCGGCCTGCCGGCGAGCGAGGACCACCGGGTGTCGAACGTGATCCCGCCGCCGCCGCTCGACCTGGCGGCGATGGAAGGACAGATCAGCGATATCACGCTGAAGACGTTCACGAACCCGCCCATCGACGCGACCACCACGTACGAGGAATGGTGGCGGCGCGCCGAGATCCCCGCCGCGAACGGCCAGGGCAATGCCCGCTCGGTCGCCGCCATCCAGTCGATCGTCGCCGGCAGGGGCGCGGCCCGCGGCGTGCGCCTGCTCTCGGAGGCCGGCACCGAGCCCATCTTCGAGGTCCAGGCCGATGGCATCGACAAGGTGCTGGGGCTCAAGCAGCGCATCGGCATGGGCTACGGGCTGAGCAACCCGCCCGACATGCCGCTCGGCCCGCGTGCCTGCTACTGGGGCGGCTACGGCGGCTCGCTCATCGTCGTCGACCAGGACGCCGAACTGGCGGTGTCCTACGTGATGAACAGGATGGAGTCGGGCGTCACCGGGGACCTGCGCGGCTTCAACATCGTCCTGGAGACGGCCCAGGGCCTCGTCTCTTAGCCGGCGGGGACCGCCGGGTCGAACGCGCGCACCGCCGCCGGTGCGCCGCCATGGCGCGCACAGTTCACTCCGCGTCCGGTCCTGCCCTGTCGGGCACCACCGCCTCGGCTTCGATCTCCACCATCCAGGCGGGGTCGAGCAATTCCGCCACGACGACCATGGTGGCAGCGGGCCGCACCGTTCCCAACAGCTCGCCGTGCACCGTTCCCACCGCGTCAGCGTGCTCGGTCGCGGTGATGTACATGCGCGTCCGCACGACGTCGCGCAGCGACGCGCCGGCCCCGTGCAGGGCGGCCTCGATGATCTCGAAGCACCGCTTCGCCTGGCCGGCGGCGTCGTCGGGGCACCGCCCGCCGGGGACGACCGGCCCCGTCCCCGACACAATCACCCGGTCGCCCACCCGCAGGGCACGGCTAAACCCGATGGTGGGCTCGAAGGGCGAGCTCGACGAGACCCGTTGACGGTCGGCCATTCACGTCATCCTCCCACCTGGCCCTGCTGGCCATGGTCCCGCCGGACGTCGACCGACATCATCGACTAAGACCGTTCGGCCCGGCGCAACCTGGGTCGCCCGACCCGCTGTCACATTCTTCGGGCCTGACGGGTCTAGTGGGTATGACGAGCGGGAGGAGCGTGACGATGGCGCAGACGGACTGGCTCAACGAGCAGTTCGAGGAATACCGGCCGCACCTGCGGGCCGTCGCCTACCGCATGCTGGGCTCCCTCAGCGACGCGGACGACGCCGTCCAGGACGCGTGGCTGCGCTTCAGCGGGGCCGACACGAGCGACGTCGACAACCTGAAGGCCTGGCTGACCACGGTGGTCGCCCGGGTCTCCTTGAACATGCTGCGGTCCCGGCAAACGAGGCGCGAGGACCCGCTCGTACCACACATGCCGGAGCCGATCATCGACCGCCCCGGTGCCACGGACCCCGAGCACGAGGCGCTGCTGGCCGATTCGGTCGGCGTGGCCCTGCTCGTCGTTCTTGACACTCTGACGCCGCCCGAGCGGCTCGCCTTCGTCCTCCACGACATCTTCGCCGTGCCGTTCGACGACATCGCCCCCATCGTGGATCGCTCGCCCGAGGCGGCGCGCCAGCTGGCCAGCCGCGCGCGCCGGCGCGTCCAGGGCGAGCCCACGACGCCCGACGCCGACCTCGACCGCCAACGCGCGGTGGTCGAGGCCTTCATGGCGGCCTCACGCGACGGGAACTTCGACGCGCTGCTCGCCGTGCTCGACCCCGACGTGGTGGTGCGGGCGGACGGGCCCCTCCCCGCGGGGACACCCCGCGAGGTACGGGGCGCGGTCGCCGTCGCCACCAACGCCAGGGCGTTCTCCGCCCTGGGGCTGCTCACACGGCCGGCCATCGTCAACGGTGTGGCCGGAGCCGTCGCGCTGCGCGACGACGGTACGCCGTTCTCCGTCGGCGCCTTCACCGTCCGGGGCAGCAAGATCGTGGCTATCGACTTCCTCGTCGATCCCGAGCGTCTACGCGACCTCGACCTCACCGTCCTGGAGAACTGAGCGCGTGCGCCGATCCCCTCGGCCAACGCGGGTTCTGTTCGACCAAAGGAGGACCACGTGTCGACAACCAAGGAATCTCCGAACAAGGCAACCCTCCGGAGCTTCGTGGACGCCACCAACTCCGGCGACCCAGAGCGCCTCGTCGAGACGATCAACGAGGTCTTCGAGCCGGACGTGCGGATCAGTACGCCGTTGCCCGCCGACGCGACGGGTGCCCTGGCCATCAGGGAGGTCTTCACGACGCTCCTTCGGGCCGACCCCGACCTTCACATCACGATCGACGACCTGATCAAAGAGGACGACGAGGTCGTCGCTCGGCAGACCGTGACCGGCACCCACCTCGGCGAGCACATGGGCCTTCCCCCGACAGGCAGGCCCGTGACCTACGACGAGGTCTTCGTCTTCCGTTACGTCGAGGGCCGCGTCGCGGAGACCTGGGGAGTCGTCGACGTGCTCTCCCAGATGAAGCAGCTCGGCGTCCTGGAAGCCTCCACTGGACAGATCGAACCCCAATCAACAAAGGAGTAGAGCCATGGACGCACGCCTCAACCTCTGGGACAACCCCATTGCCCAGAAGTTCGCGAAATACCTGAACTCGGCCGGGAAGGTCGTCACCGACTCCACCGTGCCTCGCCCGACCCAGGAACTGGTCAAGATCCGGGCCAGCCAGATCAACGGCTGCGGCATGTGCACCGACATGCACACCAAGGATGCGGCGGCCGCCGGCGAAACGCAGCAGCGGCTCAACCTGGTCGCAGCCTGGAGGGAGGCGACCGTCTTCACCGAGGCGGAGCGCGCCGCCCTCGAGCTGACCGAAGAGGGCACCCGCATCGCCGACGCCGCGGGCGGTGTCCCGGACGACGTGTGGGACCGAGCCGCCGAACACTACGACGAGGCGCAACTCGGGGCCCTGGTCGCGCTGATCGCCACGATCAACGCCTACAACCGCCTCAACGTCATCATCCGCCTGCCGGCTGGTGACTACCAGCCCGGCCAGTGGGACTAGTCCGTCAGGTCAGCTCGTAGTCGGCCAGGTCCGGCTCGAGTGTGCGCGACCAGTAGGTGTGGAGATCCAAGGGCCAGTTCTGGGTGACTCGCCCGTGTTTGTTGCGGTACCAGGTCGGCACGTCGGCCACGCCCCACACCATCTTGGCGTTGCCCTCTTCCATCTCCCGCCCGTAGCGCTCGTGGACGTCGCGGCGAAGCGACATGGCGCGCTTGCCGGCGCGGAGGAGGCGTCCGATCGCCTCGACGGCGTAGCGCACCTGGCACTCCACCATGATGAGGATGCTGCCGTTGATGACGAGATTGGTGTTCGGCCCGTAGAGCATGAAGAAGTTGGGGAACCCCGGCACCGTGATGCCGAGATAGGCCCGGGCATCGCCGCCCCACTCCTCGTTCAGCTCGACACCGCTGAGCCCGAAGACGCGCATCGGCGCCACGAAATCCGACGCCGTGAAGCCCGTTCCATAGATGAGGACATCCGCCGGATGATCGACCCCGTCCGTCGTCCTCACCCCGTCCGGAGTGATCGTCTCGATCGGCGTCGTGACGAGGTCGACATCCGGCCGCCCCAGCGTCGCCGCCCACCGCCCGTCGTCGCGTAGCGCGCGCTTCGCGAACGGCGGGAAGTGCGGCACCATCTTCTCGAACAGCTCGTCGTCGGTGACCTGGGCGCGCAGCACGTCGATGAGCATCCCCCGCACGAAGTCGTTCTCCGCGCTGACCGCCTCGGTTTGCTCGTCCCAGTCCGGATCCACCCGAGCGGCGACGAGGAGGCCTTCGTGCATGATCCAGAACTGCCACAGCCTGTCCCAGCGGCCGTAGTTGGGCAGGAGCGCCAGCAGGTCGAGGAACTCCTGCCCGAAGGGGTCGCCGTAGTTCTCCGTCGGGAGCATCCAGGGCGGGGTGCGTTGGAACACGTCGAGATGCGCCACCTCGCCGGCGAGGCAGGGGACGAATTGAGCAGCGCTGGCCCCCGTCCCGATCACCGCCACGCGCCGTCCCGTGAGCTCGACCGAGTCGTCCCAGGCGGCCGAGTGAAAGGATGGGCCGGCGAACGCGTCCCGCCCGGCGAGGGCCGGGAACGAGGGGCGGTTGAGCTGTCCGACCGCGCAGACCACGGCATCGAAGGACTCGGTCGACTCCGTCCCGTCGCTCGCTCGCAGCGTCAGATCCCACACGCCCTCCTCGGCGTAGCGCGCCTCGACAACCTCGATCGAGAATCGGATGCACGCGCCGAGGTCGAACTCTTTGGCCAGCCCCTGGAGATACGCCAGCAGATCCGGTTGGGCGGAGTAGCGCGAGCGCCCAGTCGTTGGTCTGCGCGAACGAGAAACTGTAGAGCTGATTGGGCACGTCGACCCGGCACCCGGGATAGACGTTCTCCAGCCAGGTGCCACCGACGTCGCCGTTCTTCTCGAAGAGGGTGACGTCGATCCCGGTCTGGCGCAGGCGGTGCGCCGCGGCCAGGCCCGAGGCGCCCGCACCGACGACGGCGCAACGGAACGACCGTCCGACCTCGTCGAGGCGCCAGGTCGGGGCGCGTGGATCGGTCCCCTCGAGCGCGAGCTCCTCGGAGAGGAACCTCTCCCACCTCCCGGTCGACCCGGCCCCGGCGAGGAACTCGTAGACCCGAAGGAGTTCGTCAGGTCCGAGATCGTGGTCGGGCACCCCCGAGCCCGCATGGGCAACCAGTGCGTCCACCGCGAGACGGCGGGCCTCGTCCTCTTGTTCGGGGCCGAGCCCGCGACCCGGGACAAGCATCTGGGTCTGGTCCGGCGCCAGGTCGTCGCGCAGGAGGGACAGGTTCCCTGTGCGGTGGGCGACCGCGCACAGGAGCGGGTGGACTTCGGCGGCGGCGAACGCCGCCCTCACGCGCGCCGCGTCGAGGCGTCCGTTCACCGGCGCCCCTGCCGGGGTTCGTGGCCCCGAATCGTCTGCCCCACCCACGTCCTTTAAGCCTACGGAGGCCGGCCGCGCCGCGAGACGACTTCTAGCGGCCCATGGCCTTGACGAGCGCGGTCATCTGGCTGTTGACCTCGACCGCGCGGGGCAACTTGTCCATGGCCGCGGCCAGCGAATCGGGTGTCCACCGGTCGTCGGTCTCGACGCTGTCGGCGATCGACCAGCCGCCGTAGATCCCGACCGACCCGCCGTACACGCTGAAGACCTGGCCGTTGAACGGGCAGGTCTCGGCGGCCAGTACGGCGACCAGGGGCGAGACGTTCTCGGGGTCGAAGACGTGCTGCTGCATGGACTCGCCCATCCCGGGCGTCTGCAGCGTGAGGCGGGTCCGGGCCACCGGGGCGATGCAATTGGCGCGCACGCCGTAGCGGCTCAGCTCCATGGCATTGACCACGGTCATGGCTGCGATGCCGGCCTTGGCCGCGGAGTAGTTGGTCTGGCCGACGTTGCCGTGCAGGCCGGCACCCGAACTCGTGTTGACGATGGCGCGGTCGGTCACCGTCCCCTCCTTGGCCGCCTCGCGCCAGTAGCCGGCGGCGTGCCGGGTGACGTTGAAGGTGCCCTTGAGGTGCACCGAGATCACCGTGTCGAACTCCTCCTCGCTCATCGACACGAGCATGCGGTCACGCAGGATCCCGGCGTTGTTCACGACGACGTGGAGGTCGCCAAACGTGGAGACCGCCTGGTCGACGAGCGCCTTGGCGTCGGCGAACGAACTGACGCTGCCCGTGTTGGCGGCCGCCTGCCCGCCGGCCGCCGTGATCTCGTCGACGACCGCCTGAGCGGCCGACACGTCGGACCCCGAGCCGTCGATGGAGCCACCCAGGTCGTTCACCACCACCTTGGCACCGAGGGAGGCGAAGAGCAGGGCGTGCTCACGGCCGATCCCGCGCCCCGCCCCGGTGATGATCGCCACTCTGTCCTGCAACATGGTCCAGCCGTCCTCTCGGGGGTCTCGATATCTCGTCAGCGCTCAGGCCCGCCCCTCAGGACAGGCGATTCGGCCGATGACGATGGCAACGCGGCCGCGGGCTGTCAAACCGAGGCTTCGCGGCGACGGCGTTCCAGGTAGCGGCGCTCGGCGTCGGTGCCCGCGAGGTCACGGGCCTGCCCGTAGGCGGCGGCCGCCTCCGCTCGGCGACCGAGGCGACGCAGCATGTCGGCCCGCGCCGCCGGCAGGTGGTGGTAGCTCCGCAGCGCACCACTGCACTCGAGCTGCTCGACCAGGGCAAGACCCTCCGCGGGCCCGAGGCACATGGAGACCGCCACCGCCCGGTTGAGCTCGACGACCGCGGAGGGGGCCATCTCGGCGAGGGTCGCGTACAAAGCGGCGATCTCGAGCCAGTCCGTGTCGACCGGGCGATGCGCCTGCGCGTGGCACGCGGCGATGGCCGCCTGCACCTGGAACGGGCCGGGACGACGGAGCCGGAGCGCCGCGTCGAGCACCGCCGCCGCCTCCGCGATCACGGCCTCGTCCCACAAGGAGCGGTCCTGGTCCTCGAGGAGGACGAGGTCGCCGGCGGCGTCCACCCGGGCCGCCGCGCGGGCGTCGTGGAACAGCATCAGCGCGAGCAGCCCGAGCGCCTCCGGTTCGTCGGGCATCAGGGTGCACAGGGTCCGGGTGAGGCGGATGGCCTCCGTGGTCAAGGCCTGGCGGATCAGATCCTCCCCGGCGGTGGCCGAGTAGCCCTCGTTGAACAAGAGATAGAGGACGGCCAACACCGCGCCCGTGCGGTCGACCAACTGATGGGCCGGCGGCACCCGGAACGGGATGCCGGCGTTCTGCATCTTCTTCTTGGCCCGGGACAGCCGCTGGGCCATCGTCGGCTCCGGCACGAGGAACGCCCGCGCGATCTCGGCCGTCGTCATGCCGGCCAGGGTGCGCAGGGTCAGCGCGACCTGCGTCTCGAACGACAGCGCCGGATGACAGCACGTGAACATCAGGCGCAGCCGGTCGTCCGGGACCGGCGCGCCGTCCGCCGGGCCATGGCTGGGGTGCTCCGGCCCGCTCAGCGTGGCCACCTCCTGCAGCTTCGAAACACCCAGCTGGTCGCGGCGGACGCGGTCGAGCGCCCGGTTCCGGGCCACGGTCGTGAGCCACGCGCCGGGGCGGCGCGGGATGCCGTCCCGGGGCCAGCGTTCGGCCGCCCGGGCGAAGGCATCCTGCGCGCACTCCTCGGCGAGGTCCCAGTCACCGGTGAGGCGGATGAGCGTGGCGACCACGCGGCCCCACTCGTCACGGAACGCGCCGGTGATGGCAGCCTCGGCATCGGGGGCTACATCTCCCAGATCGGCCTCACCTCGATCGAGCCCGAGTGGGCCCCGGGCAGCTTCGCCGCGACGTCGATCGCCTCGTCGAGATCCTTGCAGTCGACGAGGTAGTAGCCGCCCAGCTGCTCCTTGGTCTCGACGAAGGGACCGTCGGTCGCGAGGGTCTCTCCGTTGCGGACTCGGACCGTCGTGGCGTCGGACGTCGGCCGCAACCGCTCGCCGCCCTGCAGGATCCCGCGGTCGGCCATGGTCTTCATCCATTCCTGGTATTCGCCCAGCGTCGCAGCGTCGGCGTCTGCGGAGACGTCGGCGCTGGCGTTCTCGTCGCCGGCGATCAAGAGCAGGTATCGCATTGGGGTCCTCCTTGGTGGGTTGGTGTCGCTCCTACGACGATCGAGCACCCCCCGGATCGACATCCCCTCCGAAATCTTGGCCGACGGCACCGCCCTACGCTTCCGGCGCATGGCGACCGACCCGTTGGAGCCCGAGCGCGAGCGAGAGCTCGAGCTCGAGGTCGGCGCCATCGCCGGGGGCGGCGGGTGCGTGGCCCGGGCCCCCGACGGCAAGGTCGTCTTCGTCCGGCACTCGCTGCCCGGCGAGAGGGTGGTGGCGCGGGTCACCGCGGAGACCAGCTCGTACCGGCGCGCTGACGCCGTCGAGATCCTGCGGGCGTCCCCGGACCGGGTGGCGGCTCCGTGCCCCCACGCCGGCCCGGGCCGGTGCGGCGGCTGCGACTTCCAGCACGTGGAGCTCGCCGCCCAGCGGGGCCTGAAGGCCGCCCGCATCGCCGAGCTCTTGGGTCAGCTGGCCGGGGTCGAGCGCCCCGTCGAGGTGGAGCCGGTCGCCGGGGGCCTCGAGGGTCTGGGCTGGCGCACCCGGGTGCGCCTCGCGGTCGACCGCCACGGAGCCGTCGGGTTCCACCAGAACCGCTCCCACCGGCTCGAGCACCTCGACAGTTGCCCGGTCGCGCATCCCGCCATCATGGCGACGGGTGCGCTCGGGACTCGGTGGCCCGGTGTGTCCGAGCTCGAGGTGGTCGCGGGCACGGCGCCCGACGAGGGTGAGGCCCTGGTCGCCGCGACGCCACGGGGCTCCGGCACGCCCCGGCTACCCGACCTCGACGTCGGCCTCGTCGTGCGGGGCAAGGTCCGACGAGCGCCCGGTGCCGTTCATGCCACGGTGCGCGGCCGCACCTATCGGGTGTCCGCCGGCGTGTTCTGGCAGGCGCACGTCGGCGCGGCCGAGGCGCTGCTCGATGCGGTCCTCGCCGCCGTGGGCGACCTGGCCCGCAGCGGCGCCGCGGCCGTCGACCTCTACGCGGGCGCCGGGCTGTTCTCGGTCCCGCTGGCCGCCGCGGTCGGGTCTTCGGGATCCGTGCTCGCCGTCGAGCGCGACGTCCGCGCCTGCGCCGACGCGCGCCACAACGGTGCCGGGCTGCCCAGCCTCCAGGTGGAGCAGGCCGCCGTGACCCCCGAGCTGGTCGCGTCGGGCATCGGCCGCCCGGCCGTCGTCGTGCTCGACCCGGCCCGGGAGGGCGCGGGGACCGCCGTCATGCGGGCGCTGGCCGGGCACGGCGCCACTCTGCGCCGGGTCGTCTACGTCTCGTGCGACCCGGCGTCGTTCTCCCGCGACGTCCGGGGCCCTGCTCGACGAAGGCTGGCGCCTTCGTTCGCTGCGGGCCTTCGACATCTTCCCCATGACCGAGCACGTCGAGCTGGTGGGAGCGCTCGAGAGCGCCTAGGCGTGCCCGCCCAGCTCGTGCTCGATGTGCAGGCTCGACTCGAATTGCAGCGTCGAGTGCGCCACGTCGAAGTGCCCGGAGAGGCAATCCTGGAGGTGGTCGAGGACCCGCCCCGCCTCCCCCGTGGTGAAGCAGTCGTCGGTGACGACGACGTGCGCGGTCAGGATCGGGAGCGACGACGTCAGCGTCCAGGCGTGCAGGTCGTGCACCGCCTGCACCTCGGGAAGCTCCATGAGGTGCCGGCGAACCTCGTCGAGGTCGATGTCCTCCGGTGTCGCCTCCAGCAAGATTCGGAGCGCCGGCCGGATCAGTTCCGCCGCGGCCTTCATCATGAGGACGACTACCACCAGTGACGCGACGGCGTCGGCCCGGTCGAAACCGCTGACCACGATGACGATCCCGGCGACCAACGTCCCGACGAAACCGTAGACGTCGGTCAGGATGTGGCGATACGCGCCCTCGACGTTGAGCGAGCGCCGATTGGCCCGTGCCACCGCCACCGTCGCCACCAGGTTCACGGCGACACCCACGGCCGCGACGACGATGAGCACGCCGCCGTGGACGGGCCCCGGGTGCAAAAGCCGCACGACCGCGTCGTAGGTCACCAACACCGACACCACCACCAGCGCCAGCCCGTTCGCCGCCGCGGCGAGGATCTCGGCCCGCTTCATGCCGTAGGTGTGCGAGCCCGTCTCGGGTCGGGACGCCAGCCGGATGGCGAACAGAGAGAGGGCGATGGCGCCGACGTCGACCAGCATGTGCCCGGCGTCTGCCAGCAGCGCGAGTGAGTTGGCGTAGATCGCCGCACCGACCTCGAACGCCATGAAGGCGATCAGGAGGCCCAGCGCCACCATGAGGGCCCGCCGGTCGGTCTCGGCCGACGCCGCCCCCTGCCCGTGGCCGTGTGCATGGCCCTGCCCGTAATCGTGCCCGGGGCGGTGCCCGTCACCCATCGCCGGCCACGTGGTCCGCGTGCGTGAGCACCTCTTCGACGAGCCGGCGGACGTGAGCGTCGTCGAGCACGTAGAAGATCCGTGTCCCCTCCCGCCGGCTCCGTACCAACCGGGCCAGGCGCAACTTCGCCAGATGCTGCGAGACCGCCGCCGGCTGCGCCCCCACCACCTCGGCCAACTCGTTCACCGAGTGCTCACCCTCCAAGAGGGCCCAGATCACCCGCAGCCGCGTCTCGTCGCCCAGCAGCTTGAGCATGCCGACGGCCGAGCGGAACTCCTCCCCCGCCGGCGCTGGAGCTTCAACTATCTGCGTAGGCATGCAGATATCCTACACGCGGGCATCCCCGCCGAGTCACCCCGGTCATCACGTCGCGTGCGACAGCGGTCACGGCGGTCAGCACCCGTGCGGCGACGTCAGCGAGTTCGCCCGCCCTTGATTCCCGCAGCACCCTCAGCCCGTCGAGGTGATCGGGACACGCCCCTACCCGCCAGCATCGGTCGTCCTGCGGACGAAACCAGCCGCCGGTTCAGGTCGACCGCTCGACGCACTGGGTTGCCTGCACGTTGTCGTCATCGACCATGCGCCGGCGCGCCGCCCGCCTCGGCCATGACGCCGGGGCACGGGTCGCCGGGCAGGGGTGACACGGCCCTCGTCGTCGCGCCGCGGACAGCCCGTTCTACGACGACCGGAGCATCTCAGCGGACGTCCCCGAACTGATGCGTCAGGGTTCAGCGAAACAGGGGCAGAACGTCTCCCGGCACCCCTCGGCTCCGCTGAGCGACTCCGCCTGCTCCTCGCCGGATCACGGACGCCGGGCACGCAACTCGATCAATGACCGCACGACCTCGGCGGTGAACCGTTCGGCCAACGCCGGATCGGCGAAGTGACGTTCAGCGAATGTACGGTTGAAGGCACGCTCGGTCTCGATCTCCGGACCGCCGGCCAGGATCTCCAGAGCGTGGCCCACGATGTCCTCGGCGTTGACATAGGTTCGGCAGTCGGGGCCAGCGACGCATCGAGCCTCGGGGCGGTCCGGAAGGATCACCGATGTGCCGGCGAACATGCCTTCCACGATCGACCTGGGCATTCCGAAAGGCACGTCGAAGCGCGAGGTATAGACGACCACAGCCGTCCGCGCCAGCAACTGGATCATCTGGTCGTGCGGTACGTCGACCGACAGCATCACCTGCTCACCGGATTCGTAGATGAGCTGGCGGATCACCTTCGGTTCGTCCTCGAACTCGGCTGTGACTCCAGCGACGATGCGGCAGTCGACGCCCTTTTCCGACAGTTCAGCGAAGGCCTTGACCAGAGTGGGCCAGTCCTTCTTGGGAAGGCAGGCGCAGGCGGCGAGGACGATCGTGCGCTCCGAGGCGGGCTCGGGGAACGCCGAGCCCGTCGTCAGAAGCGGCACGAGCTCAAGACAGTCCCCGATGATCTCCGCGTGATGGGGGTACGCCCAAATGCCGATGCAGAGCGGATGGGCGCGCACCTGTTCGATGTCCTCGAGGGAAAAGTCGAAGGAGTGAACCCGAAGGCCGAAAGGCTTCCCGACCCGGGAGAGTGCCTCCAGCCGACTGACGGCGAATGCCGCCCAGTAGACGAGCAGGACATCGGGTTCGAACTCCCGAACTGCCTCGTCGAGATCCTTGTACATCGGTTCGGCGAGCCGCACCGGCGATGGGGACCAGCGGTCCGTGCACCAGGCCAGCAGAGCACCGTTGTCGGTGAGTGCCTTCATCTCATCGGGGATGTACGTCTCGGGCACCAGCGGATACAGAGACGTGTAGGCCAGGACGCGCAGGGGACCCTGCCGCGCCATGCGCAATCGGATGGCCGACTCTGAGACGGCGAATTTGCCGGAAAGGCTGATCCGGTTCGGAGCCGACGTCGAGTAGTACGAAGCCACCACCGGAAGCGCCAGCGGGGCGCGCTCTTCAGTCAATCGCAGGAGCAGGTCCCAATCTCCGAGTGCTTGGAGCGACTCGTCGAACTTGGCCTCGGGAAGACTCCGCCGATGGGCGATGACCCCGAGGTCGATGAAATTCCCGAGGGCGAGCAGCGCCCGGTCGAAGGGCTCGAAGTGGAGGAAGGGCAGGTCCGCTGAGGAAGAACCCTGCCCTCGCTCGACGTCGGTGATCCGGGCCCCGTAGAGGAGCTCGAGCTCCGGGTCGCGATCGAACGCCCAGGCCACGGACTTCAGCCACAGTGACCCCATGAGGTTGTCGTCGTCCAGGTAACACACCACGTCCCCGGTCGCCGCGGCCAGCCCCTTGTTGCGAGCAGCACCGACCCCTTCGGGGAGCTGCCGCAGGGCGGTGACGCGGCTGTCCTCCGACGCAATCTGGTCGAGAAACTCCGGAGTGCCGTCGGAACTCCCATCATCAACGACGATGAGCTGCCAGTTGCCGTATTCCTGAGTCCGCACCGACTCGAGCGCGCGACGGAGCTGGTCTCGTCGGTCCCGCGTGGCGACGACAACAGTGATGCCGATCTCCTCGCTGACGTGGGCAGACTCGATCCAGGCGGTCACCGGCCCGATCCGCTCGTGGAGGGCTAGCCGCTCCCTCTCACCGTCGACGGCAACGGAGTGCGCGTCGATCGATGTCACCGCCCCGGCCAGGGCCTCGAGGGCCTGCAGACGCTCGGCGTCCGTCCGTCTGAAGACCTCCTCGGTAGCTCGCGACTGGGCCGCAAACTCCTCTAACCGGTCGACCTGGTGCTGCAGCATCGGCATCTGCCCGGAGGATGATTCCAGAGCGGCTAGGCGCGATTCGACACTCTCGATGCGGGCGACCTGGAACTCGTCGAGACCCAGGTCGTGGCGAGCACGGGCGATCAGTGCATCCCGAGCGCCGCTCGCCCTAGAGGCGCTCCGGACGGTCCTGATTTCGTTTCGGACAGCGCTCAAAGCCCGCCGGAAACGCATGTCCTCTCCTCGCGTCCGTCCCGCTGCGGCAGGTTAGCGGACTCCCCCTCGCTCTAGTCGGACAGTTGAGACAACCGGTGCAGCCGCCTCTCCGTCGACAGTTCGCGTTCCTCGGAATGACTATGAGGCCCGTGGCATGAGTGGCGATCACCTCAAGCCCGAGGCCAAACCGCGACTTCGCTCGGACGAATCGACACCTAACATTCGGCCCCCTGGCGCTATTACCTTCACCGATCCACGAGGAGGCGCTGATGACACTCATGCACGCGGCAGTCGTCACGTCCTTCGAAGATCCACCGCACTATGAAGAGTTCGACGTGCCCGTGCCAGGTGAGAACCAAGTGCTCGTGGACGTGTTGGCCGTCGGCCTACACCCTCGTGTGCGCTCGGGCGCGGCCGGCAGGCACTACGCGAGCACCGGGCAGCTTCCTCTGATTCCCGGCGTGGATGGAGTCGGGCAAATGGCCGACGGAACGCGGGTCTACTTCGTTGCCGACGACGAGCTGCCCGGCCCCATGGCCGAGAAGGCCCTCGTGGACACACGCCGAATGGTTCGGCTGTCGCAAGGAAGCGACGCCGTGAAGGTCGCGGCGGCAATGAATCCGGCGATGTCATCGTGGGTCGCGCTGCGTCGCCGCGTGCCCATCGAGGACGGACAGGGCGTGTTGGTTCTCGGAGCGACCGGCAACGCCGGGACGATGGCCGTGCGGGTCGCGAAGCGGCTGGGAGCAGGGCGCGTGGTGGGTGCCGGGCGCGACATCGAACGTCTCAGTGCGCTCATCGATGTTGGCGCCGACGAGACCGTGCAACTCTCCGAGGACACCGAGGCGACGGCACGGGCGCTGGGTACGGCCGCGGCCGAAGTCGACGTCGTCCTCGATTATCTGTGGGGCGAGCCTGCCGAGAAGGCCATCATGGCCCTCTTGCGAGCCCGATCAGATCGCAGCCGGGAGCTCAACTGGATTCAGATCGGTGCCATGGCCGGACCGACATTGGAGTTGCCCTCTGTGGCCTTGCGATCGGCGAACTTGCGAATCCAAGGAGTCGGTCAAGGGGCAATCTCGGCCCGGAGCTATCTGGCCGAGTTGCCCTCATTGATCGAGGAGATCGACTCGGGCGCGCTCGACGTCACGGTTCGCCCCGTTCCCCTCCGAGAGATCGAGGGCGTTTGGACCGAAGCAGGCATGCCTGGTGAACGAATCGTGGTCGTGCCTTAGGAACGGCCCCGGCCTGGTCCAATCGATTGGCACTCGGCACTTCGCCCATGTCGCAGGCCCGGTGTTGAATCGGAGACGGCCTCCGCGACGCCATGCGGCATGGATCTCACGGTCAAGGGGCAACGTACCTGGCTTCGTTTCCAACAGCCCGCTAGCCCACAATCTGGTCTGTGTATCGTCCGTCAGCCGGTCATTGCTGATGGCAACGTTCCTGCGGCCGGGAGGACATTCTCTGGCGATTTCCCGGGGGTGTTCACGTATTCGCCCATCGGTCCAGTCAACCTCACCGCCAGCACATCGAACGGGAAGTTGTCGCCCCTTTAGGTACCACGATGACGGTTCGACTGGCAGAAGAGTGAGTCCAAAGTGACAACCGCAGTCTTTTGACCGATCTCGGAGTGACTGTGACGGAATCCGCCACCAATTCGCCTCGAATGGGAACGTCCCCGAACACCGCGTCAGTCACTCGGCTTCCCTTGGTCGTCCGCGTTCGGCGGCTACCCTCCTTGTGCAATGTTCGAATCGGGGGGTCTTTAAGCATGGAGACACAATCCACCATGGACGAACGCCTGGCCTGGGTCGATCGGGTTATCGCCGTTCCTCCCCGGGTGCACTCAACTTCGCCCGATGGGACGGTATGGAACACTGAGGCAAGTTGCTATCGATTCTTGGCCAGAGAGGTCAAGCGCGGCTCTCGTACCCTCGAGACTGGCGCCGGCATGTCCACGGTGCTCTTTGCTGCGTGGGAGTGCGATCACCTTGCCGTCGTCCCTTTCGCGAGCGAGGCCGACGCCGTCGAGCGTTACTGTGACGAACAGAACATTGCCCGCCAATCCCTCGCGTTCGACATCCGACCATCTGAGGTGGCCCTCCCCACGCTTGCGGGGGGCGAGAGACTGGATTTGGTGTTCGTGGATGGTTGCCATGGCTTCCCGTCGCCAATCATCGACTGGTTCTACGGCGCCGGTCTCCTTCGAAAAGGAGGAGTCGTCGTGTTCGACGACGTGCAGCTGCCGCAGGTGAATGTCCTCTTGGAGACCTTCGTCGAACCCGATCCCCGCTGGGAGCGGGTGGCCAGCACGAGCAAATGGAGGGCCTTCCGTCGCCTGTCGGAAGGGCCCCTCGGGGAAGAGTGGTTCGATCAGCCGTTTTTTCCCTCACCCCCACCGGGGTTTATGCGACAGGCCAGAGATCTCGTACCACTGAGCATCAAGAAGCGCTTGCGCCGTTCCTCGAGCTGACCGCGCCGGTCTCGCGGCATCTGCCTTGCGAACCGGGTGGCCGTTCAAAGGGACCGCGAAGCACATCCTTGTCGTGCGAGCTCGATGAGATGGTCCCAGTTCCGGATTGAGCGGCACCCTGCAACATCTCTTACCCGTTCCGAAGAACCGTGTCGGCGATGCTCACAGTGAGCCCGCCAGGTCCTCAAGAGCCGGTCTCAGCTCATTTCGGATACGCGCCTCGTCGTGCCCTGAAGGCCCTCGAGATCAATGACCGTCTCGTGGAACCGGTCCACAAGCAGGTGGCGAGCCGTCGTCTTCGGATTGGGCACCAGGCGGGACAAAGAGGGGCGGGTAGGCCGAGAAACCGTCGGCCGAGACGGGCCGCCCGCTCTAGTGCGAGTACACGGACAGCGGCGGCGCCTGCACCGTGCACGGCTGCTGCACCGAGCCCGCCGGCAGCGCCTGCTGCATCATGTAGTCCATGATCGGCCCGGCGACGCTGGCGCCGTCCGAGCCCTTGTATTGGAACGGCACCACGACTGCGATCGCCACCTGCGGGTTGTTGGCGGGGGCGAAGCCGATCATCCAGTCGTGGTTGACGTTCAGTCCCGTCTGGGCCGTGCCCGTCTTGACTGCCGCGCACAGATAGCCGGGGAAGCCGACGCCGGCTGCGGTCGCACCGGGCTGGGTGATCACCCCCTCCATCAACGCCGTCACCGACTGGGCCGCCGTCGCCGAAGCCACGTGCTGGTACACGGTAGGCGTGTAGGACTTGACCAACGCGCCCCGCGAGTCGTTGATGGACGACATGACGTGCGGGGTCATGAGGCTGCCGCCGTTGGCGATGCCCGCGGCCACCATCGCGTTCTGCAGCGCCGTGTCCTGGACCGTTTCCTGCCCGATGGCGGTGTAGGCCTGGAAGGCCTGCGAATCGGCCGGTAATGCCTGCAGCGTCGACGGCACCACGCCGCCCACTGGCTGTTGCGTGTTGGACGGCAGATCGATCGGCGGCTGGGAGTTGACGCCGAACAGCTCGGCCTGCTGGCGCAATGTCGCCACGCCCTCTTGAATGCCGAGCTCGCCGTAGCCGGGGTCGCACGACTGGGGCAGCATGATGGTCATCGTCCCGCCACACGGGGCACCGCTGTCGCTGTGCAGCTGCTGGTTCGAGTCGCTGAACGACAGGGCCGCGCTCGGCGGATAGTCGAACCCCGCCAGGGACGGCTTGAGGTTGTAGGCCGCGGTGGACGTCACCACCTTCATGGTGGAGCCGGGAAAGAACGTCTCGCCGGTGGCGAGTGGGCGGAGCGGATAGAAGCCCTCGGGATCCTTGGTCGTGTAGCTGAGATACGCCAGGTGCTCGGTCGACAGCGACGTGCTCACCAAGACGTTGGGGTCATAGTTCGGGCTGGAGTACATCGCGAGCACGGCCCCTGTCTTGGGATCGAGCACGACGATCGCCCCGTCTTTGTTGGCGCCGGGCGGCATCGTCGAGAGGGCGTACTGCGCCGCCTGCTGGAGCTTGGGCTCGATCGTCAGGGTGACGTTGTCGGTCGTGGTCGGAAGTTTCTCCCGGAAGATGATCTGGCTCAGGGTCTGGGGCGCCTGCGTGTGGATCCCGAGGTAGGAGTTGTAATAGTTCTCGACCCCGGTCTGCGCGCCGTTCAGCACCGAGTCGTACCCGGTGATGCCCGAATAGAGCGCCCCCTGCGGGTACTGGCGGACGTAGTTGTAGCCGTAGCCCGACTGCTCCGACTTCGGCGTCGGCACTGATTGCGCCAGCACCGTCCCGTCCGAGGCCAGGATCTCCCCTCGGGCGTTATTGGCGGCCAAGGCGCTGACGCGAGGGTTGTACGGGGAGGTCTCGAGGGCCTTGGCTTTCACCAGCTGGATGTTCACCAGCTGCGCCACGACCAGACCCAAGCAGGCCACCATGATGACGCCGAGCCACCGGATGCGACGGCCCATCAGCCCACCGGACGCATCGTCGAGGATCCGGTCACGCCGCAGATGGTAGGCGGCACGCCTCCCGCGCGGGCGTCATGGCCCCCTTCTCGAACCCCCGCTGCACCCTGCTCCGCCCCAGGCCAACACGCACCACACATCGGTACCCCAGAGCGTGTCCACCACGACGACACCGGGCGGCCACACTGTGAGCGCATGCGCGGGAATCCGTTCGGCACGAGCCGCCGTGGCGCCGATGAACCGACCGTGCCCGATCTCCTCCGGGTCCGCCGCGCGCCACTTGATCATCTCGCCGCCGTCGCCGTCGGACTGGCGGCCGCCCTGCCTCTGCTCGCCGCCCTCACGGCGGCCTCCAACGGTTCCGCCTCGGCCGTCACGGCGGGCTTCACCGTGAACCAGACGTGGGCGCAGGGGTTGCCCGACGCCGGCAGCCCGATCGCGCTGTCCTCACCGAACGTCGCCAACCTCGACGGGCAGCCCTCGGTGGTCGTGGGCGACCGCTCCGGAAGGGTGTGGGCCTTCCACCTCTCCAACGGGCACGGTGTCGCGGGGTGGCCCTACAACGCCGGCGCGCCCGTCGACTCGTCGCCTTCCGTCGCGCCGCTCAACGCGAACGGGCTCGACACGGTCTACGTCGGGAGCGGCAACGTGCTCACCCCGAGCGTAGGCGGGTACCAGGCCATCTCGCCCGGAGGCGGCGACCAGTGGTTCGTTCCGGCCATCAACCCCGCGACCGACGGGTCTTCGGACTCCGCGGTCGCGGCGGGTCTCACCGTCGGCGACTACGCCGGCGCCTACGGCGTGGAGGCCGGTTCGCTGGGGCAGAACACGTACGCCCTCGCCGCGACGAACGGCGCCGTCCTGGGCGGGTTCCCCTGGTTCTCCGCCGACTCGGTGTTCTCGACTGCGGCGGCGGCCGACCTCTACGCCGACGGCAACACCGAGATCATCAGCGGCGGCGACTCGACGGCGGGCTCCGCCTACGGCCAGACGTACGCGAACGGGGGCCACCTCCGGATCCTCGCCAGCAGCGGGACCACCGGCACCGGATCCCCGGCCGGCGGGCTCATCTGCCAGTACGACACGAACCAGAACATCGACCGCTCCTCGCCGGCCGTCGGAGAATTCCTTCCGGGCGGCGCGGTGGGGATCGCCATCGGGGACGGCAGCTTCTACCCGGGAGCCACCGACTCCGACAAGGTGTTCGCCCTCACGACCGGCTGCGGCCTCGCCTGGAGTGACGTCCTCGACGGGATCACGGCGGACTCCCCGGCGCTGGCCAACGTGCAGGGCAACGGGCAGCTCGACGTCGTGGAGGGCACCCAGGCCGGGACCGTCTACGTCCTCAACGGCGCGAACGGCGGCGTCATCTGGGCGGCGCCCGCAACCGGCGAGGTCATCGGGTCGCCCGTCACGGCCGACCTCTCCGGGCGCGGGTACCAGGACGTCATCGTCCCCACCACCAACGGGATCGACGTCTACGACGGGCAGTCCGGCATCATGGTGACGACGCTCGCGGCTGGGTACGCCTTCCAGAACTCGCCCCTCGTGAGCGACGACCCCGACGGCCACATCGGGATCACCGGTGCGGGCTACGTGGACCAGGGGGGCACCGCAGTCGGGACCGTCATCCACTGGGAGATCGGCACCACCGCCGGGTCGGGGTCCTCGGTGAACGAGTCGGGCGCCTGGCCGCAGTTCCACCACGACCCGCAGCTGACCGGGGACGCGGGGACGCCGCCGCCCCCTCCGCTCGAGGTGCCCTGCAACGCGCCGCGCGGCGGTCCCCATGGCTACATCCTCTCGGCGTCCGACGGGGGCGTCTTCGACTTCGGCAACATCCCCTTCTGCGGCTCGACGGGCGGCATCCACCTCAACCAGCCGGTGGTGGGCACGGCGCTCACCCGCGACGGCGGCGGCTACTGGGAGGTCGCCGCGGACGGCGGGCTCTTCGCGTTCGGTGACGCACCGTTCTTCGGGAGCATGGGTGGCACCCCCCTCAACCAACGCGTCGTCGGCATGGCGGCCACCCCCGACGGACGGGGGTACTGGGAGGTCGCCGCGGACGGCGGCATCTTCTCCTTCGGCGACGCGCAGTTCTACGGCTCGACCGGCGCCATCCACCTGAACCAGCCCATCGCGGGCATGGCGCCCACTGCCGACGGCCGCGGGTACTGGCTCGTGGCGTCGGACGGCGGGGTCTTCGCCTTCGGCGACGCGGCGTTCCACGGCTCGATGGGCGGCCAGCACTTGAACTCGCCCGTGGTCGGCATGGCGGCCGATCCGGCCACCGGCGGCTACTGGGAGGTCGCGGGCGACGGCGGGGTCTTCTCCTTCGGCGCGCCGTTCTACGGCTCGACCGGCAACCTGCGCCTCAACGCGCCCATCGTTGGCATGCAAGCTGCGCAGGACGGAGCGGGCTACCTCTTCGTCGCGAGCGACGGCGGCATGTTCTGTTACAACGCGGAGTTCTTCGGCTCCATGAGCGGGCATCCCCTCAACAAGCCGGTGGTCGCCATGGCCGGGAACTGAGCCGGTCCCTCGTCCAGCGCCGCCCTCTCTCGCGCCGGCTCCGTCAGCCGCGCACGGTGGCCGCCAGTCTCTTGGGAGCGATGAGGCAGTAGGACTCCATCAGCATCTCGCGGGCCTCGTCCCAATCGACCTGGTTCGTGTCGAGTCGCAGGCCGACCCAGCCGCGGTTGCCGACATAGGCCGGGACGAACCAGCGGTGCGGGTCCGACGCAATGAGCGACGCCTGCTCGCCCGGTGGCGCTTTGCAGGTGAGCGCCAGTCGGCCGTCACCGTGATGGTCGTCGAGGAAGTAGCCGAAGGTCTTGCCGCGCACGAGGAACGCGAGGTGGCGTCCGTCCTCGCCTCCCGGACGCACGTCCGTTTCGGGCAGCTCCGCGCACACGGCACGCAAGCGTCGGATGCAGGTCTCCGCTCGGCCACGGGGCATGGCCACGACGCTAGGCACCTCCCGGTGCTCGGCCAAGCGCTCCTGTTCGAGCTCCGGATCGGGCGCCCGCTGGTGGCAAAGCGTTCGCTCATGGCGTCGCCCGCCGGCGGCAGCGCCTCGGACTGCGCCCGCTCGGGTCACCCCGCACTAGCGTCACCTCCCCGAACAGCGGAGGTGCACATGAGTGACGACACCGGAAGACTGGTCGAGCGGAGGCGCGACGGGCGGGTGCTCGTCATCTCCATGCAGCGAGCCGAGAAACGAAACGCGGTGGACCGGGCCCTGGCCGATGCGCTGGACGCTGCACTCAACGAGCTGGATGACGAGGACGACATCTGGGCCGGAGTCCTGACCGGGACGGCGGACGTCTTCAGCGCCGGGAGCGACCTGACCGCCGGCGGCGACTACGTGACGAGCCGCGGCGGGGAGTACGGCATCATTCGCCGGCACCGCCGCAAGCCGCTCGTTGCCGCCGTGGAGGGCCCTGCGCTCGGCGGCGGACTCGAGATCGTGCTGGCGTGCGACCTGGTGGTGGCCGCCAGCGCCGCCCGCTTCGGCCTGCCCGAGGTCCGCATCGGGGTGGTGCCGACGTGCGCCGGCTTGTTCCGTGCGCCCCGCGCCCTCCCGCTCAACGTGGCACGCCAGCTCATCCTCACCGGGCGACCAATCGACGCGCCTCGCGCCTACGAGGTCGGCTTGGTCAACGTCCTCACCGAACCGGGACGGGCACTCGACGAGGCCATTGGTCTCGCCCAGGAGATCTGCACCAACGCCCCGGTGTCCGTGCAGTCTTGCCTCGCTGCCGTCAACACCTTGACCGGTGCGGACGACGAGCTCGGCTGGCAGCAGACCCAAGAGGCCCTCGGGGCGGCATCCCACTCCGAGGACGCACGAGAAGGGATCGCCGCCTTCCTCGAGAAGCGTCCACCCGTCTGGACGGGACGCTGACCCCCTTGTTCTCATAGCCCGCTGCGACGCTGCGGGCAGGGTGCTTCTCCGTGTCCACGATCAGTCGTGGCCGCTCACGAGGCTCGGCGAAGAGCCCCACCCAAAAGACGGTCAGGCGCCGGAAGAATTTCGACGAACGTGGCTCTGCCGGCGTCCTCGTATGGTCATGGCGCGTCAAGAACGAGTTTCTCGTGGACTTCGCCGGACTCCAGTAGCCGATGCGCCTCGGCTGCTTGGTCCATGGGGAGCCGGTGCTGGCGACGAAGGCGAAGAGCCCCCGAAGCGAGGAGTGGCATCGTCTGATCGATGGCTTCGGGCGCACGGTCGGGCGTGCCTGCCGAGAAGGCGACACCAAGGTCGGCAGCCTGCGGATCGGCGATGGTGATGACTCGTGCAGTGCCCCCAGCAAGATCGATCGCGTCGGGGAGCCCGCCTTTTCCGGCCGCGTCGAGCACGGCGTCGACCGACGGCACGATCTCGCGCACCCGGACGGCCAGATCCGGTCCGTAGCTGACCGGGACGGCGCCGAGTTCCCGCACCAGATTGTGGTCCCGAGGTGCCGCCGCGCCGATGACCGTCGCCCCCTGGGAGACTGCGAGCTGGGTCGCGACCATCCCGACCGAGCCGGCGGCACCGAGTACGAGCAGGGTCTCGCCGCCGGTGAGCTGCAGCTGCTTCAAGGTGCCCACTGCGGCCTCTGCCGCTGTGAGCAGGGCAGCAGCATCGCCCCAGGAGACCTTCGGCGGTTTCGGCGTCCAAGAGGATGCGAGCGCATATTCGGCATACCCGCCCAGAGCGGGCAGGAGGCTGGCGACTTCGTCACCTTCTTCCACCCCAGACACAGATGAGCCGAGGGCATCGACAACACCAGCCGCCTCGAACCCGAGCACCGCGTCCGGAGGACTGGCGAAAAACCGGACTTCGCCGCTGCGGATCTTCAGATCGGTGGGACTGACACCCGCGGACTTGACACGGATGCGCACCTGGCCGGGACCTGGCTCAGGCATCGTTACCTCTCTCCAGGCCAAAACATCCGGAGGTCCGTATTCTGTCAGAACGATGGCCTTGGGCATCGAAGATCCTCCCGAGACGGGTGCCGTCTTCCTACCCCATCATGAAGCCGGCGGCCGACTCTGCCATCCCGGAAATCCATAGTTCTGGACGAGATAGCCGCTGAGGTCGATCCGCTTGGAGTTCGATGTACGCCGACATTGATGATGAGCTTGGCTCTCAAGTGCCCGGCCTCGTGTTGGTCCAGCCCTCCTCGAAACCGGTCGGGCACGCCATTCGATATCGCGGCTGACGGCATCGGCAAGTGCGGTCGTATTCCTTGCGGACGTAACAGCAGCCAATTCGAGATACGGACGTGGACGCGCAGCTGGACTCACGTTCGCATTTACGAATGAAGGGGCATCGTCGAACGCACCAAGCCGCATAGCGAAGTGGATTGCTCGAAGTAGACAACCTTCGTTCAGTCGAGATCGCTGCCACCATCCCAAGGAACTGGCGGCGGTTCTTGCGGGCCCGGGCGCCGCCTCGTGCGCCCCCGCGTTTCGTGCCATTCCGCGGGCGGCGCCCGGGCCAAGGAACGGGCTCGGGTGGGAGCCACATCAGGTCCGCATCCTCGTACATTCTCCCCAAAATTGGGGTTGACGCCCGCATTGCCTCCCTCTACCGTCCCGCTTCGCAGGTGGCGGTTGGCGGTTGGCGGTTGGCGGTTTCCCCTTCGTCCGAAGGACGTGGCGATGACCAAAGGTTGGCTTTCGATTCGGGCACGAGGCAGCGCATTTGTCAGTGTCTGCGTGATGGGACTCATCGTGCTAGGCGGGGTGTACGTCTTCCCGTCGACGGCGAGTGCGGCAACTCAGGTTGTGACGAATTGCAACGATTCGGGGCCTGGATCGCTTCGCCAGGCGGTCGCGGACGCGGCGTCTGGCGACACTGTTGGCTTTGCGCTGTCGCCCCCCTGCTCCACAATCACGCTCACCAGTGGAGACATCGAGATTTCTACGGATCTCAGCATCGAAGCACCTGGCACGGCCAGTATCGCCGTGAACGGAGACAACTCGAGTCAGGTCTTCGTCGTCGACAGCGGTGCCGTCGCCACCATCTCCGGCCTCATCATCGAGGACGGCTCTGGCATAGCCGATGTCGGTGCCGGCGGTGGCGGCATCCCAACAGCGGAACTCTGACCTCACCAACAGCACCGTGTCGGACAACGGCGCCAGCGATCCCGTTGGTGGTCTTGTTCCGACGATCAGGCGGTGGCATCTACAACGACGGGACCTTGACTCTGACGAACACCACCGTGTCGGAAAACGACGCGTATCCGTTCGGCGGCGGGATCTTGAACAGCGGCGGAGCAGTAACACTGGACCGACAGCACTGTGTACGGGAATAGCGACCGGCACGGCATTGGCGGCGGCACTACAGCAACGGCGGATACCCTCACCCTGACCGACAGCACGGTCTCGGATAACAACGGCGGCAGCACTGGTGCCGGCACCGATCAGTCTGGGGGCACGGGCGGCATCTCCAACACCGGGACCTTGACCCTCACCCGGCAGTACGGTGTCGGGCAATACCGGCGGCGTGCCGATCCGGTGACGGCGGCATCGCCACCATGAACTCGGCGACGATCACCGACAGCACCGTTTCCGACAACAGTGCAATGCCGACGGGAGGCGGTATCGGCAACGACGGAAGCCTGAACGTCACCACCAGCACCGTGTCGGACAACGACGCCGACCAGTACGACGGCGGCGGCATCGAGAACGGCGGGAACCTCACGGTGACTGACAGCACTCTGTCGGGCAATGCCGGCGGCGCCTTCGGCGGCGGTGCAATCTACAATACGCGGGAACCCTGACCCTCGCCAACAGCACCTTGTCAGGTAACAGCTCTCACTCACAGCGCGGCGGCGCCATCGACAACGTCAGGGAACGCAACCGTGACCAACAGCACCTTGTCGGGTAACAACTTCTACTACTCGCCATGCGCTCCATACACCTGCCCCGACAACGGGCGGCGGCGGCATCCTGAACAGCGGAACGCTCACGATCGGCGCCACCATCGTCGCCAATAGCGTTGGACAAGGACTGTGGTACTTCGTCGGGAACCGCCGACGACGTCGGCTACAACCTCGACGATGACGGGACGTGCGGCTTCTCGTCGGCGGCGCACGATCTTTCCGACACCAATCCGCTCTTGGACCCATCCGGGCTCCAGAACAACGGTGGCCCGACCCAGACCGTCGCCCTGGAGCCCACAAGTCCCGCTATCGGTGCCGTCGCCAGCGCTTCAGCGTGCTCCACTCCCGATCAACGCGGGACGGTGCGACCCTACGCCGTGTGACATCGGAGCATACGAAACCGGACTGGTGCGTCCGACCACGAGCGTACTCATCCCGTCGGCCGGGGCCGCGTTGTCCGGGCGCTCCGCGGTCCTCGACGCTTTTGCGTCGAACGCCACCAGCGTCCGATTTCTGCTCTTCGGCGGCACATTCGGGTTCGCTGCGCCTGTGATCTGCACGACCACCCCAAAGCACTTCGGATGGCTGTGCCGGTGGAATACGACAACGGTTCCCAACGGCTCGTACGTCTTGGTCTCCGCGGCTTCGAACGCCGCCGGAACTACGACCTTCAGCTCGGGCGTCAGAGTGAAAGTCAACAACTCCAAACTGCCGTCCTCGACCCGGGAAGCGGCGGCACGTTGACCGGCTCCTCCGCGGTCCTCGACGCTTCGGCGAGCGGTCCAAGCACGGTCACCGGCGTTAATTTCGTCGTGAGCGGTGGTTCCCTGTCCAACCAGGTCGTGGGCACAACGGTGGAGACCTTCTTTGGCTGGATCGCCTTGTGTGACACCACCGGCGTACCCAACGGGACCTATACCCTCCAGAGCGTGGTCACCGAGGTCGGTGGTTCGACGGCTACGAGCCCGGCTATTTCCGTGACAGTCCGGAACTGACAGGTCCCCGATAGACCCGGACTTGGGGCTGCAAATGGACTCCAGACCTGCGCACGCGTCGGCTCTAGGCCGGTTGACTTCAAAGACTTGACGTTGCAGCAATCACTCGTCGCCGTTCTCAAGGAGGGGGTCACGGCGGCAATGCTGGAGACCGGCCCTGGGATGACACCCCGGTGAGCTTGCCCCAGAAAATGGTCCCTGAACTGCTGGGCGCTGCGGGACTCGACCCCAAGGCCTCAGCCGCGTGGATCCGGTTCGAGCCGCTTTCGGTTAGCTCGTGGAATCTGATGGAATAACAACTTCGATTCAATGGCTAAGGGGGTTCGAAACTGTTCGCTGAAGCTCTGAGTCCTGCCGGCGCGCTCGCGCCCGGCCTTGCGCCTGGCGTCACATTTGCAATCGCCCGGACATGATCGATTTCGAAGAACCAACGATGATTGCGTACTCAATGGTCTCATGCTGATCTGTCAGGTGGTGTCGGAGCGTCTCCTTCGGAACCCACGAACGCTCGCGAGTGAGGGCGGAAGCCTGCGATGAGCACTGCCGTGTCCAACGGGGTCGTCGTTGACGCTCGGCCCACAACGGTGTCGGACGACCACGAATCTCACAAGGTGAAGAAGCGCTGGTGGCCCGGCGCGGTTTGCTGCTGCCTCTACGCGGTCCTCGCAATGCTCGTGTTCGGGCATTTCGGCTCTTTAGGCGCGAGCCACATGGCAGGAACTGTCTCGACCGATGATATCCAGCAGGTGTGGTGGTTCGGGTGGACGGCGTTTGCGTTAACTCACGGCCACGATGTCTTGTTGGCGCAGTGGCAGAACTATCCAGCCGGACAGAATTTCGGCCTCCAAGGGCCGATGTTGGGCATCGCTGTGCTGTTCACACCAATCACCAAGATCTTTGGGCCCGTTGTGTCATGGAACATCGCGGTGCGCTTCGTGTTTGCCGCATCAGCATCCTCAATGTGTTTCGTTTTGCGTAGATGGGTGACCTGGTGGCCAGCCGCCTTCGTCGGAGGACTGCTCTACGGCTTTTCAGCGTACATGCTGACCTACGCAAGCGGGTTGCTGTTTCTCACATTCGTGGCCCTACCTCCGGTCTTCTTCCTACTTCTCCACGAAATCCTGGTACGTCAGAAATGGCGGCCATCGACAGCCGGGATGCTTCTTGGAGTTGTCTGCTTCGTCCAGTTCTTTCTGGGAGTAGAGGTGCTGGCGAGCATGATCATCATCGGAGTGATCGCAACAGGACTGTTTCTCCTCCTCAATCATCGTCATCTCCATGACACTTGGCGCTACATGGTGAGAGCCTTCCTGTACGGCGGGGTGGTCGGAGGTGTCCTTCTCCTGGCTCCAGCGGCCTACATGGTGTTTGGTCCCCAGAACGCGCACGGGTCGCCGGGGTTCGGAGCAAGTGGGTTGTTCCCGAGCGATCTGTATGGTGCCTTCGTACCCGGGTCGCAATGGCTCAGCTCGAATGGGCTGACAAAGCTCGCAAACACGAACTTTGTCTATGCATCAGCGGAGTACATCGGGATACCCCTGATCGCGGCCCTCGCCTGCTTCGCGCTCTTTCTCCGGAGCCGAAGACCGATTCTCTTCGCAGGGGCGATGGCCGTGATCGCGTTCGTCCTTTCGCTTGGCCCACGCCTTTGGATCGACGGGCACCAAACGCCGGTGGTGCTCCCGTTCGTGCTCTTCGCCCACCTTCCAGTGCTCAAGGGCTTGACTGCTGTCCGATTTGCTCTGTACACCAGTTTGTTCACTGCGGTCATGTTCGCGATAGGGCTTGACGAACTTCGGCAGCGATTGACAAAACGGCGTGCACCGAGCCATCTGCCGGCGTATTGGTGGCGTCTGGCGACGGTTGGAATCCTTGCGGCGATCGTCGCGGCGGTCATCCTCCCGTTGGTGCCAAGTCATACTCAGCCAGCGGATTCGACCGACATTCCCTCCTTCTTCACCACGTCTGCGATCGATTCGGTTCCGAAGGGAAGTGTCCTCCTGGCCTACCCATACCCGGACGACAAAGGTCCTGACCTTTTCTACGAGCCGCCACACAACATCATGCTCGATCAAGCAGCTTCGGGTATGCGTTTCAAGTTGGTCGGAGGTTACGGGTGGTTCCCCTCCGCGACGGGATCTTCTGGAACGACCAACCCCGCCGTTCTCAGCCCCAGTTCTGTCGAAGCAGTGTTCGACGGTGCGTTCTACGCAAGTAGCTCGGAGAGTTCGCTCCTCGCGCGAAGCCACGCGACCTCTGATCTCCGAGCCTTCCTGCGACGATATAGCGTCGACACTGTCGTTCTACAACCGGAAGGGGCCGAGCCGGGCGCCGTCGTCCGTTACGTGACGGACGCCATCGGATGTCCGAAGTATTCGTCCTCCGTCGCTGTGTGGCTCGACGTGAAGCAGCGCCTTGAATCTGACAAGGTCCCTACTGGCGTGAATGACTGTGGGACACCCCCTGAGTTCTCACGCACCACAAACCCCTGAACAATTCGACCTGTCCGGAGCGACGATCCTCTTAGCCCACACGACCGACTATCTGCCAATGACCAAGGTCAGCTCTTACTTCGCGGGACCCCCACCAGGAACCCGAGGAAGACGACCAGCAAATGGGCACGAATGCGGCATCAGACGACGGCGGCAGCACTCCCCCGCGGAGACATTCGGGCACGACCGAGGCGACCTCTGTCAGACTTCAAGGACTACAGTCCAGCGTCACCTCCTGCCTGAGTTCTGTGAGGTGAGGAGCCGTAGCTGATGCCGATGCTCGATACGTCCCACGCCCTCGACCACGTCGTGTTGGTGCTTTTCGAGAACCGCTCTTTCGACAATGTCCTCGGACACCTCTACGGCCCCGAGGATGGCAAGACCTTCGAGGGAGTGATCGGCAAGAACCTGAGCAATCCGATCCCCATCTGGGCCGAGCACGGCGCTGACCGGAAGGCCGTTCCCTACACAGTCGCCACCGACATGGACTCGCCCAATCCGGACTCGGGCGAGGAGTACTTCCACACCAACACCCAGCTGTTCAACATCGTCGACGACCAGAATCGATTCAAGATCGGAGAGGCAGCCTCGGAGCCGTGGAATGCTCCTGCTCCGGGAGCGAGCCCGACGATGGATGGGTTCGTGACCGACTACATCTCGACGTTCACCGGAGAGATCGGCCGCCAGCCCACTTACGACGAGTACGCCCACATCATGACTGGCTACACCCCAGAACAGCTCCCGGTGCTGAACGGTCTCGCCCAGGACTTTGGCGTCTTCGACCATTGGTTCAGCGAGGTCCCATCGCAGACGTTCATGAACCGCTCGTTCTGGACTGCGGCCACCTCGTCGGGTGCGGTCGTGAACAGTCCGCTCAGGAAATGGTTCACGAAGAACGACGCCGAGACGATTTTTGAACGGCTAGAGGCCCACGGCAAGACCTGGAAGGTCTACGTCATGGAGCCAATGCCGCTGTCGTTCACGGGGTTGATCCACTTTCCCCGGTTGAAGGATCGTCTGGCCACCCATTTCGTACCCTTTGCCGAGTTCCAGAGGGATGCCGCAGCAGGCACTCTCCCGAACTTCTCGCTGATCGAGCCGAACATGATGGCCGGACACGGTGACTATCACCCCGCGATGGGCCGCTCGTTCTCGGACAAAGTGGACATCGAGGTCGACAACCCATCGTCGACACTTGTCAGGCGAGGCATTCTTGGAGCGGGTGTTCAACGCCTACCGGTCAGCCACCTCGGAGACCGGTGCCAACGTCTGGAACACCGCACTCTTGATCGGTTGGGACGAACCCGGAGGCACCTACGATCACGTTCCTCCAGGACCGGTCCCGCCACCCGACCCCTCGACACCCCCCGGCGAGTGCGGATTCACGTTCGAGCGCTCCGGGTACCGGGTACCCGCCGTCATCGTGTCGCCCTGGGTCGAGGCGGGATCGGTGTACAACGAGGAGTACAGACACACGTCCTTGATCGCCACACTGCGCAAGACTTGGGGACTCGGTGAGGCCTTCACCGGACGGGATGCCTCGGCCCGTACGTTCGATCACGTCTTCTCGCTCGCCACCCCCCGTGACCCGAAGACCTGGGCAACCATCAAGTCGCATCCCGTGCCTGCGTGGACGATGGACCCCGAGGTGGTCGGCAAGGGACTGAGCACTCTGGGCAAGGGCATGGGCCCAGCTCTCATTGCCAAGGCCAGGGAGATGGAGGTGAAGCTCCCGGCTGAACTCAACGACCCTGGAACGGCACTGACGCCCCGATTGGTCGTCGGCTTCCTCAGGGGTGTTGCCGGCCACTTCTTCCCGCTTCTGGCGGGTGGCGATCACGCCGGTGTCGAATCGTCGGCATCAACCGGCGATCAGGAATGAAGGAGTGGGCGCTACGTGACTCGAACCAACGACCTCAGCAGCGTGAAGGTGAGTTCGAGCCCCTGCCGAACCCGCTGGCCTTATGACTTCGAGTCAGACCCCGAAAACGGCGACCAGTCCCCTTCCGGGTCGGTGGTTTGTCCCAATTCGATTAGATAGCCGTCGGGATCGCGGATGTAGCAACGAATCTCATACTTGTGCTGCTTGGGGGGCGTCAGGAATTCAGCTCCCCGAGCACTCAGCTCCTCATACTTGGCGTAGATGTCCGTGACCCGGATATTGAGAAAGCTGCTGACCCGGTCGGGGTCGCGTGGCGTCTCCAGGATCACTGTCGGCTTGTCGTCAGTCGGGCCCCCGCCGGCATTGATGACGATGAAGCTGTTGGCGAGTGCGACATTGGTCGGCTCTGGGCCGAAGACCACCGTGCCGCCGAGCACTTCCGTATAGAACCGCCGGGAGCGTTCGACGTCGTCCGACACAATGAAGTGGGTCAACACCATTTCGTCTTCGGACCCGTTGATTTCTGCCAACTCGCACCTCCAGTGGTTGGGGCACATACCCGCCTGCCACCGGGTCTGCAGCCGATGTTCCAATGAGCGAAGTATCCTCCTCGTTCCACGTCACGACTAGAGGCCACCCCGTTGGATTCCGATGGTCCACATCAACCCGACTACAGCGAAAACGA